>NZ_JBZVWR010000001.1:0-114562 GCF_058629155.1 Devosia sp. MDV22-iso42
CGAAGAGCAAGCTAAGTTAGCCTAACCGAGTGTCCACCGAACCGGCAGCAGCTCATATATCTTCATCAAGTCGAATAGCTTCTTCGTTCAAGTTGCAAAGTTCGCTTGGGCGGGCACCAGTTTCTACCATCGCCAGTAGAATTGCTTTTGCTTCAGTGTTCAGACCATCCAACCGACCGTTAGTGCAGAAATGCGTCTGAATCCAGTTGTCGGAGAAAGCCGGTCGTTTGTTCTTTGTACCTTCTTTGAAGCTTAGTCCTCGAAACGGGTTCGGCTTGTCGGGTTGATCGTGAACATGGTCAAAGTACTCTCGGTAAAGCTTCCGCAATTCCCCAATCTGCCGATTTCCGGAAGAAGCGCTCCAGCGCTCGGCACTGGACGCATTCGGAGAAACTTTCTCAAGCCAATACCTATAGAAGGACACAGCGTCGGCCCTGGAAATTTCTTCAAGCGGCTTGTCGCCCACGACCTCCGCAAAATTTCGAATTGCCCTTTCCGGTATTACGCGCCACTTACGCAGCTGCTGTGGCGACTTCTTAGCCAGTTCAGCGCGGAAAATCTCGTCATTGTAAACCTTAAGCGCATCTGCGAAGCGTGCTGCAGGCGCTTCAACTGTCCCAAGCACCGCTTGTATCACTGGACTGGAGGTGGCTTGTGGCAAAACTCGTTCCATGCGACTGGCCAACTCCGCCCAAGATGCATTGCTAGCGATCTCGGCTGCAGGCCGATAGCCGTAGCCCAAGGCTGCTGCCAATCGTACAGCGTCATTGTATCGGGATGTTGTATCGTCCCCCGCCGTGCCAGCCATTAGAGCACCCCACCGCTCGTCGTCAGCGGCCTCTAACAGGTCCCTGGCTTTCCGCGCGATCGCTAAATCTCTTGTCCCGAGTGCTTGGCGAACAACAGGACCGCGATCGTCAAGGCCCAGTAGCGGCGCGGGAACCCTACGGTTGTAAGTCCAACTATAGCCCCTGCGCTTCAGATACCGATCAAGGTCTACACGACGCCCCAAAAGCCGATCCTCCACAACTAAGTGCACACTTTGTAGCACAGGTTGTAGCACGGGCAAGAGCGCGAAACCAACGCAAGCTTCCTTGACATCGGCAATTCGCTTGCGGATTCATATGGTTGGATAAACAGTAATCAGAGGGGGTGGAGCGGGTGAAGGGAATCGAACCCTCGTCACTTGCTTGGGAAGCAAAAGCTCTACCATTGAGCTACACCCGCATCGGGCGAATAGATGCTGGAAATCGGCGCAGGCGTCAAGACATAGTGACGGCGCGGCAGCGCAAGGTGGTCGCCTTTCCCGCATCGGCGCCCCAGGCGCCCGCAGAACGGGGATTATTTCGTCTGGCCCGTCGCCGGACGGCAGATTTTCTTGCTATAGCGGACGCGCCGCTGCGACCGGCCGCTGATCCCCCGATCAGTGTCGCGTAGCCAGCCCTGGAGAATGCCGTGCGCCGACTTATCCGCTTTCTGCTGCCCGCTTTGGCGCTCTTGGTCTCCCCCGCCTTGGCCCAACCTGCCGCGCTGCCAATCCTGACCATCGGCGTGCAGGAAAGCGGTACGGTGCAGTGGGAAATCGACACCATCAAGCGGCTCGGCCTCGACGCCGAGCATGGCTTTGAGCTGCAGGTTCGCCCGCTGGCCGATAGCCGCGCCGGCCAGATCGCGCTGCAGGCTGGTGCGGTGGACGTGATCCTCTCCGATTTCGTCTGGGTCTCGATCCAGCGCCATACCGGCAATCTGGTCGCCATGGTGCCCCATTCGCTCGCCGTGGGCGGGCTGATGCTGGCGCCCGACAGCGCCATTGCCCGTGTCGAAGGCCTCAAGGGCGCCACCATCGCCGTGGCCGGTGGCCCGGTCGACAAGAGCTGGGTCGTGCTGCAGGCCTATTACCACAAGCTGACCGGGGCGAACCTCGTCAATGACGTCACCGTCAATTATGGGGCGCCGCCGCTGGTCAACGAACTGCTGCTCGACGGTCGGGTCGCGGCCGGGCTCAATTTCTGGCATTTCAACGCCCGCGCCAAGGCTGCCGGCCTCACCGAACTGCTCTCGGTGGCCGACATGCTGACCGCCCTGGGCGTGCCCGAGCAGCCGCCGCTGCTGGGATGGACCTTTGCCGAGGCCACCGCCACCGGCAAGGCGCCGGCGCTGACGGCCTTTCTCGACGCCTCTTTTGCGGCCAAGGCGCTGCTATTGACCGACGACACCGCCTGGGAGTCGCTGCGCGACCTGATGGGTGCCGCCGATGACGATGCCCTCTTCATCCAGTTGCGCGACGACTACCGCGCCGGCATTGTCAGCCACTACCGGCCGGACCAGATCGAGGCTGCCCAGCACGCCTTTGCCCTCATGGCCGAATTCGGCGGCAGCGAACTGGTCGGCGAGACCCAGACCCTGGCCCCGGGCACGTTTTGGCAAGGCTACAGCAAATAGAACCGACAGCCTTCCCAGCATCGGGTCCAGGCGGGCAGGGGCGTCGCCCCGGCGCGGCGCTGAGCGTCCTGTCGCTGCCTTTGCTGCTGATCCTGTGGCAGGTCCTGGCGCTGCTCTTTGCCCATCGCCTGTTTCCCGGCCCGCTCGCGGTGGCCGCCGAAATGTGGGACGCCGCGAGCACCGGCCCCCTGCTGGTCGATCTCGGCCGCACCCTGCTGCGCGCCTCCACTGCCTTTGTCGCCGCCATGGTCCTGGGCACGGCGCTCGGCATTGCCTTTGGCCGCGTGCGCTGGGTTGATCAGCTGTTTTCCGGCTGGCTGCTGGTCGGGCTCAACCTGCCGGCCATTGTCGTCGCCATTGTGCTTTATATCTGGCTCGGCCTGACCGATCTGGCGCTGATCCTGGCGGTCACCATAAACAAGCTGCCGCTGGTGATCTCCATCACGCGCGAGGGCGCGCGCAGCTTTGCCCGCGACTACGACGAACTGGCCGCCGTATTCCGCCTCTCGGCCTGGCGGCGCCTGCGGCTGATCTTCGCGCCGCAACTGCTGCCCTTCGTGCTGGCCGCCGCCCGCACCGGCCTGTCGCTGATCTGGAAGATCGTTCTCGTGTTCGAGGTCCTGGGCAGCGATGGCGGCGTCGGCTACCGCATTGCGGTGCAGTTCCAGTTCTTCGACATCACCGGCATCCTGGCCTATACGGCGGCCTTCATTCTGGTCGTGCTGGCCTTCGAATATGGCCTGCTGCGACCGCTGGAACGGAGGGCTCTGCAATGGCGTCCGGTCCAGGCGTAAGTCTCGTTATCGCGGCCAAGCGCTTCCCCGGCGCCGCTCTGCCGTTGCTGGACAACCTGCAGCTGACCCTGGCGCCGTCCAGCGTGGTGGCTTTGGTGGGTCCCTCGGGCGTCGGCAAGTCCACCATCTTGCGCCTGCTCGCCGGCATCGATCGTGACTATGCCGGCACGATCACCATTGATGGCGTACCAGCTCATCTCGCGCCGCCGCCCGGCTTCGTGTTCCAGGATCCGCGCCTGCTGCCCTGGCTGAGCGCCGCGGACAATATCCGGGCCGTGGCGCCCGCCATCACCCCTGCCATGGCTGAAACGGCCTTGGCACAGGTCGGGCTGAACGGTGCCGGCGCGCTCTATCCGCATCAGCTTTCGGGCGGCATGCAGCGGCGCGTGGCGCTGGCGCGCGCCTTCGCGGTCAATGCCGGCCTGCTGCTGCTCGATGAGCCCTTCGTCTCGCTGGACCGCGCGCTGGTGGGCGAGATGCAGCAGGTATTCACCCAGCTCGTTGCACAAACCCGGCCCACGGTGCTGATCGTCACCCATCTGCCCGAAGACGCCGCCCGGCTGGCCGACCGTGCCGTGGTGCTGAACGGCCGGCCAGCGCGCATTGTCGCCGATATCGCCCTGTCGGTGCCGCCGGCGCAGCGCGACGCGACGATCCTGGCCGACTACCGGGCACAGCTGGAGGCAGCGAGCCCGGCCTATTCGATATAGGGTTTGAAGTGCTTGGAGAGCTTGAGGGTCTGCGCCTGATAGTTCGAGCCCAGCGCCGAGCCGTAGAGCCGGTCGGGCTTTTCCGCCAGCCGCTCATAGATCAGCCGGCCAATGGTCTGGCCATGGCCGAGCAGGAAAGGCACCTCGCGGCTGCGCACTTCGAGCACGGCGCGGCTGCCGGTGCCGCCGGCGGGGGAATGGCCGAAGCCGGGGTCGAAGAACCCGGCATAATGCACGCGGAACTCACCCACCAGCGGATCGAACGGCATCATTTCGGCCGCATGCGTGGGCGGTACATGCACCGCCTCGTCGCTGACCAGGATGTAGAATTCGTCGGGGTCGAGGATCAGTTCCTCGCGGCCGCGATTGTGCAGCGGCTCCCAGAAGTCGTGCACGTCGAGCGCCGCCTTCTTGTCGACATCGACCACCGCGGTGTGGCGCTTGGAGCGGAAGCCGACCAGGCCATTGCGACCCACGCCCTTGAGGTCGATGGAGAGCGCGACGCCTTCGCCGACCGGCACGTCATTGTCAAAGACCAGCGTGTCGCTGGCATGCAGCGCCTGATGCTCGGCCACGGTCAGGCGATTGTCGCCACAGCGGAAGCGCATCTGGCTCAGCCGCGAACCGGTGCGCACCAGGATGGGAAAGGTGCGCGGGCTGATTTCAAGATAGAGCGGGCCCGCATAGCCGGCGGGCATCTGGTCAAAGCCCCGGGCGCGGTCGCCGATGACGCGGGTGAAGACGTCCAGCCGCCCTGTCGAGCTCTTGGGATTGGCTGAGGCGCTGACCATGCCGGGCAGCTCGAGGCTTTCCTGCAATGGCACCAGATAGACGCAGCCGCGTTCCAGCACCGCGCCGCGCGTCAGGTCGATCTCGTGCAGCTTGAGCGCCTCGATGCGCTCGGCCACCGAATGGCTGGGGCCGGGCAGGAAGCTCGAGCGCACCCGAAAGGCGACATCGCCCAACCGCAGGTCGAGGCTCGCCGGCTGCACCTGATCGTCATCGAAGGGGCGATCGGCCCTGATGGCGCCCTGCTGGTGCAGCGCCTCGATCAGCCGCGCCGGAAACACGCCCTGCGGCCAGCTCTCTTGCTTGTCCATGCTTCTCGCGTTCCCGGTGCTTTGGCTGTCTCTAGCAACCCCTGCAATTGACGCCAACAACCAATTGGCCTTAGATCACATTCCAGTGGTGATTTGGCCGGTCGCTTGCAGCCACTTTAAACAAATTGCTAAAGACCGTTTGGGAACCGGCCGCCTGTCAGCGTGCCGGTTTTTTGTTTGAAAGCGTGACCCATGTCCAAAGCCAACAATCCCCTTCTCGATCCGGCCCGCCGGTCCCCGGAAACCCAGCTGGTCCATGGCGGCACGCACCGCACCGAATTCAACGAAACCAGCGAGGCGTTGTTTCTCAATTCCGGCTACAGCTATCCGAGCTCCGATCACGCCGAGCGCCTGTTCAAGGGCGAGATTCCCGGCGCGCATAACTATTCCCGCTTCGCCAACCCCACGGTCGACGTGCTGCAGACGCGCATGGCGCTGCTTGAGGGCGCCGAAGCGGCGCGCGGCTTTGCCACCGGCATGGCCGCCGTCACCGATGCCGTCATGAGCCAGGTCCGGGCCGGCGACCACATCGTCGCTTCGCGGGCGCTGTTTGGTGGCTGTCGCTTCGTCGTCGAGGACTTCATGCCCCGCTATGGCGTCAGCACGACGCTGGTCGATGGCCGCGACCCGACCAATTTTGCCGCTGCCATGCAGCCCAATACCAAGCTGGTCTTCATCGAGACCCCGACCAATCCCTCGCTTGAACTGGTCGATATCAAGGCCGTGGCCGATATCGCCCATGCCCATGGCGCCGTGCTGATCGTCGACAATGTCTTTGCCACCGCGCTCTACCAGAAGCCTTTGGCGCTGGGCGCCGACCTCGTCACTTATTCGGCCACCAAGCATATCGATGGCCAGGGCCGGGTGCTGGGCGGCATCGTGCTGGGCTCCAAGAAGCTGATCGAGGGCGATCTGCATACCTTCCTGCGCCAGACCGGCGCCTCGCTGAGCCCGTTCAATGCCTGGGTCCTGCTCAAGGGGCTCGAGACCATGTCGCTGCGCGTCCGGCAGATGACCGACAGCGCCGAGCAGATTGCCGAGGCGCTGGCCAGCCATCCCAAGCTGGACCGGGTGATCTATCCGCATCACCCCAGCCATCCGCAATATGAGCTGGCCAAGGCGCAGATGACGCGCGGCTCGTCATTGCTGGCGCTCGAGGTCAAGGGTGGCCAGGAGGCGGCCTTTGCGCTCTCCGACGCTTTGGCGGTGATCCTGATTTCCAACAATCTGGGCGATGCCAAGTCGCTGATCACCCATCCGCGCACCACCACCCATGCAAGGCTCACCGAAGAGGCCCGGCTGGAAGTCGGGGTGACTCCCGGCCTGCTGCGGCTCTCGGTGGGGCTCGAAGCGGGCGACGACCTGCTGGCCGACCTGCTCTATGGCCTCGATCAGCTTTAGGGGAGGTTGACGCGGTGCGGCTGGCAGGTCTGACAGGTGCAATGCTGCTGCTGGCGACGGCAGGGCCGGCTTTTGCCCAGGCCTTGCCCTATCACGCCGACCCCTCGGCGCGCGAAATCCTGCCCGGCGCCGTTGCCGTGCCGGCCATCCGCTTCCTGACCACCGCCGATTTCCCGCCCTTCAACTTCCGCGATTCTGGCGGTGAGCTGATCGGCTTCAATGTCGATCTGGCCAAGGCCATCTGCCAGGAAGTCAATGTCGCCTGTACCCTGCAGGCCTGGCCCTGGGCCCAGGCATCCGATGCCCTCTCGGACAATCAGGGCGATGCCCTGATCGCCGGGCTCGAAATGTCCGAGGCCAATGGCGCGCTGTTTGATTTTTCCGCCACCTATATGGCCCTGCCAGGGCGCTTCGTGACGCGGCAGGCCGATGTCGCCGCTTTCAATCCGGATGGGCTGGCAGGCAAGACCGTCGCCGTGCGGCGCGGCAGTGCCCATGAGGCCTTCATGCGCCGCTATCTGCCGGCGGCGCAACTGCAGACCGTCGACACTGAATTTGAGGGGCTCGCTGCCCTTCAGGCCCAGGACGTCGACGTGTTTTTCGGCGACGGCATGCGGGCCGCCTTCTGGATCAATGACAATCTGGACTGCTGCGGCTTTGCCGGCGGCGCCTATTTCCGGCCGGCCTTGTTTGGCGAGGGCCTGGCCATTGCCGTGCCCGCCGGCCATGACGCGGTGCGCCACGCCATCGACTGGGCGCTGGTGCGCCTCAAGGACAATGGCGTGCTCGACGAACTCTACCTGCGCTGGTTCCCGGTCGGGTTCTACTGATCGGGCATCCGCCGGTGCCGGGCCCGGGCTGCCACTTCAATGGCGGCGGTGGTCAGGCGGTCCAGATCGAGCCGGTCGCGCAGCATTTCGAGAAACCGCAGTTCTTCCTGCTCGAGATGCAGGTCCACCGAGGTCACATCCACCGCCAGCGCATAGGCCGTGTCCTGCAGCTTGACGGGCAGGGCGGCAATGGCGTCGTCGAGCACCTGGTCGAGCCCGCCTGGCCCGTTGAGTGTGTCGGCGCAGGCATTGGCCACCGCGCGCAGCCGGCTCGGGTCGAACGCGTCGAATACCGGCAGCCGGCTGATCAGTCCCTGGATGCGCACCAGCTCCTTTTCGGTCATCTGGCTGTCCGAGGAGGCGGCAACGATCATCAGGTGGATCAGGGCGTCATGGGCGCTATTGGGCATTGATCAATCCAGAGTGGGACATCGGCCTGCGATAGCTAGGCGCCTCGGACAGGCTTGGCAAGCAGCGCCGGCCTTGAAATCGTTGACGCCACAGCGCCGGGATGCAACACAACCCGGCACTTCCTCATCTCGAAAGGCTTGCCCTTTGTCGCCCGTTCCACTGCCCGTTCTCGACCCTGCGTTCTTTGACGCTGCCCAGACTGCCCGCGCCTGGCCGTTTGAGGAAGCCCGCAAGCTCGTGAAGCGCCTGGAAAAAACCGGCAAGGGCGAAGCCGTGTTCGAGACCGGCTATGGCCCTTCGGGCCTGCCCCATATCGGCACTTTCGGGGAAGTGGCGCGCACCACCATGGTGCGCACCGCCTTCCGCCTGCTGACCCGCGACGCAGTGCCGACGCGGCTGATCTGCTTTTCCGACGACATGGACGGGATGCGCAAGATTCCCGAAAACGTGCCGTCGCGCGAGGCCATGGAGCCGCATCTGCAAAAGCCGCTGAGCGCTGTGCCCGATCCCTGGACCAATGAATATGCCAGCTTCGGCGACCACAACAACGCCATGCTGCGCCGTTTCCTCGATACCTTCGGCTTCGACTACGAATTTGCCAGCGCCACCGAATACTACAAGTCCGGCAAGTTCGACACCGTGCTGCGCCTGGCCGCCGAGCGCTATGACGCCATCATGAAGGTGATGCTGCCCAGCCTGGGCGCCGAGCGTCAGGCCACCTACAGTCCCTTCCTGCCGATCTCGCCGATCTCGGGCCGCGTGCTCTACGTGCCGATGAAGGAAGTCAACGCCAAGGACGGCACCATCACCTTCGCCGATGAGGATGGGCGCGACACCACCGTGCCGGTCACCGGCGGCCATGTGAAGATGCAGTGGAAGCCCGATTTCGGCATGCGCTGGGCCGCTCTGGGCGTCGATTTCGAAATGTTCGGCAAGGATCACCAGACGAACGCGCCCATCTACGACAAGATCTGCGCCATTCTCGGCGGCAATCCACCCGAACACTATGTCTATGAGCTCTTCCTCGATTCCGAGGGCCAGAAGATTTCCAAGTCCAAGGGCAATGGCCTGACCATTGACCAATGGCTGACCTATGCCCCGGCTGAGAGCCTGGGACTCTACATGTTCCAGAAGCCGCGCGTCGCCAAGCGCCTGCATTTCGACGTCATCCCGCGCGCGGTGGACGAATATGCCGCCCATGTCGCGGCCTATGCCAAGCAGGATGTCGCCGCGCGCTTGGAAAACCCGGCCTTCCATGTCCATTACGGCAATGTGCCCGAGATCGACATGCCGGTCACCTTCGCGCTGCTGCTCAATCTGGCCACGGCCTCCAACCCGGAAACGCCCGAAGTCATGTGGGGCTATATCTCGGCCTATGCGCCGGGCGTGTCGCCGCAGACCCATCCGCATCTCGATGCGCTGGTCGGCTATGCCATGCGCTATTTCCGCAATTTCGTGGCCAAGACCTATCGTGCTCCTGACGATGTCGAGCGCAGCGCGCTCGAGGCCCTGTCGGCCGCCTTCGCCACGCTGCCGGCCCATGCCGACAACGAGGCGATCCAGAATGCGGCGCTCGACGTCGCGCGCCAGGTCGAGCGCTACCAGGATCACAGCAAGAAGAGCCCGGCGGGCGGCCCCGGCGTCTCGGGCGACTTCTTCCAGATGCTCTACCAGGTGTTGATCGGGCAGGAACGCGGCCCCCGCTTCGGCTCCTTCGTCGCGCTCTACGGCATCGACAATACCCGCCAGTTGATCGCCGACGCGCTGGCCGGCAAGATGCTGGCGGCCTAGGCGCCGGTAGGGCCGAAGCGCGCCAATAGCGCTTCGGCCTCTGCCGGCATGTCATGCTCGACACGCCGGTAGATCCGCCCGTTTGGCGTGCGCTGCAGCATATCGAGATCGCACAGCTCGCGGCGCAGCAGCGCATAGTCCTCGTAACCGTGCCAGTCACGCAGCATCGAACTGACCTCGGGTTCGCTCATCTGCACGTCCGCAGGCAGATAGGACCACACCACCCAGAGCACCAGCAACTGGTCGGCCCGCTTGGCGGGCCAGCGCAGCAGGCGCCCGGCGCCGTCAAAGCACCGCGCCACCTTGTCGATCCGCTTGGGGTCGATTGGTTCTGTCATGCGCGCAACGCCTTGCGGAAATAGACGACCCGCTGTGTCTCCGCAAATCCCAGGGCGGCGTGCATGCGGTGGCTATCGACATTGTCCAGGGCTGCATCGGAGGCGAATTCGCTGCATCCCCGGGCCCGCGCCCAATCCTCGACGGCAGCGACAAGCAGGCGGGCAGTGCCGCCGCGACGATGCTGGGGAAGCACATAGATGCCTTCAAGAAACGCCACTGGGCTCGTCTTGCAGCCATTGACGTAGTCGTGCCGAAGGGCAGCTTCCGCCAGACCCACCGCGGTGCCCTCGGCAGTTCGGGCGATGAAATTGGCCAAATCGCCCGGCTCGTCCAGCATCTGGACTATTTCTGCGGCGTGGCCGTGCAGCCCAAGATGTGGCCATAGGGCCTGCCTCAGCTTGGCCCAGTCGGCCAGATCAGTCGCTGTGGCTGCTGTCACATTCATTGGCTGGCCCAGATGATGCGGGCGATCCACTCGATCTCGCTCAGCTCGAAAATGCGCGGCTCATAGGCCGGGTTGAGCGAATGCAGCTCGATCTGCCTGCCGGTCTGCCGGGCCAGGATCTTGGCCATCACCTCGCCATCGCGCGTCCTGACCACGACCCGGTCGCCCCGCCGCACCTGTTCGGTGGGCGACACCACGATCCGGTCCCCTTCGCGATAGAGCGGCTCCATGGAATCCCCGTGCACCTCAAGCGCATAGATCCCGCTTTGCTCGGCGGCCGGCAGGGCGACCTCGTCCCAGCCCTGTCCGGCGGGAAAGCCGGCGCTGTCGAAAAAGCCGCCGCGCCCGGCCTGGGCCAGACCCAGCAGCGGGACCGTGCGGGCCGGGCCATTGCTGCCGAGCTGGATGAAGGCGCCGCTGCCCGCCAGGAAGGTGTCAAAGCCCTCGCCGGTCGCCTCCAGCACCTTGGAAATGCTCTCGGTCGATGGCCAGCGCTCGCGTCCATCCTTGCTGACGCGCTTGGACACGTTGAAGGCGGTGGCGTCGAGCCCGGCCAGTTTGGCCAGGGCCGAAACGGAATGGCCATGGCGCCGCGCCAGCGCATCAATGCCGTCCCAGATGGCTCGGTGTGACAACATGGTTTTGGTCCGGAACAGGAACTGTGTCTCAGTCGTGGAATTTAATCCTAAATATATTCCGCTCTCTTTGCCCTGTAAAGAGCCGCCTTGTGGTGCTTGCCGCCGCCGGCGCGCGCCTTTAGGTTCGCGCCCATGAGCAGCACCCAATTCGTCTACAAGATCGCCACCGAAGCCGCCTTCGCACCGGCGCGCGGCACCGCCACCTTTGCCGGCATGCCGATCGACGCAAAGGACGGCTATATCCATTTTTCCAGCGCCGGCCAGCTGGCCGAAACCCTGCGCCTGCATTTTGCCGGTCAGACCGGGCTGGTGCTGCTGGCCGTGCGCAGCGCCGATCTTGGCGAAGCCCTGGTCTGGGAGGCCTCGCGCAACGGGGCGCTGTTTCCCCATCTCTATGGCGGTCCGCTGCCCATCGCCGCCATCGCCTGGGAGGCCCCGCTCAGCGTCGCCGCCGATGGCTCCTGTGTCTTGCCCGAGGCCGTACGATGATCTTTTCTGCCCTCTCGCCCCTGCTGCGCCTGCCGGCATTGTCGGCTCTGTCCCAGCAGGCATTGCTCAAGATGGACGCCGAAACCGCCCATGGCGCCACCATTGCCGCCCTGCGCCTGGGCCTGGCGCCGGAGCAGGTCCAGGCCGATGGCGCCGAACTGCGCACCACTTTGTGTGGTCTCGATCTGACCAATCCGGTCGGCATGGCGGCCGGCTTCGACAAGAATGCCGAGGTGCCGCGCCCGCTGGCGCGCATGGGCTTTGGCATGGTTGAAATCGGTACGGTGACGCCGCGACCCCAGACCGGCAATCCCAAGCCACGGCTGTTTCGGCTGCCAGCGGCGCAGGGCGTCATCAACCGCATGGGCTTCAACAATGAGGGGCACGACGCCGCCTTTGCCCGGCTCAAGGGCCTGCGCGTCCCGGCGGCGCTCGGCGTCAATATCGGCGCCAACAAGGACAGCGAGGATTTCGTCGCCGACTATGTGGCGGGGGTCCGCAAATTTGCCGATCTGGCCGATTACCTGACCGCCAACATCTCCTCGCCCAATACGCCGGGCCTGCGTAATCTGCAGGCCGACGAAGCCCTGCGCCGTCTGCTTGGCGAACTGCTGGCCGCCCGCGCCAAAGCAAAGACGCGCGTCCCCGTCTTTCTCAAGATTGCGCCCGATCTCGACGAAGCCGCGCTCGACGTTATCGCCAAGGTAGTGCTGGCCACTGACCTGGACGGATTGATCGTCTCCAACACCACCATCACGCGTGACAGCGTCGCCGGGCAGGACAATGCCGAGGAAACCGGGGGGCTTTCGGGCAAGCCGCTGTTTGAGCTGTCGACCCGCAAGCTCGCCCAGATGCGCCAGCGCGTCGGCGACCTGCCCATCATCGGGGTTGGGGGCATTCATTCGCCGCAATCGGCCCTGGCCAAGTTCGAAGCCGGGGCTAATGCCGTCCAGCTCTATTCGGCCCTGGTCTATGGCGGGCTTGACCTGCTCGATACCATCAAGCGGGGCCTGGTCTCCGCCGTACGGGCCCAGGGCAAGACCAATATCGCCCAGCTGGTCGGCAGCAGGACGGCCGATTGGGCCGCCGGCAAGGCGAGCCTCTAGCTCTTGTCCGGCGCGGTGGAAAACAGCGCCTCGAACTGACCGTCTTCGATACGGGCGGCGGCAATCACCGCCTGGGTGCGGCTGTCGACATCGAGCTTCTGCAGGATGGCCGAGACATGGGCCTTCACCGTGGCTTCCGAGATCGTCAGCTCATAGGCGATCTGCTTGTTCATCAGCCCGTCGCTGAGCATCATCAGCACCCGCACCTGCTGCGGCGTCAATGTCGACAGGCGCCGCATCAGCGCTGTATGGCCGTCATCGCCGCTCAGCATGGTGCCCTCGGGCACGAAGACCTCGCCCGACAGCACCGTTTCGATGGCGCGGCGGATTTCGGTAGGGCCCACCGATTTGTGCAGATAGCCGGCCGCACCCAGCTCGAAGGCGCGGCGTACCACGGTGCTGTCCTCGACCGCCGAGATGATCATCACCGGAATGTCGGGATATTGCGCGCGCAGCAGCAGCAGGCCCGAAAAGCCGCGTACGCCCGGCATGTTGAGGTCCAGCAGCACGAGATCGCAGTCGCGATCGGCGTCGAGCGCGGCGCTGAGGCCGGCGAGATCTCCGGCCTCCTCGACCGTCACGGTGGCGTCACCCCCCGACAGCGTTTGCCGCAGCGCGGCCCGGAACAGCGGATGGTCATCGACGATGATGATGCGGCGGCGTGTCATGTTGGCGTCAGCCTCCCAGCGCGCAGACAATTCAGGTGCACCGTCACCCTATAGCCATAACCCCCGATGAAATCAGCCCTCTTGGGCAATCGTGTTGGCTTAATGGGCCGATGCTTAACCGGTTCTTTACCATGTTTTACCAAGAGTAAGGCTCATACCTTCGTGTTGAATCGCGAGGGCGCCGTCTTCTCATGACAGGTACCGTTTATGGCCCGCGCGCACTCATTCCAGGATAGTCCCGACCGGGTCGCAGACCCTCAGCCGGGCGAGTGGCAGGCATTGCGCGGTGAACTGGTGGCTCTCCTGGATCAGGTCGAGGGGCGTTACGCCCGCGTCGAGCGTGTCGAACGCGACGAGCCGGCGCTGGACGGCCTGTCCCAGCGCGTCCGCAACCTGCGCGATCAGGTCCTGGGCCCCGAGCCTGTCGATCGCCGCCGCGAGGCGCTGCGCACCGTCAAGCGCGCGGTCGACCGCTTCAGCTATCGCGATGAGGCCGAGCAGATCGAGGCCGAGCAGGATTCCCTGGCCAGTGCCATCGCCGAAATCCGCGGCCGGCAGATTTCGGGCACCGCGGCCGCTCTCGGTCACCGCGTCATCGACATGCCCGAATTCCGTGAGCTGAGCGGTCTGGTTGGCGGGCTCTCGGGGCGTCTTGAGACCCTTGAAGGCGAACTCAAATCCCAGCGCACCAGCAATGGTAGCGTGCATGAAGTGGCCAGCCAGGTCGAGCAACTGACCCATGTGGTTGAACTGCTGGCCGGCGCCGTCGGCGAGACCGGGCAGGTCAAGCGCCTCGAATCCCAGATTGCCGCCCTGGCCGCGCTGATCGAGAAGGGCCCCAAGGTTGGGCTCAACGCCATCAACAAGCGCCTGGATGATCTGTCCACCACCGTCGGCAAGCTGGCCGAACTGCAGGCCCAGCAGATGGAGCGCGAGATCGGCCGCGAGGACCGCCTTGCCGCTGCTCCCTCCTCCCCTGATGCCGCCGCGCTCGTCCCGGCCATGGCGGCCATCGAGGCCGGCGTGCGCAATGTCTATGATCGCATCGATTCCATCGAAAAGAACGTGACCTTGTCCTCGGGCGATTTCGAGCGGCTGACCGCTGAAATGGCCGCCTTCACCAAGGCCATGAAGGACCGCGAGACGGCCCCCGGCGCCCTGGTCAACAAGGTGGATGCGCTGGCCTCGCGCATCGGCGACTTCCAGGCCGCCAATGGCGATGTTGCCGGCCTCAAGCAGGACGTCATGGCGCTGCGCCAGGCTGTCATGGCCGGCATGGCGCCGCGCTTTGACCGCATCGAAAGCCAGCTCGAAGCGCTGTCGGGTCGCATGGGGCCGGCTGCCGATACCACCCAGGTCGAGGGCCAGCTCAAGCTGCTGATCAAGCGCATGGATGAAACCGGCGCCCAGCTCAACGGCCTGACCAAGCTCTATGCCGCGCCGCAGGACGCCGCCAGCATCGAGGCTGTCGCCACCCTGGTGGCCGAGCGCACCAGCGAAGCGGTGACCCGCAAGGCACCGGCGCCGGTTGCCATGTTCGGGCCCGACAGCCTCAAGAGCATCGAGGACCGCCTGTCCACGCTCATCAAGAGCGCCGGCAAGACCCCCGACTATGAAACGCTGGCTGACCTGGTGGCCGAAAAGACCTCCCAGGCCGTGGCCAGATCGGCCGCCCCGGCTGCGCCCGGCATGGGTCAGGACAGCATGCAGGCCCTCGAGCAGCGCATCACCGCCCTGTTCAACACCGCCGGCCAGGATACCGCCGAACGGCTGCTGCGCCTCGAAGCGGCGCTGAACCATCGCGCTGACGCCCGGCAGGGTGGCAGCGGCGCCGGTGCAGAGCCCGTGGCGGCGCGCCCGGCCGCCATCACCGACCGGCCTGCGCCGGATGGCGAAACCGCCAGAGGCAGCAATGGCGAACGGCTTGAGGCCATGCTGGCGGCCCTGGGCAGCCCGCTGGCCGAGAGCGATGCCATGCCCACCAATCCGGGCGACGATGCCCCGCTGATCGATCCGGGTTTCCGCGACACCAGCCCGGTGCGTTCCGCCCTGGCGGCCAAGATCAGCGCCACGCCACCCAGCGTTGCCGCCGCACCGCCCGCAGCAAGCAAACCGGCAGAGGCCAGCAAGCCCGTTGTCAGCAAAGCACCCACGTCGGCACCGGCCGGCCGCCCTGCCTTTGATCCGGCCAGCGTCGAGCGCCCGCCGCGCCCGCAGTCGAGCCTGGCCAACGCTCCTGCCGAGCCGTTCGGCGTGACGCCACCGGTGTCACACGCCGAAGCCCAGCTCAGCCAGAACAGCACCAGCACTTTCGTCGCCGCCGCACGCCGCGCCCAGCGCGCCCGCACCGAAGCGGCTGTTCCCGATGTCACGGGCAATTCGATCATCAGCCGCGCCCTGTCGCGCTTCATGCCGGACAAGGCACCGGCGACTGGCGCCGAGCCGCTGCCCCCTGTCGACAAGCCGGTCAAGGCCAAGCCGGGCAAAGCCCCGAGCGTCGAGGCGGCTGCCCCGTCCTTCGCCAGCCCTGACGAAGACACCGAACAGCAGCCCGGCTTTCTGATCCGCCATCGCCGGCCGCTGCTGCTGGCCGCCACCCTGGTCGCGGTGTCCATGCTGGCGCTCAATCTGGTCATGCAGCGCATGGCCGAGCAGCCGCAGCAGGCTGCCGCCGCGGCACCGGCGCCGGTGGCTCCACCCGTTAAAGAGCCGGCCGCCGCTGACGAGGTCTCCCTGGTTCGGCCCGAGCCGCGCGTCATCGACATGATCGACGACACGGCCACCGGCTCGATCAACCCCAATGTGTCCAGTTTCACCCGCTCGGCCATGCCCACGACGCCGATGCCGGCATCCTTGCTGGCCAGCACCGCGGCCCCTGGCACGGCATCGGCGCCTGCCCTTGTGCCGGCAACAGAGCAACTGGTGACCGGCAGCATTGCCAGCCAGCCCGCAAGCACGGCGACCTTTGCCTTGCCGGCCGAAGAGATCGGACCGCTCGAACTGCGCCAGGCTGCGGCCAATGGCAATGCCAAGGCGCAGTTCGAAGTCGCCGCCATCTTCGGCGAGGGGCGCGCCGTCGCGCAGAACTATCCCGAAGCGGCCATCTGGTACGAGCGCTCGGCCGCGCAGGGCTTCGTGCCTGCCCAGTATCGCCTGGGCAATCTCTACGAGACCGGCACCGGCGTCGACAAGGACCTCGCCATTGCCAAGCTGTGGTACCAGCGCGCGGCCGAGGCGGCCAACCGCATGGCCATGCACAATCTGGCGGCGCTCTATGCCGGCGGCCAACTGGGCGAGCAGGCCTTCGAGACTGCCGCCGAATGGTTCGAGCAGGCCGCGTCGCGCGGCATGACCGACAGCCAGTTCAACCTGGGCATGCTCTATGCGCGGGGCCTGGGTGTGCCGCAGGACTTCGAGCAGTCCTACAAGTGGTTTGCCCTGGCGGCTCGTGGCGGCGACGCCGATGCGACCAAGGCCAGCGAGGACATTGCCAAGTCCCTCAGCGCCGACGCGGTCAGCCGCATCAACGCCGAAGTGGCGGTCTGGAAAATGACCCCGATCGACCTGGCCGCCAACTTTGCTCCCATCGGCACCTGGTCAGACACGTTCGTCGCCGGCGAGCCGATCACCTCGCGCGAGGTGATTGCCAAGGTACAACTGGCGCTCGGCAAGCTCGGCTTTGATGTCGGTACCCCCGATGGCGTGGTCGGACCCAAGACGACCGAAGCGATCCGCACCTTCGAGCGGGGCACCGGCATGAGCGAAACTGGCACCATCAACCCGCGCCTGCTGGCCGTGCTTGGCAGTCAGCCGGTCTGACATAAAGCCCCGTTGTGACACCGCGCATGCCATGCGCGGTGGGGACGAGGGATTTGATGTTCCCGCCGGCAAAAGGTGGGAACTTTTGACTTATTGTTGACGGACAACCCTGTAGGGTAGTGCCGCTGTAGTCATTTCGAACGGAACCAGGGTCTTGCAGATCTATCTGCCGATCGCCGAGCTTTCGATGAACCTCTTCTTTCTCGTGGGGATCGGAGGGGCGGTCGGATTTCTGTCGGGCCTGTTCGGCGTTGGCGGCGGTTTCCTGCTCACGCCCCTGTTGATCTTTTCCGGGGTGCCGGCCTCGGTAGCTGTGGCCTCGGTGACCGGCCAGGTCGTGGCGGCCTCGACCTCGGGTGCGCTCAGCCATTACCGGCGCGGCGGCATCGATCTGCACCTGGCGCTCTATCTGGTACTGTCGGGCATTGTCGGCGCCGTGTTCGGCGTGGCGGCATTCGATCTGTTGCGGTCTGCCGGCCAGCTCGATTTCGTTATTTCGGTGGGTTTTCTGGTCCTGCTCGGCTCCGTCGGCACCCTGATGCTGATCGAATCCACCCGCGCCTTGCTCAAGTCGCGCAAGGGCGTGGTCGTGCGCGAGCGCCAGCCCAACCAGCACAACTGGATCCACGGCCTGCCCTGGCGCGTGCGCTTCAAGAAATCGCGCCTCTATATCAGCGTCCTTCCGGTGCTGGTAATCGGTGTGTTCATCGGCTTTGTCGGTTCGCTGCTCGGCATTGGTGGCGGCTTCATCATGGTGCCGGCGCTGGTCTACCTGCTGCGCGTACCCGGCAGCGTCGTCATCGGCACCTCGCTGGCCCAGGTTGTGGCCATGATGGCCGCCACCACCGTGCTGCATGCGGTGCAGAGCCAGAGCGTCGATATTCTGCTGGCCTTCTGCCTCATGGTTGGCGGCACCGTAGGCGCGCAGTTTGGCGCCTCTGCGGGCAAGCAGTTGCGCGGCGAACAGCTGCGCGGCCTGTTGGCTCTGCTGGTGCTGGCGGTGGCGATCCGCTTTGGCTTCTCGCTGGTCCTGACCCCGGCCGATGTGTTCAGCACCGAAGTGCTGGGCGGTGCCAATTGACCCGCCTGCTTGTCAGCCTGCTGCTCGCGCTGCTGCTGGTCCTGCCTGCCAGTGCCGAGCGCCTGGTCTCCCAGCTGTCCAATGACAGCATCGAGATCACCTCGAGCTTTGATGGCGAGCGGATGACTTTTTTTGGCTCCATCGCCCCCGATGCCGGTTCTGAGCAGAGGTTTGTCACCGGACCCTTCCATGTGGTGATCGTTGTCCTCGGCCCGACGCAGGACCGGGTGGCACGCGAAAAGACCCACAATTTCGGCATCTGGCTCAACACCGACCGCGTCGAGTTCGACAATTTCCCCAGCTACCTGCAGGTGCTCTCAAGCAGCCGTCTCACCGATATCACCGATGTCACCACGCTGACCGCCAACGGCATCCTGCCCGAGGCCTACACACTGGCCGCCAGCACGGCCGACTGGTGGAAGACCGAGATCTTCAGCCGCGAACTGGTGCGGCTGATGGGCGAGGAAGGCCTGTTCGGCGTCCAGGAAAACGGCGTCAATTTCCTCTCCGACAATTTCTACTCAGCCCGCCTGACCCTGCCCAGCAATGCCCCGCCCGGTCCCTATGTGGCGCTGACTTTTGTGTTCAAGAATGGCGAGGTCATTGCGCGCAAGTCGGAGGGCTTTTCCGTGCGCAAGATCGGCTTTGAACGTTTCCTGGCCCTGTCCGCCGTGCAGCAGCCGCTGCTCTATGGCATAATCTGCGTGTTGCTGGCGCTGTTTACCGGCTGGCTCGGCGGCGCGCTGTTCAAGCGCTGATCAGGAACGCACCAGGCGCTGGATACTGACCGGATAGGTCCGGTCCTTGCCCAGCATCGTCACCTCCAGCGCCGGAAAGTGCAGCAGACCGGCAAAGGCGGGCGAGAGGATATTGATCGACCCCGTCGAGGCGCCATAGGCCGGCAGGATGAGCAGCCGGTTGTCATGCACGAAGCAGGGGCGTCGCGTCGACCGGCCATCCAAGCGGATTTGCGCCGCCGGGTGCAGGTGACCCGCGATCAGGCCGACAGTCCCGCGTCGCGGCTCATGCGTCAGCGTCAGGCCAAGCAGTTCGATCTCGGGCAGGGCGGTCCCCACCAGCCCGTTGGGCAGCGGGTCGTGATTGCCGGACAGCCAGATGCAGTCGATGCTGGCGGCAATGGTTTCGAGCCGCACCCGGTCGGCCGCGCCCAGATGCGCGGCGGCATCGGCCCGGTGAAAGCTGTCGCCCAGCGCCACCATGCGCACCGCGCCGGTGCGGCGCAGGTCCGCCTCGAGCCGGCCCAGCGTCAGCCCCGTATCATAGGGCGGCAGCATCTGCCCGCGCCGGGCGAAGCTGCCCATCTTGTCTAGGTGCAGGTCCGCCACCAGCAGCGTCTGCTGGGCATGCCAGTACAGCGCGCCGGAGGGCAGGGGCTCAAAATTATGGCCGGCAAAGCGCAAGATCGGTGTCTCCGTGATCTCGGCCTGCAATTGGACCTGACTCAATTCTGTCCAAGCGCCTCGCGCATCAGTTCGTCTGCCGCATCAGCCATAGCCGATTCGCGGCCTTCCCCGAAAATCGGCTCCTTGCCGATATCGAGCATGACCGGTACGGCCAGCGGCGAGATCCGGTTCAGTGGCTTGTGCACGATATGGTTGCGAATACGGGCCAGCATGTCGCCCAGCCGGCCAATATCGAGCAGGCCACGGGCGGCGTCGCGCCTTGTGGCCTGGATGAGAATATGGTCCGGCTCGTGCTGGTAGAGCACGTCATAGATCAGGTCCGAACTCATGGTGATCTGCCGCCCGCTCTTTTCGCGGCCGGGATGGCGCCGCTCGATCAGCCCGGCAATGATCGCGCAATTGCGGAAGGTGCGCTTCATCAGCGCCGATTCATCGAGCCAGGCCTCGAGGTCGTCGCCCAGCATGTCTTGGGAAAACAGCTCGTCCAGCGACAGCCGATTGGTGCGGATCAGGCCGGACAGGTCGCCCAGCCCCCAGATCGCCAGCGCATATTCGGACGCGACAAAGCCCAGCGGCCGCGCCCGTGCCCGCTCCAGCCGCCGCGTCAGCAGCATGCCCAGCGTCTGGTGCGCCAGCCGCCCCTCGAAGGGATAGCAGACCAGGTAGTTCTGCGTGCCGCGCGGAAAGGTTTCGACCAAGAGGCTATCGCGGCGCGGCAGCACCGAGATGTCGCGCTGCAGCCGCAGCCAGTCGCTCACCTGGTCGGGCAGCTTGTGCCAGTCGTCCGGCGTATCCATGATCCGCCGCACCCGCTCGGCCAGATAGGTCGAGAGCGGAAACCGCCCGCCCATATAGGAGGGGATCTTGGGATTGGTGGCTTGCGCCCGGCTGACAAAGGCCTCGTTGTCGCGCATGCCCTCGAAGGCCACGATCTCGCCGCCGAACATGAAGGTGTCGCCCACCAGCAGCGTGCCGAAGAAATATTCCTCCATCTCGCCCAGTACCCGCCCGCCGGCGCCGATCGGGCTTTGCGACTGGCCCTTCTTGAGCCCGCGCGCCCGCACCAGCCGCACCTTGACCATCGGCTCCTCGATGATGGTGCCGATATTGAGTCGGTATTGCTGGGCCACCTGCGGATTGGCCACCCGCCAGGTGCCCTCCGGCGTCAGCTTGAGCCGGGCATAGCGCTCATAGGCTCTGAGCGCATAGCCGCCGGTGGCGACGAAATCGAGCACCCGGTCGAACTGGCCGCGCGGCAGGTCGCGATAGGGCCAGGCCAGCCGAACCTCGTCATAAAGCGCATCGGCGGCAAAGGGGCTGGCACAGGCCATGCCCATGATATGCTGGGCCAGCACGTCATAGCCGCCATTGACCGGGTCCTCGCTGTCCTGGTGCCGTTCGGCCACCGCTTCCAGCGCCGCCTCGCATTCGAGCACCTCGAAGCGGTTGGACGGCACCAGCAGCGCCTTGGAGGCTTCGTCGAGCCGGTGATTGGCCCGGCCGATGCGCTGCAGCATGCGCGAGCTGCCCTTGGGCGCCCCCACCTGCACCACCAGGTCCACATCGCCCCAGTCAATGCCCAGGTCGAGCGTCGAGGTGCAGACCACGGCCCGCAGCGTGCCAGCCACCATGGCGCTTTCCACCTTGCGCCGCTGCTCCACCGAGAGCGAACCATGATGCAGCGCGATGGGCAGCATGTCGTCATTGATCGCCCACAACCCCTGAAACAGCAGCTCGGCCTGGCTGCGCGTATTGACGAACAGCAGCGTCGTCCGGTGCTGCTTGATCGTCTCGTAGAGGTCGCGATGGGCATAGTTAGCCGAGTGGCCAGCCCAGGGCAGGCGCTCCTGCGTGGCGAGGATTTCCAGCACCGGCGCCGCCCCGCCCGTGGTTTCCAGCAGCTTTGTCACACGGCCGGGCACCGGTTGGGCAATCCAGTCGCGCAGCAGGTCCGGTCGCGCCACGGTGGCGCTCAGGGCGGTGATCTGCAGGTTTGGCGCCAGGCTGGCAATCCGCGCCAGCGCCAGCGACAGCAGCTCGCCGCGCTTGGAGGTCACCAGCGCATGCAGCTCATCGAGCACGATGCGCTTGAGCGAGCCGAAAAACAGCTCGGCATGCGGATGGCTGATCAGCAGCGCCAATTGCTCGGGCGTGGTGAGCAGGATATGCGGCGGCTTGGCGCGCTGCCGCGCCCGTTTGCTGGCCGGCGTATCCCCGGTGCGGGTTTCCGCCGTGATTGTCAGACCCATCTCGAGGATCGGGCCCGTGAGATTGCGCTGCACGTCCACTGCCAGCGCCTTGAGCGGGGAAATGTAGAGCGTGTGCAGGCCTTGATGGTCGCCGGCAACCAGATCGGCCAGCGTCGGCAGAAACCCGGCCAGCGTCTTGCCCGCCCCGGTGGGCGCAATCAGCAGCGCCGATGCGCCGGCATTCCAGCTCTCGAGCACATCGATCTGGTGCTGCCGCGGCGCCCAGCCCTTGGCGGCAAACCACGCGGTAATGACGGGAGGCAGTTCAGCCAAATCTAAGCTCCGGCAGAAGCGTTCAAGTCTTCTGCAAATCAGAAAACACCCTATATGATCACCCAGCATCCCGACAGCGGGCGGAGGAACACCGATGAGCGATCCCTATCCCACCGAGCCAAGGCGTCGCGGTGCCGTCGAACGGTTCTTCGGCGGCAGCCCCGCTGGCGTTATTTTCCGGCTGGTGCTGGTGTCCCTGCTTGTGGGCTTCCTGATGTCGGTGTTCGGCGTCCGGCCACAGGACGTCATCGACGGCGCCATCGAGCTGTTTCACGATGCCTTGCGCGATGGCTTCGGCGTGTTCCGCGATCTTGGCGCCTATGTCATCACCGGCGCGGTGCTGGTCGTGCCCATCTGGTTGCTGATCCGCCTGACCCGGAGATCGTGATGCCCACCCGTCTCAGCCTCACGCCGCAGCAGGCGCTGCAGCGCCTCGTGCCGCATATCCTCGAGCTGGAGAGCCAAGCGCATGCCCGCATCGCCATCGGCATTGCCGGCGGTCCGGGCACCGGCAAGTCCACTTTGGCGGCCGAGATCGTCACCATGCTCAATGCCACCAAGCAGGGCAGCGCCCAGCTGGTGCCCATGGATGGCTTTCACATCCGCCACGCCAAGCTTGAGGCCATGGGGCAGACCGATTTCAAAGGCGCCCCGCATACCTTTGAAGGCGCGGCCTTTGTCAGCTTTCTGCACCATCTCAAGGGCGCCCAGGCTGCCGTCAGCGGCCCCGGCTATTCGCGCCAGATCGAGGATGTCGTGGACGACGCCTTTACCGTCGGCCCCGATGTGCGGGTGCTGGTCGTCGAGGGCAATTATCTGCTGCTGACCGAAGGCCCCTTTGCCGGGGTCAAGCCGCTGCTCGACTATGCCGTCTTCATCGATGTGCCGCGCGATGTGGTCGAGGCCCGCCTGCTTAGGCGCCATGCCGAGGCCGGTCTGTTCAGCGAGGAGCGCAACCGCGCCCATATCGCCCGCAATGATCTGCCGAATTATGATCTGGTTTCCCTGTCGCAGGACCGGGCCGATGTGGTGATCTGCCTGCTCACCGAGCACTGATTCTGCGAGCACTCCCATGACCACCGGCGCGCGTCCCCAATACCCCTTCGACGTGCGCCACGCCGATGTGTGGAAAATCGCGCTGCCGGCCTCGCTCGCCTTCATCACCGAGCCCCTGGTGGGCATTGTCGATATCACCGTGGTCGGCCGGCTCGGCGATGCCGGCCTGCTGGGCGGCCTCGTGCTGGGCGCGCTGGTCTTTGACGTCATCTTCTCGCTGGCCTATTTCCTGCGCATCGGCACGGCGGGCCTCACCGCCCAGGCGGTCGGTTCCCGCGATCCCCGCGATGGCCTGCTCCATGTCAGCCGAGCCATCCTGCTCGCCATCGGCATCGGCATTGTCATGATCGCGCTGGGCGGACCCATTCTCTGGCTGGCCGCCAGCCTGCTGGCGCCGGGTGCGGGCACCGGCGCCGCCCTGGCCGACTACTTTGCCGTCCGCATCTGGTCGGCGCCCTTCTCGCTGATCAACTATGCCCTGCTCGGCTGGTTCTATGGCCGGGCTGCCGCCACCACCGGCATGGCGCTGCAGTTTCTGCTGCACGGCATCAACATCGCCGCCAGCATTGCTTTCGTCTACCCGCTGGGCTGGGGTGTGGCCGGCGCTGCCGCCGGCACCGTGCTGGGGCAGGTCGTGGCCGCCATTGTCGGCCTGGCTCTGCTGCTGCGCCATTATGGTGGGCTCCGTGCCGTGCTGGCCCACATCGCGCCGGGCGAGCTGCTCGATGCCACCGCGCTCAAACGCATGTTCGGCCTCAGCCGCGACCTGATGATCCGCTCCATGGCGCTGATGGGCGCTTATGCCTGGTTTGCGGCCCAGGGTTCGCGCATGGGCGAGGTGGCGCTCTCGGCCAATGCCATCCTGCTCAATCTGCTCATGGTCGTGGGCTTTTTCCTCGATGGCATCGCCCAGGCCGCCGAGCAGCTCACCGGCAAGGCCGTCGGCGCCAATTGGCGCCCCGCCTTCGATCGCGCCTATGGGTTGAGCTTTCTCTGGGGCCTGGCCATCGCCGGCGGCCTCGGGCTGGCCTGGTTTCTCGGCGGCCCCACGCTGATCGGTTTGATGACCACCAATGCGGAGGTCCGGACGCAGGCCACCAGCTACCTGCCCATTGCCGCGCTCTGCGCCCTCACCTTCATGCCGGCCTTCGTCTATGACGGCATCCTGATCGGGGCTACCCTCAACACCACCATGCGCAATGGCATGGTGATTTCCCTCGCGGTCTTCCTCGCCGCCGCGCTGCTGCTGCAGCCGCTTCTGGGCAATCTCGGGCTCTGGCTGGCCCTGCATGTCTGGTTTCTGGCCCGCGGCGTCATCTACTGGTGGGCGCTGGAGCGCCGCCGGGCGGGGCTTTTCAGCGATCCGACCTAGCTGATGCGCGGGCTGGGGCTGCGCGCCTGGTTGGCGAGACCACTGATGGCGGCGCGCAGGGCGGCCGGCTTGACCGGCTTGGTCACCACGGCAATGCCGCGCTCCTCGGCCAGCGCCCGCACTGCCGGGCTGCGATCCGCCGTTACCAGCGCGGCGGGCAGGTGCCCGCCCAGATTGTGGCGCAGCCATTCGATGGCATCGAGCCCCGACGTTTGGTCGAGGTGGTAATCCATCAGTACCAGGTCGGGATACCAGCCCTCGAGCAGCTGTTCCTTGTCGATCTGCTTGAGTGAGAGGGCGCTGCGCACATCGCAGCCCCAATGGGTCAGCAGCCCCTCCATGGCCTCGATGATGGCGCGTTCATTATCCACGCACAGGATCTTGAGGCCCCGCGTGCCGAAATGCAGCTCGGCAGGCGAGGGCTCGGGTTCGGCGCTGGGTCGGATGGTCCGCGTCAGCGGCAGGAACAGCGAGAAGCGCGAGCCGCGCCCCTCGACGCTGTCGAGCTCCAGCGTCAGCCCCAGCGCCGCCACCAGGCGCTGCACGATGGAGAGGCCCAGCCCCAGGCCCTGCGCCATGCGAGCACCACGCTCCAGCCGCGAAAACTCGGCAAACAGCAGCCGGTGCTGGTCCTTGTTGAAGCCGATGCCGGTATCGATCACGTCGAGCCGCATCCGGTTGCCGCGCCGCCGCAGCCCGACCAGCACCTTGCCGCCGCGATGGGTATATTTGATGGCGTTCGAGACCAGGTTCTGCACGATGCGCCCCACCAGCGAGCGATCCACCAGCACCGACGAACTGCTCGCCACGATGCGCAGCGTGATATCGCGCTCGCGCGCCATCGGCCCGAATTCGACCTCGATGCGCTTGAGCAGGTCGCGCGCTGCCACCGGCGCCGGTGCCGGTTTGAGCGCCCCGCTGTCGATGCGGGAAATGTCGAGCAGCGCCGACATGATGTCTTCCACTGCGGTCAGCGAGGCCTCGATGGAATTGGCCAGATCGGCCAGCCCGGTGGATTTGGCGCGCTCGATCAATGTTGACGTATAAAGCCGCGCCGCATTGAGCGGCTGCAGCAGGTCATGGCTGGCCGCGGCCAGGAACCGCGTCTTGTCGTGATTGGCGGCATCGGCCTTGGCGCGGGCACTTTCCAGCTCGGCATTGACCCGTGTCAGCGCCGCCGTGCGCTCGGCCACCCGGCCCTCCAGCGACAGGTTCACCTGCTCGAGCGCCCGTTCCGCCTGCACCCGGGCGGTGACATCGGCAAAGGCAATGACCAGCCCGCCATCGGGCAGGCGGCTCGAATAGAACTCCAGCGTCTGGCCGCCATTGCCGCCGCGCTGGGTGACTGTCACCGGCGAGGAGGTCAGCATGTTGATCCGCTCGATTGCCAGTCGCGCCGCGTCGCCTTCTCCCAGGTCACCCCGGTCCGCCAGGAACAGCGCGATGTCGAACAGCGGCGTCCCCAGCCTTTGCAGCGCCGTCGGCAGCTCCAGCAAACTGTTGTAGCGTGCATTCGAGGTGACCAGCCGCAATCGCGAGTCGAACACGGCAATGCCCTGCGGCACATGGTCGACGGCCTGCCGCAGGCTGGCTTCTGCGTCGCTCTTGGTTGGCGCCATGGACGTGTCGGGACCGTGTTACTAGAGAAGCCCGACTATCGGCCGCGCAGGCAAACCGCGCAAGGTCAACTCTGCCATTGCTTTTTCGGCAGATGCTCAGCAAGGTTTAAATTCCGCGGCAGTGCGGTGCCGCCTTGGGAAGAGGCGGACAGACAAATGAGAGGGCTACCCATGTTCAAGGAATTCCGCGACTTCGCCATCAAGGGCAACATGATCGATCTGGCGATCGGCGTGATCATCGGCGCCGCCTTCGGCGCCATCGTCTCTTCTGTGGTTGATGATATCTTCATGCCCCTGATCGGCCTGCTGATCGGCGGAATCGACTTCTCCAACCTGTTCGTCGTGCTGTCCAATCCGAATAATCTGCCCGTACCCTCCTTGCTGGCAGCGCAGGAGGCCGGCATTTCCACACTCAATGTTGGTCTCTTCATCAACGCGGTGGTCAAGTTCACCATCATTGCCTTCGTCCTGTTCATGGTGGTCAAGGGCATCAACTCGCTCAAGCGTGAGGCGGCCAAGGAACCCGTGACCGAGACACCCGCGCCCAGCCGCGAGGAAGTGCTGTTGACCGAAATCCGCGACGCCCTGCGCACGCGCTGAAACGGGAGGCCAGCCTGCGGGCTGGCTTTTTCCGACAAAGAGCTAGGACTAAAGTCAGTTGACAGGTTGATACTAGGTAAATATACCCATAATTGGTAGTGCTACCTACGCAGTCTCCGTATCGGCGAGCGAGAACCCTTAGTGCAAACTACCGCTTTGAGAATATCGTCGGCTTGGTGACCATTTCGAAGCGAAATATGCCAGGGCAGAGCAATATGAGCGAAGACCTTTATTACCGTTCGGCTTTGAACCGCGACCGGCTGATCCATATCATCGATTCCGACCCAGCCACCTGCGAGGCGCTTAGCGTACTGTTTCGCCTCGAGGGCTTTCAGACCACCTTCTCCATCGATGCAGCCCAGTTCCTGGTGGGGCTGGAGCGCCGCCTCCCCGACATCGTGGTGCTCAATCTGCGGTTGGGCGAGGAAAGCGGCCTCGGCCTGCTGCGCCGCATCAAGGCGATGGGAACCGGCACGCCGGTCTTCATGCTGGCCGACTACCCCCAGCTCGACGCAGCGGTGACCGCTATGAAGATCGGCGCTGCCGACGTGGTCAGCAAACCCATCGATACCGAGCACTTCCTCGCCGATATTCGCGATGCCTTGCGTCGCGACGTGCATCTCAACGCCATGCAGGGCGGCCGGCGGATGATCGAGGTGCGCGGCTTTGCCCAGCTCACCCCGCGCGAACGCGAGGTGCTGCAACTGATCAGCAATGGTCAGTCCAACAAGGAAGCTGGCCGCCTGCTGGGCATTTCCCCGCGCACCATCGAGGTGCATCGGGCCCGGGTCATGGAAAAACTCGGCGCCCGTAACACCGCCGATCTGATGCGGATTGTGCTGACCGGCTGAACGCAGGGCCCGCCGGCGCGGCCAGGCGGGTCTACGCCGGCGGTTCCGCGCCGCTGTCCGAGCTGTCGGCGTCGCGCACGATCTCGACCCTGACCTTGGTGGCAAGGCCGGCAATGGCGCCGATTGCGGCCAGCCAGGGGGCCGTCAGCACGATGACGCCGCCGGCCACGGCGCCTGCGGTCAACGGAATTTCGAGAAAGACCGAGCCGTCTTCGGCGCGGATGCGCAACCGGCTGACATTGCCCTCGGCGATCAGGCGACGCACCGTCTCGATCAGCTGATGGCCGGCAATGTCGAGGTCTTCGGTAAAGCGGCGGTTTCTGGGCTCTTCGGTCATGACCATGCTCCTGCTGTGGATGAGCACAGGCTAGGCCCGCTCCGGGCGCGGTGCATTGATCTGGCTCAAGCCATGCTGGCAGGACGCTGCCGGGCTGCAGGGGGCAATTGCGCACGGGCGGCAGCGCCGAAGAGACGGTCCCCCAGACCAAAGTCAGCGTGCCCCTGGGGGGCACGCAAGGTCGAAAACCTAGCCGCCCACTGTCGGCAGGGTCAGGTCACCCGAGGTCAGCTTGCGGGCGGTGATCTTGGCGTCGGCGCGTTCGCGCGGCAGTTCCAGGCTCGTCCACACGCTGACCAGCGCATGGCGCAGTTCGAACACCATCTCGTCGGTATGCAGCGGCGTCGGGGTGATGCGCAGCCGCTCGGTGCCCTTGGGCACGGTCGGGTAGTTGATCGGCTGGATATAGATATTGTGCTTTTCCAGCAGCATGTCGCTGGCTGCCTTGCACTGGCGGGCATCGCCCACCATCAGCGGCACGATATGGGTCTCGGTCTCCATCACCGGCAGGCCGGCATCGGCCAGGATGGCCTTGGTGAGCCGGGCCTGGCGCTGCTGCATCATGCGCTCATGGCCGCTGGTCTTGAGATGCTCGATCGAGGCGCGGGCCGAGGCACATAGCGCCGGGGGCAGGGCGGTGGTGAAGATGAACTCGGGCGCATAGGAGCGCACCGCGTCGATGATCGCCTTGTTGGCGGCAATATAGCCGCCCATCGTGCCGAAGCCCTTGGCCAGCGTGCCCTCGATCACGTCGATCCGGTCCATCAGCCCGTCGCGCTCGGCAATGCCGCCGCCGCGCGGACCATACATGCCCACGGCATGAACTTCGTCGATATAGGTCAGCGCGCCGAACTCTGCAGCCAGGTCGCAGATCGCCTTGATCGGGGCGATGTCGCCATCCATCGAATAGATCGATTCAAAGCAGATCAGCTTGGGCCGCTTGCGGTCCACCTGGCTGAGCAGCTCGCGCAGATGCGCCACGTCATTGTGCCGGAAGATCACCTTCTGCATGCCAGACTGACGCACGCCCTGGATCATCGAGGCGTGGTTGAGCTGGTCCGAATAGATGATGCAGTCCGGCAGCAGCCGCGCAATGGTGGAAATGCCGGCCTCGTTCGACACAAAGCCTGAGGTGAAGACCAGGGCGGCTTCCTTGCGGTGCAGGTCGGCAAGCGAGCGCTCAAGCTCGACCAGCGGCCGGTTGGTGCCGGAAATATTGCGCGTGCCGCCCGAGCCGACGCCCAGCTTGCCGGCGGTGTCCTGCATGGCCTTGATCACCTTGGGGTGCTGGCCCATGCCCAGATAGTCATTGGAGCACCAGATGGTGATGTCGCGCTCATTGTCGGCATCGTCGCGATAGATGGCGCGGGGGAACTGCCCCGCCACGCGTTCGAGATCGGCGAACACCCGGTAGCGCTTCTCCGTCCGCAGCGTATCAACCGCATCTTCGAATATGCTGCGATAGTCCATCGAAACGTCCTTTGTCTGCTGCGGACCGATCGGGGCCCGAATTCGACGCAGTCTTGGCTTAACGAAGCCGGCGGCGCATTGACATAAGTCAAGATGCCGCGCGACCACCTGCCCGACCCCTAAGCGCCAAATCACCGCAGCGCAACTTGAGACTCATTCTAATCTGGCCGGCCTGTCCCGACAATGCGTCAAACGCGCCTCGCTGCCAGCGCAGCCATGGCCGCGCCCCCACCGCCAAGCAATTGGCGCCGCCTGAAATCGGGGAACGGCGGCCAACAGGCCGCCATGCCGGGCTAGTCACCGGCAAGCCCTGCAATGCTGACGATCACCATATCATGGTCCGACAGCACTTCGCCATCCGGTGCCACCGCGGGCACGATCTTGCTCTGCTCGACGACCACGCCGCGCGTGAGGAACCAGTCCAGCTTATAGCCGCTCTTGGGGCCACGGCTGATGCGGCTGGTCCGCGTCGTCATTTGCTCGAGCGGGCCGCCATGGCGTTCAAATCCGTGGCGCGTGGCGAGCGCGAACAGCGTCTCCTGCTCGAAATCGCCAGCATGGCCGACGCCGGTGTTCAGATCGCCTCCGATCACCACCGGCATGGTGCCCGCCATCTGCTCGATGGCTGCAATCAGGCCGGCCATCTGTTGTTCCCGATAATCGGCCTGGGCCGCGCTTTCCAGATGCACCGAGACCAGGTAGAGCGGACCGGCGGTGGTCATTACCATGGCGGCAATGGCGCATCGCGTACCGATCCGATGCGCCGGGCTTTCTGGCCTGAACCAGTGCCCATGCGCCTCGAGCCGGATCATTACCGGCGCCTGCAACCCGGCGCGGGCCAGCAGCGCATTGCCATGGAAACCATGCAGGTTGACGTCATCGGTGCAGAACTGCAGTTCCATGGCGTCACCCAGTTCCAGTTCGAGGAACTCCACGCCAAACGCATGCCCCATGCCCAGCAACCCGGCAATATCGGCCGCCGTGTGGCGCTGCCCCGTGCGCGCCATGCCATTGTCGACCTCCGAGAGCAGGGCGATATCGGCGCGCTCGTGGGCCAGCAGCGCGGCGGAAGCTTCCACCGCATAGCACCGTTCCAGGTTCCAGGTGGCAATGGTGAGCGGGAAGCCCAGCGGTTCGCCGAGGGTGCTAGCCGGGGCTTCCGCCCGCTGCAGGCAGTCCAGGCCGGCAAGGGCCGCGGCATGATTGGTCTCATTCCGCTCCAGCGCCAGCAGCGTCGCGCGTTCACGCTGGCTGGGGCCGCGCAGCGGCATGGGTTGGGCAGGTTTGACCGCATCGAGCGACATGAAGATCTCCAATAGATATGCTGCGCAGCGCCTAGCCTTCAGCCCTGTCGGTGCCATGACAGCACGGTGACAAGGTCATGACAGCCGGTTGCCTCGCCCGGGCCCGCTTGCCCGCAAGGCCACCGCCGCGCTAAGCCCTGTCCAGCCAGAGGAGATCGCCCATGCCCGTTTTTGCCAACTATCCCAGCCTGGTTGGCACGCCTGTTGTCATCTCGGGCGGTGCCACCGGCATCGGCGCGGCCCTGGTGCGCAACTTCGCCGCTCAGGGCGCCAGAGTCGGCTTTGTCGATATCGCGACGGACGAGGGCAATGCCCTGGCGGCAGAGCTGAACGGGCTTGGCCAGACGGCTCGCTTCATCGCCTGTGACATCACCGATATCCCCGCCTATCAGGCGGCCATTGCCGATCTGGCCAAGGCACATGGCGAGGCACTGGTGCTGGTCAACAATGCCGCCCACGATCAGCGCCATGACTGGGCCGAGGTCACTCCCGGCGATTGGGACGCCCGCATGGCGGTCAACCTCAAGCACGCCTTCTTCGCCATTCAGGCCGTTGCTCCGGGCATGATCTCCGCCGGCCGGGGCAGCATCATCAATACCGGGTCGATCAGCTGGATGATCATGTCACCCTCGCTACCCATCTACGAGACGGCCAAGGCTGCCACTCATGGGCTCAGCCGCGCCATGGCCCGCGAACTGGGCCGCTCGGGCATTCGCGTCAACTCGCTGGTGCCCGGCGCCGTCATCACCGAGCGCCAGCTCAAGCTCTGGCTCGATGATGCAGCCCTAAAGAGCATCGAAGCCAGCCAGGCGCTGGCCGGCCATGTCTATCCTGACGATGTCGCGCGCATGGCCCTGTTCCTGGCGGCCGAAGACAGCGCCATGATTTCGGGACAGCAATTCCTGGTTGACGGCGGCTGGGCCAGCGCCTGAGCCATTCATCTACTGTTCAGCCTCTTTCGTTCATCACCATCCTGCCGTATTGAGGAGGCACCTACAGGCCACCAACCGAATCCTTCAGGGGGATAGTCTATGAAGTCGAAGATCTTGGTCGCGCTGCTCGCGACACTGGCGCTGAGCGCCTGCACCACCACCAATCCGTATACCGGCGAGTCCCAGCTTTCCAACACCAGCGGCGGCGCGCTGATCGGTGCCGGCGGCGGTGCCCTGGCCGGTGCCCTTGTCGGCGTTGCCACCGGTGGCGACCCGCGCGTCGGCGCGCTGATCGGGGCCGGCGTTGGCGGCCTGACCGGCGCCGGCATCGGCTCCTATATGGACCAGCAGGAAGCCGAGCTGCGCGCGCAGCTGCAGGGCACCGGCGTCTCGGTGACCCGCGTCGGCCAGAACATCATTCTCAACATGCCGTCCAACATCACCTTCGCCACCGATGAATCCATGGTGCAGCCCCAGTTCAATTCGACCCTGGTCTCGGTCGCCCTGGTGCTCAAGAAGTTCGACAAGTCGATCATCGATGTCTATGGCCACACCGATAGCCAGGGCGACGACGCCTACAATCTCGGCCTCAGCCAGCGCCGGGCCGTCTCGGTGGCCACGGCCCTTGCCAATCAGGGCATCGACCAGCGCCGCTTCTATATCGAGGGCAAGGGCGAGACGAGCCCGATCGCGTCCAACGCGACCGAGCAGGGCCGCGCCCAGAACCGTCGCGTCGAGATCCAGATCGCGCCCATCAACGGCTGATCGCATCGCCGCCGGAAACACAAAAGGCGCGTCCCGCGGGGCGCGCCTTTTTTTCGAGAGCGTTTGGACTATTGCGCCGGAACGACTGGCTCCTGGACCGGCACGGCTGGATCGGTCGCCGGGGCGACGACGCTTTCCGAGGTTGGCGTGCCTGGCTGCACATCGGTGCCCGGTGCGCCGGAAAACACCTGCATCAGCAGGATGATCGCGACCACCACGGCCAGCGCGCCAATGCCATAGAGCCACCAATTGGTCGGGCCGGTGGATCCCACCGTCTCGTCATGCTCCCCCGCCACCTTGAGCGTGGAATTGTCGGGTACGTCGAGCCGCGCGCCATTTTCGTCGACCAGAAAATCGACATTGGCGACCTTGGGGCCCGGCTCCTGGGGTGCTGTTGCCATCAGATATCTCCCTTGACTATGTGTCGTCAGCGACACGGTCCTGCGCATCGTCGCAAGATGGCGACAGCCGCAACAAGGGAACGCCCCGCGGACGGCGCAGTTCCGAAATGCGCCTGCATTGCCCCTTGGGTTCCCAACGGATTGGCCATTTTCGATCACATTTCTTGGATGGAACTGAGCCCGTGCGGGTCACGTTAGCCCTTCACATCCAACCAAAGGAGTTTGCCAATGGCTTACGATGACAACCGCACCCAGGACGCCAGCGTCAAGGAAACCCATGACCTGATCGCCTCCGACAAGGTCGAAGGCACCAAGGTCTATGATCCGCGCGGTGAGCATATTGGCTCGATCGAGCGCCTGCTGATTGAAAAGCGCAGTGGCAAAGTCTCCTATGCCGTGCTCAGCTTCGGCGGCTTTCTCGGCATTGGCGACGAGCACTATCCGCTGCCCTGGTCCAAGCTCGACTATGACGAAAGCCTCGGAGGCTACCAGGTCGACGTGACCAAGGAGCAGGTCGAAGGCGCGCCCAAATACGACAATGACGACGATTATTGGACCCCGGAAAACGGCCGTCGTGTCTACGATTATTACGGTGTTGCCCCGTACTGGATTTAACCTAGCCCGATGTGGGGATCGGGCCCGGCGGGCTCGATCCCACCAGCAAGCCGGCGTCCCTCGGGGCGCCGGCTTTTTCTTGCGCATCAGGCTGACCTGGCGAAGGGCACGCTCATTCCGCGGCGACGTGGTCGGCGTCCACGGGTGCCTTCGGCAGGAAGCGGCGGGTGAAGGCGCTGAAGCTGTCGATATAGGTCAGCAGCACTGGCACCACCAGCAGCGTCAGCACCGTCGAGCTGATCAACCCGCCGATCACGGCATGCGCCATGGGCGCGTTCTGCCCGCTGCCGGCATGCAGGTTAAGCGCCAGTGGCAGCATGCCAAAGATCATCGCCAGCGTCGTCATGATGATGGGCCGGAACCGCGTCGTGCCGGCTTCCACCAGCGCCTCGTAAAGGTTCATGCCGCCCCGAACATGCTGATTGGCATTGTCGACCAGCAGGATGGCGTTCTTGACCACCAGGCCCATCAGCATGATGAAGCCGATGGCCGAGAACATGTTGAGCGTCGACCCCCCTACCAGCAGCCCCACCATCACCCCGATCAGCGCCAAAGGCAGCGAGCCCATGATGGCGATCGGCTGCAGGAAGCTGCCGAACTGGCTGGCCAGCACCAGGTAAGATGAAGATCACCGCCAGCAGCAGTGCCGAACCGATGGCGCCCATCGTCTCGGCAATCTGCTCGACCTCGCCGCCGAACGAGCTGCGATAGCCCACGGGAAAGCTGAGCTCGGCGACCGCCGCCTGCAATTGCGGCGTGACCGCGCCCAGCTCGACGCCCTCGAGATAGGCCTCTACCGTCACGCCCCGCTGCAGGTCCTGCCGGTTGATCGTCGCCGGGCCGGTGCTTTCGACGATGTCGGCGACCTGCGACAGCGTCACCATGCCGCTCGAGCCGCTGGCGCCGGACTGGGCAATCGGCAGATTGCCGATGGCGTCGATATCGTTGCGCAACCCTTCGGGCAGCCGCACCACCACCGAATAGATCTGCCCATTCGGCGCGGTCCAGTCGGCGACATCCTCGCCGCTGACCAGCGGCGACAGCGTGTCGGCGACCTGGGCCAGCGAAATGCCCAGCGCATTGGCCAGGTCGCGGTTGACATTGACGCCCACCACCGGCTGCGCCTCGTCCAGGCTCGAGGTGATGTCGATCAGCCCGTCGATCCCCGCCATTTGCGCTGTCAGCTGATCGGCCAGCCGTTCGAGCACGGCGAAACTGTCCCCATAGATGGTGATGGAGACCGGGGCACTGGTCTGGCCCAGGCCCGAGGCCGCCGAGACCTGGAACTTGGCGCCTGGCACCGCGTCGAGCAGGCGGCGGATCTGCGGCATGAGGTCGACAGGCGTGATGTCGCGCTCGCTTTTGTCCACCAGCGCCACCGTCATGGAGCCCGAATTGGCGCCGGAAGCCGCAAGGCCACCGGCCACCGTGGAATAGGTGGTCTCGACCACCGGCATCGCCCGGATCAGCCGTTCCGCCTGCCGCAGCTTGGCCGCGGTATAGTCCTGGCTCGACCCCGCCGGCGTTTCCACCGAGACGGTGAAATTGCCATTGTCGGTTGCCGGAATGAACTCGACGCCCACCCGCGGGAACAGCGCCAGAGCGCCCACCAGCGACAGCAGCGCGACCAGCAGTACCGTCTTGCGGAACTTGAGACCCCAGCGGATCAGATGGCGATAGCCGCCGGTAATCCACTCGAACAATCTGTCGAACTGCTGCACCGCCCGGCCGATCGGGCCGCGCTTGGCATGGGGGCTGGAGGCCGGATCGTACCAGACGCTGGACAGCATCGGATCGAGCGTGAAGGCCACGAACAGCGAGATCAGCACCGCCACCGAAACGGTCACCCCGAACTGCAGGAAGAACCGCCCCATGATGCCGTCCATGAAGGCGACAGGCAGGAACACCGCAACGATGGACAGCGTCGTCGCCATCACGGCGAGGCCAATCTCATTGGTGCCGTCGAACGCAGCCTGCCGGTGGCTCTTGCCCATATGCAGGTGGCGCGTGATGTTTTCGCGCACCACGATGGCATCGTCGATCAGGATGCCCACCGCCAGCGACAGGGCCAGCAGCGTCATCATGTTGAGGGTGAAGCCCAGGAAGTTGAGCGCCACCATGGTGCCGATGATCGAGATGGGCAGCGTCAGCCCGGTGATCACCGTCGATCGCCAGGAATTGAGGAACAGGAAGACGATGACGACGGCCAGCAGCGCCCCCTCGATCATCATGTTCTGCACCGCGTGGAAACTGTCTTCCACCGGCTGGGCATTGTCGACCACCACCTGGATGGACACCGCCCCGTCGGGCAGCTCATTGGCCACCAGGTCGTCAATGGTGTCGCGGATGGCCTTGGCCACGCCCACCGTATTGGCGCCCTGGGTCTTGAGAATATCGACAGCCAGGGCCCGCTCGCCATTCAGGATGGCTAGGCTCGCCGCTTCGCCGGTGCCGTCCTCGATGGTCGCCACATCGCGCAGCGTCACCGGCTGGCCGCTCTGGTTGCCCACGATGATGTCGTAGAAGTCGTCCTGGTCCTCCAGCCGACCCAGCACCTGGATCGACTGCACGGTGCTGTCCTGGGTGATGGCGCCGGCGGCCAGATCCTGGTTGGCCGCCCGTAGCGCCTGGGTAACCGCGCTGGGGCTGATATTGAAGGCGGTCAGGCGATCGGGATCGATCTGGATATTGAGCTGGCGCGGCACCCCGCCCACCACCGTGGCGCTGCCCACGCCGCTGATATTGGAAAGGCGCGTGACGATGATGTCTTCGGTAAGCGCCGTCAGGTCGCGGCCCGACAGCGTGCTCGAGCTGACCGCCAGCGACAGGATCGGCAGGGCGCCTGGATCAAAGCGCAGCACGCGCGGATCGCCGGCCCCGTCCGGCAGCAGGGCGCCGACCGGATCGATCTTGTCGCGCACTTCCTGCGCCATCTGCTGGGAGTCCTGCTCCAGGTCGAAGATCATCAGCACCAGCGCCCGGCCGGCCTGCGCCGTCGACCGGATGGTGTCGAGCCCGGCAATGGTATTGACCGCGTCCTCGATGGGCTGCACCACGTCGGCCTCGACCGCCTCGGGCGACGCGCCGGGGTAGCTCACCACCACGGCGACCACCGGAAAGTCCACGTCCGGCATCGATTCGATCGGCAGGCGCTGGTACGAATAGACACCGAACACCATAATGGCCACCATGACCATGGTGGCGAAGACGGGATGATTGACGCTGATGCGGGTCAGGAACATGGCTCAGCCCTCCACGCGTTCATAGGCGTCGCCATCGGCCAGCTCGCCCAGCGGCGCGGTGACGATTACGTCTCCACTCTGAAGGCCGCTGACCTCGACAATCCGGCCGCGCTCCCAGGCGGCGCCCGGCTCGACCGCCTGGCGCACCAGCGTCCCATTGTCGAGCTTGAGCACGAAGGCGCCCTCGGCGTCCTCGCGCAAGGCTGCAGCCGGCACCGCCATGGCATTCTCGGCCTGGGCCACGGTGATCTGGCCGGTGGCAAACATGCCGCCGCGCAGTCGTCCATCCTGGTTTTCGAGCGCGATATAGATCGGGATGGTCCGCGTGCCGGTCGAGGCGACCGGATTGACCCGGGTCACCGTGCCATCAAAGCGCTGTCCGTCCAGCCCGGTGACCGCGATGGACACGGCCTGGCCCGGATTGACCAGGGCGCCGGACGTGACCGAAGCTGCAGCCTGGAACTCCATCTCGGCCAGATTGACGATGGTGAACAGCGCGGTCCCTGCCTGGATGGTCTGGCCCGGTTCGACCGAGCGCTCAGAAACCACGCCATCGAGCGGCGACAGCACCGTCGCATTGCTCAGGGCGAGCTCGGCCGTCTGCACGGCACTTTGCAGCGCCGCAAAATTGGCCTGCAGCGCTGCCGTTGCTGAGCGCGCCTGCTCCAGCGCCGAGGGCGTGGCCAGGCCCTGCCGGGTCAGTTCCTCGGTGCGATCGAGCTGCTGGCGCGACGATTCCAGCTGGGCCTGCGTGGCATTGGCGGTGGCCTGCTGCTGGCTGAGCTGCAGCTCCAGGTTGGCCCGGTCGATCTCGGCCAGCACGTCGCCCACGGCGACGCTGTCGCCCGGCCGCACGGCCACGCTCAGCACGCGTCCCGAGGCCTGCGAGGCGACGGCGGCCTGCTGCGCCGGCACTAGCGTGCCTGTGACCTTGGCGGTCTGCGTCAGCGTCGTTGGCCCCATTTCGGTCACTTCCGAGGCCAGCAGCTGATGCACGGTGGCGGTCTCTGCCACCGCCACCGGCGCCGGTTCAGGCGGCCGGGTCAGCACAAAGGCCGCGACGCCCACGACCACCAGCCCCAGCACGATCCACGGCACGATCCGACGCTTCGGCTTGAGGCCCTCGGCCACCCGCTGCCCGTTCAGCTTCTCGCGTCGGCTCTGTGCCCATTCGGGTTTGTCATGTGCCTCGGTCATGCCTTGTCCTTTCCGCTCGTCTGCTCGTCGCGCACGGCCTCGGCCCAGCGCTGCAGGAATGCTGCAGACTTTTCATAAAAATTGCTCAGCTCGACGATCCGCGCCGCCGCTTCCGGCTTTTCCGCGCGGATCGGATCGACGAAATCGGCTATGGTATGGGCATGCTGGGCAAACTGCTGCGCCACTTCGGCGAGCAGGTCGTCATAGGGAAACCCTACCAGCTGGTAATAGTCCTGCCGGTCCCCGGTATGGGCGGTCAGGCGAATGATGCCGCGCTTGGCCAGCAGCCGCGCATTGGTGCTGACACTGGCCCGGCTGACGCCCAGCTGTTCGCTGATCTGCTGCAGGCTGAGCTCGTGCCCCTCGATCACCAGCAGTCCGAAGATGCGCCCGGCAATACGGGTGTCGCCGCGCTCCTGCGACATCAGGCCCATTTCTTCGACAAACCGCTCAACGGATGACACGCCAGGCTCCAGTCTCATTCATTTCATTCAGTATGTACTGAATGAAATGATTTTTGTACAGGCTGGCAGTCCGAGTCTGGCGCCATGGGCGCGCAGCCGGGATATGCAGGCTTCGCCTCGTCACGGCGGCCGGCCGGATTGTCGTTGTCGTCGTTGCGGCTATGGGTTTGAGGGGGCGGGACGCTGCCATCCGGGTGGCCATGACCACTGTGATGCCAGGCCAAGAATAACGCGCACATACCAGGTGGTCGACGGCGTCAGGAAGCTCGCCCGGGTTCATGCCAGAAAGGTGCCCCGGCAGCGTTACACGCGCCAGGGCTTGGCGGAATCAATGCTTGGGCAAAGACCGCGGTTGTACAATATGGTACAATGAATGCATGCTTCAAGGGACTGACCACAATGTGTGGACAGTCCGCAGTCAGGCGCCGCCGGTTCGGCCGCCGACAATGACCCCCGACATAGCCGTATCGCCCAACCTTGTTCACTGCCAGGGGAGGCCGCCCGGGTGCGAGGTCGCACTTAAGTATTCCGGCGACCTTTAAAAATATAACAGACTCATTGTGGTCAAATGTGGCGATTTTGAAAAGTCAAATCACCATAATAATCACAAAATAGGGATATATCTCTAGGTTTTCAATTATATAGAGCGTAAGGCGGATCTATATACAAATATTGTTCTGACGATTTCAAAATTCAATATTATAATGAGGCGCAAAATGAATCGTATTATTTCTGCCGCAGCGTTTATTGCTGCCGGATCTTCCTTGTTGGTTCTTCCTGCCGGCGCGCAGACGACTACCGATACGATCGGCGTCAGCCTCACTGTGGAGGCCGAGTGCACGCTTTCAGCTGCGGATTTGGCATTTGGGTCGACCGGTCTGGTGGATGCCGACATTGATGCGCAGACCGACCTGACGGTTGAGTGTACCGCAGGCTCGCCCTATGCCATCGGCCTGAGTGCCGGCGCCGGCGTGGGTGCGACTGTCACCGACCGCTTGATGACGCACACAACCGTGCCCGCCAACACTGCCGCTTACGGCCTCTATCAGGACACGGGCAGAACAACGAACTGGGGCGATACCCAAGGCACTGATACTCTCGCTAGCGCGAGCGCGACCGGCGCGCCTGAGACGGTAACCGTGTATGGCCGCGTGCCCGCCGGACAGAACATTCCTACCGGTGCCTATGCCGACACCATCACCGCCACCATCTGGTACGGCACTGACGTGTTGTAGGGAGGAAGACCAATGCGCTTACTTGCCCTAGTCGGTACTGTTGCCTTTTTCTGCCTGTTCGGGGCAGCGGCCCAGGCCGCAAGCCTGCGCGTCGCCCCCATAATGCTTGATCTGCCCGGCGGAACCAGCGCTTCGGTGGTCCGGGTGTGGAACGACGATTCTGCACCCGTGCAGGTCCAGATCCGGGTCTTCAAGTGGACCCAGCGCAACGGTCAGGACATTCTGGAGCCAACGCGCGATGTCGTTGCCAGCCCGCCCATGACCCAGCTGGACCCTGGCACCGAGAACCTCATTCGCGTCGTCCGGACTTCGACAACCCCGGTCAATGGACGCGAGAGCTACCGGTTGCTGATCGACCAGTTGCCAAACCCCGGGCAGGCGCGTCCGGGAACCGTGAGCGTATTGGTGCGCCACGCGATTCCGCTCTACTTCGCTGAATAACAAGCAACGGCCCGGCATCGCCAGCATTGCGCTGGTACTTGCCTGGCTCGCCGTGCTGGGTGCAGCACCAATCTTCCCTGCATTGGCGCAGTATAGCGACGCCGCCACCACTGCCGGGCGCGATCTGTACCTGGAAATCTTCATCAACGGGACGTCACGCCATCTCATTGCGGAAGTGCATGAGGATGTCGACGGGTCGCTGTCAATTGATCCCGTGCAATTGCGCAACGTGGGCATTCTGCCTGTCGCCACCCATCGGCCGGACGGTCGCATCGCGCTGGCCAGCCTGCGCGATGTCAACTTCGAATTTGACGAACTGCTGCAGACGCTTTCTTTTACCGCCAATGACGCCGGGCGCGCGCCCCTTGTGGTTGCCGCCAACGGCAAGGCGGCCAAACACGCCGCTGCGCTCGAGCCATCACAGGTCGATCTCGGCGCTCTGCTGAACTATTCGCTTTATAGTGGCGCCAGCTATGACTCGGTGGACGCAGACTTGACTTTGAGCGCGCTGTCGGGCGCCTTCGAGGCGCGCATTTTCGGGCCTTTTGGCCTGGTTGGACAGACATTCTCGGCAAGCAGCCAGTCCAGTACAGTCCGTCGCCTTGACAGCACCTGGTCATATTCTGATCCGGAGTCAATGCGCACCTATCGTGCCGGGGACGTGGTGACCGGCGGCTTGAGCTGGACCCGGCCAACCCGCCTGGGTGGCGTCCAGATCCAGAATTCCTTCGGGCTGCGGCCTGATGTCGTGACCTTTCCGGTGCCTGCCTTTTCCGGCAGCGCAGCCCTGCCATCAGCGGTGGAAGTCTATCTCAACGATGCGCGGCGCTTTGCCAGCGATCTGCCGGCCGGCCCATTCGAAATCGCCGATCTGCCCGTCGTAACAGGCGCGGGAACGGTGCAACTCGTCGTCCGAGACGAGCATGGCCAGGAGGTGGTGACCGAGAGTGACTACTTCGTTTCCGAGCAGTTGCTGAGGCCGGGGCTCTCCGACTATTCGGCCGAGCTCGGCTTCGCGCGCACCCGATACGGCACCGACCAGGACCACTATGACAGACGGTTGATGGGCTCGGCGAGCCTTCGGCATGGCATCCTTGATGGGTTCACCGGGGAGGGCCATGCCGAAGGTGGTCCGGGACTGATCAATATGGGGCTGGGTGGTGTCGCTGCGCTAGGCCACTGGGGCGTTGGCGCGCTTGCCGCTTCGGGTAGTTCCAGCGATCTGGGCCTGGGGCTGCAGGTGACCGGCTCGGTCCAGATTGAATTGGGCGACGTCAATCTCCAAGCCAGTGCGCAACGGACATTCGGCAGCTACGCCGACATCGCCTCGGTGACATTCGATGACACCCTCGGTTCCGACAGATCGGCAGGAGCGTCGCCGCAGGATATCTATCAGCTGTCGCTTTCCTTCCCGGCGCCTGTGCTGGGCGCCCGCATGAGTCTGAGCTACAGCCAGGCCGAAGCCAGAGACAGCGACCCTGTGCGTTTGCTGGGAGCGACGTTAACCGGTCCCCTGTCTACCGGGTCTCTCTCGACCTCGGCCTTTGCCAATCTGGACGACGGCAATTATGGCCTCAGCGCCACGATATCGATGCCTATCGGGGATGATATATCGTCCAGCGCGTCGGCGGCCTCCGGCCCGGCAGGATCGTCGGTCAATACCAGTATTGCGCATTCGGCGAGCGAGGGGACTAGTGATATCGGCTGGCAGCTGCGCTATGGCACGGGCCAGAACGCTACCTGGTCTGGCGCGGCCTCGACCCAGCTCGGCGTTGCGGATGTGGCAGCCCGGATCCGCCACAGCGGCGAGCAGACGCAAGCCTCTGGCCGGGTCAGCGGTTCGGTCGTCGTGGCTGGGGGTGATGTATTTGTCGCCAACCGGATCGATGACGCGTTCGCCATAGTCGACGCCGGGGCCCCGGCTGTACCGGTGCTGTTTGAAAACCGGCCGGCGGGGGAAACGCGCGGCAATGGCAAGCTGCTGCTGCCAAATCTCCGATCTTACCAGGACAATCGCATCGCCATCGATCCGGGCAGCCTGCCGCTGGATAGGGTGACGGCCAGCACCCGTCAGACGATCAGGCCGGCTGATCGATCTGGCGTGGTGGTGCGCTTCGTCGGCAATGCCACAGGCGGCGCGGCGTTGATCGTCCTGCGCGACGAGGCCGGTGTTTTCTTGCCGCTTGGAACGACCGGACAAAGCGCCGGTGATACGCAGGCTTTCATGGTCGGCTATGACGGCGAAGCCATGGTCGACGGGCTCGGCCCGGACAACCGGATCACGCTGCAATATCCCGACGGTAGCCAATGCGTCGCCGAATTTGCCTATGCCGCCCAGGGAGGAGCCCAGGTGCTCATCGCCGATGTCGTCTGTCACCCCCTATGAGGAACCCTGCCATGCTGCGTGCTTTGCTTTTGGCGTTGTCTCTGCTCCTGATCTCTCATGGCGCCCAGGCAGCCACGTGCACCATCGATATCAGCGACCTCAACTTTGGCGCGATCGATACGCTGTCTGGGATGGGAGCACAGTCCACGGCCCAGGTGGCTATAGATTGCGATCAGGTGTCGGCGGACGCCACACAGGTGACGATCTGCGCCAATCTGGGTGCGGGCAGCGGCGGCGCCCAGGCCGGATTGCGCCAGGTCGGCTCTGGCAGCAATAGCCTGTCCTACCAGATCTTCACCGACGCGGCGCGCAGCATCCCATGGGGCAGTGTCGACAATGCCGCGCTGGGACCGCCACGCACGATCGTCTTGCCCGTGTCCGACACTGCGGCTTCGGCGACCATCTATCTCTATGGCACGGTGCCCGCCGGGCAGAGCAATGCGGCAGAAGGCAGTTATGTCTCGCTATTCACCGCTGCCGACGCCACTTTCAGCTATGAGGAGGGCAGTGCGCTCGACTGCGGCACCGCTGCCGGCAGCAGCGAGGCCTATGGGACATTCTCGGTGCGGGGAACGGTTGCGGCCAATTGCCTTCTCGAGGCCGAGGACATCAACTTCGGCACGGTTGGGCTCATCGATACAAATGTCGATGCCAGCGGCGACCTCACGATCACCTGCACCCCGGGGACAGGCTATTCGGTGTCACTGGATGGCGGACTGAGCGGGGCAAGCAATCCGGAGCAGCGGCTGATGCTGTCCACTGACGGCGCGGTCACCTATGGCCTCTACGCGGATGCGGCCCGAACCGCCCCATGGGGAGAGCAGAGCGGTACCTTGGTCGATGGTGCAGGCAGCGGCGCCCAGCAGGCACTGCCGATCTATGGTCGCGTACCGGCCCAGGCCGCTCAACCGGGCAATTACGCCGATACGGTGGTTGTCATCATCGCCTATTGAAGTCAGGCTTGGTGGCGTTGCGCCCACCGCGATCACCATCCGAGGTCCCGGACTGGCCGCAACGCATTGAGGTCAAGCGCGTCAGCGCCGATTGGGCCGGCGTACCAGCAGGTGACGCCTTGCCTTCGCGGATCCATCGAAGGCGCTCTCAGCGCCCGTGCCGATGGGGCACGCCATCCTGGCCGATTGTGGGAATGTCTGAGCGGCACAGGCCGATATCACGCAGAGTTCGATCGCTGAGACCATAGAGTTCCTGGTGGGTTTTGCGGATGCGGCGCTTCTCGCGCCAGGTGTCGAGAATGTTGATCATCTCTTGGCTCCGTTGGGATGCCCGGTTTCTAAGGTCTTTCCGGGACTGCTGCCCCACCCGTTCGAGCGGGCTTTTGCAGATTTATTGCTGGTGCGGAGCCGCACAAAAATGCCGCCCTGCAGGACTGCGGGCGGCAAGTGTTTGGAAGTCGGACACCGGCCTGACGGCTTCGGCGGCCTACCGTTAGCGAAGTCCTAACGCTGCGGCCCCACCCATTTGTGTGGGTAGGGAGTCGACCAACTACCCGGCGCGAGGCGGGAAACCAGTGTGGTCAAGGCCGACATCGCGATGAGTATCCCAACAAAGGCCGATGCCAGCAAAAGTGCGCCGAGATAGCCAAAAACATCCTGGCCAACAACCACTAGTCAGATCAGGCAATAGGCGTCCAATGGCAGGTCGTGATCAGTCCTGGGCATGATTTCGTCTCCACAGTACAGTTGATCGGCTCAAAGATCATGGATGCCGCAGTGCCGTCTCCACCCAAACGCGTGGTCATTTGAACCGTCCGGGGTTTGCGAGAATGCAGGCGCCCGGTTTACTTGGCCGCAAGCAACGCAAAAAAGACGGATTTCGAAATTATCTCGATTTTCCCATCTGTCGCGGTTGTGCCAAATAGTGGCGCGGTCCCACCACAATCCAGATGCGAGAGGCCGGTTCAAAACTGAGATGCGGGCGGCGATCTGATGAGTGCCACGATACTCTGTGTCGAAGACGAGGCAGACCTTCGCAGTGATATCTGCGAGGAATTGGTCGCTGCTGGATATATCGTTGAAGAGGCCAGCAACGGACGGGAAGCACTCGATCTGTTGCGCGAGCGTCGCTTTGATCTTGTGCTATGCGACGTCACCATGCCGCAGATGTCAGGTCTCGAACTGTTGCGGCGGGTACGGCAAGAGCCCAGTCTTGGCGACCTGCCATTCGTTTTTCTGACGGCACTGGCGGGGCGGCAGGACATCATCGCGGGCAAGGCAGCCGGGGTCGATGACTATCTGACCAAGCCGATTGACTTCGACCTGATGCTGATCACCATCGCCGCGCGACTTGATCAGGTTGCCCGCATAAGAGGAACCCGGCCGCATGCCGACGCCGCCGATGGACTGGGCCTGCGGGCCGCCCTTATGGGCGCCGACGAGGCGCTCAATCGCATCTCGGTGGGCATTTTCCTGCTCGACAGCGATCGCAAGGTGCTGTTCCGCAACCGGCGCGCCGACGCCTTGCTGGACGAGCATGACGGCATCAGCCTTTCCCGCGACTCCCTGTTGCGGGCAGAAAAACCGCAACAGACCCAGGCCCTCCGCGACATCATCGATGGCGCCATGGAACGCCTGGCCATCAGCAACCGCCAGGGGAGCGAAGCCGTCGCCCTTGAACGCCAGAGCGGCAAGCGGCCGCTGATTGCTGTCGCCTGCCCGCTGGGCAAGGGGCCGGCAGCCCCGGGCGAGCCGGTGGTGGGACTGTTTGTCACCGACCCGCAATGGCGGTCCAGCGACGCCGCGCAGGCGGTTGCGCAACTATATGGACTATCGCCGGCTGAGACTCGCCTGGCTCTGGCGCTGGTGCGCGGCCTCCGGCTGGACGAGATTGCCGTAGAGTTCGGGCTATCGCGCAACACGGTGAGCTATACGCTCAAGAACCTGTTCCGCAAAACCGAGACCGATCGCCAGGCCGATCTCATTAGCCTGTTCATCTCCAATCCGGTGGGCCTGGGGGCCAGCTGAGGGGGCGCTCAGGCGGCCCTGCGGGCAACGCGGCCCCGAACTGGCTTGTGTGCCCGCCCTCCCGCCCGACGGTCGACGGAGCCGGTGGACTGGCTTCGGTCTGAATGCGGGATCTGCCGCCACGATGGCGGCAATGCCAGCGTCAATGCTGCGGAAGATACTGGAGAGCTCGGGATAGGCGGACACGTCAAAGTCGGACATCTGGGGTAACCGGTGCATTGTGGGTCCTCATCTGGGTTGGGCGCCCAATGCCACAGGGCGGGGCCATAAGGATTGCTGCGCGCCACTTGTCTCGACCGGATACCCCCGGCGAGGTGGCAAGGCTGCAATCGAGATATGCGCCTGGGCTGAAAGGCGAGGCGCCGAACCAGGTGGTACCCGGCGCCCTGCTGTGCCCAAGCGGATCGGCTTCAGGCCGGTGGAATGTTCTGGTTGCGGCGGAACAGGTTGGTTGGGTCATAACGGCGCTTGATTTCCCGCAGCCGCTGCCAGGTGGCCCCGGCATAGGAGCGTGAGATCATCTCCGTGCCCTGTTCGGCCAGAAAGTTGACATAGCTGCCACGCCGGGCGCCGCCGAGGGCCGCCACGCAAGCTTCCGCCCATGCATCGTGCCGATCCAGCGTTTCGACGCTGCCATCCATGGCGAGGAACGCCACGAGCATGGCGGCGTCCCGATGCGCATAGGCCGTTGCTTCGGCGGGCACGCGCGCTGCCGCGCCGCCAAGCACCCGGACCTGGGCCATGCGCATCGGCGCGTCGCAGCGCTCGAGCTGACTCAGGATGTTGGCGGCATCTTCGCGATCGAAATCGTCCTTGAACAGTGCCCGCACCGAAAGCGTCGGCTTCATGGCCGGGTCTTCGGGAAGGTACATCATGCTGTATGGGCCGGGGCGGACAAGATCGGCGATGGGCGCGGCCAGCGCCCGGAACGGCGCCAGCGCGCGCTGCGCTTCTTCGTGCGCACCGGCATAGGCCATCATGCCGATCAGCACGGTCTGGCCGACGATCTGGGGCGGCAGAAACGGCAAGGGCGGGGCGGGCATGGCCAGCAGAATAGTGCTCAGTTCGTCTGGCGCGGCCTTGGCGGCGGCGACGAAACCGGCCAACGCTTCCGGCGTTGCCGACAGCACCAGCGGCCCGCCGGTAAATTCAGGCAGGGGATTGAGGCGATAGCAAAAGCGCGTCACCACGCCGAAATTGCCGCCGCCGCCTCTTATCGCCCAGAAGAGGTCCGGGCTGTGGCTTTCATCGGCCACCAGGATGCTGCCCGCAGCCGTGACAATCTCGGCGGCGATCAGCGCGTCCAGGGTGAGGCCGAATTTGCGCGTCAGATAGCCGACGCCCCCGCCCAGCGTAATGCCGCCGATACCGACGCTGGCGGAATCGCCGAACCCGACAGCCACGCCATGCGGATCGAGGGCCCGCGTCACGTGGCCGGCGGTCAGTCCGCTGTCCGCCCAGACGGTCATGTTCTGCAGGTCGATATCGAGGGCGTTCAGGTCGCGCAGGTCGATGACAACGCCCTCCGGGCTGGCGCTGTGGCCGCACACCGAATGGCCACCGCTGCGCACCGCCAGCTCGAGCTGGTGATGGCGGGCAAAATCGACCACGTCGGCCACGTCTCGCGCGCTGGCGACCCGAGCGACAAACAGGGGACGGTGATCCCAGTTGCTGTGGGCGATGCCGCGCAACTGCTCGTAATCGACGGCATCCGCAGTAACAATCCGGCCTTCCATGCGTGCGGCAAGTTTTTCGATGGCCATGTTGACAAAGGGCGTAATCATGGGTGCATTGACCCTTGCGTGTACGTTCATGTGTTCTGCTCCGTTTGGCGCCTGAGGCGCTGTATGAGCGGCCAAATAGATGAACGTGAATGCCTTATCCCCACCCGTTTGCAGGGGATGCTTGGCTGATCCGCAATTTGTCTGGATCCAAATTGCGGCAGGGCGGGGTGGCGGCGCGTATAGTTGCGCCATCGGAGCGATTCTTCGTGCATACTGTCGCAAGGCGGCGTAATTGTTGTCTCTGTTCCCAAAATTGGATGAGGCATTGGACATGTATTTGAACAACTCGATGTCCGGGCAGATCTGGCGCGCGGGCGGGCAGTTCGTTGCGGCCTTGGCGGCGATCGTCATGTTTGCCGCGCCGGCCCTCGGGCAGACGCTGGAGCCGCTCCCGGCGCCCGCCGGTCCTGTCATCCTGACGGTCGCCGGCACCATCGCGGTGACCAATGGTGACACTGGCGCGGCGTTTGATCGCGACATGCTCTATGCGCTGGGCATTTCCGAGCTCACGACGACGACGCCCTGGACGGACGGCCCCCGGGTATTTTCCGGCGTGCTGGCGCGCGCCGTATTGGCGCGTGTGGGGGCAGAGGGCGCGACTGTCCTGGCCTTCGCACTCAACGATTATACGGTTGAAATCCCCATGGAGGATTTCGAGAAATATGATGTGCTCCTCGCCACCGAAATGGACGGCGAAGAAATGCGGGTCAGCGACAAGGGGCCGATCTGGATCGTCTATCCGCGCGATAGCGACCCGGCACTGCAGGACCGGCGCATGCATGACCGCTGGGTCTGGCAGCTCAAGGCTTTGCAGGTGCAATGAGAATACGGCCGTGGATGTCGCGGCCGTTCATGGCCGCTGCGCTGGCGCTGACGATTTTGTTCGTCATCCTGCTGGCGGCGGTCATCCGGCTTGCCGTCAACGAAAATCGCCTGGCCGGTGAGCCGGCCGAGGGCGTCGTCTGGTTTTCCAGCCAGGCGCAATTTGAAGCCATGCGCCTGGCCGACGCCGTGCTGCTGTTCGAGATGGGGCGGGTGGTGCGCGACGAGGTCATTCTGCGCTTCGATCTGCTCGACAGCCGTGTCCGCCTGTTTGAAGAGGGCCAGATGACCGCGCGGGTCATTGACATGGGCTACCAGGGCCAGATTGCGGGCGTGCGCGCCATTCTGGACGAGCAGCGGCAACAACTGGCAGGTCTTGATCGCGCAAGCGCCGATGCCCTCGACGTGCTGCATGACAATGCCCATGCAATTTCTTTGACCATGCGCGACTTTGCCAATGCCGGCATGCTGGACGGTCGCGACCGGCAGGATGCCTCGCGCGCCAGTCGCCGCCAGATATTGCTCGAAATCCTGGGCTATCTGCTGGCGACCCTGGCGGCGGGTGTGCTGGTCACCGTCATTGTGGTGCGCAACTACCGGACCACGGCCCGGGCGGAGGCCGCATTGGCGCAGGAGCGCGAGGTTTCGCGCCTGCATCGCGCCTTTGCATCGGTCGTATCGCATCAGTTCCGCACACCGCTATCGATTATCGACGCCAGTTCGCAGCGCATGCTGCGCCGCGCCACAGCAATGACCACCGACGAAATCGTCACCAGAGTGAGCAAGATCCGCAATGCCTGCCAGCGCTTGACCAGGTTGATGGAGAGCACGCTCAACGCCGCGCGTCTCGAGCAGGGCGAGATCGCCTTTCATGCGCGCCCCTGCGACCTGCACCATTTGATTGCATCGGCTTGCGACAACCAGCCCGAGCAGGATCAGGGCCGCATCGTCTGCGCCCTCGACAAGCTCCCGCAACGGGTCATCGCCGACAGCACCCTGTTGGAGCACGCCATTCAGAACCTGCTGTCGAACGCCCTGAAATATTCCCCGCCCAGCAGCCAGGTCATGGTCGGCGGCGCCCAGTATGGCAATGATGTCTGTATCAGCGTGGCCGATAGCGGCGTCGGCATTCCGGCTGACGAGGTCAGGTTCATCAGTGAACGCTTCTTCCGCGCCCGCACCGCCGAGGGCATTCCGGGAACGGGGATTGGTCTCAATTTCGTGTCCCAGATCATGGCCCTGCACGGGGGACGGATCGATGTGGACAGCCTTGAGGGCAAGGGATCAACCTTTACCCTGGTCTTTCCTTGCAGGATGCCAGCAAAGCTCGCCGCCGCGCCTGCCGAGCCCGCCGGTTGATGATCGCAAGACCCTCTGGCGCACTGGCTCTTGCCGACCGCAATGATTTCCCCCTGGTCCCATCGCCTCCCAGCCGGCCGCAACCGCCTACCGCCGACAACAGGCGCCGACCGGATCCTCAGGCAGACCGCTCGTCAGGCAACAATCCAGCATGAGCTCACCCTTAGGAAAGCAAGAGTTTAAGTGATATCAATGGGTTGGGATGGTGCTGCCGGACAGGATTGAACTGTCGGCCTCCCCCTTACCAAGGGGGTGCTCTACCACTGAGCTACGGCAGCAATTGTGACGCGGCTGGTATGCTCGGCGTGACGGAGGCTCTACTGCCATAGGGTCTGGCTCGACGCAAGGCAAAAAAACGCCTATCACCGCCTTCCACCAACCCCGAATCCCGCGCCCCATGAGTAAAACCCAAGAAGCCGACGCCCGTGAGCAAAGATTGGCCGCAAAGCTCCGCGAGAACCTCAAGCGCCGCAAGGGTCAGGTCAAGGCGCGTTCCGATTCCGAACGCCAGGCGCCCGATCCCCAGCCTGCAGACGAAACGGCCCCGGTAAAGCAGCCGTAAACCATTTTCGGACGACTATCCTTCCCGGCATGCTATGCACGCCAAAACATCGAGTTCGGCGAGTCTGGCTTACGTGGCATCTAGGACTTGGCCTACCTCCATCCCCAGGTAGCTAGGGCACCAGCCCGCCATATAGGACGACAAGACTATGGACCGCATCCGTTTGATCGGTGGCAATGAACTCAATGGCGACATCGCCATTTCCGGCGCCAAGAACGCCGCATTGCCGCTGATGATTGCTTCGCTGCTGACCGACGAACCGCTGATCCTGCAGAACGTGCCGCGTCTGGCCGACGTCAAGCAGCTCGAGCGCATTCTCGAGAACCACGGCGTCGACATTGCCGTGCATGGCCGCCGCCGCGGCGAGGACGACATGGTCGGCCAGCGCATGACCTTCCATGCCGCCGACATTGTCGACACCACCGCGCCCTATGACCTGGTCTCCAAGATGCGCGCCAGCTTCTGGGTCATCGGGCCGCTGCTGGCCCGCTGCCACGAGGCCCGCGTCTCGCTGCCCGGCGGCTGCGCCATCGGCACCCGCCCGGTCGATCTCTTTCTCTTCGGCCTCAAGGCGCTCGGCGCCGAGATCGATATCGACGAGGGCTATGTCGTCGCCAAGGCGCCCAAAGGTGGCCTTGTCGGCACCACCATCACCTTTCCCAAGGTCTCCGTCGGCGCCACCCACACCATCCTCATGGCCGCCACTCTGGCCCGCGGCACCACGGTTATCGAAAATGCCGCCCAGGAACCCGAAATCACCAATGTCGCCGAATGTTTGGTCGCCATGGGCGCCCGCATCTCGGGCATCGGCACCCGTACGCTGACCATCGAGGGCGTCGAGCGCCTGCATGGCGCCACGGTGGACGTGATTCCCGACCGCATCGAGACCGGCACCTTTGCCATCGCCACGGCCATGACCGGCGGCAATGTGCTGCTGCGCGGCGCCCGGCCCGAGCATCTGCAGGCGGCGCTCGATATCCTGGCCCGCACCGGTGCCCAACTCACCGTCGAGCCCGAGGGCCTGCGCGTGCAGCGCCATGATGGCCCCATCCTTCCTGTCGACGTGGAGACCGATCCGTTCCCCGGCTTCCCCACCGATCTGCAGGCCCAGTTCATGGCGCTGATGACCATGAGCTCGGGCACCAGCCATATCCGCGAGACGATTTTCGAGAACCGCTACATGCATGTGGCCGAGCTGGTCCGCTTCGGCGCCGATATCGCGGTGGACGGCCAGGTCGCCACCATTCGCGGCAAGGCCCAGCTCAAGGGGGCCCAGGTCATGGCCACCGATCTGCGCGCCTCGGTGTCGCTGGTCATTGCGGGCCTCGCCGCCAGGGGCGAAACCATCGTCAACCGCATCTATCATCTCGATCGCGGCTTTGAGGGGCTGGAAGACAAGCTCAGCCGCTGCGGCGCACAGATCGAGCGCGTCGCCGGCTGATCCGGTGGCAGCAGGGCGCCTCGGCGCCCTGCTGCCGCATTCCGTCTGTCCGGCCCGCCTTATGCGCCTGCCGCATTGCCCCGGCGCCGTCAAACTTGTAGATCGGTGGCGGGGTGACCAGATAGGGTCGATCCAACCAAAGGCCGACCCTTGATGACCGACCTGAAGCTGCTTGCGCTCGACACCGAAGATCTCGAAGTACTTTCCGCCCATGTGCAGGATGCCGTCGTGCGCGTTGCCGACATGGGCTATGCCAGGGGCGACCGTCGCTTTGCCCTGCTGATGAACCGCTTCGACTGGACCTCCGGTAAGGGCCGGCGCGACAAGGGCGTGCGCAAGCGCGCCGCGCTGCATTTTGACGCGGTGCAGTCCGTCGTCACCAGCGGCTATGATCCGGCCGCGCCTGAAGGCGTGCTGGAACTGCTGGCCATCACCTTCACGCCCATCGACGGGCCGGCCGGCATCATCGAACTCAGCTTTGCCGGCGGTGGCACCGTGCGCCTGGGCGTTGAATGCCTCGAAGCCCGCCTCAGCGATCTCGGTGCCGCCTGGGCCGCTGCGGCCAAGCCTGCCCACTCTCTCGACTAAGGACTTTTGATGCCCATTCGTCTCGACAGCGCCGACAGTGATTTCGAACAGCGCTTCGTGCAGTTGCTGGAGGGCAAGCGCGAATCCAGCCGGGACGTCAATGACGCCGTTGCCGCCATCATCGCCGATGTACGCGCGCGCGGCGACGTCGCGGTGGTCGAGCTGACCAACAGGTTCGACCATGCCGGCGTGGCGCTGGATACCCTGGTCGTCTCGGCCGATGAAATTGCCGCCGCTGCCGCCGGGGTCTCCGACAGGATCCGCGGCGCGCTGCAGACCGCCCATGACCGCATCTGGTCGCACCACGCGAAGCAGAAGCCGGAAGACCATATCTATACCGACGATCTCGGCGTCACCCTGGGCACCCGCTGGACCCCGGTCGATGCCGTCGGCATCTATGTGCCGGGGGGCCTCGCCTCCTATCCCTCATCGGTGCTGATGAATGCCGTGCCTGCCAGGGTCGCCGGAGTCGGGCGCATTGCCATGGTCGTGCCCACGCCCAATGGCCAGATCAATCCGGCCATCCTCCTGGCCGCCCAGATCGCCGGCGTCACCGAGATCTACCGCATTGGCGGCGCCCAGGCCGTTGCGGCTCTCGCCTATGGTACTGCCGCCATTGCCAAGGTCGACAAGGTCGTCGGGCCGGGCAATGCCTATGTCGCCACCGCCAAGCGCCAGGTCTTTGGCCAGGTCGGCATCGATATGATCGCCGGCCCTTCCGAAGTGCTGGTCATTGCCGATGGTTCGGCCAACCCGGCCTGGGTTGCCGCCGATCTCATCGCCCAGGCCGAACACGGGGCAGGGGCCCAGTCCATCCTGGTCACCACCGAAAAGGGCCTGGCCGACGCCGTCGCCGCCGAGGTCGATCGCCAGCTGGCGCTCCTGCCCAAGGAAGAGATTGCCCGCCAGGGCTGGGACGAGTTCGGCGCCATCATCACCGTCACCTCGCTCGACGAAGCCGCCACCCTGGCCAACCGCATCGCGTCGGAACATGTGGAGCTGGCCATCAACGACCCACAGGGTTTTTCGGCCTCCATCCGGCATGCCGGCGCCATCTTTCTGGGCCACCACACGCCCGAAGCCATTGGCGACTATGTCGGCGGCTCCAACCATGTGCTGCCCACCGCCCGCTCGGCCCGCTTCGCCTCCGGCCTCGGCGTGCTCGATTTCATGAAGCGCACCTCCATCCTGGGCTGCGATCCGTCCGCGCTGTCGGCGCTGTCCGAGGCCGCGGTGATTCTGGCCGAGGTCGAATCACTCGACGGGCACGGCCGTTCCATTTCCATAAGGTTGAACCGTTGAGCACAGGGACGCAGCCCGGCCCCAGTCCTGCCAAAACCGGTCCGGCCAAGACTGATCCGGTAAAGACCGATCGCCTGGTCACCGTCACGCTCGATCCCAATACCATTACCTCGATCAATCCCGACGAGGTCCACGAATGGCGCATCGCCATTTACGACCTGCTCGAGGACAACAGTTTCCGCCCGGCCCGCGTCACCGCCACGGGCCCCTTTGCCCTGCACATATCCATCGTCGGCAACTCCATCGTGCTTGACGTGCGCAATCCCGATACCTTCCAGCCCATCGCCGCCCATTACCTCTCGCTGACCCCGTTCCGCCGGCTGATCCGCGACTATTTCCGCATCCGCGACGCCTATTACGAGGCCATCCGCGCCGCCCAGCCCTTCCAGATCGAGACCGTCGACATGGCCCGGCGCGGCCTGCACAACGACGCTGCCGAGCTGCTGCGCACCCGCCTCGACAACAAGCTGATCATCGATCTCAACACCGCCAGGCGCCTGTTCACGCTGATCTGCGCCGTCCAGCCCTATGCCAGCCGCATCGACGAGAGCACCTCCAAGCTCCCAACCGTGCTGTTTGTCTGCTCGATGAATGCCGTGCGCTCGCCCATCGCGGCGGCCCTGGCGCGCAAGGCCTTTCCCGGTCGGCTGATCGCCCGCTCGGTCGGGGTCACCGGCGGCAAGGTCGATCAGTTCGTCCACCAGGTCATGGAGGAGGTGGGCATTGATATGAGCGTGCACACCCCCCATATCTTGGACGAGTTGGTCGCCAACCATTTTGACCTCGTCATCTGCCTCTCCGACGATGCCGCTGAAGCCGTTGCCCGCAAGGGCCTTGAGGCCGGCGCCGTCGAACGGTGGGAGGTCGCTGACCCCTCCTTGGTCGAGGGCAATCGTGAGGTTGTCCTGAGCGCCTATCGCGCCCTGCGGGACACACTTTCACGCCGCGTTCGCGAGCGCTTGGAGCCTCTGGTTTCCGGTGGTTCACAAAGCCAATGAATTGAAGTAGGTTCCGCGCACTTTTCGACCCCTGGCGCGCCAATCCGAGCTGCGCGGGGTCTTATCTGGAGACAGTATGGCAAAGGAAGAAGTGCTCGAATTTCCGGGCGTGGTTGTGGAATTGCTTCCCAACGCGACTTTTCGGGTCAAGTTGGAAAACGAACATGAGATCATCGCCCACACGGCCGGCCGCATGCGCAAGAATCGCATCCGTGTCCTGGCCGGTGACAAGGTGTTGTGCGAAATGACGCCCTATGACCTGACCAAGGGCCGCATCACCTACCGCTTCAAGTAGTTTGGCGCGTTCCGCCCGGCGGGCGGCAGGGCGATCCCATGGATCGTTCTGAGCGACCAACGCCCGCCGCTCAGGCATGGGCCGCAGCAGATCAACGGAGCTCGATCCACCATGGCCAGTCGCCCCGATCTGATCCTGGCTTCCGCGTCGCCGCGGCGGTTGGCGCTGCTCAATCAGATCGGCATCGAACCCGAGCACCTGGTGCCCGCCGATGTCGACGAAACCCCCGAACGCGGGGAACTGCCGCGCAAGCTGGCCCAGCGCCTCGCTGACCTCAAGGCCCTCACCGCCCAGCACAAGGCCCGTTCGGCCGGCTTTGGCGCCGAGGCCCTGGTGCTCGGCGCCGACACCGTCGTCGCTGTCGGTCGCCGCATCCTGCCCAAGGCCGAAACCATGGCCGAGGCCAGCGAGTGCCTGGCTTTGCTCTCCGGCCGGGCCCATCGCGTCTATACCGGCCTCACCGTCCTCACGCCCTCCGGCGCCCGTCGGCAGCGCGTCGTCGAAACCCGCATCCGCTTCAAGCGCCTCTCCACCCGCGAAATGGAAGCCTATCTGGCCAGCGCCGAATGGCGCGGCAAGGCCGGCGGCTATGCCATCCAGGGCATTGCCGGCGCCTTCGTCGTCAAGCTCTCCGGCTCCTATTCCGCCGTGGTCGGCCTGCCTTTGATGGAAACCGCCCAGCTGCTGGCCGGCGAGGGCTATCCGGTCCATTTCAACTGGCTCAACCAGTCCACCCTGTCGGGCGTCTGATGGCCGAACCCGTCGCGCCCCGCCGCAAGTGCCCCATTTGCAGCAAGCCCGCTGTGGAGGCCTTCAGGCCGTTCTGCTCCAAGCGCTGCGCCGATGTCGACCTCAACCGCTGGCTCACCGGCAGCTACGTCATCCCCGCCCGCGATGACGAGCCGCTCCCCGATACCGGCGGCGCCGATTACAGCGACGACGAAGACAACAATATCTGAGCCTGGATCTGGCCTCGGTGTGGCGTGTAGGTGCCCGGACGCGGCTGATCACCCTGGACCGCGCGGCGCAAGGACCGCTTTGCCCCGGTCCGTGGCTGGGATCCGTCAGCCTCGAGCAGGGCGCCGTCGCGGCGACCAACGCCTGCAATCCCGCCGCTCTGCCGTCCTCGATCAATCAGGTTCTCCACAAGCCCTTTTCCCGCTTGCACGGTAAAAACCCTTCCCCTATAAGGCCCATGGCTTTGAGCCGGGCGGACCTTCCGCCCCATTGCCCGGGTAGCTCAGTTGGTAGAGCAGCGGATTGAAAATCCGCGTGTCACTGGTTCGATTCCGGTCCCGGGCACCACCGCTTCCCTAGAAGCGTATAAAAATCAATGATTTCATAGAGATGCTGTTCCTTCCGGTACACAATGCGGTACACACGGAGAACACATGGGGCTCGTCTTGAAATACGTTGTAAGAACGCCAGCGGGTGCTTTTCAGTACCGCCGCAGGGTGCCCAAAGAGGTCGCCACTGTCATCCTCAAGCGCGAGTTTAAGCAACTGCTGGGGGATACCGAGCGGTCAGCTTTAGCAGCCTGGCCACGATGCAATGCACGGGTCGAGCGGGAGATTGCAGACGCCATACTTGGCCTTACTCGTGCGGGCGGTTCCGGCATCAAGACTGAGCGGGAGGACTATCTGGAGGCGTTGAAGCGCGTGGCCGCATTAGAAGCCGCTGTCACGTCCGCCGATGCACTTGAGGCTGCTGCGGACGGCATGATGGATCGTTATCGGCTTGATCCAGAGACCGGCGATCCAGTTGGCGCTGCGCCGGTTGATAGGCACACCATAAACCTCTTGCGGAACGGGACGGGGAACTACCCGGCACCAGAAGTCACCCTCGAAGACGCCAAGCGTCTCTACATTGCTGAAAAGTCGAAGGAGGCCGGGTGGGGCGACGATACCCGCGCGAGCGGGCGTGTTAACCGGGTCATCGGCATGGTTGCGGAGGCTCTTGGACGCAACCCGGTTGTAGCGGGGCTGACGAGGGATGATGCCCGCAAGGTTCGAGACCACATGCTGACGCGTCTCAAGGTCAACGGCGAAAAGATAGCGGCAGCATCCGTTGCCAGAGAGCTAAACGACATTAAGGCAGTGGTCTCTTTCGCCAAAAAAGAGATGGGATTGCTAGGGACGTTTCAGAACCCATTCAACGATCTGTCGGTGGGCAATGGCGATCAGTTTATGTCGGATGCAGAGAAACGCCTTCCACTTCCACCTGAAATTCTCAAAGACGTACGCTCCCGAGTAGTCGCGCACTCAAATCCCGAACTGGCCCTTATCTGGCAATTACTCGAAGGTACGGGGTGTCGCCTAGCCGAGATTGCGGGCCTGCGGGTGCAAGACATTGTTCTAGACGGCCCGTTGGGGAGCGCATTCCCGCATGTCAAAGTCATGTGGCACGAGGATCGTCGGGTTAAGACCCGCGCGTCGCTTCGGCACGTTCCCCTTGTGGGCGCGGCTCTGGATGCCGCTCGGGTAGCCTTGAAACTCCCCCGTGAGGCGCACATGGTATTTCCGGCTTATGGCCGACACAGAGGCTCTGACACTGCGTCTGCGTCTTTGATGAAGCATGTTCGACGCGTAACGCAGGACCGAAAACATGTGGTGCATTCTCTCCGCCACAATATGAAAGATAACCTCGACCTTGCCGAAGTCGGAGCGCTCGACCGAAATCTAATTATGGGTTGGTCGCTGGGCGGCGTTGGGGACCGGGTATATGGCGGTGACACTCGGGCACTTCGAGTGACGACGCGGGCGATGAAGCGGGCAATGGGGATACCACTGACCGACGCCGATAAGGGCGGCGCAGATACACATGACTATCGCCAGTAGACCAACCAGAACGGCCCCAAAACAAAATGTACATACCTCCTTGGACAATCGTGGCCGGTCTGGGCTCTATGAGCCGCGAAGAATTATGCCAGCTTCTTCCGCTCTTTGAGGATGCCACGCTGACCAATCTGGCGGCGGACACCACCAAGGATTTAGCCGGGAAACTGCATCGCCGTGGCCAACCTGAGACTGATCGGGCCTTCCAACGGCGAGTTGCAGCGAGTGCGGATAGGTTCGTTGCCAGCGATATTTCAGACAGCGCACTGAGGTTACTGCTTTGGGATTGGCTCAATCGGACCTTCGGTTTCGCGGCATCTATTCCACTGTCTACGCGGACGGCAAACTCTGCTGCTGCTGAACTGGGGCATCAGGCCGCATTGGTGGCAACCAGCATATCAAAGGACGATTGGGCAGCGGTTGACCGGGCAAAACTACCGGCTGCCATTCTGGCCAGACTAAAACACCGGTTTTCCGCCCCCATCGCTGATTTCAGTTCGGTCGTTGTTGCCCAGGCCGAGCTGGTGGCCCAGACGATTGCGGAGGCGGCCGCTGCTGGCGTTCTAGAACCTCGCGTGGAAGCAGAGCTTGCCGCCAAAATTAAAGCCCACCTATCCGCAATGCCCGCCAACCTGCGAGACAAGACTGCTCAAGACGCCTTGGACGGCGGTGATGCGGCCCTCATTAAGCTCATGGCTTCCGGCACTTCGCTTGTTGGGCTCGGCGTTGCCGTTAAAATGGCAGGGTTTAGCGCATACATTCTCGCGGCTCAGGCAGCAGCATTCATCCCCGTCTTGACTGGGCCGATGGTCGTCTCGGGCCTTTTCATTCTGGCCAATCCGCTGTTCATCGGTGCTACTCTGATAGGAGCGGCTTACTTCACCAGTAAGGGCGTGGCCTCAGGCCAGAAGCGGCTCGCTGCAAATCTTGTGATCCAGCTGGCCTTGCGGGGCATCTCAAGCGAGCGGGATGGTCTGGCAGCAGCCTTGAACGCTTTCAAGTCTGTGCGCCCTGGCGATCTGGCTAGCCTCCCCGCATTGCGCGGCAGGAAGATAGCGGAGGAGATTGAAGACATAAGGATAATCGTCGCAAAGCTTGAGACCACCCCAGGAATGCCTACGGGTGCAATTGCCCGGCGGGAGGACAGGGGCGGAAGTGCCCTAGATGCGGTTTTCTTCGGCAAAAGGGATGCTGGTGAAGCGTTCGTAGTCGGCGGCCTTACGCTAGGCGACGTTCTTTATGATGCCGTAGCCATTGATCCAGCTGTCCTTAGAGCGGCCGATTTTTCCCGCGCCAATGACCTTGGCAACATCTTTGATTTTGGCGCATTCGCCCACAGCGCCGGTGAGATGGCAGAGGTAGCGGCGGCGGGTCTCAGCAACAACCTGCGAGGGTACGTTGCCGAGCAGATTGTCGCGACAAAACTGGTGGAGGCGGGTCATGTGGTCAGCTTACCAGAGACCGCAAACAACGCTGGCTTTGACCTTCTAGTGGATGGGCATCCATTCCAGGTTAAATGCCTTGCCAACCTTTCCGGGCTCAGGGAGCATTTCTCAAAGTATCCTGACCTGCCCGTGTACGCAAATAGCGAGTTGGCCGCTTCGATTAAGGAGTTGGGACCTGAATGGGGTGGCAAGGTATTCTTCCTTGATGGTTTCGACCGGGAATTGACCGACTTTGTTATGCAGACGGCTCTGGATGCAGGTGCGCAACTCCATGATTTTGACGTTCCGTTTTTCGCCGTCGCCGTGTCCTCCGCTCGAAATGCCATCAACTGGTGGCAGGGAAAAACACCACTGTCCGACCTGCCTTTCTCGGTAGCTCTGGATGGCACAATTTCGGGAAGCTTGGCTACGGTAGGCGGCCTTTCCGGTCAGATGCTCGGAATGGTGGTTTTTGGGCCAGCGGGCGCATTGGTTTTTGGAGGCGTGGGAGGGGCCGGTGCCGTGCTTGCCAAAGGCTGGACGCGGGAGCAGGCGACCAAGGCGCTGTCATCAGAATGGCTAGGAGAGCTAAGGGGGGCGGTGGAAAGTTTCCGCGAAAGCCTCTCGCTGGCGACCTTTGCCAAGATCGCAATGTGGAAACAGAAGGTTGCGCTGTCGGGTGAGGCAGACGGAGAAGAAGCCGAGTGGTTCGTCGCCAAAATGTCCGATGAGCTTCTGGCGTTGGCGGAACATGCCGCGTCACTTGGCCGTGTCATGGTTTCTGGCCGCGAGATTGAAGCAGCACATTCGTGTCTCCGAATAATGAAGGAAGCTGCGGTCCATCCTCTGTCGGTGCAGGTCGAACTCGACAGGTTGCTGGACACGATGGCCCGGCGTCCAAACCTGACAACGCTGGCGGGACGCGGCATTCGTGTTCTCACCAGCATCATTCCCAAGACGCCGAAAGCCCCGCGAAAATCGGGATAGAGGAGGCCCCAAGAGGGTATCTCTCGGGGCCGTGGAGGGGAGTAAGTAGGTTGCGGCAGCCTTTATGCTGCTTGACTAAAAGAAGCGCCCACGGCCTTCCACATCTGCTCACCAGCAAGCTCATCGGCCCGCTCGTTGCGCTCATTTCCGGTGTGGCCTTTGACCCATAGCCAATGAACGGTCTTTTCCTCGGCTGCTTTGATAATGCGTTCCCATAGGTCTCGGTTCTCGACGGGCTTTCGGTCGCTCTTGCGCCACCCACGCTCAATCCATCCGGGGAGCCATTCGGTCATTCCTTTGACGATGATTTCGAGATCGGGACGGACAATGATGGGCTGTGGCTCACCAGGCTTAATAAGCTCCAGCGCTTCCGCCACGGCGGTCATTTCCATTTTGATGTTTGAGACAGTGTTGGGGTTGAACCCCTTGCGTTCGACACGCTTGAGTTCGGTGTCGCCGTCCATGCGGCAGATGACTGCCCCCCAGCCACCGGGGCCGGGGTTCTTATGTGCTGCGCCATCGGTGAACATGGAGATATGCAACCCCGCATGTGCGGTGCTGATTGCGTCGTCTAGAATAGTCATTGGGTTCCTTGGTGAGTGGGACCGCCAACTTCGCTTATGGGCCTCGCTATGGGCTCTTTTGGGTTCATATAGGTTATCAATGCGAGGTCCGAACGGTCAGCCAACGGTGGGCGTGGGGTGTTCGATATGATGAGGTAGGGTGCCCTAGATCGACGGAAGACCGACGAAGGTCCGAACCAATAGGGCTATGACTTGAGGGCGACAGGAATGGGCACCCCGGCAATGCGGAGCGCTTCCCGTTCCATGATCCCCTGGGCGATACCGACCACGGAGATAGGGACTAGGACGGCGTCATGGATGGGCAAGGCGACGATGCCCTGTCCAAGGCAGGCCAGCATGACCGCAACCAGAATGTTGCTTTCCATGCGAGACAGCAGATAGCCGGAGATACGGTCCGGCGTGAGAAAGTGAGCAATGGCGGGGTGCCGCAATACAAGCTCCTTGCGGAACCGGCTTACGGGCCATGTTCGGGGCAACAATGGGGTGATCTCGTCATTCCAGCGTTTGGTGCCCCATAGCAGGGCACTGAAACCCCGCTTCACTCCATCTCTGCATGCGTTTCCTGCCTCTGCCTCAAGTGCGGGAAAGGCGTAGAGGTCGCCCCCAGCCGGTGGAACTGCGCCAGCCATCGCGTAGGCCAGCCGGGGAAACACCTGCCCATAGTCAAGTTCGGCCAAGGGCTCCCCGCCGATGCGTAGGTTTGCCCGCAAGTGCTTCTCCATGTTCTGCCAGCAGCCGCCGTACAGTCTCCCGCCATAGTCGAGACAGGGAATGTCAACGGCGATTGGGTGGGAGAAATGCCGAACCAGATAGCGGTCCCCTACGTCCACCGGCGTGTTGCCGACATAGGTGATGTTGGCCTCAGCGAGGCCTGCATTAATGGCATCAACCTGCTCCCTGACTAGCTGCGCCTCTGCCGTGTCGGGAACCGGGATATAGGTCCGAGTTTTGTCCTTATGTTTTCGGGAAAGGCGAAGCCGATCGAAGGCATTTCTTCGGCCAATGTCTCCACCGGACACACCCGCTGCCAAGACCTTCATGCGGAACGCAGCCGTAGGCGCTATGGTGGTCGCCTGACGGGCGTGGCTAGGCTTTTGGAGGGTCAGTAGGCCGATTGCTGAAAGCCCCTCCACTGTCTCACGGAGGCCTTTGCCGAACCCCGCCTGAGGGGCCTCTGCTTGTACCCCCCGTGGGTGCCCCATGGGAAGAATTAGGCTGACGCCATCTCCCGGTGGAAACAGGGTGAAGTGAGCAAAATTGGCGATGATAATGTGGACGGCATTGACCGATCCCGAGAGGTCAGCGGGTTTCCGCCGTCTCTGGCGCACTCCCTCCCTTTCCTCGTGAGCTAACAAGTCGATCATAGCGGCAGCGGCAAGGTCCAACAGTGCGGCACCTTGGGGGACGAGTTCGAGGCGGAACTTGCGGTCCCGCTCCCGCTCAATTGTCATCGGCTCTGTAGAGGGCTTCCGCTATTTCGCGGGGATTGGTGACTGGATCTGAAATTTGCATTGATATTCCTATGGACAGGTTGGAGACGAGTGGGATGCGGCGGCGCGGCAGCTGGGGGGCACTGAATGCCCCCTTTGGGTGAGTTGAATGGGCTCCGTGAGTGTTTTGGGGGGCTGCCTTGGCTTATGCAGCAGGGGATCGTTGAAACAGATAGACGCGCATTGAAGCGGGTCGGTCAGACGTTGAATGGGTACACGCGACGGTCCACCAATTGGACGAGTGGCGTGCGGTGGGATTTCGGCCTTCTTGTCATCGCAGCACATGCTGCTACCGGTAGGCGCACTTGACCGGCTCCCCGCCTCACGGCAGGAATTTCATTTTCACAATGTCAAAGAGCCGACCCCCTCGGCGTTGGCCGAAGGCGTCTTGCGGCGCGAGCCGCGAAGGGTTGGGAAGGATGCTGAGAGGGGCGCATAAGGTGGCCTACGTGCCCGTGCAGGGCGCATGGGTGGCCCTTGGGCAGTCTCAGCTTGAGTGGACGGGGAGCGTATTGCGGCGCCCGGCTGTCATCGTGGTTGTCGGGGTCACGGCCCCATATGGCTTTCACGGGGCGCAGTGGACTGCCCGATAGATGCAATATGGAGCCTGCACGGCAGCCCGTCAACCGAAAGCTCTTTCATTTCAGCAGCTTGGAATGGGTGTCCCTAGACGATATATCTACAACCCAGCCAGCCCCACCAAGGATTTAGCGGCCCCACCTGTGACCCAAACCGGCGCCTTGTGACCAAGGAAAGTGCAGTAATAGCGGCAACCGTGCTGTTTGGCATAGGTCCCGCCTCTTCCATAGAGGGGCACATAATCACCAACCACCGGCAGGCCGGCATCCGGGCAGCTGGTCAGCCAGCATTCTCCAGGACATGAAGCACGTCCTCTAGTCCGCTCGGCTTCATATGCATGTAACGCATGGTGGTGTTGATCGAGCTATGCCCCATCCACTCCATGACGCGTTTCACATCCACCCCGCCAAGCACCAAGCGGGTGCAGCAGGTGTGCCGTAAGGTGTGCGGGTTCACGTCCTCGTAGTTCAGGACCCCCTTCATCTGTCGCCAACGCTCGACCATGGTACTTCTATGGAGCCCCGAAAAGGGTCCCAAGCTGCCCGGCATGAGCTTGCGGCGGACGGTTAGGATTGCGCGTGACCGCTTGGTGAGTGGCACAGTGCGCGGCTTGCCGGTCTTGGTTAGCCAGAACGTGATGGAGGAGAAGTGCGGACCGAAGGCATCCCAGCGGACCGGGCGCATCTCCGACCAACACCGCGCTCCAGTGTCGATCAACAGGACAGTGAGGTCGTGCATGTCCTCATGGCCAGCCGCGCTCCAGTAGTTGAGCAGGACCCGCTCTTCGGTCGTGTCGAGAAAACGGTACTTGGTCTTATCCTCCCGGTTCCAGCGAATGGCTGGCATTTTCGAGATGGCTCCAGCCTCGTAGGCAACCTTGAGCATCTTGGAGAGAGCAGCCACCTTGCGATTGACCGTCGCAGAGGACAGTCCGGTCTCGGCTAGGTCGATCTTGAGTTCGGCAATGTCCGCCGCTGTGATCTCAGCGAGGCGCTTGTGTCGCCCGTAATGCTCCACGATGGTCTTTGCGTTGATGCCCGCTGTCTTGGCAGACTTGAGGGTTGCCCAATCGGTGCGCCATACGTGGTCGAAACAGTTACCTAGCAGGGACAGATCACGGGCGCCGCTATGGCGTGTAAGGTTGCGCGTTGGGGGCAACGGGCTGCCCCTCTCTACCGCCCACCGGGCCCCGTCCTCCCACTCCATGGCCTCCTCCTCAGTCCCGAAAGTGGGCCGGAGGCGAGAGCCGTCAGCATCCCGCACGTCCGCCTGCCAGCGCTTTCCACGCAACCGCACCATGGTACTCTGCTCCGTCCCAATAATGGGATACGGGAAATGTTGATGCGATAAATGCGGTTGCGACAACCAAATATAACGTCACCATATGGCGACAATTCCCAAATAACGTCACCATAAAGTGATGGCTTGTTGATTTTCCACCCTGAACATCGGGGTTTTTAGTCATAATAATTGTCGCCATGTCGTGATGATTATCGAATGTATGGTGACGATTATTCATCAACGGCTTTAGAGGGGTAGCCCTTGACCGAAACACATAGACCGTAAGGGCTGCCTCACGGCTCCCAACATGCCCTAGCGGTGCTGCTGAGGTGTCTACAAAAGGCCCCGGATGACTGCGACCACTCCGCCAATCCCCATGCAAACGATCGAGGTCCATTGGATAATGCCGAGCAGGCCTTCCATCATGGGGTGGCGCCTTCCTCGTGAACCCGCTTTGCCAGCCGTGCCAGCGTGGAGCGGGAGCATTTCGTGGCCGCAACAATCGTGTTCCAGCTTTGACCTGCCCGCAGCATTGCCATGATGGCAGCATTCCGCTCCCCGTCCTCGGGTCGCCCTCGGTACTTGCCATCGGCCTTGGCCGTGACGATGCCCTGAGCCTGCCGCCGTCGCCTGTCGTCATAGTCCTTGCGGGCGATGGCGGTCAGCATGTCGAGGAGCATCCCGTTGATTGCTTCTGCCATGCGCAAGGTGAAATCATCGGCATCGGGCGCAGCCATGCCCCAGGACGTGGGCAGATCAAGCGCCACTACTCGCAGCTGTCGCTGACGTATCTCCGTCTTGAGCTTATCCCAATCGGCCGCATTGAGGCGGCTCAGGCGGTCCACTTGCTCAATCAGCAGAATGTCGCCCGGCTCGCTGTCCTGTAGGAGGCGGAACAGTTCCGGCCTCGCCAGAGATGCACCGCTCTCGTTCTCCATGTACCAACCAGCCACCCGAAGCTTTCGCTCCTTTGCGAAGGCAACTAGGTCAGCCTTGGCCCGGCTGGCATCCTGCTCTTTGGTGGAAGCGCGAAGGTAGGCCCGTACCAGCATCCGATTTCCCGATCAGTTCGTTTTGACTGGTCTGGTATTAATTGGTACGTTTTGGGTAGTCAATGAGATTTATCGAACCATGTTTCCCGTGGTTCGCTTGAGGCATACCCTAATGGTGGGACTGCGGGAGGTTCAGCCCCGTAACCCCACCTTCCCGGTCCACCAGCGCAATTTGTATGCCTGACGCTTTGAGCCGGGGGCGTTCCCGCCAGTCGGCAGCAATGCGGCGGAAGGTTGGTGTGTCCGGCACTGCCGCCACCAGAATGTCCGCAGGGTCAGCCCGAAAGAGCAAGGCTTGGCCGATTGCGGTGGTCAGCAGGGGATACTCGGGGCTACCCGGCTTCCTAACCAGGGGCCCCTTCTTGCACTCCGCGATGACGCGCCCGTTGCCGATCATGGCCTCAACGTCGCCAATGCCCGAGCGTGAGTGAATACGCATGGAGGCGCCGCCACGGCCATATTGCGCTGCCCAATCATTGCGCCCCGTCGCGCTGCCCGCCACCGGCTCCCAGTCGTGTGCGCAGAGGTAGCCCCTTATGTCGAAGACCTCCGCACCACCGACGACCACCGATGCACCGTCAATCGCCACGTCCACTTGCCCATGGAAGCCGGGCTGTTCGGCAAGGAACTCGGCAAGACGGATTGCGACCTCCGCCTCGGGCATCCTATCTGCGGGGCCGTTCCAACCGTACTTCATTGGTCACTCATGGTGTTGTGGCGGGGCACAGGGGGGTTGCGCGGTTCTTCGACTGTCGAGTTCGACCCCTGACATTTTTGGGTCATTTTTAGGCGACCCGCCTCCCGAGACGATAGCGTAGGGTGGCTGTTGTGTGGGGTCGGACCTTCGTCCGTCCTCGGTCGATCTAGGGCACCATGAGCGCCTGTTCAGGGAGGCAGTGGCTCTCCATAACGGGCATACCTAAGTGCCCCATTAATCCCTCTACATAACCTATATGTAACCCGGGGGGAGGTCCTAGTGCGCAACCTAATTGAATAAGGCCTCTCCTCCATGGAGGTATGCCGTCTATAGAACCAGGCGCGGACCTGTGTCACCAAGACGCCTGAGCGCAAATGGACAGCGGCTGGCATTGGGCTGGGGTTTGGCGTTGCCCTGGCGCCCACCTGCCACCGAGTAATGCCAACAAAAAATCCATGCCGCAAAGCACTGCCACCCCTTACGGGCACCTGCTGATGGCCCGGCGGGCCGTCCATAAAAGCATGCTCTGTGGGCACCAGGAGCGAACTACCGAAGTCCGAATACAATCGGGCATTTGAAGTCTGCTCGATGATTGATAAGGACTAGATATCAGTGCGTGATGGGGGCTCGGGATGCGTACGTTTTTGGCGTTAGCCTTGGTGATTGTGGGCACCGGCGCGGGCCGCTCTCAAGAGGAGGCGGGGACTGTCGCGGGGGCGGGATGGGTCTCCTGTGCCGAGTTCGCGCAGCGTTATCAGGCGGACCCGCAAGGCACAGAGCAGTACTTTTACGCTTGGGCGCAGGGGTATATGTCCGGCGTTAATCAAGCGTCGTGGGTGCGAAAAAACCTGCGCGGCTGGCGGATTGAGCAGCAGAAGCAACGCATACGGTCCTATTGCAACGAGCATCCGTTGGCAAATGTGGCTGCTGCTGTTCAGGATGTGTGGAACAATCTGCCAAACCGATAGCGGTTTGCAGCCGGAGTGAATTGCAATGGAACTTCATGCACTGCGGGATACTTCGCGGCGGCTTTGGAACAGGGCGCGGGCCTACGTCACCAAGCATGCCATCATCCTGGCTTCGTAACTGAGGTCTAGTTTAGCATTTGCTCGGCGAGCTTTTCCAAGATCTGCTTGTGTGTCTCGTTGCGCAAAACTCCGCTAAAAATGTAGGCTCTTCGTAGGCGATTGCCACGGTCATTAGACGCTTGAAGCGCAGCTTTGTAGTAGATGCCATGAATTTCTGTCGATTGGGCATCTACGCTATTGTAGAAATCTACCAAAGTTGAGAGGACTTGTCCCGGATCTAAAGCAATACCATCGGCGCCAACTGCCAAGTCCAGCTCAATTATGGCCGTTAATAGGTCGGCCTTTTTCCAAATTCGGCACTTGGGGTCGAAGCCACACTCCTCGATAAAGCCGAAGATCTTGTCGAGCCGGTTGCGAATGTCTTCCGCCTCGGGAAATGTTTCGTTGTAGCGGCTAAGAAGATTTTCATGTTCGCTGTCGCGGTTGAAATACCCCACAAGCATGGTTGCAACCATAGTAAGACAGTACGCAACGTCGCCCATGCGACGCCGGTCAGTCGCAGTAAACACGCGCTTGTCATCAAAGAAGTCATCTTCTGCTATTAACTCACAGAATTTCTTCATCTCACCCGCGTATACCGCGTTGTTGACTTCCATGTCTTTTAAGCCGTACTGGGTGGAGTTAAGTCTCTTAAAAACAGCAACGATCTGCTCTTGACTAAGCTCTCCCAAGTCTCGCACGACCACGGAGTATGCCAAGAAGCTTGCCTTCTCTTCCTCCGAGAGAAACTTGTATGGCTTCGACAAGGAAGGCGTAAAAGTGGGATCTCCGGCAAAATACTCCACCAAGGTGCTAACACGCTGGAGCCCGTCCACCAAAAGCTGTGTCCCGTCTCCCGTCTCCGTGTTCACCTCCCCGTTGGCAATGTAGATTTCTGGAAAGGGAAAACCACGCAGAACTGTATCGATGAAGAAATCTTTGTCCTTGCTGGTCCATACTAGCCGACGCTGAAATTCCGGTCGCGGGATCAACGTGCCGTCCTTGACCATCTTCACGATTTCGCGGACGCGCTTGTTTGTGGCAGTTGTGTTTATCATTTTGCCGCTTCCAGTTTATTTTTGCACAGCCTTACACTGCGGACTTGATACTGCCGGAGGTGTTCTACGCTGTAATATAGTGCAACCGAGGCTGATGGGTGCCCGCGATGCCTGTCTCGTCTGAACTTTCCAACTGTCTCATAGAACCGATCACAATGGATCAGCGCCTTCCCTTTCGGAAACTTGTCTGGCCTTAGCCACCCATAGATCAGATAGCTGGCCAGCTTGTCTGGGTTCCAGGGCATAACCGATTGGAAGCAAGCGTGTGCCGAAAGCTCGTGCCATATCAACCTGAACAAGGCCGGGTTGCAGATCGATATGTCGAGATCCGATGATCCGCCGAATTTTCGGAACGCCGGTAGGCTAAAATTAGGTTTGCGCTTCTCATGCAGAGCGAAGCCCAGTTTTGCCGACCCCACAAGAACGATATCGGCTTCGGGAATGGCAACCTTGAAATTGTTGGAAAATGTCTCGCAAAAAAAGGCTACTTTGTCTGCGGAGAAGTGCGCCGACTGTTTACCAATTATATGTTCGTCGAAGAAATTTTCTGGCTCCAACGCGTTAATAGCGGCTTTCAGATCTTGTGCATTGCCAAACATTGGTCCCCCAAGAAAAGGATAGCCGATGTTTATGCCTAGTGGAAGACTTGTACGAGTGGCTCACTGGCACCGGCGGACCTCTAGTTGCCCGGTTGCCCGTCAGAGAGAGCCGCTAAGACCCACTCATGTACCCGTCGTGCCTAACGAGGGGCAATAAAACTTACCGGGTGATTGCCCGCTCGGCCGCGGTCCTAACCATCGGTGGAATGAGTGGAAGATCACGGGTTTGCGCCGCTGGCCTTCACGCTTGTCGCCTACGCCTTGAGCCCGGCGCTATAATGCAAAACGGTTCCCGAATGCATCGGCAGGGGCTCGCTTGTCAAAGGTACACAAATCATCCACTCTGGGTACACACAGTCAATCTGGCCGGAAAAGTGGAAGTCTCATAAGTCGTTGATGGATAAGGTTTTTATGGCTTTTCGCTTCGGTTCGATTTAGCTCGCCGTCGCCGGTCCCGGGCACCATCGCTATTTCCCTTGAAATCAATGCATTGCTTAGGTAACGGGCGCCGTTTTGTCTGCACACGTCGCCCGGGTGGCATTCACTTGAGCCCTGATGGCGGTCTCATTCGCCAGGGGCCGCGCGGCATGGCCGTCTTGCCTGAGCCGGTCAGACTGCACCGGGCCTGGGCCGGTGTCGGCGTCGCCGGCAACGAGGACGATACACAGGACCAACGTGCCCCTGATCAATCGGAGATTGCCGAAGACACGGCTTGTCGCCCGGGCAATCCTCGGTCTGGCCAGACGCTCTTCTTGCTGTCTAAACAATTGCCTGTCACCCGGATGAACAGTCAAAACCGCTCGTACGCAGCCGAAGCCGCCTTTGGCGTGCAGAACTAAAGTTCGTCCGTTACAGGCGGAGTAATTACGACAAAAGGTCGGGATAACAACACAACCATTGAATTTAGGTCGAAAATTATTTACCCAAAGGACTGTCAGAACCTAGCAAAATGGTCTTTGCCGGTCTATCTAATGGCGCCTCGACATTTCTAGCCAGGTTCGCGGCGCCTTCTATGCAAGAGATCTTTGGATGGATGACTCTGCTGAACTTGATGTGACGAACAATGAGCGACTGGTTCAGGTCGTTGATATCGTTTCTGCATTTGTTTCACACAATCCGCTGTCTCCCGGTGACTTGCCCAGGCTGATTGTCGAGACGCATCGGGCATTGCGCGCATTGTCTACCGGCGAAGGCCAGCCCGGCGAGCAGCAGCCTGTGCCGGCCGTACCCGTCAAGAAGTCCGTGACGGCAGAGTTCCTGATCTGCCTGGACGATGGCAAGAAGTTCAAATCCCTCAAGCGGCATTTGGCGGGCCTGGGCATGACGCCCGATGAGTATCGCGCCAAATGGGGCCTGCCGCCCGACTATCCCATGGTCGCGGCCAACTATGCGGCGACTCGCTCATTGCTGGCCAAGTCCAATGGTCTGGGCCGAAAGCAGGGCCAGCTCACGGCCATCAAACGCCCGGCAAGATCGCGCGGTGACGACCAGACATCCTGATGCCACGGCCGCCAGCCGGGGCTGGCGCTGTGGATCGGCCGGACGAGGGACAGGTGGGTCACACCGGGGCGTAGGCGTGCTCCAGTTCTGGGCGCGAGGATGCGCAGGCTGGAAATGGGTCCCTGCGGCAACCTGAACGGCCTGTGTCACCCACCCCATATCCGGCAGTTACGCCGGCGGCCTATAGCGCCAGCGGCGCAGGCAGGTGCATTGCCACGCCGTCGGCCGTGCCGTCGCATCGGGGCCAGGTCGTCGCCGTCCGGTGAATCGCCGGGAGAAAGCCTTCGGCTTGGCGCGCAATGGCAGCCGGAAAGGATACCGGCGGCGCGACCACCGATGCCACAGTGATCTGTCTGTCCGTCGCCTCCCTGGCATGCACTCCTGCCCGGAAGCCCTGGCCAGGCGTCCGGCACGGCGCTTCGCTGCCGCCCGTCCTGGGGTCGAAAGCCGCCACTGGTCTGACAGGCAGGCGGCCATCCACTGCCAGTGCCGGCCACCGGGACCACCAAGGCCATGGCCAATCTGAAAGGTCCGCGCTCACAATGTCCGGGGCTGCGCCGGGTTGTGCCTTCTTGCCCGCCTCCCAATAACATCTCTTCTTCTGGAGAGTTATTAATACGAAAGAAGGAGAAAAAGTTCCTGATAATATTTCAAATGACGGAAATTTGAATAATATGATGTTCCATCAGTGATAAAATATACGCATTTTTATTATCGGTATGACATTTCAAAATTCGACCCATGTCAATTTTGCGGCAATGCAAATTCAAATAATTCATGTTATTGCGTGGATATACATATTCTGCATAGAAAAACGGAATCACATTGCAAATAAGGCATATTTGCTCTATTGGAATCAAGATTAGTTTTTGACTGTGTAGCTGATTTTTATTGGGGAAGAAATAAACCCTCAATTTGTGAGGTCCGAAATGGAATGCTTGTCCTATGACAAAGGGCCGGTGTTTGACGGGTGGATGCATGCTGTCAAAAACGGCAGCGCTTCAGACCACGTAACCAATGCCCGCAACGCCCGGCATGCTGCAGAGACCATCAAACCGAAGGTCAACCATATCGTCGGTGGCCAGATCGATGCCGCCTTGAGGGCGAGCCTGGCCTATTTCTCGAGCCAGGGGCGGGTGCCCGAAGCGCCGGACTGGTTTCTGCGACACGAGGCCCTGCGCGCCCTGAACAATCTGGGTGCCGCGTTGGCAGAAGCCGCCGTGGCCTCACACGCTGCCGCCTTGCGACGCAGGTCCTAGTTCGGGAGCGGAGAATGGATGACCAGCTTCCAGCCTCGTCCGGGCATTCGAGCCGTACCCCTGTGCCGCCATGTTCAGGGGCGGCAACCGATGGGGCGCTTGATCAATTTGCCCATCGCGGCAGGTCGCCGCTGAATATGATGCGCCCCGGCGGATCGCCGACCCCGGATTCAGACCAGGACAAACGCCGCGTCCGCTCTCTGGAATCTGATGACCCCGAGGGGTGGCAGATGCAGGTTCCACGACGACCACGGGGGTGGATCATCCTGGGCTTGGCCCTGGCCAGTTGGCTGCTCGTCGCCCTGGTCACCTGGGGTATCTGGGCCTGGATGTCGACCTAGCTCTGTCGAAGCCGTTGTCGGGTGAGCCGGAAAACGGGGTTGCATGCCGGCGCCGCACCATGGCCGACATGATCGCAGTCCAGCGGGAGGTTGCCATGGATGTCGTGCATTGCACCATAATCGACCTGTACCGGCATCCAAGACTGACCGACCGCACCAAGGCAACCGTGCGTGTGCTCCTCAAGGAAGTCCTGGGCGGGGTGCCGGCCGTTCACGCGATCGATCTGCACCTCGTCGTGATCACTGATTCCGACGAGCAGGCCGACACGGTGCGCCGGATCGTGTTGACCAAGACGGCCAAGCTGTTGCTGCGGCTGCTGCCTGCACTCGACGCGTCCGCAGCCGCAGCAGCGGCGGCCCACTTCGCGCGCGCGAAGCCCTTGCTGCCCTCGGCGACAGATCCGGGACGCCAGGACGCCCCTGCAAAGCCATCGCCAATGGACGTGTCAGCCCAATGTGGTCTCCGCCATATCGGGGCGACTGACCTTTAGTGCTCTGGTCCTGGCTTGAACCGCCGGCGTGAGGGCAGGGGCCTGGCCTTGAGTTCCATTATGCGCTCCGCCAGCAAGGCCCGCATCAGTTCGCCTACGGGAACATGGCCGCACAGGGTGGCTTGATGCCAGCCTTCAATGTTGGCGTGCAGGATCCCGCCCTCAACGTAAAATTTCGCCCGGTAAACGGTGCCGTGATCGCTGATTTCCATAGTCTGGACCTTGGAAGTGGCTTCCATAGTCTTCCCCAAGAATACGTTTCAGCTGAGCATTCAAGATGCCTCTTATTCAATGCCTGCAAGCGGAGCGATATGGACAAGCATCAGTAGTTGTATGGCAGGGCAGCAAGTTCTCTCTATTTGGATCGCCATTCCCGGCTGCCAGTATTTTGCCGGACGGGAGCCGCGCTATCTGCACTAGGTCTCGGCGTCCCCAAGTGCCTTGCGCTCAACGGTTTGGGTCGAAAGGCCGGCGTCTAGGAGTGTGGCTCGATGGAGGTAACCGCTTGGGCGAGGACCGAAAACTGCGTCCATTCCGCTTTGTAGGCCGCGCGCTTCTTGATTAAAACAAATCCATCCTTGCACAAACTTGTTGTAATATCCTCAAGCGTTCTTGAATCCTCCGCTATTATAGCCTGATTTGTGACCAGAGTTATTTTATAGACTGGCAAAACTGATCTCCTCTCGTTTCTAATGCGCGATAACGTACGCGCATAACGATTTACACGCCAAGTAAAAAGACGTCTACGTTACGTAAATAGCGCATCACAATTTACCGGGCTGTAAACCGATCCAGTTTTTATGGCCATGACAGTACAGCAAGCATGGGGTCGTCAAGCGCATTGTGGCCTATTTTTCACAAATAAGTTGACGAAATCCGACAAGTCTAAAATAAGATCTGGCAGATGTTGCCAGTTCTCTCAACAAAATAGCGATTCAATTGGGGATGCCTTTCATTGGCGAGTTGGGCCCGCCCCCTAAATCTGGGCCCTCGAGGCAAGGCGTGGTCCCGTCCGAGCGACCTCGCGCGACGGGGCGACGATTTGGAAATCCACCAGCTGAGGGGGTGGGATTGCCGCGCTGCAACGGAAGCCGCCGTCGAAACGTCGAATGAAGGCCTTGGTCGTGGTCAATATTTGGGAATGTGGCCTAGTAGCATTTCTAGTGGTGCGGTTTGCAGATGCCAAAAGCCAAATCTGGAGAATTAAAAGAAGTATTTAATTCGCATATTTACCTAGGTACGATTCACCTTGCTGCAAGAGATGCAGAAAAGTGTCGTGGATATTTTGGCAATTTGGATGGGGTTTCCGACGGGAAGAAATAATTATCGCAACGTTCTGTTTCTGATTCTATTTGGCGTTGAAATGACTTGGACGGGATTTTTCGCATAATAGTGTTGCCAAAATGTACTAGACGCGTCCTTTGTCGCGAGTATGGTGACTCCGCCAACACAGGATAGGATTGTGTCGACACGAATCATTTTAGCGCTGGTGTTATTGTTCGGCGGTTCGCATCTGCAGGGTGCTTATGCGCAAGATGAGGATAATTCTGGATACAATCCAGAACCGTTTCTGTCGGCAATGACCACGCTCGTTACGGCAGTCAGTACGTGTGATCCATTTGTTGCAGGCAAGCCGCTTGCTGCGACCGCGGGAGTCCAGGACTTCTTCGAATCTCTCGGCCAGCCTTTGCCTGTTTTGACGGACTCGAGCACCCAGGCAAGCCTGAATAGATTTGTTGCCTCCCAGGCGGCGCTTCTATGCAAGGAAAAAATTGATGCCGCGATGTCCGCCTACGGCGTTCAGTCAAAAGACTACATGGAAAAAAAGCCGGAAAGCTGGCCGCCCGCGCCCGCTGTGAATTTGGCGCCGCTGTGCAGTACCGAGAATTGCCTCGAGTTCTAGAGCGCAGGACGGATCGGGTTTTCTGAGGAGATTCACGTGATTGACAAATTTGCTATTGTGGCCGTTGTCGCCTTCGCTGCGATAACGCCTGTCTCCGCCAATGGATTGGGCGAAAGCCGTCCCTATCAGTTTCGATCCGATAACCAGCGCCAGGTGAATCTGACGATCGAGCGCACCCGGCTCGAGCTGCTGGGTCTGCTCGGCAGTGGCAGTTCCTCGGGCAATGGTTCGGGCACCGGACAGATCGGCAATACCACCTCGGTCAATGTCAGCGGTTCGAACAATGTCATATCGATCACGCAGACCAATAGTGGCGCGCAGACGCAAACGCGCGACTGTTCCGGCGCCAGCTTCAACGTAACCGGGGGTATGTTCGGATGCTGAAATTGCTCGGCATGGGTCTTGCGGTCATGGCATTGGCAGGCTGCACGGCCCTGACGCCCATGACCCGGCCCAAGGCGGAATTCCACGGGCCGGTCCCGATCGCCAATTCGACCCCCCATGATGCCGCGCTGGCCTGCCTCAGCCGGACCTCTGAGGTCAAGAATTCCGGCATCATGCTGGCCGTCCACACGATCACCGACCAGACCAACAAGTTCAACTCCGAAGAGGGGAGCTTTGTGCCGCGCGACGTGGCCGCCATGCTGATCACCGCCTTGCAGAAGGCCGGCATGAAGCAGGTCAACCGGACCAATACGGTGGTCACGGAGTGGGAGATCGCCAGGGCAAAGGAACAATTGCTGGGCGATGGCGGCCAGACCACGGTCGGCAATCAGACTGTCGAGTTCCGGCCCGTCACCAAGGGTTCCATCCGCGGCTCCGACTATGTCATCGACGGCGCGCTGACCCAGCTCGATTTCAATACCTATACCGGCGGCGCAGAGGCGCTGGTGGGCGGGGTTGGCGGCGGTGCCCGCGCCTTCGCCCTGACGGCGGCGGCCGATATCCGGGTTACCGACACCAGGACCACGCGCATCGTCCGCGCTGGTTCCTATTCGAAACAGGCGATCGGCACCGAAGTATACGCCTCGATCTTCCGCTTCTTTTCCAATGACCTGTTCGACGTCAAGATTGGTGACAAGTCGCAGGAGGGCCTGCATGCCGGCGTCCGCTGGCTGATGGCCGAAGCGGCCTATGACATTGTGGCGTCGCTGGTTCATCACCGGGGCGCCTGTGACAAGTTTCTGCCGGCAGCCACGCAGGAAATTCGCGCCGAGCAGGCTGTCGAGACGGCAGCGGTCCGCCCCTAGATCGACTCGCCGGGCCCCGCCTGCCGCGGCACGGTCCTGCCCGCGGCAGGTCGACCGGCCCCGGCATGGGCAGGCCGATCGCTGGGGCGCCTTTGCCTGGTCGATACTATCGGTCGATCGATACCGCATTGCCGGTCTGCGAGCTGGCGCCATTGCCGCTTGAGTTCTGCGGGAAGTCGGCATTCTGTTCGACGCCGATGGCGGCGTTGTCGCCGCCCTCTGCGGGCATGGTCAGCACCGTCAGGTTGACGTAATTATCTGCGGTTTGGACGATATTGCCCCCGCTCACCAGTTGCCCCTGCGCGTTGAACACCTCGTTGATCACCTCCTGCCGGCCAATGGATGTCTGGGACAGCATGCCGATGCGGCTCGACATGATGAGGTTGGCGACATTGGTGCCATGCTGGCTGATGGCGCCGGGGTTATCGTCGCCGAGCTGCACGACATTGTGCACGATCTGGTCGCCGGCAAAGTTGCGCGTGACCGTCTCGACCGTTTCCGAGATCATGATATTGCCGAAATTCTCGCCGCTCTGCGCGATACTGGACGTGACGGCAGACATCGCGGCCAGGTGCAGCCGGTTGTCCACCCGCTGTTCCGCCCCCAGCTCGATGGTCTGGGAAGCGGTGCCAATGGCCAGTGCCGCTTCGGCATAATTGGCCGTATTGCTGCCGTACTGCGTCACCGTGCCATAGAGAATGGCGATTTCGGCGCTGTTGAGAATCTGCTGGCGTCCGTCAGCGCCAAACAGCTGGTCGGCGAAACTTAGGGTTTCCGATACTGCCGAGCCCGCCAGGTTGGTGCCGCGCTGGTTTATGCTGCCATAGATGTCGACCACGCCCAGGGCGGATCGGTTTTCCACCGACTGGATACCATGGAAGCGTTGCACGACATTGCCCAGCGCGCCGGCATAGACGACGGAATTGACCGTGTTGGATCCATACTGCGCCAGGTTGCCGGTGGAGCCGAACTGCAGCATCGTGCTCATATAGTCGTCGGTCAGGGCCCTGAGCGTGGTGATGTTGATCACATTGCTGGCCGTCTGGTTGCCCTCGGCGCGTTGCTCGACGGACGGCAGTGCCTCCTGGCCCATCGCCATGGTGGGCAGCAGTGCCGCAATGTAGGCAAGCCAAAGCCGGCGCATGTCCCGCACTCCCCGCAATCCTTAAGGAAAAGGGGCTGCGCGGGAGCGCAACCCCAAGGCTTGTGTCAGTTGCTGGCCGGCGGCGTAGGCAGGCCGATCGAATTGGCAACATTGGTGGCCGACTGAACGATATTGTGGACGTCGCCCATGGTCGACAGCACGTTCTGTGCCAACTGGTTTGCGTTGGCATACTGCTGGATCTCGAAGTCGCAGGCGCAGGCGCCGGAGAGGTCGATATTGCCCACCGAGACCGTGTTGGTCACGTTGGTCGCAGACTGACCAAGATCCCAGACGTCCGGTGTGTTGAAATACGGACCATGCCAGCCCCATGCGAGCGAGGACTCGAAGGTAGCCGTATTGAGCGCGGTCTGGCTGCTGTTCGAGTACTGCTTGATATCGTTCTTGAGCGTGTCAAGTTCGACCAGGTTCGAGGCGTTGACGGCCGTCTGGGTGAGCGCATCCGCCAGATCAGTGTCGCCAAGATCGGCATCGTAGCCACCAGAGCCACCAAAAATCTCGTTCTTGGCGATCTGGGCATTCTTCACGCTCTGATCGATATTCCAGGCGAGATCGCCGCTGATCGAGTTGACCACATTGGTAGCCGCTTGGGACAGGTCGTCAAACTCGCTGAGCTTGCCCCCATCGATCAGATTGTGCGCAACCTGGCGCACATCTGCCTTCTGGATCAGCGTGCCCAGACCGATATCCGGGTCATCACCGGTGGCCATGTCGATCAGGTTGCCGGCATTGACGGCCTTCTGCACCACATCGATCGCGTCATCGATGTCGACGATCTGGTTGATCGCCTGCTGGATCCCGTAGAGCTCCTGCTTGTAGTCGTCGCGCAGGGGGTCGCACAGGGTATCGCAGCTCGAGCTGTCGGTGGTCGGTGGGATATAGATGGGGGGCATCCAGCCGCCCCAACCAGTGGCAAATGCGCCGGGCGCCATGGCGGCGGTCGTTCCCAGCAAGGCGACGACAAAAACAGTCTTTTTCATTTGAGTTTCTCCAGTTTCTCGTTGTTGACGCGCTGCCATCGCCTTTCTGTGTGAGGTGATTGGCAGCCTTTACCCGAGCGACCTGGAAAAATGGGAAACAGAGTCTCACTGGCCGACAACATGTCAGCCACCAGGTCTCCAAAAATCGCTCGAATTCATATAGAAGGACCATCTTTTTGGGCGCGTAATTATCGCGCGAGACGATACTTCGTTTAATTGTTAAGCAAATAAATAGGCACTAAAAGTTTAGTGTTGCTTGGTCATGCTATCGAGCTTTTTTAAAAACGCGAACGTGAAGCAAAATATATTTTGAGCTGGTTTCGGTTCTGTAGTTTGCGTGCCTAATTCCAACTACGTTATGGCCACAAATATGCCACAACTTCTGTTGCGAGTCCACGAGTGATTAATTTTTGGTTAACGCTAAAAGGGCAAAAATTGCTATTGAATAAAGCCCGTACCGGGAGCTGTGTAAACTTGACAGTTGCTTCATATGCACTTCAAGGGCGAAAGCAGCCAAGTCAAATTTTCGAACAGTCCGGATAAAGATAGCCATAATAAAAATTCTTAGAATCGATTTATCTATTGAAATGCAAGGAATTTACAATCTGTACTGACTTGATTTCCGTCTATGTTGCTTATGCATTGAGTTCGCTTCAAATAGGTTTTAAAAATATGGGAATTGCATATTGATCAGGTCGCCGGGTGGCCATGTCTGTGCGAAAAAGAATCCATGAGAACAATTTTAATGATGACATTGTTATTTCCGAACGAAGTGGCGCTGCATCTTTGCTGAGACAATTATTGAAATAATTAGTTCAGTTTCGTGGCTTATTGCAGAATGCAGCTTGAGCACGCGCTGTCGGTGTGTGTTGATCAATACATGTTTTGTCATAAGGCTGAGTTGTTGATTTTAAACTGAGAAGTTCACGGCTATTATGCAACTATTGATACATCAATACTGCAATTCCTGGTGTCGGCTGAGCTAGATCTACGCGCGGTTGGCTCATGCGCAGCCGACCACTCTGCCGTCCCCATATTGAACTGGGCCCAACTATCTGCGGCTGGCGGGCGGACTATATTGGCAGACGTCCGCCTGGCGCCGTGGCTGAGACCCGTTGCTCGACCGACCTTGCGTGGATCTGAGCGGGTAGGGGCTGCCGGGGTCTGGCGGCTGCAGCGGCGACACCGTCCTGCCCAATGCCCGCTTGACCCCAGGCTCATCGATCGGCGACAGGCCGGCCCTTGTCGACCTGCCCCATCCTTGCGCCGGCCTGATTGCTCCGGGCGACCACCGGCGGCCGCGCAGGATATGGCGTCGCGCCGGTCTGCTCCGCGAGTATAATATATGTGATAATATTATCGCGCTGCGCTTGATGATATCATCGCTTCGCCGTATGGATGGGGCGTTCGGGGAGCGACGCATACAGCCTGACAAATCGCTGCTGCGGCAAAAACGGCTTGTCCTGAATGTCTTGGGAGGGAAACCGATGAAATTGTCAGCATTGCTCAAACTTGCCTGCGGCACCGCGTCTGCACTGGTGCTGTCTGCGGCCCTTGGCACCATCGCCATGGCCGAGCCCGCGGTGGTCGCCGGCCCCGCTACCGATCCCGAATGCCATGTGCCCTGGGCCGAAGACACCCAGTTCTTCCAGTTCCCGGCCAAGCAGGGGCCCTACCGCATCGCGCTGGCCAATGGCTATATCGCCAATACCTGGCGCATCCAGATGATCCAGACCGCCAAGGCCTATGCGGCCCAGCCCGACGTCGCCGCCCAGCTCGCCGAGTTCAAGGTGGTCTCGACCGGCGAGGACGTGGCAGCGCAGATCTCGGCCATCAACAATTTCATCGACAGCGGCTATGACGCCATCGTCGTCAATGCGCAGAATCCGCAGGCCTTCGCCCCGGTGATCAAGCGCGCCAAGGAGGCCGGCGTGGTGCTGGTGGCCTTTGACAATATCCTCGACACCACCGACGCCATCAACGTCAATGTTGACCAGAAGGGGCTGGGTGAACTCTGGGCAAACTGGCTGGTCCAGCACCTGCCCGAGGGCGGCAAGATCCTCGAAGTGCGAGGCGTCGCCGGCACCTCGGTCGATACCGACCGCCATAACGGTATCCACGAGACGCTGACCGCCAGCGGCAAGCCCTTCGAGGTGTTCGAGGTGGTCGGCAAGTGGGATGACGGCACGGCGCAGAAGGCCACGGCCGACGCCATCGCGGTGCAGGGCGCCTTTGACGGCATCACTGCCCAGGGCGGCGATACCGGCGTGGTGCAGGCCATGATCGATGCCGGCCACGCCTTCGTGCCCTTTGGCGGTGAAACCGAAAACGGCTTCCGCAAGTTCTGCGCCGCCCATGCCGCCGAGGGGCTCAAATGCTCTTCCGCCGGCACCGGCCCGGCCCAGGTGGCGGTCGCCATCAGGACGGCCATCGATGCCCTGCAGGGCAAGGTCGTGCCGCAGTCGGTCAAGCTGCCTTTGGCCATTGTCGAAGATCCCGACTTCAAGGACGGCGTGAACTTTTATGCCGACCAGTCCGACAACTTCTTCGTCGGCAATGACTTCCCCACCTGCGGCATCAACTTTACCGCCCAGGAAATCATGGGCCAGTCGGAAGCCAACCAATAGCCGCTTGGCTGGGCAACGGGCCGCGGGATGTCTCCCGCGGCCGATCGGGCAGGGGACGTTTGCATGGATGACGCCGTACCGCTTTTCCGCATGGAAGCCATTTCCAAGCGCTATGGGGGCGTGCATGCCCTCGACCAGGCCGACCTCGTGGTCCGCGCCGGCAAGGTGCACGCCATCCTGGGCGAGAACGGCGCCGGCAAGTCCACCCTGATCAAGATCATGGCCGGCGTCGTGGCGCCCGACGCGGGGCGCATGCTGCTCGAGGGCCGCGAGGTGCGCTTCGCCGATCCCGCCGCCGCCAACGCCGCCGGCATTGTCTGCATCTTCCAGGAACTCTCGCTGATCCCCGACCTGTCGGTGGCGGACAATATTGTCATCTCCAATCCACCCACCTGGCTGGGCATGATCGACCGCAAGGCCCAGCAGGCCATCGCCATGGCGGCACTGGAGCGGGCCGGGGGCGGCGACATCCACCCCATGGAACTGGTCAAGAACCTGCCTTTGTCGCGCCGCCAGGTCGTCGAGATCGCCAAGGCCCTAGCCCGCAAACCGCGCCTGCTGATCCTTGATGAGGCCACCTCGGCCCTGACCGCCGCCGATGTCGAGACGGTGTTCGGCGTGCTCAAGCGCCTGCGCGACGAGGGTATCGCGCTGCTCTACATTTCCCACCGCATGCACGAGATCGCCGAATTGGCCGATGACTGCACGGTGTTCCGCAATGGCCGCAAGATCGCCACCTATCCCGCCGGCAGCAAGACCGATGACGAGGTGGTCGAGCTGATGATCGGCCGCGAATATAGCTCGGTCTTTCCGCCCAAGCAGGGCCATGTCGACCGCACCACCACGCCGGTGCTCGAAGCGCGCAACCTGACCTGGATGCAGCGCCTCAACGGCGTCTCGCTGACCGCCAGGGCCGGCGAGGTAGTGGGTCTGGGCGGGCTCGATGGCCAGGGGCAGCGCGAATTGCTGCTCGCGCTGTTCGGCGTGCTGCGCGGCGTCACCGGCGAAATCCTGATCGATGGCCAGCCGCGCCGCATCAACAGCCCGCGCGCCGCCAAGGCCGATGCCATCGGCATGGCGCTGATCCCCGAAGATCGCAAGACCGAGGGCCTCATGCTGCCCATGAGCGTGCGCGACAATCTCTCCTTTGCCGCCATGAGCCAGGTTTCGCATGCCGGCATCCTCGACCGCCGCGCCGAGAGCGCCGCCGTCGAGCGCATGATCCGGCTGCTCGCCATCAAGACGGCGAGCCCGTCTCTGCCGGTGGGGTCGCTGTCGGGCGGCAATCAGCAGAAGGTGGTGATCGCCAAATGGCTGATGACCGACCCGCGCATCATCCTGCTCAACGATCCCACCCGCGGCATCGATGTCGGCACCAAGCAGGAAATCTATGCCCTGCTGCGCCAGCTCGCCGCCGCGGGCGCGGCGATCATCCTCTACTCCACCGACTATGACGAGCTGATCGGCTGCTGCGACCGCGTGCTGGTGCTCTATGACGGGGCGGTCAGGCGCGAGCTGGTCGGCAGCGAGATCACCGAGCACGCGCTGATCGCCTCGGCGCTCAATATCGACCAGCAGGAGCAGGTGGCATGAACGGGCTGGGTTACCGCCTCGCCGAGCAGCGCGGCATGCTGCTGGCATTGGCCATCTTCATCGCCATGTTCGCCCTCTATGCCGCCAACCATCCCGCCGGCTTCACCCCCAATGTGGTGCAGACCGCGGCCAACAAGGGCGTGCTGCTGGCCTTGGTCGCCATGGCGCAGACCTTCGTCGTGCTCACCGCGGGCATCGATCTGTCGGTCGGCATGATCTTCATCCTGGCCAATTGCCTGGCCTCCTACCTGCTGGTGGGCACGCCGCTGACCGTGGCTTTTGGCGTCGGCGGCGTGCTGCTCACCGGTCTCGTCTGCGGCGCGCTCAATGGCCTGCTCGTCATCTATGGGCGGCTGCAGCCCATCGTCATCACCATTGCCACCGGTGCGGTTTTCTTCGGCATCGCTTTGTGGATCCGCCCCTATCCGGGCAGTGCCCCGGACTTCTCCGCCGATCTCGCCGATGCGCTGACCGGCAAGGTCTTCGGCATCTTCCCGGCCAGCCTGCTCTTCCTCATCGTGCTGGTGTTGCTGGTCTGGGTACCGTTCCGCCGCTCGGTCATTGGCCGTGCCGTCTATGCGGTGGGCTCGTCCGAGCCGGCGGCCTATATGTCCGGCCTGCCGGTGCAGCGCGCCAAGTTCACCGCCTATGTGCTGAGCGGCCTCTTTGCCGCCATGGGCGGGCTGTTCATGACCTTCTTCACCTATTCCGGCGAGGCGTCCCTGGCCAATGGCAATACCTATACACTGAGCTCCATCGCCGCGGTGGTGCTGGGCGGGGTCTCGCTGTTCGGCGGCCGCGGCAGCGCCATCGGCGCCATTTTCGGCGCGCTGGCCTTCCGCGCCATCGGCGATCTGCTGTTCGTCTTCGATTTCGATCCGCTCTGGCAGCCTCTGTTCCAGGGCGTGGTGCTGCTGCTGGCCGTATCGCTGGGGGCGGCCCGCCTGTTCCAGGTGCGCAACCGGCTTGATCTGTTCACCTGAGGCGCAAGATGACCACCGACAAGCTCGACCCGCCCGCCGCGCTCCGCAATTCCTGGACCAGCCGCATCGACCTGCCGGTCGCAACGGCCTTTGGCTGCATCCTGCTGCTGCTGCTGATCGGCAGCCTCTATTCGCCCAATTTCCTGTCGCCCGAATACCTGCTGCAGCAGCTCAAGGTCGGCGCCTTCCTCGGCGTCATCGCCACCGGCATGATGCTGGTGATCCTGCTCGGCCAGATCGATCTGTCGGTCCCCTGGACGGTGACGCTGGGCGCCATGATGGCTTCAGCCGCCACCGCCTATGGCCCCATGGGCGAGGTCTTTGCCATTCCCTTCGGCGTGCTCTGTGGCGTGCTGGTCGGGCTGGTCAACGGCGTCGGTACTGCCTATCTGCGCATTCCCTCCATGATCATGACGCTGGCGGTAAATGCCGTCGCCCAGGGGCTGATGGTGGCCTATACCGGCGGCTTCGCCCCGGTCGACAGCGCCTCCCCGGCCATGCGCTATCTGGCCGCCGGCACCATTCTGGGCATTCCCAATGCGGTCATCGTCTGGGCCCTGACCGGCGCGGTGGCCGTCTTCCTGCTCGGCCGCACCACCTTTGGCCGGGCCGTCTATGGCATCGGCAACAAGGAGGCGGCGGCCTATCTCTCCGGCGTGCCGACCCAGCGTGTGGTCATGATTGCCTTTGCCGTCTGCGGTGGCCGCCTTCGGCGGGGTCCTGCTGGCCGGCTATGCAGGCAAGGCGGCCCAGTCCATGGGCGATGCCTATCTGCTGCCCGCCATTGCCGCGGTGGTGCTGGGCGGCACCTCCATCCTGGGCGGCCGCGGCAGCTATCTCGGCACCACGGCCGGGGTAATCCTCATCACCCTGCTGCAATCGATCCTCTCGGTCATGCAGATCGCCGAATTCGGCCGCCAGATCATTTATGGCGGCGTCATCATCACCATGTTGCTGCTCTATGGTCGCGAGAAATCCGGCCGCTGACGCATGGGCGACTCGCCGCTCCCCGGGAACGCGCTCATGACGTTGACCTCGGCCCTGCACACCCTTAGGAACTTGGGCAGCTTGACCACGCTGCAGGCCGGCGGCTCGGGCCGCGGCGCCAGGCGCGCACGGGCCGCATTGGGTGAACTGGACGAGGACGACTGCCTGTGACGACTTCAAAGCGACGCTCGCCGACCGGGCGACCCACGATGATGGATGTCGCGGCCGCGGCTGGCGTGTCACAGGCGACGGTGTCGCTGGTGCTCAGCGGCGGCAAGAGCGGCCGCCTGGCCGACGCCACCCGCAAGCGTGTGCTCGAGGCCGCCCAGACCCTGGGCTACAAATTCGTGCGCCGCGAGCAGCGCGCCGTGCCGGGCCTGCAATCCACCATCATCTTCATCGCCGACGAGACCATCACCGATCCCTGGATGTCGCTGGCCTTCGAGGGCGCGCGCAACCGGGCGCTGGAAGCGGGCATCAACATGCTCATGGGCGTCAGCCATGCCGATGCCGATGTCGAAACTAGCCTCTTGGCCGGTCTGGGCAATGTCCCGGTCCTGGGCCTGATCTATGGCACCATCCTGACGCGCGTGGTGCAGGTCCCGCCGGCTCTGGCCCGGCACCGGCTGGTGCTGCTCAACTGCTATGATGAGGCGCACAGCGCCCATTCCGTGCTGCCCGGCGATGTGCTCGGCGGTCGCGCTGCGACCGAACATCTGCTCAACCGTGGCTGCCGCCGCGTCGCCCTGATCAATGGCGAGCAGGGCGTTGACGCGGCGCGCGACCGGCTCAAGGGCTACAAGCAGGCTCTGGCCAGCAATGACGTGCCCTTCGATCCGGCTCTGGTTCGCCCCGGCAATTGGGAGCCGTCGGCCGGCTATGACATGACCAAAGAGCTGATGGCGCTGGACAACCCGCCGGACGGCATCTTCTGCGCCAACGACATGATGGCGCTCGGCTGCTACGACGCCCTGCGCGAGCTTGGCCACCGGGTCCCCGACGATGTGGCGGTGATCGGCTTTGACGATCGCGAAATCGCCCAATACATGCATCCCCCGCTGAGCACGCTGGTGCTGCCGCTCTACGAAATGGGCCGCACCGCCGTGGAGCTGCTGCTCGACGATGTCGGGGGCCTCCATTCCTCTTCCAGTCGGATCAAGGTGGAATGCGTGCTGGTCGAGCGCCAGTCGACCGGGCCGGCCGCCGCACTCAGCGCCGCGCCACGCCGCCGGGCCCCATAAGCCAGGCGGCGCGGTCTTTGCGCTAGTCGGACGAGCGGGCGCTGCGGAAGCGATCAAAGGCCACCGCGATGATAATGAAGGAGCCGACAAAGGCTCCCTGCCAGAAGGTGCTGATGCCCAGCAGGATAAGGCTGTTGCGGATCACCTCGATCAGCAGGGCGCCGACAATGGCGCCAAAGGCACTGCCGACGCCCCCCGCCAGATTGGCGCCGCCGATCACGGCCGCAGCAATCACCGAGAGCTCCATCGCCTGCCCCAGATTGGTGGTGACGCCGCCCAGCCAGCCCACTTCCAGCACGCCGGTAATGCCGGCCGTAAACGCCGAGAACATATAGACCGAGACCTTGAGCGGCCGCACCGCAATGCCGGTCAGCTTGGCGGCCTGCTCATTGCCGCCCAGGGCAAACAGGTGCTGCCCCCAGCGCGTCCACTTGAACAGGAACCCCGTCACCCCGGCCAGCACGGCCAGTACGATCAGCGGATTGGGCAGGCCCAGCGTCGAGCCGCCGCCCAGCCCGAGCAGCGTGGCGGTATCGGGGCCGAATTCATAGATCATCTTGTTGTCCGACAGCACCATGGCCAGCGAACGCACCACCGACAGGCTCCCCAGCGTGACCACGAAGGGCGGCATGCCGGCATAGGCGATGAGCACGCCATTGGCCGCACCCACCATTAGGGCGGCCAGCAGCGCTGCGGGGATGCCGATCCAGATCGGCATGCCGCCCGACATCAGCACCGCCACCGTCATGGCCGACAGCACCACGGTCGATCCCACCGACAGGTCGATGCCGCCCGAGGCGATCACCGCCGTCATGCCGATGGCGATGATGCCGACAAAGGCGAAATTGCGCGACACGTTGAACAGGTTGCGCTCGGTGGCAAAGGTGTCGGTGAGCAGCGTCAGCGCCAGGCAGGCCAGCAGCGCCGCCACGAAGACCCAGAAGGTCTGGTGGCTGGTCAGCCGGCCGAGCATGCCGCGATATTCGGAGTGGTCGATAACCTCGGAGAGGGAAGTGCTGGGCATGGGACGGTCCTGTCGTGTCACGCGAATTCAATGGCGCCGGTGATGAGGCCGGTGACCTCTTCGGGGGATGAAGCCGCCGCCTTCTTGTCGGCCACCAGCACCCCCCGTCGCAGCACGGCGATGCGGTCCGCCACATCGAACACATCGGGCATGCGGTGGCTGATCAGGATCACGGCAATGCCATGGTCGCGCAGCTGGCGGATGAGGTTGAGCACTTCGGCCACCTGCCGCACCGAGATGGCCGCGGTGGGCTCGTCCATCAGCACGATGCGGGCATCGCTCAGCAGGGTCCGGGCAATGGCCACGGCCTGGCGCTGGCCGCCCGACATGCGCTTGACCAGGTCGCGCGGTCGCGTTTCCGATTTGAGGCGGCCGAACAGCTCGGCGGCGCGGCTGCGCATGGCGGCATAGTCGAGAATGCGGAACGGACCGACCTGCCGCATCAGCTCGCGCCCGAGGAACACATTGGACGCCGCTGACAGGTTGTTGCAGATCGCCAGGTCCTGGTAGACCACCTCGATGCCGGCGCGCTGCGCATCGATGGGGCGGTGAAAGCGGACCCTCTTGTCGTCGATATGCATCTCGCCCGCGGACGGCGCGAAATTGCCGGCAATGACCTTGACCAGGGTGGACTTGCCCGCGCCATTGTCACCCATCAGGCCCAGCACCTCGCCGGGCTCTATGCTTAGCGATACATCGGTCAGTGCGCGAATCGCGCCGAAATTCTTGCTGATATTATCCAGTCGCAATGCGCTCATGCGCCTCCCCCTCCATTGCGCTCCCCCGGTGTCGTGGCCGGCGGTTTTGCTTTTATGTCGGAACGCCGGAGCTGCCGTGGCCTGCGATTGCCGGTACCAGCTCCACGATTCCAGCTTGACGTCCACGCACGTTCGATGGTGATATTATCACATAATATCATCGGCGCTATCGGAATGATGCAGTAGCGACCAGGACGCAAGTCCGGGACTGGAGTTATGCTGCCGGAATGCCGGGAGCAGCAGGAACGGCGATCGGACGTCAAAAGACGCCGGACGGCGGATCCACAACATGGGAGGACGTAAATTGAGGTACGCAAGATATATGGCTGCGGCCGCAGCCGTGGTGGCGCTTTCGGCCGCCGGGGCGCAGGCCCAGGAGAAAAAAACCCTGGCCATCGTGGTCAAGGGCTTGGACAATCCCTTCTTCGAGCAGATCAATCTCGGTTGCCAGGACTGGGCAGCCAACAATCCGGATTCCGAATACGAGTGCCTTTATACCGGCCCGGCCTCCAGCGCCGACGAGGCCGGCCAGGTGCAACTGGTGGATGACCTGATCACCCGGGGCATTGCGGCGATCGCCATTTCGCCGTCCAATGCCCCGGCAATGGCCAACCGGCTCAAGGAAATCGCCCCCACGATCCCGGTAATGACCGTGGATGCCGATCTGTCTGAGGCCGATCGCGGCCTGCGGGCGACCTTCCTGGGCACCGACAATTATCTGATGGGCGTGATGATGGCCGAGCAGGCCCAGCGCCTCAAGCCAGAGGGTGGCACCGTCTGCCTGCAACTGGGCAACGTGGCCGCCGACAATATCAACGCCCGCGCCGCCGGCTTCCGCGACACCATTGCCGGCGCCAAGGGCACCGATCGCCTGGCCGGCGAAGGCGGCTGGAGTGAGATCGAGGGCTGCCCGGTCTTTACCAATGATCAGATCGATCTGGCCAACCAGCAGATGGCCGACGTCTTCACCTCCAATCCCGATCTCGATGCCTTCATCCTGATCGGTGGCTGGGCCCAGTTCGCCCCCCAGGCCTATGCCCAGGTCACCGACCAGGTCATGGACCGGCTCAAGAGCAATGATCTGATCATCGTTGCCGGCGACACGCTGCCGCCGCAGGTGCAGGCCTTCAACGAGGGTCGCAGCCATGCCCAGATCGGCCAGCGGCCGTTCGAAATGGGGCAAAGGGCGCCCGACGTGATGATCCAGCTGGTCAATGGCGAGGCCGTCGAGGACCCGCTCTATACCGGGCTGGACGTCTGCACCCACGAAGAACCCGGCTTCTGCGCGCAGTAGCCCTCCTGTCCTCCACGTCGCAGCATGGCGCATCCGGCGCCATGCCGGCCGCATGGGGTCGAACGCAGGACAGTTTCGAGGAAACATCAGTGAAACTTCTGGTAACCGGCATGACCGGCAAGGTCGGCCTCAATTTCCTGCCCGCATTTCTGGCCGAGCCTCGCTTTGCCGGCTGGAGCATCCGCGCCCTGTGCAACAACCGCGTCATCGATCACCCCGCCGTCGAGGTCGTGCGCGGCTCGCTCGCTGATGGCGCCGCTGTGCACGCCGCCCTGCAGGACGTGACCCATGTGCTGCATATGGCGGCGGTCAAGGAAAGCCCGGATCTTGCCATCGATGTCGGCGTCAAGGGCATGTTCAACCTGCTCGAGGCCTTCCGCACGTCGCCTACGGCCCGCCAGTTCATCCTGATCGGCGGCGACTGCTCCGTCGGTCACATCTTCCACCAATACGATGCGCCCATCACCGAACAGGCGCCGCGCCGGGCCTATCCCGGCTGCTATGCGCTGACCAAGGTGATCGAGGAGGTGATGCTCGAGCAATACCGCTTGCAATACGGCATCAATACCTGCTGCCTGCGCGCGCCCTGGATCATGGAAAAGGACGATTTCCGCCATGTCCTGAGCTTTGCCGACCAGTTCGGCGGCCCGCTGTGGAGCGAATTCTTTAGCGCCGCCGAGATCGCGCGCCTCGCCCAGGCGGAGACGGTGCCCGTGCTGCATGACGCGCAGGGCACGCCGCTCAAGCGCAATTTCATCCATGTCAGCGACCTCGTCCGCGCCATCCTGGCTGCGCTCGACAATCCCGCTGCCACGGGCGAGCTGTTCAATATCGCCATGACTGAACCGGTCGATTACGGCCAGGTCGCGTCGATCTTGCAGCGCGCGCAGGGCCTGGATTCCGTCGCAGTGCCGACCCCCTATTTCAGCAACTGGCTCGACAATGCCAAGGCCGGCCAGCTCTTGGGCTGGCGGCCCCTCATCGATCTCGAACAGCTCATCGAGCGCGCCTGGAGCTATATCCGCGCCCCCGATGATCCACGCATCGTCTGGTACCCGGGTTAGGGCAGGCGCGCACCGATACCGCTCGCAGGCGGCAAGGCGGAACCACCGACCGCCGCCGCATCCGAAGGGACAGCGATGGGTATGCACCGTTCTTCGGCACTGACGCCGCAGGACATCACACAGACGTCGCGCGGCAGGCTCAACCCGCTGGCGACAGGGAGGACGAAATGAACTGGAAACACACCATCTCCATGGCGGCCCTGGCTACCATGCTGGCCGGCCCCGCTCTGGCCCAGGACAAGCAGCAGCTGGCCTTCGTCGTCAACGCCGCCTCCGATTTCTGGAAGCTGGCCGAGGCCGGGGTCAACAAGGCGCAGGCCGAATTGCCCAATTACGAACTGCAGTTCCGCTATCCCGCCCAGGGCACCGCCGCCCTGCAGAATTCCCTGATGGATGACCTGGCGGCGGCCGGCACCGATGCGATCATGATCTCCTCGGCCGATCCCAAGAACTCCATCGATGCCTTCAACCGCATTGCCGCCCAGGTGCCGCTTTTCACCACCGACAGCGACGCCCCCGACAGCGATCGCATCGCCTATCTCGGCTCCTCCAATACCCTGGCCGGCGAGCAGGCCGGCGAAATCGCCGTCAAGGCGCTGCACGATGGCGGCAAGTGCATGGGCTTTGTCGGCTTTCTGGGGGCCGACAATGCGATCGAGCGCATTGCCGGCTTCCGCTCGGCCATCGAGGGCTCGGGCATCGAACTGGTCGACGTGCGCGGCGACGATGTCGACTTTGCCCGCGCCCGCTCCAATGTCGATGACGTGCTCGCCGCCAATCCCGACATCACCTGCATGGTCGGGTTCTATTCCTATAATCCCCCCAAGATCTACGAGGCCCTGCAGGCGGCCGGCAAGCTGGGCCAGATCACCGTCATCGCCTTTGACGAGGATCCCATCACCCTCGGCGCTGTCCGCGAGGGCAGCTTTGCCGGCACGGTCGTGCAGGACCCCTATCAGTGGGGCTATCAGGGCATGCTCCTGATGGCCAAATATCTTGAAGGCGACATGTCCGGCGTGCCGGAAGACGGCCTGATCATTGTCCCGACCAAGGTGATCGATGCCGCCAATGTCGATGCCTTCGAAGCCGAACTCAAGGCGCGGATTGGCGGCTAGTCCTCCCCGCCGATCCAGCCGCACCGGGCCTTTGCCGGCCTGGTGCGGCCCCTTAAAGCTCCGACAGTGCCGCTGGCGCCGTCCTTGTTAGGCACGCGACATGACACTTCATCTGCTCCCGTCACCACCCTTGCTGGCGCTCGAGAACATCTCCAAGGCCTATCCCGGCGTCGTGGCTTTGTCCGACGTCTCCATGACCGTCAATGCCGGCGAAGTGCTCGGCCTCATCGGCGAGAACGGCGCCGGCAAGTCGACGCTGATGAAGATCCTCGGCGGCGTGATCGCGCCCAGCGCCGGCCGCATCGTCATCGATAACATCGCTCATCAGCACCTCAGCGTCACCCAGTCGCAGGCTGCCGGCATTGCCTTCGTGCACCAGGAACTCAATGTCTTCGACAATCTCGATGTCGCCGCCAACATCTTCCTCGGCCGCGAAAAGCGGTCGCCGCTTGGCCTGCTTGACCTGCAAGGCATGCGCGCCGCGGCCCGGCCGCTGCTGTCCCGGGTCGGCGCCCATTTCGGCCCCGATACCCCCGTACTCGACCTGTCGTTGGCCGAGCGGCAACTGCTCGAAATCGCCAGGGCCTTGTCCATCGAGGCGCGCGTTGTCATCATGGATGAGCCGAGCTCGTCCCTGACCCTGTCTGAAACCCGCACCCTGCTGCAGGTCATCGCGGACCTCAAGGCGCAGGGCATCGCCGTCATCTATATTTCCCACCGCCTCGGCGAGATCGAGGCCTGTGCCGATCGCGTGCTCGCTTTGCGCGATGGCCGTGTGGCGGGCGAACTGGCCCGCCAGGACATCCGCCATGATGCCATGATCCGCCTGATGATCGGCCGCGACCTCAAGGCGCTCTATACCCCGCCCGCCACGCCACCCGGCGACGTCATCCTGTCGCTCACCGGCGTCTCGACCACGGCCTGGCCACAGGCCCGGGCCGATATCCATGTCAGGGCAGGGGAGATCCTCGGCATTGCCGGGCTTGTCGGCGCCGGCCGCACCGAACTGGCCGAAACCGTCTTCGGCATCCGTCCGCTGGTGGGTGGCCAAATCCGGTTGGCCGGACAGCCGCTGCGCGCCGCCACCCCGCGCCAGGCGATCGAGGCCGGCCTCTATCTGGTCCCCGAAGACCGCAAGCGCACCGGCCTCGTCCTCGAAGGCGCCATCGACGAGAATATCGCGCTGGCCGATCTGCCGTCCCTGGCCCGGCATGGCCTCGTCCACTGGCGCGGCATTCGTGATCGGGCCGAGACCCAGCGCAGCGCCCTCGGCATCAAGGCCGCCGATCTAACGCGGGTCGCCGCCGAACTGTCCGGCGGCAACCAGCAGAAGGTGGTGCTGGCCAAGTTTCTGTCCATGCGGCCGCGGCTTATCATCTTCGACGAGCCGACCCGCGGCATCGATGTCGGCGCCAAGGCGGAGATCTATCGTCTGCTGCGGGCTTTGGCCGATGCCGGGATCGGTGTGCTCATGATTTCGAGCGACATGGAGGAGGTGATCGGCGTCTCCGACCGCATCGTCGTGCTGCGCGAGGGCGGGGTCGCCGGCACCCTGGAACGTCCGCAATTTTCAGAACAGGGCGTGCTGCGGCTCGCCGTTGGGGCAAACTAGGAAAAGTCATGCAAAAAAAGGACATGGGACTGGCCGTGCTGATCGTCATCGTCGGGGCCGTGGTCTATCTGCGCAACCCGCTCTTCCTCTCGCCCATCAACCTGGGCAATACCGCCAACCTGATCGGCCTGTTCGGCCTCTTCGCCATCGGCCAGGGCTTTGTCATCATGACCGGCGGCATCGACCTGTCGGTCGGCTCGATGATTGCGCTGCTCGGGGTGCTCTTCGTGGATATGGTCGGGCGGTTCGGCGTGCCCTGGCCCGCGGCGGTGCTGCTCACCATCGGCATCGGCACGTTGATGGGGCTGGCGCATGGCCTGTTGATCACCCGGCTGCGGATGCAGCCCTTTGTCGTCACCCTCTGCGGCCTGCTCATCTATCGCGGCGTTGCCCGCGGCTATACCGGCGAGGCCACGGCCGGTTTTCCCTTCGGCGCCAGCTTTCCCGAGCTCGAATGGCTGACCATTGGCCGTTCCTTGGGCATCCCGCATTCCTTCATTGCCATGCTGCTGGTCGGCGCGCTCTGCTGGGTGCTGCTGCATCGCTCGGTATTCGGCCGCCACCTTTACGCCGTCGGCAAGAACGAGGAGGCGGCCCGCTATTCGGGCATCCGCACCGGCCTCGTCATCACGCTGGCCTATGTCATCTGCGCCGTACTGACAGCCATTGCCGCGATCTACTTCGCCATGTTCACGCGCTCCGTGCAGCCCTCATCACATGGTAATTTCTACGAGCTCTATGCCATCGCCGCCGCGGTACTGGGCGGCTTCTCCCTGCGCGGCGGGGAAGGCTCGATCATCGGCGTCATCCTGGGCGTCGTCCTGCTGCAGGAACTGCAGAACCTGGTCAACTTGCTCGGCATTCCGTCATCGCTGAACTTTGCCGTCATGGGCGCGGTAATCCTGGCCGGTGTGCTGGCCGAACAGCAGTTCAACCGCTACCGCGCCACCCGCCGGGCCGAGCGCGCCATGGAGCCACGGCCCTTGCCCTGACCGCCGCGCGTCTTCAAATGCCGCATCCGACCCGACGCTGCTGCAGCAGGGAACGGAACGAACCCACCTGCGAGCCGTTCCGCCTCCACCCTTGCTGGCCATAGCGATGACCATGAACCCCAGACCTCTCGGCGCCCACCTCGAAAACGGCCAGACCCACTTCAACGTCTGGGCGCAGGGTCGGCAACGCGTCGACCTGGACATCGAGGGCAGGGGCCTCCTGCCGATGCAGAAGCTGGGCGACGGCTATTTTACGACGACGCTTGCGGATCTTGGCGAGGGCGCCCGCTACGGCTTTCATATCGACGGCGGACCGCGCCTGCCTGATCTGGCGTCCCGTCGCCAGTCCGGCGATGGCGGAGACTGGTCCGTGGTCACCGCCAACGCCTTCGCCTGGACCGATCAGGCCTGGCGCGGGCTCAGCCGTTTCGACCAGGTGATCTACCAGCTCCATATCGGCACCTTCACCGTCCCCGGCACCTGGCTTGCAGCGATCGAGCGGCTCGATCATCTGCTCAGCCTTGGCGTCACCGCCATCCAGCTCATGCCGGTGGGCAGTTTCAAGGGGCGGTTCGGCTGGGGCTATGACACCATCCTGCCCTATGCTCCCTTTGCTCCCTATGGCGCGCCCGACGACATGCGCGCCTTCATCGATGCCGCCCATGCCCGCGGCATCGGCGTCCTGCACGACGTCGTCTACAACCATGTCGGCCTGGGCGATCACTATCGCGCCTATAGCGAGCACTATTTCACCAGCCGCTACGCCAATGAGTGGGGCCCCGGTTTCAATTTCGATGGCCCCCATGCCGCACCCGTGCGGGATTTCATCACCCGCAACGCCGCCTACTGGATCGAGCAGTTCCATCTCGACGGCCTGCGCCTCGACGCCACCCAGGCCCTGCATGACGATACCGACGAGCACATCATCGCCGCCATCGCCCGCGCCGCCCGGGCGGCAGGGGAAGCGGCCGGCCGCTCGGTCTATCTCATTGCCGAAAACCAACCGCAGGATCGTCGCCTGATCACGCCTATCGCCGAAGGTGGCTTTGGGCTCGATGCCCTGGCCAGCGATGATTTCCAGCATGCCGCCCGGGTCGCCATCACCGGTCACAACGACTTCTACTACCGCGACTATGCCGGCACGCCGCAGGAACTGGTCTCGGCGCTCAAATATGGCTTCCTCTACCAGGGTCAGCGCTCCGACATGCGCGACCAGCCCTATGGCACCTTCAATCTCGATACCGGCCCCGAGCGGATCGTCCATTTCCTCGAAAACCACGACCAGATTGCCAATTCCGCCCGCGGCTTTCGCCTCGCGACGCTCGCCACGCCGGCGCGTATCCGCGCCATGACGGCGCTGCTGCTGCTGGGGCCCCAGACGCCCTGCCTGTTCCAGGGCCAGGAATTCGGCGCCGACAATCCCTTTCTCTATTTTCTCGGGCTGGACGGCGACGAGGCCGCCTCCGTTGCCAAGGGGCGGCGCGACGGCCTGACCCATTTCCCCAGCGTCGCCGACCCGGTCATGCAGCAACGCCTGCCGGCGCCCGATGCCAATGAAACCTTTGCCACCAGCAAGCTCGACTGGACCCAGGCCGACCGTCACGCCCCCCTGTTGGCTTTGCATCGCGATCTGCTGGCGCTGCGGCAGTCTGAAACCGTGTTCTCGTCCACGGGTAGGGGCCGCATCGATGGAGCGGTCATCGGCGATGCCGCCCTGCTGCTGCGCTTCTTCGCCGACGATCCTGCCGACGAACGCCTGCTGCTGCTCAATCTCGGCCGCGATCTGCCGCTCGGCGTCATCGCCGAGCCGCTCTTCGCCCCGCCCGCCGGCCGCAAATGGGGTCTGGTCTGGTCCAGCGAGCATCCGGACTATGATGGTGCGGGCCGCCGGCCCTTCGACACCGACCATTTCTGGATCCTGCCCGCCGACACCACGCTCCTGCTCGGCAGCCAGCCCAGGTCGTAAACCGACGCCGTCCAGCTGGATCGCTTCACCCTTCACCTGACGCGAGGCCTTGCGCCTTCCTCCCCCTTGTGGGGAGGGACGGAGGGTGGGGGGCGTAGCAATGACCACTGAGGCCCCCAACCCGACCCTCCTTACGAGCCCGCACCTGCCGCGACGCGACCCGGATGGGGAGGGGCGACAGAGCCTGGGCAGCTTACGCGTGAAGCGAGTTAGGGCGGTGTGGGCCCACTCGCCAGCCGTGCCGACAGCAGCTTGATCGAGCGCATCCGCGTATTGCTGTCGCTGGGCGACATGGCGATGGCGTCGGGATAATCCAGCACCAGCTCCAGGCTGTCGGGATGGGCGGCAACGACGTCGCCGGGAATGACCAGATCGACCGCCAGCGGCACCCCTGCCAGCACTGTCACCGTCTGCAACGCTGTACCATTGACGCTGATCGCCACCCGCTGTGACGGATAGCCCTCACGCTCGACTGCCACCAGTTCCAGCGCCAGCGTCAGCGGCCCGCTCCTGTCCGGCGCCAGGGCGAAGCGCAGCCGCGAGGTCTGCCCCACCGCATGGGTGCCGTCGCCGGCCGGGCCGGTCCAGCCACACACCCGCAGCGGCTTGGCCTGCTCGTTGCCTTCGCTCAGGAACGACACCGTGCTGCCCAGCACATAATCCCCCGATACCGGCTGGTTGAGGCAGGTCGTGCTCTTGTCGATGTAATAGGCGCGGTAGTCCGGCGGCACCTGCGGATGCAGCATCCACCAGACGACGATAAGCTCGAAGGCAATGGCCAGCGCGACCACGCCATAGGCGGCAAGGCGGAGCGGCTTGTTGGTCAGGGCGGTCTCAGACAAGGGTCAGCACTCCGGTAAGCCAGCCGACCGCGCCGAAATAGCCGCCGACCACGATGACGGCCAGGGCCAGATAGGCGATCCAGGACCGGTGGGCGAGCAGGCTCATCGCCGTCACGCTCACCGGCGCCAGCCCGACCACAAAGCGCAGCATGGAGGCGAGGCCGGCAAAGAGCGGCAGGCCCAGGCAGATCAGGCAGAACAGCGCTGCGGCAAACTGCCGGCGCACCGCCATCACGATCACCATGGCCATGCCGACCAGCCAGGCCACGGATAGTTGCTGGGCGACGCTGGGCATCCAGCTGTCCTGGCGAAAGCTGGTCAACCCGTTCCACAGATAGCCCAGTGGATTGCCGGTGGCGCGGCCCCAGGCGCGCTGCACATGGCTGAAGGCCAGCGCGTCGCCGATCTGCCAGTGCAGATAGGCCATATAGGCAAACAGTCCCAGCGGCGCGATGAAGATGGCTACCAGCACGTCCGGCCGCTGCAACACCGCCGGCACGAAGTCGACAAGCTTGCCGCCGCGCTCGCGGTGGTCGAGCCAGGCCTGCAGCACGATGGCCAGCACGATGAACACGCCCACGATACGCGAGCCCGACAGCAGCGCCGCGAACAGGCCCGCTGCCAGATAGTGCCGGCGCTGCAGCGCCGCAAACACGCAGGCGGTCAGCAGCATGAAGGCCGCTTCGCTGTAGAAGGTGGTGAAATAGACCGAAAACGGTCCCGCCAGCAGGAAGGCGCTGAACAGCATATAGGCCCGTATGTCCTTGCCCAGCAGCGGCCAGGCCACGCGCACGGCAGCAATGGTGAGCACCAGCGAGGTGGTCGACGCCACCACCATGGTGGGCAGGCCGGTCAGGGTGCGCAGGGCACCCACCAGCAGCGGAAACAGCGGAAAGAATGCCCAGTTGCCGGCATTGACCATGCTGGGCACCGGAAATGGATCATAGCCCTCTTCGGCAATCCGCACATACCAGCCGCAGTCCCAGCGGCACATGCCGCTGACAAATCCGGCCATAGATGCGCCATCAACGGTCTGCACATAGGCCAGGTACCGGATCAACAATCCCAATAGCGCGAAGCCGATTGGGATGAGCAGAAGTACCAGATGACGGCCCGGTTTTTGCTGCCGCTGTGCGGGTTGAAGCGACGTCATCATTAGCTTTCTCGGGGCCGTCTCATCGGGCTGGTGCAGTAACACGCCCGCCGTCCCGCCGTTGCGGGTCAAACCATGCACTGGACGCATAGGACACATGCATCAACTTTTTCACTATAGAGACGTTGGAAGCCCTACCGAAGCACCGCCGCCGCGTTATGGTGGTCACAGACTTGCAGGTACCAGGTGAAGCGCCCCCCCCATTCCTCCCATAGCCGCCGCACTGTCCTCAAGGGCATCGGCGCTTCGCTGCTGCTCTTGTCGACCACGGCCATGACACAGCCTCTCATGGCGCAGGATCAGGGCAGCTTTGCCTTTGATTTCGACAGCTTCAGCGCGCGCATGCAGACTCAGGCCGGCACGCCCTATGCGCCGGTCAGCGTGGTCATTCCCGATCCCCTGCACGATCTCGACTATGATGCCTATCGCCGCATCCAGTATCGCCCTGAGGCCAGCAAATGGGCCGCCGATGATCTGGGCTATCGGCTGCAGGCCTTCCATCTCGGCTGGCTGTTCAACGATCCCGTCAAGGTGTTCGAGATCGAGGCAGGCATGGCCCGGCCGGTCGACTTTAGCCCACGCGATTTTCAGTATCATGACAACGCGGTGGAGGCGGGCGCGCTGGCCAATCCCTTCCCCGGCGTGGCCGGTCTGCGCATCAATTATCCGCTCAATCGCCCGGGCGCCTTTGACGAACTGGTAACCTTTCTCGGCGCCAGCTATTTCCGCTCGCTCGGCCGCGACAACATCTATGGCCTCAGCGCCCGTGGTCTCGTCATCAATTCCTGGGTCAGCCTTCCCGAGGAATTCCCCAGCTTTACCGAATTCTATGTCGAAAAGCCCCAAGCCGGCGGGTCGCTCACCATCTATGCCGCGCTCGACAGCCAGAGCGTGACCGGCGCCTACCGCTTCGTCATCACCCCGGCCAGCGACGCGGCGCAGGAAACCGTCATGGACGTGACGGCGCGGCTCTATTTCCGCAGCGACGTCCAGGAACTGGGCGTGGCGCCGCTGACCTCGATGTTCCTCTACGCCGAAGCCAATCGCGGCGGCTTTGACGACTACCGCCCCCAGGTGCATGACAGCAATGGCCTGCTGGTGGAGCGCGAAAGCGGCGAGGTCATGTGGCGCGCCCTCAACAATGGCGAGACCCTGGGCAATTCCTATCTCTGGGAAAACAACCCGCGCGCCTTCGGCCTTTATCAGCGCGGCCGCGATTTTGAGACCTATCAGGATGCGGGCGCCCATTACGAACGCCGGCCTTCCCTGCGCGTCGAGCCGCTCGGCAATTGGGGGCAGGGCATGGTCCGCCTCATCGAGATGCCGGCCAAGATCGAGGCCGACGACAATATCGGCGCCTTCTGGGTCCCGGCCGAGCCCGTGCTGGCCGGCCAGAGCCGCGAATTTTCCTATCGCCTGATCTGGGGTGATCTCAATCCGGACGACAATGCCGAAACCGCCTATGTCATGGAGACACGGGCCGGTGCCGGCGGCGTGTCCGGCGTCTTGAACGAACACGATCTGCGCAAATTCGTTATTGATTTCAAGGGCGGCGAGATCGCCGGCTTTGACGAAGATACCCCGATCGATGTGCTCACCACCGTCAGCGGCGGCGTGGTGCGCGACACGGTCCTGTTCCGGGTCGAGGCCAATGGCGCCTGGCGTCTGGTGATGGATGTCGAGGTCAATGACGGCGCCGCACTGGAACTCAAGGCCTATCTGGTCGGTTTGGGAAAGACGCTCACGGAAACCTGGCTCTACCAGTGGAGGCCTGCCGCATGAAGTATACCGCAGAATTCACTTTCGCCAACGCCCTCCCGGACGCGCCTCTCGACATGCCCAAGCAGCAGTTGCAGTACCGGCGTTCGCTGATCCGTACCCTGCGCGACACCTTCATGGCCTTCACCGGCCGGTGATTGAGACCAGATCCCAGTGATGCGCAGGTCAGTATTGTTTCGATGGTTGGCACTGCTGACCACCTTGGCGCTTAGCCTGGGTGGCAGCTACCTGTTCCTGCGCTTTTCCGGCGAGGGCAGCATCAGCCTGCTCGATATTGTGCGCACGCTGCTGGTCGCCTTCAGCGGCTTCTGGCTGGTCTGGGGCAGTGCGGCGGCGGTGATGGGCGTGTTCGCCACACATCGCCGCGCCGCTGAAACCGGCCCGCCGGCCACCGGCACCACGGTGATCCTGGTCCCCATCTATAACGAAGATGCCATGGTCACCTTTGCGCGCATCGCGGCGATGAATCGCAGCCTGATCGCCGAAGGCGTCGCCGACCGCTTCCACTTCGCCATTCTCTCGGACTCCCAGGCCATGGAAAGCGTGGCGCAGGAGGCGGTGTGGTTCGAGCGACTGCTGCAGGAGCCTGAGGCCGCCGGCCGCATCTTTTACCGGCGGCGCGAGCGCAATGTCGGCCGCAAGGCGGGCAATGTCGAGGATTTCATCACCCGCTCCGGCGCGGCCTATGACTATGCGCTGATCCTGGACGCCGACAGCCTGATGGAAGGCACCACCATTGCCACCATGGCGCGGCGCATGGAGCGCGATCCGGACTTGGGCCTGCTCCAGACCGTCCCCCATATCATCAATGCCCGCACCCTGTTTGGCCGCTCCATCCAGTTTGCCGCCGCCTACCTCTCACCCACCTTCGCGCGCGGTGCCGCGCTCATGCAGGGCGATGAGGGCCCCTATTGGGGGCACAATGCCATTGTGCGCGTCCGCGCCTTTGCCGCCAGCTGCGGCCTGCCCGAACTGTCCGGCACGCCGCCCTTCGGCGGGCATATCCTCAGCCATGACTATGTCGAGGCGGCCCTGCTGTCGCGCGCCGGCTGGAAGGTACAGGTCGATCCCGGCATGCCGGGCTCCTATGAAGAGGGCCCCGAGAACATCATCGAATATGCCAAGCGTGATCGCCGCTGGTGCCAGGGCAACCTGCAGCACGGCCGCCTGCTGGCCGCGCCGGGCCTCAAATGGTGGAGCCGGTTCACCTTCATCCGCGGCATGATGGCCTATCTGGCCTCTCCGCTGTGGCTGGTCCTGCTGGCCACCAGCATCGTGGCCGCCGTCGTTCCCGACTGGCCCAGGGTCTCTGCCGGCCTTGGCCCGGCGCCGGTCCCGGTCTGGATGCTCGGCGTTGCTGTCGCCGCCACGCTCGTCCTGCCCAAGGTGCTGATCCTGCTGCGCGGCATGTTCGATGGCCACAATCGCCGTTTTGGCGGCACCGTGGTCGCGCTGCTCTCGGTGCTGGGCGAAATCGTGCTGTCCACCCTGCTGGCCCCCACCATGCTGCTGCTGCAGAGCCGAGCCGTCGCCCAGGTGCTGCTTGGCCTTGACGGTGGCTGGCCGGCGACGCGCCGCGGGCAGAACTACGTTCCCCTGGTCGACGCCTTCCGGGCCAGCTGGTGGATCGTCGCGCTGGCCGCCCTGGCCCTGGGCGGCACCATGGCATTGGCGCCCGCCGCCGTCATCTGGCTGGCGCCGGCCACGCTGCCCGCTCTGGTGGCGCCCCTGCTGATTTCCGCCACCTCCCATCCGACGCGCCGCGCGCTGCCGATCCTGTTCCGCACCGAGATCGAACTGGCGCCGTCGCCGGTTCTGGTCGCGCATCGCACCATTCTTGCCAATTGGACCTCCGGCGACATGACCCTGGAACATCAGGCTGTTCTCGCCTCCACGAGCATGTCCGGTCATGTCCCTGCCTAACCTCCGCACCGACCAGGCCGCCAGCCTGCTGGGCACCGGCGCCATGCGCGCCGTCCGGACGCGCCCCGTCGTCAATGACCGCATTGCCGTTCCGGCCGGCCGAGACCTCCGGCTCGACATGTTCCGCGGCATTGCCCTGGTGATGATCTTCATCAACCACGTCCCCGGCACGGTCTACGAGACGCTGACCAGCCGCAATTTCGGCTTTTCCGACGCCGCCGAGGCCTTTGTCTTCATGTCCGGCATGGCTGCCGGCCTGGCTTATTCCAACGGCTTCCGCAGTGGGCCGCTCTGGCTGGCCGTGGCCAGGGTCTGGGCCCGGGCGCGCCAGCTCTATTTCGTCCACATCACCATCACCATGCTGTGCCTGGCCATCTTTGCCGCTGCGGCCCTGTGGTTCAACCTGCCCGAGGTGATGCAGCGCAACAACGTCACCGCCATCTATGGCAAGCCGCTGGCCACCCTGATCGGCATTCCCCTGCTCGGTCACCAGCTCGGCTACCTCAATATCCTGCCGCTCTATACCGTGCTGCTGCTGGCCACGCCGCTGCTGCTCATTATCGGGCTTGTCCGACCCTGGCTGCTGCTGGCGCTGTCGATTGCCCTGTGGGTCGTGGCTGGCCAGCTCCGCTTCAATATTCCCAGCTTCCCCAATTCCGGCGGCTGGTTTTTCAACCCCTTCTCCTGGCAACTGCTCTTTGTCGTAGGCCTGCTCTCAGGCGCGGCCATGAAGGTCGGCAAGCGTTTCATCCCCTATCACCGCGTGCTGTTCGGCCTCGCTGCCGCCTTCCTCGTTCTGGTGCTGCTCTGGGTCAAGGTGCCGCCGTTGGGCGGTCTTGGCCGCGCCGGCCTGACCTGGCTGTCCAGCATTGGCGCGCCCTTCTACATCACCTGGTTCGACAAGACCTTCCTGGCCCTGCCGCGCCTGCTGCATGCTTTGGCGCTGTTTTATGTGTTCGGCCACCTGCCGGTCATGCGCACCCTTGCCAGTTCAGTCTTTGCCGCGCCCTTCCGGCTGCTCGGCCGCCAGGGCCTGGCGGTCTTTGCCACCGGCACGGTCATCAGCATGTTCCTGCAGGTGGTCAAGACGCCGCGCCAGCCCGATCCCCTGTTTGACGGGTTGATCCTGGGCGCCGGCCTTCTGGCGCTACTCGCCCTCGCCTGGATGCTCGACCGCACTGCACAACTCAAAATCTCCGCCCGGACCGGCGCGGATGTCGCCCTTAGGAAATGACCATGGACAGCCTGATCAAGACGTCTTCCGACCAGCTTGCCACCCGCCGTGGCCGCAGCCCCGAACTGGCCGTCATCGTGCCCACCTTCAACGAGCGCGCCAATGTGGCCGCCGTTGTCGAGCGGATCGCCGTGGCGCTGGACGGCATCGATTGGGAACTGGTCTTTGTCGACGACAACAGCCCCGATGGCACGGCCGATGCCGCCTGGGACCTGGCCCGCCAGCATGACAATGTCCGCTGCATCAAGCGGCTGGGCCGGCGCGGCCTGTCCTCGGCCTGCGCCGAAGGCATTCTCTCCACCAATGCCCCCTTCGTGGCGGTGATGGATGGCGATCTGCAGCACGACGAATCCATCCTGCCCGCCATGCTGGCCAAGGTCCGGGCCGGTGCCGATATCGCCGTCGGGTCCCGCTATAGCGGCGAGGGCTCCTCGGGGCAGGGCCTGTCGCCTATCCGCCAGTGGGGCAGCAATCTGGCGACCCGCCTCTCCACCCTGGTGGCCGGCCAGGAACTGGCCGATCCGATGAGCGGCTTCTTCATGGTGCGCCGCGATCTCTTCGTCGATGTCGCGCCCCAGCTCTCCGACGAAGGCTTCAAGATCCTGCTCGATCTGGTGGTCACCGCCGCCCGCAAGGGCACCCCGCCCGCCATTGCCCAGGTGCCCTATGTCTTCCGCCAGCGCCAGGCCGGCGAAAGCAAGATGAGCCCCCTGGTGGTGCTGCAGTTCCTTGGCCTGTTCCTGTCCAAGCTCACCGGCGGCCTGCTGCCCACCAGTTTCCTGCTGTTTGCCCTGGTTGGCTTCAGCGGTGTGGCGGTGCATTTATCCGTGCTCTGGCTCTTCACCAGCGTCGTGCCCGAGACCTTCATCGTCGCCCAGATCCTGGCCACCATCACCGCCATGACCTGGAACTTCTTCCTCAACAACTCGCTGACCTATGCCGACCGCAAGCTGCACGGCCTCAAGCTGTGGACCGGTCTCTTAGGCTTTTACGTCGTTTGTTCCATGGGCGGCGTGGCCAATATCTCCATTGCCTCGATGATCTACGAAGCCCGCCCCGCGCCCCTGATCGCCGGCCTGGCCGGTGCACTGATGAGCTCTGTATTCAACTACGCCGTCACCCGCATCTTCACCTGGAAATAGGCTGACGCCGCCACTGCGGCCACCCTGCTTGAAGTCGCCGCGATCGGGCCTTGTGTCGGTGCCGGTCGCGGCTTCACAATGGCCCCGTGCATGGAGTCGGCCCGCTGGCCGGTTCCGCACGGGGTCAATCCGTCCAGGGAAAGTGCAGCGCCGTGAACCAGATCGATCTTGCCGGCCAGGTTGCCGTGGTCACCGGCGGCGCCCAGGGCCTCGGCTTTGCCATTGCCAGGCGGCTTATTGAGAGCGGTGCCCAGGTCAGCCTCTGGGATTCCAATGCCGATGTGCTGTCGCAGGCCACCGTGGCGCTCGGCGCCGCTGCCTCCTCCATGGTTGTCGATATCACCGACTATCCCGGCCTGATTGGCGCCCATGCCGCCGTGGAGCGCGATATCGGCCCGGTCTCCATTCTGGTCAACTCCGCCGGGATTGCCGGCTCCAATGCCAGCGTGGAGGATTACGATCCCGACGAGTGGCGCCGCGTGGTGGAGGTCAATCTCAACGGCACCTTCTACGTCAACAAGGTGGTCATCACCGCGATGAAGGCACGCAATTACGGCCGCATCGTCAATATCGCCTCGGTCGCCGGCAAGGAGGGCAATCCCAACCTCTCGGCCTATTCGGCCGCCAAGGCCGGCGTCATCGGCCTCACCAAGTCGCTGGGCAAGGAACTGGCCCGCTTCGATATCGCCGTCAATGCCATCACCCCGGCCACGGCCAAGACCCGCATCCTTGACACACTCACCCCCGAATTCATCGACTACATGCTGGTGCGCATTCCACGCGGCCGCTTCCTCGAGGTCGACGAGGCTGCCGCCATGGTCGCCTGGCTGGTCAGCCGCGACAACAGCTTCACCACCGCCAGCGTCTTTGATCTCTCGGGCGGCCGCACCACCTATTGAGGCGTCCGGCAGCATCTGCGCCGTTTCGGTAACGCTCACCTAACCACTGCCTTTAACGACTGTCTCAACCTTATGGCGCACACTGGGCGCTTCATGAGGCGTGGTGGAACAGCGTCTGGAATGCGTTGCGACCGGCGAGTGGAACCACATGGTCACCGATAGTGCATTGCTGCTGCACCTGCAGACCGAAGTCCTTGAAGCGGTGGCCCGCGGCGAGCCGCTCATCGCCATTGCCGATCTGCTGTGTCGCCGGGCCGAATCCCTGGCGCCGGAAACCCATTGCACCCTGCTGGCGGTCGATGCGCAGGGCTTGGTCCATCCGCTCGCCGCGCCCAGCCTGCCATCGACCTTTTCCGCTGCCGTCGATGGGGCCGCCATCGGGCCCAAGGCTGGCTCCTGCGGCACCGCGGCCTGGCGCAACGAGCCGGTACTGGTCACCGATATCGCCACCGATCCCCTCTGGGATGACTACCGTGCCCTGGTGCAGCCTTTGGGCCTGCGCGCCTGCTGGTCGAGCCCCATCCGCGACAGGGATGGCCTGGTGGTGGCCACCTTTGCCTTTTATTATCGCACCAGTCGCGGTCCTTCGGTCATGGAACGCGACATCGTCCAGACCTGCCTGCACTTGTGCACCCTGGCGCTCGACCACGAGCAGGGTCGCCAGCGCAACCATCGCCTGGCCTATTTCGATGCCCTGACGGGCCTGGCCAATCGCGGCAACTTCATCCACATGCTGGCTCATGCGGCCGCGGCCGGGGTGCCTTTCGGCCTGCTGCTCATCGATATCGATCACCTCAAGGTGGTCAATGACACGGTCGGCCACGTCTTCGGCGATCTGATGATCCGCACCATCGCTGAACGCATTGCCGGCGCCCATCCCGATCTGGTGGCCTGCCGCCTGGGCGGCGACGAATTTGCCGTCCTGGTGCCCGGCTGCGGCACGCCCACCTGCCTGGCCGACGCCGCCCATCTGGTCATCAGCGCCGTGCGCGGCCTGATCGAGGCGGACGGCCAGACCATCGATCCCCATGTAACGCTCGGCGGCGCCCTCTACGGCCCCGACGGGACCGATGGCGACGCCCTGCGCCAGAACGCCGATTTCGCCCTCTATCACGCCAAGGAAACCCGCCGCGGCGGCTATGTCCGCTTCACGCCCGACCTGCGCACCTCCATGCTCGAACGCGCCCGCATGGTGCGCGATGTCGACCTCGCCCTCGGCCAGGGGCGCATCCTGGTGCACTATCAGCCCGTGGTGCGGCTCGACACCGCCGAGATCATCGGCCTTGAGGCGCTCGCCCGCATGCGCATGCCCGATGGCCGCATTGCCAGCGCCGGTGAGTTCCACGCCGCCTTTGCCGATCCGCGCATTGCCTGGCAGCTGACTGGCCAGGTCCTGCGCCAGGTCGCCGGCGACATTCGCTACTGGCTCGACCTGGGCATCGATGTCCAGCATGTCGGCATCAACGTCACCTCCGGTGATTTCCTGCGCGGCGACCTCGAACAGCGCATCGTCGAGACCTTCGGCCGGGTCGATGTGCCGCTCCATCACATCGCGCTGGAGGTCAATGAGGCCGTCTTCATGGGGGGCAGCGATCAGGTGCCGGTAACGGTGCGGGCCCTGCGCGCCCGCGGCGTGCTGGTGGCGCTCGACGATTTCGGCACCGGCTTTGCCTCGCTGACCCATCTGCTCAGCCTGCCCGTCGATGTCATCAAGATCGACAAGTCTTTCGTCGATCGCCTCGGCAGTGATGCCGCCAGCGCCGCCATTGTCGGCTGCATCATCGAGCTGGCGCGCAAGCTCAGCATGACCGTGGTGGCCGAGGGCATCGAATTGTCCACCCAGGCCAATGCCTTGGCCGAGCTCGGCTGCAAGCTGGGGCAGGGCTTCCTGTTCTCCCGGCCCTGTTCCACCGAAGACACCACCCATTTGCTGTCCGTGTTCGCCCAACAGCGCGACAAGGTCGATCTGCGCGACAAGCCCGGGCAGCCCAACAAGCGCTCCGCCTGATCCTGCAGGGCCGTCCGCGACAGGACGGTGACAGGGAGCGGGGTCTATGGTCCTCCCACGAACGCAACGACGTTCCGGATTCTTTGGGAGGACTTATGAACAAGCTGCTCTTGGCTGCGCTGCTCACCGGCGCACTCGCGACTTCGGTTTTCGCCGCCGATTACACCATCATGGCGCCCGCCGCGCCCGGCGGCGGCTGGGACCAGACCGCCCGCTCCATGCAGGAGGCCCTGCAGGCCGAGGCTATCTCCGGCAATGTGCAGGTCACCAACGTGCCTGGTGCTGGCGGCACCATTGGCCTGGCCCAGTTCGTCAACCAGTCGGCCGGCAATCCCGATGCTCTCATCGTCGGTGGCTATGTCATGGTCGGCGCCATTCTCACCAATGCCTCGCCGGTCACCCTTGACCAGGTCACCCCGATCGCCCGCCTCACCGGCGAAGCCGTGGTCATCGTGGTCCCCGCAGCTTCCGAGCTGCAGACCCTCGATGACCTGATTGCCATGCTCAAGGCGGATGCCGGTTCGGTATCCTGGGCTGGCGGCTCTGCTGGCGGCGCCGATCACATCACGGCGGGCCTGATTGCCAAGACCGTCGGTGTCGACCCCACCACCATCAACTACATCGCCTATTCTGGCGGTGGCGAAGCCCTCGCTGCCCTGCTCGGTGGCCAGGTGACCGTCGGCATTTCGGGCTATTCGGAATTCTCCGGCCAGATCGCTGCCGGTGAACTGCGCCTGCTGGCCGTGTCCAGCGATACCCGCATCCCCGGTGTCGATGCCCCGACCCTGCAGGAAGCCGGCGTCGACATGGCGCTGCAGAACTGGCGCATGGTCGCCGCTGCCCCCGGCATCACCGACGAGCAGAAGGCCGCCATCACCGCCGACATCGAGAAGATGGTGAATTCGGCGACCTGGAAGGCCACGCTCGAAACCAAGGGCTGGGTCAATACCTACCTGGCCGGCGACGCATTCACCGCCCAGCTGGCCGCCGATACCGAAGCCACGGCCGCCATCCTGAAAGACATCGGGCTGGTCCAGTGACCTCTGGCGAACCCAACCTCTCGCGCCGCCCCGATGGGGCGGCGCTTTTCATCGCCGCCATTCTGGCCGCCATCGCCATCGTCATCATCTGGCAGACCAGCCAGATGCGCGTGCCGCCCATCCAGGCCCGGGTCGGACCCACGGTTTTCCCCTATATCATCGCCGCCGGGCTGCTGCTGCTGTCGGTCGGCACGGTGTTCTCGGCGCTGCGCGGTGGCTTTCCGCCCCGCGAGGCCGATAATTACCAGCCCATCATGTGGATTGTCGGCGGCCTCGTGGCCCAGATGCTGCTGATGTCGACCGCCGGCTTTTCCATCGCCACCGGTGTGTTGTTCGCCTTTACGGCCAAGGCCTTCGGGCGCGGGCCGCTCTGGCAGACCATTCCCATCGGTGCGGTGTTTGCCTTCCTCGTCTGGTTCGCCTTTGCCAAGGGCCTGCAGCTCTCGCTGCCCGCCGGTCCGCTCGAACGCCTCATTCCCTGATCGGAAGCTGCCGCCATGGATACTTTCGGACTTCTCGCCCAGGGCCTGCTGACCGCTTTGCAGTGGCAGAACCTGCTCTATGCCCTGGTCGGCGTCACCCTCGGCACTGCCGTTGGCGTGCTCCCCGGCATCGGCCCGGCGCTCACCGTGGCGCTGCTCCTGCCCGTCACCTACAAGCTTGATCCGGCCGGCTCGCTCATCATGTTTGCCGGCATCTATTATGGCGGCATGTATGGTGGCTCCACCACCTCCATCCTGCTCAACACACCCGGTGAAAGCGCCTCCATCGTCACCGCGCTCGAGGGCAACAAGATGGCCCGCAAGGGCCGCGGCGGCCCCGCTCTGGCCACCGCCGCCATCGGCTCCTTCGTCGCCGGCCTCATCGCCACCCTGGCCTTGGCCTTTGTCGCACCCTGGGTGGTCAAGTTCGCGCTGTCCTTCGGCCCGGCCGAGTATTTCGCGCTGATGGTGCTGGCCTTCGTCACCGTTTCCGCCGCCTTTGGCGACTCTGCCCTGCGCGGCCTGACGGCATTGTTCATCGGCCTGGGCCTGGGCATTATCGGCATTGACCTGCAGACCGGCCAGACCCGCATGGCCTTCGGCATTCCCGATCTGCTCGACGGTATCGAGGTCACCACCCTGGCTGTCGCCCTCTTTGCCATTGGCGAGACCCTCAAGATGGCCGCCGATCGCCACCTCGCCAAGGAGGAGGTCATTTCGGTCAAGGGCTCGGTCTGGATGACCAAGGAAGACTGGAAGCGCTCCTGGATTCCGTGGCTGCGCGGCACCGCCATCGGCTTTCCCATCGGCGCCATGCCCGCCGGCGGCGCCGATGTGGCGAGCTTTCTGTCCTATAGCGCCGAAAAGACCTTCGCCAAGCGGCCCGAGGAATTCGGCAATGGCGCCATCGAAGGCGTGGCCGGCCCCGAAGCCGCCAACAATGCCTCCGCCGCCGGCACGCTGGTGCCCTTGCTGACCCTGGGCCTGCCCACCACGGCGACGGCGGCAATCATGCTGGCCGGCTTCCAGCAGTTCGGCCTGCAGCCCGGCCCGCTCCTGTTCGTCAACAATGCCGGCCTGGTCTGGGCGCTGATCGCCAGCCTGCTCGTCGCCAATCTGATGCTGATCGTGCTCAACCTGCCGCTGATCGGTCTGTGGGTGAAGCTGCTGACCATTCCCCGGCCATGGCTCTATGGCGGCATCCTGGTCTTTGCGACGCTCGGCACGCTGGGCGCCAATGGCGCCGTGTCGGGCAACCTCCTCGGCATCCGCTTTTCCTTCGAACTGCTGTTGCTGCTCGCTTTCGGCATCCTGGGCTATCTGCTGCGCCGCTTCGGCTATCCCATTGCCCCGGTGGTCGTCGGCCTGATTCTGGGGCCCATGGCCGAGCAGCAATTGCGCCGGGCCCTGGCCATCTCTCAGGGTGACTTCAGCACCCTTGTGCACTCGCCCATCGCCATCGTGCTCTATACGCTGGCCGCCACTGCCGTGCTGGTCCCGCTCTGGTTCCGCCTGCGCGGACAGGGTGGCGTTCTCGGCCAGCTGGCCAGCGACGAAGACTAGTCTGGCCGGACCAGACAGACAAAAGCCCGGGCACCCTATCAAGGGTACCCGGGCTTTCTTTTGTCGGATGGCGGGCTCGGCGCCGGACGCCTCGGAGGAGACGCGTCCCGCTGCCGGGAGACTTAGAGCCTGCCGATCGACCGGAAAGCGTCGGCATCGATACCGAGGGACTTCAGGTGCCGGGCCTTGGGAGCACGGCCGGCCTCGACGGCGTTGGAGACGGCAGCAGCGCTGCCAAACACTTCAACGAAGGTGCCAAGGGTCGCAAAGAATGACTTGCGGGGGGTGCTCATTTGTCCGGTTCCTCAAAAGACCCAACCGAATTGCCGGGTCGCTTTCATGACTAGACAGATGGGCCCATGCGGCCCGCTATACTAGGGCCTAAATGGCACCTCAGCCATGCGCTGGCTGCAATATGGTCCCGTCCGGCCATCGAAAGTGGTTGTCAATGCATGATTTATGCCGTTTTCGCCTTGTTCATGCATTTGGTGCATGCCTGCCCGGCCCGCTTCGCCCTGCTGCGGTCTAGCGGCCGGGCGACACGATCTCGTTCCAGGTATCCAGGAACCGCTTCCGCCGCTGCTGGTCGAGCGATACCATCAGCGAGGGTCCCAGCGCGATCGGCTGGATCACCCCGCGCCCCTGCGCGGCGATGGTCTCGCTGGTCCATTCTCCCCGTGTGCCGCTGACCACGGCACCGAGCGCTGTCTGCCCCGCGGCAATGGCCTGCCCGGCCGGCGACAGCGCGAAATCGACAAAGTCCTTGCCCAGTTCGGGAAAGGGCGCATCGCGCGGGATCAGCATGGCGCGCGTCAGCACCAGCACATAGTCGTCCGGCACCACGATCTCTATATTGGCGCCACCCGCCTTGCGACCGAACGCATAGGAGCCCAGCACGTTGAATCCCAGCGCCAGCGACCCGTCGGCCACGCCATTGAGGATGGCTGGGCTCGAGCCGCTGAACTGCGCCTCCACCCGGCCAAAGGCCGCCGCCAGCCGCCAGAAATTGGACGAGATCACCTGGTCCTGCGCCGCCAGCAGATAGCCCACCCCGCTCAGCGCGATGTCATAGGTGGCGATCTGCCCGCGAAAGCGCTCGCTCTGGCTCTCCAGCATTTCGGCCAGCCGCAGATGCGTGCGCGGCACCTCTTCGGCCGCGATCAGGTCGGGATTGTAGATGATCACCGCCGGCTCGAAGGTGAAGCCGAACACCTCGTTGCGCCAGTGCGCCCAGTCGGGCAGGGCGCCCAGAAACGGGGTTTCATAGGCCATGGCATGGCCGTCATTGGCCAGCTTGATCATCAGGTCGGCCGCCGAACTGATCAGCAGGTCCGGCTTTGGGTCCATCGTGCCGGCCAGATAGCGCTCATAGAGCGGCAGCGAGTCGGTCTCCTCATAGACCACCGTCACATCGCCATGCAGGCCCTGGAAGCCAGCGATGAACTGGGCGAAGAGCGGCGTGTCGGTCACCCCCACAATGGTCAGCACGCTGTCGCTGCTGCCATCGCGCGCCGGATAGGTCGTGGCGGCCGCCTGTGCCTCGTGCGGCTGCGCCAGCATCAGGCAGACCACCAGTGCCGACAGGCTCCCCAGCGCCTTGCGCATCTGCTCTGCCTTGGGATTGCGGCCAACGGTCGGCAGGTCGATTTCCACCACCAGCCCGCCGCCGGGCCGGTCGAGCAGGCGCAACGCGCCGCGATGGGCTTCAACCACGCGCTTGACGATGGAAAGCCCCAGCCCCGATCCCGCCGTGCTGCCGCTCGCCGTTCCGCGCTTGAATCGTTCCAGCACGCTCCCCTTTTCGCCATCGGCAATGCCGGGGCCGCGGTCGCGCACCGCCAGTGTCATCATCCCCTGCTTCACCCTGCCATCCACCTCCACCACGCCATCCGAATAGACCAGGGCATTGTCCACCACATTGCGCACCATTTCGCGCAGCGCCACCCGGTCGCCGCGGATGGCGGCCTCGGCAGCCACCGGGTCCATCGCCACCACCAGCCGCCGCGCCTGGTCCGGGTCCAGCCGCTGCCGCACCTCCTCGACCACCGCGCCCAAAGCCGTGGCGTCGCTTTCCTGGTTTTCCAGCCGATGGGTAATGGTGGCTTCCATCAGCAACTGGCTCACCAGCTGGCTGGCCTGCACCGCGCCCTGATGGATGCGGCTCACCCTTCGGCGCAGCGCCTCGGGGTCCTGCTCGTCCATCGCCACCTCCGCCTGCGCCCGCAGCGAGGCCAGCGGCGTGCGCACCTCATGCGCCGCCTCGGCCACCAGCCCCGTCACCCGCTCCATGGCGCTGCCCAGCCGGCTCATGAAGGCATTGAGCCCGCTCACCAGCTGGCTCACCTCAACCGGCACCGGCAGGTCTACCGGCGACAGGTCATCGGGCGCCCGCCCGCGCAGTTCCTGCTCCAGCTGATCGAGCGGCGCAAACATCCGCCCGATGCCGAACCAGACGAGACCGATGGCCAATAGCGTCAGCGCCACCACCGGCACGATGGCATTGCCCAGGATTTCCGCCGCCAGCGCCTCGCGCTCGCTCTGGGTTTCCGCCACATGGATGGTCACCCAGTCCGCGTCGCCGCCCGACGAAGTCAGCCGCCCGACGCTGGCCACCCGCACCAGCTCGCCGCGATACATCGTATCGGTAAAGACCGGCCCGGCCGCAGTCAGCTCCGGCAGCTCGGCCGACAGGTCGGCATAGCCGGTCACCGCCGCGCCGCCCGGCGTCTCGACCGCGTAAAATACCCGGTCGCGCCCGGAAAACATGCCGAACGAGGCAAAGGGCAGCTCGACGATCACCGTGTCGCCCTCCACCTGCACCGCCCCCGCAATGGTCAGCGCCGAGGCCGCCAGCAGCCGGTCGAAGGCCCGGTCGGCCGAGCGCTCGGCATAGTCGCGGATGAACACGATCAACACCACCGCCGCCGCCAGCAGCAGCACCAGGGCCAGCGCCAGGATGCGCCGGCGGATGGAAAAGGACTTACCGACCGGCATCGGTGCCTCCGCCATCGCGATGGGCACCCTGCCCGCAAGGGGGCAGGTGCTGCGCGGTGGTCGTGGTTAGAGACCGTTTCGAAATTCGCTGTGGCGAGTCAAATGTCGGTGTTTTCGAGAACCGGAGCGCAGCGTACATGTGTACGTGAGCACCGGAAGCGGAGAAAACGCCGACAGTTGGCCGGCGCAGTAGAGTTTCCAAGCGGTCTCTAGCCATGCGGCGCCCGCACCACATAACCCACGCCGCGCACCGTGCCGATCTCGATATTGGCCGGCTCGAGCTTCTTGCGCAGCCGCGAAATATGCAGCTCGAGCGCATTGACCGATACCGCCTCGTCGAAATTGAACAGCTGGTTCATCAGCCGCTCCTTGGGCACCACCTTGCCGGCATGGGTGACGAGGATTTCCAGCAGCCTGAACTCCCGCCGCCCCAGCTCCAGCGAGCGCCCTGCGACGCTGGCATTGAGCCCGGCCAGGTCCATTTCCAGGTTCCCCACCGCCAGCGTGCTGGTGGTCTGCCCCCCGGTGCGCCGGATCAGCGCCCTTAAGCGCGCCTCCAGCTCGCGCAGGTCGAACGGCTTGACCAGGTAGTCGTCCGCGCCAAGATCGAGCAGGCTCACCTTGTCGTCGATTTCCGATCGGGCGGTAATGACCAGGATCGGCGCGGCAAATTTGCGCCGGCGCAATTCGGCGATCAGGCTGATGCCGTCGCGATTGGGCAGCATCAGGTCGAGCGCCACCGCGTCGAAGTCGTCGCCCTCGGCGGTGGGCACGACGTCATTGCCGTCGCGCACCCATTCTACCGAATGGCCGGCGCTGCGCAGGCGCTTCTCGATCGCCTCGCCCAGGTCTTCATTGTCTTCAACAAGCAGAATACGCATGGCGGCCGGCTCTCCCCGGCCGCACATTAGTTACATGCAGACGTTCTGTCTAAAGCAGAGTTGTCATCATCGTCGCGGCAACCGCCACGATGCCGGCCGCCGCCAGGCTCGCCGCCACCAGCATGATCTGTGCGTGATGCACATAGCCTGCCTGTCGCGCCTGCAGCCGCGTGTGGCTCATTCCGTCTCGCGCATGCTCAATGTCCAGTTGTGCCATCGCAATCGTCCCTCTGCCTTCCGATCCGTCATGGATCGGCGTGCTCGTGGGTCGCCGCTTTGCGCTCTTCTCACCCCGTTTGCAGAGGGTAATCCCGCTTCCGTCGGCGACGAATGCGATCCTCTTAACGGGGTTAATTTACATAAAAGGGCACACAGTTTGATCTTGTATGGAAGATGATTGATTCCGGCCGCGGATCATGGCAGAAAACGCCATGACCCATCTGCACCCAGACCGCCTGCTGCCCGCATCCGAGCCCGCCCAGTCCATCGCGCGCGACCTCTATGCCGGTGTCAAAGACCTGCCGCTGATCAGCCCGCATGGGCATACCGATCCGTCCTGGTTCGCCAACAACCAGCGCTTTGCCGATCCGGCGAGCCTCTTCCTCACGCCCGACCACTATGTCCTGCGCATGCTGCGCAGCCGCGGCCTGAGCTATGACGACCTCGGCGTCCCCCGCAAGGATGGCAGGCCGGTCGCCCAGGGCCGCGATGCCTGGCGCCTCTTTGCCGCCAACTATTACCTTTTCGCCGGCACCCCCTCCAAGACCTGGGTCGATCACGCGCTGCACGGCACGTTCGGCATCGAGGAAGAGCTCTCTGCTGCCACCGCCGACGCCATCTATGATCGCATCGACGCCGCTTTGGCCACGCCGGCTTTGCTGCCCCGCGCCGTGCTCGACAGCGCCAAGGTGGAAGTCATCGCCACGACGGAATTCGCCCTCGATACACTGCCGCATCACCAGAAGATGGCAGCTGATGGCTATATCGGCCGCGTCCGCACCACCTATCGCCCCGATGACGTCACCGATCCGAGCCGTCCCGCCATCGTCGAAAACCTGCTGAGATTCGGCGAACTGGCCGACGAGGATGTGTCCTCCTGGGCCGGGCTGATCAATGCCCATCGCAACCGCCGCGCTTATTTCCGCCAATATGGCGCCGTCGCCACCGACCATGGCGTGCCCAGCGCCAATACCGCCGACCTGCCGCTGGTGGAAAAGCAGGCTCTGCTCGACCGGGTTCTCGCCAACCGCCACACGCCCGAAGACGCCGAGCTGTTCCGCGCCCAGATGCTGACCGAAATGGCCCTGCTGGCGGTCGAAGACGGCATGGTCATGCAGATCCATGCCGGTTCGCGCCGCAATACCGATCCGCTGCTGCTGGCCGAACGCGGCACCGATCTGGGCGCCGACATTCCGGGCACCACCGATTACGTCAATGGTATGCGGGCTTTGCTGTCGCGCTGCGGCAACGAGCCCAATCTGCGCCTCATCATGTTCGTGCTCGACGAGACCACCTATGCCCGCGAACTGGCGCCCATGGCCGGCTACTGGCCCAGCCTGATGATAGGGCCGCCCTGGTGGTTTCATGACAGCCCGCAGGGCATTCGCCGCTATCTCGATCAGGTGGTGGAGACGGCCGGCTTCTACAATCTTGCCGGCTTCAACGACGACACGCGGGCTTTGCTCTCCATCCCCGCCCGCCACGACGTCTGGCGCCGCGAAGTCTGTGGTTTCCTCGGCCGCTGGGTCGGTGAAAATCGCCTGACCCTGTCCACCGCGCGCGACCTCGCCAGCCACCTCAGCTACCAGGCCGCCAAGGACGCCTATCGCATCAAGTAGACTGTCGCTGCAGCCCCGCCGGTCAGTTGTGGGGGCAGGGCGTCCCCTACGGCCAGTCGCGCCTGCGATGATAGTCGTCTCCCTCCCCCTTGTGGGGAGGGATCAAGGGTGGGGGCCTTTTCAGGGGGGGAGCGACGTTAGTCCGTCCCCGGCATCCTGCTCTGCCTGCCGCCCCTACCGCGATTTCACCAGCACCACGATCATCAGGATCAGCCCGCTCAGCAGCAGCACGGCCAGTCCGCCCAGGCCATTGCCCAGCTGGCGCAGCAGGCCCGGCCCGCCCGGCATGGTGCTGCTGATCCTGCTGCTGTCGCGCCCGTCATCCGGGTCACTGAACTCATGGTTCGTCATGGAAGGCCCTCCCCAGGTCCTGCCTCTGCAAGCCCTCATCATGCGCCCGCGCCTGCTTAACAAGCCTTTCGGGTGACGTTGCCCCCTGCGCCTAATCCAGTTTGAAGTAGGCTCTGGCCCCATCAGAAGGACCAGAGATGAAGCGAACCAGGTTCACCGAAGAGCAGATCATTGCGATATTGAAAGAGCAGGAGGCAGGCGTTCCAGTTG
>NZ_JBZVWR010000002.1:0-76255 GCF_058629155.1 Devosia sp. MDV22-iso42
TTCGAATCCTAGCGCCCCAGCCAGTTGATTTATCGATACTGCTGCCCCGCCTCAGATCTGCGCCGGCGGGAGCGGCAAGATGGTGCCCGTTGTCTTGGGCTCCCTGGCGTGGCTCTCATCCGATAGCAGCTTGACGGCGGCATGCCAGTAGTCATCGGCCTTGCCTTCAGGGCAGCCGTCGCGCTCCCACAGCTGATAGGCGACAATGCGGATCTCGTTCTGGTCGAGTTCGGCCATGATATCTCTCCTTGGGCGATAGCGTTGACGGATCACTGGACGGCTGCAAGCTGGCCATTCAGCGCGTTGGCTGCTGCCTGTAGCCGCGTGAAAGTAGTGGCCCGGCATAGCGCTCAACGACAGGGCAGGGCGATTGTTCCATCCCCCGTCGTGGCGCAGTCGCTGCGGAGGGGCTTCAGAACGGGCTGGCGGGGGGAACCATCGCGTGGCTATGGCGTTCGCCAATGATAGTCCCCACCCCAGGAGCGTCAGCATGCCATCATCAAACCATCCATTCGGCTATTGGGGAACAATAGCGCTGGCTGTGGTGATGGTGCTGTTCGGCGTGCCGATTCTGCTTGGCGGCCTCTATCTCATTACCCTGGGCGGCTCCTGGTACTATGCGCTGGCCGGCCTCGGCCTGCTCGCTTCGGCCTGGTTCCTGTTCCGTCATGAGATGATGGGCGTATGGATCTACCTCGCCACCTATCTCGGCACATTGGTCTGGGCGCTGTGGGAAGCCGGGCTCGACGGCTGGGCCCAGGTGCCGCGCCTTGTCGCGCCCACCATCATCCTGGCCCTCGTGCTGCTGACCATTCCGGCCCTGAAAGGTCGCACCGCTGCACCGCGTCGCGCCATGGCCGCCGCGGCCGCCGCCATTGTGGCCGTGGGCGCCTCCCTGCTGGGTTTGAGCACTGTGCGCGACGGCAATCTGGTGGCGCAGGAAACCACAACGCCACCGGCTACCGAAACGCCAGCACCCGACGAAGTGGTTCCCGCGACGCCAGTACCAGCGCCGACCGAGCCAGCTGAATCCGCCACTCCCGCGCCCGCCACGCCGGCTGTGCCTGCCGCTACCGATGCAGGCCCCGCCGGCGAACCGCTCGAGGCCGCGCCCGCTGCCTATACGACGCTGGAAACCGGCGCCGACTGGCCCGCCTATGGCGGCAATCACCGCGCCACCCGCTATTCCCCGCTCGACCAGATCACCCGCGACAATGTCGACCAGCTCGAGCAGATCTGGGAATTCCGCACCGGCGACCTGCCGGAAAACGACGAGCCCTTCGGCAACCAGAATACCCCCGTCAAGGTCGGCGATCGCCTCTATCTGTGCTCGGCGCTCAACAAGATCAGCGCGCTCGATGCCGCTACCGGCGCCGAGTTCTGGACTTTTGATCCGCAGACCCCGGTCGATGCCATCGGCTACAATGCCTCCTGCCGCGGCCTGATCTACTTTGCCGATCCGACCGCTGCGGCGACCGATCTCTGCGCCACCCGTGTCGTCAACCTCACCCATGATGCGCGCATGATCGCGCTCGACACGGAAACCGGCCAGCTCTGCCCTGACTTCGGCAATGCCGGCGTGGTCAACCTGCTTGAAGGCATTGGCGACACTGCCCCCGGCTTTTATGCCCCTACGTCGCCGCCAACCCTGGTGCGCGACGTGCTGGTCGTCGGCAGCCAGGTCAGCGATGGCCAGACGCGCGAAGCACCCTCCGGCGTTATCCGCGGCTTCAACGCGGTGACCGGTGAACTGGATTGGGCCTGGGATATGGGTCGCCCCGGCGAAACCGGCCTGCCGCCGGAAGGCGAGATCTATACGCCCGGCACCCCCAATATGTGGACCATCGCCTCGGGCGATGACGAACTGGGCCTGGTCTATATGCCCATGGGCAATTCGGCCGTCGACTATTGGGGCGGCGACCGCTCCGAGGCCGAGAATACCTATTCCACTGCCATCGTGGCGCTCGACGTCGAAACCGGCGAGGTCGCCTGGAGCTACCAGACCGTGCATTACGACGTCTGGGATTATGATCTGGGCGGGCAGGGCACGCTGGTGGATTTCCCCACCGCCGACGGTCCGGTACCGGCCATCATCATGCCCTCCAAGCAGGCGCAGTTCTATGTTCTGAACCGCGAAACCGGCGAGCCGCTGGTCAATATCGAGGAGCGTCCCGCTCCCCAGGGCGGTGTCGAGCCCGAGCGCCTGTCGCCGACCCAGCCCTACGTCACCGACTTCCCCAATCTGCTCAAGCCCGACCTGACCGAGGCAGACATGTGGGGCACGACGCCGCTCGACCAGCTGTGGTGCCGCATCCAGTTCCGCCAGGCCAGCTATAACGGCGTCTACACCCCGCCGACCGTCGACCAGCCCTGGATCCAGTTCCCCGGCTACAATGGCGGCTCCGACTGGGGCGGCGTGGCTGTGGATCCGGAAAAGGGCATCATGATCGCCAACTACAACAACATGCCCAACTACAATCAGCTGATCCCGCGCGAGGAAGTCGATGCCATGGGCGTTCTGCCCATCACCGACCCCAATTACGATCCCGATGTCGGCGGCGGTTCGCATGGCAGTGTCAGCCCGCAGGCGCAGTCGCCCTATGGCATCGGGGTCAATGCCGGCTGGCGCGTGCCCTTCACCGGCATGCTGTGCAAGCAGCCACCCTATGGTGGCATCGCCGCCATCGATCTGGAAACCCGCGAAGTGCTGTGGGATCGCCCCTTCGGCTCGGCCCGCAAGAATGGTCCCTTCGGCATTCCGTCCATGCTGCCCATCGATATCGGCACGCCCAATAATGGCGGCGGCGTCATTACCGCCTCGGGCCTGTTCTTCATTGCCGCAGCGACCGATGATATCCTGCGCGCGATTGATATCGAAACCGGCGAGGAAGTCTGGCAGGTGGTCTTGCCGGCCGGCGGTCAGGCCACGCCCATGACCTATGAGGCAGGTGGTCGCCAGATCGTCGTCATCAATGCCGGTGGCCACGACTTCATGGAAACCCCCATCGGCGATTATTTCATCGCCTATGCCCTGCCGGCGACGGCCACGCCATAAACCGCTCGAGGAGGGGTGGCGTCGCCTCTCCTCAAGCCTACAGATTTGAGTTTCCGGTTCCAGCGTCAGGACCCCCATGCCAGCCCCGCTCATTGACACCAGCTATTGCGGACCGCCACCGCTCCCGGAAGATCTCTGGGGGCGGTGGAATTTTGACCCGGTTCTGCTGACCGTCATGCTTGCCGCTGCGGCGCTATTCTGGTTCGGCCAGCCGCTGCGCAGCCGCGCCAGCGCCAGCTTTGTTACCGGCATGACCGTGCTGGCGGTGATCTTCGTCAGCCCGCTCTGCGCGCTCACGGTCGCGCTGTTCTCGGCCCGCGTGGTCCACCACGTCCTGCTGGTCGCCGTGGCCGCGCCGCTGCTGGCTTGGGCACTGATCCAGCAAGGTCGCACCGGCCTGGCAAACCTGACCTCAGCCCTGCCGCGCCTGGCGACCCCGCTTCTGGTGCTGCATACCCTCATCTTCTGGCTCTGGCACACGCCCGACGCCTATCAACTGGCGCTGACCAATATCCCGGGCTACTGGCTGATGCAGACGACGCTGCTGGGCAGCGCCATGCTGTTCTGGGGCGCAGTCCTCTTGGCCTCACCTGGCCGGGCTATCGTGGCGCTCGTTGCCGTTACCATCCAGATGGGCCTGCTCGGGGCGCTGCTGGTGTTTTCCGGCCAGCCGCTTTACATGCCCCATTTCGCCACCACACAGGCCTTCGGTCTGGGGCCCCTTGAGGACCAGCAACTGTCCGGCCTCATCATGTGGGTCCCGGCCAGCCTGCCTTACCTGCTGGTCGCCGTCTGGCGCCTCGCAGCCTGGCTGCAGCAGAGCGAGGCGCGACAGGCGTGACCGAGGTTCTCCTCAAATTCGTGCATGTCCTGGCCATCGCCCTATGGTCGGTCGGGCTGCTGTGCCTGCCCTTCCTCTACAACCAGCGGCGCCAGCTCACGGACAAGGCGCTCCACCGCCTGCACAATTTTGTCCGGTTCTTCTACATCAAGCTGGTATCGCCCGCCGCTTTCGTCGCCGTGGTGTCGGGCACGTTCCTGATCTTTGTCGAGTCCACTTTCGTGCCGTGGTTCTCGGTCAAGCTGGCTTTGGTCGGGGTCATGGTTTTCATCCATGTCCTGAGCGGCCTGGTCATCCTGCGCCTGTTCGAGCCTGGCCAGACCTATCCTACTATCCGCGTCGTCACCGTCATCACGCTGACGACCATGGTCATTGCCGCAATTCTGGTGACGGTGCTGGGCAAGCCGCAATGGGTGACTGCCGACTGGATCACCAGCTTCTTTGCCCCTGGCGCCCTGGGCGAGATGTTTCCCTTTCTTACTGCTTGGTTGAGATGATGAGACCGACACCATGATCAAAGACCAGCTTGCCCCCATGCCAACCCGCCAGCGCCGTCAGCACGGCCGAGAGCAGGGACAACATCAGCCCATGCGGCAGGATAGCCTCGGGCACGGTCAGGCGCAGGCCGAAATTGGCGCCGATCATGGCGATCAGGGTGATCGCGGCGATGGCATGGTTCCAGCTGGCCACCCGCACACGGATGCCGGGTACTGCCAGAAGTTCGACCGTGCCGGCCGCCGACGCCAGAATCCCGAAGGCAAATGCCGCCCCGGCGCCCCACAGCCCGACTTGCACCCAGAACGGGTCGGCCGTGATCCAGTACATCCCGTCGGCGCCAAGGGTACAGATCACCAGAGCGATGGGAAAATGCACCAGCATGGCATGAATGGGGTGACCAGCCACGGCGACGGCCGAGCCGACATCCTGCTCGGCAATGGCCCTGATGCCCGGATTGGCGTGCGAGGCGTCGGCCTCCCCCGTCGATTCTTCGGACTGCATTTCGGCTATGTCGGCTTTTTTGGCGTCTTGTTCGGACAAGCTGGCCCCCTGGTTTTGCGGTTTGCTGCTCTGGCAGCAACGCCTCTGGCGCTTGCAGGTTGCGCCACGCCGCTATCAACGCTTTATCCGGCCGGTCCCGCCGCCGCCAATATCGCCACCCTGTGGTGGGTCATGTTCTGGGGAGCCACCGTCCTCTTTGCCCTGGTGCTGGCCCTGCTGGCGCTCAGTTTCATCCGTCCCGCCTTCATCGCCGCCATCAAGCCGGCCCACTGGATCATCGGCGGCGGCCTCCTCATGCCCATCCCCATTCTCGTCGGCCTGCTGATCGCCGCGCTGGTCCTGGGTGAACAATTGCTGCCGAAGCCGGGTGGCGTGGCCACGACGCGGGTCGAGGCCCATGCGCAGCAATGGCAATGGCGCTTCAGCTATCCCGACATGCCAGGCGCTGCCGCGACCGAGGTCCTCCATCTGCCCGCCGGCGAGCCGGTCGATATCGTCGTCACCGCCGCCGACGTCATCCACGCCTTCTGGGTGCCGCGCCTGGGCGGCAAGATCGACGCCATTCCCGGCCACACCAATGTCATCCGCCTGCAGGCCGACGAGCCGGGCATCTATCGCGGCATCTGCGCCGAATATTGCGGGCAGGGGCATGAGAGCATGGGCTTTGTTGTCGAAGCGCATGCCCCGGCCGATTACGCCACTGTCATTGGAGGCGCACCATGAGCCGCAACACGCGTAGCGCCCAGACAGGCGGCGAGCCGCTCTCGCCCATCGCCTTGCACAAGGCACTCTCGGCCATCTGGGATACCCCGCCCGGCTGGGGTCGCCTGTCATCGGTCAACCACACCATTCTGGGCAAGCGCTTCATGGTGCTGGCGCTGATCTTCTTCACCATTGGTGGCCTGCTGGCCATGCTGATCCGGGCCCAGCTGGCCACGCCCAACAGCGCCTTTATCGGCCCCGAGCTCTACAACCAGCTCTTCACCATGCATGGCACGGTGATGATGTTCCTGTTTGCCATTCCCATGTTCGAGGGCCTGGCCATCTATATGCTGCCCAAGCTGCTGGGCGCCCGCGATCTGGCATTCCCGCGCATGACCGCCTATGGCTTCTGGTGTTATCTGTTTGGCGGCCTGATCCTGATCGTCGCCATGGTCACCGGCTATGCGCCCAATGCCGGCTGGTTCATGTATACGCCCCTGTCCTCGGGCACCTATACGCCGGGCATTAATGCCGATGTCTGGCTGCTCGGCATCACCTTTGTTGAAATCTCGGCCATCACCGCGGCCGTCGAGATCATGGTCACCATCCTCAAGATGCGCGCACCGGGCATGTCGCTGACCCGCATGCCCATCTTCGGCTGGTACATGCTGGTCACCGCCGGCATGATGCTGATCGGCTTTCCGCCGCTGATCCTGGGCTCCATCCTGCTCGAAATGGAACGGGCCTTCGACCTGCCCTTTTTCGATCCCACCCGCGGCGGCGATCCGCTGCTCTGGCAGCACCTGTTCTGGCTGTTCGGCCACCCGGAGGTCTATATCATCTTCCTGCCGGCCGCCGGTGTGCTCTCCACCATCATCCCCACTTTCGCCCAGCGCACTTTGGTGGCCTATAACGCCATCATCGTCGCCATCGTCGCCATGGCCTTTTTGAGCTTCGGCCTCTGGGTACACCACATGTTCACCGTGGGCATTCCCCATCTGGCTCTGGCCTTTTTCTCGGCGGCCAGTGCCCTGGTGGCTATCCCAACAGCGGTGCAGATCTTTGCCTGGATCGGTACGCTGGCCTCGGGTAAGCCCAAATTCGACATTCCCATGCTCTATGTCGTGGGCTTCTTCGTCGTCTTTGTCTGTGGCGGGCTGACCGGCGTCATGCTGGCCATGGTGCCCTTCAACAGCCAGGCGCATGACAGCTATTTCGTCGTCGCCCATCTGCATTATGTGCTGGTCGGCGGCTTTGTCTTCCCCATGCTGGCGGCGCTCTATTACTGGCTGCCGCACTTCACCGGCCGCTCCAGCATCTATCGGCTCTCCGTGCCCGCCTTTTGGCTGATCATCGTCGGCTTCAACCTCACCTTCTTCCTCATGCACGTCACCGGGCTGATGGGCATGCCGCGCCGCATCTCGACCTATCCTTCCAACTGGGGCTGGGACTGGCTCAACCTGCTGTCCTCCTTTGGCGGCTTCATCATGACCATGGGCTTTGCCCTGGTGCTGATCGACATCATCATGCAGTTCCGCTTCGGCGTACCATCGCCGCGCAACCCCTGGGGCGCGCGGACGCTCGAATGGGCAACGCCCACGCCGCCGCCCTCCTACAATTTTGCTGCCCTGCCATCGATCACCAAACGGGCCGACGATCTCGATCCCAATAGCCTTGGCGCCACTTTGGCGGGCGGCGACGGCTATCTCGGCTTCCCGCGCGACAACCGTCAGGAAACCCTGGGCGTCGACATGATGACCGGCCTGCCCGATCAGGTCATCATCCTGCCGCGCTCAAGCTTCATGCCGCTCTGGACGGCTTTGGCCACCGGCGTGTTCTTTCTCGGCCTGCTGTTCAAGGTCTATTGGCTCGTGCCGATCGGCGCTGCCCTGGTGGTGGTCCTGTTCCTGCTCTGGCCGCGTGACCTCGGCGCCAGGCGCGATATGGGCCCGATCGATATCGGCCAGGACAGTGCCGTCCCTGCCGATGTCGAGGTTAAGGACAATGTCACCTGGTGGGCCTCGCTGTTCGCCGTCGCCGTTGACACCACGCTCTATGCCTCGCTGCTGTTCGGCGGGCTTTATCTCGCCGTCGTCGCCCCGGGCTGGGACGGCGCCGCGCCCGCCACCAACTGGTTGCCGGCCATAGGCCTTGTCACGGCCTTTGCCGCGTCATTCCTCGTGCATCGGGCCCGGGCGCGAAACGCTTCAGGCCAGTCGCCCTTCGCCTTTCTGGTCGGCGCTGCCGGCCTTTCGGGAGCCACGGCGCTCCTCTGCATTCTGGGCATGGTGCTGCTGGGTGACTCCACGGTTCATGCGAACCTGGCCTTGCGCTTCGCCCTTTATCTCTACTGCGCCGTCCACGCCACGGTGGCCATGCTGATCGCCGGCCACGCCGCTTGGCGCTGGCACGGGGGCTATGTCTCGGTTGTTCGCGCCACCGATCTGCGCCTGTCGGTACTATGGACGGATTATGCCGGCCTGGCGCTGCTGCCGGCCTGGGCACTGATCCTGCTGCTGGCCAATGCGGGGGGACCGGCATGAGCAGAACCCTCTGGCCCATCCTGCCCGGCTTCACCCTCTGGGCGCTGGCCTTCATCGTGCTCTATGCCCTGCAATATCTCGGCTGCTATTTTGCCTGGGATCCGGCCCTGCACCGGACACTGCTGATCGCCGCGGCCATCGTCTCGCTCGCCCTGCTGGCTTTCTGCCTCGTGCTACAGCTCCGGGCGCTGCGCGGGCCGCGGGCAGCGCCCACCGCGATCGACCGCATCGGCGTTGGGGCCACTATGGCGGCCCTGGGGGCGACAGTGGTGACGTTGGCGCCGGTGACCTTCGTTTCCATGTGCCTTTGATGACCAGTCGGGTGCCGGCTGGCCGATAGAGGTGTCAGGCGCGGCCTAGTGCCAGCCGATCGCCAGCCGGCGCCCCGCATAGTCGCTCTGCCACACGGTCTCGCCGAGCGACGCATGCGCCCCCGTCGTCTGCGTGCAGACCAGGCGTCGCCCCTCCAGGGTCCGCTCCATGGTGACCGCGCCAGCAGTGAGCGTCATCCTGACATCGGCAGCATCGAAAAATGCCCGCTCGCCTGCCCGCAGGGCGAGCAGGGTTCGGGTTAGCCGCGCCTTGTCGCCGGCAAAGCCCTCCGCCTCGGCAGCACCCGCCAGGGCACCCCAGTCGATGGGCAGCCGGCTGTCCGGGTCAGTCAGCGTATGATAGGCGCTTTCGCAGCCGCGATAGATGTCGGGAAAGCCCGGCATCAGGCATTTGAGCGCCACCTGAGTCAGGCTGAGCGCATCGCCGATTTCCAGCAATTGCGTCAGGGCCGCCGGCTGCGTGTCAGTCCAATGGGCGCAGAGCGCTTCGGCAAAGCCGATAGCCGGATCCTCCACCGCCGCCACCGGCCGCGCCCAATAGGTCGCGTCCTTGGCTTCCCGCATCGCCTTTTGCATATGCGCGGCCAGCCGCTCCTGCAGCGCCTCGGGCTCGGCGCCCCAGATGGCCAAAGCCGACTGCGCGATATACCACCGCCAGCGCGGCGCCACATCTCCTGCTTCCGGCAGCATGCCGGCAGCCTCCACCAGTCCGGCAAAATCCTCCGGCAGATGGCTGATCGCCGCCAGCCGCATCCGCGCATCTTCCGAGCGCTTGGTGTCGTGGCTGGTGCTCAGTGTCATGTCCGAGGCCTGGCGCAGCGCCAGGAACGCATTGGCCTCAGCCACGTCGATCGTCGCCTCGGCCGGCTCGGCGCCAACGTCATTGCCCGCCAGATAGGGCGTCCAGCGGAACCCGGCAGTATCCTCCTGCGCCTTGGCCAGCAGCGCGCCCGACACCTGCTGCAACCGCACGACAAAGGCCAAAGCTGCCGGTGTTTCCGGCGCCATCAGCGCTGCCGCCAGATGCTCGAGCACCCGCGCCGACCGCAGCTTTGGCCGCGCCGCCTCGACAATGGCGTCTATCAGCGCGCGATCCTGCGTATCGGCACCATCCACATCCACATAGGTGCGGTAGCGCGTCATCCCGGTCAGCAGCACCGTCACCGCCTCGCGCAGGCTTTCCGGCCCCGGCTCGACCTCGGCATCATTGGCCAGAGCCGCCGCGCCCAGCCGGACCAGCTGGTGCAACTCGGCCGCCAGCTCATTGTGCATTACGTCGCGCTTGGACTGCGCCAGCACATCGGCGAAGTCACCGTCCTGGTCGGTATACTCCCGCCAGCTTTGCTCCAGCCGCGCCAGCCCGTCGGCATCGGTCAGCCCCCGCGCCAGCAGCCGCCCGGCCTCATAGCCGGTCGTCCCCGCCGTCTGCCAGCCCTCAGGCAGGGTCTCGCGCCCGACCAGAATCTTCTCGACCCAGACCGGCGTCCCCGGCAGGGCCTCGGCGAGCCGTTCAAGATAGGTCCTTGGGTCGGCAAGTCCGTCAATATGATCTACCCGCAGCCCATCGACGTGACCGGCACGCACCAGGTCGAGGATCAGCGCATGGCTATCGGCGAACACATCGGCATCTTCCACCCGCATGCCGATCAGCCCGGTGACGTTGAAGAACCGGCGATGGGTAATGCTGTCGCGCTCGGTTTCCCAGTGCCGCAGCCGCCAGTGCTGGCGTTCGTGCAGCGCCAGCAGATCTTCCGGCGTACTGGCGCCGTCTGGCCCATCGGCCGCCAGCGGGATATCCATCTCGCCCACCCGCCAAACTCCATCCGACGCGGAAAAGTCGCCTGCCGCCAGCATCGCCGCAAAGGGCTCCGGCAGGAAGGGCAGGGCCAGCGGCCCCGCCGCCCAATCGATATCGAAATGCCGGCCATAGCGGCTCGCCTCTCCATGCGCCAGCACATCGACTAGCCAGGGATTATCCAGCGTGAACGCGGTATGGTTGGGCACGATGTCGAGGATCACGCCAAGCCCCTTGGCATGCGCTGCCGCCGACAGCGCCTCGAACCCGGCGCGGCCGCCCAGGCTTGGCTCGATGGCCGTCGGATCGATCACGTCATAGCCATGCGTCGAGCCAGCCGCTGCGGCAAAAACCGGCGACAGATAGAGGTGGGAAATGCCCAGCGCGGCAAAATAGTCGAGCTGGCGCTGCACTTCGGCAAAGCCGACGCCCTCGCGCAGCTGGATGCGGTAGGTGGCGGTGGGAATCGGATCAATCATTGAACTGGCCTTGCACACAGAGCGCGTATTTATCGCGCCGGACATCATTGCGGCTGAACTGCGGATTGGCCAGCGCCGCCAGACCCACCCCCACCGCACCGAAATTGAGCTCCAGTCGCAGCGAGCCGGCGGCAAAGCTCCAGCGCGCCTCGATTGAGGCCGGACCGATGCGCCGCACCTGCGCCGCGCTGATCCGCCCCGATTTGAGCAGCGGCACCACATAGTCGCGGCGAAACGCCAGGGCCTGCCGCGTCAGCTCCAGCCAGCCTTGCGCCGTCGCATCACTCTTCCAGGTCAACTTGGAGGCGGCAAACGTGTCCACGGCCAGCGGATCGGGCGGCGCCGCCGCGGCATCGGCGGGCGCGCCGATCTCCTCGGCTCGCCCCTCGCGGATGCTGTCGGCCAGCTCGCCCTCGAAATCGGCGAAGAACAGGAAGGGTGCCTGCTCGCCCCGCTCCTCGCCCATCACAATCATCGGCACATAGGGCGATACCAGCAGCAGCGCATAGGCGATCTCCACCGCGTCGGGCGCCGCCAGCGTGATCAGCCGTTCGCCATGCGGCCGGTTGCCGATCTGGTCATGCGTCTGGATGGCGTTGATGAAGGCGGTCGGGGGCAGGTGCCCGCTCTTCTGTCCGCGCGGCGCGGCACGGCCCTCGCGCTCCTGGCCTTCCTCGACCTGGCCATGCGCCAGCGCCCGGCACAGATCGGCGATCGGGTCGACCGCATAGCTGGCGTAATAGTCTTGGTCCTCGCCGGTCAGCGCCGTATGCACGGCATGGTGAAAATCATCGTTCCAGCTGGCGTCATAGAGCCCGCTTTCACGCCAGTCGGGCAGGTTGCGGTCGTCCTCGGTGATCAGGTGGATCCGGCGCGTCGGGTCCAGCGCCCGCAGCGTCGTGGCCATTTCGGCAAGGAATTCGTCCGCCCCCGGGCCGGTAATCTCATGCACCGCGTCAAAGCGCAGGCCATCGAGCCGGTAATCGGCCATCCACATGCTGGCGCAGTCGATCCAGAAGGCGCGCACCGCCGGCAGGTCGAAATGGATCGCCGCGCCCCAGGGCGTATGGCGCTCCGGGGCGAAGAATTCCGGCGCCAGCGCGTGCAGATGCGCGCCCTCGGCCCCGAAATGGTTCATCACGATATCGAGCAGCACCATCATCCCCAGGCTTTGGGCATGCTCGACAAAGGTCCTGAATTCGTCCGGCGTGCCATATTCCGGGTGCGGCGCAAAGGGCAGCACGCCGTCATAGCCCCAGCCGCGCGCGCCCGACCACTGGCCGATCGGCATCACCTCGATGGCAGTGATCCCCAGTTCGGCCAGTTCGGCCAGCCTGTCGCGCGCTGCGGCAAAGGTCCCCGCCGGGGTAAAGGTGCCCACATGCAGTTCGTAGATTACCGCCTCTTCCCAGGCCCGGCCCTGCCAGGGCGTGTCCCACCGATAGGCCTGGTGATCGACCAGCACGGAATGGTCATGCACCCCCCCCGCCTGCAAGCGGCTGGCCGGATCGGGCATGGCTCTGCCATCGACGCGGAAGCGATAGGCTGTGCCGGCGGTAGCGGTGACGCTGGCTTGCCACCAGCCGTCGGCGTCCCGGGCCATGGCAACGCAGCGCCCGTCGAACTCGACGGCGATAGTTTTGGCTGAAGGGGCCCAGGTGGCGATCGACCAGGTGCCGTTCTGTTGGGCGCGGGCGCCCCAGTGCTGTGTCATGTTGCCCTCATCTTCGAGCGGCCTAAACGTGGCACTCTGGGCGGGCGTTCCGTGCCGAAGGCAAAGCTTTTGTCAGGGTGCGTTATGGCACAGCGGGTCAGCGTACTGGTGGCAGCAAAAGGCCGGGCCCTCCACAGCGGAGGGGCCCGGCCGACATGCTCGACGTCGTTTCGGATCAGGCGGCGGCGTCGGCCAGCTGGCCCAGCTTGATCTGGACGAGCAGGCTCAGCTCGTCATAGACATTCCACTCATCGACGATCTTGCCGTCCTTCCAGTGGTAATGGCTCATGCCCATTACCTGCACGCGCTTGCCGGTCGGGTCGCCCAGCTCGCCCAGAATGCCATAGCCCAGGTGATGGCCTTCCATGATCCAGCGCACGGCAACCTTGGTGCCGCCCTCTTCGCAGGGGTTGGACGCGACATGCTGGATTTCGTAGCTGGCATCGGGCAGCGAGCCGATCAGCCCCAGATGCTGGTGGATGATGGCGGCGACGCCATAGAGCTCCTTCATCAGCGGGCCGTGATACTGCGCATTGGGCGCGTAGCATTCGGCAATCTTGCCAAACATGCGCTTGACGAAAATCTCGTGCAGCATCTCGATGGTCTGCACTTCGATGTCGTTGTGCGCCAGGCTGACATCGGCCTTCTCGTTCGGCCGTGTCTGGCCGAGGAAGCGGCGGTTCTCGCCGATATCGAGCGAGGTCAGGCCGGCATCGAACTTGGCCTTGGCGGTGCGCATGGCAAAGTGGTTGGGGTCGAGCCCGAGCTGCTTGATGATGGCCATCTGGTCCGACACCACCCACTCGCGATAGATCATGTTGCGGTGGATCATGCAGTCGGCAATCGTGCGGCTGACAAAGGGCTTGCCGGTCGGCTGACCGAGATGGCCATATTGGGTGTGGCGGCCCGACCCGGTCACCAGATGGCTGGTATAGAAGCCGTCCTGGTCATTGCCGTTCCAGATCACCTGGGTGCCCATGCCGCGCCGCTCGGGAAAGCTCACCAGCCGCTGGATGGTGTCGCGCACCACGTCCTCGCGGTTGTAGATCGTGCCGGTGGTGCCGTAGAGCACGCAGTTATGGGTGTAATGGGTATAGATCAGCCCGATATCGCGCTCGTCCCAGATCTTGTGGGTGCAGCGGATGATGTAGTCGACGATGTCGGTATAGATGTCGTCAAAGCCTTCCAGCGACTGGCTGCGCGGCCGGTCAGTCGGCGCCAGATCCTTGTAGTCACGGCGTTCGACCTGCAGCACGGATTCCTCGGCCGCCATGGCGGGACTGCCCTTGCTCTTGGTGGGGGTGGGGGCGTCGTTCATGATGGCTCCTTGGGGTTCTGCCGGAATGGCTGGATCGGTGGTGCACAGGGCCAGCCAGTCGCGCACATGACGCGCCACGCTGGCAGGATTTTCAAGCGGCGCAAAGTGACCTGCTTGCGGAATGTTAAAGTAGCGGGCGCCCGCAATGCCGTCGGCCAGTTCGTGATGCGCCGCCAGCGGACACACCGCCTCGTCGGCCCCGGCCAGGATCAGGGTCGGCACGGCGATGGCGCCCAGCCGCTGCCGGCTGTCGACCCTGTGGATCGCCACCTCCATCTGCGCCGCCAGCAGGTCGGTGCCGCTATCGTGGGCCATGGCCGTGATCAGCCTGCGCAGGTCGGCATTGTCGGCATGGGCGGGGGACACCAGGTCGCCCCAGGCATCGGCAATGTAATTCTCCATGCCCTCGGCCCGCGCTTTCTCCACCGTCTGGCGGCGCTGCAGGGCATTTTCGGCCGGGTCGGGCCGCGCCGTGGTGTCGATCAGCGCCAGCCCGGCAACCCGTTCGGGCGCCTGCGCCATCATTTCCAGCGCCACGATCCCGCCCAGCGAGAAGCCGAGCAGGGCGAAGCGACCCGGCGCCTGCGCCAGAAGGTGCGCCGCCAGGGCCGGCGTCGTCTCCGCGCCCTCGAGCGCCACCACCTGCGTCAGCGGCCATTCCAGCCGCTCTAGCAGCGGCGCAAACAGCCGTGCGTCGCAGGCCGTACCGCCCAGCAGCAGCAGCGGCAGTGGCGCCGTTATGGTGCCCACCGTTTCGGCCGGAGCGAAAATAATCTGGTTCATCACGATCCACATGTCTCGACGAAAGGCCAAGACCAATTTGCCAAAAAACTCTGGCAAATTTTGAATACGTATGCAAGATCAAAACGACACCTTCACGTGACGCTCGATGCGAGCAGTCTGCTCACGCATTGCCGTCGTCTGCTACGCTTTCCGGAGTGACCTGCGCATGACTACCAGCACGCCTCAAAATTCCGCTTCGCCCTTTCCCGGCGTCACCTATGTCAAGGCGCCCGAGCGCTCCTCGCTCGGCGACAATGCGCCGGTCGAAACCCTGGTCAGCGAAATCATCGCCAATGTCCGCAAGAACGGCGACGCCGCCGTGCGCGAATACTCGGCGCGCTTCGACAAGTCCGACCTGGCCGTTTTCGAGGTCACCCAGGCCGAGCGGGAGCAGGCCGTGGCCGAGCTCGATCCGCAGACCCGCAAGGACACTGAATTCGCCATCGACAATGTGCGCAAGTTCGCCCAGGCCCAGCTCGCCACCATCCTGCCGCTCGAGGTCGAAACCCTGACCGGCGTGCATATGGGCCACCGCGTCATCCCCATCCAGCGCGTCGGCTGCTACGTGCCCGGCGGCCGCTATCCGCTGCTCAGCGCCCCCATCATGACCATTGTCCCGGCCAAGGTGGCCGGCGTCGACGAGGTCATTGCCTGCCTGCCGCCCAATGCCCACAAGGCCATGATCGCCGGCTGCCACCTCTCCGGCGCCGATCGCATCTTCCGCATCGGCGGCGCCCAGGCCATCGCCGCCATGGCCTATGGCACCGAGAGTGTTCCGGCCGTCAACAAGATCGTCGGCCCCGGCAATGCCTTCGTCAACGAGGCCAAGCGCCAGGTCTTCGGGCCCGTCGGCATCGACCAGCTGGCCGGCCCCTCCGAGATCTTCATCGTCGCCGATGCCACCGGCGATGCCGAAATGATCGCCACCGACATGCTGGCCCAGGCCGAGCACGACATCCGCACCCGCGTCGGCCTGATCACCACCGACCGCGCGCTAGCCGAGGCCACCCTGCTACAGATCGAGGCCCAGCTGGCCACGCTTTCCACGGCCAATACCGCCCGCGAAGCCTGGATCAACTATGGCGAAATCACCGTCTGCGACAGCGAAGCGGCCATGATCGCCTATTCCGACCTGATCGCCGCCGAGCATCTGCAGGTCCACACCGCCGACGCCAAGGCCTTCGCGCTCAAGCTGCGCAACTATGGCAGCCTGTTCATCGGCGAGCTGGCCAGCGTGGTCTATTCCGACAAGTGCTCCGGCACCAACCACACCCTGCCCACCATGGGCGCGGGCGCCTATACCGGCGGCCTCTGGGTCGGCGCCTATGTCAAGATCGCCACCCATCAGTGGCTGAGCGAAGAGGGCGTCAAGCAGGTCGCCCCACCCGCCGCCCGCCAATCCGCCAGCGAAGGCCTCGAAGGCCACCGCCGCGCGGCACAATTGCGGCTGGATCGCATGCAGATGAAGATCTAGCAGTCGTCTTTCCTCCCCCGCTTGCGGGGGAGGATGTCGACTGAGCGCTACGAGATCTTGTCGGCCTCGAGCCAAGCCGCCTTGAGCTTTTCCACCGTGAAGCCCGGGGCTCGGGCTGCGGTCAGCACCGGCACTTCCTTGCGCATCACTACGTCGATGGCCCATTCCATCCGCGCGATATGCTCGGCCGGGATCACCACGCCGCCATGGCGGTCGGCATGCACCAGGTCGCCCGGGCGCACAGTCATGCCAAAGACATTGACCGGGCAGTCGAGCTCGGTGACATGTACAAAGGCGTGGCTGGGGCCGACAGACCCGGCGATGACCTGATAGCCTTCGTCGAGCATGCCCAGGTCGCGCAGCACGCCATTGGTCAGCGTGCCGGCAATGCCCAGACCCTTGTGCTGTGCCACCTGCATCTCGCCCCAGAAGCCGCCAATGGCATGGGGAAAGTCAGTGTCCTCGATCACCACCAGATTGGGGCCGTCGCCGGCGGCCACATATTCATAATATTGCATGCGCAGCGCCCGCACCTCGGCAGCCGGCTTCTGCGCCGGCGAGGAGGCGCGGATTTTTGCCGTGCGGGCAAAGCCCACGATCGGCGGGAGAGCCTGGTCGGCGCAGACCACTGGCGTCTTGGTAAAGCCCTCCGCGGTGCGCCCGCCCATGACATGCTCGAGCGCGTTGCAGACGGTGGGCGTATCGGCCTTGCGCAGGGCGGCAAGGACGTCGGGATCGATCATGGGCATAGGCTTCTCCTCAAGCACTAGATTACCTCTCCCTGAGGGAGAGGCCGGCGCAGGGCCGAAATTACGCCGCCTTGCTGGCGATCTCGGCACCCTCGGTAAGCGCCTTGAGCTTGGCCCAGACGATTTCGCTATCCACCGCGCCAAAACCGGCAAAGGTGGAGAAGCCGCAATCAGTGCCGGCGATGACGCGCTCGGCGCCGACGATGTCGGTGAAATTCTTGAGCCGCTGCGCGATCAGTTCGGGGTGCTCGACAAAGTTGGAGGTCGAGTCGATCACGCCGGGGATCAGCACATAGTCGTCCGGCAGATTGACGCTTTTCCAGTCGATCCATTCATGCGCATGCCGCGGATTGGCGCCCTCGAACAGCAGGGCGCGCGGCTTGGCCTTGAGCAGGCTGGGCAGGATCTTCTTGAGCGCAATGTCACAGACATGCGGGCCCTCATAATTGCCCCAGCAGACATGCATGCGCACATCAGTGCCGGCTATATTGCGCAGAGCGTGGTTCATCACCTCGATATGCCTTCCGGCGGCGACGACGAAGCCGTCATCGTCGAGGTCCTTGTACATCATGTGCCGGCCCAGGCCGAGATCGGGCGCGTCGAGCTGCAGCACGAAGCCGGCTTCGACAATGCCCTCATATTCCACCCGCATGCCCTCGGCCACGGCCTCGAGATAGTCGTCCTGGCTGGCATAGAATTCATTGGGCTGGAACAGGGCAATGACGCCCGGCGTCGCCGAATTCATGAAGCCCCTGGCATAGCCATGGGCGCTGAGTGCCGCCTGGAAATTGTCGACGTCATCACGTAGCGGCTCGAGGCTCTTGACCGTGATCTCGCCCACGCATTTGGGCCGGCGATAGCTCGGCGTGCCGCCGCTATTGGCCTGGCGCTTGAGAAAGCTCGGGAACAGCTCCAGATCGGCCGGCGGCTGGCGCGAACTGTCGCCGTCAAAGCCGGTCAGCCGGTCCTTGATATAGGTGGCGTAGCTTATCTTGCTCATCTCGCCATCGGACGGCAGGTCAATGCCTGCCGCCTTCTGCTTGGCGACGATATCGTCGACTGCCGCGGCAATGATCTGGCTGAAGCCGGCCTCCTCGATGGGGACGCCGGCCTCACGCGCGAACACAAGGTCCGTCACCTGCTTGGAGCGCGGCAGCGAGCCGACATGGGTGGTGAGGATCTTGTGGGTCATGGTCGGTTACTCTGCGGCCTGGGCGGTGGCGAACTGTGGTGCGGCGGGGGCTGCCGACCCCCGGATGACAAAGGCGATGGCATCGGCCGAGGCCGGGTTGCGGAAGCCATGCACCAGGCCCACCGGCACGGTCAGCGTATCGCCGGCGCCCAGGATCAGCTTGCCGTCGGCCCAGTTGAATTCGAGCGTCCCGCACTGCACGAAGATCACTTCCTGCTCGCTGCGGCTATGGGGCGCAATGCTGGCCCCGGTCTCGAGCTTGAGCCGGCGCAGCGCAAAGCCATGCTGCCAATGGCCCACGATCGGGCCGGCCGCAAAGCCATCCGCTGCATCGACATCGCCGATCAGCGCGGCTTCCTCGACGCCTTCGCCGGCCAGCGGCGAGTTCGGATTGCCTTCCATCTTGGCATGCGGCAGGTAATACTTGGCCAGTTCCTCCATCGGCGGGGTCGCCAGTTCAGCCATCTTGGCCGCGTCCGGCGGTAGTTCCAGCTCGGCGCCCTCGGGCACGGTCTCACCCAGCGTGGTATCGATCAGCTTGCCGCCCTTGAGCAGCTTGAGGCCGAAATCCTCGGCCATCTTGAAGACGCTCGGCGCCCAGACCACCTTGCCCGGATCGTCATGGCCCAGCACCACGGCGAGGAAGCCGGTGCCTTCGTCGCGCTTCTCGAAGCCGCGGAACATATGCGTCGGCACCGTGGCGACATCGCCCGGCTCGACGTCGAGATAGCCCTCGTCCTTGTTGGCGCCGAACACGAAGCGCCACTTGCCGGTATGCACCAGGAAGGTCTCGGCCGTCAGGTGGCTGTGCTGGCTGTTGGTGCAGCCGAAGGGCTGGCGGGCGGCGCCGAAATTGAAGCCATGCGCCTCGGGGATGTGCACCACCTGCGCCTTGTTCTCGGACACGCCGGGTCCGATGATGGTGAAGTTTTCCTTGCGGTCTGAGCCGGGCGTGCGCGCGTCGATAAACGCATTGCGCAACCCCTTGAGGTCCGCATAGCGCACCAGGCGCTTTTCCATTTCAGTCTGGGTCCACTTGGTCATGGGGTCGTCCTTTCAGGCGCAAACGGGGATAGATTTTGCATTCGTATGCACAGCGCGCGCTAAACACGCGGCTGCATTGATGGTTCCGCGCCGGCCGGGAAGGGATGGGCAGGGGACCGTCATCACGCCTCCTTGGGCCGGTAGATCTGCTGGTCGTCGCGGGCGACAATGCCGCTGTCCGGCAGCCGGGCCGAGGTCCGCACGATCAGCTCGCCATTGAGGATGCGGTGCTCGGCCTCGATCTCGCCGCTGGCGATCTGGTCCATCAGGATATCGACCGTGGCTTCGACCATGCGCTTGACCGGCTGGCTCATCGAGGTAATGCCATACGAGGTCCAGCGCGCCGGTCCGACATCGTCATAGCCCACGATCGACAGGTCCTCGGGAATCTTGAGGCCGAATTCGTAGCGCGCCACATCCATCACGGCGACGGCCATATGGTCATTGGCGACAAACAGCGCTTCCGGTCGATTGGGGCGCGATAGCATGGCCCGTGCCGCCTCTTGGGCGTCGTCGCGCGAATAATTGCCGGTCTCGATGATGACATCGACAAAACCATGCGCCGCCAAAGCCTCGACATAGCCCTGCTGGCGGTCGCGATTGGTCGAGGAATTCTCCAGCCCGGCAATATAGCCAAAGCTTTTATGCCCGCCGGACACGAGGAATTCGGCAATCCGCTTGCCGCCCTCCTTGTTGCGGGTGGTGACGCTCGAGACGGCGTCGCGCTCGGTGGTGCGGTTGAACAGCACAACGGGAATGCCGGCCGTGGCACATTCTTCCGACAGTTCGGAGGACAGCGAGGTCGAGGCCAGGATAATGCCGTCCACGCGATACTGCATTAACTGGTCAAAAACCGGGTCGCTGTCGCGATCCATGAAGCCGGTAAATAGCAGCAGGTGGTAGTTCTCCGCCGCCAGCGCCCGGCCGAGCTCTTCGAGCACATCGGGGTAGAACAGGTTTTCCAGATACGCCATCACCACGGCGATGATGCGCGAGCGGCTGGTGATCAGCGAGCGGGCAATGGCATTGGGCCGATAACCCAGCACCTTGGCCGAGGCCAGTACCTTCTGCCGCGTCTTAGGGGAGATCGACGCGCCAGGCGTGAAGGTGCGTGACACGGCCGATTGCGACACGCCGGCATGTTCGGCCACCTGGGAGGAGGTGACGCCCGGTTTTTTTACGCCGATGTCCATCCGCCATCCACCAGAAGAGAAGATCCCGTCATCAATGCCGACGCGTCGGAGGCCAGGAACACGATCGGCCCCATAAGGTCCTCGATGCGGCCCAGCCGCCCCAGCACGATCTTGGACAGCACCCAGGCGCGGAAGTCGGGATTGCTGAGATTTTTGGCCGTCAGGTCGGTCTCGATAAAGGTCGGGCACACCGTATTGACCCGAATATTGTCCGGCCCCAGTTCGATCGCCATGGCCTTGCTGAGGCCTTCAACGGCAAATTTGCTGGCCGCATAGACGGCCCGGTCGGGCCCGGCCACGTGGCCCATCTGCGAGGAGATGTGAATGATCGAGCCGGGCAGGCCAGCTTCGCGCAACCGCCCCACTACCGCCTGCGACACGAACAGCGTCGCCGCGACATTGAGGTTCATCACCGCCTGGTAACTGCCCGGCGTGATCTCGGCAAAGCTTGAATGCCGCCCGGTCCCCGCGGAATTGACCAGCACCTGGAACGGCTCGACCTCGGCCACAAAGGCGCGGACGGCATCGGTATCGGTAATGTCGATGGCCACGCCCTCGGCCGTGAGACCCGCTTCGGCGAACTGGTCCACCACCAGCGTCACATCACCCGCCGTGCGGGCGGCAATGGTGACCGCCGCGCCGGCCTCGGCCAGCGCTACCGCCGCCCCCAGCCCGATGCCGCGCGTGCCGCCGGTCACCAAAGCGCGCCGTCCGTCAAGCCGGAAGCTGGGGGTGCGGGGCAGGGTCATCTATTCTGCGGCCTCGGTGCGGGGTGTGGCCCCGGTGCCATAGGGCACGTTGCGGCCGCCATAGCGGCGCACCCGCACATTGGCCTGCTCGGCATGGCCGACAAAGCCTTCCAGCATGGAAAGGCGCGAACCATACTCGCCGATCATGGCCGAAGCCGCGTCGGTCGTGACGGTCTGCCAGGTACAGGTCTTCATGAACTTCCCCACCCACAAGCCACCGGTATAACGCGCTGCCTTCATGGTGGGCAGTGTGTGGTTGGTCCCGATGACCTTGTCACCATAGGCGACATTGGTGCGCGGGCCCAGAAACAATGCGCCGTAATTGCTCATCTTGTCGCGGAACCACATGTCCCGGTCGGTCATCACCTGCACATGTTCCGACGCGATGTGATCGGCGATGGCCAGCATCTCCTCATAGCTGTCGCAGACGATGATCTCGCCGAAATCGTCCCAGGATTTGCGGGCGATATCGGCGGTTGGCAGGATGGTCAGCAGCCGCTCGATTTCGGCCATGGTGTCGCGCGCCAGCTTTTCCGAATTGGTCAGCAGGATGGCCGGCGAGGTCGGGCCATGCTCGGCCTGGCCGAGCAGGTCGGTGGCGCAGATTTCCCCGTCCACCGTCTCGTCGGCAATCACCAGCGTCTCGGTCGGTCCGGCAAAGAGATCAATGCCGACCCGGCCGAACAGCTGCCGCTTGGCCTCGGCGACAAAGGCATTGCCCGGGCCCACCAGCATGTCGACGCGCTCGATGCTCTCGGTGCCGATGGCCATGGCGCCGATCGCCTGGATGCCGCCCAGCACATAGATTTCGTCGGCGCCGGCCATGGCCTGGGCCGCAACGACAGCCGGGGCCGGCTTGCCGTGAAAGGGCGGCGCACAGGTGATGACGCGCGCGCAGCCGGCCACCTTGGCGGTGATGACAGACATATGCGCTGATGCCAGCAGCGGATATTTGCCGCCGGGCACGTAGCAGCCGACATTGGTGATCGGCACATGCTTGTGGCCCAGCGTCACGCCGGGCAGGGTCTCAACTGTCAGGTCGGTCATGGTAGCGCGCTGCGCCTGGGCGAAATTGCGCACCTGGGTCTGGGCGAACTCGATATCGATCAGGTCCTGGTCCGTGAGCTGGTTGAGACAGTCATCGATTTCGGCCTGGCTGAGGCGGAAGTCGGTGCGGTCCCATTTGTCGAACTTCTGCGACAGTTCGCGCACGGCGGCGTCGCCGCGCTTTTCGATGTCACCCAGAATGGTCTCGACGGTGATGCGAACCTGGCGGTCCGCCTCGGCGCGTGCCTCGACATCCTTGCCGCGTTTGAGCCAAATCGCCATGAAGCGCTCCCTTTTCGTCCGTTATAGCATTCTTGCATACGTATGCAAATGGAAAACCGCCAAACGGGCGGCGATAGTGTCAGGTGAGTGTGGGTGGCCGCTGCACGGCGTGATCACTGGCCCGCTCGAAGGCGTGGCCGATCTGCACGATGCGCGCCTCGTCATGATGCCTGCCGATCAACTGCAGGCCGATGGGCAAGCCATCGGCAAAGCCGACAGGCATGGCCAGCACCGGATGGCCGCTGACATTGAAGCCTATGGTGCGCATCGGCGTCCACACGGCCTCTTCCTCGAACGGCGCCGCGAGCAGGGCCGTGGTCAGAGCGCCGACCGTGAGCAGGGCGTCGTGCTGGTCCAGCAGTTGATCCACTGCCGCCGTGAAGCGCTGCCCGGCCTGGCGCGACGCCTCGAGCTCGGCATCACTGATGGCCACGCCGGTCACGAGGCTGAGATAAGCGCGCCGCCCATAGGCCTCGGGATGATCGCGCAGTTCGGCAGCGTGATAGTCAAAGCTTTCCTTGTGCAGGATTGCCGCCGCCGCCACTTCGATGGCCGCATAGTCGGGCAGCTCGACCTCCTGGATCACCGCGCCCAGCCGCGACAGCGTGGATGCAGCCTCGTCCATGGCGGCCAACACGGCGGGCATGATCTGTGAGTCATGGGCAAACCAGTTGCGGGCATAGCCGATACGCAGCCCGGTGATCGGTCGCCCCAGCCAGGCGGTAGCCGGTTGCGCAGCGCCCGTGTCGGCAATGGCGTCAAGCATTATTGCGGCCTCGGCGACGCTGGCCCCCATAGGGCCGACATGGTCCATGCTCGGCGACATGGTCAGCGCCCCTTCGACGGGCACGCGGCCAAAAGTCGGTTTGAAGCCGACAACGCCGCAATAGAAGGCCGGGCCGCGCAGCGAGCCGCCAGTATCCCCGCCCAGCGCCACGCGCAGCAGGCCGCCGGCAATCGCCGCGCCATTGCCCGAGGACGAGCCGCCGGTAATATGCGCCAGGCTCCAGGGATTGCGGGCAGGGGGAAATAGTCCGCGGCTGTCGGGGCCAACCGTGCCCCATTCATAGGTGGCGGTCTTGCCGATCAGCACGGCACCGGCCTCGGCCAGCCGCGCCACGGCAACCGCGTCGCGCTCGGCAATGGCATTGGCCCGTCCGGGCGCATTGGCTGTGGTGGCAAGCCCCGCGACGTCGATCATGTCCTTGATGCCGACCGGAATGCCCTGCAGCGGGCCGCGATCCACGCCCGCGACAAACTCGGCATCGGCACGCGCTGCATCGGCCAGCGCCCGCGTCTCGCTGATGGCATAGAAGGCCCGATAGGCCGGGTCGCGTGCGGCAATGCGCGCCAAATAGGCCTTGGTCAGCGCCATGGCCGTGATGGCACCATCGCGCAGCGCCTGGCCCTGGGCGAAGAGATCGCGGTCCAGCAGGGCGTCGGCGTCCATGGCCAGCGCGACGCTATTGGGCGCCGATACGGCAGCATCGCCATCAAGCCTGGCAAGCCCGTCATGCAGCCAGTCGGCCAGCGCGGCGACGCTGTCGGTTTCGGTCGCCGATAGCGTGATGCCGGCCGCAGCCAGCTGCGCGCCTAGGTCCGGCACGCCGTCCTTCGGCAGGGGGCTCACGGCCGGCGCTCCGGACAAGGCATTATTGGGCATGCTCAAGCCGCACGCCGCTGGCCTGGTCGAACAGGTGGCAGGCGCTGGCGGCGATATTGACCCGGGCCAGCTCGCCGATCTCGGCGCGATAGTCCTTGCTCACCTTGATCGAAATCAGCTCACCCGCCACCCGCATGGACAGCATGGTGGCTTCACCCAAGAGCTCGACCGTATAGATCGGCGCCTCGATCTGGCCATTGGCCTCGGCCAGGCTGGCATCTTCGGCGCGGAAGCCCAGCGTCACCGGGCCATTGACGGCCTTGGACAGCCCCTCGATGCGGATCCGCTCTGCCGTGAACACGCCATCGCTGATCGTGCCCTTGATCAGGTTCATCGCCGGCGAGCCGATAAAGCTGGCCACGAAGGTATTGGCCGGGCGGTCATAGATATCCATCGGCGTGCCGACCTGCTGGATCAGCCCCTTGCTCATCACCACCACGCGGTCGGCCAGCGTCATGGCCTCGATCTGGTCATGCGTGACATAGATGGTGGTGCGCTTGAGGGTGTGGTGCAGGTTCTTGATCTGGGCCCGGGTCGAGACGCGCAGCTTGGCGTCGAGATTGCTCAGCGGCTCGTCCATCAGAAAGGCATTGGGCTCGCGCACGATGGCCCGGGCCAGGGCGACGCGCTGGCGCTGCCCGCCCGACAGGGCGGCCGGCCGGCGCTGCAGGAAATCGTCGAGCTCGACCATCTTGCTGGCTGCCATGACCCGTTCATGATGCTGCTCCTGCGGAACCTTGCGCACCTTGAGGGGGAAGCGGATATTCTCGTAGACCGTCATGTTCGGATAGAGCCCGTAGCTCTGGAACACCATGGAGATGTCGCGATCCTTGGGCTCGAGCTTGTTGACCAGCCGGTCGCCGATCCAGATCTCGCCCTCGGTAATGTCCTCGAGGCCGGCGATCATGCGCATGGTGGTGGTCTTGCCGCAGCCCGAGGGCCCCAGCAGCACGAGGAATTCCTGGTCGGCAATGTCGAGGTTGAAGTCCTTGACGCCGACAAAGCTGTTCCAGCGCTTGGAGACGTTCTTGAGACGGATCTGAGCCATGGGATTATTCCTTAATTTGTCGCGCTCGCGAACCGCAAAACCGGAAGACCACTTTTGCTGCTCACGCGACTAGCCTTTCACTGCGCCGGCGGTCAGTCCGCTGACGATCTGGCGTTGGAAGAAGAGGACGAGGATGAACAGCGGCACCGTCGCCGAGACCACGGCGGCCACGGCATACATGACATTGCCCTGTTCCTGCACCGAGCCGAGGAAACTGGAAATCTTGGGCACCATGGTCTGGTTGTCGGCGCTGAGCAGCATCGAGGTGACGGCAAAGTCATTATAGGCGAGCAGGAAGCTGAACAGCCCCGTCGTCACCACGCCGGGCCACATCACCGGAATGATGACCATCCGGAAGGCCTGGAAGCGCGTGCAGCCGTCCACCATGGCGCTCTCGTCGAGATCCTTGGGGATGGACAGGAAGAACGAGTGCAGCATCCACAGCGTGAACGGCTGGTTGATCGCCACCAGCACGATGATCGAAGTGGGCAGCACGCCCCAGATATTGAGCTGGAAGAAGGGCAGCAGATAGCCCGAGACCAGGGTGATATGCGGCATGGCGCGGAACACCAAGGCCGCGATCAGGATCCAGAAGGCATAGCGGTGCCCCGACCGCGCCAGGGCATAGCCGCCCAGCGTGCCCAGCGTCAGCGAGATCACCGTGACCGAGACGGTGACGATGGCGGTGTTCATCACGGCGCGCCAGAATTCGCGCGTTACCCAGGCGCCGTGATAGCCGTCGCCCGTAAAGGCGCTGCCGGTCTGGCTTTGCGTATAGGTGCCGAAAATGGCGTGCCACCAGCTTTCGCGCGAGAAGAAGTCCGGCTCGACCTTGAACGATCCCCAGACCGTCCAGATGAAGGGGAAGGCGGCCAGGATCACCCAGATGACGAGGAAGGCGCTGATGATCAGCAGCAGCGGCAGCGGGCGGCGTTGGGCCTGTACAGCGTCGGACATGGTCACACCACCTTGTGGTTGAAGTCGCGCCAGGTGCGGATCAGCACCGGCATGAGAAGCACGATGACGCCGGCAATGGTCAGCACCGAGGTGGCGCCGGCCGAGCCGAACAGCTGCGCATCGCCGCTGAGGTCGTTGAAGATCAGCCAGCTCAGCGAGGTCGCGCTGGCCTCGGCGGAAAAGCCGACAATGGGTTCAAAGACGCGGAAATTGTCCATCAGCTGCACCAGCGCCACGAAGGTCGCCAGCGGCATCAGATGCGGAATGATGACATAGCGGATGCGCTCCCAGCGGCTGGCCCCGTCGATCATCGCCGATTCCACCGTGTCATGCGGCACGGTCTGCAGCCCGGCATAGAACACCACGAAGCTGAACGGCGCATTGGTCCACACGCCATAAAACAGCAGCGACGCCCAGGTCAGCGCCGGCGACTGGCGCAGCGACAGGGTCGGGTCGTCGAACAGGTGCTGCAGGCTGGCCCCGATAATGCCGTTGGACTGGATCATCCAGTAGAGGATGAGCGAACCCACCAGCGGGGTAATGATCATCGGCAGCAGCGAGAAGAAGATTACCGGGCCCTTGATGGCCTTGGGAATGGCATTGACCGCCAGCGCGATGAGAAAGCCCAGGCCCATGGCGAGCGGCGTCACCACGAAACAGAACACCAGGGTGAACGATAGCGCCTTGTAGAAGGGCAGGTTGTAGATGCGGTTCACCACATCGCCGAAACCGCTATTGCTCGTGAGGATCGCGCCGATTTCCGCCACCGCCAGGTGGCCGCGATTGAGATAGGTGCCAAAGCCGTTGAACTGGCCCAGCGGCTGTTCGGCGCGCAGTTCCGCCATCGCGGCGGTATCGACCCGCACATCGGTGGTGCAGCCGCCGAACGGCTGGCAGTTCTGCACTTCCACCAGCACGCGCGGATGCTCGACATGCAGGCTCTGGATCACCACCGAGACGATCGGCAGGGCGATGAACAGCACCATCGCGATCAGCGAGGGGAGGATGAAGGCGAAGAATGTCTTGTGTGGCATCAGGGCCTCTCCGAGGTCGCGAATGTCGATGAAGCGCAGGACGATCCGCCGGGAACAACGTGTTGTGTGCGGGGTACCACCCACCCTCAGTCCCTCCCCATCGAGGGGAGGGAGGCGCCAGCTCATACGCCCGTGTTCATCGTCTCCCTCCCCCTGTGGGGAGGGATCAAGGGTGGGGGTGGGCCACCCGGGCTGAGCCCGCGTCGCCCACCCGGTATACCTAGAGGTAGCCGCCTTCACGGGCTGCCGTATCATAGGCTGCCTTGACGTCGGCCAGGGCCTGGGCCGCGTCTTCCGTGCCGGCCATGAATTCGGCCAGTTCGCTCGACAGTGCCGTGTGCAGCAGGCCCATATAGGGCTGCATCGGATAGGCACGGGCGCCAGCATTGGCGGTGGCAATCACGCCCACGGCAGCCGGGCCGGGCTCGTAGCCGGCGACCAGCCAGGTGGCGACGCCAGGATTGGCAGCGACCATTTCCGGGCTGATGCCATGCACCATGGCCTGGAACGAGGCCGCAGCGTCTTCGTCCGAGATATTCTTGGCAATGGTGAAGCCGTCCCACCAGAGCGCGACGGCCGGGATTGTGCCGCCACCAATGGTCGGCGCGGCGGCTAGCACGGTGTTTTCCACCACGCCTTCGGCGGCACCTTCCTCATCGATGGTCGCGCCGGCCAGCGAGCCCCATTCCACCATCATGGCGGTGTTGCCGGCTTCGTATTCGGCCTTGATCGAGTTCGCGTCAAAGGTCAGGTAATCGGGGTCCATATAGGCCGTCATGGCCCGCAGGGTCTCGAGAACCTTGAGGCCATTCTCGTTGTCGATGGCCAGGTCCGCCGTGCCGGGCGCGAAGAACTCGGCGCCGGTGCCCAGATAGGCATTGACGAATTCAGCCCCCAGATCCCAGCCTGGCTTGACCGAAGCGGCCAGCGGATAGTCCATGGCGCCCGAGGCCTTGATCTTTTCGGCAGCCGCCAGCATGTCCTCGTATGAGGTCGGTGCGGCAACGCCGGCAGCGTCGAGGATATCCTTGCGGTAGAACAGGTGCTGGGCATTGCCCATGAAGGCCACGGCCATCACCTTGCCGTCGATGGTGATCAACTGGTTGGGCTGCAGGTCCTGGCCATACTGGGCCACCAGATCGTCCAGCGGACGGATCAGGTCGTCGTTCAGCAGCGGCACGATGGAATTGTTGGCAACCACCGCAACGCTGTATTCGGCCGGGTTGATCGAGAGCGCGGGAACCTGCAGGTTCTTGTGCTCGGCATTGGCATTGGCGGTCACGGTGATGCCGTCGGCAGCACATTCCCCGGCCGTGGTATTGATCAGGCGCAGCGCTTCAAAGTCGTTGGACAGGATCCGCACCGAACCGGTGCCTTCGATCCCGCAGTCTGCAAAGGCAGCGCCGGCGCTGAGGCACATGGCAGCCAGGCACACAGTCGTCTTCAACATAAGCTTCATTTGGTTCTCCTGATGAGCGGTCTGCACTGTCCAACGGCCAGATGCGCCCGCCATCCCCTGTTTGATGATCTACGCTCCCGCGGCCGACACAAGGTCAATCGGTCCCTGCACCGGCCCTTTGTCTTCCGCACGTCATAATTGGTAAGGGAGCCTGCATACGAATGCAATTGCTTTTTGCATTCGTATGCAAAACGCCTCCGGATGTCGTCACGCGCCAGTCAGCACAGCGTCATCGCCCGCTCATTGTCGAGCACGATCACCGCATCGCCGGCAAGAGCGGCCGGCGCTGCCGTCCCCGCTTCGATGGCGCCGACCAGCGCCGTATGCGCCGCCAGCGCGGCCGCGCAATAGGGCGCCGTGCTGGTCCCATCCAGCGATTTGAGCGCCAGCGCCAGCGTCAGCTCGACAATCCCGGTCACCGAGCGGAGCAGGGCATTGCCCGAGGCCTCGGCAATGGTGCGGTGGATTTCCAGGGCCGACAGGCCATGCGCCTCGAGGTTCCCCTCGGCCAGGTCCATCTGGTGCAGCCAGTATTTCATCAGCCGCACATGCTCGGCGGTGCGCCGCACACTGGCCAGGGCGATGGCCCGGCTTTCCAGCGCCCCGCGCACGTCGAACAGGCTCTCGAAAAAGCGCTGGTCCGGCTTGGCATAGAAGTGCCAGCTCAGCACCTGCGGATCAAAAAAGCTCCAGCGGCTGGCGGGGGTGACGCGGGTGCCCACCTTGGGCCGCGCCTCCACCATGCCCTTGGCCTCGAGTGTCTTGAGCGCCTCGCGCAGCACCGTGCGCGAGACACCATAGGTTTCCATCATCACCGCATCATTGGCCAGGATCGAGCCGACCGGAAACTGGCCGGTAACGATGCCCAGCCCGATTTCATTGATGACGAAGGTGTGGAAGTTCCGTGCAGCGGGTCGCCCGGATAGGGAGCGAATAAGGCTGCCTGCTTCGATCATGCTACGCTTTCTCGGGCGACTTCTCTCCGGGGGTGGAGGCCGCGAATATGACACGCTGCAGCACGATGAACAGGAACAGCAGCACGCCGATGACGATCTTGGTCCACCAGCTCGACAGCGTGCCGTCAAAGATGATGTAGGTCTGCACTAGGCCCAGCAGCATCACGCCCACGAAGGTGCCCAGCACGAAACCATAGCCACCGGTCAGCAGCGTGCCCCCGATCACCACCGCACTGATCGCGTCCAGCTCCACGCCCACCGCCGCCAGCGGATATCCTGCCGAGGTGTAGAGCGAAAAGACGATTCCTGCCAAGGCCGCCAGCATGCTCGACAGCATATAGATCTGCACCGTGGTCTGCGCCACCGGCACGCCCATTAGCGAGGCCGATACGGCATTGCCGCCCAGCGCATAGACATAGGAGCCGAACTTGGTGCGATGCGCCAATAGCGCCCCGCCCAGGAATACCGCAATCATCAGCAGGCCGATAAAGCTCAACCGGCCGCCGCCGGGCAGGCGGATCATCAGGTCGCCCAGCGTGGCGTAGAATTCATGCCGGATCGGCACCGAATCCTGGGTGATGATCGAGGCGCCGCCGCGCGCCAGGAACATGCCCGCCAGCGTCACGATGAAGGGCGGTACCTGCAGATAGTGGATGGTAAAACCCATGGCCGCGCCGAACAGCCCGGCTACCCCCAGCGCGATGACGAAGGCCACCAGCGGGTGAAAGCCCAGCCAGCTGACCAGCACGGCGATCAGCACGCCGGTAAAGCCGATCACGGCGCCTACCGACAGGTCGATACCGCCCGAAATGATGACAAAGGTCATGCCCACCGCGGCAATGCCCAAAAAAGCATTGTCGGTGAGGAAATTGCCCAGCACGCGGGTCGACAGCATGTTGGGAAACTGCAGCACGCTCATGGCATAGGCGATCACGAAGATCACCGCCGTGGCGGCAAGGGGGCGCAGGCTGCGTTTCATTTGGACACTGCCTTGCTCGAAAGGGCGGACCGGCGCTGGAAGGGCAGGGCGGCATAGGGCGACTGGATGAGCAGGATCAGGATGATCATCCCCGCCTTGACCACCAGGTTGAACTCGGGCGGAAAGCCCGACACCAGAATGCCGGTATTCATCGCCTGGATGATCAGCGCGCCGACCACCGCCATGGGAATCGAGAACTTGCCGCCCAGCAGCGAGGTGCCGCCGATGACCACGGCCAGGATGGCGTCGAGTTCGAGCCAGAGCCCCGAATTGTTGGCATCGGCGCCGCGGATATCGGCCGCCACCACGACGCCGGCAATCGCCGCGCACAACCCGGACAGGGCATAGACCAGCATCAGCAGCATGCGGCTGCGGATGCCGGCCAGCGAGGCGGCGGCGCGGTTGACGCCGATCGCCTGGACGAAGAGGCCAATCGCAGTGCGCCGCACCAGCAGCGTCACCAGGACCATCAGCACCACGGCGATGACGGCCGCCATGGGAAAGCCGAGGAAGGAGCCGGTACCGATGAAGATCAGCGTCGGGTCATTGAAGGTGACGATCGAGCCTTCGGTGATCAGTTGCGCAATGCCGCGCCCGGCCACCATCAGCACCAGCGTGGCGACGATGGGCTGGATATCCAGAATGGCCACCAGAAAACCGTTCCACAGCCCACAGAGCAGGCCAACCGACAGGGCGGCCGCCACGGCCAGCGGTGCCGGATAGCCGGCCACCACCGTGGTGGCGGCGACCGCGCCGCACACCGCCATGATGGCGCCGACGGAGAGATCCACGCCCTTGGTCGCGATCACCCCGGTCATGCCGACGGCGAGGATGGCCACCGGCGCGCCGCGATTGAGCACGTCGATAAAGCTGCCGAAAAAGCGCCCGTCCTGCCAGGTGACGTTGAAGAAATTGGGGAACAGCAGCCAGTTCAGCAGCAGCACGCTGACCAGCGCGATCAACTGCGGATTGGCCAGGCGCTCGAGGCGGAGACGCTTCATGACACGGCCTCGTCGGGGTGATTGGCGATGGCTTGCACGATGACTCCGGGATTGATGTTCTTGCCGCGCAGTTCGGCGACCATTTGCCGGTCGCGCATCACCACGATGCGCGAGCTGTAGGCAACGACCTCGTCCAGCTCGGACGAGATCACCAGCATGGCCATGCCATCGTCGCGCAGCCTGTTGATGGTGCGGACGATCTCGGCATGGGCGCCCACATCAATGCCCCGTGTCGGTTCGTCGAGGATCAAAAAGGCCGGGTCGGTGGCCAGCCAGCGCGACAGGATCACCTTCTGCTGGTTGCCGCCCGACAGCAGCTTGACCGGCATGTCCAGCGAGGCGGCGCGGATATCCATGGATTCGGCAAAGTCTCCGGCGATTTCGAGCTGTTCGTCGCGATTGAGCGCGCGGAACCAGCCCAGCTTGCCCTGCAGCGCGATGACGATATTCTCGCGCACCGACAGGTCGCCGAAAATGCCCTCGGCCTTGCGGTCCTCCGGACAGAAGCCGAAGCGGTGGCCGATGGCGTCGCTGGTATGGCGGATGGCGGCAGCTTTACCCCCGACGCGGACGCTGCCCTGGTCGGCCGGATCGGCGCCGAACATGATGCGCGCCAGCTCGGTCCGTCCCGATCCCAGAAGTCCGGCGACCCCGATCACCTCGCCCTTGTGGATCGTCAGGTCGAACGGATGCACGCTGCCCTTGCGGCCAAAGCCGGCAAACTCGAGCAGAACCTCGTGGTTGGCCGTCTCCGGCTCCAGGTCCGTCGCGCCATTGAAGGCAATGTCCTTGCCTAGCATCAGCCGCACGACGTCGGTGCGGTTGAGCGTATCGAGCATGCGCGTCTCGACCAGCCTGCCATTGCGCAGCACCGTCACGCGGTCGGCAATGGCAAACACCTGATCGAGGAAATGAGTGATGAAAATGATGGCGAGGCCGCTGCGCTTGAGCTCGCCAATGACCTCGAACAGGCGTTCGACCTCGTGGCGGTCCAGGCTGGCCGTGGGTTCGTCCAGGATCAGCACCTTGCCCGACAGCGCCACGGCGCGGGCAATGGCCACGATCTGCTGCACCGCCACCGAATGGCTGCCCAGTTCGCTGCCGGGGTCGAGCTTGAGCCCGTAGCGCGTCAGCAGCACCCGGGCGTCGGCTTCCATCTTGCGATAGTCGACCAGGCCGAAACGAGTCGGCTGGTGCCCGAGATAGAGGTTCTCCGCCACCGAGCGGTTGGGCAGCAGGTTGACCTCCTGATAGACCGTGCCGATGCCATGAGTCTGGGCATGCAGCGGATTGTCCAGCGTCACCACGTCGCCATCGACGAGTACCGTGCCGCCGTCGGGCTGATAGGCACCCGTGAGGATTTTGATCAGGGTGGATTTGCCGGCCCCGTTCTCGCCCAGCAGCGCATGCACCTCGCCGCCGCGCAGGCCGAAGTCGATATTGTCGAGCGCCATGTGGCCGCCGAAAATCTTGCTGATGCCGCGCGCTTCGAGCACGTATTGGCTGTCGGCCATGCCGCTATCCTTTTTGGTACCACCAAATTCTCAGTCGTCTCCCTCCCCCTTGTGGGGAGGGATCAAGGGTGGGGGTGCCGCTGGCGCCGCACGCCCTATGGACGTGATCATATGCTGGCAGAACCAAACCCCCACCCTCACTCCCTCCCCACAAGGGGGAGGGAGGCAGATCGGGGCATGCTACCAGCGGTTGGCCGCTGCTGTCTTGGGTTAGTAGCCCAGACCCTTGCGGGTGTCGTATTCGCCCTGCGGATTGTCAGCCGGCGTATAGAGCTTGGACTCGGTGATGATGAACTTGGCGGGCATGGTGCCGTCGGCCAGATAAGCGGACAGCGCATCGAAGGCCGGGCCGGCCATGTTCGGGGTCAGCTCGACCGTGGCATTTGCTTCGCCGGCAACCATGGCGGCAAAGATGTCCGGCACGGCGTCGATGGAGACCACCTTAATGTCGGTGCCGGGCTTGAGGCCGGCATCCTTGATCGCCTGGATGGCGCCAACGGCCATGTCGTCATTATGGGCATAGACCGCGCAGATATCGGCGCCGCCATTTTCCGCCTTGATGAAGCCTTCCATGACTTCCTTGCCCTTGGAGCGGGTAAAGTCGCCGGTCTGGCTGCGGGCAATGGTCAGGTTGGCATGGCCGGCAATCGCCTCTTCAAAGCCCTGCTTGCGGTTGATCGCCGGGGTCGAGCCGACGGTGCCCTGCAGCTCGACGATCTTGCAGTCGGCATCGCCAACTTCGGCCACCAGCCACTCGCCGGCAACGCGGCCTTCCTTGACCTGATCGGAGGCCACGGAAGTCAGGTACAGGTCTTCCGGCGCATCGACGCCGCGATCGAGCAGGATCACCGGAATTTCGGCTTCCTTGGCTTCGGTCAGCACATCGTCCCAGCCGGTGGCGACGACAGGCGCCACCATGATGGCGTCAACGCCCTGGGCGATGAAGCCGCGAATGGCCTTGATCTGGTTTTCCTGCTTCTGCTGCGCATCGGCAAACTTGAGGTCGACGCCGCGGGCTTCGGCTTCCTGCTTGGTCACCGAGGTCTCGGCGGCGCGCCAGCCCGATTCCGAACCGATCTGGCTGAAACCGACGACGAGGCCCTTGAGGTTTTCCTGAGCGATGCTGACAGAAGTCAAAGCGGTAGCGAGGCTTGCCGCGATGGCAAGCTTGGTGATGATGGTCACGATGTCCTCCCAAAAAATGGTCGCTGCGGTGTGTTCACCTGCGGCGATGAGGGGACGCTATATAAAGTACTATTATATGTAAAGATGGATTTTGGCGGTGCCGGGAGAATGGTTTTCCTCCGGTTTTCCGGCCTTCTCGGGCGGATCAGGCTGTCCAGCCACCATCGATGATGTGGATCTGGCCCGTCGTATAGGTGGCGCCTGCCAGGTACACGGCCAGGTCCGCCACCTCTTCGGGCCGGGCAATGCGGCCGATCGGTTGGCGGGCGATAAAGGCCGCCTTGGCCGCCTCGAAATCGCCGGTGGCGTGCCAGCGCTCATGCAGCGACGGGCTGTCCACGGTACCTGGGCAGATGGCGTTGACGCGGATGCCCTGGGTGGTGAAATCGGCGGCGATCGACTTGGTCAGCCCGATCACCGCCGCCTTGGAAATCGTATAGGCGGCGCGGTTGGGCACGCCTTTGACCGAACTGGCTACTGTTGCCATGTTGATGATCGCCCCATCGCGCCGCGCCAGCATCTGCGGCAGCACGGCCTGCACGGTGCGGATCTGCGCCTTGATGTTGAGGTTGAACGCGAAGTCGAGATCGGCGTCGCTCATCTCCAGCACCGTGCCCGAATGCACCACCCCGGCGCAGTTGAACAGCACGTCGATCTGCCCGATCTCGGCCACCGCCTGCTGCACCGCCTCGGTCGACAGCACATCGAGCACCCGCGTCGTCACATGGTCCATGCCCGCAAGCTCGGCCAGCCTGGCTTCGTTCACATCGGTGGCGATCACCTGCGCGCCGGCCGCGACGAAGGCTTCCACGGACGCCCGGCCGATGCCCTGCGCGGCGGCAGTGATGAGAACGATTTTACCGGTCAGGTCGGCCATGCTGGTTTCCTCTTGTCGGGCTGCGCGTCGGTTGGACGCGACTGTAGCACTATGCGCGATAGGTCATGCTCAATGCTCACTATGTGCTAACACTTAACAGCAAAAGGGTGTGAGAGATCGAATGTCCGGCGCCCCGGGAGTGAGGAAAAAGACCATGCGCATTATCGATACGCACCTGCACCTGATCTATCCGGGTCGCTTCAGTTATCCCTGGTTGAGCAACCGGCCAAGCATCGATAAGCCATGGAATATAAACGACTATTTCGCCGAAGCGCTGCCGCTGGGCATTCAATCCGCGCTGCATATGGAGGTGGATGTCGCTGAAGCCGACATGCTGGCCGAGACCGAATTCGTCCTCACGCTGCCCCGCATCGCCGGCGCCGTCGCCGCCTGCCGCCCCGAACACATGAATTTTGTCGATCAGATTGAACGACTTAGCGACCACGCTCACGTCAAGGGCGTGCGCCGTATCCTGCATGAATCGCCCGACGACCTCAGCCAGTCTGACCTGTTCGTCGAGAACATCCGCCATCTGCCCGATTACGACCTGAGCTTCGACCTCTGCGTCCGCGCCGACCAGCTGCCCGTCGGCCAGATGCTGGCCGAACGTGCGCCTGACGTGACCTTTATCCTCGACCATTGCGGCGTGCCTGATATCACCGGCGCCGGGCTTGATCCATGGCGTGAAGATATCAGCAAAATCGCCAGGCTTCCCAATGTGATGGCCAAGATTTCTGGTGTAGTGGCCTATGCCGGCGCCGACTGGACCGTCGACACCATCCGCCCCTATGTCGAACACATTATCCACGCCTTTGGCTGGGATCGCGTGGTCTGGGGGAGTGACCATCCGGTGGTCTGCCTGACCGGCTCGCTGACCCGCTGGGTCGAGGCCACCAACACCATTATTGCCGGCGCCAGCGACGACGAAAAGGCCAGATTGCTGCACGCCAATGCCGAGCGCATCTACAAGCTCTAGACCCGTTTTGCCGCCATTTGGTCACCACTATGAACGCATGATGACTGAAAAACCCTAGCGCGCCAGCGCCTCGCGCAGCGGCAGGCCGGTGGTGCTGCGCAGGTCGAGATCGGCCTCGATATGGTCGATATGGCTGACCAGCAGTGATGCGGCGCGTTCGCCATCGCCGGCTTCGAGCGCGGCGAGGATTTCGGCATGCTCGCCATGGCCGCAGCTCGAGACGCCCGAATTGCCATAAAGCGCGATCACCAGCGACGAGCGGGCCACCAGCTCTTCCATAAAGCGCAGCAGGATGACATTGCCTGCAACGCTGGCCAGCAGCAGGTGAAAGTCGCCGGAGGCACGGATCTCGGCTCGCCGCGCTACCGGCCCGCGCTCGTCGAGCAGGCGGGTTTCCTCGGCCAGCAGGGTGGTGAAGAGGTCGCGATCCGCCGGTGTCAGGCCGGCCGCGGCCGCGGCACGGGCAATGCCCGGCTCGATCAGCCGGCGCGAGTCGAACACCTGGCGGGCCTCTTCGGGCGAGGGATTGGCGACAAAGGCGCCGCGATTGCGCTCGGTCTTGACCAGGCCCTCAAAGGCCAAAGCCTGCAGGGCGGCGCGCACTACGGTGCGGCTGACATCGAACAGCACGCCCACCTCGGCTTCCGACAGTTTTGTCCCCGGCGCCAGCCGCCGGTCCACAATGGCGTCGCGCAGATGATCGCGGATGGTGGCAGCGCGGTCTTCGCCGGCAAAGGGAGAGGCAATAGGGGAGTCGTCGAGCGTCATGAAATCACCTGTTGGCTCCTTCATAGAAACAATCGCGCCCATGTAAAAGAAAATTGTCGCACACGATCCGCCCGTGGATTGCATACAATTTCAGCGCGCCTTGCGTCCAATTGAGCAAAATATGGGCGGTTAGCAGAAATGCGCAATCTGGCGGCATTTATCGACGTAAGAATTAGCATTCAAAGTCAATAGCTTACCGCGTCGCCCACGGATTGGCATGACAGATGCATGGTAGTCCCCGCAACCCGGGGAGTGCTGCATGACCAAAGCCGCCGAGATCGAAATGGCGCTGGTATCCAAGATCTACGGCAAGACCACGGCCGTCGACGCCATCTCGCTGCGCATCCCTGCGGGCAGCTATTGCTGCCTGCTCGGGCCCTCCGGCTGCGGCAAATCCTCGACCCTGCGCATGATCGCCGGGCACGAAAGCGTCTCCATCGGCGATATCCGCCTGGGCAATAATGTGGTGACGGACGTGCCGCCGGCCAGCCGCGGCACGGCCATGATGTTCCAGTCCTATGCCCTGTTTCCCCATCTCGACCTGGTCGACAATGTCGCCTTCAGCCTCAAGATGGCTGGCGTCGACAAGGATACCCGCCGGGCAAGGGCGCTCGACATGCTCAAGCTGATGCAGATGGAGGCCTATGCCGATCGCCGGCCGGCCCAGCTCTCGGGCGGTCAGCAGCAGCGCGTGGCTCTGGCCAGGGCGCTGATCACCGACCCCGAGGCCCTGCTGCTCGACGAGCCGCTTTCGGCGCTCGATCCCTTCCTCAAGATCCGCATGCGCGCCGAACTCAAGAAACTGCAGAAGCAGCTCGGCATCACCTTTGTCCACGTCACCCATAGCCAGGAAGAGGCCATGGCTCTGGCCGACCTCGTCGTGGTGATGAATGACGGCCGCATCGAGCAGGCCGCCAGCCCGCGCGAGGTGTTCGAACGCCCGGCCACCGCCTTCGTCGCCCGCTTCATGGGCGACCACAATGTCATTGCCGGCAAGGCGGTGAGCGCCAGTAATGGCCTCGTCAGTTTCGAGGTATCCGGCGGCGGCACCTTCACGGCCTCCGGTGATCCCGTGCCGGCCGGCAGCAATGTCGATGCCGCCATCCGCACCGATCACGTCCGCATCGGCGAAAGCCCCGTCAAAGGGCTCGGCTTTACCGGCCTTGTCACCAATCTCGAATATCGCGGCGCCACGATCAAACTGACCATCGAAGGCGCCGGCATCGCCGAATTCACCGCCATCATCACCGACCGCGCCTTTTACGCGACGCCCGTCGCGGTGGGCGATGCGGTGCCCCTCCATTGGGATGCCGAGGACACCATCGTCCTGGGCACGCTCAATTCCTAGATCTCAGCAAAGCAAACAGGGACGTTTAGGCCATGACAGAGACCACCAAGACGACCGGCATCACCCGCCGCAACCTGCTCAAGACCGGCGCTGCCGCCGTGGCCGGCACGGCCCTGGGCACGGGCGCCATCACCGGCTTCCCCACCATCTGGGCGCAGAACCCGATCACCCTGCGCCAGTTCGGCACCGGCGTGTCCAACCTCAATGCCATTGCCGAAAAGTGCAAGGAAGACCTCGGCATCACGCTGGAAATGACGGCCACCGATTCCGACGCCGCCGCCCAGCGCGCCGTGACCCAGCCCGACAGCTATGACATTGCCGATATCGAATACTGGATCCTCAAGAAGGTCTTCCCCAGCGGCGTCATCCAGCCCATGGATACCAGCCGGCTGACCTATTACGACAAGATCGTGCCGCTGTTCAAAACCGGCAAGCTGCTGCCCGACAGCGTCATCGCCCAGGGCACAGCGCCGCACACCGTGGGCTTCGTCGACGGTCCGGACAGCACCACCTTCGCCGCCGGCGAAACCGGCTGGTTCACCATGGTCCCCACCATCTACAATGCCGATACGCTGGGCATTCGTCCTGACCTGGTCGGCCGCGACATCACCACCTGGGCCGACATCATGGACCCCGCCTTCAAGGGCAAGACCGCCATCATCAACGTGCCCTCGATCGGCATCATGGATGCGGCCATGATCATGGAAGCCATGGGCAATATCACCTATGGCGACAAGGGCAACATGACCACCGCCGAGATCGATGCCACCATCGATTTCCTGATCAAGGCCAAGCAGGACGGCCAGTTCCGCGCCTTCTGGAAGAGCTTTGACGAGAGCGTCAACCTGATGAGCTCGGGCGAAGTGGTGATCCAGTCCATGTGGTCGCCGGCCGTCGCCGCCGTGCGCTCCAAGGGCATTGCATGCAAATACCAGCCGCTCAAGGAAGGCTATCGCTCCTGGGGCGGTGGCCTCGGCCTGGCCGCTCATCTCGAGGGCGCTCAGCTCGACGCGGCTTACGAATATATCAACTGGTACACGTCCGGCTGGGTCGGCGGCTATCTCAACCGCCAGGGCTATTACTCGGCAGCCATGGATACGGCCAAGGAACACATGTCGGCCGACGAATGGGGCTACTGGATCGAAGGCAAGCCCGCCCAGGGCGATATCCTGGCGCCCGATGGCACGGTGATGGAAAAGGCCGGCGCCGTGCGTGACGGCGGCTCGTTCGAGGAACGCATGGGCAAGGTCGCCTGCTGGAACTCGGTCATGGACGAAGACCGCTACATGGTCCGCCGCTGGAACGAGTTCATCGCGGCCTAAACGCAGTATCGACACTCGGCTTCCCCCTCCGCCAGGGGAGGGGAGCCACAGAGTTATCCTCACCCAACGGCGAGGGTATAGCCTGCAGCAGGAGAAAGATCAGACATGAACACGCTGCTGAGCCGCGCCACGCCCTATCTGCAGGCCACGCCGCTGCTGCTGATCCTGGGGTTCTTTCTGGCGCTGCCTATCCTGCTGCTGCTGGTGGTCAGCTTCTGGGACTACGATTTTGCCGGCATGTATCCCGATTTCATGACCCTCAATTATGAGGAGAGCCTGGGCTCCTGGGTGACCTGGAAGACCTATCTCAACACGCTCAAATTCGCGGCCATTGTCTGGGCCATGACCGCCTTTGTCGGCTTCTGGGTCGCCTATTTCCTGGCTTTCCATGTCCGTTCGGCGACGACGCAAATGGTGCTGTTCCTCGTCTGCACCGTGCCCTTCCTCACCTCCAACATCATCCGCATGATCTCCTGGATCCCCGTGCTCGGCCGCAATGGCCTGATCAATTCGGGCCTGGTCGGCGCCGGCATTGTCGAGCAGCCGGTCGAGTGGCTGCTCTATTCGGACTTCGCGGTGATCCTGGCCATGGTCCACCTCTATACCCTCTTCATGGTGACGCCGATCTTCAACACCATGATGCGCATCGATCATTCCCTGGTCGAGGCGGCGCGCGATGCCGGCGCCCGCGACTGGCAAATCATTTGGAACGTCATTTTGCCGCTGGCCAAGCCGGGCATCGCCATCGGCTCGATCTTCGTGGTGACGCTGGTCATGGCCGATTTCTCCACCGTGCAGGTGATGAGTGGCGGCCAGTCGGCCTCGGTGGCGCTGATGATGCGCAACCAGATGAGCCTGCTGCAATATCCCGCGGCGGCGGCCAATGCCATCGTGCTGCTGGTGCTGGTCCTGTTCATGGTGGCGGGCATTCTGCGCATCGTCGATATTCGCAAGGAGCTGTGAGATGGGCCACGAGAAACGCAGTTTCGGCTTTTACGTCCTCGCCGCCTTCTTTGGCCTCTTCGTGCTCTTTCTCTATGGGCCGCTTTCGGCCGTGTTCATCCTCTCCTTCCAGGGGCCGCAGGGCGGGCTGACCTTTCCGCTCAATGGAGTCTCTCTCCGTTGGTTTCAAAATCTGTTCGAGACCCAGGCCGTCGGCGATTTCGGCGCCAGCTTCACCCGCTCCTTCCTGCTCGGGCTGCTGGTCATGGCTTCCACGGTCCTCGTGTCGCTGCTGGCCGGGCTCGCCTTCCGCCGCAAGTTCGTTGGCGCGACGCCGCTGTTCTATCTGACGGTGGCGAGCCTGGTCGTCCCCTCCATCATCGTCTCGCTGGGCATTGGCGTGCTGTTCCAGCAGCTCGGCTTTCGGCCCGCCTGGTTCAGCTCCGCCTTTGGCGCCCATCTCACCTGGACGCTGCCCTTTGGCGTGCTGATCATGTTCGCCGTCTTCAACCGCTTCTCCCCCAGCTACGAGGAGGCGGCGCGCGACCTGGGCGCCAGTTCCTGGCAGACCTTTGCCCATGTCGTGCTGCCCATGATCGCCCCCAGCCTGATCGGCGTCGGCCTGTTCGGCTTCTCGTTGAGCTATGACGAATTCGCCCGCACGCTGATGACCTCGGGCAGTTCCAATACGCTGCCGCTCGAAATCTACGGCATGACCACCAATGTGACGACGCCAGTGCTCTATGCGCTGGGCACGGTGACGACCGTCTTCTCCTTCCTCGTCATTCTGGTGACCGTCGGCATTATCCTGCTGCTGGGCCGGCGCCGGGCCCGCGCATGACAAGCATCCTCGTCGTCAATCCCAACACGACCGCCAGCATGACGCTGACCATCGCCGCCGCCGCGCGGCTGGTGGCGGCGCCGGGGACGGAGATCGTGGCTGCCACCTCCAGCATGGGGCCGGCCTCCATCGAGGGCTATTATGACGAGGCCTTCGCTCTGCCCGGCTTGCTGAGGGAAGTCGCTGCCGCCGAACGGGCAGGGGCCCACGCCGCCGTGATTGCCTGCTTCGATGATACCGGGCTCGACGCGGCGCGGGCCATGGCGCAGATCCCGGTCATCGGCATCTGCGAGGCGGCGCTGACCGTGGCTGGCTTCATCGCCAAGCGCTTTACCGTGGTGACCACCATGGAGCGCTCGCGCGTGCCCATCGAGGAACTGGTGCAGCGCTATGGCATGAGCGGCCGTGCCCGGGTGCGCGCCGCCAACATCGCCGTGCTGGCGCTGGAGGACCCCAATTCGGGCGCCCGCGACAAGCTGCGCAACGAGATCGTACGCGCCATGGCCGAGGACAATGCCGAAGCCATCGTGCTGGGCTGCGCCGGCATGGCCGATCTGGCGCACACGCTGAGCGGCGAATTCGGCGTGCCGGTGATCGACGGGGTAGGGGCCGCGGTCAAGCAGGCCGAGGCGCTGGTGGCCCTGGGCCTGCGCACCAGTAAGCGCGGCGCCTATGCCGCGCCTCTGGCCAAGCCCTATGCCGGCGCGCTCAAGGAATTTGCCCCGTCATGAGCCGCACCATCCGTACCCTGACATTGACCGAGATCGGCACGCTGCTTGACTGGGCGGCGGCAGAAGGCTGGACCCCCGGGCTCGCGGATGCAGCCGCTTTCCACGCCGCTGATCCCCATGGTTTTCTCGGCGCCTTTGCCGGCGACACCATGGTCGCCGGCATTGCCGCCGTGGCCTATGACGAGAGCTTTGGGTTCATCGGGCTCTATATCTGCCACCCGCACTGGCGTGGGCAGGGGCATGGCAAGGCGGTCTGGGACGCCGGCATGGCCTATCTCGGAACCCGCACCATCGGCCTCGATGGCGTGCCCGAACAGCAGGCCAATTATGCCAGCATGGGTTTTGTGCCGGCCTATCAGAGTGTCCGCATGAGCGGGACGCTGGCGGGGGCAGGGGTAGTCGCAGCGAATCCTGACCTGTTCGCGGCCATCGGCGCCCTTGATGTGGCCTGCTTTCCGGCGGCGCGACCGGACTTCCTGCGCCTGTGGCTGGCGCCGCCGCACCGACTGCTGACGGCTACCCGCGACGGCGAACTGGCCGGCTATGCCGTGCTGCGACCATGTCGGTGGGGGCAAAAGCTCGGGCCGGTCTTCGCCCGCGATTCTGAAGCTGCCACGGCGCTGCTCGACCAGGTCGAGGGGCCAGTGCAGATCGACGTGCCACAGGCGCAGGCGGGCTGGATCGATCTGCTGGCGGCGCGCGGGTTTACCCCTGGCTTTGCCACGGCCCGCATGTATCGCGGTACGCCGCCGGTGCTGGCCATGCACCAGATATTCGGCGTCACCAGCCTCGAACTGGGCTGAGCGCGTCGCTGTCGACCGGCGCAAATGGCGGCTGGTGCCCGTCGGAACATTCACCATGCCATCAGCCGCATGCCGCGCATAGCTGTCCTACAACCACCCTCGATTGACTTAGAAAGTGCACTTACTATATGTGCCTATATAATAAGTACACTTACGGGTTGCGACGTATGGAAAACCAGTCCGACCGGGAGCGCATGCTGGGCAAATTGCTGCCCGAACAGGCCCGCACCATCGCCACCCTGTTGCACGACACGACGCGCCTGCTGCGCCGCCGCTTCGACATCGCCGCCAAGGAATATGGCCTGACGCTGCCGCAATGGAAGGCGCTTGGCGCCATCCACCGCCAGGACGGCATCACCCAGGTGGCACTGTCGGGCGCCCTCGACATCGACGCCATGACGCTCAGCGGCATCCTCGATCGCCTGGAAAAGCGCGGCCTGATCGAGCGCTTCGTGCATCCCGAGGACAGCCGCGCCAAGCTCAGCCGGCTGACTGCCGAGGGCATTGAGCTGGTAACCATTGCCCGCAATGTCGGGGCGCAGGTCTTCGGCGAAGCGATGGACGGCCTGACCCCGGCCGACCTGGCCCAGCTGATCGAGCACCTGACGCGCATCCGCACCAATCTGAGCAATTTTGACCAAGACAATGCCGAACCAGGGAAAGCCTCCTGAAATGAATGCTCGCGCCACCGAACCGGCCGCCGCCGGAAAGATCGCCGATACCAAGCCGCGCCCGGTGCCGCCCCCGGTGGCCGCCAACGCCCCCGAGCCCGAGGCCGCGGCGCCACGCAAAGGCGGCGCCGGCCGCATTCTGCTGATGGCCGGCGTGCCGCTGCTGCTGGTCGCCGGTGGCGGCTGGTTCTGGCTGACCGGCGGGCGCTATGAAGAGACCGACAATGCCTATGTGCAGCAGGCCAAGGTATCGATCAGCGCCGATGTCTCGGGCCGCGTCTCGGACGTGCGCGTGCATGACAACCAGGTCGTCGCCGCCGGCGACGTGCTGTTTGCCATCGACCCGCAGCCCTTCGAGATCGCCCTCAGCCAGGCCGATGCGGCTTTGGCCTCGGCCCGCGTCAATGTCGAGCAGCTCAAGGTGAGTCTCGGCACGGCACAGGCCCAGCTCAAGGCCAATGAACAGACCCTGGCCATCCGCCAGGCCGCCTATGACCGCAAGCAGGCGCTGGTGACCCAGGGCGTGTCGGCAGATGCCTCGCTCGACGAATCCAAGCTCACCCTGCAGCAGGCCCAGAGCGCGGTGGACCTGGCCCGCCAGCAGGTGGCAGCCGCCACCGCCGCCCTGGCCGGCGATCCGGCCATTGCCACCGACGCCCATCCCGCCGTGCTGGCGGCGCTGGCTGCCGTCGAGCAGGCCCAGCGCAACCTGACCCATGCCACGGTCACCGCCCCGGCCGGCGGCGTGGTCTCCAATGTGTCGAGTCTGAATGTCGGCCAGTTCATCGCCGCCGGCTCGATGATCGCCTCGCTGGTGGAAACCGACAACACCTGGATCCAGGCCAATTTCAAGGAAACCCAGCTGGCCGAGCTCAAGGTCGGTCAGCCGGTCGAGATCAAGGTCGATGCTTTTGGCGCGCCCCTGCATGGCACAGTGGAGAGCTTCGGCGCCGCCACCGGCTCCGAATTCGCCCTGATCCCGGCGCAGAACGCCACAGGCAACTGGGTCAAGGTGGTGCAGCGCCTGCCGGTGCGCATCGCCCTGTCTGAGGCCGCCGACGCCGTGCTCAAGACCGGCATGAGCGCCATGGTGACGGTCGATACCGGCCGCAGCACGCTCGACAAGCTCAGGGGCGAATGAGCCAGGGGCGCGGCTCCTGCCGCGCCTCGTCCACCCCGATACTTTTGGAAGCCGATCATGGCCAATGCAGCCGCGCCTGCTCTTTCTGCCCCCAGCATCATCGTCAGGAACAAGGGCATGCTGACCGCGGCGCTGATGCTGGCGACGATCATGCAGGTGCTCGACACCACCATCGCCAATGTCGCGCTGCCGCATATGGCCGCCTCGCTGGGCGCTGCGCAGAACGAGATCACCTGGGTGCTGACCTCCTATATCGTGGCGGCCGCCATCGCCACGCCGCTGACCGGCTGGCTGGCCGATCGGCTCGGGCAGAAGCGGCTGTTCCTGGTCGCCGTCATCGGCTTTACCGTCGCCTCGGCCCTGTGCGGCATTGCCAGCAGCCTGCCCGAAATGGTGGTCTTCCGGCTGATCCAGGGCCTGTTCGGCGCCGTCATCGCGCCGCTGGCCCAGACTGTGCTGCTCAACATCAATCCGCGCGAGAAGATCGGCCAGGCCATGGCCATCTACGGCATGGGCATCATGGTCGCGCCGATCATCGGGCCAACCCTGGGCGGCTGGCTGACCGAGAGCTTTGACTGGCGCTGGGTCTTCCTGATCAATCTGCCGGTCGGCATCGCCGCCGCCTTCATGCTCTGGGCCTTCATGCCGGCCACCGATATCAAGATAAGACGCTTCGACTTTTTCGGCTTTGCCATGCTGGCCATCAGCGTGGGGGCCCTGCAGCTCATGCTCGATCGCGGTGCCGACAATTTCTGGTTCGCCTCGGTCGAGACCTGGATCGAACTGGGCCTGGTCATCTCGGGCCTCTGGGTCTTCATCGTGCACTGCCTGACCGCCGAGAACCCCTTCATCGACATCCGCATCTTCAAGGACCGCAATTTCGTGCTGGCCTCGGTGATGATGTTCGTCGTCGGCATCACGCTGTTTTCCGGCCTGGCGCTGTTGCCGCCGCTGCTGCAGACGCTGATGGGCTATCCGGTGATCTTCTCGAGCGTCATCATGGCGCCGCGTGGCGTTGCCACGCTGCTCTCCATGGTCATCGTCGGTCGCCTCAGCGGCAGGGTCGATCCGCGCATCATGATGCTGTTCGGCACGCTGTGCATGGCCTATTCGCTCTATGGCATGACCAGCTTCAACCTGGAGATGGATTACTGGCCGGTGGTCACCACCGGCGTGATGCAGGGCTTCGGCATGGGCTTCCTCTTCGTGCCGCTCTCCACCATGGCCTTTGCCACCATCGCCCCGCGCTTCCGGGGTGACGCCACCTCCATGTTCGCTCTGGTGCGCAATATGGGGCAGGGCGTTGGCATCTCGCTGGTCACCGCCGTGCTCGCGGCCATGATGCAGGTCAACCATGCCGAACTGGCGATGCGCATCACCGCCACCTCCCAGGCCGTGATGAACCAGATGCCCAGCCTGCTCACCGGCAACCCGACGGTCATCGCCACCATCAATGGCCTGGTCACCCAGCAGTCCGCCATGCTTGCCTATCTCGACGATTTCTGGCTCATGCTGCTGCTCAGCCTGGCCGTGCTGCCGCTGATCCTGCTCATGCGTGGCCCCAAAAAGGCGGTGCGCGAAATGACCGCCGAAGAGAAGGCCCTCGAGCGCGCCCACGCCATGGCGGATTAGCAGGGCCGGCAGGCGCAATCCTGCCGACGTCTTCCGCTCAGTCCGGGGCGTTGCCGGGGTCGCGCCAGGCCATGGCGATCAGTTCCTGCTCGCTCTGCACATGGCGCCGCATGCTGTCGAAGAACGAGCGCAGCAGATAGCCCATGGCGTCGGGCGACAGGGCCGAGCGGCCGCTGCCCAGATCGTGCAGGGCTTCGCTGACCTCTGCCGTGGCGCTCTGATCGGCCAGATGTTCGGCCCGCAGCCGCGCCAGCGTGGGGCCCCATTGCCGGCCCTGACTGGCCTCGAGCAGGGGAAACAGGGTTTCCTCCTCCAGCCGGTGGGTTCGCGCCACCATCGGTTCCAGGCTGGCCGCCAGCGTCAGGCACATCCGCGGCGTAACCGCATGAGGCAGGCTGTCAGCCACGGTTTCCAGGCCGTCGCATAGCGCCAGCAGCTCTCCATAAGTCTGTTCCAGCGCCTCTAGGCGGTGGTGGGGTTCGCTCATCGCGGAATCCGGTTTCCTGGGTGAACCACCATTATAGCATCGCCGCGCCGGGGCTTTTTGACCCCGATCAACTGCGCTCGGATTGATCCGCCCTGGATCGGGCGGACGCGCCACCCTGCTGGTGAGGAATCTGCCCACCAATCGCCCCGCGACCGTCAAAGTGATCACCGCGCTCGGAACTCTTGGGGCGCTCAGTGGTTTACCGTGCACAAACATTCTGGTGAGCACGATGACCCTGTCCTGGACCCAACTGACTTTTTCGCAGCAGCAGGCGCTCAGTGCCCTGTGCGCTGGCCAGAGCGGCATTGACCTCGAGCTCGTCGAGCAATTGCGCAATCTGGGGCTGGCCGAAATCAGGAATGCCAGCGTGGCTGTAAGCCCGCTGGGCGCCATCATCATCCCGACCGCCCTACACTGAACTGCCGACCTCCAAACCGTGCAGTGCTCGGCCCGGCGCAACAGATTTCGATCTGCGGTGTCGGGCCGATTGCCTTTCCACGGGTCGGCCACGCGATCCGCCGTCCCTGGATAATCCTTTGACCATGCTGGAGTTCGACCATGACCGAGAAATCACCGTTCCGGCCCAATAGCCTGCCCACCGGCGCCGATACGACGGCCGGCAAGGACGTCGCCGATCCGCATCCCGAAGTGCATGAGGAGCGTGACAAGGTGCCCAATCCCGGCGGCACGCCGCAGCGCCCCGGTCCCGATATCGGCCCCAACAGCTATGTCCATGATGGTACGCCGCCGCCAAAGCCCGACTACCGGCGCTAGGCGGCCAAGCCGCGCCAGCGCACTGTGACGCTTCAGGCGGAGGCCTGGCAGCCCAGCTTTGACAGCATGCAGGCCAAGGCGAGGCTCTGGCTGGCGACATCGCCCGGCGCAGCGCCGGCAAGAATCGCCTCTTCCAGCTCTGCGGCCCGGCTGGACACCTGGGGCATGCCAAAAATCGCCCCGGCGCCAGCCAGGCCATGGGCAATATGGCCGATGCGCCTGCGGGCTTCGTCGTCAGCGGTCATCTGTGCCGCCAGTTGCTTGAGTTCATCACCTTCCCGGCGAGCACGCGTGGTGAAATGGGCGCGCAGCGCCGCCATTCTGACGTCGAACGGTATTGGCTCAGTCATGCTCGATCCATACAGACGTTGATGCAGGGCGCCCTTCACAAAGCAGATCATGCCTCAAACATCGCCGAGCGCGGCGTCAGGTTTTTCCTGACGCCCGTGCTCAGTGGGCCGGTTAGCTGTTGTCCAGCCAGCCCTCGCTCTGGGCGAACTGAAAGATGTCGGAGCGACTGAACAGGCCAAGCTTGGCCAGACCGCGCGCCTTGTGGGTTTCGGCAGTCTTGGCGGCTATGCCCAGCTGGGCGCCGATCTGCTTGCCCGAAAGGCCGCGCGCCACCATCTGTAGCACTTCGAGCTCCCGCTTGCTCAGCGTCTCGACGCTGGCGCTGGCCGGCGTCGCCTCATTGGCATTGTGCTCGATTTCGAGAAATACCTCGCCCGCCGCGACGGTGCGGATGCAGTTCAGCAGTTCGACGCCCACCGCCGTCTTGCCGATAATGCCCAGCACCCCGTCATCAACCAGCGGGCGCAGGGCCCCCAGGTTGCGCCGCGCGGTGAGCACGATGATAGCAATGTCGGGGTGGTTGGCGCGCAGCCAGCGGATCACCTCCTCCCCCGGCACATCCGGCATGCCGAGGTCGGCCACCACGATGTCGGGAAGCAGCAGGGGAATTTCACACATGGCATGCCGCCCGGACGTGGTGGCGCCGAGGACTGCCAGGTCGTCGGCCTGACCGATCAGCGCGCGCAACGCTTCAATCACCAGCGGATGGTCATCCACCAGATAGATTGTCGTCGGGGAGCCGTCGTCAGCATGCATGGTGTTCTCGGCAGTTAGTCCAAGCAACAGGACGAGTCCTGCAACCGCCAGTTTGACCACTTCGTGGCCGACGGCAAGGGTTTAAATCGTCTCTTGGATTTGCCGTACGTGTCTCATGCCACGCTGGGATCAGCCGATCTGGTAGGGCACAATGCTGCGCCGATCGGCATCGATGACGATGTCGACCGCCAGCGGCGGCACCGACCGCTGCGGGCAACTGCGCCGCTCGCAGATGCGGCAGGCAACGCCGATGGGGTCAAATCGGGCCCGGGCCAGGTCGATATCGCTGCCATAGACCAGCCGGCTGGCATGGCTGATTTCGCAGCCCAAAGCATAGGCATAGCGTCGGGTGATGCCATTATAACCGCCGCTGCGCTTCTCGCTCGACCAGGCCAGGCAAAGATAGCGGTTGCCGTCCGGCGTCTCGGCCAGTTGCCTTATGATCTGGCCCTGCGCCTCGAAGGCCCGGTGCACGTTCCACAGCGGGCAGGCGCCGCCAAAGCGGGCGAATTGCAGCGCAGTGGCCGAATGGCGCTTGGTAATGGTGCCCGCAGCATCGACCCTGGCAAAAAAGAACGGCACGCCCTTTTCGCGCGGGCGCTGCATGCTTGAGAGGCGATGCGCTACCTGTTCGAGGCTGGCGCCGAACAGGTGCGCCAGTTCCTCGATATCGTAGCGATGCGCTTCGGCCGCCTTGAGAAAAGCGCCATAGGGCATGTGCAGCGCCCCGGCGAAATAGTTGGCCAGGCCCATGCGGGCAATCGAGCGCGCCTCGCTGGTCTTGAAGCTGGCCGCATCGAGCAGCTGCGCCAGCAGGGTCGTCTGCTCGATACCGCCCAGATGCGCGGCGATCTGGAAGAACTGCGTCGCCGGCTCGAGCCGTGCATTGATGGCCAGCGTCCGCGTCGAGCGATCATATTCCTTGATGAGGTCGTCTCGGGCAGGGGCGCTCAGCACGACCCGCAGGTCATGCGCTTCGCCGCAATAGGCGATCAGCCGGTTGAGCCGGTCGGGCGCAAAAATGCCCAGCTCGGCCGCCAAAGCCTCGGCTGCGCGGTCGAGCGCATCGAAATAGTTGTCGGCATAGTGGAAGAAGTCGCGCACTTCCTCATAGGCGGTCTGCAGGCCCGCCTGCGGGTTGCGCGTCAGCTCGGCATCGACACTGGCCAGCCGCTCATTGGTTTTGCGATAGGTTTCGTACAGCGAGAGCATAGCCCGGGCCACGTCGGGCGCATTGGCCGTGACCGTTTTGAGCTCCTGCAGATTGGGCATGGTGTCGCCGAACACCGGATCGGCCAAAGCCTCGCGCAGGTCGGCCAGCAGTCGGTCCGAGCCATCGGTCATCAGGCTGGTGAGATCGAGATTGAAGCCATCAGCCAAAGCCAGCATCACCGAGGCGGTGAGCGGCCGCTGGTTGGATTCGATCTGGTTGACATAGGAGGCCGAGATATCGAGCCGCGCCGCCAGCTCGCTCTGGGTCAGCTTGTGCTGGGCGCGCAGCGCCCGCAGCCGGGCGCCGGCAAAGACTTTGCGGTTGGCCATTCACACAACTCCACAACATTGCAACGTTCGGCTTGTGTGATTGTAACAGCCGCGCGCTTTGCTGTCTTGGGAGAAGCGACGCGACGCGCTAGGGTAGTGCCAATAGGGAGAGGCGCATGCAGGAAATCATTGCCCAACTGGAAGCCAAGCGTGGCGAAGCGCGGCTGGGCGGCGGCCAGCGCCGCATCGATACCCAGCACGGCAAGGGCAAGCTGACGGCGCGTGAGCGGCTGAGCGTCTTGCTCGATCCGGGGTCTTTCGAAGAATACGATATGTTCGTCACCCATCGGGCCACCGATTTCGACATGGCCGATACCATCATTCCCGGCGATGGCGTGGTGACCGGTTGGGGTAATATCGACGGGCGACTGGTCTATGTGTTCAGCCAGGATTTCACCGTCTTCGGCGGCTCGCTGAGCGAAACCCATGCCAAGAAGATCTGCAAGATCATGGACCTGGCCATGCAGAACGGCGCGCCGGTGATCGGGCTCAACGACAGTGGTGGCGCCCGCATCCAGGAGGGGGTGGCCAGTCTGGGCGGCTATGCCGACGTGTTCTGGCGCAATGTCCAGGCCTCGGGCGCGGTGCCGCAGATCTCGGTGATCATGGGCCCCTGCGCCGGCGGCGCCGTCTATTCGCCCGCCATGACCGACTTTATCTACATGGTCAAAGACACCAGCTATATGTTCGTCACCGGCCCCGATGTGGTCAAGACGGTGACCAATGAGAGCGTCACCCAGGAAGAGCTGGGCGGCGCCTCGACCCATACCAGGATTTCCTCGGTGGCCGATGCGGCCTTCGAGAACGATATCGAGACCCTGGCCGAAGTGCGCCGGCTTTACGGCTTTCTGCCACTCATGGCGGGCCAGAAGCCGCCGCATCGGGTGACGGCTGACCCCGCCAATCGCGACGATATCAGCCTCGACACCATCATCCCCGCCAGCGCCAACCAGCCCTATGACATGCGCGAGGTGATCGAAAAGATCGCCGACGAGGGCGACTTTTTGGAACTCCAGAAGGACCATGCCGGCAATATCCTGATCGGCTTCATCCGCATGGACGGCCATCCCGTCGGCGTCGTGGCCAACCAGCCGCTGGTGCTGGCAGGATGCCTCGACATCAATGCCTCCAAGAAAGCCGCGCGCTTCATCCGCTTCTGCGACAGCTTTGAAATCCCCATCCTCACTTTGGTCGACGTGCCCGGCTTCCTGCCCGGCGTGGCCCAGGAATATGGCGGCATCATCAAGCATGGCGCCAAGCTCTTGTTCGCCTATGCCGAAGCCTCCGTGCCTTTGGTCACCGTCATCACGCGCAAGGCCTATGGCGGCGCCTATGACGTGATGGCGAGTAAGCACATCAAGGCCGACGTCAACTATGCCTGGCCCTCGGCCGAAATCGCCGTGATGGGCGCCAAGGGCGCCACGGAGATCCTTTATCGCTCTGAACTCGGCGACAAGGAAAAGATCGCCCAGCGCACGGCGGACTATGAAGCGCGTTTCGCCAACCCCTTCGTCGCGGCCGAACGCGGCTTCATCGACGATGTGATCATGCCGCATGGGACAAGACGGCGGGTGATCCGGGCGCTGTCGACCCTGCGCAACAAGAATGTGCAGGGTCCGAAGAAGAAGCACGGGAATATTCCGTTGTGAGGGCCTATGGATATGGAATCGTGGCTGCATCGAAAAGCACAACTGTTCCCCAAGCCAGAGTGCCCAAGCCATAAACTACGAGCAGAGCGGAGACGGTCTGCATGTAGTTTGATTTGGAGTGGGGATGGCCAGTTTCTGGTGTGTCAGGGTGGTCAGCAACCTCCGTTGCCAGGTAGCACAGGAAGCCGCCTATAGCCGCCTGAAGAAGCCAACCAAGCGAGCTGGAAACATCAGACGCAAAGGCCAAATTACTGGCTGATATGCCAGATCCAATTAGCCCAAATGCGGAGAAAATAAGGGCGCCAGATACGGCAATGAGACCGCCGCTAATTCGACGCCCCGCAGAAATACTTAATGTGGGTGGAAATGACATGGCAAGCTCCCTGAAGTCGATTTTTTAGATGTTCTAGGATTCTTCGGATCGAAGATAGAGCACGCCGCAGAAGGATTGGATCACTGGAGTTGCTTGCAAAAATGACGGCCTACGAGGTCCAGTTAGTACAGATAGGCTTCACGCTAGCCGTCTCCCTTCAAGACGGTGGGGGACAATTCGAGCCGGCAGGTTCAGAGGACAAGATATGACCATCACCAAACTCCTCATCGCCAATCGCGGCGAGATTGCCTGTCGGGTCATCAAGACGGCCAAACGCATGGGCATTGCCACCGTCGCGGTCTATTCGGACGCTGACAGGGAGGCGCTGCATGTGCGCATGGCTGACGAGGCCGTGCATATCGGCCCGTCGCCGGCCAAGGATTCTTACCTCCAGATCGACAAGATCATTGCCGCCTGCAAGCAGACGGGCACGCAGGCCGTGCATCCGGGCTATGGCTTTCTGAGCGAGAACCCGAAGTTTGCCCAGGCGCTGGAAGCGGCGGGGATCATCTTTGTCGGTCCCCCGGTTGGGGCCATCGAGGCCATGGGTGACAAGATCACCAGTAAGAAGCTCGCCGCGGCGGCGGGGGTCTCGACCGTGCCCGGCCATATGGGGCTGATCGACGACGCCGAGCATGCCGTTACCATCTCCCGCTCCATCGGCTATCCGGTGATGATCAAGGCTTCGGCCGGCGGTGGTGGCAAGGGCATGCGCATTGCCTGGAACGACGAAGAGGCGCGCGAGGGCTTCGCGCGCTCCAAGTCGGAAGCCGCATCCAGCTTTGGCGATGACCGCATCTTTATCGAGAAATTCGTCACCGAGCCGCGCCATATCGAGATCCAGCTGATCGGCGATAGCCACGGCAACGTGCTCTATCTCAACGAGCGCGAATGCTCGATCCAGCGGCGCAACCAGAAGGTCATCGAGGAGGCGCCATCGCCTTTCCTTGATGAGGCCACGCGCAAGGCCATGGGCGAGCAGTCGGTGGCCCTGGCCAAGGCCGTCGGCTACCAGAGCGCCGGCACGGTGGAGTTCATCGTCGACAAGGATAGGAAATTCTATTTCCTTGAGATGAATACCCGCCTGCAGGTCGAGCATCCGGTCACCGAACTGATCACCGGGCTCGACCTGGTGGAACTGATGCTGCGCGCCGCCAATGGCGAAAAGCTACCGCTGACCCAGGACCAGGTGCAGCGCAATGGCTGGGCGATCGAAAGCCGGCTCTATGCCGAAGATCCCTATCGCAACTTCCTGCCCTCCACCGGCCGCCTCACGAAATATCGGCCACCGGCCGAAAGCGCGTCAGAGACGCTGCATGTCCGCAATGATACCGGGGTTTTCGAGGGCGGGGATATCTCGACCTTTTACGATCCGATGATCGCCAAGCTCTGCACCTGGGCGCCGACGCGGATCGAGGCGATCGACGCCATGGCGGTGGCGCTCGACAGTTTCGAGGTCGAGGGGGTGGGCAATAATCTGCCCTTCCTCGCCACGGTGATGGAGCAGGAGCGCTTTCGCGAAGGCCGGCTGACCACCGGCTATATTGCCGAGGAGTTCCCCGAGGGCTTTACCGGCGCCACGCTGAGCGAACAGCACCAGCTCGACGTTGCTGCCGCCGCGGCCCTGCTGATGAGCCGGCGCGAGGCGCGGCATGGCTTTGCAGCGAGCGAGTGGCACTGGCATGTGCAGATCGGCGAGCAGGCGCTGCCGGTCACGGTGGGCGAGACGGAAGATGGCTATACGGTGGGCGCCGACTGGCGCAGCGTGGCGGCGCGGCTCGACTGGGTGCCCGGCGCCGGACTGGCCCGGATCGACTGGTCCGATGGACGGCAGTCGGTGTTCAAGGTCAGGGCGACCACGACGGGGTTCCGCATCCGCTATCGCGGCGCCGACCTCAAGGTGCAGGTGCTGCCGCCCCATGTCGCGAGCCTGCTCAAATATATGCCGGTCAAGGTTCCGCCCGACATGAGCAAGTTCCTGCTCTGCCCCATGCCGGGGCAGGTGGTGCGCATCGACGTGGTGGTGGGCGAGATCGTCGAGGACGGGCAAACCCTGGCGGTCGTCGAGGCCATGAAGATGGAAAACGTGCTCAAGGCGGAAAAACGGGCGCGTGTCAGCAAGGTCCATGCGGTGGCCGGCTCGGTGTTGGCGGTCGATCAGGTGATCCTCGAATTTGAGGCGGTGGCATGAGCGACAAGACCAATTTCGTCCGCTGGGCCGAGCTTGCCCAGAAGGAATTGCGGGACACCCCGCTGGCTTCGCTCGACCGCGATTATGGCGGCATTGAAGTCAAGCCGGTCTATTTCGGCGAGGATTCAGAGGTCCCCGGCGCCGAGCCGTTTACCCGCGGCGTGCGCGCGACCATGTATGCCAACCGGCCCTGGACCATAAGGCAATATGCCGGCTTTTCGACGGCCAAGGAGAGCAATGCCTTTTACCGCCAGGCGCTGGAAAAGGGGCAGAAGGGGCTTTCGGTCGCCTTCGACCTGGCCACCCATCGCGGCTATGACAGCGACCATCCGCGCGTGGTCGGCGATGTCGGCAAGGCCGGCGTCGCCATCGATAGCGTCGAGGACATGAAGATCCTCTTTGACGGCATTCCGCTCGACCAGATGAGCGTGTCGATGACCATGAATGGCGCCGTTATCCCGGTTCTGGCCATGTTCATTGTCGCGGCCGAAGAGCAGGGCGTGGCCCAGGCCAAGCTCGAGGGCACCATCCAGAACGATGTGCTCAAGGAGTTCATGGTCCGCAATACCTATATCTACCCGCCTGAACCGAGCATGCGCATTGTCGGCGATATTATCGCCTATACCGCCGAGCACATGCCCAAGTTCAATTCGATCTCGATTTCTGGCTATCACATGCACGAGGCCGGGGCGACGGCGGTGCAGGAGCTGGCCTTCACCCTGGCCGACGGCATGGAATATGTCCGCGCCGCGCAGGCCCGCGGGCTCGATATCGATGCCTTTGCCGGCAGGCTGAGCTTCTTTTTCGGCATCGGCATGAACTTCTTCCTCGAAGTCAGCAAGCTGCGCGCTGCCCGCCAGCTCTGGAGCGAGATCATGACCGGGCTGGGCGCCAAGGACCCGCGCTCCAAGATGCTGCGCACCCACTGCCAGACCTCGGGCGTGTCGCTGACCGAGCAGGACCCGCACAACAATATCGTGCGCACCACCATCGAGGCTTTGGCCGCCACTTTGGGCGGCACGCAGAGCCTCCACACCAACAGCTTTGACGAAGCCATTGCGCTGCCGACGGAATTTTCCAGCCGCATCGCCCGCAATACCCAGCTGATCCTGCAGCATGAAAGCCGCATCACCGACGTCGTCGATCCGCTGGGCGGCTCCTACTATGTCGAGGCGCTGACCGCCGACCTGGTGGCGGGCGTCAAGGCGCTGATCGGCGAGGCCGAGGCGCAGGGCGGTATGACCAAGGCCGTGCAGAGCGGGGAGCCCAAGCTGGCGATCGAAAAGGCCGCGGCTTTGCGCCAGGCTCGGGTCGACCGCGGCGAGGATGTCATTGTCGGCGTCAACCGCTACCGGCTCGATGTTGAGGACGCCCTTGAGGTGCGCGACATCGACAATGCCAAGGTGCGCCTCGAACAGATCGCGCTGCTCGGCCGCGTCAGGGCCGGCCGCGACGAGGAGAAATGCCAGTCCATGCTCGATGCACTGCGCGAATATGCGGCCAAGGACGAGGGCAACCTGCTCGACGCCGCTGTGGCCGCTGCACGGGCTCGGGCGACTTTGGGCGAGATCAGCCTGGCGCTGGAAGACGTGTTCGGCCGCCACCACGCCGTCACCCGGGTCATTTCCGGCGTCTATGCCCAGGGCTATGGCGACGATCCCGAATTTGCCGCCATTGCTGGTCGCATCGCCGCCTTCAAGGCGAGCCGGGGCAGGGCACCCTCGATCTTCATCGCCAAGATGGGCCAGGACGGCCATGATCGCGGCGCCAAGGTGATCGCCAGCGCCTTTGCCGATCTGGGGTTCCTCGTCCATATGGGCGACCTGTTCGAAACCGCCGGCGAAGTGGCGGCCCATGCCGACGAGCTCAAGGTCGATGCCGTCGGCGTCTCCTCGCTGGCGGCCGGGCACAAGACGCTGGTGCCCGAACTGATCGCGGCGCTCAAGGATCGCGAGCTGGAGGACGTCACCGTCATTGTCGGCGGCGTCATCCCTGAGCAGGATTATGATTTCCTGCTCGATAGCGGCGTCGCAGCGATCTTCGGCCCGGGGACGAACGTGCTGAGCGCCGCCTTTTCGGTGCTCAGCCAGATCGAGGGAAGGCTCTCCAACCGATGATCGGCCGGCTCAACCATATCGCCCTCGCCGTGCCGGATCTGGCAGCCGCCTCGGCCAGATATCGCGACCTGCTCGGCGCCCATATCGGCCAGCCGCAGGCGCTGCCCGAGCATGGGGTGACGGTGGTGTTCATCGATACCGGCAATACCAAGGTGGAACTGCTCGAGCCGCTGGGTGCGACCTCACCGATTGCCGCCTTCCTGGCCAAGAACCCGAGTGGCGGCATGCACCATATCTGCTTTGAGGTGCCCGATATCGCTGCAGCGGCGGCGGCGCTGACGACGGGCGGGGCGCGGGTGCTGGGCGATGGCAGGCCCAAGACCGGCGCCCATGGCAATCCGGTGCTGTTCCTGCATCCCAAGGATTTCGACGGCACGCTGATCGAGCTGGAAGAGGTTCGGCCCGAAAGCCATTGAGGGCACCCGCTGCGCGGATGCCCTCAATTCCGTAGTCTTTCCTTATTGCGCCGCGACGGCCTGCGGCTGATCCAGACCGGCCAAAAGCCGGGCGCGGCGCAGGCTTTCGGGCTGTTCGCTGCGGTGGCGGCGGCCGATTTCCATCATCATCACGGTATCGGGCAGGACCTGCAGTGCGCCGAAGATGTGGTCCCAGTCGATATCGCCCCAGCCCAGCGGCATATGCAGGTCGCCGATGCCCATGGCGGTGTTTTCCTGCGGGAAGAAGGGCTTGTAGAAGCCCTGCGGGCGGCCGAAGCTGTCATGCACGTGCAGATGGCCGGTGACCGGCGCCATGGCGGCGATCTCCTCGTAAAAGCTCAGGCCCTTATAGGTGCTTTCGATATAGGCGTGGCTGAAGTCGATCAGCGCCACCACATTGGGGTGGTTGACGGCCTTGACCGTGGCGGCCACTTCGCTGGGGGTCTGGCGATACTGGCCCAGTTCGGTGGTGAAGATGTTTTCCAGCGCAATGCGCACGCCATAGGGGCGGGCGAAGTCGGCCAGTTCGGTCAGGGCTTCCCGCTCGCGCTGGTCGGCGCCGGCACGCTCATGAATCTGGTCGGCGCGCAGGCACCCGCCATGCTGCACGAGGATCCGCGCGTCGACGCGGTCGCAGACTTCCACCAGCGCCTTGGCGGCGGCCAGCTGGTACTTCTGCGTGTCCGGGTCCATGAAGTTGGACGAGACCAAGCCATGCACGGTGTAGCGGAAATCGAACTGGCTGGTAATGGCGAGCAGGCGCTCGAGCCGCTCGGGCAGGATGCGGCCGCCGGAAATGAGATCGATGCTGGTCAGGCCCAGCTCGACCGTGTCGACGCCGATATCGGCCAGGCGGCGCAGGTCAGCCTCGAGGCTGAACAGTTCGCCGTCATCCGAACCGGCATTGAATCCCGTTGCGATGATATTGCTCATGAAAAATCTCCAGATCAGGCGTTGATGCGGGCATTGGTGGCAGACGTATTGGCGGCGCCAAGATCGACGCGGCGGCCGGTATCGTGGCTGAACACATGCGTGTCGACGGCTTCGAAGCTCAGGTGGATCGGCAGGCCGGTGCCCAGCGCGTCATTGCCGGTGTCGATGGCAATGATGCGGCTGCCATCGGCATTGGCATAGACCAGCCGGGCAGCGCCTAGCTCTTCGGTGTAATCGACAACGGCGGCAATCGCGCCCTTGGTGCCGGCGGGAACACGACGTACCAGTTCGGGGCGCACGCCCAGCGAGACTTCCTGGCTGGCGAGGCCCGACGAGAGGCTTGGCAGATGGATCATGCCGCCCTGGCCATGGCGGAAATAGCCGTCATCGCTGAAAAAGCCGCGGATCAGGTTCATCGCCGGCGAGCCGATGAAGTCGGCGACGAACAGGCTGGCGGGGCGGTGATAGACCTCGCTGGGCCGGCCCACCTGCTCCACCACGCCCTGGTTCATGATGATCAGCCGGTCGGCCAGGGTCATCGCCTCGGTCTGGTCATGGGTCACGAAAACGGAGGTGACGCCGAGGCTGCGATGCAGGCCCCTCACTTCGGCGCGCATGGCCACGCGCAGCTTGGCGTCGAGGTTGGAGAAGGGCTCGTCGAACAGGAAGACCTTGGGCTCGCGCACCATGGCGCGGGCCATGGCGACGCGCTGGCGCTGGCCGCCCGAGAGCTCGCCCGGCTTGCGGTCGAGATAGGGCTCGAGGCCGACGGAGGTGGCGACCTTCATCACCTTGATTTCGCGCTCGGCCTTTTTCATGCCGGCCACCTTGAGGGCATAGCCGACATTCTGGCGCACCGTCATATGCGGATAAAGCGCATAGTTCTGGAACACCATGGCGCAGCCGCGCTCGCGCGGCTCGAGCTTGTTGACCACGGCGCCGCCAATGGCGATCTCGCCTTCGCTGATCTCTTCGAGCCCGGCAATCATGCGCAGCAGGGTGGACTTGCCGCAGCCCGAGGGCCCCAGGATGACGACGAATTCGCCGGCTTCGATCTCGACATCCACGCCATGGATGACATGGGCCTTGCTCTTGGCATAGCGCTTCTTGACGCCTGAAATGCTGATGGCTGACATGGATTGTCTCACTTGTCGTTGGAGATGAGGCCGCGCACGAACCAGCGCTGCATGAAGGCTACGACCAGCAAAGGCGGCAGCATGATGATGAGGGCGCCCGCCATGGTGACGTTCCAGTCGGGCGTGCCATTGGGATCGGGGATAAGGGCCTTGAGCTGCATCACCACGGTGCCGAAATTGGCCCGGTCGGTGGTGATCAGCAGTGGCCACAGATACTGGTTCCAGCTCGAGACGAACATGATGGTGGCCAGCGCCAGCATATTGGTGCGGCTGAGCGGGATCAGCACCTCAAAAAAGAAGCGCATCGGCCCGGCGCCATCCATCTTGGAGGCTTCGACCAGCTCATCGGGAATGGTCATGAAGAACTGGCGGTAGAGGAAGGTACCGGTGGCGGTGGCCACCAGCGGCAGGATCAGCCCGGGATAGGAGTTGAGCAGGTTCCATTCGAGCCCGATGCGGATGCCCGAAAGGGTTTCGACCAGCCCGGTCAGCCCAAAGGTATCAAGGATGAACTGGAAGGGCTGCAGGGCATTGGCGGCGATGGCATAGGTCGGCACGATACGCACTTCGAGCGGCAGCATCAGCGTGGCAAAGATCAGCCAGAAGCAGATCATCCGGCCCCGGAAGTTGAAGAACACGATGGCAAAGGCCGACAGGGCCGCCAGGATGATCTTGCCGGTGGTAACCCCGACCGCCACGATGAAACTGTTGAGCATTTTGGGGCCGAGATCGGCCCGCGCCCAGGCAGCCTGCAGGTTGTCGAGCAGATGGCTCGAGGGCAGCAGCGAAATCGGCACCTGGCTGACTTCCTGCAGCGACTGCGAGCCGGCCACGAAGGTGATCCAGAACGGCACCAGCACGAAGAACATGCCGAACACCATCACCGCATAGGTAACGAAGTCGAAGAAAGGCGAACGTTCGATCATGACCGGTCCTCAGGTATAGTGGATGCGCTTTTCGACCCATTTGAACTGGACGAAAGTGAGCGAGATGACGAGCAGCATGAGCACGATCGACTGAGCGGCGGCGCCGGAGTAATCGAGCCCCTTGAAGCCGTCGAAATAGATCTTGTAGACCATGACCTCGGTGCTCCCGAACGGGCCGCCTTCGGTCATGGTGTCGATCAGGCCGAAGCTGTCGGTGAAGCTCGAAATCAGGTTGATGATGAGCAGGAAAAAGGCGGTCGGCGCGATCAGCGGCAATTGCAGATCGATCATGCGGGTGAAGGGTCGCGCGCCATCCATGGCCCCGGCCTCGGAAATCGAGCGCGGGATCATCTGCAGGGCGGCGAGGAAGAAGATAAAGTTGTAGCCGATGCCCAGCCAGGAATGGCAGACGATGATCATGGCCAGCGCCTGGAAGCCATTGATGGCCGGGTTCCAGATGCCGGGAAAAACGTCGTTGATGGCGCCGACGAGACCGGCCTCGGGGGCAAAGATGAAGCGGAAGGCCACGCCGGCAGCCGGTGCGGCAATGGCATAGGGCCAGACAAAGACCGACTGGAACAGTCGCGTGCCCTTGAGCGAGCGATCGACGAATACCGCCAGGGTCAGCGCCATGGCCATCGACAGGATGGTGGTGCAGCTGGCGTAGAACGCGCTGCGGGCCACGGTGCTCCAGTAGTCGCTGTCGCGGAAGATGTTGAGAAAATTGTCCCAGCCGACCCAGCTATTGCCGCCACCCCAGGGCTGTTCGAGCGTGAACGCCCAGTAGAGCGCCTGCGTGGTGGGCCAGTAGAAAAACACCATGACCAGCAGCAATTGCGGCCCGATCAGCAGCCAGGGCAGGGAGCCATTGTTGAAAAATGCGCGACGTTCCATGGGGCACCCGCTTTAGAGCCAAGAGAATGGGTGCGGGCGACCATGCCGCCCGCACCCGCGATTAAGCCGATCAGGGGAGAACGGCATCCTTGTAGGTGGCCTGGAAGCGGCGCAGGATCTCGTTACCCTTGGCATCGAAGCTTTCCAGCGCAGTCTGGACCGGGGTGTTGTTGAACATCACGTCCTGCATGGTCTTGACCATTTCGGCGCGGATCGAGGCGTAATTGCCCAGGCGGATGCCGCGGGTGTTTTCGGTCGGCGGGGTGAAGGTCAGGCTTTCAATGGCCTTTTCGCGGCCCTTGTAGGGAGCTTCGTTGTAGAAGCCCTTGGCGGTCATGGCTTCAAAGCCGGTATTGGTGACGGGGATATAACCGGTCACGGTCGACCACCATTCGGTCTGCTCAGGGGTGGCCAGGAAGTTGTAGAACGCGGCCGCGCCCTTGTATTCTTCTTCCGACTTGCCCTTGAGGGTCCACAGCGAGGCGCCGCCGACGAGGCTATTGGTGCGCTCATGGCCTTCGAGCATGGGCAGCATGGCGACGTCCCAGTTCAGGCCATCGACGGCCTTGGCAATAACGCTGCCATGGCTGGCGATCGAGCCCGAGAAAATCTGGCAATTGCCATTGGCAAACGAGTCCAGATCGCCTTCGCCGACATCCTTGCCCTTATGGACAAACAGGCCTTCGTCATACATGGCCTTGAACCAGGTCAGCTGGTCCACGAACAGGCCCTTGCTGACAACCATTTCGGCGTCGAGGCCGCCAAAGCCATTGCCCTTGGTGGCGATGGGCTGGTTGTGGATGGCCGAGAACTGCTCGAACCACTGCCAGGCACCGGCTGGGTCAAATGCCACGGGGCATTCGTAGCCGGCTTCCTTCATCTTGCGGGCGACGTCTTCGACTTCGGTCCAGGTGGTGGGCAGGCCGTCAAAGCCGACCTTGGCCAGGGCGTCGGTGTTGTAATAGATCATCGCCGTCGAGGAGTTGAACGGCATCGACAGCAGTTCGCCCTTCGAGGTCGAATAATAGGAAGCGATGCCGGAGAAATAGTTCGACCAGTCGATGTCGAAGCCGTTTTCGGTCATCAGCTGACCGATCGGCAGATAGGCCTGGCTCAGCATCAGGTCGAGCGTGCCGGCGTCGAAGATCTGCGTGACGGTGGGCTGCTTGTTGGCGCGGAACGCGGCAATCGTGTTCTGCAGGTTGGTGTCGTAGTCATTCTGGCTGATGCAGACGATCTCGTAGTCGGCCTGCGACTCGTTGAAGGTCTTGCACATGTCCTGGATGCGGTCGCTCAGGTCGCCCGACAAGCCATACCAGAACTCGAACTTGGTCTGAGCCATGACGGGGGAGGCGGTCAGCGCGATAACGGCGAGGGTGGAGGCTGCACCGAGCAGCGTGTTGCGTGTCATTTGGAACGTCTCCGGGAAAGCTTGTGCCAAGGGTTGGCGGGCGGACTCCTAGAACCCCTGTTTGACGGTTCCCTTGCGGATTGGTGACTGTTCACCGACAGTTGCATGACGAGTCGATGAACGTGCCTCAGTCGCCAAACTGTCATCATCTTGCGCTAGCGCAGGGGCGCATCGCCCCGATAGAAACCCAGAAATGAGCTGCCATGAACAGTGTCGCCCTCGGAGACCTCGTCCTCACCAATGCCCGGATCGTCTTGGCCAGTGAGGTGCTGGAGGGCTCCGTGCGCGTGGACGGCGGCGTCATCACCGATATCGGCACGCCCAGCCGGACCGGCACCGACCTGGACGGGGATTACCTGATCCCGGGCCTGGTCGAGCTGCATACCGACCACCTCGAGACCCATTATGCGCCGCGCCCCAAGGTGCGCTGGAACCCGGTGGCCGCCGTGCAGGCGCATGACGCCCAGGTCGCCGCTTCGGGCATTACCACCGTGCTCGACGCCATCCGCATCGGGCTCGACGAACAGACCGATATCGGCGCCGAGGACATGCGCACCCTGGCCGGCGCCATCCGCGCCGGCAACGAAGCCGGAAGGCTGCGGGCGGAACACTTCATCCACCTGCGCTGCGAGGTCTCGGCCCCCGATTGTCTCGAAAGCTTCCTCGCCATCATCGACGATCCGCAGGTGCGCCTGGCCTCGCTGATGGACCACGCTCCCGGCCAGCGCCAGTTCGCCAGCCTCGACGCCTACAAGGCCTATTACCAGGGCAAGACCAAGATGAGCGACGCCCAGCTCGACGAGTTCTCCGAGCGCCGCAACCGCCAGTCCCAGGCCCATGCCGGCCCGTTCCGCCGCGCCATTGCCGATATCTGCCATGACAAGGGTATCGTGCTGGCCAGCCATGACGACGCCACCCGCGCCCATGTCGAGGAGGCGGTCGATCTGGGCCTGCACATTGCCGAATTCCCCACCACGCTGGAAGCCGCCCGCGCCTCGCGCCAGGCCGGCATGGCCATTCTGATGGGCGGCCCCAATGTGGTGCGCGGTGGTTCGCATTCCGGCAATGTCTCGGCGCGGGTTCTGGCCGAGGCCGATCTGCTCGATATTCTGTCGTCCGACTACATTCCCTTCTCCATGCTGCAATCGGCATTTTCGCTCGCCGACAATGTGGAGGGGATAAGTCTGCCCAAGGCCGTGCAGCTGGTGACCAAACGCCCGGCCGAGGCCGGCGGTTTCCAGGACCGCGGCGAGATTGCCGTGGGCAAGCGCGCCGATTTCGTGCATCTGCGCATCGAGGACGGTATTCCCATCGTCCTTACCGTCTATCGGGAAGGTCGCCGCGTCATATGAAGGGCAATTTTGTCGCCGTGGTCGGGCCCAGTGGCGCCGGCAAGGACAGCCTGATCGGCTTTGCCCGCGCGCGGCTTGAGCCCACCGGGCTGATCCATGTCGTGCGTCGCGTGGTGACGCGGCTGGCCGATGGCGGCAGCGAAGACCATGACAGCATGGACGAGGCCAGCTTTGCCCAGGCCGAGCAGGACGGCGCCTTTGCCCTGACCTGGGAGGCGCACGGCCTGCGCTATGGCCTGCCCATTTCGCTCGAAGACGACCTGCGCGCGGGCAGGGTGGTGGTGGCCAATCTGTCGCGCGCCATGATCGCGGCGCTGGTCGCGCGCTATCCCGATGCCGTGGTCGTGGCGGTATCGGCCGACCGCGACGTCATCGCGCGTCGGCTGGCGGGACGGGGCCGTGAAACGGCGGAATCGATCCAGCAGCGTATCCAGCGCCAGGTTGCCGACCGCCTGCCGGCCAGCACGCTGCGCATCGACAATTCCGGCGCGCTGGAAGCGGCGGGCGAGCAATTTGTGCAGTTGTTGCAGGACCTCATCCACCAGACGCAGCGCGCCTAGACCACCAGTTCCATCCGTTCGGCCGGAAACCGGCTGAGGGCGTAGGAGATGGGGTTGCCCGCGCCATCCTCGTCGATGGCTTCCGAGACCAGCAGGATCGCCCCGGCCGACAGGCCCAGCAGCTGGGTTTCCTCGGCATCGGCATGGCGGGCCGAGATGCGCGTGGTGGCGCGCGCATAATCGGTTAGGCCATAGCTGGCAAAGACGGCCGTGAACGACCCTTTTTCGATGATGCGCTGCGCCACATCGGGAAACTGTCGATAGGCCAGCCAGGTGGTGGCGCGCGACAGCGGTATGCCATCGGCCGATGACAGGCCCTCGATGCGCACCACCTTGGCGCCCGGCTTGATGCCCAGCGCCTGGGCTATGGTGGCATTGGCATTTTCGATTTTGTGGCCCAGATGGCGGCCGCTGATGCTGCGCGCCTGGCCGGCCAGGCCCTCGGAAAAGCGGGTGCGCCGGCCGATCGGATAGCTCAGCCGCCTGGCGCTGCGGACAAAGGTGCCGCGCCCCTGTTCGGCCCCCACCACCCCCTCTTCGGCCAGCACGGCCAGCGCCCGCCTCACCGTATGGCGATTGGCGGAAAAGCGTGTCGCCAGAACGGCTTCGGTGGGAAGCCTGTCACCGCTGGCAAGCTTGCCGCCGATGATATCGAGGCGAATGGCATCGGCGATGCGGCGCCACAGAGCGACCCCGCCCAGTTCATCCCGGTTTTTTGTCATTGCAAAGTCACATGGAAAGCCTAAGACCAAAATAGTGAGATTAGTTGTCTAATCCATTAGACAAATAGAGGCAAGCATGCAGCATGCAGAACCCATCGAACACAATCGCCGCAAGGCGGCGCTGGACGTGCTGGCGGCCGCGCCGGCGCGCGAACTGGCCGCCGTCTGGGACGCCTGGGCCGACAAGCCGGACTTTACCCGCATCCGTGGCCCCGAAGTGGGCCTCGTCATGGTGCGCGGCCGGGCCGGCGGTGGCGGCGCGCCCTTCAATATGGGTGAAGCCTCGGTCAGCCGCGCCAGCGTGCGCATTGTAAGCGGGCAGGTGGGGCATGGGTATTGCCTCGGCCGGGACCTGGCCAAGGCCGAGGTCATCGCGGTGATCGACGCGCTGTTCCAGCGCGCGCCGGACGCAGTGGAGGCCGAGATCGTCGCGCCTCTGGCGGCTTTGGCGCAACGCGGCGACCAGAAACGCCGCGACGAGACGGCGGCCACCCGGGTCGATTTCTTCACCATGGTGCGCGGGGATAACTGAGATGGATAGTCTTCTTGAGGGCGGTTTCGCCGATCCGGTGCTGCACAGCCAGACCAGTTTTCGCGCCATCATGGATGCGCTGGCCCATCCCGGCACGCTGAAAAACCTCGTCACACCCCAGTCGATCTCGCATAGCCTTTCCCCCGAATTGGTTAGCATCCTGCTGACCCTTTCAGATCATGACACCCCCGTCTGGTTGGACGCGGGCCTGCGCGGCGATGGTACTATCGGAACATGGCTGGGCTTTCACAGCGGGGCGCCGCTGGTTGAGGCGCCGGAAAAAGCGACCTTTGCCGTGGCCAGCGGGGCAGGGCAGCTGCCAGAATTGAACCAGTTCAACCTGGGCACCCAGGAATATCCCGACCGCTCGACCACAGTGGTGCTGGCCGTGCCCGCGCTGAGCGGCGGCGCGGTGCTCAGCCTGCGCGGGCCGGGCATCAAGGACCACCTCCATATTAGCCCAAAGGGCCTGCCCGCGGATTTCATCGCGCAATGGGCGGCCAACCGCGCGCTGTTTCCGCGCGGCGTCGACCTGCTGCTGGTCGCCGAGGGCCAGGTCATGGGTCTGCCGCGCTCGACGCGCATTTCGGAAGGACACTGACATGTATGTAGCCGTCAAGGGCGGTGAAGCCGCCATTGCCAATGCCCATGCTCTGCTGGCCGACCGGCGCCGCGGCGACCGCTCGGTGCCCGGATTGCGGCTCGACCAGATCGTCGAGCAGCTCGGGCTGGCCGTCGATCGCACCATGGGCGAAGGCTCGCTCTACGATACCGAACTGGCCGCTTTGGCGCTGCTGCAGGCGCGGGGCGACCTGATCGAGGCGATCTTCCTGGTGCGCGCCTATCGCACCACCTTGCCGCGCTTCGGCTATAGCCAGCCCATGGATACCGGCGCCATGCTGATCGAACGCCGCATCTCGGCCACCTTCAAGGACCTGCCCGGCGGCCAGCTGCTGGGTCCGACCTTCGACTATACCCATCGCCTGCTCGATGCCGCGCTGGTGGGTGGCACGGTGCCGGCGCCGCTGACCCGGCCAGCCGAGGTCGAGGCGGCGCCGCGCGTCACCGACCTGCTGGGTCGCCAGGGGCTGATGGAGCCCGATGGCGAGACCGATCCCGATGCCGAGGTCGGCGACCTGACGCGCGAACCACTCGACTTTCCGCTCAACCGCGACCTGCGGCTGCAGGCTCTGGCCCGCGGCGACGAGGGGTTTTTGCTGGCTCTGGCCTATTCCACCCAGCGCGGCTATGGCCGCAGCCATCCCTTTGTCGGCGAAATCCGCATCGGCGAGGTCGATGTCGAGTTCGACGTGCCCGAGCTCGGCTTTGCCGTCAATCTGGGGCGCATCCGCGTCACCGAATGCCAGATGGTCAACCAGTTCAAGGGCTCAGCCAAGCTGGCGCCGCAGTTCACCCGCGGCTATGGCCTGGTCTTCGGCCAGGCCGAGCGCAAGGCCATGGCCATGTCGCTGGTCGACAGGGCGCTAAGGGCTCGCGAATTCGGCGAGGACCTGGTGGCCCCGGCCCAAGACGAGGAATTCGTCATCGCCCATTGCGACAATGTGCAGGCGACCGGCTTCGTCGAGCACCTCAAGCTCCCCCATTACGTCGATTTCCAGGCCGAGCTCGACATGATCCGCCGCATGCGCGCCGAACATGAAGCCGCCGCACTCAAGGAGGCCGCGGAATGACCGCCACCGCCCAGTATAACTTTGCCTATCTCGACGAGCAGACCAAAAGGATGATCCGCAGGGCCATTCTCAAGGCCATTGCCATTCCCGGCTATCAGGTGCCGTTTTCGAGCCGGGAAATGCCCATGCCCTATGGCTGGGGCACCGGCGGCGTGCAGGTGACGGCCTCGATCATCGGGCCGGACGACGTGCTCAAGGTCATCGACCAAGGCGCCGACGACACCACCAATGCGGTCTCGATCCGCGCCTTCTTCGCCAAGGTGGCGCAGGTAGCGACGACGACGCATACCGCCGAGGCCACCATCATCCAGACCCGCCACCGCATCCCCGAAAAGAAACTCGGGGCCGGGCAGATCCTAGTCTATCAGGTGCCGATCCCCGAGCCTTTGCGCTTCCTCGAACCGCGCGAAACCGAGACGCGCAAGATGCACGCGCTCGAGGAATATGGGCTGATGCACGTCAAGCTCTATGAGGACATTGCCCGGCACGGCCGCATCGCCACCACCTATGCCTATCCGGTCAAGGTCGAGGGCCGCTATGTCATGGACCCCAGCCCGACGCCCAAATTCGACAATCCCAAAATGCACATGTCAGAGGCGCTGCAGCTGTTCGGCGCCGGGCGCGAGCACCGCATCTATGCCGTGCCGCCGCATACCGAAGTGGTGAGCCTGGATTTCGAAGACCATCCCTTCGCCATCCAGCATTTCGAGCAGCCCTGCGCGCTCTGCGGGGCCGAACAGGTCTATCTCGACGAGGTCATTCTCGATGACCAGGGCGGGCATATGTATGTGTGCTCGGATACCGACAATTGCGAGGAACGCCGCGCGGCGGGACATGTGGGGACACTCGGTGTCGCCCAGGAGGCAGCGGAATGAGCAGTGAACCTCTCCTGCGCGTCGACAATCTCACCAAATATTACGGCTCCCGCCTCGGCTGCGCCGATGTCAGTTTTGAACTCTGGCCCGGCGAAGTGCTGGCCATTGTCGGGGAATCCGGCTCGGGCAAGACCACCTTGCTCAATTCCCTATCGGCGACGCTGGAGCCCACGTCCGGCCAGACGCATTACCGCATGCGCGACGGGGCATGGCGCAATATCTATGACCTCAGCGAGGCCGAGCGGCGCTTTCTCGTCCGCACGGACTGGGGCTTCGTGCACCAGAACCCGGCCGACGGATTGCGCATGACCGTCTCGGCCGGCGCCAATGTCGGCGAGCGGCTGATGGCGGTGGGCGACCGCCACTATGGCCAGATCCGCGCCACGGCGCTCGACTGGCTCGGAAGGGTGGAAATCGCTGCCGACCGCATCGACGACCAGCCGCGCAGCTTTTCCGGCGGCATGCGGCAGCGCCTGCAGATCGCCCGCAACCTCGTCACCGGGCCACGGCTGGTCTTCATGGACGAGCCGACCGGCGGTCTGGATGTGTCGGTACAGGCGCGCCTGCTCGATCTCTTGCGCGGCCTGGTGGGCGAACTGGGGCTGGCGGCCATCGTCGTGACGCATGACCTGGCCGTGGCGCGGCTCCTCAGCCACCGCATGATGGTGATGAAGGATGGCCATGTGATCGAGGCGGGGCTCACCGACCGCGTGCTCGACGATCCGCGCGAACCCTATACCCAGCTGCTCGTCAGCTCGATCCTGCAGGTGTGATGATGACCGCCCTTACTGTCAAAAATCTCAGCAAGACCTTCACCATGCATCTGCGCGACGGGATCGTGCTGCCGGTGGTGGAACATGTGAACTTTCACGTTCAGCCCGGCGAATGCGTCGTGCTGGGCGGGCCGTCGGGGGCGGGCAAGAGCTCGATCCTCAAAATGGTCTATGGCAATTATGGCGTCGATGCCGGGTCCATTGTCATCCAGCACCATGGGGAGGCGGTCGATCTGGCCACGGCCGATCCGCGTACCGTGCTGACGCTGCGGCGCGATTCCATCGGCTATGTCAGCCAGTTCCTGCGCACCGTGCCGCGCGTTTCGGCGCTCGACGTGGTGGCCGAGCCGCTGGTGATCCGCGGCGTGGACAAGGCCGAGGCGCAGGCGCGCGCGAAGCATCTGCTGGCCCGGCTCAACCTGCCCGAACGGCTGTGGAGCCTGCCGCCGGCGACCTTTTCGGGCGGCGAACAGCAGCGCGTCAATATTGCGCGCGGCTTCATCACCGACCATCCCGTGCTGCTGCTCGACGAGCCGACCGCCTCGCTCGACGCCACCAACCGCGCTGTCGTCGTCGCCATGATCGGGGAGAAGAAGGCGCAGGGCGTGGCCCTGCTCGGCATCTTCCACGACGAGGAGGTGCGGAGCCAGGTCGCCGACCGCATTCTCGATGTCACCGCTTTTGCCCCGGAGCTTGCCGCATGAAAAAGCTTGGCCTCGAACCCGCCATCCACCCCAGCGCCAAGGTCCATCAATCCACTTTGGGCCGTTATACCGAGGTGGGCGCCGGCTGCACCGTGTCCTATTCGAGCCTGGGCGATTATTCCTACTGCGTGGGCGGCACCCAGATCGCCTATTCCAGCATCGGCAAGTTCTCCAATATCGCGGCCAATGTGCGCATCTATGCGAGCATGCACCCGATGGGCCGCGCCTCGCTGCACCATTTCACCTATCGCTCGGCGCAATATTTCGAGGGCGAGGAGGATGACCAGAGCTTTTTCGACTGGCGCGAGAGCACACCCATCAGCATTGGCCACGACACCTGGATCGGCCATGGCGCGGTGATCATGCCCGGCGTGACTGTGGGCAATGGCGCCATTATCGGCTCCAATGCGGTGGTGACCAAGGACGTCGCCGATTTCGCTATCGCCGTGGGCGTCCCGGCCCGAACCATCAGGCAGCGCTTTTCCGATGACGTGGCCTCACGGCTCGACGCCATGGCCTGGTGGGACTGGAGCCACGACAAGCTGCACCAGGCGCTGCCCGATTTCCGCAAGCTCGGCATTGAGGCGTTTCTGGAGAAATATGAAGGGTAGGGGCGACCTCTCCACATACTCGATCGTCACCCTTGGGCTTGACCCGAGGGCACTTCACTTAACCAGCGCACCGCAAGTGCAGAGCCCTCGGGTCAAGCCCGAGGGTGACGGCCGGTGGGTAAGTTGGATAGGTGCCTGGGACACCCTGCAAACCTACCACAAACGCGCCTGTGCATCGTCATGTAACCGTCACCAAATCTACATGCGCACGTAATCTGCTCGCCCTAGGTCTGCCACACTCGAGAAGTGGGGCGCCTGATGCTGAAGATCTCCAATGTTTCGCGACGATTTGGTGACAAGCTTGCTGTCGACAGCGTAACGCTTGAGATTCCCCAGGGTCAGATGGTCGGCGTCATTGGCCGCTCCGGCGCCGGCAAGTCCACCCTGCTGCGCATGATCAACCGCCTGGCCGACGTGTCGTCGGGCTATATTGAATATAATGGCGTGCGCACCTCCGAACTGCGCGGCCAGGCTTTGCGCAACTGGCAGCGCGACTGCGCCATGATCTTCCAGCAGTTCAACCTGGTACCCCGCCTCGACGTCATCACCAATGTCATGCTCGGCCGGCTCAATGGCCGTAACCCGGTCCTCAACCTGCTGCAGATCTTTACCGCCACCGAGCAACTCGAAGCGCTCAAGGCGCTGGAACGCCTCGACATCGCGCCGACGGCTTTGCAATGGGCGCAGACCCTGTCGGGCGGCCAGCAGCAGCGCGTGGCGATTGCCCGGGCGCTGATGCAGGGCCCCAAGATGATCCTGGCCGACGAGCCGATCGCCAGCCTCGACCCGCGCAATGCCCAGATCGTCATGGACAGCCTGCGTGACATCAATTCGGAAGGCATTACCGTCATCACCAACCTGCACACGCTCGACACCGCCCGCGCCTATTGCGAGCGCATCATCGGCATGGCGGCGGGCAAGGTGGTGTTCGACGGCACCCCGGACGAGCTGACCACCGATGTGGCCCGCACGCTCTATGGCGCCGACGGGCTGCAGGAGGCGCTGACCTCCACCGCGCTCGAGCCGATTGCGCCGCGTATGAGCGTGGCCATTCCAGCCACCTGAACCCGTTCCGCGACGGCAACTGCCCAGGGGGCAAAGCCGGCCGCCGATCTACCCGCGTCACCAAAGGAGACTTCCATGACTGCGATCCGCTCCATCCTGCTTGCCGGCATTGCCGTTGCAACCCTGACCACCGGCGTCTTCGCCCAGGACAATGTCCTGCGCATCGGCCTGCTCGGCGGCGAAAACGAAGCCGACCGCCTGCGCGACAATCAGTGCCTGGTTGACCTGATGAAGGCCGAACTGGGCTATTCGGACGTGCAGCTGTTCCCCGCTGCCGACTATAATGGCGTGATCCAGGGCCTGCTGGGCGGCACGCTCGACTATGCCGAGCTCGGCGCTTCCGCCTATGCCGCCATCTACCTGCAGGATCCGGACGCCGTTGAGCCCATCCTGACCACCGAGCAGACCGATGGCGCCACCGGCTATTACTCGATCATGCTGGCCCGCAAGGATAGCGGCATCACCTCGCTCGAAGACATGAAGGGCAAGAAGCTCGGCTTTGCCGATCCGGATTCGACCTCGGGCTATCTCGTCCCGGTCGTGGCTCTGCCCAATGACATCAAGATGCCTGTCGAAGAGTACTTCTCGGAAACCGGTTTCGGCGGCGGCCATGAAAACCTGGTTCTGGCTGTCGTGGACGGCCAGTTCGACGCCGGCGTGACCTGGGGTTCGGGCGTTGGCGAATTCTCCGAGGGCTATACTTCGGGCAATATCCGCTCGATGGTCGACAAGGGCATGCTCGACATGGAGGACATGGTCGAGCTGTGGAAGTCCCCGCTGATCCCGAATGGCCCGATCGTGCTGCGCTCGGACATGGAGCAGGACGCCAAGGACAAGATCGAAGCCTTCCTCAAGGCCCTGCCAGAAACCAATTACGACTGCTTCCGCGCCGCCCAGGCCGGCGACTACAATGGCTATGTCGAGGTCGATGCGACCTTCTACGACGCCATCATCGCTGCCCGCAAGGCGACCATCGGCGGCTGATTTCGCCACACGCTCCGGACGGGCTCCCTCCCCCTTGTGGGGAGGGAGCCAGGGTAGGGACCAACGCACCGGATGCACGGATGGATACCCCCACCCTTGATCCCTCCCCACAAGGGGGAGGGAGACGACTGAAACATCAGCGGAAGCAGTTCGCCCATGACCGACATCGCGCCACACGAGCTTTCCCCCGCCACCACGACGCTCTATCGGCACTACCGGCATCTGGTGCAGACGCGGCGGCTCTATAGTCTGCTGGCGGTGGGTGGACTGCTGGTCGTGCTGGTGCTGTCGCTGCTGTTTGCCAATGAGGCCAGCTCGGGCAAGTTCTTCGACCGGCTGCCGTATCTGTTTGATTTCATCAAGAATTTCGTGCCTGACGACCCATTCGAAATCGTCCGCGCTATGTTCGACCTGCCCTCGCCCTATGCCGACGGCTCGTTCAAATATGACTATGAGGTTGGCCGCCACTACCTGTTCGGCACGAGCCTTTACGTCCCCGAATACTTTTACGAAATGCTGGTGACGGTCAATATCGCCTTCATGTCGACGCTGATCGGCGGACTGTTCGCCTTCCTGTTCTGCTTTGTCGCCGCCTCCAATCTGGGCGTCGCCGCGCCTTTGCGCTGGATCATCCGGCGCCTGTTCGAGCTGATGCGCGCTTTTCCCGAAATCGTGCTGGCCGGCATGCTGGCCGCCGTGCTGTCGCTGGGCCCGATCGCCGCCATCTTTGCCGTCTCGGTGCATACCGTGGGCGCGCTGGGCAAGATGTTCTTCGAGGTGGTGGAAAACGCCGACATGAAGGCCGATGACGGGCTGCGCGCCGTGGGCGCCAACTGGTTCGAGCGCGTCCGCTTTGCCATCGTGCCCCAGGTCATGCCCAATTTCGTGTCCTATTTCCTGCTGCGCACCGAGATCAATGTGCGCGCCTCCACCATTATCGGCGCTGTCGGCGGCGGTGGTATCGGCGAGGTGTTCCGCCAGTCGATCGGCCGCGACCATGCCGCCAAGACCTATGCCATCGTCATCCTGCTGTTTCTGACCATCTTTGCCATCGACCAGCTCTCGGGCTGGCTGCGCACGCGCCTGGTCGGCAAAGCCGCCTTCCAGTTTGGAGCCTAGGAGCCGCCATGTCCGCGATCACCCTTTCCGAAGCCGAACGCAACCGCCTGCACCGCGCCCATCCCGAGGTGTTCAAGCCCGGCCTGTTCAAGCGCTGGGGCGGGCTGATGCTGCTGGTTGGGGCCTTGGCCTATCTGGTCTATGGCTGGGCGTTTTTCGACATCGGCCGCACCCTCAGCGAAGGCAAATGGGAACGTGCCAGCGTCTATATGGCCGACTGGATCAGCTGGGAAGCCCAGCCGCGCTACCGCTTCCAGCCCGATGGGAGCCTCGAGATCGAGCATCAGCGCTTCTCCCCGCTGGGCGAGAACCCCGATCCGGACTGGATGACGACGCTGCCCGGCGGGCGCGAGGAAGTCACCTTCGGCAACCCTGCCGACCGCCTCGAAATCGCCAGCACTGGCGTCGTCGCCGTGCTGGGCGGCCAGACCTATGACATCGCCTTTGCCGGCGAGGCAGCGCTGCTGCCCGCCAATGCGCCTGCAGCCATGACCGAGCGCAATGGCCGCGTCTCCATCGATTATGGCTTTGCCGGCAGCGCCGAAATCCGCGCCACCCAGGTGCTGGTGCGCCGCCGTTTCCTCGGCTGGGAGAACTTCTGGTTCGACACGACCTCACCCTTCTGGGGCATGGGCGTGCCCGAGCTATGGTCTGCAGTCACCTCGGACCAGCGCATCGAGCCTGACCAGTCCAACCTGTCGCTGGCCTGGAACGAATTCCTGACCAATTCGGAATGGCAGCATGGGGACGTCTACAACAAGCTGCTGCAGACCATCGTCATGGCCTTTGTCGGCACGCTGTTTGCGGCGCTCGTGGCCTTCCCGCTGGCCTTCATCGCCGCCCGCAACGTGACCAATTCCAAACCGGCCAACTGGATCACCAAGCGCTTCTTCGATTTCACCCGCTCGGTCGACATGCTGATCTGGGCGCTGGTGTTTACCCGCGGCTTCGGCCCGGGCCCGCTGGCCGGCATCACCGCCATTTTCGTCACCGATACCGGCACCTTCGGCAAGCTCTATTCGGAAGCCATCGAGAATGTCGACGACAAGCAGCGCGAAGGCATCCGCTCGGTGGGCGCCAGCGCCGTATCGGTCAACCGCTTCGGGGTGATCCCCCAGATCGCCCCGGTGGTGATTTCCCAGACGCTCTATTTCTGGGAGGCCAATATCCGTGGCGCCACCATTATCGGCGCAGTGGGCGCCGGCGGCATCGGGCTCAAGCTGCTCGAGGCCATGCGCACCAACCAGGACTGGGAGAACGTGGCCTATATGGTGCTGCTGATCCTGATCGTGGTGTTCATTTTCGACAACATTTCCGCGGCTTTGCGCTCGCGGCTGATCGGGCCGAAGGGGCATTGATCGCGGCGAGGCGCGCAAGATCGCGCCCGATCACGATGGCGCATTAACCTGCTGCACACCTTGATCGGCAACACGCGCTTAAGCGGGGTGGGCTAAGCTGCTGCCATCCTCGTCCGGGACAAAGCCGTGCTCTCACCTCTCGATTTTCTTCTGCAGCAGCACGATTGGCGCTTTGTCGGCCTGGCGGCCTTGGTCTGCCTGATCGCGGCCTATGCCTGCATGAGCCTTCTGCGCCATGCCCGCCATTCGGCGGGAAAGCTGCAATGGGTCTGGGTGGGTGTGGCTGCCGTTGCCGTCGGCCTGGGCATCTGGGCCACCCATTTCATCGGCATGCTGGCGCTGCGGCCGGGCTTCACGCTGAACTACAGCCTGCTGCTGACCGGCGCCTCGCTGCTGATCGCCATCGCCATTTGCGGCCTGGGGCTCGCCCTGGCGGCGCGGGGCCGCAGCGCGGCCGATTACCTGCTGGGCGGCGCCGTGATCGGCATGGCCATTTCCTGCATGCACTTTACCGGCATCGCCGCCCTGGTCATGGGCGGCACGATCGGCTGGAATGCCGGCCTCGTGGCGCTGTCGGTGCTGGCCGGCATGGCGCTGGGTGCGCTGTCCTTTCTGGCGGCTTACAAGGAGCGCCTGCTGCTCGGCGCCGTGCTGCTGACCCTGGCCATCTGCGCCATGCATTTCACTGCCATGGGCGCGGCCGACCTGTCGGGCTGCTTCCCGCTCATGGCTCAAGACCATATCGACAGTAACTGGCTGTCGGTGGGCGTGGCGCTGATTTCGCTGTTGGTGCTGGGCGCCGCCTCGGGCAGCGTGCTCATCGACCGTAGCGACCGGCGTCGGACCGAAGCGAGCAATTCGAGGCTTGCCGCAGTCAGCACTATGCTCGAACTGGCCACCACCCATATGGCGCAGGGCCTGTGCCTGTTCGACAAAGCCGGGCTGATGCAGTTCCACAATGCCCGCATCGCCGAACTGATCGGCCCGGCCATGCATGGCCGGACGCTGATCGGCTGGCATTTCCGCGACCTGTCGCGGGGCCTGCAGACCACCGCCGACGACCTGCAACTGGACCGGGATGCCGCCGAGCAGCGCATCAGCGCCATGATCGCCCGCCTGCAGGATGGCGAGAGCCTCGACTATGTGCGCACCATGAATGACGGGCGCATCATCCGCTTCCTGCACAGCCCGATTGCGGGCGGCGGCTGGGTGACCACGCTGGACGACGTGACCGACCAGCAGCGCGCCCAGGCCGAGATCTCCCGGCTCGCCTATCGCGACTCGCTGACCAATATCCTCAATCGCGCCGCCTTCAACGACGAGCTCGATCTATTGCTCGAACAGGCCGACAGCAATGACCTGAACTTCGCCGTCGTCGCCATCGATCTCGACCGCTTCAAGGAGATCAACGACACCCATGGCCATGCCGCCGGCGACCAGGTGCTCAAGGGGCTGGGCATGCGGCTGAGTGCCGGCCTCAAGGAGGGCGAGACGGTGGCGCGCATGGGCGGCGACGAATTTGCCGCGCTCAAGGTCTTCAGCTCCATGGAAAGCCTGCGCGACTTCCTCGCCCGCATCGAGACCGCGGTATTCGCCCGCATCACAGCCGGGCAGGTGACGATCAGTACCAGTGCCAGTATCGGCGTGGCCATCTTTCCCGATGACGGCGGCGACCGTTCGCGCCTGCTCAACAATGCCGACCTGGCCATGTATCGCGCCAAGGCCGATGTCGAGCGCAATGTCTTCTGTGGATGGCCCCCGCATTGCAAGAGGTAATTCGACGTTCTGGCGCA
>NZ_JBZVWR010000003.1:0-56193 GCF_058629155.1 Devosia sp. MDV22-iso42
AAGAGCAAGCTAAGTTAGCCTAACCGAGTGTCCACCGAACCGGCAGCAGCTCAGGATGGTTCAATGAAACCGGCATTGGCGGAGGTAAGCAGGAAGCGGCTGATGCTGCTACGGCAGCCTGGTGGAGGCTGGTGTAAACCGACATCCCGCGCGACACAGCCACTGAAATCGCCGTCATCGCTGCTCGTGTGCTAGTCATGCCTCCGCCCGACCACCTATATGCCGAGAGCGCGGGCTTCCTTCGAAGTCTGATGAGAACTCTGCGCATGCAGTATGAATCCGAATTGAGAGCTGACACAGTTCCCCGACCGGCAGCGGACCTGATGGCCAATCTTTCGGCCGAGCTATAACGTAGGCGCCTCGCCGGGGAGGCCGAGGACGGCGGCGATCATCGATGGACCGTCACTTAACTTCACTTGACCTGAGGGTGCCGCCCGAAGGCGTAACGAACCTCACTGCTGTGCACCCAACGTAATTTCTGGCTCCAGTTAAGCCGAGGACACTATGAAAAAGTACCTCGTTATCGACTTACAAACTGAGACTATCGACCCAGATCCAGCGACCGTCGAAGCGCATACTCCGGAGAAAGCTGCGGAGCTAGTTCTCGGCGTGCAGTTGGTCCGTAGCGGGGCTAAGCGGAACCTGCGGGCACGAGTTTATTGTCAACAGCCGGGGCACCCCGTGTCCATGGTCCGACTTTATACGAAGGTTGAAGGGGACACCGGAGAGCGCGAGGAAACCGCACCCCGTTTACCTAGAGTGAATTGATCAACGGCTTCTTGGTGTCAGTGCCTTCGTACCGGCTGTTATTCACGTCCCGTCCAACCCGGTGAAACTCAAGCTGGCTATCAATTTGGGCGCCCAGCAGCAGGGCCTTTGCATCCACGCCCTGGATATCCGTATCGAGCCAGGCACCATAGGCATCCGGCGACAGGATCAGCGGCATCCTGGTGTGGATGTGGGCAATCTCTGGCACTGCTGGTGCAGTGATAATCGTACAGCTGGTCACACCCAAGTTGTCATTGTGCGCCCAGATACCAGCAAAGCTGAACCCGGCGGCATTTGGCATCTGCAGCAGCCAGGGGTCTTTCTTCCCGTCCTCATCGCTCACGGTCCATTCAAAATAGCCATCGGCGGGGATCAGGCAGCGCCGGGATTTGAAGCCCTCGCGGAACGCGCCAGAGGTGTCGATTGTCTCGATGCGGGCATTGAACATGGCCGCCTTAGGTAATTCCTTGGCGAAGAATGGCACCAGCCACCAGCGGCCTTTGTCCAACTCCATGTTCCCGGCTCGGTCGAGGTGGACGAAATCAACGTCCTGCGTTGGTGCGATATTGTACCGAGGCTGCATGTTGGACGGCGCCATTGGGTGCAGCTCATCGCTGAGCTTGTAGAGCGCGTGGATTTGTGCCCAGGTCATTTCGTTGGTGAAGCGTCCGCACATCAGTGAAATCCCTCAATCTCAGCCAACTCCCCCCACTCATCGCGCCATAGGGATCGGTCTTGGATTGCGATAACAACGCGCGGGAACTCATAGAGCTTTGCGATTACCTCGGCATAGTCGAGAGCAACCGCAGGCTCGAACGGGCCTTCCATGCGGGCTTCGACTATATCGCCCTGGAACAGTCGCGCCGGCCAGTAGACAGACGCCAGCACTGGCTCTGCGGGCAGGCCAGCGCCCTCAAGGGCAGGGCCGTCACTCCCGATGCCGACAATCACAGCATCGAGCGCGACTTCGTCGTCGTCAGTAGTCCAGGCGTAAACGGTCACTTTGTGCTGTCGTCGCGGGTCGCAAGATAGGCGGCCTGACGATCAAAGTTATCCAGAAAAGCGCACGGCGCAGCGGCTATGCGCTCTAGCCTCTTGAAATGGACCATCTCAAGCGCCGCATTTATACGCAGCGCGACCCCTGACACAAAAAAAGCTGCTCCCCCGAAAATATTGATCGCGGCATGCCAACCGTTGTTCGAGAGCCAGTTCGTCTCAGTGACCGATTTAAACATAACCCAGCCGATGGCCCCAGCGCCCAAAATCCACATCCACGTAAACCAGCCCCTGCGGTCCTCAAGCCAAAGCTGGAGCTCGAACATTGCACTGGCGATTGCTTCTCGCTCAGTAGCGGTTCGCCCAGCAAATGGATCGTAATCCGGTGCCATATTCCCCCCAAACATTAGAAGAAGAGCATAGGCCCGCTGTGGCTATGGCCGCAATCCATGCCTGGGAGTTTGATCTTCCCTGACGGGAAAGGCAGACTCGACGCATGCTGACGCTGCTTCCACGAGCCCGTGTGTGCAATATGGAGCAGCTGAGTGAGGGTAAGTTGGTCAACTTAATTGCTCGGCGGTGTGAATCGTGACAGCGGTAATTTATGCCAATCAGTTTTTATCCACGCGCTGGCCAAGTACTGGTGGCCGATTTCTCTGACCTCAAGGAACCCGAAATCTGTAAGGTTCGGCCAGTGGTTGTGACGTCCCCTCGGTTGCCTCACCGCTCGGAGCTTGTCACGATAGTGCCAATTAGCCTGACGGGGCCGAAGCACCACCTGCCGTTTGTTGTGCGCCTTTCGAAAAATTATCACCCCGATGAAGATGATGCCCTGCCGTGCTGGGCCAAATGCGACCTAATAATGAACATCTCGATAGCGCGGCTGAACGGCTTTAAAGTCGGTAGACGCAAGTGGGCCACGCCTCAGTTGGACGGCGACGATTTAGCTGCAGTGCGTATCGGTATGCTGCATGGGCTTGGAATGGGCCACTTGTTGAAACGCGACTAATGACCTATATTCCGCTCGTACCCCGGATATCGGGCTTTAAGACCTAGCTTGCTAGGCAGGCTGCTCAATGGGCGATGACAAGCCTCGAGTAGCCTAGATATTGTCAGTGTCCGAAAGGCCCGCCTAACGGCGGGTTTTTTGTTTCCGCGTGTCCCTTGCTACGATGTGTGAATAATGGGGAGTGCGCCTGATCCAGTCGGGTGCGCGCCCGGCCGTTCAGCCGGCGGAGCCCAATCATGGACCCCGTGGCATATTCCGTTTCCGACGTCCTGAAGCTGGTCGGCATCAGCCGCACCAAGTTCTACCAGCTGGTTGCTGCTGGTGAAATCAAGGTACGCAAAATCGGCAATCGCACCATCGTTTTGGCGCGTGATCTGAATGCTTGGCTGGATAACTTGCCGAGCTTCGGCGGCAAGGATAGCCAGTAATGTCGGACCATCACTCCAGCCGCCGCGCTCGGGCGCTCAAAGCCGATACCGCCCGTCAGCAGAAGCGCCGCAACAAGCTCAAGAATGCCGGTGCGCCCACCACCCACATCCTTAATCGCGCCGTCGCCGAGGGACTGTTCTACCATCTCGATGCCGAGCGCGCCAAAGGCGTGCCGGTGGACCAGGCGTTCGTATCGGCGCAGGACGTTCTGGTCTATGCCACGCGGGTCTTGTCACGCCAGACCAACGGGACAGATCAGTATACGGCCAACGCCGTGGCCGATGCCCTGCGGGCTCGCATCCAAAAGCGGTCGCCCTCGAAATTTCGCATTCGGCCCACGTGGCTTGCGACAGCCATAGATGACGAGGACTAGGGCCCGCGCATGGTCATGCCGTCGACTTTCCACCGTTCGGTTTAAACTTGCGGTGGATGAGCGACATAGCTCTTCAGGTGTATGCCGAGATCCGCATTTCCTCGCCAATAACCATCAATCCAACGATCTGGCCCCAGCGATGGCTTCTTGTGTTTGCGCACATAGTGCAGCTGGTGCTCACGGTGGTTGGCGCCAGCGTCGCTCCCAGCGCCGTGCAGGCCGGGACGAATATGGCATTGATGCCAGCGGGCGGGCGGTGGGTCCATGCTTCGAGCCTTGGCTTCCCGCATCACCCTTTTGTCAGTGTCCCTGGCGCGAAGGTCGATCAGGCCCGGCTGGTTGATGATGCAAAGAAACTTTTCTACCAGCGTAAGGCCGACAAAAATCGCGTCCTGCATCTCCTTGGATGGCAGCGCCTTGTCGTTGAACGTGATCTGATCGGTGCCCGGCGTGAAGGCAGCCTGCCAAGCGAGATGAGCCCGTCCATCGAACTCAGCAATCGCATTGACGGACACCCTCCCATCGTCCTCGCGCTCTTGGCATATAAATGCGACGCGCTTGCCCCTGATGAGGGCCTCGATAAACGTCTTTTGTGCAGGCAGTCGAGCATTTCCGCTGAAACCGCTTTCTGTGTCGTCGGAAAACCGCATCTCAAGTGCCAACGGCGTCAGAGCGGTGCATTCGAAGAATTGAGAGGCGGCCAATTGGCGCTGGGTGGCCTCGTCGGTCGTCCTGAATAGTCTGGCTGCCAGCGGTGTCACGTTTTGCCCCGTCGCCTAAGCTTCGGCATCACGCCCGATCCTTCGGTTTCGCCAGCCTGACGCCGGCCCCCTTGCCGTTCTCGGGAATGAACTCCACACCCGCTTCCTCATAGACGCGCCTGATTGCATCCACTGTCACCGGCTGCGCACCCCTTGGCCCTTGGTCGTCCTGTTCGATGCGGCTGACCGTGTTTGGCGTCACTTTTGCCAGTTCTGCTACCTCGCGCACGCCGAGCTTCAAAAGGGCCCGTGCTGCTCTTGCCTGTGCTGGCGTCATAAATACCTCGTATTAATTTCGATACCCTGTATTGACAGATACGGACTATCGTTATAGATACATCGTATCGCTAATGAGGGCAACGTAAATGCTCAACCGATCCGCAATGTTCACCAAGGCCTGGGCCGATTACCGGCGTGATGTATTCAATGGCTGGGGCGTTCGCCGTGGGGAGGCCTTCAACCGCCCCCACTTCGCCTATTGCCTGCGCATGGCTTGGGCAGTTGCCAAGACCAACGCAGCCGCAAAGCCTGCCGCTGCCCCCGTAGCTGCCCGGAAGCCCGCCACTGCCGCCGCCCTCACCCGCGTTGCTGCTATCCACGCCGAGTTAGAATGGATGGCCTATGGCGAGCGTACCGACTGGAACAAACACAGCGTCTTGACCGCTGAACTGGCGCGGCTGGCGGCTTAGCCCCAACCCGTCTCAATCCCCTCCGCCCAACTCCCCGCCCTGAAAGGTTTAGCCATGTCTCAGGATCACAAGATTACCCGCCGCGCCGCTTTCGGCATTGCTGCCGCCTCTGCCGCTTCCGTGGCTATCGGTTCCGCCGCTCTGTCCGCTGAATTGCCCGCCGCCCTGCCCCTACCGGGCTACGCCGTCGAAACCCCGGAAATCGTCACTGCCCTGCAGGCGCTGGCCGAGGCGCGCAAAGCCCTCGACGTTGCCAGCACTGACCTAGATTGGTTTGAGGCCGAATGGCGCCACCGTTGGCCCTCCGCCCCAGAAGAAATCTTGGGCTTCGCCAATGCCGACAAAGGCTATGGCCAGCGCCTAGAGGCCGAAACCGATATTCTGGGGGCGTTCATTTTCCGCCGTGCCGAGGATTTGCCCTTGCGTTGGGGGAAGCGCGCCAAGGCAGGGGAGCGCCTTTGTTTCTCCGTCGAGAACCCGGAATACATTATCAACCTGCTGACATTTGCCCGGTCATATGGGCCGCGCGGGCGCCTGCCTCACACGCTGGAAAAGGACCGGGTCCGGCTTGCCAAGAACGTGGCCGGACTAGAGCGCAGACTTGCTATCAGCCAAGCCTACTTTGACGAGCGGGCGCGCGTTCTAGAAATGTCGGGTGCCGCGAAAATGCTGCAGCGCCGCGCCGATGCTGCGCGCGCCGTTGCTGATGGCTTTGCGGCTGTGTCGCGCGCCCCGGTCGCGTCTGTCTGGGGCATCCGCGCCAAGGCACTAGCATATCTGGCGGATGCGGAACGGCTGCGTCCAACGTTGGAAGGCTTGGGCGGGGCATTCCACGGCGGTTACGTGCTGGCGCTCCACACCGCCCAGACTACCCGGCCAGCCGATGGAAACGAATGGCCCCTTATCGCCGCCGCCTGCCCCGACGCTCTGGCCATCGCCGCCGCCTGAATTGTGACGGCTTGGGAACGCGCAGCAACGCTCCCCCAAGCCTCCCCCAGCCCCGCCCAGAGAGAGCAACAGCCATGGATAAGCTACCCCTACCCAATCGCCGCACCGCGATAAAAAGCAGCGCCGCTGCCCTTGTGTGCGCCTTGCCCCTCAGCCCTGTCCCGGCAGCAGAGCCCGCCGCCAGCGATGCCAGATTGCATAGCCTTATGATCGAATGGCGGGCCGAGTATGACGCGGTATGCCACACTGCGGACGCGCGGGCCGATGCTCATATGGCGCGGCTCTATGCCATCGAGCAGGAGGCAGCCGCCATCCGCCCCACCACGCTCGACGGCTTTGCCATCAAGCTCTTGCTGCTGACAAACTACGGGGAACACGACCTAGACGGCCCTGCCGCTGGGCTGGTGGCCGAGGCCGAGGCTATCGCCGGCTATGCGCCCCCTGCAGCGTTCAAGCGGGGCTAGCCATGGGAGCGCTAGACCGCCGCCAGATAGAGGATGCCATAGAGCGACTAATTGCCTTGCTCGATACCATCGACGGGGACCCGGACCTAGAGCCCAACGGCGACTTGGAGCCGTCCCTGGGCTTCGGTATCGCCCTCCGTCCTTCCGGTGGCTGGCACTATGTCACCGACGACAGGGAAGGCCACGACGCGGGCGACGAGCCCGACGACAACACCAGCCCCCAAACCATGAACCCGCCCCCGATCCGCGCCAAGCGCATCACCCGAAAGGCCGCATGATGAACCCGATCCTAGTGCCGACCCTGGACGAACACGCTGTGGTTTTTGATCAAGCCGCGTCATTGGAGCGGAAAGCAGCGGCGCGTGTTGATGTCCCCGGCAGCAGCGACGCAGATGAAGCCGCATACAATGTTGCCTGCAATGCCTTGATTGACGTTTGTAGCCAGATTGCCGACCTTCCGGCTCAGACCCCGGCCCATATCCAGCTCAAAGCCCGCGTACTGGACTGGCATGCTTTCCCCGATGGGCGGGAGCCCGGCTTCGTTGACGAGCGCCTAGCGTTCCAACTGGTGCGGGCCCTGCTCGATGGGCTGCCGACGCCGCATGGGGGTGAAAGATGCCTGATTTAGGCGAAGTGGAATCATCCCACGTTTCGCCCGTATTTTCGGGGGTTTCAACGCCGCAAGTGCCACAAAATCGGCGCGCGGAATCACCCTGCTTTTACTGCTCTGCGGAGCTTGTCCGAACAACCGACCAAAGCGAGCCCCGAGCCAAAACGATTGACCACATTGTCCCAAAGTGCGCGCTCAAAAACGCCGGTTGGCTTTTCACTAATGAGTGGCACTCCCTCAATCGGGTGCCTTGCTGCCCGGCTTGCAACATCGCCAAGGGGAATACGCTCCCTCATGTGTGGTGTCGCCAGCTCACCGATCCGACCGCTAAAGCGCGACTTTACAACCGGCTGGTGGCGCTCGGTGTCCCCTCTCATGCACTAGTGACTGCACTCACGGAAACTGTAAGCCCATAGTTTAATTGGAGACGTCCTCCAGAGGATAGCACCGTGATGTCATCACCCCCCAACCCCTGGAACACCCCCGTTACCTCATCAGATGACATCACGGTCGGCGCCCCAATTGCAGGGGCTGATGATCTAAGCCCAATGGCAACCGTCATAAACACCACGGACTCTTCCGAAACGTATATATTCCATGTAATTGTGCCTCTCAACTTGGTCGTTGGGAGGAACCTCTTGGGCTACACTGTCCGGCATTATTTGTTCCCCGATGGCGCGCCACCCATCCGGCTGCCAACGGAACTGGTCGAACGGCTTAGCAGGGCCCAAGACTTTTTGCCGGACTACGCGGGCACACGTCAGAAGGTCCTCGAAATCGTTCTCGACAATGTCGATGGGAAGCCCGACCAGATCGTTGCCAACCGCGGCTCCATTTGGGTCTTCGACAAGGATGGTGGCATTGCCGAGAGCCTGCAGAAATCCCTCGCGGCCGGCCTCGAAACCTGGTGGCAGAACAAAGCGACCAGCAGCGGCAAGGTAGTGGATTTGCAGCCGAAAATCAGGCGGAAACAATACGAGGAAGAACACCACTGGGCGGTAGGGGAGGACGACCTCGCTGTCGTGGTATCCGACATTTTCAAGAAGAGCAGGTCCGGCACTTTAAAGGCAGCCAAGGGATCGGCGGTGAAACCGCCGCCACTCACACACGAGGGGAAACGCGCTCTTTCCTCATTAAATGAGCCGTTCTATCGAATCCAGGATGCACTCTCTAACTTGAAGGAACCTGCGCTTGCCGGCATCGCATTTGAAGCAAGGCGACTGTCTGGCGAATTCGACAACCCAATCCTGCACAGAGCTGTCGCGGAGATGGCCGACGAATTGCTGGAAATTGCGCGGCGGCGACGCAAGGGCGACGGCATATGGTATGCATATGTTGAGATTATGCAGTGGACCACGAGCGACTATGTCGGCCCGGTCGGCACAACGGTAGACACGTGCCACGTGAAGTGCGCTGGCAAGAAAGCCGCGGTTGCCGCTGCACGCTCGCTGCTGGCCGAGCATGCCTCCCGCTTTGCAGAGGACGTGACTGTCGAGGCATTCGTCGAAACCGACATCGAGTGGGATGCCGCGGGTAGGATGTCTACGGAACGAACCTGAACTTGCAATTGTAGTCAGTGACCGCCGACTGGCCAAGGCGAAAGGCACAAATGCGTGGACCGACTCGACTCCCTCTGAAAGCTCTGCTTGATTGCTGGGAATGGGGGGGGCAGCGGGATGGCGGACCCGAGTTTAGCGCAAGACGTGCGCCACACTGTCGACTGGCTAGACCAAATGTTGGGTCAGCTAGCGGAAACTCGACCTTGGACATTGGACTTGGGCACAGACCCGTTGGCCGATATAGAGGCGCTGGACAATTTGCGGCCACGTCTCGCCGCTGTCGGTATTCAGGTTCCGGAGTTTCCAGCGGTCAATACCGACCCAATGGGCAACATGGCGGGCTGGCGCGATTTCCTCACACCCTATGTGGTTGCGCCCGCCCCTCAAGCCGATGTTGAGCCAGAGCCGCTTGTGCTGGCTCCACCTCCTCCGACGCCCCAACCAAAGGTCGCGAGCTGGCGGTCTAGATTGCCCGCAATCGTGCTGATGACGATACTCGTATTCGGCGGCGGCTATGGCGTGGGCCAATGGACAATGTCCATGGGTTGGGATTTCGCTCAGGAGCTCGCTATCGAGAACGACTTTTGCGCCCCACCTTCGAACTGCGGATCAGAAACCAATCAGGTCATAGCCATAATGGCCGAGAACTTCGCCCTGCCTTCTGGCGTGGCTCAATGGTGCCTTGGTGTAGCCAAGTGGGATACGGTGGAAGTCCGCCGAGGAGGCTTTCTCAAGTCCGCGGCGGTGTGGGGAATGGCGCTACCGTGCGGATCGATGTTCGCTGGTGAATCGGCAGTAAAACCACTTTAAAATTCTAATCTGGCTGTTGTTGTGGACAGAGCCAGTATCGCAGCGGTTTGCTGCAGAATCACGTCCATCCGCCGTCCAAGCAGCCATCCAAAGTGGGGATGGAAATGGGGAAAGGCTAAAAGTAGTGAATTTAATCGAGCAAAATCAAAACGATAATGAGCGAGAATGGTGGAGCTGAGCGGGATCGAACCGCTGACCTCGTCATTGCGAACGACGCGCTCTCCCAACTGAGCTACAGCCCCATCCGACCCCGATGATAGGAGAAACAGCGCGCGCCGGGCAAGAGGCAAAGCGGCCGCTGCCCACACGCCGGTCGCGCCCGGCATCGGTGACAAAGCCGGGCCAGGCCGGCTAGACGCGGGCCCAGCCGCCGCTCTCTTCGCTGGCAAAGATGGCGTCGATCACCTTCATGCTGGCAATGGCATCCTCGATGCCCCAGGGCAGGCTGGATTGGCCCAGCACGGCCAGGGCAAAGGCTTCGGCCTGTTCGGCATATTGATCGACCGCCGGCAGGATTTCCCGCCGCGCCAGCGAACCGTCGAACGGCGCGCCCGTATCCACGGTAATGGCGGTGCGCTCATCGGCGGGGGCGTTGAAGGGGATGATCACCTCGAGCTTGCCCTTGCTGCCAAAGACCTGCACCCGCTGATGCGGCACGGTCTGGGTCGAGCAGGTAAAGCTCAGCTGTCGCCCGCCGCCGAAATCGGCCAGCACGCTGGCCAGCCGGTCGGTGCCGAAACCCGGATCGCGCTCGACCAGCGACACCACGCGCACCGGCTCGCTCTCGAACAGGTAGCGCGCCGCGGTGATCGGGTAGCAGCCGATATCCATGATGCCGCCGCCGCCGATATCGGCCTGGTTGCGCACATTGGCCGGGTCGGCATTGAAATAGGTAAAGACCGCATTGATCGAGCGGATCTCGCCCAGCTCGCCGGAACGCACGATCTCGCGGGCACGCGCCCATTGCGGATGGAAACGGATCATGAAGGCTTCCAGCACCAGCCGGTCGGGCGGGCAGGCGCGCAGCGCCTGCGCATCGGCGGCGCTGAGCGCCATGGGCTTTTCGCACAGCACATGCTTGCCCGCCTTGGCCGCGGCCACGGTCATGGGCACATGCAGATGATTGGGCAGCGAATTGTAGATGGCGTCGATATCGGGGTCGGCGAACAACTCTTCATAGGAGCCATAGGCCTTGGCAATGCCCAGCGTGTCGGCTGCCGCCTGCGCCCGGCCCAGGTCGCGCGAGGCAATCGCCACCACCTCGGAATGCGCCGACTTCTGGATGCCGGGAATGACCTTCTGCAGGCCGATATTGGCCGTGGACAGAATGCCCCAACGCACTTTTTTGCCGCTCATGTCATGCCTCCCTGTTGCGCAAGGCTTAGCGGCGCCGATGCCGCTTGGCTAGCCTGCCGGCGCTGTCGGCCCGCCATCTTCCTGCGGCTGGCCGCCAATCACCTGCACGGCCCTGGCGCCGGCGGCGATGCCCGCTGCCATGGCGGCGGCCTCTTCCTTGCCGTCAAGAAAAGCGGCGATAAAGCCGGCGGCAAAGGCATCGCCCGCCCCGGTGGAATCGCGCACCGTGACGCTGGGCGCGGGCAGGTCGAGGCGTATGCCGTCGCGGCCACCCAATACGGCGCCCAGCCGGCCGCGCTTGACGATCACATTGGCAAAGCAGGTCCCCAGCGCCCGCACCTGGTCTTCGAGCCCGGCCGCGCCGCTCAGCAGCGCCGCCTCCTCGGCATTGGCAAAAATCCAGTCCGCTCCCTTGGTCCAGTCGATAAATTGCGCCGGGCCGATATCGGTGAGGAACCCGGTTGAGGCCGGGTCGATCCCGATGGCGACGCCACGCGCCTTGGCGCTGGCCAGCAGCCCCAGTACCGCAGCGCGCGGCCCGGGGGCAAAGAGGCTATAGCCCGACACCATGACCAGGCCCACGCCATCGAGCAGGGTCTCGGGCAGGTCGGCCGCGCACAGGTTGAGATTGGCGCCGCGATCGGTGAGAAAGCTGCGCTCGCCATCGGGATCAACCAGCGTGACCAGCACGCCCGAGGGTTGCTCTTCATCCCCCGCCAGCATCGGCACCACGCCGCGACCGCGGAAATAGTTCTCGTACATGCTGCGGTCGGCGGCGCCGACCCGGGCGGCAAACCACACATCGGCCTGCATGGCCCCCAGCCAGACGGCCTGATTGGCGCCCGATCCGCCCGGTCGGCTGCGCACGCTGGCGCGCCGGTCACTGCCCTTGACGATCGGCCCGTCGGGAATGACGATGACATCGGTCATCACATCCCCGACCACCAGCACCCGCGCTTTCATGCCGCCGATGCGGCCGCCAGTGCCACCGCGATCTGCGCGGCAACCATGGCATTGTTTTCTACCAGGGCAATATTGGCGACCAGCGACTTGCCGCCGGTCAGCTCAAAAATGCGGTTGAGCAGGAACGGCGTCAGCGCCTTGCGCGACACGCCCTCGGCCTCCGCCCCGGCAATGGCCTCGGCAATGCGCGCCTCGATGGCGGCCGGGTCGAGCGCATCGCCCGCCGGAATCGGATTGGCCACCAGCACGCCGCCCATGCCCAGGGCGATCTGGTTGGCGATCGCCGCGGCGATATCGGCGACATCATCGAAGCGGTGATCGACCGGAAAGCCGCTCTGCCGCGCCCAGAAGGCGGGGAACTCGTCGGTGCCATAGCCGAGCACCGGCACGCCATTGGTCTCGAGCACTTCGAGCGTCTTGGCGATATCGAGGATCGACTTGGCCCCGGCACAGACCACTGCCACCGGCGTGCGGCTCAGTTCCTGAAGATCCGCGGATATGTCGAAGGTCGTCTCGGCGCCGCGATGCACCCCGCCAATGCCGCCGGTGGCGAACACCTTGATGCCGGCCAAGGCCGCAATCTGCATGGTGGTGGCCACCGTGGTGCCGGCAATGGCGCGCTTGACCAGCAGCGCACTGACATCGCGCCGGCTCGCCTTGGCCGCCGAACCGCCGGCCAGCGCCAGCCGCTCAAGGTCGTCGCCCGAGACGCCGACGCAGAACTTGCCGTCCATGATGGCGATGGTGGCTGGCACGGCGCCATGCTGGCGAACAACCGCCTCGACGTTTTTCGCCATTTCCAGGTTCTGCGGATAGGGCATGCCATGGGTGATGATGGTGGATTCCAGCGCCACCACCGGCTTGCCCGCATCAAGTGCCTGCTGCACATCGGGGCTGATCGAAAGATAGGCCGTAGCGGTCATGAGGTCTTCCTGAAGGGTCGAAAAGCGGGCCATACCGGCCCTGTTGGCGCGGGTTTTGCGCCTTGTTGTCGCACAGCGTCAACCCCCCGCCGACGCCGCATCCAAATCCCTTGTCCGCCCGGCAATTTCACTTTACGCTTTGCCCATACTCCATTGCAGAAAGGGCACTGCACTGAACACGTTTCCGGTTGATCGCGTCACTGCCGCAGATCGCTATGGGTCCTGCAACGGGGCCGGTTCAGTCAGGTTGCCGGGCGCCATCGCGCGCAGGGTTTCTGCACTCCACGACCAGCAAATTCGCCATCAGCCGGACCTGGAAAGCTAGGCCCTGGCCGCAGCGGCCGCTGTCCCGGCAGGGGCAGCATGACGACAATAGCTGCACAAGGTGCAGCGCCCCAAAACCCAGAACCACGCGAACAGGAGCTCCCGTCCACATGAACCAAAAGCTTGTCCTCGCCCTCGGCGCTCTCCTGGTGGCCAGCCCTGCGCTGGCTCAGGAAGAACCCGTGCTCAACGTCTATAACTGGTCCGATTATATCGCCGAAGACACCATCGCCAATTTCGAGGCCGCCACCGGCATCAAGGTGAACTACGACGTCTATGACAATAACGAGATCGTCGATGCCAAGCTGCTGGCCGGCAGCTCCGGCTATGACATCGTCGTGCCCTCGGGCAATTTCCTCGAGCGCCAGATCCAGGCCGGCCTGATCCTGCCGCTCGACAAGACCAAGCTGACCAATCTGGGCAATCTCGACCCTGCCGTGATGGCCACCGCCGCCAACCAGGACCCCGACAACGCCCACGCCGTGCCCTATATGATCAACACCATCGGCTATGGCTACAATGTCGCCAAGGTCACCGAAATCCTGGGTGCCGACGCCCCCACCGACAGCTGGGACCTGATCTTCAAGCCTGAATTTGCCGAAAAGCTCTCCGCCTGTGGCATCAGCCTGCTCGACAGCCCCTCCGAAGTTGTCGGCATTGCGCTTAACTATCTCGGCCTCGACCCCAATTCGGAAGCCGAGGAAGACCTGCTCAAGGCCGAGGAACTGCTGACCTCGATCAAGCCGTTCATCCGCTACTTCAATTCGTCCCAATACATCGATGACCTGGGCAATGGCGAAACCTGCGTGGCCCTTGGCTATTCGGGCGATATCTTCATCGCCGCCGATGCCGCCGCGGCTGCCAATGCGGGCGTCGAGGTGCAGTATGTCATCCCCAAGGAAGGCGCCGCGACCCTGTTCGACTTCCTCGCCATTCCGGTTGACGCGCCGCACCCGGACAATGCGCACAAGTTCATCAACTATATCCTAGAGCCCGAGGTCGTGGCCGCGATCACCAACTATGTGTTCTACGCCAACCCCAACCTGGCCGCGACCGAGTTCGTCGCCGAAGAGGTCAAGTCCAATCCCGGCATCTATCCGCCGGCCGAGACCATCGCCAAGGCTTTCGTCATGGCGGCGCACAACCCCGAATTCGAGGAAGTGCTGACCCGCACCTGGACGCGCATCAAGACCGGCCAGTAAGTCCAATCCCGAGGGGCGGCATGAGCCGCCCCTTCTGCCTCCATAGGGTCCGACATGGTCAAAAAACCCCAGCTCGCCGTCGACACGCGCCCCTGGCGCGATCCAGCGGCCAAGCCCTTCGTGCGCATCAAGAATGTCACCAAGAAATTCGGTGACATCTTCGCCGTGGCCGACGTGTCGCTCGATATCTACAAGAGCGAGCTGTTCTGCCTTCTGGGTGGTTCGGGCTCGGGCAAGTCGACCCTGCTGCGCATGCTGGCCGGCTTCGAGGAGCCCACTTCGGGCAGCATCGAGATCGACGGCCAGGACATGACCCATGTGCCGCCCTATAACCGGCCGGTCAACATGATGTTCCAGTCCTATGCGCTGTTCCCGCATATGAATGTCGAGCAGAACATTGCCTATGGCCTCAAGCGCGACGGCCTGCCGCGCGGCGAGATTGCCGACCGCGTCGCCGAGCTGCTGACCCTGGTCAAGCTGGCCGACTATGGCGCGCGCAAGCCGCACCAGCTGTCCGGCGGCCAGCGCCAGCGTGTCGCCTTGGCCCGCGCTTTGGCCAAGCGGCCCAAGCTGCTGCTGCTCGACGAGCCGCTCGGCGCGCTCGACAAGAAGCTGCGCGAAGAAACCCAGTTCGAACTGGTCAAGATCCAGGAGACGCTGGGCGTCACCTTCATCGTCGTCACCCATGACCAGGAAGAGGCCATGAGTCTGGCCACCCGCATCGGGGTGATGAACCAGGGCGAGATCGCCATGATCGGCGAGCCCACCGACATCTATGAATTTCCCAATTCCAAATTCGTCGCCGGCTTCATCGGCTCGGTCAACATGGTCGAGGGCGTCGTCACCGAGGACGAGCCGGCCCATGTGCGCATCCGCTCCGAGGAACTCGGCTGCGACATCTATGTCGGCCATGGCGTCGACTGCGCCCCCGACCAGCGCCTGAGCTGGGCCATCCGTCCGGAAAAGCTCACCCTGAGCCGCGAGCGCCCCGCTGGCGCGCATGACGCCAATGTCACCGCCGGCACGGTCGAGGAAATCAGCTATCTGGGCGATGTCAGCGTCTACCAGGTGCTGCTGGCCAGTGGCAAACGGCTGCGCGTCACCCAGACCAACACCATGCGCGGCAATCCCGACGCCATCACCTGGGACGAGAAGGTCTTTCTCACCTGGGGCCACAGCGCCGGTTCGGTGCTGACAGTATGAGCAGCTTCGACAGCCACTCCCCCGCGCCACGTCCCCGCGTCTGGTCGGGCGTCGAGCGCGCCCTGGCCGCCGTCGGCATTTCCGGCCGGGCCCTGGTCATCGCCGCCCCGGCCATCTGGCTGGCGGTGTTCTTCCTGGTGCCGCTGGCCGTGGTCTTTTCCATATCGCTGACCATGAAGCAGTTCGGCCGGCCGCCCTATACGCCGCTGCTGACCAATGAGGACGGCACGGTGCAGCTGACGCTGCATCTGAACAACTACCTGCGCCTGTTCACCGACAGTCTCTATGTCGCCGCCTATCTCAGCTCGATCAAGATCGCCTTTATCTCGACCGTCGTCGCCCTCTGCATCGGCTATCCGATGGCCTATGCCATAGCCCGCGCTCCCGACCAGTGGCGCAATATCCTGCTCATGCTGGTCATCCTGCCGTTCTGGACCTCGTTCCTGCTGCGCGTCTATGCGCTGAGTGGCTTCATGCGCGGCAATGGCGTGATCAACCAGTTCCTGGGCCTGTTCGGCATTCCGCCGCTGGTGATGATGCAGACCGATTTCGCCGTCTATGTCGGCATCGTCTATACCTACCTGCCCTTCATGATCCTGCCGCTCTATACCAATCTGGTCAAACTCGACGGCGCCCTGCTCGAGGCCGCCGCCGACCTGGGCGCACGGCCGGTGCGCAGCTTCCTCTCCATCACCCTGCCCCTGTCCATGCCCGGCATCATTGCCGGCTGCATGCTGGTCTTCATTCCGGCCATCGGCGAATTCGTCATTCCCGCGCTGCTCGGCGGTCCGTCGACGCTGATGATCGGCCGCGTGCTGTGGGACGAGTTCTTCGCCAATACCAACTGGCCGCGTGCCGCCGCCGTGGCCATTGCCATGCTGGTCGCCGTGGTCGTGCCCATCATGCTGCTGCAACGCGCCCAGGATGCGGTGCAGGATAAGGAACGGGGAGTCTGAGATGCGGCGCGGCTGGTTCCTCCCGATAACGGCGACGCTGGGCTTTGCCTTTCTCTATGCCCCCATCATTTCGCTGGTGGTGTTCTCCTTCAACGAGAACAGCCTGGTGACCGTCTGGTCGGGCTTTTCCACCAAGTGGTATGGCGCGCTGCTGGCCGATCCGCAGATCCTGGGCGCCGCCTGGCTCAGCGCCCAGGTCGCCTTTATCAGCGCCAGCATCGCCTTGGTGCTGGGCACGCTGTGCGCCGTGGCTTTGGTGCGCTTCCGCAAGTTCCGCGGCCGCACCCTGCTGGCCGGCACGGTCTCGGCGCCGCTGGTGATGCCCGACGTCATTACCGGCCTGTCGCTGCTGCTGCTCTTTGTTGCCATGGAAGCCACCCTGGGCTGGCCCGCTGGCCGGGGACTGCTGACCATCATCATCGCCCATTCCACCTTCTGCATGGCCTATGTCGTGGTGGTGGTGCAGTCACGCCTGCGCGACATGGATATCAGCCTCGAAGAGGCGGCCATGGATCTGGGCGCCACGCCGGTACGGGTGTTTTTCGACATCACCCTGCCCATCATCGCCCCGGCGCTGGTCTCGGGCTGGCTGCTGGCCTTCACCCTCTCGCTGGACGATCTGGTCATTGCCAGCTTCGTCTCCGGTCCCGGTTCCTCCACCCTGCCCATGGTGATCTTCTCCAAGGTCAAGCTGGGCGTGTCGCCCGACGTCAACGCCCTGGCCACCATCATCATCGGCATCGTCGCCCTGGGCGTCTTTGCCGCCACCATCATCCAGCTGCGCGCCCGGCCCAAACGGTCCCCCGGCTAGACCCGGTCCCAGATCGATGCCAGCGGCGCCGGCAGCACGGCGCGGATGGCCGCGGCATCATGCGGCTCGCTCTGGCTCTTGAGCAGCCACACCATGTCGGCGCTGAGCCCCTCGGGCATATGGACATGCGGTAATAGCCGCTGCGCCAGCGCCGCCTCGAAGTCCGCCAGATCAGGCAGCGGCAGCGGCGGCCCGGGCACCCAGTCCTGATAGAAGACGCCGCGCTGCACCGCTGGCAGGTGGTTGCCAACCATGGCAATGGCGTCCAGCGGCAGCCGCGCCCGCAATTCGTGCAGGAAACCGCGCAGGCAGGCAAAGGCAATATTGCCCGTCGGCAGCAGCGCGCGCTGCCGCAGCGCCTCCTGCCAGCGCGCCATGCTCTCATTGGCATATTTGACATCGCGTGGATTGGTCATGCCGCTCTCCCCACGGCAATCTCGTTCACGGAAACGGCAAGAACATGGCTCTGGACAGGTCCGGAAAACGGGCGCACCATCATGTTATGTTCAACCAACGTGCAAGGAGGTGATCCAATGTCTTTTGAGGTTATGGTTCTCGAAGCAGGTCGTGGATTTAAGGTGACGGCTGGGAGTGATCTCGGCTAGCACCCGCCTCCTCGGCTCTCGAGGCCGAAAGTCTCAGGAAGGGCCGCCCGTCAGGGTGGCCCTTTTTGCTTGCCTTGACGAATGCAGCCAAGCCATGGATACCGCTGCCAGATTTACCGGAGTGCCTTGATGTCCACGGCCAATTTCGTCCTGACCCTGTCCTGCGCCGATCGCCCGGGCATCGTCGCCGCCGTCACCACCGAACTGGCCGGGCTCAACGCCAATATTGCCGAATCCAACCAGTTCTGGGATCGCGAGACCGGGCGATTTTTCATGCGCCTGGCCTTTGCCGCCCCGGCCGAGATCACCCGCGACGCCATCGAGCGCGCGCTCAAATCCCCCATCGAGCGCTTTTCGATGAAGACCGCCCTGGTCGCCGAAAGCCAGCGCAAGCGCATCGTCATCCTGGTCTCCAAATTCGACCACACCCTGCTGCACCTGCTCTACCAGATCCGCGTCGGCTGGCTCGAAGCCGATGTGGCGGCGGTGATTTCCAACCATCCTGACGCCCGCAAGGTCGCCGAGGATGCCGGCATCGCCTTCCACCTGCTGCCGGTGACCAAGGATACCAAGACCGAGCAGGAAGCCCGCATTCTCGACATCGTGCACCAGACCGGCGCCGATCTCGTCGTGCTGGCGCGCTATATGCAGGTGCTCTCCGACACGCTGTCGACGCGGCTGTTCGGCCAGGTGATCAATATCCACCATTCCTTCCTGCCCAGCTTCAAGGGCGCCAAGCCCTATCACCAGGCTCATGAGCGCGGCGTCAAGCTGATCGGCGCCACCGCCCATTACGTCACCCCAGACCTGGACGAAGGCCCGATCATCGAGCAGGAAACCGCGCGCGTCACCCATGCCATGAGCGCCGAGGACCTGGTGGCCGCCGGCCGCGACATCGAAAGCCGCGTGCTGGCCCGCGCCGTCAAGCTGCACCTGGAAAACCGGGTCATGCTGAATGGCAAGAAGACCGTGGTCTTCGGCTGACCGCGGCACTCCCCCATACCACCAGGAAACTCCACCATGCCCACCGACAATCTCACGCTGATCGGCCTCGGCCTGGCCGGACTGTTCATCGTCTGGCTGGTCTTCTCGCTGGTCAAGAAGGTCTTTGGCCTGGTGCTGCTGGCGGCCCTGCTCATCGGCGCCTATCTGCTGTGGAACAACCCCGTTCTATTGCAGAGCCTGCTCGATACCGTTGGCGGCTTTTTCGGCGGGCGCTGAGCTAGACCGGCAGGTCTTCCAGTCGCAGCGAATCGGCCAGCGTCGTGCTGTCGAGCACGGCCCGCGTGGCCAGCGTCACCCGCTCGAACACATGCCGGATCTCGCAGCTGCCCTCGTCCCGGCAATCGTCGCATTTGCGATAGGCGATCTTGGAGAGGCAGGGCAGCGGCGCGATCGGTCCGTCGATCAGCCGCAGCACTTCGCCGAACATGATCTCCTCCGGCGCCTTGACCAGTTCATAGCCGCCCAGGCGGCCGCGGCGGCTGCCGACAAAGCCCGCCCGCTTGAGCTCGAGCAGGATCTGCTCGAGGAACTTCTTGGGGATCGCCTGTTCCTTGGATATCTCGCCGATCATCATGGTCTGGCCGCGCTCGGCGCGGGCCAGCGCCACCAGGGCCCGTAGGGCATATTTGGCTTTCTGCGAGATCATCCCCGCCTCAGTTTTTCGGTTCGGGCAGCACGGCGGGCGCCGCCCCCGGCGCCGGCTTGTCCGTCTCGGCATCGCTGGCCCCGGCAGGGTCGCTTTCGACCGCCGGCTGCACCGGACCGCCTTCGCTGATCTCGTCCGCCGTCTGCTCGGCCACCGTCTCGGCTGCCACGTCCGCCGTCTCGACCACCGGTTCAGCTGGTTCGGCCGGTTCGGCCGCCGGCGCAACACCGCTCTCGGCTTGTTCGGGCATCGCGGTGGCCAGCGTATCGACCTCGGCCACGTCCGCAACGGGCTCGGCCTCGGCCGCCACCGGGATCTCCGCTTCGACCTCGGTCTCTGCCGCAGGAACAATCGCCACCAGTTCTGCCACCACCACCGCAGGCTCGGCCGCTGGCACCGGCGCGGGGGCCGGATCCGCCACCGGCTCGACCGGGGTCGGCGTTTCCAGGATCGGCGCCGGGTTGCTGTCCAGCATGGGCTCGACGATCGTCGGCGGCGGCAGTTCAATGACCGCCTCCGCTGGCACTGGCTCAGTCACAGCTTCCGGCTCGGCGGTCAGGCCGCTGGCCGGCGCAACGCTGTCGAGTGTTTCATCGGTGCTGGCCACCGCGGCTGCCAGTACGGCCGGCGCGATCCCGGCCTTGGCCAGCAGATTCTCGCCGGGGGGCAATCTGGGGCCGCTGGCTTCGGTCTCGCCGGCTTCCCCTTCCACCCGCTCGCCGCGCAGCCAGGCCAGCATGCCCATGCCGATTTCGCGTTCGCCCATGATCACCACATCGGCGCCCAGTCGGCGCAGATGCTCTTCCTCTTCGGCCGAATGCGCCCGGGCGATGATCCGCACCGAGGGGCTGAGCTTGCGCCCGACCTCGCAGATCGTGCCGGCCTCAAAGCCATTGGGAATGGCGATCAGCAGGCATTTGGCCGCCGGCAGGTTGGCCAGCTTGAGCACATCGGCCCGGGCCGCATTGCCCAGCACCGTCTCGATGCCCAGCGCGCGCGCCGCCGTGACGAAATGGTCGGTATCCTCGATCAGCACCAGCGGCGCCCCGGCATCATGCAGACCCTTGCCCACCACCTGCCCGACCCGGCCAAAGCCGACCAGTACGGTATGGTCGGTCTGCTGCGACGGCTCGACGCCGTCGTCTTCGGCCGGTTCGGCCGGTTCGGCCACGCTGTGGCCGGCTAGATCGGCGGCGGCACTGCCCGGCTCGACACCCGGCTCCACCCGCACATCCTCGCCGGGCCGGCCGGCTTTGCGCAGGGCCGCCCTGGCCTCGAGCCGCGGCTTGGCCAGGTCGATGGCCCAGAACACCACCGGATTGAGCACGATGGAAATCAGCGCCCCGGCCAGGATCAGGTCCTGTCCTTCGGGCGGCAGGATGGCCAGCGACACGCCCATGCTGGCCAGGATGAAGGAAAATTCGCCGATCTGCGCCAGCGAGGCCGAAATGGTCAGCGCCGTGCCGACAGGTCGCTTGAACAGCAGCACGATGGCAAAGGCCGCCAGCGACTTGCCGATGACGATGATGAACACCGTTGCCAGGACGGGCAGTGGATTGGTGATGATGATCGAGGGATCAAACAGCATGCCCACCGAGACAAAGAACAGCACGGCAAAGGCGTCGCGCAGCGGCAGGGTTTCCTGCGCCGCGCGATGCGACAGCTCGCTTTCGCTCAGGATCATGCCGGCAAAGAAGGCGCCCAGCGCCAGCGAGACGCCGAACAGCAGGGCCGAGCCCAGGGCCACGCCCAGCGCGATGGCCAGCACGGCCAGCCGGAACAGTTCGCGACTGCCGGTATGGGCGGTGCCGTGCAGCGCCCAGGGGATGACCCGTCGGCCCACGATCAGCATGAAGCCGACAAAGGCAGCCACCTTGAGCACGGTGAGGCCCAGAATGCCCCAGACGCCAATCTCGATACCCGCCAGCCTGGTGACGAAAGAGACGAAGGGATCATGCATGCCGGTATCGCCGCCCAGGCTGGCAATGGCCGGGATCATCACCAGCGCCAGCACCATGGCCAGGTCTTCCACGATCAGCCAGCCCACCGCGATGCGACCGCGCTCGGTCTCGATCAGCCGCCGCTCCTGCAGCGCCTTGAGCAGCACCACGGTGGAGGCCACCGACAGCGCCAGGCCAAACAGCAGCCCCGCCCCCAGGCTCCAGCCCATCAGGCTCGCCAGCCCCAGGCCCAGCAGCGTGGCAAAGCCGATCTGCGCCAGCGCGCCGGGAATGGCCAGCGCCCGCACGCTCATCAGGTCCTTGAGCGAGAAATGCAGCCCCACCCCGAACATCAGCAGAATCACGCCCAGCTCGGCCAGTTCGGCGCCCAAAGCCTGGTCGGCGACAAAGCCCGGCGTATAGGGACCCGCCAGAATGCCGGCAAAAAGATAGCCCACCAACGGCGGCATTTTCAGCCGATGCGCGATCATCCCGAAAATATAGGCCAGCACCAGACCCGCTACGATCGTCGTGATCAGGGGAATCTCGTGGTGCATGGTGTCTCCTGAACGGGGCTGATATCCTGGCGCGGACAGCAATCTCTAGCGCCAAGATGGAGTATGCGCCTACGATCCGCAAGCGCTTGTGCCCTGCCCCTAGCCAGTTAAAGGGGCGAATTTGCGCCCATCCTCGTCCGGCGCGGTGCTGCCATGCAGCCAGGGCCGACCGCGGGGCCATCGGCACCATGAAACCTTTGCGCCGGCATGGTATTGTAAGCAGCAGAGGTCATCACCCAGGCGCGCCAGCCGCGCGCCGCGTCGAGACCGTCAAGACGAGAAGGATGCGCCGTGCGTTTATCCCTGGGGTGCGAGATCGGCTACGAGGTCTTCGATACGACGACCTTGATTTTCAACATCGAGGCCATGCGCGGCGGTCGCCAGCGCGTGGTCAGCGAACGGCTGACCATTACCCCCGACCTGCCGGCCGACGAAAAGACCTCCGAGGAAAGCGGCAACCGCTATCTGCGCCTCACCGTGCCGCGCGGCCAGGTGACGCTGCGCTACGAGGCGCAGATCGAGCTCGACGCCCTGCACCGGGCGCCCGCCGTCATTCATGAAGTGCCCATTGCCAAGCTGCCGCTCGACACCCTGCCCTTCCTCAACCCGTCGCGCTATTGCCCCTCCGACCAGCTGGCGCGCTTCGCCAATCGCCAGTTCGGCAATATCGAGCCCGGCTTCGGCCGCGTCGTCGAGATCTGCAACTGGATCAATTCCGAGGTCGATTACCTGTTCGGCACCAGCGACACCACCACCACCGCCGCCGACACCTTTTCGCTGCGCGCCGGCGTCTGCCGCGACTTTGCCCATCTGGGCATCACCTTCTGCCGCGCGCTGGGCATCCCGGCCCGCTTTGTCTCCTGCTATGCCTGGCAGCTCGAGCCGCAGGATTTCCACGCCGTCTTCGAGGCCTATCTCGGCGACCGCTGGTACCTGTTCGACGCTACCCGCATGGCTGCCCTTGACGGCATGGTCCGCATCGGCGTCGGTCGCGACGCGGCCGACACCGCCTTTGCCACCATTTACGGCCAGGTAAACTCCTACCCCATCCGGGTCTGGACCGATGCCATCAATGGCGACCGGGCCCAGGAATGGACCACCGATGCGGTGAGCGTGACGCGGGATTAAGGGGTCTGGGGGGCCGGCTCGCCGCGACACCAATCGCGCCAAATGAGCTATACTGCACATTACTGTGGGCTAAATTAATCGAGGCAGCTGCGATGAAAACGGTCAACATTCACGAAGCCAAGACGCATCTGTCCCGTTTGATGGAGCGGGCGGCCAAGGGTGAGGCCTTCATCATCGCCAAGGCCGGCAAGCCCATGGTGAAGGTTGTGCCCCTCGATCAACCTGCCGCTGCGGAAGTACGCCGCCTGGGATTCATGGGCGGTCAGTTTGTCGTGCCCCCTGATTTTGACCAGATGGGTGCCCAGGAGATCGAGCAGCTCTTTGGCACGGGCGCATGAAGATACTGCTCGATACCCATATCCTGCTCTGGGCCGCGTCACGCGGGATTAGCCCATGCCGTCCTGAACGCTGGTGACGCGCTCGACGATCACCTCGACATTCATGCCGATATAGTCGTCCTTCTTGCCCACAAAGGTCCCCGAAATCGGAATGGCCTGGCGCGGCTCGCGCGCCACACCGACCCGGATCAGGTCGCGCGTGCCGATAATGCCATTGGTCGGGTCGAACTCCACCCAGCCCGCCCCCGGCAGATAGACCTGACACCAGGCATGGGTCGCGCCGCCACCGCGATGATTGCCGTCGCGCGCCGGCGAATAGAGATAGCCGGTGACGAAGCGGGCGGCAAAGCCGAGCGAGCGCACCGCCTCGATCATCAGCAGCGCGAAATCCCGGCAGGTCCCGGCCCGGCTGCTCAGCGTCGTCGCAGGGCGCTGCGTGCCGGGATCGGGGCGGCGCAGATAGGTGAAATCGGACTTGATGGCCGCCGTCATGCCGACCAGCAGATGGATCGTCCCCGTCTTGCCGGTCGAATCGAGGAACCGCCGGGCCCAGGCATCGACCTCTGTTTCCTCGGGAAACAGCCGGGCCATATTGGGTGCCAGGTCAAGCCCGTCCGGCGTGCCATAGTCGAACGGGTAGCTCTTGGCACGGTTGTCGATCTCGAATTCGGGGACCAGCACATGGGTATGATCGAGCACCATGCTGGCCACGATCCGCAGCTCCTCGGCCGGCTCGGCAAAGCTGGCAATGGCGATGCCATTGCCGAACACGTCGAGAATCCAGCGGATACCGGCCGGTTCAGGTGTGATCTCGAGGCGAAACTGGTCGAGCCGCTGCTCCATGCTGTCGCGTGGCCGCACCAGCATGCGGTGGTCGCCGAACTGGACCGGCCTAGCATAGCGATAGACCGTCTCGTGCCGCACCGACAGCAGGGTCATGACACCACCGTGATCTTTTCGGCCGCCCGGGTAATGCCGGTATAGAGCCAGCGCGCTCGCTCCTCGCGAAAGACGAAGCTCTCGTCGAACAGATAGACATTGTCCCACTGACTGCCCTGCGCCTTGTGCACGGTCAGGCAATAGCCAAAGGTGAACTCGTCGAATTGCCGCCGTTCGGGCCAGCTCATGGCGTCTTCCTCGCCGGCAAAGAACGCCTTGTGCGTCAGCACCTTGGCCTCGCCCTTGCCCTCGTCGGCGCCCAGCAGCAGGCTCCATTTGCCGTTTGAGCGCCGCGTCGCCTCGGTGACGATCCAGATCTGGCCGTTGAGCAGCTTCTTGCGCGGATTGTTGCGCAGGCAGACCATGCGGTCGCCCTCCACCGGCTCGTGGAAGGGCAGGCCCTTGAGCTCGCGCAGCCGGTCATTGTATTGCAGCCGCGTCTTGTTGCGACCCACCAGCACCTGGTCGGCCACCATCACCGCATCGCGGTCGACGCTGTCGCGCCCCACCACCACCGATTCGCCATAGCTGCCGCGCTCGAGAAAGCCGCCCTCGCGCACCTGCATGGACAGGTGAATGATCGGATTGTCAGCCGCCTGGCGGTGGATTTCGGTCAGCATGATGTCGGGCTCGTCTGCGATGAAGAACCCCGCCCCCTGCACCGGCGGCAGCTGGAACGGATCGCCCAGCACCAGCACCTTGACCCCAAAGCTGAGCAGGTCCCGGCCCAGTTGCTCGTCCACCATCGACACCTCGTCGATGACGATGAGATCGGCATCGGCGGCCGGGCTTTCGGCATCGAGCACGAAGCGCGGCTCGCCATCCTTTTCGCTGACCAAAGTATAGATCAGGCTGTGAATGGTCTGGGCGCCCTTGCAGCCGCGCTTGCGCATCACCAGTGCCGCCTTGCCGGTAAAGGCGGCGAACTTGACGCTGCGCACATCCTGCGCCAGATGCACCGCCAGCGTCGACTTGCCCGTGCCGGCCCAGCCGAACAGGCGGAAGACCTGCGGCCCGTCCGTGTCCTTGAGCCAGGCCGAGACGGCCAGCAGCGCCGCATCCTGCTGGGGCGACCAGACGGTCATTGGCTGATGGCTGTCCGCACGGTGCCGACGCCGGCAATGCTGCCTTCGATCAGGTCGCCCGCCACCACCGCGCCGACCCCGGCCGGCGTGCCGGTCATGATCAGGTCGCCGGCCCGCAGCGTCACGAAGCCGCTGAGAAAAGCGATGGTCTCGGCCACGCTCCAGATCTGGTCGCTCAGATCGCCGCGCTGGCGTTCCACGCCATTGACGCTCAAGGTAATGGCGCCCTTGTCGGGATGGCCAATGGCGCTGGCCGGTTCGATGGTGCCGATAGGTGCGGACAAATCAAAGCCCTTGGCCATGTCCCAGGGCCGCCCGGCCTTCTTGGCCAAGGCCTGCAGGTCGCGTCGCGTCATGTCGAGCCCCGCCGCATAGCCATAGACGTGGTTGAGCGCATCCTCCTTGGCGATGCCGCTGCCATCCTTGCCGATGGCCACCACCAGCTCGATCTCGTGGTGGAAGTCGGCCGTCTGGGGCGGATAGGGAATGCTCGCCCCGCCCACCACCACGGCATCAGCCGGCTTGGTGAAGAAGAACGGCGGATCGCGCGTGTCATTGCCCATTTCCACAATGTGCTCGGCATAATTGCGACCCACGCAATAGACGCGGCGCACCGCAAACAGCCCACCCCGCGCGATCGGCACGGTAACCGGGTTGGGCGGCGCGAATAGAAAATCAGCCACGCTTGAAGTCCTCTAGGTAAGGTCCGATGAGATCGAGATCGATGGGGCCCAGCCGGTCCTGCGCCGTGAATGACTGGTGCCAATAGGGATAGAGCAGCGGCGGCTGGCTGACCGCATCGAGCCGCGCCCGCTCCTCGGCGCTGAGCACCAGGTCGGCTGCCGCCAGATTGTCGGCAAACTGGGCGTGGTTGCGGCCGCCGATGATCACCGAGGTCACCCCCGGCCGGCCAAGCGTCCAGGCCAGCGCCACCTGCGCCCCCGAGACGCCGCGTTCGTCGGCAATGGCCACGATGACGTCGACGATGCTGTAGAGCTTTTCCCAGTCATGGACCGGCGGCTCGCGGAAGCCCCCGACATGGCGGCCCGATTCCGGACCGCCGTCACGGCGATACTTGCCCGAGAGCAATCCACCGGCCAACGGCGACCAGACCAGGATGCCAAGCCCCTGGTCCTGGCTGATCGGCACCAGCTCATATTCGGCTTCGCGGGAATGGAGGGTATAGTGGATCTGCTGGCTGACGAAGCGCTCGCCGGCCCGCTCCCTGGCCGCCGCCAGCGCCTTGGCAATGTGCCAGCCCGAATAGTTCGAGCAGCCGATATAGCGGACATGGCCATGGCGCACCAAGGTGTCGAGCGCCTCCATGGTCTCCTCGATCGGTGTCAGGCCGTCCCATTCATGCACCTGGTAGAGGTCGATGACATCGGTCTGCAGGCGCTTGAGGCTGGCCTTGCACTGCTCGATGATATGGTGACGCGACAGGCCGATCTGGTTGGGGCCCTCGCCCATCTTGAAGCGCACTTTCGTTGCCACCAGCGCCTTCTGCCGCCGGCCATTCTCGGCCAGGGCCACGCCCAGCATCTCCTCGGAGACGCCGGCATTGTAGACATTGGCGGTGTCGAGCAGGTTGATCCCGGCATCCAGGCACAGATCGATCTGCCGGTTGGCCTCTGCCTGCTCGGTGTGACCGACCTGCGCCGAGCCGCCAAAGGTCATGGTCCCCATGGTCAGTACGGAGATCTTGAGCCCCGAGCGCCCCAGATAACGATATTCCATTGGCCGCTCTCCTCGCGATCTGCCTGATTCACTGCCGCAATGAGAACATTACATAAACCAAGCCCGCTGGCGCGCGAAGCCGGCCCGGCGCATTTTGTGCGCGCTCCATCTTTTCCTGTGCTCCAAACTGGGCATAGTGTTGTCGCGTCGTGAAAAAGGGGGAGTGCCGCATGCTCTATGCCATCCTGTGCTACGAGGACGAAAAGGCCGTTGGCGCCTGGACCAAGGAGGAGGACGATGCCTGCATGGCCCGGCTCGACCTGGTGCACCAGACCATGGGAGCCAAAGGCAAGCTCGGCCCGGTGGCGCGGCTGCGCAACACCAAGGCGGCCACTACCCTGCGCAAGAACAATGGCGCGCCTTTGGTGATCGACGGCCCCTTTGCCGAGACCAAGGAGCAGTTCCTCGGTTTCTACGTTGCCGATTGCGACAGCCTCGATGAGGCGATCGGCTTTGCCAGGGATCTGGCCGCGGCCAATCCCGGTTCGGGCGCCTATGAGATCCGCCCGCTCTCGCTGTTCAAGCCGGGTGCGCTGGCCACCAGGGACGTTTGAACGGCCGTCGTTTGTGACCATTGCATAGCGCGTATCGCGCTTGCATTCTGCTCGCGCCTGGCCTCCATATGCAGCCAAAGCTTGACGCTTGGGAGGGCAGCATGCGGCATGGTCTTGGCTCGATTGGTTTGGTTGGCGCGGCACTGCTTCTGACCCTGGGCCTGGCACAGGCGGCCGACCCCAAGGTAACCCTGCTACCCGACACTGATCTGCCCGGCTTTGACTATGCCATCGTCAAGGATACCGACCTCGACGCCTGCACCGCCGCCTGTGTCGGTGACCAGATATGCCTGGCCTTCACCTTCAACCAGAAATCCAACTGGTGCTTCCTCAAGGGCGAGGCTGGCGAGGCGACTGAATTCAAGAGCGCCGTTTCCGGCACGCTCGACCGCAGCACGTCTCAGCTCAGCACCGCCGTGGTTCGCCAGGCCGAACTGCCCTTCCCGGCCCAGGACCTGATCGACGCCGCCCGGCGCCTCGCCGATGAGCTGCCCCAGACCGACGCCCCGCCGCCCAAGGTCAGCTATGCCGACCTGGTGGAAGAGGGCGACGCCGCCAGCGCCGCGGAAAATCCCGCCGGCGCCATCACCGCCTATCGCCAGGCCCTGGCCATCAACCCCAATGACGGCGCCGTCTGGCAGGCTCTGGCCGTGGCCACCCTGAGCCGCGCCGAAGCTGTGGCCGGCCAGGCCGACGGCGACAACAGCTATGAACTCGGCGCCACCGCCGTATCGGCCGCGCTCAACGCCTATCTGCGCGCGCAAACCACCGAGGCGCGCGCCCTTGCCCTGCGCGCTTTGGCCAATGGGTTGGAATATGCCAGCAGCTGGCGCGAGGCCATTGCCAGCTATCGCCTGAGCCTTAATCTGGTCCCCGATGCCGATGTCGCCACCCATCTCGATGAGGTCGTGGCCCAGCACGGCTTCGGCGTCGTCAATCACGTGGTCGATGCCGAAGCCGCTGCCCCGCGCATCTGCGCCGTCTTCTCCGATCCCCTCGGCAGCACCGACCTCTCCGCCTATGTCGTGGTCGCCGATGCACCCCAGACCTCGGTGGAAACCGAAGCCGACCAGATCTGCGTCGAGGGCGTCACCCATGGCAGCCGCTATGCGATCAAGCTGCGCGCCGGCCTGCCCTCGGCCGATGGCGAGGTGCTGGCCAAGGATGTCGATCTCGACGTCTATGTGCCCGACCGCGCCCCCTTTGTCGGCTTTGCCAACAATGCCTATGTCATGCCGGCCGGTCTCGGTGGCGGCCTGCCCATTACCTCGGTCAATGCCAACAGCGCCGAGCTGATGATCTACCGCATCGGCGACCGCAGCGTCGCCACGGCCGTGCGCGACGGCATCTTCCAGGGCAATCTCACCCAATATGCCGCCGAGGACATTGCCGACCGCGTCGGCGAGGCGGTGTGGAGCGGGCAGATCGAGCTGGCGCGCGGTCCGCTCAATGAACTGACGACCACCGCCATTCCCGTCGCCGAAGCCATCGGCGACATGGCGGCCGGCGCCTATGTGGTAACGGCCCGCATCAAGGGCGCCAGTGATGATCAATATTGGAGCGAGCAGGCCACGCAGTGGTTCATCGTCACCGATCTGGGCCTGACCACAATTGCCGGCGATGATGGCGTGCATGCCTTTGTGCGCGGCCTGACCGACGCCCAGCCCATTGCCAATGCCAGCGTCCGCCTGGTGGCCGTCAACAATGAAGTGCTGGGCGAAGCCAAAACCGACGCCGATGGCCGCGCCTTGTTTGCCCCCGGCCTGGCCCGTGGCACCGGCGGCGCCGCGCCGCAGCTGCTGGTAGCCGAAACCGAAGATGGCGATTACGCCTTTCTCGATCTCAGCCGGCCGGCCTTCGACCTCACCGATCGCGGTGTCGAGGGTCGCCCCTCGCCCGGCCCGCTCGACCTCTTTGCCACCACCGAGCGCGGCGTCTACCGCCCCGGCGAAACCGTCTTCCTCACCGCTTTGCTGCGCGACGAGCGCGCCAATGCCGTGACCGGCCTGCCGCTGACCCTGGAAGTCGAGCGCCCCGATGGCGTCGTTGCCAGTACGCAACTGCTGACCGACCAGGGTGAAGGCGGCTATTTCACTGCTTTGCCCATGGTCGAAGAGGTCATGCGCGGCTCCTGGACGCTGCGTCTCTATGCCGATCCCCATGCCGATGCGCTCTCGTCCACCAGCTTCCTGGTGGAAGATTTCGAGCCCGAGCGGCTGGCCTTCGAGCTGAGCACGCCGGACGCCGCCCCCTTTGCCCTGGGGGCCGTCACCGCCATCGACGTCGCCGCCAAATATCTCTACGGCGCCACCGCGCCGGGCCTCGCCATCGAGGCTGACGCCATCATCAGCCCGGTCAGCACGCTCAAGGATTTCCCCGGCTACAGCTTTGGCCGGCTCGACGACGCCATGGAAACCACGCGCGAGCCGCTCGGCGTGGTCGGCACCACCGACGAGGCCGGCAATGCCGTGGCCGAGGTGCAGCTGCCGCAGATCCAGACCACCACAAAGCCACTGACCGCGCAGATCCTGCTGCGCCTGGTCGATACCAATGGCCGCAGCATCGAACGCAGCCTGTCCCGCCCTGTCCTGGCCGATGCCGACCGCATCGGCATCAAGCCCGTCTTCTCGGACCCGACCGGGCTGGCTTCGGGCAGTGAAGCGCAGTTCGACATCATCGCCGTCTCGCCGGCGGGCGAAGCCGTGGCAAAAACCGGCCTGAACTGGACCCTGTCGCGCCTTGAAACCAGCTATCAGTGGTATCGCAACGGCACGGCCTGGCAGTGGGAAGCCATTACCACCACGCGCGACATTGCCAGCGGCAGTGTCGATACGCCCGAGGGCGGCCCCGTCACCGTCGGCGCCAATGTCGACTGGGGCAGCTACCGCCTCGAGGTCAACAGCACCGGCCCCGACGCCACCTCCTCGAGCTATGAATTCTATGCCGGCTATTACTATGCCGATGCCGGTTCGGACACGCCCGACACGCTGCAGGTCGCGCTCGACAAGCCCGCCTATCGCCTGGGCGACAAGGCTAAACTCAAGCTCGACCCCCAATTTGCCGGCACCGCCTTGGTCATGGTCGTCGACAACCGCGTCATCGCCATGCAGGCGGTCGAGGTGCCCGCCGAGGGCACGACGGTTGATCTCGAGGTGACCGAAGAATGGGGCCCGGGCGCCTATGTCACCGCCATTCTCTATCGCCCCGCCGATGCCGGGGAAAAGCGCATGCCCTCGCGGGCTCTGGGCCTGGCCTTTGCCGATGTCGAGCCGGGCGATCGCCAGCTCGACGTGACCCTCTCCGCGCCCGAAGTCTCGCTGCCGCGCCAGAGCTTTACCGTCGATGTCGCGCTGGGCAATCTGGCCGCCGGTCAGACCGCCTATGTCAGTATTGCCGCCGTGGACCTGGGTATTCTCAACCTGACCAATTTCAAGACGCCCAGCCCCGACGCCTGGTATTTCGGCCAGCGCCAGCTCGGCATGGACCTGCGCGACCTCTATGGCTCGCTGATCGATCCGACCCAGGGCATGGCCGGCGCGCTGCGCTCGGGCGGCGATGGAGGGGCCGCGCGCCTCGGCACGCCCCCACCCACCTCGGTGCTGGTGGCGCTGCATTCCGGCATTGTCCAGCTCGACAGCGACGGCAAGGCCAGCGTGACCTTCGACATGCCCGATTTCTCCGGCACCGTGCGCGTCATGGCCATGGCCTGGACCGACACCGCCGTGGGCCATGCGCAGGCCGATGTCGTGGTCCGCGACCCGGTCGTCGTCACGCTCAGCCCGCCGCGCTTTCTGCGCCTTGACGACACCTCGCGCCTGCTGGTCGAGATCAACAATGTCGATGGCGCCGCCGGCACCTATGGCATTGCCCTGACCACCGGCACGGGCCTCGCCACCGATGCTGCAGCCAGCGAGGTTACCCTGGAACAGGGCGAGCGCACCGCGCTCAACCTGAGCCTCACCGGCACTGCCATTGGCGACTGGCCGATCGAGGTGACCATCACCGCGCCCGATGGCAGCACCAGCGTCAAGCAGTTGACCCTGGGCGTCCGCCCGCCCAGCGCGCCGGCCACCACCAGTCGCACTATTGCCCTCAAGCCCGGCGCCAGCACCATTGTCGATGACAGCTTTTTTGCCAACTATCTGGCCAATACCGGGTCGATGACCTTGGCCATTGGCCCCCTCGCCCAGCTCGATATTCCGGGCCTCTTGGTCTCCCTGGACCGCTATCCCTATGGCTGCGCCGAACAGGTTTCGAGCCGGGCTTTGCCCCTGCTCTATCTCAACGACGTCGCCAAGCTCATTGGCCTGGCCGGCGATGAAGACCTCAACACCACCGTCACCGCCGCCATTGCCGACCTGCTGTCCAAGCAGAATTCGGGCGGCGGCTTTGGCCTCTGGGGTCCCTTTGACGGCGGCGATGCCTGGCTGGACGCCTATGTCACCGACATGCTGCTGCGTGCCCAGGCGGCCGGCTATGCCGTGCCCGACCAGGCCATGACCAGGGCACTGGACAACCTCTCCAACCAGCTCGCCTATGCCAGCGATTTCGAGCAGGGCGGCGAAGACGTCGCCTATGCGCTCTATGACCTGGCCCGGGCCGGCCGCGCCACCATGGGCGATCTGCGCTACTATCTCGAAGCCCGCCTCGACGCCTTCGGCTCGCCTTTGGCCCAGGCCCAGCTCGGCGCCGCTTTGGCGCTCTATGGCGACACGACCCGCGCCAACACCGCCTTCACCGCGGCGGTCGCCGGCCTGGCCGACACCCCGGACGGCAATCGCTACCGCACCGACTATGGCAGCGCCCTGCGCGACACCGCCGGCGTGCTGGCTCTGGCCGCCGAGTTCAAGCCTGCCGGCGTCGACCTGCTGGCTTTGGCCAACCAGCTCGCCGCGCTACGCGACAATGCCGACTATACCTCGACCCAGGAAGACAGCTGGACGCTTTTGGCTGCCGCCGCTTTGGGCCAGGCCGGCACCGATGGCAGCATCAGCTTTGATGGCGAGGCCCTGAGCGCCCCGCTCTATCGCCGCTTTGACGCCCTCGGCTTTGCTCCCGTCGAGATCACCAATAATGACGCCGCCGCGACCCAGGCCAAGGTGACGGTCACCGGCTATCCGGCAACCCCGCCCGAACCAGCCAGCAATGGCTTCACCCTGACCCGCGACTACTACCTGCCCGATGGCACGCCGATCGACCCGGTCGCCCATTCGCTGTCCCAGAACGACCGCTTCGTCGTCGTGCTGACGGCCTATCCCGAGGCACTCGGCTCCGGGCAATATGTGCTGGCCGATCCGCTGCCGGCGGGCTTTGAGATCGAGAACCCCGACCTCTCGGCCGGGGAGGGCGTGTCCGATTTCAACTGGCTTGAGCTCGATACGCCGGCCCATGTGGAATCGCGGACCGACCAATATGTCGCCGCCTTCCGCTATTTCAGCGAAACCGGCAGCGTCACCACCGCTTATCTGGTGCGCGCGGTGAGCCCCGGCAGCTTCGCTTTGCCCGGCGCCACTGTGGAAGACATGTATCGCCCCGAACGCCGCGCCAATACCGCATCGGGCACGGTCGAGGTCACCGCGACCGGGCCATGAGCGGGCCGGACGCCAGCACCAATGTCTCACCACCGCGCCCTTGGGCGCGGTGGTTGGTGCTCACAAGTTTCAGTCTTTTCGTGCTGGGCTGCGCAGCAACGATCCAGCTGACCTCGACGGTCACTGGAATCGCCCAGAACCTGCCGCCGATCCCGGACCTGGCGACGATGCCGGTTTCGGCTGCAGTGACCGATCGCGACGGCAACCTCCTGCGCCCCTTCACCACGCCGGACGGCAATTGGCGTCTGCCAATCAGCCGTGACCAGGTCGATCCAAGGTTCCTCGACATGCTGGTGGCCTATGAGGACCGCAGCTTTGCCACCCATGACGGCATTGCCTGGAGCTCCATGCTGCGCGCCGCCGGCCAGCTCGTGCTGGCGGGCGGACAGGTGGTCTCGGGCGGCTCGACGCTGACCATGCAGGTGGCGCGGCTGCTTGAGGGCCAGCCCACCCGCAATGCCTTTGGCAAGCTGCGGCAGATGGTGCATGCAAGCGCGCTTGAGCAGGACCTGGACAAGGACGTGATCCTCGACCTCTACCTGACCCTGGCCCCCTATGGCGGCAATATCGAGGGCATCCGCGCGGCGAGCCTGGCCTATTTCGGCAAGGAGCCGAGCCGGCTGACCACCGCCCAGGCCGCCTTGCTGGTGGCCCTGCCGCAATCGCCGGAGGCCCGCCGGCCCGACCGCCACCCCGAGGCGGCGCGCGCCGGCCGCGACAAGGTGCTCGATCGCCTTGTCGCCCTGGGCGCCCTGCCCGCCGAGGAGGCGCTGGCCGCCAAGGCTGAGCCCCTGCCGACGACGCGCCGCGACTTCCCCATGCTGGCCGCCCACCTGGCCGAACAGGCCGTGCGCGCCCGCCCCGAGGCCCGCACCCTGGCCCTGACCATCGACCGGCGCCTGCAGGACGCGCTCGAACAGCTCGCCGCTGCCCGCGCCCGGCTGATCGATCCGCGCGTTTCCGTCGCCATCGTCGCCGCCGATATCAACTCTGGCGAAATCCTGGCCTCGATCGGCTCGGCCGGGCTGTTTGCCACCCAGAGCGATGGCTATGTCGACATGACCACGGCGATACGGTCTCCGGGGTCCACTTTGAAGCCACTGATCTATGGCCTCGCCTTCGAACTGGGCCTGGCCCATCCGCAAAGCCTGATCGAGGACCGCCCCACCGCCTTCGGCGCCTATGTGCCGGTCAATTTCGACGGCTTCAGCCGCGGCACGGTCAGCATTCACGACGCGCTGACGCTCTCGCTCAACATTCCCGCCGTGGTGGTGCTCGACGCCGTCGGCCCGGCCCGCCTGGTGTCGCGCCTGCGCCGCGCTTATGCCGATCCGCGCCTGCCGGTCGATACCGCGCCGAGCCTGGCCGTCGGGCTGGGCGGCGTCGGCATTTCGCTGCGCGACCTCGTCTCGGTCTATGCCGCCCTTGCCCATGGCGGCGTGCCCGTGCAGCTCCACGACGGCACCGCGCCGCCGGCCGCGCCAAGCCGCGCCGCCCCCGTACTGGACCCGCTCAGCGCCTGGTATGTCGCCGATATCCTGGCCGACGTGCCACCGCCGCTCAACGGCTCGCCCGGTCGCGTCGCCTACAAGACCGGCACCTCCTATGGCTATCGCGACGCCTGGGCCATCGGCTTTGACGGCAAGACCGTCATCGGCGTCTGGGCCGGCCGCCCCGATGGCGCCCCGGTACCGGGCCTTTCCGGCATTACCGCCGCCGCCCCCATATTGTTCGAAGCCTTTGACCGCCTGGGCAGCCGCCGCGCTGCACTGCCGCGGGCGCCGCAGGGTGCGCTCTTGGCGTCCACGAGTGAATTGCCGGCGCCGCTGCGACGGTTTCGCCACCCTGATAGTGGCCTCGTCGCCCGCGACGCCGCGCCGGAAATCGCCTTTCCCGGCGATGGCGTCGCCGTCGATCTGGGCCTGGCCGCCGGCGACATTGCCCCGCTCATGGTCAAGGTACGCAATGGCGTGCCGCCCTTCACCTTCTTTGCCAATGGCGCGCCCTTCGGCCGCCCCAACTTCGCCCGCCAGGACAGCTGGCAGCCGGACGGGCCCGGCTATGTCACCCTCTCGGTGGTCGATGCCGAGGGCCGCGGCGACACCGTCCGGGTCCTGCTGAACTGATCGTGACGCCCCACGCCAGCCGGCAATGTATTTTCAGGCACGCCGGCATTTAATCGAATTGGTAACCATTTCTGGTGAATGCTGCTGCCTGTAATTCAGGCGTTTGGGGCATCTCCGGGGACCGATCATGCGACAGTTTGCGCCTGCTCTGCTTTTCTCGACGCTGACGGTGCTGCTGGTGAGCGCCTATCTGCTCGCCCCCGCCGACCGGGGGCAGATGGCCGTGGCCTTCCCGCCCTTCACCAGCGAAGCGACCGCCTGGTCCATCGTGCGCGCCGCGGGCGGTTACGCCGTTGCCCCCACCAGACTGCCCAATGTGGTGGTCGCCTATGCCGGCGATGCCGGCTTCCAGGAGCGCGCCAGAAGTCTGGGCGCCCTGTTTTTTCTGAACGCCACCGGGCTTTGTGCGCCCCAACCTGAACGCGAAATCACATGACCCTCGACACCATCCGCAGTCGCGCATCGATCCTGGTGGCCAGCCTCGCCGCCCTCATGGCCGCCAGCGCCATCATCCTTGAAATGGCCTTGCACGGTGACTTCAACCTGGCCGGCATGCTGGCCGCGCTGGGCCTGGCCGCCCTGCTCGCCACCTTCTTTGTCAACCGTCAGTCAGCCACCTTCCGCTACATGGCGGTCGCCGTCATGATGGCCGAGGTCATGGCCCTGCTGATCGCCGCCCGCGGCCATCCGCTGCAGACCGATATCCATATGGCCTTCTTTGCCGGGCTGGCCGTCTGCGCCCTGCTCTACGACACTAAGGCCATCATCCTGGGCGCTGCCCTGGTCGCCGTGCACCATCTGGTGCTGGGCATGACCCTGGACGACCTGATCTTCTATGGCGGCGGCGGCTTCACCCGCGTCCTGCTGCATGCCGTGATCCTGATCGTGGAAACCGTCAGCCTGGTCTGGATGACCGTCAATACCCAGCGCCTGCTGCAGATTTCCGACGAGCGTTCGGAGCAGGCCCAGACCAGCGCCCGGGAAGCCGAATTGCTGGCCGACGAAGTCCAGCGCACCACCGCGACCGGGCGCCAGGAGCGGCAGGCCACGATGCAGCAGCTGTCCAGCGACTTCAACCGCGTGGTCGATGCGGCCAGCAGCGGCGATTTTTCGGCCCGTGTCGAAACCACCTACAAGGATCCCGAACTGGCCAATCTGGCCACCTCGATCAACGGCCTGATCGAAACGGTTGGCAGCAGCCTGGGCGAAACCGCCCGCGTGCTGGCCAGCCTGGCCAATGCCGACCTGCGGGCCCGCATGACCGGCCAGTATCGCGGCGCCTTCGCCACGCTGCAGAGCGACACCAATGCCCTCGCCGATACGCTGACCACCATCATGAGCGGGTTGCGCAGCGCCATTTCCAGCATGCGCGCGGCCACCAGCGAGATCGTCATCGGCACCAATGACCTGAGCGAACGCACCACCAAACAGGCCGCCACCATCGAGGAAACCTCCGCGGCCATCGAGCAGCTGGCAGCGACCGTGCTGGAAAATGCCGATCGCGCGCGCGACGCCAATGCCAATGCACAAAAGGTCAACCAGGTCGGTGAAGAAGGCGGCGCCGTCATGCGCCAGGCCAATGATGCCATGTCCCGCATCACCGAATCCTCGTCCAAGATCTCCAATATCATCGGCCTGATCGACGACATCGCCTTCCAGACCAACCTGCTGGCGCTCAACGCCTCGGTGGAAGCCGCCCGGGCTGGCGATGCCGGCCAGGGCTTTGCCGTGGTCGCCGTCGAGGTGCGCCGCCTGGCCCAGTCCGCCGCCCAGGCCTCGGCCGATGTGAAGACCCTGGTCGAGGCCTCTGCCGGCGAAGTGGGCGCGGGCACCAAGCTGGTGGCCGAGGCCGCCAGCAAGCTGGCCGCCATGATGGAGGCGGCCCGCGCCAACAATACCCTGATGGAAGGCATTGCCCGCAACAGCCGCGAACAGGCCTCGGCCATCGAGGAGGTCTCGGGCGCCGTACGCCAGATCGACCAGATGACCCAGCACAATGCGGCGCTGGTCGAGCAGACCAATGCCGCCATTACCCAGACCGAAGACCAGGCCCGGGAAATCGACCGCATCGTCGAGGTATTCAAGACCGATGACGGCGCCACGACCCGGTCGCGCGGCCCGCTGCCCGACCGGGACGTCCAGCACCTGCGTCAGGCCGCCGGCGGTATCCGCCGCTGAGGCGCGTTGGGGTCACCGCCACCTGACGCTTCAGTCAGGCCAGCCCGATAGCGGAAGGGACGGCACACGCCGTCCCTTTGTCCTGCCGGCTGGCGCGCCGACGCGACAGCGCCCGCACCAGCGGGCAGCACGCGGCAATCTGGCTTCAGGAAAGATCGATGGCGGAGAGAGAGTCCGCCGTACTGCCGTTCTTGACTGTTTATGATGATACTCGATAACGCCGCATTCGCTTGACTTTTTGGTGCGTAAGCCGCTCTATCGTCCTCAGTTGCGCTTCATTATCTCTGGCTATCTCCAACCTGAAGTGCATACGGAAGTGCACACCATGGCAAGAGCGCTCAATAAAATCTCGGATACCTTTGCAAAGTCCGCGCTTGGACCAGGCCGCTATAGCGACGGCGGTGGGCTGTATCTCAACGTCAAGCCCGGCGGCGCAAAGAGCTGGATATTCATGTTCGCTAGAGGCGGAAAGAGGCAGGCAGTGGGGCTGGGCCCGTACCCGGCAGTTCGCCTGGCATCGGCGCGCATCAAAGCTGTCGAGCTGCGCTCGACTGTTGCTGAAGGTTCTGATCCAAAGGCATTTCGCACGCCGCAGAGGGAACTCAATTTCTCCGAATGTGCGGACGAGTTTCTGTCGTCCATGGAAACCCAGTGGCGCAATGCAAAGCATCGCGCGCAATGGCGAATGACGCTTGGCGATACCTACTGCGCGGCTATCTCGGACAAGCGCGTTTCGCATATCAATACGGAGGACGTTCTCGCGGTTCTCAATCCCATATGGATGAAAAAGCCAGAGACAGCCTCGCGCATCAGAGGGCGCATCGAACGCGTGCTCGACTATGCTAAAGCGCGGGGCTGGCGAACTGGAGAGAACCCTGCACTCTGGCGCGGCCATCTGAAGAGCATTCTACCACCGCGACAAAAGCTTAGCAGAGGGCACCACGCGGCGATGGACTACAAGGAAGTTCCTGCGCTTGTAAAACGGCTGCAACATTCGGATGCGATGGCCGCAAGAGCACTGGAATTCTTGATCTACTGCGCTGCTCGATCAGGAGAGGTTCTTGGGGCGCGGTGGGAGGAGTTCGACCTTGAAGCCAGTATCTGGAAAATTCCTGCAGAGCGGATGAAGGCCGGCAGGCCCCATCGAGTGCCGCTATCGCAGAAGGCGCGTGGTCTTATCGAGGGTCTTGGCCCAACGAGAACATCTGAGTTCGTGTTTGCTGGCCAAAAGGCCGCGCGCCCGTTGTCAGCGATGGCGATGGAGATGTTGCTGCGCCGGCTTCGGGTGGCCAACGTCACCGTGCATGGGTTCCGGTCCTCATTCCGCGATTGGGCCGGCGAGGAAACGGCACACGCTCGCGAGACCGCTGAAGCCGCACTTGCCCACGTTGTTGGTGATGCGACCGAGCGAGCCTATCGGCGGGCGGACGCCCTGGAGAAGAGGCGGCTCCTGATGCAGCAGTGGGCCGAGTATCTGAGCGATGGGGTCGAGCAATGACCCGAAAGCCAGACACAAAAAAGAAACCGGTAAAATTCGTACCCCAGAACCGAAAGAACAGACCAACACCCCCTCTTCCAATGGTCGATCCCACCGATGATCCGATGGCGCCAGGCATTATGCATCCAGAATATAAGAGGTATCTTCGACTTCTCGATCGAGTACTTCCAGAACCCATATCTCAAACGGTTAGGCAAAAGCTGCCGACAGCACTTCGAACCGTTGCGATTGCCTATGGCGTCGATACCAGCACCACCCATTGGCTAGCGGAGACACTATTCCATTTAGCAATTGAAAACCCGATCCTAGGCATCACTGAGAGGAACCGCGGCTACCAGCATGGCCATCCTAATAAGGTAGCTAACGATCGCAACTGGTTAAGGGCTGTTTTTCGGGAAAAGGCTGCAGTGGAACTGACTTTGAGGAAAAAGGTCAGTATTAGTGACCTCGCGGCAAAAATCACAATTCTAGAGAATCTGGCAAGTGGAAAGAAGTTCGACGAAATCGATACGACCTCCCAAGAATTTGCAGACCACAGGCGCCGGACCTACGAAAGAATTCTTCGCCTTCGAAAGGCATACCCTGACGTTGCGCTCATACCTATCTAGTCCGAATTAGCGCCGTATATACCGGCGCGAGCAGCGACGTTAACCAAAGACTATCCAAAACCTCCAAGGAAATAGATAGTCATGAGCACACTGAACATTCCGTGGGCGCCCTTTTCACTGACCATCGTGCAAGCGGTCCGGTACTCGGGCCTGTCACGGTCATATTTCTATAAGCTCTTCGAAGCGGGCCGGCTGCCGCGCTTGAAGGCTGGCAAGCGGGTGCTCATCCTCCGGGCAGATCTGGACGCATACCTTGAATCGATCAGGGAGGTCAGCAAGCCATGAGCCCCCACATCAAAAAGGCCGCCGCAGGTACGAACCGCTCGCCAGGAGGTTTCCGATGTAGCCTCTTAATGCAACGATGCCCGCCCGTAATTGACAGGCGGGCATCGTGGTAGAAAAGGGTTCTGCTGGCCGCATGAACCACTCCCTTTTTAACCCCCAAAGCAGTTTCTCACAAGGTCCGATAGCTTGCGCAGTGGCAGGCTCGGACAAGGCGAAATTCGCTTCCGAGTTTCCGATCATCTCGACCCATTTTGGCGATGATGAATGGGGGGTCGGCGATGGCAGTTGAGTGGTTCCGCTCATGGCACGGCGCGCCAACTGATATAAAATGGCTGGCTCTGGCCAAAATCGCGGACGTACCGACGAGCCTTGTCATTGCGGTGGCTTGGTCGATGTTGGATCGTGCGTCGCAGGCTGAGCAACGAGGAAGCATCGCAGGCTACGATCCAGATGCCCTAGCGGCTTTCTTCGGTTGCGAGCCCGAGCAGATTGAAGCCATCGTTCAGTCGATGACTGCCAAGGGCATTGTCTCAGGCCTGAGGTTTGCATCATGGGAGAAGCGCCAGCCGGTTCGGGAAGATGGTTCTGCAGCCCGCGCAAAAAGCTGGCGCGAGTCTCAGCGTGAGAAGCGCGAACGCAACCAAACGCATTCGAACGCGAGTGAACTTGACCAAACTCGGACGAACGAGGCCGAACGACAAGATACAGATACAGATACAGCTACAGATACAGACGCCTCACTTCGTTCGGAGAACGCGCTTGCGCTCGTGCCGAAGGGTGGGATTTTCGATGAGTTTTGGAACAGCTACCCTAACAAAGTCGGGAAGGCAGCGGCCCAGAGGGCCTTCAAAGGTGCGCTAAAGCGTGTCGAGCTAGCCACTTTGATGGCTGGTCTGCACAGATACGTCTCTAAGCGGGATGATCGTCCTTGGTGCAACCCCTCCACCTGGCTCAACCAAGACAGATGGGCAGACCAGCCTGCGGTGGCGTTGTCGCGGTCACCTCAGCTTGAGAAACAATCCATTGCCGATGTCGCCGATCGCCTGATGAGTCAGATGGATACCGGTCATGAGTGACGCGAAACGCAGATTGCAGGCAATCAGGGAAATCGTTGCCCCCTACCCCAATGCAACGAGCGATGTATCCGCAGAGGAGATGTTGCGGTTCTACATAAAGGCCGTTGATGGATTCGAGGCAGAGCTGGTCATGGACGCAGCTTCAATGTTCACTCGTGGACAGGCGCCAGGGCATGATGGGCGATTTAGGCCTTCCCCAGCACTCGTGGCAAAGACGTGCCGGTTCGCAGCCGATAGGCGTGCGCGGGACCGGTATCTGCAGAAGATAGCAAGTCCACAATTACCTGCGCCTCCACTTGAAAAATCTCCTGAGAGCCGCGCCAACGTCCGGCAGATGGTCGAAGATTTTGTTCGGCTCTACCCCGGACCGTCACGCCGCAGTGGGTGCCGCTAACTCCTGCTCGAAAGAGCGCGGTGCCGCCAAGCCCAGGCGCTACGAGTGGAGGTCGAAGCCTCACTCGCGCCTTTGCACAAACCCTCCCGACTGAAACCTGGAATGGTCAAAATGAAGAAATCTACGGCCAAAAACACTCAACTTACTCAGCGGCAAGCAGAGTTCGTTCGCCAATATATGCTGGACATGTGCGCAAAAGCTGCTGCTGTGCGAGCAGGCTATAGTCGCCGGACGGCCGAACAGATTGGGCACCAACTGCTTCAGAAAACTTCAGTTGGCGCTGCGATAGCTCAAGCTACAGAACTACGTGCAGCTCGGCTTGAAATGCACGCCGACGATGTCGTGCGAGGCCTTATACAGGACGTAACAGCCGACGTAGCCGAGATATTTTGTCAGGACGGGACGCTCAAGCCGGTCGCTCTTTGGCCATACCACTGGAGAACCAGGGGACTCGTCGAAAGTTTCGAGGTTGAACAGCGACTGATCAACGGAGGTCCCAACGGGGGAGGCAGCGTAAGATTGGTGCGTATTAAGTTCGCAAATAGACACAGTCGACTCGAACTGTTGGGCCGTCACTTTGGTGCGTTTTAGACCTCCCTATAGTGGTGCACGTGATCAAGCACAGACTCCAGATCAATGCAAAACATGTCGGCGGGAGCGGATCGCACCGGGCCGAACGCGATGTGTCTTGGCTTGATGTTGCCCCGAGCAAGCCAAGGTGATCACTACAGCTCCTCATTGAGCCACAGATTGACCGGAGGACGTCGTTAGCAGCCCGTTAATCCGCTGAGCGCAAGTTGGGGATCTCCTCCCTCTCGACGTTCTCCCCGAGAGAACCTAAGGCGCTTCCTAATTGGAGCACCTTTTCTTTGTTCCCTGCCAGATACCCCATTTGGTCTGCGGACAGCCTAGAATCGAGCTTGCATTCGAAATGCCCTCTATCAAGCTTCGATGACCGCCTCCAAGACTACCGACATGCTGTGCTAACGACAAAATGGGGGCAGGATGCTGCCAGGCAGCGACGCGCCCCATTCCCGCCGTTCAAACTGTCTCTTCTATTTCCTAAAAGCAGTCGGTCCGCTGAAGTCGACGTAATGGCGATAAGGGGGTGGGAAGCTGGCCAGTTCTCAGACCAGGAGCCGCGGCAGCGGACGTTGGCCCTGTAAAGACGGCGACCGTTATGCAGCCACGTCCGCTGCGGAACGCCACACGACTTTTTCTGAGCAACGCACATGCCGCACCGCCCCGCCCAGGCTTCGCGTCCCTGCAGCCTCAAAATGGTTGATCGCGCGCAACTCGAGGTGTTAGCGCGCGACCAGTCCTTGGCGTCGACCAGACGCTTGGGCCGACTACTGCTCCTTCTTGAACAGGTCCTTGAAGATCAGCGGGCCCCAGACGCGGCCGCGGGCGTGCACCAGTGCGCCACCCTCATCGAGCTTTCCCAGGTCAACAGGGGCAAACCCGAGTCGCTTCGCCAAGGCCGCCACTGGCGGGATCGCATCCGCTTCATTACTCGACAGGAAGACCACGCGATGACCGCCATCAACCTCCGGGTCAGTCGCCAGCGTGGCTGCAAGCAGGTGGTTCCACCCCTTCACGAGCTTGGCGCTGTTGAACGCCTGGCTGACAAAGGCAGAGGACAGCAGGCCGTTCATCTCCTCAAGAGGAAGGTTGCTGTTCATCGCGTCGACCACCGTCTTGCCTTCCCAGTTGGGCAGGGCCCTGCCGACGTCCTGGTGCCGCTCGAAACGAACAGCGAGAATGATGGTGTCCGCCGTGACGGCTTCCGCGAGGGTTTTGGGGATGATGGTGGGCCCAATCGCCGCCGCATCGGCGGCAAAGCTCTCTGGGTCGCGTGTGGTGGCAACGGCGACTTCGATGCCGTTGCGAGCAAATGCCTTGGCCAGCGCCTGGCCGACGCTGCCGAAGCCGATAATTGCGTAAGTCATGATTTTCTCCTTGGGTTAAGCATGTCGGGGTCAGACTTGCGCCAGGCCGCCATCCACGGCGACTTCGCTGCCGGTCATGAAGCTGCTGTCCGACGACGCGAGAAAGGCGGCGACAGCGCCGACTTCCGCGGGATCGCCCATGCGCTGGAGCGCCGTCATCGCGCCATAGACCGCCAGGCCCTCTGCTCCCAGCGCTGCCTTGGCCAGTTCGGTCGCTACCGCCCCGGGCGTCAGCACGTTGACCCGAATGCCGCTTCCCTTGAGGTCTTCCGCCCAGGTCCGCGCCAGATTGCGGACGGCGGCCTTGCTCGCGGCATAGGCGCTGAATGCCGGGGCGCCTGTCGTGCCGGCGCTCGACCCGGTCAGGATGATCGACCCGCTTGGCCCCATCAATGGCAGCGCCTTCTGGACCGTGAAGATGGTCCCCTTCACATTGGTGTCGAAGGTGTCATCAATATGCGCGGCGGTGAGCTGGCCCAGTGCCAGCTGGCTTCCCGTTCCGGCATTGGCAAACACGATGTCGAGGGTTCCGCGCTCGACCTTGACCGCCGCATAAAGCCGGTCAAGGTCTGCCTCGTCGGAGACCGATCCCTGCACCGCGCGGGCATTGGGCCCGAGCTCGGCTAAGGCAGCGTCGAGAGCGTCCTGTCGGCGGCCGAAGATGAAGACGAAGGCACCCTCCCTAGTGAAGCGCTTTGCCGCGGCGAGGCCGATGCCGGTTGCACCACCGGTGATCACGGCGGTCTTGTCCTTCAGTCTGGTCATGTTGGTATCCTTGGTTCGCCAATGTGGGTCTAGGGAGGAGGTCGCCTTGAGAGCCAAGACATAGGCGCGTCGCAGTCAGCCGCTCAGTGGTCAATCGCGCACATCGGTGGTGCGAAAACGATCCGGCGAGACGATGAACCGTTGCAGCAGCCGCACAAATGGGGCTCAGTGCACGGAGATGAGCTTGGCAAGACGCAGCGTACGGCGCGGGAATGCACCATGATGGACTGGGACGACGTTCGCTATTTTCTTGCCGCGGCGCGCGGGGGCTCAGTTCGGGCCGCCGCCAAGCGCCTCGGCGTGAACCACGCGACCGTGCTGCGCCGCATCGCCCAGCTTGAGGAGCGCCTCGGGACCCAGATGTTCGACAGGCTGCCTTCCGGCTACCGCCTGACGGAAGCGGGTGAGGAGGTCCTCGAGTTCGCAGGCCAGATGGAAGCGTCGTCTCTGCAATTGGAAACTCGCGTCTTCGGGCGCGACCAGAGCGTGCGCGGGCTCCTGCGTGTAACGCTGCCGCCGCCCTTGGCTGCACATCTGCTCATGCCGGACCTGGCCGATTTCACACGCCTGCATCCCGGCATCGAGATGGAAATCCTGTCGTCCGGCGCACTGGCAAACCTGACCAACCGGGAGGCCGACGTCGCGATCCGCGTTGTTTATGATCGCGAGACCCTGCCGTCCAATCTTTACGGACTCAAGGGACCGCCTCTCTGTGGCGGCTTCTATATGTCCGGCGCTCAACTCGCCGAATGGCGGGCGGGTGGGACGGATCCTAGGTGGATCGGCATCAGCGGCCAAGGCGTCCCGGATTGGACCCGCGCCGGAGAGCGTCGCACCTCTGGGACGCCGTTCTGGACCACGGACTTCGCAGCGCAGATCGCGGCGGTGCGGCAGGGCATTGGCATCACGGCGATCCCGTGTTTCGTCGGCGATACCGACCCACTATTGAAGAGAGTGCCGGATACCGACCTGCAGCTCTATGGGCCGGTTTGGCTTCTCACGCAGGGGGAGACACGCAAGACCAAGCGCGTGCGGCTCTTCACCGAGTTCATATCCCGCCGGCTTGACGCCTACGCGCCGCTTCTCGCCGGGCAGCACCTATCGCCCGAGTGACGCCGGTTAGGGCAGAGACCAAGGCCGCGGCAAATCTGTGATCATCTCACACCTGGAAGGGATGACGTGGATGGCAGCTTTTCGGATTTCGCTCTCGGCGTGCAGATGGCCGAAAGGGGGTCGACACCTGCCAGGCAGAAACGCGCCCCATACCGGCCGTTCAGACGGCGTTTGAATTTCCTGAAGGCGGACGGTCCGCTCAAGTGAAGGCAACGAGGTGGAATGGAGGATGGCAGCTCGCGGAATGGTAACTAGCGGTGGCTGCCATTCCCAAAACGACGGTTCATCACAGCGGCTCTGAACAGTGCTTTGATCCTGCCGCTGTCGCAGTTCTGACGCTTGTTGGGGCGCAAAGCATCACGGCACGAGCACCACCTTGCCGAACTGACCACGTGCCTCGGAGCGTTCCATGGCAGCCGCCGCATCGCCGAGCGGAAACGTTGCCGCGATCACCGGTTTGATTGCGCCGGCCGCCAGCCGCGCCAAGACCTTCGCCATATCTTGGCGGCGCCGCTGCCTGGCTTTTGCTGCTCCGACCAGCATGCCTTCCCAAAAATCGTAGAACAGGGCTCGCCTGCCATTCGGCAACGCCGTCCAGAGCGCCAGCGTGGCGAGCAGCTTGAGGAACTTGGGCACCAGTGCCGTGGTCTTGTCCAGGTCCGCGGCAATGCCATAGACGACGAGGATGCCGCCTTGGTCGAGCAGCGCAAAGCTCTGCTTAACGCTGGTTGGCCCCAGATGGTCGAACACCGCGTCGACACCGCGCGGTGACAACTCGCGCACCCGTGCCGCCATATCGGGGTCAGCATAATCGATCGGTTCGACCCCGAGCGCCCTGAGCGCGGCGTGCTGGTGCGGCGACGCCGTGCCGATGACCCTTATGCCATCGGCGATCGCCAGCTGCGCCAGGATCGTGCCGACGCCACTCGAGGCCCCCAGCACGAGGATCGTTTGCCCCCGCCTGGCCTGGACTTTGTTGTAGAGCATCTGCCAGGCGGTCACGCCGTTGACGATCACGGTTTCCGCTTCGGTCGCCGCGACGCCTACGGGCACCGCAACGATCTCGTCCGCGGGCACCAGCACATGGGTGGCCCAGCCGCCGGTCTTGATTGCCGCGGCGACGCGCCGCCCGACCATCGACTGGTCCCCGCCGGAGCCGACGGCCAGCACCGTGCCGACGACGTCGTAGCCCGGTACGAACGGAGATTTTGGCTGTCCCGGGTAACGCCCGCGCCGCATCGCCTTTTCGGCGAACGACACCCCGCTCGCCTCCATACGCAACAGCACCTGGCCGGCGGCCGGGTCAGACATGCCGACTTGCCGAACCTGAAGTCCGGAAGGCGCCACGATTCCGGGCAGAACAATTTGCGTAGTCATCTTTGAATCGGGGGCGGTGGTCATCGGAGTTTCCTTTGTTGGGTCGCGGCGCCGCTTAGGAGATGTGGCGGCGCCGATGGGGGGAAGTCGTCTCAGGCGATGGCGCGGAGGCCTGCTTTGGGGCCATTGCCCTTAAGACCACCGAGAAAGGACAGGAGCTTGGGCGCGACCAATTCGGGCATTTCGGCGTGGGGATAGTGCCCGGCACCGTCGACGATGATGGTCTCCGCCTTCAGCTTGCCAGCCAGCATGCGGGCCTCTTCGACCGCGTCGGTGAAGTCCGGATCCTTGGTGCCCATAACGATGAGTGCAGGCACTTTTGTCTGGTCGAAAATGGCGGCGGTGTCGGCCTTCGAGAGGGAGAGCATCGCCATGAGGGCATCCATGCGTCCTGGCTCACGAAGGTTCGCGGTGATCGCGGCCTTAACCTTGGTATGGTCGACGGGCTTGCGTGTGGGGAACAGGGTGTTCCAGTACATGGTCCAGAACCCGACTTTCCAGGGGCCGGCAAAGCCGATCTTGAGCGACAGCTTCTGGATGAAGGAGGCCTCGAGATTGCGGAGGATCGGCCCCAGCAGCACAACGCCATTGACCTGGTCGGGGGCGTCGTGTGCCGCCCAGAGGGCCGAACCGGCGGCAAAGGAATTGCCCATTATAGTGGCGGGGCCGACGCCCAGGTGCCTCAGAACAGCCACAGCGTCGCGGCCGACGGCGCGGGCCGAGAAGTCGCTCCAATGAGCGGAGGTTTCACCGAAACCGCGCGCATCCATGGTGATCACTCGGTGGCCGGCCTGCTGCAAAGCCGGGCGGATCAGCCGGTATTCCGAGCGCAGATCGCCCATGCCGGGAATGGCGAGAACTGCCGGGCCGTTGCCGCCGGTGTCTTCGAAAGCAACACGGCCGCCCTCGGTGGTGATGAACTGGGTCTGGGTGCTGGTACCGGTCATGATGAGTCTCTCTGGTTTGGGTGACCGCCGGGCTGCCCGCGATCTCGTTGTTGACCTCATCAAGGTAGCTGCCCTATTCCTGCATGGAAATTGAGCAATATGGGATTACCTCATTTCAAAAATGAATACCCTGGACTGGACACTGCTGCGCTCGTTCCTGGCCGTCGTGGAAGGGGGCTCGCTTTCCGCCGCGGCCAAAAACATTGGCGCCACGCAACCGACGCTGAGCCGGCACGTCAGAGAGCTGGAAACCGCGCTGGGCGTCATCCTCTTTACGCGGTCAGCACAGGGCCTGGACCCGACCAATGCAGCGCTTGGCCTGGTCGATGATGCTCGTGCCATGGGTGCCGCCGCCGAAGCGCTTACTCTCAAGGCCCAGGGGCGCTCGCAGCAGTTGCAGGGCACGGTCCGGATTACCGCGTCGGTCATCGCGGCCAACCTCATGCTGCCGCCTATGCTTGCGGCGCTCCGGCAGGCAGAGCCGAGCATCCAGATCGAGATCGTCGCCTCGGACACCAACCAGAATCTGCTGCGTCGCGACGCCGACATCGCCATCCGCATGGCCGAACCGACGCAGAACGCCCTCATTGCCCGCAAGCTCGGGGACACACCGATCGGGCTTTTTGCCACGCGCGACTACTTCGATCGCCGCGGCCGGATCACCTCGAAGGATGATCTGCGCCATCACGACCTGATCGGTCTCGATCGCAGCGACTTCCTGGCGCGGGCCTTCGCCGCCAATGGCATCGACCTCATGCGCGAAGAGTTTGCGCTGCGGACTGACGACGTCGTGCTGGGATGGAATCTGCTGCTCGCCGGCGCTGGCGTTGGCGTCGGTCAGCTCGTTCTCGCCAAGCGCCATCCCGACCTAGAACTGGTCGATGGCATAAAGCTGAGCGCCTTGCCAGTGTGGCTGGTGATGAGCGAGGAAGTCCGCAGCAATGCCCGCATCCGGCGGGTGGCTGATTTTCTGTCAGAAGCCATCGGCGAGGTGCTGCGGCGCTAGCCGTCCCCCTCAGAGCATTAGCCACCTTTCATGCCTGATTGGCAGAAACGCGCCCCAAATCGATCGTTCAGACCGCCTCTCCGATTTCCGAAAAGCAGCCGGTCCGCTGAAGTCGAGGTTATGGAAATGATCGGTGGTTTGCCGACCGGCAGCTCTTGGCACGCAGCGGGCCAAATCGGACATTACCCTGCATCAATCTTGATACGCCGAGACCGGCTTGGCCCAAAACTTAGAATTTGGCAGGTTGCGACGCCGTGGTGTCGGCTAGTCGCACAGGTAGACAAAGTTCAAGCGATCGGCAAACGACGCCGCCCTATTGCCAAGCAGCAATCTGCGGCCAGGTGGCGAACTATATCCGAATTCGCTCACCCTCTTTTTGGGCTTGCAAAGTTGTGAGACAAAGCAAAAAATGCATCTATTGGTCGCCCGCGGACTAGCACCATCCATGAAGAACGTCGAACACGATGTAATCAACGAACTTCCCTTCCTGGACGATTACTGCTCGCTGGAAGATGGGATCCGCCTTGGCAAGGTTGGCGTCTGGCGGTGGAAGATAGACACTGACAAGTTGGAATGGACGCGAAACCTTGAAAGCGTGCACGGACTTTGCCCTGGTTCATACGATGGAACGTTCCAAAGCTTCCAACGAGACATTCATCCAGACGATGTCGATACGGTGTGGCAAAAGATCAAAGCGTGCATTGACGCAAGTGCGCCCTATAAGGCGACTTACCGAACGGTGCCTCGCCCTAATCACCAGGAATTATGGATCGAAGCGTCTGGCGGCATTTCCTCTGGAACCGATGGCTCTCGATACTTGACCGGAGTTTGCCTTGACGTCACGGAACGCGCGCAAAGCGAAGCGGAACTGAAACGGCGACTGTGTCAGCAGAGCGCTGTGGCACGATTTGGCTCTTTTGCGCTTAGCCAGAATGATATCCAGAAGGTACTGGACCGCGCTGTTGAGGTCGCAGCAGAAGTCCTCGATGTCCCGCTGACGAAGATACTGCAATTCACCGATGCCGCCGATCGACTTGTCCTGCGCGCCGGCATAGGCTGGGAGGAGGGTCTGGTCGGATACGCCGAAGTCGGAACTGAAATGGCCTCGCAGGCGGGATACACCCTGTCCGTGAACAAGCCTGTCATCGTATGGGACTTGTCACTGGAAACTAGGTTTGACGGCCCCAAGCTCCTCCATGACCACGAAGTGCGCAGTGGGGTGTCCGTGGTCATTTCCGGCTCGGAAGCCAGGCCATTTGGGGTATTTGGCATACACTCCCGCGATCTTCGGACTTTTGATCCGACTGATGCAGAGTTCCTCCAATCACTGGCAAATATCGTCACGGGCGCCGCGAGGCACGCAGCGGCAACAGATCGCCAGCAGCTGCTCCTACGCGAAATGGCGCATCGTGCTGGCAACATGCTGCAATTGGTCAACAGCATAGCAGGTCAAACGTTTGGCGATGTAGCCGATATCAAACTTGCGAAGAAGGTTTTCAGCGAACGGTTGAGCGCCCTTTCCCGATCCAACTATGCTGTCTCACGGGGTGGCTGGACGGCGACACGGTTCGCTGAGCTTATTGATGATATCCTAGAGCCATTCAAGCATCAGGTGCTGACTGAGGGGCGGGACATAATGCTCTCGCCGGAACTCTGCTTCGACATGGGGTTGATCTTGCACGAACTGGCGACCAATTCCGCGAAGTACGGCACCTTGGGAAAGGACGCGGGAACGATCACAGTAAAGTGGTCCTTTCAGAAACGTGCTGCAGGGCAGCAGATGTTTTGTCTCGATTGGGAAGATCCGCTCTCCCAGTACGAAGTGCAGGCTAAGGGCACGGGGTTTGGTTCCAAGCTAGTGAACGCGCTGGTCGAGCGGAAATGGAAAGGCAGCGTGCTTGTCGAGCAAGACGCCTACTTCAGGATAAGCTTGGAAGTACCGGTGGGCAGTTGACCTACGGTCTTCAGCTCGATGGGGCCGCCGGATTTGATCAGACACTCACAGCTCGGCGAATACCCTGATTGAGGTAAAAAGTCCTCAACGGAATATCAGCGCCAGACCATCCAGCATCGTGACCTGACCGTCGCCTTCATCCAGCCATGAGCGGAGTTCTTTCCTCATACTGTGCATACTAAAATAAAAAGGGCGCCTAGCGGGCGCCCTTTTTATTCAATCGGATCGATATCTACGTCTAGAATTCGTTCCAGTCTTTGGCGATAGCGGCATTGCCATGGCTGATGTAGGCTTTGGAGGCCTGCTTGACCTTGTCCTGCAACGTCTTGATCCCGGTCCGCGGGGCCTCAGCCATAGGTGGTCTGGCAACGCCTGGGCCGTCGACGAGAATGAAGATGTCCACGATCCGGTCTAGCTCACTGGCCTGACCCTCAGTCTGCTCGATTGCCGCATTGGTTTCTTCCACCAAGGCAGCATTGTGCTGGGTCATCTCGTCCATCTGCCGCACCGCGACATTGACCTCCTCGATCGAGGACGCCTGTTCCTTGCTGTCGCGTGCAATGCTTTCCATCACCAGGCTGTTCTCGCGGATCCCCGCCAGAATGGCCTCCAGCTTACTGGCCGCTTCCGCCACTAGCTTGGAGCCTCCGGCCACTTCTGTGGCGCTCTGCTCGATAAGCACCTTGACGTCCGAGGACGCACTGGCCGCTGACTGGGCTAGCCGCCTCACTTCCACTGCCACCACGGCAAAACCCTTGCCAGCGTCACCGGCTCGCGCCGCTTCCACCGACGCATTCAGCGCCAGTAGATTGGTCTGGAAGGCGATATCGTCGATCAGACCAATGATATTGGAAATCTTGGACGAGGAACTCGTAATCCGCTCCATCGCCCCGGTCGCCTGGGTCATCACCACACCGCCTTCTTCGGCGGCGCGCGATACTTCCTGCGACTTCACACTGGCGTCCTGGGCCTGCTTGGCGCTTTGTAGCACTGTGGTTGCCAATTGCTCCATGGTCGCCGAGGTCTCTTCGATCGTGGCGGCCTGCTTGGTCGTGCGCTCGCTCAGGTCATTGGCCCCTGCCAGAATCTCCCCGGTCGCTGCTCGCACGCCGCGCGAGGTCTTGCGCAACTGACCCACGATATCTGTCAGCTTGTCAGCCACCGCATTGGTATCGTCTCGCAACTTGGCAAAGGCGCCACTATGCTGGCCTTTGACGCGTTGCGTCAGATTGGTTTCGGCGAGGCTGGACAGCACCCGCCCGGTTTCCCCAAGACTCTCGCCCATGGTGGTGATCAGCCCATTGATCGATGTGGCCAGATTGGCCAGTTCAGGATCGCTGTAGCTGGTTTCGATACGGGCCGAGAAGTCGCCACTGCTGGCCGCATCGACCACGCGGTTAAAGTCGCTGGACAGCTGCTGCATCGTCGACTGGCGCTCCTGACGGCTGGAGGCAGTGGTGCGCTCCACTTCATCGGCAAGTAGTTCGGCTTCCTGGGCGCTGGACTGGGCCTGTTGTGAACGCTCGTCGGCTATCTGAAGCAGGTGGTGGGTATTGATCGTCATCCAAACTAGGCCGATAGCTTCGATGATCAGAATCACGGCGTGCAACAGCACACGGCCAAAGCCGCCACCGCCATAAAAGATCAGATCATCCAGCGTCATGCCCAGCACCAGATGGTGCACTGCGACAAGGCCCGCACCCAGCAAGATGGCCTTGGTATCGTAAAGCAGGGCGCAGACAGCCAGCCCGGCAAAGAACGCCATGTGAATATCGTTTTGCTCTGGCTGGCCGCGGGTGGCAATCAACATGGCCATCACCTGCGCCATCATCACGGCTACCGCCATATAGCGGAAGGCGGCTGACTGGCGGTTGACCAGATAGGTGATCGCCAGCCCCGCGAGCCCGATACCGGCCAGCATGCCGCCCAGGCCCAATGTGCCCTGAAACATCAATTCACAGATCAGTGCGATAGCGGCCATTGTCGCCGCCAGACCGGCGACGAAGATCGAGGCACGACTGCGGATGGTATCAAGTGTCATGTGGTTTCGCGATCAGGTTGAGGAGCACAGAGCCCGTAAGCCTTAAGGAAAAACAGCGCACCCAGGCTTCTGGCCCGCTGCTGGAAATCGGCGTCGTCAGCATAGGCAACGACCATATTGGGGAGTCTGGTCGGCCCCACGGCATAGCCGCCGGCAGCGCGCACTATCGACCAGGCGGTTTCTTCGCTAGTGAAGGGCGAAAAGGCGACCGCCATTTGACCCTTGCTCTGCGGCGCCAGCATGAAGGCGGCAACCAGCATCACCGAAACAGCCGACAAAATAAGTGCTGGAGCTAGTTGGCGCATTATAGCGAGCCACCATGAGAACATTCGGACCACGTTTATGGACCTGATATTCCGCTTGAATAGTTACCAACTTGATTAAATTCTACCCCTCTACAAAATTCTGGTGGCGGTCACACTAGCGTAGCTCGGGTAGTTTTTTGGACTCCACCTGAGGCGTGCGAAGTCGCTTTTAGGTTGACTCAACAACTGCTCGAACGACCAGAATGGGGTCGTGTATGGACGGCTCTCCGTTGGCAAGGGGTTTTCTGAGCTTTGCCGATGCTGGTTGGTGCGGCCGTGTATCCGACCTATAGGTGCGGCTATCACGTGCAGCGTGGGTCGCAGCCAGCTGAAACGGTGCTCCTCCAAGTTGTCTGGACCGCTAGCCACTATATCGTTCTTCCTGACAGCCGTTCTGGCTGGACCGAATATGCAGCTTACCGGTTGCTGTTTGCTAATCTTGGCAAGCTGCTTCAATTTATGGTTAGCATAAAGCTAATCCGGCTCGGGTGGCGCTGCCGAGTTTAACCCAATCGCCGTTCTGCCAGGCATCATTGAGCATGGCGTGGGAAACCCAATCGTTGTTTTTAAAGAGCGGCACAAGCGTGCAGACATGAGTGGCGGGGCTCGGAGAACCTCGCAGAAGCACTTCTGCTGTTATGGAGTCGATAACTGCGGGGCGGTTATGGTGTCCTCGACGACCTAGTCCGCAACAGACCCAAGGCTGTGTGAGAACTCGCGGCAGCTTATGGCCTGAGAGGGATGCGATTGCATCAGCGGCCCCCTTCATCCCCTCATCGCTTCACGGATTGGACCGATGCCGGCGATGGCGCGCTTGATGCTGCAGGCCAAGATTGCCAGGCTGGTTTCGGTGGCGACGTTTTTGAGACCCCGCGCTCGCAAGTGGGTCCCATCGCGCCTTTAGTGGTGCCGAAGTCTTACTCGACAGTACGGCGGCGGACCGCCATAGAGCCGAGCATAGCTTCCAGCCGACGCTCCATGGCATCGAGCACCGCTTCAGGTCCCATCGCCGGATGCGCTTCTCCCTTTCCGGGTTTGCACAGCGGACGGGGTGGGCAGGCGCTACAGGCGTTGCTTGGAGTACACGCATATGAGCTTGCAGCCGGATCGGTGAGCGATATCTGCTGATGGGGATGCGCCAGCCATGCTGAGCACCTAATCACTCTCAATATCGGCAAGATAGTCGCAAGCATCGGCAAGGCTTTTTTTTACATCCCTGATCAATCCGTCAACTGGCGCTGTAGACTGTCCACTCGCCTTCAAACTTGACCGGAGGGTTTTCAAATGGGCGAACTGTGCAGTCCACAACTCCACTTGTCTCGTCCAATATGCGATTTCAGCTGCTCGAATTCGAACGACATCACCCATCACACTCCCTCCTGTCGCACACATTTTCAGTCAACAGTTTCGTTGGCTAATGTGTACCCGACGCGACAGGGTTAACACCAGTATCTCACTCGGCGGAAATTATGACGTAAGTTCTCGCACGATGCCCGTTAGGGCAAGGAGTCATCCGTCCAGTTTCGATTTTCCATGGCGTTGAGCGGACTGTCGGGTTTTTAGTCCGGTATTGAGATTGACTAAGTTACCAGGCAGACTATTTGGACCGACCTCAACTGGCCCAGGGCGTGTTCCTGGGCCCTCTTCTTGGAGAGCAAGCCCCGTGGGGTCTTAGGCGTTGGTTTTAGGTTTCTTGGTCGTCTTTGCCGATACAACCGGTTCTGCCGCAGGCTTTCGGCCCAGTCCAATTGACTTGGCAAGCGCGGATCGTGTTGCAGAATAATTGGACGCGACCATCGGATAATCCGCAGGCAAACCCCACTTCGTCCGGTACTCATCCGGCGTCATGCCCAACTGCGCTAGATGCCGCTTCATGGATTTGAACTTCTTGCCGTCATCCAAGCAGATGATGAAATCCGGGGTGATCGATCTCTTGATGGCGATAGCGGGCTGCAGTGCTGCCATTTCAGACCGCGCCACCGCGCCGGACAACGACTGCAGTGCCTTGTGGGTTTCTGCAATCAGCTTAGGGAGGTCAGTGGGTGACAGAGCGTTATGCGAGACATACGCAGCAACAATCTCTGTCACCTGCTCCAAGCGATCTGCGTCCATCATGGCACGTTCAGCAACGTCATTCATTCAGTCATCTCACTTGGGGTTTAGGCAGCGACGCGGGTCGAAAGACCAGCACGTCAGTTCTGTGCACCACTAACATGTTTGCCTGATCTAGGGCAGCATCAATGTTTCGGGAGAACATCTAGGGCCCTAGCTAGTTTCTCCACCACGTCCAAGCTGACATTGCGCTGCCCGTTCTCGACCTCGCTGAGATAGGCGCGTTTGACCCCAGCCTCAAAGGCCAGTTGCTCTTGCGTCCAACGCTTGTCTTTGCGGGCCTGGCCTCATACCAGTGCGAAATAGATAAGTCCCTCGAGCTATAGGCTTATTCGACCAAACCGGGTGTCAGCAAAGTCAGCGACGTATTCGGCAACTGAAGAAAATGCGAAATTTCTTACGCCCAGCAGCGGCGATTGCTACCAAGCCGCCCTGGTTGGCTGTAGGCGCGTTGTGTCACTGCCTCACCTATGAAAACATGGGCCTTCGCTCAAAATTTGAAATGGGAGTATATGTAGGAGCTGACCAGTTATTCGGTAGAACCAGCATCCTTGAACGGGCAGGGCAATTCTACCGAACTTGTTCACGTCGAGGCGCAAAGCCCTGCACAAGCAGCGGCGAAGGTGCTTCAGGAGCACGTCAGCACCGTTGCGGGCGATGGCGAGGTGCGGTGCCGTGTTTGGTGGCTCGATGATCAATTTCGAACCAATATGCTGACATTTTATGATAAAAAGTGATCCTATTACCGATGCAGACTAGTCTGGATTGACCGCGTTTCACAATGCATGAGCCGCGTTCCGGCAATCCAGGTGGCCGTTTCGATTTCCCAGGAGCTGAACATCTGCTCAGGTGACCGCAATGTCGGTAATGGGGTGGATTGCGGTCTGTCTGCTGTTCGACAAATCCACTGAGAAGCAGACATTTCAATCGGTTGTCTTCCACGATCTCTGTGGTTCTTGACGCCAGTCGATATCTGCGCCAACTCTGCCGCAAGGGGTCTGCGATTACCCCGTGAGGCGCCAGCCGAAGTATCGCGTCCACTATGAATCCAGGACGCACGCCATGGCACCCTTTGCCTCAATTTCTGTCGACAAGCTGGCCCGGCTCGTCGGCACACCCCAGTCTCCAGTCATTATCGATGTCCGCGACGCCAAAGCGCTCGCTGCTGAACCCTATATTC
>NZ_JBZVWR010000004.1:0-49994 GCF_058629155.1 Devosia sp. MDV22-iso42
CGGCGGCAGATGACGCGGCGCGCCCCTTGACACAAACCGCGATAGAGAAGCTGCCAGTGCCAACGGTGCTCGTGATCAAGTCCAGCCCTACAGTGGCAGCTTGCCGACCGGCGGGCAGGCCCCAGGAACATGGTTCATTGAAATTTGCCATTTCCGCACAAAGCGTGGCTTGGCACGGCACTTCCAGTCATCATGCCAGTCGCTTCCGTGAAGCTTAACGGCTGCACAGGTGCTTGAAACGTTCCGGCAAAGCCAAACCGCCGCTCTTGTACTCGGACGCGAGCCGGTCGCGATACCTGCAGGCTGCAATTGCTATGACCTCGTCTTGCCTGTCAGGCGGCACGGCGTTTGGGAACCCATCATCGCAAATAGCGAGCATCCGTTGCTTATTGTCGTCGCTAATTGCAAGCGCATGCGCTTCGTCCGCTACTCGCCGCATCTGCGCATCCGCATCGCGGGAAAGCCCACCCATGACGGACTGCTGAAGCTCCAACATGTTCAGAAGACACTCTTCCTGTTTGGTCAAAGAGGCCTCTTGGGAAGCCGCGGACAAAACATTTAGAAGGGCGAGAAGCAGTGCAAATCCAAACGCCCTGAAATATGCCACACGCAGTTCTCCCGCACCATGGTGAGCATAGACCACTATTTGTGCCGACCACAAACCAAGGCGCTGGTGGATCAATCAGTGGCATAGGCGCTTTCTGGCAGACGCGCAGTGCACCACGGCCGACATCAGCCCTGACCGGTGCGCCTCTCAGCTTACACGGCCAGCGAGCCCAGATGCAGCCAGTCTGGAAACCACCCCCAAACTTCCAAAACCGCCTTGCGCTATGCCTGTTGTGGCAGCGCTTCCAGGAACCGCATGGGCTGGCCGGTCGAGGCCGTCACCAGTTCGCCCTGCCACATCACCGTCCTGCCGCGCACAATGGTGCCGACCGGCCAGCCGGTGACCGTGACGCCGTCATAGGGTGTCCAGCCGACGCGGCTTTTGACGTCCTCGTTGCGGATCGTTTCGCGCCGCTTGAGATCGACAATGGTCAGGTCGGCGTCATAACCCACCGCGATGCGGCCCTTGCCGGCGATGCCGAACAGGCGGTTGGGGCCGGCGCTGGTCATGTCGACGAAGCGCTGCAGCGTCATTTTGCCGGCATTGACATGATCGAGCATGATCGGCACCAGGGTCTGCACGCCCGTCATGCCGGAATGCGAGGCGGGATAGGCATGGTCCTTTTCCTCGCGTGTATGCGGCGCGTGGTCGGAGCCAAGGATATCGGCCACGCCATTGGCCACGCCGCACCAGATGCCCTCGCGATGGGCCTTGTCGCGTACCGGCGGGTTCATCTGGGCATAGGTGCCCAGTTTTGTGTAGGCGGTTTCGTCCAGCGTCAGATGGTGCGGGGTGACCTCCACGCTGGCGACGTCCTTATGATCGGCGAGATAGACCATCTCCTCGGCCGTCGAGATATGCAGCACATGGATGCGCTTGCCGGTCTTGCGTGCCAGGTTCACCAGGCGCGTGGTGCAACTCATCGCCACTTCGGGCGAACGCCAGACCGGATGGCTCGACGGATCGCCCGGCACGCGCAGGTGCTTGCGCTCTTCGAGCATGTATTCGTCTTCGGAATGGAAGGCGGCGCGGCGGGAAATGGCGCGCAGGATGGCCTCGACCCCGGCATCGTCCTGCACCAGTAGCGAGCCGGTGGACGAGCCCATGAAGACTTTGATGCCGGCGCAGCCGGGCAGCTTTTCCAGTTCGGCCAGCTCGCCGACATTGTCATGCGTGCCGCCGATATAGAAGGCGAAGTCGCAATGCATGCGGTTGGTGCCCGCGGCGATCTTGGCCGCAAAGGTTTCCCGGCTGGTGGTCAGTGGGTTGGTATTGGGCATTTCAAAGACGCCGGTGACGCCGCCCATGACGGCCGAGAGGGAGCCCGATTCGAGGTCTTCCTTGTGCGTCAGGCCGGGTTCGCGAAAATGCACCTGGGTGTCGATGACCCCGGGCAGGATGTGCAGGCCTGTGCAGTCGACGATGTCGGCGGCGCTGTCGCCGGAAAGATCGCCCAGGGCGACAATGCGGCCGTGCCGAATGCCGACATCGGCCAGGCCCTCACCATCCTGGTTGACCAGCGTGCCGTTCTTGAAAATGCTGTCGTACTGCGCCATGTCTGTGGTCCTGCCGTTCCCGCACAGTGCCGGTTTAGCGGAGGCAGCGACCAAGAGGCAAGCGAGCATGACCATCCATTTGCGTGCCGACCGCGCCGTGTTCCGGTTTTCCGGGCCGGAAGCCCACAAGCTGCTCAACGACGTGGTGACGGGGGAGATTCCGGCGACGGGCGCGGGTGACGGCGAGCTGGCGGCCGCCTGGGCGCTGCTGTCGCCGCAGGGCAAGATCCTGGCCGAGGGCCTGGCCGGCCATGCCGAAGACGCCATCTGGGTGGATGTGTACCAGTCGGTCGCCGATGACTTTTTCAAGCGGATGAAGATGTATCGCCTGCGCGCGGCGGTGGTCATCGATGACCTGCGGGCCTCCCACCACGTCGGCTTTGCCCAGGACGCGGAGCCGAGTGGGATCAGGCATACTGATCGCCTCGGTCCCATTCATATCGGCTACCGCATCATTGCACCCGTCGACGCCACGGCGGACTGGGTGCAGAGCGACGACGTTTACCAGACCGCGCGCATCGGCGCCGGCATTGCCCACCAGGGCAATGACTTCCCGGCCAATGATGCCTTTGCTCATGATATCGGGCTCGACATTCTCGATGGCATCGACTTCGCCAAGGGCTGCTATGTCGGCCAGGAAGTGGTCAGCCGGATGAAGCATCGCGGCACCGCCAGGCGGCGGCCGGTTATCGTTTCGGGGGTCGACGCGCCCGCCGGCAGCGCCGTTATCACCGGTACGCGCGAGGCGGGTACGATCGGCCAGGTGGTCGATGGCATGGCGGTGGCCATTCTGCGGCTGGACCGGATCACCGACCTGTCCGCCGTGACGGTCGATGGCAAGCCTGTAACGCTGAAACTGCCGGTCTGGGCCAGTTACGCGTTTGGCGAATCGAGCGGCGATGAGTAGCGTTCGGCGCTAACAGTCTGCTAACCAATCGGGGCAAGATGGCACGGACCAGTTCACGCGCCTGGCAACGCATGTTGTCGGGGCGCCGTCTCGATATTCTCGACCCTTCGCCGATGGATGTCGAACTCTCCGACATCGCACACGGTCTTGCCCGCGTTGCCCGCTGGAACGGGCAGACCTATGGCGACTATCCGTTTTCCGTGGCGCAGCACTCGGTGCTGGTGCTCGAGCTGTTCCGCGCCGCCAATGCAGATGCGACCCCGGTCGCCCTGCTGCAGGCGCTGCTGCACGACGCCCCCGAATATGTGATGGGCGACATCATCTCGCCATTCAAGGCGGCGATGGGCGGCAATTACAAGGATGTCGAAAACCGTTTGCTGTCCGCGATTTACCTGCGCTTTTCGCTGCCGGCAGCGATGACCGCCCCCATTGCCAAGCTGGTCAAGAAGGCCGACCGCGAGGCCGCCTTCTTCGAGGCCATCCACCTGGCCGGGTTTGCCGAGGAGGAAGCGCGCAAGTTCTTTGGCGCGCCCGAGCAGCCGGCCTTCGAGGTGGATGCCTTCGACCGGCTGATCCGCCCCTGGCCGACAGGCGAGGCGCATGACCGCTTCGTCGCCGCTTTCAGCGCGATTTCCATTTAGCAGCAACGGTTTGGCCATGGGGAAATTAACCCTAAGGCGGGATGAACTTTGCGTGTGACATCGGCTTATGGTTTCTAATGGATTAACGCGGGCACGTTTTCCGCCTCAATCCGGGACACAAACCATGGACCTGCCAGATCGTCACATGCTGCTTGGCATGACCCTGGGCGCCATTTCGGCGATGGCGCTTGCGACCATCGGGCCGGGCATGGTGATCGAGAGCTTTGCCGATGGGTTGCTGAACCCGGTGGTGGCACCGGGTTTTGATACATCAAGGCTGGTCAAGTTCGAGGGGCGGCATTACCAGGTAGCGGCCGAGCCCTGGGTATCGCAGGATCCGACCTCGACCCAGGTGGTCAAGAAGGTCGAAGGTGGCAACGTGTCCTATGTGACCATCGCCAGCACGGCCACGGGCACCTATTCCAGCGACGTGCTCTATACCAACCATGTGCAATATCCCGGCATCACGGTGACCGAGGTTGCCCGCAATGGTGAGCCGCTTTCGAGCTGGCAGAATGGCCGCTGGTTCAGCTTCAGCAGCCGTGGGGCCAACTCATTCTACTCGGTGCGGGCCGGCGACGTCCGCGTCACGGGCTGGGGCAGCCGCACCTGCGTTACCGGCCGCGACTTCCGGGTCTGCTGATCAGCCGAACAGCCAGCCGCTCTTGAACTTGTAGAAGACGTGCAGGCCGATCTGGGTCACCTTGTTCATGCGCGGGGCCCAGGTGGGACGCACATAGGTGGCGTGGTAATGCGTCGCGTCGGCGACTTCAGTGAGATAGAGTTGGCCGTCGGTGAAGCGCTTGGCGATGTCCTCGGCCTGCGCCCAGGATTTGCCGTCATTGATGGATTCGGGAATTCCGTCACAGGCGAAGGAGAACTGGCAGGCATTGCGCTTGGTCTGGTTCTGGAACACCACGCCGCAAATGGTATCTGGATAGCGCCGGTCCTTGACGCGATTGAGCACCACCTGCGCCACGGCCACCTGACCGCGATAGCTTTCGCCGCGGGCCTCAAAGTAGATTGCCGTTGCCAGGCACCAAAGTTCCTTGTCCGAAGCAGCCACCACCTGCCCGGTGGCAAAGCCGCCGGTTACAGGGGCGGTTTCGCGGGCATAGGCCAGTTGCTCGGAGGCCATTGCGGGCAGAGGTATGCCCGCGGATGGGGGTGCGATGCCGGCAATGGCGTCGAGTGCGGCGGCCGAGGCCGGGTTGATGGCCACCGGATCAATGGCGGCAATAGACATCCGCGGACCGATCTCGACATCCCCGGTAGGGGCGATATCGGCAAAGCGGGTCTGGCCCAGCGTGGGATCATCCGGACCGGCGCGCAGTGACGCCAGGCGAATGCGGGCTTCCTCGAAGCTGCGCGACAGCGCCAGGACATCAACCTGGGGACGCATGCGATCAGTCTTGGCGGCGCGGTTGGGGCCGGTAAAGCCGGCGGCGGCGAACAGGCTGTCGACCGAACCGGTAATCACCGGATCGATGCCGGAATAGGACAGGCTGGCAAGGGCGAGCCGGGCCGGCGCCGGGGTGGCATCAAGCAGGTCGGACGCGGGCGCGAGGGCCATCCCGGTCAGACCGGCATAGCTCAGAACGCCAAGCAGGGCCACAGCCAGAAACCTGGCGACGGGACGCAAGCGACGATCCGCTCGGGCCAGGCGCAGACGCGCCACTGGCCGGTGGGAAAATACCATCTACGCAACTCAACACAACGCAACACAACAACTGTTCGACGGCAGAGACGCTAGAATGCCGACAGTTGTGATGATGACTTATTAGGGTTAGCAGGGCGTAAACGGAACCAGTGGCAGGGCAGTGGCCTGATTGTGGCAGGCGATGAACTTGCCGTGATGGGCCGGGTGGCGCGCCTCAGGCGCCGCAGGCCGCGCGGACTTGGCTGACTTCGGGCAAGAAGGCGTCGACGCGAAAACGCGCCGACAGCGACCGCGAATTGACCGGCGTCACCCGGACCGTCAGGTTGGTGGCACCCGCCAGGCCATCGAGAAACGTCGCCGCATCCCGTGTATTGTCGAGCACGAGGGCGGTGTTGTCGGCATTGACCGGCAGGGTGCGGCTGCGCGATGCCTGCAGATCGTATTGCAAGGTGATGCCGGCGTCGCGGCCCAGGGCCGACATGGTATTGCCGGCAAAGGCGAAGCTCACGCTCAGCACCTCATCCTGGCACATGATCACCATCGTGGCCGGGGCGCGCCCGCTCGGACGCGCGGGGATCAGCTGCTCGGACTGTACAGTGACGCTGAGGCCAGTCTGATCGGATTGGGCGGTGCGGAACAGGCCGTCATAGCAGGCCAGTCGCTCGACATCGCTCTCAATCAAGACGCATTGGGAAACGCCGGCCTGGGCCAGCGCTGGTGGTACGGGAACTGCAAGCAGAGGCAGCAGCGCGAGTGCCAGTGGTAATTTCACGGTGATCAGTGTCCCATCCCTTTGCGCCGACCTGTGCCGGCTTGCCCCCTACATATAGGGATTGCGCGAGCGTTTTTTAAGCGGTCGCCTGTGCCAATGTCAGGCGCGCCACCGGCACACGATAGGGCGAACAGCTGACATAGTCGACGCCCAGGCCGGAGAAGAACTTGAGCGAGGCCGGATCGCCGGCATGTTCGCCACAGATACCGATCTTGAGCCGGGGATTGGCGGCCCTGCCCCGCTCGATGGCAATGGCGATCAGTTCACCCACGCCCTTTTCGTCGATGGTGACGAAGGGATCGCGCTCATAGATTCCCTTGCGCTGATAGGCGGCCAGGAAAGTGGGCGCGTCATCGCGGGAAATGCCGAAGGTCGTCTGGGTCAGGTCATTGGTCCCGAAGGAGAAGAAATCGACCATGTTGGCAATGTCGCCGGCGCGCAGGCAGGCGCGGGGCAGCTCGATCATGGTGCCGAACAGCATCTTGACCCGGTCGCTGCGCAGCAGGCCGGAATTGGCGGCGATGGTATTCATGCGCTCGCGCACGAAGGCCACTTCGCTGGCGGTCGAGACAAAGGGCACCATAACCTCGACGGCCACCGGCTCGTCCTGGGTCTCGCTGGCGGCGCGGACGCCGGCCATGATGGCCTGCATCTGCATGGACAGGATTTCCGGATAGGTGATGGCCAGCCGGACACCGCGATGGCCGAGCATCGGATTGACCTCGGCTATGCGGTCGAGGCGCAGCCGCAGGGCCCTGACGGCCAGGCCGAGCGAGGCGGCGGTTTCCTCGATGTCTTCCTCGGTGCGCGGCAGGAACTCGTGCAGCGGGGGATCGAACAGCCGGACGGTGACCGGGCGACCGCGCATGGCCGAGAACAGGGCCGAGTAGTCGCCCGTCTGATAGCCGACCAGACCGTTGACGGCCTGACTGCGATCATCCTCGTCTTCGCTCAGGATCATGCGGCGCAGCGCCACCATGCGCTCGGGGGTGAAGAACATGTGCTCGCTGCGCGCCAGGCCAATGCCCTCGGCCCCAAAGCTCAGCGCCGTCATGGCCGACTCGACGGTTTCGGCATTGGTGCGGACCGCAATGGTGCGGGTGGCGTCGGACCAGTCGAGCAGCGTACCGATGGCGCCGCCGATATGGGGCTGGGCCAGCGGCAGGGTGCCGGCATAGACGGCGCCGTCGCTGCCATCGATGGTCAGCAGGTCGCCCATGCGGAACTCGCGCTCGCCGATCCAGCAGACCATGTCGCCGGCATCGACCGAGAGCGTGCGCACGCCGGCCACGCAGGGCTTGCCGGTGATGCGGGCGACGACGCCCGCATGGCTGGACATACCGCCGCGGGCCGTGAGGATGCCGGTGGCTGCCTTCATGCCCTCGATATCGGCCGGGCCGGTCTCGTTGACCACCAGGATGCAGTGCTTGCCGCGGGCGCGCAGGCGCGCCGCGTCTTCGGGGTTGAACACGATGGCGCCGCTGGCGGCGCCGGGCGAAACCCCGAGCCCCTTGGCAATGGGGGCCGCGCCCTGGGTGGATCGGAGGCGCGGATGCAGCAGTTGCGCAAGTCGGGCCGGATCGACGCGGCTGACGGCGTTCTGCGGCGACCACACCTTGCGCTTGACCCGGTCAACGGCCGCCTCGAGATCGGCTGCAGCCGAGGCCATGAACGGGCGGGCGGAAATGAACTGCAGTTGGCCAGCCTCTACGGCAACGGCGCAGCACATGTGGCGGCCTGCCTTGGCGTCGACCAGCGCGACCAAGGCGGCGGCCGATTCCGGCAACCGGGGCAGCGGCGCGCCGTCGAGCGGGGCCGGTCCCATGGCGCCGGTGGTGCCGTTGCGGGTGAGGAACTGCTCGATCTCGCCCTGGGCCTGGGCCTGGATCAGGACGATCTGCTTGCCACGGTCCTCATCGGCGCGCCCGGTCCAGCCCTGGCCGAAGCCATAGCTGTCAAAGGCACTCTTGATCGCCCGCGCCAGCGGTCGGCTAGGGTCGACCGAGTCTTCCGGGTGGGCCGGCGCGGCAATGCCCAGCTTGGCGGGCATCAGGCCGCCATTGTGGGTGGCCGCCGAGGTGCGCACCACCAAAGGCGGCGGCGTGCCCTCCTTGCCCACCAGCTTGAACAGGCAGGCGACCCAGCGGGTGCGCAGGCGGATATCCTTGCGGCTACGCTCGGATTGCAGCGCTTCCCAGGCGGCGCGGGTCAGGGCAATGGTGGGGATAGTAGGAAAACCGGCTTCGCCGACACGGAAGATCCAGCGCGCCTTGCCGCTGAGCAGCTTGATCTGGCTGGCCGACAGGTTCGCCTTCCCCATGGCCGGGGCAATCGCGAACATTTCCTGCGCCAAACTCACTGCTCGGTCCCTGTCGTGGTTAGACGGGCATCATGCCTGCACGGCTGGGCCGCTGCAACAAGACTTGACTTGTCGTCGTGTCGAAAGCATCTGACTGCTATGGAAAAGCGGCCACAACTAGACATTCTGCTCTGCGCCCCCCGCGGCTTTTGCGCCGGGGTCGATCGCGCCATCCAGATCGTTGAACTCGCGCTCGAGAAATACGGCGCCCCGGTCTATGTGCGGCACGCCATCGTGCACAACAAATATGTGGTGGATGGCCTGCGTGACAAAGGCGCCATCTTCGTCGAGGAGCTGAGCGAAATCCCCGAGACCGGCGCGCCGGTGGTGTTCTCGGCGCATGGCGTGCCCAAATCGGTCCCGGCCGATGCGCGGAGCCGCAAGATGTTCTTTCTCGACGCGACCTGCCCGCTGGTGAGCAAGGTGCATGTCGAGGCACAGCGGCATTTTGCCGAGGGTCACGAGATCGTGCTGATCGGCCACAAGGGGCATCCGGAGGTCGTGGGCACGATGGGCCAGTTGCCGGTCGGTGCCATCACGCTGATCGAAACGGTCGCGGACGCCGCGGTATTCGAGCCCAAGGACCCTATGACCCTGGCCTTCGTGACGCAGACGACATTGTCCGTCGATGACACCCGCGAAATTGTGGCGGCGCTCAAGGCGCGCTTTCCGGCGATCAACGGGCCGCACAAGGAAGACATCTGCTACGCCACCACCAACCGGCAGGAGGCCATCAAGGCCGTCGCGCCGGAAGTGGATGCGATGATCGTGGTGGGCTCGCCCAACTCGTCCAATTCGCTGCGCCTTGTGGAAGTGGCGGAGCGGGCCGGCTGCAAGATCGCCATGCTGGTCGATCGCGCATCCGAAATCGACTGGGATCGCTTTGCGGGCATCAAGACGCTGGGCGTCTCGGCCGGGGCCTCGGCACCGGAAAAACTGGTCGACGAGGTGATCGAAGCCTTTGCGCAGCGCTATGACATCAAGGTCGAGGCGCGGGTAACCGCCAAGGAGAACATCGCCTTCAACATTCCGCGCGAGTTGCGGACCATCGAGGCGGCCGTCACTGAATGACCGACCTGAGGCTGCTCGAAACCGATCGCCTGGCGCTCTCGGGCTGGAGCATGGACCAGGTCGATGACCTGTTGCGCCTGCACGGCAACCCTGATGTGTCGCGCTATCTCAAGGGGGACGGCTCGCCCTGGAGTCGTGCGGACTGCGCGGCGCGGATCGCGCTGTGGCGCGACAATTTCGTCAGTCACCGCATGGGCAAGCTTCGCGTGCAGCGCAAAAGCGATGGCGTCCTGTTGGGCCGCGCCGGGTTTGGGCTGCATGGCGAACGCGGCGAGCCGGAAATCGGCTACGCCCTGTTTCCCGAATATCACGGCAAGGGCTATGCAACCGAGGCCGCCGTTGCCCTGCGCGACTGGCTCTTTGCTGAAACGGACTGGATGTATTTTCTCGGCTTCGCAGATATGCGCAATGCCCCGTCACTGGCGGTGCTGAACAAGATCGGCATGGTGCGCACTCATGTGGGCGTGGTGGACGGGCAGCACACCCAGTTTCATATCATGCACAAAGGGCAATTATCGGCATGACCGAAACCGTGATCATCCATACCGACGGGGCCTGTTCGGGCAATCCGGGCCCGGGCGGCTGGGGCGCCATCCTGCAATATGGCGACAAGACCAAGGAACTGTGCGGCGGCGCCGAGCTGACCACCAATAACAAGATGGAACTGACTGCGGCCATCGAGGCGCTCAATGCGCTGACCCGGGCCTGCACGGTAGAACTGCATACCGACAGCCAATATGTCAAGAACGGCGTGCAGAGCTGGATGAAGGGCTGGAAGAAGAACGGCTGGAAGACCGCCGACAAGAAGCCGGTCAAGAACCTCGAGCTCTGGCAGGCACTGGACGAGGCCACCAAGCGCCACACCATCGACTGGCGCTGGGTCAAGGGCCATGCCGGGCACGACCTCAACGAGCGCGCCGACCAGCTGGCCAATGACGGCATGGCGCCGTTCAAGACCCGGCGCTAGACCCGCTGGGGCAGCAGGCGCTTGATGGCTTTCCAGGCGGGTGCCAAGGCATAGCCGACGACTGGAATGAGCAGCGCACCAAAAACGAGCCCGCCCACGCCGTCGATCAGCGCCATCATCAGCCAGCCGGCGAAATCGCCGATGGCCGGCACGGCATGGGCAGCCCATTCGGAGGCCGCTTCGATGAAGTGCTCGGGTCCGGCGAGGCCGAACTCAACCAGGCCATGGGCCAGGATACCGCCGCCGACCCAGATCATGGCGGCGGTGCCGATGACGCTGAGCACCTGCATGAAGACCGGCATGCCGGTGACAAGTGCGCGGCCAAAGGCGCGGCCCCCGCCGGTGCGGGCATTACGGGCCAGCCACAGGCCCATGTCGTCGCCTTTGACGATCAGCGCCACGCCGCCATAGACAACGGCGGTGATACCGATGGCGACCAAAGCCAAGATTATGGCACGGGTCCAGATATCGGACACTTCAATGGCCGACAGCGCAATGGTCATGATCTCGGCCGAGAGGATGAAATCGGTCTGGATGGCGCCGGCGATCTTCTGGTCTTCAAGCGTGGCGGCATTGACGGCGATGGGTTCGAGACCGGCCTCATGCACCTCGGCCTCATGGGGCGCCAAAGCGTGGAAGACCTTTTCAGCGCCCTCATAGCAGAGATAGGCGCCACCGATCATCAGCAGCGGCGTGATTGCTCCCGGCAGGAAGCTGCTCAGAACCAGGGCAGCGGGCAGCAGGAACATCAGCTTGTTCTTGATCGAGCCCCAAGCAATGGCGCCGACAATGGGCAATTCGCGATCTGCGGTGAAGCCATCGACATAGCGCGGAGTGACCGCGGCGTCATCGATCACGGCACCCGCCGCCTTGACCCCTGCCTTGGCGGCCTGGCCCGCGACATCATCAAGCGAGGCGGCGGCGACCTTGACCAGGCCAGCCACGTCATCGAGCAGAGCAAGCAGACCGACACTCATGCAAAAATTCCTTTGGTAGCGGCAGATTGATTTGGCATTGGCGGCCAGCCGGCGCACGATCGCAGCATGTTACGCAAAACGCTCCTCACCGCCACCGCCATGTTGTGCCTAACGCTGCCGGCACTGGCGCAGTTTCCGCCGCCGGGCATTTATGACTGCAGCAGGTCAGACGGCACCGCCTTCGGTACGCTGACCTTGTTCGTGGCGGGAGACTATGACTTTGTCACCGACGACATGCCGCGCGGCCAGGGCCAGGTCGCCTCATCGGGCTCGCAGGTGCAAGCGCTGAGCGGGCCGCTTGCCGATATCGAGCTCAGGGGCAGCTTCGTCACCGATGACCATGGCGACACCGAATTCGACTTTACTACCAGCAAGGGCGCCATTCACTGCGCCCTGCCCTCGCGCTGAGCGGCCGGTTCCTAGCCGGCCACCTTGGAGAAATCAGCGACCAGATGCATGGTGTCGCGTAAGCGCGCCAAGAGGTTGAGGCGGTTGGCGCGGACCGCGGCATCGTCGTCATTGACCATGACCGCGGTGAAAAACGCATCGACCGGGGCGCGCAGCGAGGCAAATTCGGCCATGGCGCCCTTATAGTCGTCGCGGGCAACGTGGCTGGCTACCGCGGCGTGGACGGCGTCCACGGCAAAGGCCAGAGCCGACTCTTCGGGTAGTTTCAGCACATCCTGGGCCACGGCGCCGGCATAGGTCCGGCCGTCCTTTTTTTCCTCGGCAGCCAGGATATTGGCGGCGCGCTTGTAACCGGCCAGCAGGTTCTGGCCATCGGCCGATGACAGCAGCGCTGACAGGGCCTCGGCGCGCTGGGTGATCTGCAGCATGTCGTCGCTGTCGGCCGCGATCACGGCATCCACCAGGTCATGGCGGGCGCCGGCATCACGCAGGGTGACCTTGAGACGGTCGTGGAAGAAGGCGAGGAGATCGGCTTCGACCTTGAGCGGGAATTTCAGCCCGTTCTCGGTGATGATACGGATCACGCCCAGAGCCGCGCGGCGCAGGGCGAAGGGATCACGGGAACCCGTCGGCTTTTCATCAATCGACCAGAAGCCGGTGAGCAGGTCGAGCTTGTCGGCCAGGGCCACGGCAATCGAGGTCGGCTCGGTGGGCACGGCGTCGGTGGGGCCGAGCGGCTTGTAATGCATCTCGACGGCCGTCGCGATATCGGCCGGCTCGCCCTGGGCGCTGGCATAATAGCGGCCCATCAGGCCCTGCAGTTCGGGGAATTCGCCGACCATGCCGGTGGTGAGGTCGGCCTTGGCCAGCATGGCAGCGCGCTTGGCGCGCTCGGGATCGGCGCCGACCAAAGGCGCGATCTCGCCGGCCAGCTTGACCAGCCGTTCGACGCGGGCAAACTGGCTGCCCAGCTTGGCGTGGAACACGGTATCTTCGAGCTTGGGCAAGCCATGCTCGAGCGGCAAGCTCAGATCGCCCTGGTAGAAGAACATGGCGTCGCTGAGCCGGGCGCGGATGACGCGCTCATTGCCCGCCGTGATCACCGCGCCACCATCGCTGGCCTCGGTATTGGCAGTGATGATGAAATGGGGCGCCAGCGTGCCCGTGGCATCGCGCAGGCAGAAGCACTTCTGGTTGGCGCGGATGGTGGCGATGATGACTTCCTCGGGCAGTTTGAGGAAGGCGGGATCGAAGGTCCCCATCATGACGACGGGCCATTCGACGAGGCCCGCGACCTCTTCAAGCAGGCCTTCGTCGGTGATGACGGTCAGCCCCTGGGCAAAGGCCAGGTGCGCGGCATCGGTCTTGATGATGTCCTTGCGGCGGTCGATGTCGAGCACGACCTTGGCGCGCTCCAGCGCGGCCACGTAATCGTCGAAGCGGCGCACGCGGATGGCGTCGGGCGCCAGGAAACGATGGCCATAGGTGGTCTGGCCCGAAGTCAGCTCGTTGGACTGGAAGGGGATGACCACCGGCTCTTCGTTCTCGGCGCCGAAGGTGGCGGTGATGGCGCGCAACGGCCGCACCCAGTTGAACGTGCCCGTGCCCCAGCGCATCGACTTGGCCCAGGGGAAATCCACCAGCAGCTTGGGCAGGATGGTGGCCAGCAGGCTGACGGCGTCGGCGCCGGGCTTTTCGATCAGCGCGACGTAGAAGTCGCCCTTCTTGGGGTCGCTTTCGATCTTGGCCTGATCGAGCGAGACGAGGCCTGCGCCGCGCAGGAAGCCGTCAATGGCCTGCTGCGGCGCGCCGACCTTGGGGCCCTTTTTCTCCTCGCGCGTATCAGGCGAACGGGCCGGCAGTCCGGTCACGGTCAGCGCCAGCCGGCGCGGCGTGACAAAGGCTTTGGCGCCCTCATAGACCAGACCTGCATCGACCAGCGCATTGGTCACCAGTTTCTTGAGGTCATCGGCCGCGCGCCGCTGCAGGCGGGCGGGGATTTCCTCGGAAAACAGTTCGAGCAGCAGTTCGGGCATGACAGATACCAGGGGTTGGAAAGCGCGGTTTTGCTTAACTTGGGCGGGACTGGATGTCCACTCGGAACCGCCGCCGCTGGCGGGAACGGGCAGCCTGCCGTAGCGTTGCGACAGAGCGTGCATAGGGAGGTGGCCATGGCCAAGCTCGATGGGCGGTGCTTTTGCGGCGCCGTAAGACTGCAGGTGATTGGCGACGTCATCCGGGCCCTGCACTGCCACTGCGAGAGCTGCCGCCGGGCCACGTCGTCGGCGGTGGGATCGTTCTTTACCGTGCGTCGCGACGACGCCGTGCTGCAGGGCGAGAGCCTGCGCTTTTACCCCTCATCGCCCGGCGTCCGGCGCGGCTTCTGCGCGCGCTGCGGCTCGCCAATGTCCTATGAAAGCGAAGAGCGACCGACGGAAATCGACCTCTATATTGCCAGCCTCGAAGACGCGACGGGCATTGCGATCGACGGCCATTCGTACTGGAACGAGCGGGTGCCGTGGCTGCATGTCGCTGACGACCTGCCCAAGGATCTCTAGCGCCCTACCAGCTACCAGTTACCAGCCACCACCACCGCCGCCGCCGCCGCCGCCGCCAGAAAAACCACCACCGCCGCCGCCCCCGCCGCCGGAAAAACCGGAGGAACTGGCCTGGACCGGCTGGGCCGCCACCATAGCCGCCGTCATCGACGCCGCCGCGGCGCTGACGGCATGGGTCATGCTGGCGGCGGAGCGGCCAGCAGAGCCCGGCGAGCCGCCATGGTACCAGACAGGGGCATAGTTATCGGGCGCGTCCGCCACGGCATGCCGGGACAGTTCGGCCTCGAAATGCGCGCTCCACGGCTCCTCGACGCCGAGGGCGATGGCAAAAGGCAGCAGCCGTTCGAAGCGCGTCACCGTCATGGGCGGCACGTCGTCCATATTCATGCGGTCTTTTTCCGCCGTCTCGAGATAGAGCTTGAGACCATCGATCTCGTCCATCACCTTGCGCCCCTGCAGCGTCGGCGCGCGCATCAGGAAGGCAAAAACGATGGTGACCACGACGATGGAAATGGCCGAGATGGCGGCAATATTGACCTGCAGCGCGGTCAGGCTGTCGAGGGCGAAGCCAAGGAAGTTGAAGGCCGCTACCGCGATCCAGATGGCGATGAAGACGCGCGACAGATAGCGCTTCTGGAAGCCCTTGCTGATCAGGCCGCCCAGCGAGGACAGCATGATGCCCAGGATGATCGAACCAATCAGCCAGAGCGGATCGAGGATGTCGGCAAAGGTCATGCCGGCCAGCAGCACGATGCCCAGAAAGTAGCCGAACACCGAATAGCCGATATTGGTCCTGAACCAGCGCGAGCGGTTTTCCCGAGCAATGGCGCTGACAAAGGCTGCCCGGCGTTTCTGCAGCGCCGGGCCGGTAGCCGTGTTGATCTCGACGCTCTGCTGGGTCTGCAGATAATCGAAGATCACCGCCTCGCCCGCCGGCAACGGCTTGTCCGGCGCCTTGCCCGTCACGGTCAGGCGCAGATTGTCGGTGCTGTTGTCGATGGTAATGAGGCCCTTGACCCCCAGATTGAAGATCGCCGCCGTCAGCGCGGTCCAGCCGCTGTCGCTGAAGCCCCATTTGTGGATGTAGTGGACCAGCGCCGGCGAGAAGCCGTCGGGGGCGTGAAAGCGCGGGAAGACCACGCCCTTTTCCGGATCGCGGCCAACGCGGAACCAGGCCAGTGCATTATACGCGGCGGCCAGCAGAGCAGCGAGCACTGGAATGATGTTGTCGCGCAGGTCGAACACGTGCTGCAGCCAGGCGTCGAAGCCGGTGGGATACTCGATGACGCCCTTGTCGAAGGCCACGGCTATGGTCATGCCCTCGCCGGCACCCAGGACCCGGGTGGCGCGGAAGCTGGCGACATTGTCGGCATTGCGCTTGATCGACACCGCCTGCTCGGTGGCGCCGACGGGGCCGGTATAGCCGGCCAGGTCGGTGATGACAGCGCCATCGGGCAGGGTTACCGTCGCCGTCGCTGTCCGGATGGGGAAGATCCAGTAGTTGCCGGTGACGTTCCAATAAAGCTCGTCATGGTCCTCGAAGGCCCGCGCCATGCGGCTCATCGTATAGGTGATGGCATAGCGGTGCGGCCCATAGGTGAGCATGACGTCCGGATCGCCAATCCAGATGCGCTGGAAATCGCCCATGCGCTCGACGCGGAAATTTTCGCTCCTGCCGTCGCGCTGCACGTCGAGCACCACGAAATCGGGCCGCAGCTTGCCCCCGTCACCGGTCAGCAACACGACGGGAATGTCGCGGTAGATGCCGCGGCGAATGTCCTGCCCCTCGGCATTGACGGTGATGGCCTCGGTGACCGTCACCGTGCCATCCACCGCCATGGCGATGGCGCTGGCATAGGCCGTGATTTCCTCGCGCGCCGTGGCCGGCAGGACGAGAAACAGCCCCAGCAGCATGCCGAGCAGCGGCCGAAACAAGAGGGGCATGGTGACTAGTTGAACTTGACGGAGGGCACGGCGCGGTCGGCTTCGTTCTCGAGCTCGAAATACTGGGCCGCATGGAAGCCGAAGGGGCCGGCGATGAAATTGGAGGGTACCGATTCGACCATCACATTGAGGTTGCGCACGGCACCATTGTAGTAACGGCGGGCCATCTGAATCTCGTCCTCGACGGTCTGCAGCGCGGCCTGGAATTCGAGGAATGTCGTATTGGCCTTGAGGTCGGGATAGGCCTCGGCGGTGGCGATCAGCCGGCCCAGGGCGGACGAGAGCTGACCCTCGGCGGCAGCACGCTGCTCGGGCGTGCCATTGGCGGCGCTGGTGGCGGCGGCTCGGGCATTGGTGACGGCCTCGAGCGTTTCGCGCTCATGGCTCATATAGCCCTTCACCGTCTCCATCAGATTGGGGATGAGATCGGTGCGGCGCTTGAGCTGCACGTCGATGCCCGACCAGCCCTCCTGGACCATCTGCCGGGTCTTGACCAGGCCATTATAGATGCTGACGGCATAGACGGCGGCGGCGACCACCAGACCGAGAATAATCCAGAGTGTCATGGCAGGGGCTCCCTCAAGCGCGGCTTGTATGGCGCGGACACTGGCATTGCGCCGCGTCCGGCGCAATGGGCGCCAGCGCTATTCGGCGCCGCCACCGGCGGTTTGCAGCCAGGCTTCGCCGCAGCTCTTGGCCAGTTCGCGAATGCGCAGGATGTAGCTCTGCCGTTCGGTCACCGAGATGACGCCGCGGGCGTCGAGCAGGTTGAAATTATGCGCGGCCTTGAGCACCTGCTCATAGGCGGGGATGGCCATAGTGTGTTGATTGCCCGTAGCGCCCTTGGCCAGAATGGCGCGGCACTCGTTTTCCGCATCGGCAAAATGGCGGAACAGGATGTCGGTGTCGGCAGCCTCGAAATTGTACTTGGACTGTTCCTGCTCGTTCTGCAGGAAGACGTCCGCATAGGTGACCTTGTCGTCGCCGCTGCCGCCGTTGAAGTTGAGCTCCATGATGGAGTCAACGTTCTGCAGATAGCAGGCCAGGCGCTCCAGCCCATAGGTCAGTTCGCCCGAGACGGGGTTGCACTCAAAGCCAGCAACCTGCTGGAAATAGGTGAACTGGCTGACTTCCATGCCGTCGCACCAGACTTCCCAGCCCAGGCCCCAGGCGCCCAAAGTCGGGTTTTCCCAGTCGTCCTCGACAAAGCGCAGGTCATGCAGCGCCGGGTCGATGCCGATGGCATAGAGCGACTTGAGATAGAGCTCTTGCAGGTCAGGCGGCGATGGCTTGAGGATCACCTGGAACTGGTAATAGTGCTGCAGGCGATTGGGGTTCTCGCCATAGCGGCCGTCCTTGGGGCGGCGCGAGGGCTGCGCATAGGCAGCCTTCCAGGGCTTTGGCCCAAGCGCGCGCAGCACGGTGCCGGTGTGCGAGGTTCCGGCGCCCATCGGCATGTCATAGGGCTGCAGAATGACACAACCCTGCTCCGCCCAGAATTGCTGCAGCGTGAGGATCAGACCCTGAAACGAGTTTTTCGGGTCCATGTGCGGTGGGCGGATGGTCATGTGGCAGTCCCTGCTAACTGGGACAAACCTCTAGTTTGACCGCCCGGCAGGGTCAACGGCGTTTGTCGTCATCTTCGGGACGGAAACGGCCGTCCTCGTCACGCTTGAGGTCGATGACGCCGGGCTGCTCGCGCTCCCGCAGGTCGCGTTCGCGGCGGAGGCGGCGGGACTCTTCATCCTCGGATTTGAACTGGCGGGTCCAGTCGCGCCAGATCTTCATCGCGCCGAGATAGATGAAGATGGCCAGGACCACGAAAATGAGGACGCGCAGCAGCATAGTTCAGAGCCCCAGCCGCGCCCAGACGGCGCGGTCCTCGATGGTTGCGGCGACATCGCCAGCCAGGCCAGCGACCGAAAAACCGATACGTGGCAGAGAGATAAGTCCGCGCTTGGGCTCGATGAGCTTGAGGCGCACATCCTTGCCATAGCGGGTGCGCAGGGTCTCGTGCAGGTCGCCCACGGCGTCGACCAGTCCGAGCTCCAGGCCGCGCGTACCGGTCCACCATTCGCCGGTGAAGAGGGTGTCGTCAGGGGCCTTGAGACGGTCGCCCCGCCGCCATTTGACCACCTCTATGAACGTCTGATGAATATCGAGTTCGAACTGCTTGATGCGTTCGATGTCGGAGGCCTTTTCCGGCAGAAAAGGATCAAGGGTGGACTTGTTGTTGCCGGCGGTATGGACGCGCCGCTCGACGCCGAGCTTTTCCAGCAGGCCGACAAAACCGAAGCCTGCCATGATGACGCCGACCGAGCCGACAAGCGAGGATGGATCGACGATGATCTCGTCACCGGCCACGGCGATGAAATAGCCGCCCGAGGCTGCAGCGTCTTCGACGAAGACCAGAACGGGCTTGTTGTGCTCGTCGGCCAGGTCGCGAATGCGCTTGTAGATCAGCCGGCTCTGCACCGGCGAGCCGCCAGGCGAGTTGATGATGATGGCGATGGCCGGCGCCGACTTGATGGCAAAGGCGCGCTTGAGCAACGGCGCGACGCCGGCGATATTGAGCCGACCCGGACGCGGATCGGCAGAGATGACACCCTGCAGCTTGACGACGGGAATAATGGCGCCGCTGCGCCCGGTGACGCGCTGCAGCCAAGTTCGCGCCTGTCGGGCCAGATCATTCATCGTCGCGCCTCTCCTCAAAACCATGCCAGACTTAGGTTGTAGCGGCGGGGATTACCAGTCGAGCCGGGTTGTGCCACGGAAAATTGCGTCAAAGGCAGGGGCAAAGGCCCGGCCGGTGGCATCATGCAGCGCGCGGCTGGCCAAGAGGGTAAGCGGGGCGCGCGAGCCCTTGATGGCACGCAGCAGCACGCGGCTGGCGGCCGCCTCGGGGCGCGGCGTCAAGGGCAGCAGGGTGATGGCGCCGAAGCGCTGGTCAAAGGCGGCCAGCAGGGGGGCAAGGCTCTCGGCGGGATAGATGAAGATGATCTCCCCGCCCGGCGCGGCACAGCCGGCGGCGGTCTTGACCCAGAGATCGAGCGCCGTCGCGTCCATATGGCGCGATCCCGCCCGACCGGCGTCACCTGCCAGCGTGCCGGCGCCATCGGCAAAGAAGGGTGGATTGGCGATGACCGCGTCAAAGCCATTGTCGGCGAGGCCGGCAGCATGGCGCGCCATGCCCTTCGCCGTGACATCGACTTCCAGGGTCCGGCCGCGCGCGGCCAGATCGTTATCGGCGAGGTTGAGGGCTGCCAGAGCCAGCATGTCGGGGTTCTGTTCGGCCAGAACGGCCTGTAAAGCAGGCGCATGAGCCAGGGCGACGAGGGCCGCGGTACCCACGCCGGCGCCCATATCGAGCAGGCTGGCGCGCCCCTGCCCCACCGAAGCGCCGAGCAGAACGCTGTCGAGTCCGGCGCGAAAACCATGGCGTGGCTGCGACACAGTGAGCCTGCCGCCCAAAAAGGCGTCGCGCGTTACCGATTGGTGTTTTACAAAGGCTCTTGGCTGGTCTAGGGACATCGCACCCGAAAAGGCCGGTTTTGCGCGACCTTACATGCGTAAAGCCCGCAGACTCAATCAATTTTGCCGTGGCGTATTGGGGTGAATAGACGGTGTCAGTGCTGACTCAGATTAAAGAGGCGCCCATCGCCACCCCGATCGACCGGTTGCTCGCAGCGACCGCTGACGACATGGCCAAGGTCAATGAACTGATCCTGAGCCGGGCCAATTCGCATGTCGAGATGGTGCCCGAGCTGGCGCGCTACCTGATCGACAGCGGCGGCAAGCGGCTGCGGCCAATGCTGACCGTGGCGGCAGCGCAGCTGTTCGGCAAGGGCAATGGCTCGGCGATCAACTTCGCGGCCGCCGTCGAATTCATGCACAATGCCACGCTGCTGCACGACGATGTCGTGGATGAAAGCGACATGCGCCGCGGCAAGCCGGCGGCGCGCATGGTGTGGGGCAACAAGGCCTCGATCCTGGTCGGCGACTTCCTGCTCGGCCAGGCCTTCATGATGATGGTGGAAACGCGCGACGTCGATTCGCTGGGCGTGCTGTCCTCGGCCTCCGCCGTGATGGCCGAGGGCGAAGTGTTCCAGCTGTCCAAGACGGGCGACCTCAGCACAACGGCCGAAGATTATGCCGAAGTGATCCGCGCCAAGACGGCCGTGCTGTTCCAGGCGGCCTGCGAAGTGGGCGCCATGGCCGGTGGCGCCGATGCGGCGGGACGCCAGGCGCTGGCCGACTATGGCCTCGAACTGGGCAATGCCTTCCAGCTGGTCGATGACGCGCTCGATTATGGCGGGCAGGCCGGCACTCTGGGCAAGAATACCGGCGACGATCTGCGCGAGGGCAAGATGACCCTGCCGATCATCCTGGCGCTGGCCGATGGCACCGCGGCCGAACGCGAGACCATCAGCACCGCCCTGGGTGATCCTGAGGCCACGGCCGAGCAGGTGGAAGCGGTGGTGGCGATCCTCACTCGGCTCGACGCCCTGCCCCGTACTCTGGCGCAGGCGCATGCGCATGCCCGTGCGGCGCAGCAGGCGCTCAAGGCCCTGCCCAGCTCGGCGCTGGCCACCCTGCTCAATGACGTGGTCGAATTCAGCGTGCTGCGCGCCTATTAGGCGGCGGGCACCAGCAGGGGCGCGGCGGCCACCCAGTGCTCGGGGTTCTGTGCCCGCATCAGCTGGGCGGCCTGATGGGCCTGCCCGCTCGAGCCGAACAGGCCGAACACCGTCGCCCCCGACCCCGACATGCGCGCCAGCATACAGCCCTGCGCCGCCGCCAGATGGTCGACGATCTCGCCGATGACCGGCACCAGCTTGACCGCGGGCGGCTGCAGGTCGTTGCGGGTCTCTGCCAGCCAGATGCCCAGCTGCACCGGCCGGGTCAGTGGCGATGGCAGAGCGGGCAGCGGATAATTGTCATGCGCCCGCAACCGGCGGAAGACGTCGGCGGTGGGCAGCGGCACCATGGGATTGACCAGCACGATATGCAACGCGGGGAATTCGGGCAGCACTTCGAGCAGTTCGCCCACGCCGCGCGCCAGCAGCGGCGCCGAAACCAGGCAGGCGGGCACATCGGCCCCAAGACGGGCGGCCAGATCGGAGAGCTCGGATACGGGAATGGCGTGGCTCGATTGCGACCGCATCAGCCGCAGGGCGGCGGCAGCGTCGGCCGAGCCGCCGCCAATGCCGGCAGCCACGGGCAGGTTCTTGGTGAGGCGCAAGGCCAAGCCGGTTGGGACCGCATCCGGCCAGCGGGCGCGAAAGGCAGCGATTGCCCGGGACACCAGGTTCGTCTCCCCTGAACCCAGCCCAAGCGAAAACGGCCCGACAATGGTCAGGGAATCGACCTTGTCCGGCACAGCCTCGATTTCGTCGGCCAGATCGGCAAAGACCACCAGGCTTTCGAGGTCGTGATAGCCATCCTCGCGGCGGCGCGTGACATGCAAGGCCAGATTGATCTTGGCCGGGGCGATATGGATGATGGACTCGACCACGCGGCGCTATTCGGTCGCGTTGGCTGCCGTCAGCCCATCGGCCAGCTTGGCGGCCACCCGCTCCTTGACGTGGCCTTCCTCATCCATGGCGGCAGCGATACGCCACTGGAAGCGGGCCTCGAGCTCGCGGCCGGCGGTCCAATAGGCGTCGCCCAGATGGTCGTTCAGTTCGGGATCGTTGGGCCGCAGCAGCACGGCGCGCTCGAGCGTCGCGACGGCCTCGTCGATGCGGCCAAGCTTGTAGAAGGCCCAGCCGAGCGAATCGACGATATAGCCATCCTGGGGCTGGGCATCGACGGCCTTCTGGATCATCTCAAGCGCCTCGATCAGGTGCATATCCTGATCGATCCAGCTATAGCCGAGATAGTTCAGCACGGCCGGCTGATCAGGATTAAGCTCGAGCGCCTTGAGGAAATCGGCCTCGGCCTTGGGCCACTGCTTGTCGCGCTCATAGGCAATGCCGCGGACATAGTAGAAGCGCCAGTCGGCCGGGTGCTCACCGCCGGTGATGGCGAGGGCCTGGCTATAGGCTGCGGCAGCCTCGGCATATTGTTCGTCATAGCGCAGCATGTCGCCATAGACCGAGGCGGCGTCGAGATCGTCCGGCTGGGTGGCCACGATATTGCCCAGGCGCCGCAGCGCCTCGGGACGATCGCCCAGGGCATCGAGATTTTGCGCGATGCGCACCACTGCGGTGGGCTTCATGGTGGAGGTGGCCGGCACGGCATCATAGATGCGGTTGGCGGCCTCATGCTGGCCGGCGGTATCGAGCAGTTCGCCCAGTGCCAGGGAGATCACATCGGCATTGGGGTCGAGATAGAGCCCCATGCGCAGGAAGACCAGCGACAGGTCCAGGCTGCCATCGCGCGACAGGGCAACGCCGATACCGTGGAACATTTCGGCGGCGCCGACCTGCACATTGGCGGCAAAGATGCCGGGGCGCTGGCCGGCGGCGATCTGCTCGCGCACCAGCGTGACAAAGGGATGGCTCAGCCCCTGATTCTCGAATTCGGCGATCACGTCGGTGGCTTCATCGAAGCGCCCGGCATTGGCCAGCACGCGGGCATATAGCTCGACCACCCGGGCCACATAGGGCTCGGCGGCAAAGGCCTGGCTGGCCAGGTCGATAGCCATCTCGGTCTGGCCGGCCACTTCGGCCATCAGCGCGCGGTGGAACACCAGGAAATCGTCGAGTCCGGTTTCGCCCAGGGTATCGAGCATGGCGTCGGCATCGGTCTTGCGGTTGGCGCCGACCAGGGCCCAGGCGCGCAGAATGCTGGCGGTGATGCCGGTAAAGCTGTCCTGGCCGATGGCGCCCAGCTGGCGTTCGGCAGAATCATAGCGACGCTCCTTGAGCGCCTCGGTAGCGATCACCAGTTCGGCCAGCTCATTGGTGGGATCGAGCTGGAGCAGGTGCTTGGCGGTGGACGCCGCCTGGCCGATCTGGCCATCGGCGGCAAAGGCGATGAAGGCGCGCTCGACCAGGATGGCATTCTGCCAGTCGGCCTGGGCCGCCTGGTAGAAATAGCGGGCGGCCTCGTCGGTGCGCAGATCCTGTAGTGCCTGCTGGCCGGCCATATAGGCGCCGGTGGCACTGGCGCGGAACATCGGCAACAGGTCGAAGCTGGTTCGCGGGTCCGATTGGGCGGTCTGCACCGGCTGTGCCGACTGGCCGGCCTGGCTTGCCGTGGCCGCCAGCAGAATGGCCATCAGGGCCGGGCGCGCGAAGCGGTTCAAAAGCGATGTCACGACGTTGAATTCTCCCATGGTCCCAGCGGACCCGTTCTGGCGGCGAAGATTGGCCGTTTTGGGACGCTACCGCAAGGGCGCCCCCATGAGTGTGATGGAGGCGCGCCTACATGCCGCTGTAATTGGGGCCGCTGCCCCCTTCGGGCGGCACCCAGGTGATGTTTTGCGCCGGATCCTTGATGTCGCAGGTCTTGCAGTGCACGCAATTGGCGGCGTGGATGCGGAACACGGGCGCACCGTCGGCATCGGCCAGTTCATAGACCCCGGCGGGGCAGTAAAGCGGCGCCGGCTCGCCATATTCCGGCAGGTTGTCGCGGATCGGCACGGCGGGATCGGCCAGCTTGAGGTGAACCGGCTGATCCTCGTCATGCGCCAGATTGGCCAGATAGACCGAGGAGGCACGATCATAGCTGATCTTGCCGTCGGCCCGCGGATAGCTCAGCACCGGCAGCACGCCCTTGCGCTTGAGGCCGGCATGATCGGGGCCGCGATGCGACAATGTGCCTAGCAGGGAGCGACCGAGCAGGGCGACAGCCCAGAGCTCGACGCCACTGGCCAGCACGCCCAGCATCGTGCCCAGGCGCGACCAGAGCGGCTTTACGTTGCGCACCGCCTGCAATTCCTCGGCAATGCCGGTCTGCATGATGCGCTCGGCGAAGTCGGCGATGACATCGTGCTGGCGGCCCTGGGCAATGGCGGCGGCGACCGCGTCGGCGGCGCCGATGCCCGAGAGCATGGCATTGTGAATGGCCTTGAGGCGCGGAGCGTTCATGAAACCGGCGGCGCAACCGATGAGGCCACCGCCCGCAAAGGCCAAGGAGGGGATGGACTGCCAGCCGCCGGCGGTGACGGCGCGGGCGCCATAGCTGATGCGGCTGGCGCCTGCGAGCAAGGGCGCGATGGATTTGTGCGTCTTGAAGCGCTGGAACTCGTCAAAGGGCGAGAGCGTGGGATTGGCATAATCGAGATAGGTGACGAGGCCGACATAGAGCTTGCGGTCCTCGGCGTGATAGACGAAGCCGCCGCCGGCCGTGGCATTGTCGAGGGGGAAACCCAGATAGTGATCGACCGTGCCGGGGCGGTGCCGATCGGCGGGAATCTGCCAGACCTCCTTGATGCCCAGGCCATATTTCTGTGGCTGCTGCTCGAGCCGGTAATCGGCGATGATGGTCTTGGCCAGCGAGCCGCGGGCGCCCTCGGCGATGAGGGTATATTTGGCTTCGAGGGCAATGCCTTCGGCAAAGCCGGGCTTGGGATTGCCGGCCGCGTCACGGCCGAGATCGCCGGTAATGATGCCGCGCACCGGGCCGGTGCCGCCGCCCAGCACATCGACCGCTGCCGTCATGGGGAAGATATCGACGCCCAGTTCGGTGGCCTGCTCGCCCAGCCAGCGCACCAGATTGCCCAGGCTGACAATGACGCCGCCCGGGGTCTTGAGCTGGGGCGGCAGCAAAGCATGGGGAAAGGCGACATCGGCTTTGGCGGTGAGGAAATGATAGGTGTCGGTGGTGACGTCGGGGCCGACCGGGGCGCCCTTGAGGCGCCAGTCGGGGATCAGCGCGTCCAGCCCGCGCGGATCCATGACGGCGCCCGAGAGGATGTGGCCGCCCAGTTCGGCGGCTTTTTCGACCACGGTCACCGCCAGTTCGGGGTGGCGCTGCTTGAGGCGGATGGCGGCAGCCAGGCCGGACGGACCGGCGCCGACGATCAGCACATCTGTCGAAAGGGTTTCGCGCGAACCGGCTTCGGCCATATAGGAACTGCCCCTGACTGGTGGACGCGGCTGGCCGCGCCAAACGGGCTGTGACATAACAGAGAACATGACCCAAGATCACCCGCTAAATCACGACGAAATGCTCGCCGTGCTGGATTGGTATCGCGCCGCCGGCGTCGATATCGCCGTGGGCGAAGAGCCGGTGGACCGGTTCGCGCAGCGCGCCCCGGCGCGGGTGGTGCCCACCGCGGTGGCCAATGCGGCGGCCAGTCCGGCGACCGGCGAGCCGGCGCGCGAACTGCCAATTCTAGGCGGCGACCCGGCCGAGGCGCGGCGCCTGGCCGCATCGGCGCAGACGCTTGATGAACTGCAGGGCCTGCTGGAGGCCTATGACGGCTGCGGGCTCAAGCTGCGCGCCACGCAGCTGGTGTTTGCCGATGGCAATCCGGCGGCCGATGTCATGCTGATCGGCGAGGCGCCGGGGGCCGAGGAGGACCGGCAGGGCAAGCCGTTTGTCGGCAAATCCGGGCAGCTGCTCGACCGCATGCTGGCGGCCATCGGGCTGGATCGCAGCAAGGTCTATATCGCCAATACCGTGCCCTGGCGGCCGCCGGGCAACCGCACGCCGACGCCAGAGGAAATGGCGCTGTGCCAGCCCTTCCTGCAGCGACAGGTGGAGCTGGTGGCGCCCAAGATCGTGATGACGCTGGGAGGGCCGGCGATGCAGACGATTTTCGATACCACTACCGGCATCATCAAGATGCGCGGCAAATGGACGACGCTCGGTATTGGCAGCCACACGGTGGAAGCGATTCCGACGCTGCATCCGGCCTATCTGCTGCGCAACGCGCCAGCCAAGGAGCAGGCCTGGGCCGACATGCTCAGCCTGCGGATGAAGCTCGACGCGCTGGGGCTCGGCTAGGGCGGAAAATCGTGCGGCGCGACCGGTTTTTGATTGCACCGGGGCCCGAACGCCACCCTAATGTCACCGTTGCGTGATTTGCAGCACGTTTCCTCCCCGCAAAGCCGAAAGCGTCATGGCCTCCGTTATCAAGATCTACGCCCTGTTCCTGGGTTCGGCGCTGTTGATGTTCGGCGGCGGCCTGCAGGGGCTGCTGCTGTCGGTACGTGGCGCCGAGGAGGGGTTTTCGCTGTTGGCGCTCGGCCTGATCGGCACCGGCTGGTCGGTGGGCTTTGTCGCCGGCTCGATCACCGTGCCCATGGTGGTGCGCAAGGCGGGTCATATCCGCGCCTTTTCGGTAATGGCGGCGATCGGCACCATCACCATCCTGCTCAACCTGCTCTGGGTCAACGATATCAGCTGGATCGTGCTGCGGGCGCTGAGTGGCTTCTGCTTTGCCGGGGCGGCGATGATCGTGGAGAGCTGGCTCAACGAGGTGGCCGAGAACAAGAGCCGGGGCACGATCTTTTCGATCTATGTGACCATCAACATGGCCGCTTCGACGCTGGGCCAGGTAGCCATGTCGGTGACCGGTACCGCCGGCTACGTGCCCTTCGTGCTGGGCGCCATCGCCTTTGCCTGCGCCATTCTGCCCACGGCGCTGACCTCGAGTCCGCAGCCGCGGCCGCTGTCATCGGCCAAGATCGATATCGGCCTGCTCTACCGCACCTCGCCGGTGGCGGCGATCGCGGCCTTTTCCGTGGGCATGGCCAATGGATCCTTCGGCACGCTGGCGCCGGTCTATGGCTATCAGCGCGGGCTCGATGCCAGCGGCATCGCGCTGCTGTTCGCCATTGCGGCCATCTTGGGCGCGGTGGCGCAGATCCCGTTCGGCCGGCTGTCGGACCGGATCGACCGGCGCATCGTACTGATCGGCCTTTCCGGCTTTGCCTCGCTGGTCGGGATCCTCACCGTGCTGATCAACCCGGAAGCGGGCTGGATCATGTATGTGCTGTTTGCCGCCTATGGCTTTGCCGCCAACCCGATCTATGCCGTGGCGGTGGCGCATGCCAATGACTATGCCAAGGATGGCGAATTCGCCAAGATTGCCGGCGGCATGCTGCTGATCCTGGGGATCGGGCTGGCCATCGGGCCGGCCGTGGCGTCGCTGATCATGGGCGCTTGGTCGCCGGTGGGGCTGTTCATCGTGACAGCCGCCTTCCACGGCGCGCTGGCGATCACCGCCTATCTGCGCATGCGGATCCGCAAGAGCGTGGATGTCGCCGGCCGGGCGCCATTCCAGCCGATGGGTAATGAGCGGCAGGTGACGCCGGAAAGCTTCGTGCTCGATCCGCGCGCCGATCCGGAGGATTTCGAGATGGATGTGGACGAGGCCCCCGTCCCCGAGGAACTGGCCAGCGTGCATGACGAGGAGAACAACGATGTTCAAGACCGACCGGTTTGAGGACCGCGCCTTCAAGCCGCTGTCGATTGCGGTCATCGCCGTGTCGGACACCCGCACGCTCGAGACCGATACCGGCGGGGCCCTGCTGAAATCGCTGCTGGAGGCCGATGGGCACATTTGTGCCGCACGGGTGGTGGTGCGCGACGATATCCAGCTGATCCGCCAGGCGGTACAGGGCTTTGTCGCCGATCCGAGCGTGGATGTGATCCTGACCACGGGCGGCACCGGCTTTTCCGGTCGCGACGTGACGCCGGAAGCCGTCGAGCCGCTGTTCGACAAGCGAATGGAGGGGTTTTCGGTGCTGTTCCACCAGTATTCGGCCACGACCGTGGGCACCAGTTCGCTGCAGTCGCGCGCCACCGGCGGGCTGATCGGCACGACCTTCGTGTTCTGCCTGCCCGGCTCGCGCGGCGCCTGCCGCGACGCCTGGGAAGGTATTCTCAGCCACCAGCTCGACTATCGCCACAAGCCCTGCAACTTCGTCGAGCTGATGCCGCGGCTGGCCGAACGCTAGGCCGCCAATACGTCTGTTGCATCACTCCCTCCCTTGCGATGCTCCTCCCAAGGTCAGATCGACGCCGCAGCTCGCCCTCGCACAGGTGACTTGCCAAGCCAAATGGCATCTGCACATGACGTAATGTATATTTTTCTTTACATCATGTCTGAAATTTTCGATACTAGGTTCGAAATGGCAGACAAGGGTAGGCGGCTATGTCGATGCGCGAGAAAACGTCCTGGATCGCAGTGCTGACGACGCTGGTGATCTGGAGCTACTATTTCAGCGTGTTCTGGAGCAGCGCGCTCAATGGCCGGATCGATAGCGTCGAGTTGCGTACCCTTTTCATCATCTGCATGGGCCTGTCGGTGGCGATCATGCTGAGCCTCAACATAGCCCTGGCCGTTGTGGCGCGACAATCGCTGGACGCGCCGCCCGATGAACGCGAACGTCAAATCGAGGCCAGGGCGGACAGCATCGGCTTCAAGCTGCTCGAAGTGCTGGTGCCGATCATGCTGATCGGCGGGCTGCTCAATCTCGACGCCATTCGCAGCGCCTTTCCCGCAGATCCCGTCGGGAGCACGGCGATCCTGTTCGCCAACGGTTTCCTCATGACCATGGTCATCACCGAACTGGTGCGCGAAGGCGTCAAGATCGTCCTGTTCCGGATGGCGGCCTGATGTCCCCTCCTCCAATCAGCAATGCCATCCGGCGACTGCGCTTCGAGCATGGCGAGATGACCCAGCAGGAACTGGCAAACCGGATCGGCATGACACGGCAGACGGTCGCCGCAATCGAACAGAACAAGTACTCGCCGTCTCTGGAAGCAGCGTTCCGTATTGCCGAGGTCTTCGACGTGGAGATCGGTGCCGTCTTCCAGTGGAAGAAAACCGGCACGCCCTGACGTCAAAACCATTCCCAAGAGGCCCGCCGCCCCGGCCCTGCTGGGACGCACGCCCCCTCATGTTCGAATCTGGAGAGTTTCATGCAAGCTGCCGTGCAGACTGCCTATGGCGCGCCCGACGTTGTCGTCGTCCGCAACATCCCTAAGCCAGTGCCCGCAGAAGATGAGGTGCTCGTGCGCATCGTCGCGACCACGGTGACCTCCGGCGATGCTCGACTGAGGGCGTTTCGTGTGCCTGCGGCCTTCTGGCTGCCGGCCAGACTCTTCCTGGGTATCTGCAAGCCCAAGCGCGCCATCCTGGGATCGGAGTTCTCTGGCGAGATCGAGGCCATTGGCCGGAACGTGCGCCGGTTCAGGGTCGGTGATCGGGTCTTTGGCATGCAGGTCTATGGTGCCCATGCCGAATACAAGATCGTGCCGGAAACTGCTGCGCTGATCACGATGCCGGACAATCTCGATTTCAAAGAGGCAGCCGCCTTGCCGTTCGGCGCAACAGCGGCGCTGCACTTTCTGCGGCACGCCAAAATCCAGCCCGGAGCACGGGTACTGGTCTATGGCGCAAGCGGTGCCGTGGGGTGCTTTGGGGTGCAACTGGCCAGGCATTTCGGCGCCCATGTCACGGCGGTGACCAGTACCGGCAATATGGGCCTGATGCGCGAATTGGGTGCTGACGCCATCATCGACTACAAGACGACCGATTTCGCACAGACCGGCGCGCGCTATGATGTGGTCATGGACACGGTCAACCGTGTTTCAGTCGCCCAGTTTCGGAAAATCGCTGCCCCGGGGGCGTCCCTGCTGGCTGTCGATGCCGGCGGGGGCATGTTCCTGCGCGCGGGCCTTGCAGGGCTTTTGCGAGGGCCCCGGATCGTTGTCGGCATGGCGACCGAAACTCTGGCGGACCTCGAGACCATCCGGTCCCTGGCGCAGTCGGGTGCAATTCGGGCCACGATCGACAGCATGCTGCCGCTGGCGCGCGTCGCGGAGGCTCACGCCCTGGTCGACAGCGGACGCAAGCGCGGCGCGGTCGTGATCACCGTGGCGGAGGCAAGGCCGAGCCTGCCCGCATCATGAGAAAGCGGCGCCGGGAGGTCCCGGCGCCGCCTGAAACGCGCTGATGCTAATGGGCGGCGTGGCCCGAGATGCCGCCGCCTTCGGGCTTGCGCACGAAGAAGGCCGTGAGGATGGCAAACAGCGAGATCACCGCGCCGACCAGGAAAGCGAGCTGGATGCCGCCGGCCAGGGCGCTGACCGGTTCGAGCCCCGCCCCGGCCAGGGCCTGGGTGCGGATGGTCATCAGCGCGACGAAGAGCGCGATGCCTGCGGCGCCGGCTACCTGCTGCACCGAGCCGAGGATGGCGCTGCCATGGGAGTACATTTCCTTGCGCACCGAGCCCAGGGCGGCGGTGAACAGTGGCGTGAACACCAGAGCCAGGCCGATGCTGATGATGATGTGGCCGACCAGGATGGCCCAGACCGAGGTGTGCTGGTCGACGCGGGTCAGGGCCCAGAGGACGGCCGACACCAGGGCCGTGCCGGGCACCAGCAGCCTGGTCGGGCCGATACGGTCATAAAGGCGGCCAACCGGCGGCGCCAGCAGGCCCATCAGCAGGCCGCCGGGCAGCAGCAACAGACCGGTCTGCAGCGTGTCGAGCCCGAGCACGTTCTGGGTATAGATGGGCAGCAGGATGACGGTGCCGAACAGGGCCATCATGGCGACCGCCATGGTCAGCACGGCAAAGGTGTAGTTGCGCGACAGGAAGGTGCGCAGGTCGAGCAGGGCCTTGTCCTGCCGCGACAGCACGATCTGGCGCCAGACAAAGACCGCCATGCCGACCAGGCCGACGACGAGCGGCAGCCAGAGCGGGAAGGCCGCCCCGACATGCTCGCCCTCGCCCAGGCTGGACAGGCCATAGACCAGACCGCCAAAGCCCACGGCCGAGAGCAAGACAGAAGCGATGTCGAGCGGGGCATAGCGCGGCGTCGTGACGTTCTGCATCCGGTTGCTGCCCACGGCCAGGGCGCCCAAGGCGATGGGCAGCATGAGGATGAACATCCAGCGCCATTCCAGATAGGCCAGGATGAAGCCGCCAATGGTGGGGCCGATGGCCGGCGCCACCGAAATGACGATGGAGATATTGCCCATGGTCTTGCCGCGCGTTTCGGGCGGCACCAGGGTCATGACCGTGGTCATCAGCAGCGGCATCATGATGGCGGTGCCGACGGCCTGGATGATGCGGCCGACAATCAGCAGTTCGATGCCGGGGGATGCGGCGCAGATAACGGTGCCCAGGGTGAAGGTCGACATAGCCAGCATGAAGACCGGGCGGGTGTTCATGCGCTGCAGCAGGAAGCCGGTAATGGGGATGACAATGGCCATGGTAAGCAGGAAGGCCGTGGTGAGCCACTGCGCGATATTGGGCAGGATGTTGAGATCGGCCATCAGCTGGGGAATGGCCACGCTCATCATCGTCTCATTGAGGAAGACGACAAAGGTCGAGCCCAGCAGCAGGGCAATGACCAGCTTGTTGCGCGCGGCATGATCGGTGACGTCCGGCGGCGCGCCGTCCATTGTAGTATCCTGGGTCGTCATAACGCTATCCCTCGAGAAATTCGGCAGTGTCGCCAGCACGACGTGCAGCAGCGGCAAAAAACGACACGACTGTGGTCAACTGGCGTGACATTCCCTGTCAGCATTGGATCGACCAGCCCGTCGGCCAGGCTCGCGCGGCAACACATAAATGGTTTAGCGGCGGAGCTCACGAGGAGCCGCGCCGCAGAGCGATGTGGCATAGTCCGGATCACTGACAGCGTCCATTCGTCACATCACATAGCTGCCTTGTGCCCTTGATCGAGCGGTAGGCAATCCTGGTACCAAAGGTGAACAAACACGGTATTGTTCTTGTTCTGTTCCCGCGGAACTGTTACATCCTGGGACGCGTTGTTCAGTCACGATTCGACTGCTTCACGTTCGGCAGGAGACGTTTGCATGGCCCTTTATCAAGCCCCGTCCTTTGAAGCGCTCGAGCAGCTCAGCCGCAGCCGCGATGCCGATCTGGCGCGGCGCGAACTGCTCGATGTCAGCCGTATTCGCGGCCGGGGCGCCCAGAGCAATCGCAGCGGCCGCTTCGAGAAGCAGACCCGCGAGAGCTTCGATGATGGCTGGGACAATGTCGAGCCGCTGTCGATCTTCGAGACCGTGGAACACAATGAGCGCGCCAAGACCATCATCACCAGCAATGACAGCCCCGATATCGGCTTCGAGCGCTCGATCAATGCCTATCGCGGCTGCGAGCATGGCTGTTCCTATTGCTATGCGCGGCCGACGCATGCCTTTCTCGGGCATTCGGCCGGCATCGAATTCGAACGCGACATCTATGTCAAAACCAATGCGGTCGAGGCGCTGCGGGCGGAGCTGGGGGCGAAAAGCTACCGGGTGAAGCCGATTGCCATGGGCACCAATACCGACCCCTATCAACCGGCCGAGCGCAAGCACAAGCTGACGCGCGGCATTCTCGAGGTGATGCTGGAGACCCGGCATCCGGTGATGATCACGACCAAATCCTCGCTGATTATCCGCGATCTTGACCTGCTGACCGAGCTGGCCAAGCTGGGCCTGGTCAAGGTCGCCATCTCGATGACCTCGATGGATCACAAGCTCAGCCGGCGCATGGAGCCGCGCGCCTCCTCCCCTGCCCGGCGGCTCGAAGCCATTCGCCTGCTCAGCGAGGCGGGCGTGCCGGTGGCGGTGTTTGCCTCGCCGATGATTCCGGCGATCAATGACATGGAGCTCGAACGCATTCTCGATGCGGCGGCGGCGCAGGGCGCCACCAGCGCGCAGATGATCCTGCTGCGGCTGCCCGGCGAAGTGCGCGATGTATTCCGCGAATGGCTGCTCCGACATTTCCCCGACCGGGTGCGCCATGTGCTGGCGCTGGTGCGCGATACGCGCGGCGGCAAGGATTATGACAGCCGCTTTGGCACCCGCATGACCGGCGAAGGCCCCTATGCCACGCTGCTGCGGCAGCGCTTCGACAAGGGCCGCGAGCGCTATGGGCTCGATGGCAAGCTGCCCGGGCTGCGCAATGACCTCTTCGTGCCGCCCAAGGTCGAAAGTGCGCAGATGAGCCTGTTCTAGGCTGGCGCGCCAAGCGGAATGCGCAGGCGGGTGGCAATGAAATCCAGCACGGCCGGATCGTCATAACCATCGGTGGAGAGCACGGCGCCGGCAGCGCGCAGCGGGGCATTGTCGAGGCTGGTGCGCAGGCCGATGGTAGCGAGGCCCGCCGCGGTGGCGGAGGCGATGCCGGTACGCGAATCCTCAAAGGCCACCGAGACGGCGGCGTCAGCGCCGAGCAACCGGAGCCCTTCGAGATAGGGCAGCGGGTGCGGCTTGCCATGGGCCAGTTCGGCACCAATGACCAGCGCCTGAAACCGGTGGGTGATGCCGAGGCCATCAAGGATCAGTTCGGCATTGGCGCGCGGCGCATTGGTGACTGCCGCCATGGCAATGCCAGCGGCATCGGCCAGATTGAGCAAGGCGAAGAGCCCGGGCACCGCGTGGATTTCCGTCGCCGCCAGTTCGCGGAACAGCGCCTCCTTATGATCGAGCACCGCCATGCCCTCGGCTGGGGACAGGCCGGGCAGGATATTGGCGGCAATATCGACATTGGCCAGGCCCTGCAGTTCGCGGGCAAAGCGGGCCTTGTCGAACTGCTGACCATAGGGGGCAAAGGCCCGGTTGAAGGCCAGCAGGTGCAGCGGATCGGTATCGGCCAGCGTGCCATCGATATCAAACAGCAGCGCGGCGCCGGGCGTCGGGATCATCGGTCGTTCCGTTCAAGCATGGGAGACTTCAGTATTGCGCGACCCGCCGGGCATAGCTGGCCATGAAGTCGAGCGAGGCGGTGACGCCGCGCATCGACAACCAGACGGATTTGTTGGCGGTCTTGCCGCCGGTCAGCGGCACGATCATGGTCACGGCGTTGCGCTGCTTCATGGTCTCGATCAGCGCCTGCTTGCGGGCCGGATTGGTGAAGTAGTAGCGGTTGGTCGTATTGTAGCGCGTCTCGATATCGCTATCGAAGGCATAGGCCTGGGTCCTGTCGCCGGCAAAGCTCAGGCGCAGCGGGCGGCTGGTATCGACCTCGACGCCATCGGCCGCCACGGTGACGGCAACATCGAGTTCGCCGGTCAGCCGGTTGCGCATCAACGTCAGCTGATAGGCCGGCAGATTAGCGCTGTTGAGCTCCTGGCTGCTGGTGCTGGCAAAGCAGGAAGTGCCATAAAAGTCGGCCGCATCCTCATCGATGACATCGGGACAGACGGCCAGCCAGTCGTGGTGGTATTCGCGCCATTCGCCATAAGGATGGTGAAACGGCTCGGCCGCCAGCGGCATTGCGGCGGCCAGCGTCAGGACAAGGGCGGTACCCAATCGTGCAATCATCTATATGGTTTCCCGGTGCTGCCCCCAGCGCGCCAGCTATAGCAGGCTGGCGCGCCGACGACAGCCCGGCATGTTGACTTGATCGCCGCAAAAGCGATGTTGGGCCATGATGTTCGATTCGCCCGTCCAGACCGCGCCCGACTATAGCCATGAGGCAGATCTCGTGGCCCGTGGCGCCCGCGTGGTGGCCGGCGTCGACGAGGCCGGGCGCGGACCGCTGGCCGGACCGGTCGTGGTGTCAGCCGTGGTGCTGGACCCCGACCGCATCCCGGCGGGGCTCAACGATTCCAAGAAACTTAACGAAGAACAGCGCGAGAGCCTGTTCGCGCAGGTGATGGCCTCGGCTTTGGCGATCAGCGTGGTGGTGGCGCCGCCCTCGATCATCCTCAGCCACAATATCCGCGGGGCCACCCTCTGGGCCATGGCCCAGGCGACCATCAGCCTTTCGCTCCGGCCCGACCGGGTGCTGATCGATGGCCGTGACGTGCCGATGGGCCTGCCCTGTACCGGCCTGGCGCTGATCGGCGGGGATGGACGGAGCGTGTCGATTGCCGCCGCCTCGATCGTCGCCAAGGTGACGCGGGACCGGATGTGCCGTGTCATGGACTGCGACGCACCGGCCTTCGGCTTTGCCGGGCACAAGGGCTATGGCACGGCCCGGCACATGACGGCGCTGAGCGAACACGGCCCCTGCCGGCACCATCGGCAAGCCTTTGCACCGGTGGCCGAGGCGCGGCTGCGCCTCCTGGCCCTGGCCGACCTGACGCTGCCCGAGGGGGCCTTAACGTCCTGCTAACCCTTTGAAAAAACGCTCCATTAACCCTGGCGCGCTATAACGGGGCCGTTAGTACTGCGTTAGGGTTAAGTATATGTTGCGTACCGCGCGTATGGCTCCAGTTGAAGCCGCGGCAGAGACACAGCGTCTGCCGATCGATTCCATTCTGGTGGGCGATTGCATCGACCACATGAACGCCCTGCCCGCCGGCTCGGTCGACCTGATCTTTGCAGACCCACCCTATAACCTGCAGCTCGACCAGGGCCTCACCCGCCCCGACCAGAGCAAGGTCGATGCGGTGGACGATGACTGGGACAAGTTCGACAGCTTTGCCCATTACGACAAATTCACCCGCGCCTGGCTGGCCGCGGCGCGCCGGGTGCTCAAGCCCGATGGCGCGCTCTGGGTGATCGGCAGCTACCACAATATTTTCCGGGTCGGTTCGGCGCTGCAGGACCTCGACTACTGGATGCTCAATGACGTGATCTGGCGCAAGGCCAATCCGATGCCGAACTTCCGTGGCACGCGCTTTACCAATGCGCATGAAACGCTGATCTGGGCGGCCAAGAGCCAGAAGAGCCGCGTCACCTTCAATTATGAAGCCATGAAACTGGCCAATGACGATACGCAGATGCGCAGCGACTGGCTGTTTCCCATCTGCACCGGGGCCGAGCGGCTCAAGAATGACGATGACGAGAAGGTGCATCCGACGCAAAAGCCTGAAGCCCTGCTGTTCCGCATCCTCAATGCCACCACCAAGCCGGGCGACGTGATCCTCGATCCTTTCTTCGGCACCGGCACGACCGGCGCGGTGGCGCGCAAGCTGGGGCGGCACTTTATCGGCATCGAGCGCGAGGAAAGCTATATCAATGCCGCGCTCAAGCGCATTGCAGCGATCCGCCCGGGCGTGTTCGAGGCGCTGCAATCGGTGACGCCCAAGCGCAAGGAAGTCCGCATTCCCTTCGGGTCGCTGATCGAGCAGGGATTAATTGAGCCGGGCACGCAACTCTTCGACTTAACGAAACGTTACTTCGCCATGGTTCGTGCAGACGGCTCACTTGTCTCCGGCTCCCATCAAGGTTCGATCCACAAGGTCGGCGCCTTGGTCCAAGGGGCTGAAGCATGCAACGGGTGGACTTTCTGGCACCACGAACAAGCGGGCCGCACAGCCCCGATCGACCTCCTTCGAGCGGATGTGCGGGCGCAACTGGAATTGATGTCTGCCTGATCCTGACCTCCAATCATCAGGCTTCTCACTTAGGCCACCGGTTTGCCCCGGTGGCCTTTTTGTTTGGACTCTTCCTCCTCTGGTCAGCCCGCTCTGGCCACCAGAAGAGGACCAACGGCGCTCAAAACTTGCCATCTACTAGACGACCGGTCTATTCTGCATTATACTGGAGCCATGACCGAGCCCCGCAAATCTGACCAGACCCGCCAGCGCATCCTTGATACGGGGCGCGGGCTGGTGCTCAGGGTGGGGTTTACCGGCATGGGGCTGACAGAATTGCTGGCGGCCAGCGGCGTGCCCAAGGGGTCGTTTTACCATTACTTTGCCTCCAAGGAGGCGTTTGGCTGCGTCCTGCTGCAGGACTATGTCGCCGATTATCTGGTGCGCATGGATGGCCTGGTCGCGGCGCCGCAGCCGGGCAGTGAGCGGCTGATGCGCTATTGCCAGGCCTGGCTGGCCAGTGAGGGCGCGCCCTCGATTGCCGAGACTTGCCTCGTGGTCAAGCTGGCCAGCGAAATTGCCGATCTCTCCGAGGACATGCGGCGCATTGTCGATGACGGAATCGGCCAACTGGTTGCCCGGCTTGAGCGCCTACTGGCCGAGGGCATCGCCGATGGCTCGATCCGGCCGCTGGCCGATCCGGCTCAGGCGGCGCGCCTGCTTTACGGCCAGTGGCTGGGGGCCGCAGTGCTGGCCAAACTGGGTCGATCCGAGCGGGCTCTGCACGATGCCCTTGCCGATACCAGGCAGCGCTTTCTGCCCTGAGCGTTCCCGCTACCCCTTTCCCTTCATCATCACCTCAACACAGGAGCTCGCCATGCGCGCAGCCATTTATGAGACTTTCGGCAATCCTTCAGACGTCACAAAGCTCGGTGACGTACCCCAGCCCCAGCCCGGCAAGGGCCAGGTGCGCATCCGCACCATCCTGTCGCCGATCCACAATCACGATCTGTGGACCACGCGCGGCAGCTATGGCTACAAGCCGACATTGCCCGCCATTGGCGGCACCGAGGCGGTCGGCACGGTGGATGCCGTGGGCGCCGGCGTCGATGCGGCGCTGGTCGGCCAGCGCGTGGCGACGGCGGGCAGCAACGGCACCTGGGCGGAGTATTTCATCGCCCCGGCCCTTGGCATCGTGCCCCTGCCCGACGCCATCGCCGACGAAACGGCTGCCCAGCTGGTCGCCATGCCGTTCAGCGCGATTTCGCTGCTCGACAGCCTCAATGTCAAAAAGGACGACTGGATCGTGCAGACCGCCGCCAATGGCGCAGTGGGCAAGGTGCTGGCCGCCTTGGCCGCCGAGCACGGCATCAAGCTGGTCAATCTGGTGCGGCGCCCGGAGGCAGTGGCCGAGCTGACGGCGCTGGGCATGCACCACGTCGTGGTGACGTCCGACAGTGACTGGATCGACCAGGTCAAGGCAATCACCGGCCCCGATGGCGCCCGGGCGGCGGTGGATTCGGTGGGTGGCGCGATCGGCGCCGGCCTCATCGAGGTGCTGGGCAATGATGGCGCGCTGGTGATCTTCGGCACGGCGACCGGCGCGCCCATGCCGATCGTCTCGGGCCCGATCATCTTCAAGCAGATCACCATCAAGGGCTTCTGGGGTTCCAAGGTCAGCACGGCCATGGCAGCCGACAAAAAGGGCATGCTAATCAGCGAACTGATCACCCTGGCCGTGGCCGGCAAGCTGCCACTACCCGTGGGCGGGATCTTTGACCTCGCCGATGCCGCCCATGCCATGGACGCTGCCCAGGCGTCCGGCCGTGCCGGCAAAATCCTGCTGCGGGCGTAAGGCAAAGGGGCTCGCCACAAAGGCGGGCCCCCGCGGTTGTGCCGTCCAGGTGCCTCTTAGGTGCCCTGCTGGCTATGGCCAGGAAGACGGGACTGCCGAACAGCCGTTATCGGTCGTCGCCTTCGACGCAACGACCGTCCCTGGCGGTAGACTAGATGTTTTGGCCACCCGAGACTTCGATCCGCTGGGCGGTGACCCAGCGGTTGGAGGGCTGCAGCAGGCTGGCAACGGCCGGGCCGACATCGTCCGGCAACCCCACGCGGCCCAGGGCGATCATGGCGGCAAAGGCCTCGTTATAGGCCGGCGTATCGCGCACAGCACCGCCCAGAAAATCCGTCTCAATCGCGCCAGGTGCAATGGTATTGGCGGTAATGCCGCGGCTACCCAGCTCCTTGGCCATATAGAGGGTCATGATTTCGACGGCGCCTTTGGCAGCGGAGTAAGCTGAAAAGCCCGGATTGGAAACGCGGGTCAGCCCGCTCGAAAAATTCACTATCCGCCCGCCATCGACCATGAGCGGCAGCAGTGCCTGGGTGAGGAAGAATACTCCCTTCACATGAACAGCGAAAAGAGAGTCAAACTGGGCCTCGGTTGTCTCTACAAGTGCTGCCATCTCACCATGCCCGGCATTGTTGACGAGGTGATCGAAACCGTCACGTTTCCAGGTGGAAACAAGGGTCGCGCGCAGCGTTTCGACGAAGGCGGGGAAGCTTGCCACGATACCGGTGTCGAGCTGTAGTGCCACAGCCTGGCGACCCAGAGCGGCTATCTCGGCAACCACGCGCTGGGCATTTTCCTGCCCGTTGCGATAGGTCAAGATGACGTCGCCGCCCATGCGGGCGATGTTGAGGGCCGTGTTCCGACCCAGGCCGCGGCTGCCGCCTGTTACGATGGAAATGGTTGTCATGCAGATGTCCTTCCGTTCGATTTATGGAAGGCGTTATGGCGTAACGGGAGGCGCGCTGGTTGCTCGAAACTCGACTTCTCTTGCCTAATCCTCCAACGCCGGTTGTGATCGTGAGTTCTTGGCATTAGAGCTTTGTGATGGTGAACACCCTGCTCGACGCCGTCCATCGATTTGTATCGATCCACACCGATGAGGTTGGAATTGCCAAGACACCCATACAAGGCCTGACGATTGTTCGAGAACTGGTCCCGACCGCCCTTCAGTTTGCCATCAATTCGCCCATGGTCGCGTTGGTTTTGCAGGGCAGCAAGCGCGTTACGCAAGGGAGCGACACCTACGACTTCGGTGCTGGGGATTCGCTGCTCATCACTGCCGATGTTCCCACCGTTAGCCAGATCACCCGGGCCAATGCGGCCAGACCCTACTATTCCCTGATCGTCCAATTGAATCCGAGCATCATCGCGACGCTGGTCGCTGAGATGGGCTCTTCGCCATTCGTCGCTGGCCGGCCGGTTCGTGTCGATCCTACCGATGCAGAGGTGGCTGACGCGGCCCTACGCCTGATGCGTCTGATCGATCGCCCGGCCTCCTTGTCGGTTCTACAGGACCAGCTTATGCGAGAGCTCCACTACTGGCTGCTCTGTGGGCAGCATGGTGGCGCCATCAGGGCCCTTGGTGTCACCGACAGCCATGTTCAGCGTATCGGTCGTGCGGTGGCGATTATTCGCGCGCGCCATGCCGAATTGTTACCGGTGGAGCAGCTTGCAAAAGCGGCAGGCATGGGCGTGTCATCCTTCCATGCTCATTTCCGGGCGGTGACATCCCTGACGCCGCTGCAATTTCAAAAACAGCTCCGTCTTATCGAAGCGCGCAGGATGATGATGGCCGAGGGCGCGTCCATCAGTAACGCCGCCTACGCGGTGGGATATGAAAGCATCCCGCAATTTACCCGCGAATATGGCCGGCTATTCGGACAATCGCCAGCTCGAGACTTAAGATCGAGCCGATCGCCTGCGCGCTCCTCTGCCTAGACAGCGTTGTTTCGGCAATCACCCGCAAAAGACCGCGCGGCGCCCCTATTCCAGCCCTGCTGCAGCCAGCACTTTCCGGAACAGCGTCGGCAGGGCTTCGCCCTTGAGGGCGGCGGGTTCGGCCCACCAGCCGCCATCGAGCGTTTCGGCCGGCACTTGCGCCGACCAGACGTCGAGCTCGAGGCGGAAGTGGGTGAAGATGTGGATCACCTGGCCGCGATGGGCCCAGTCTGCCCGCAGCGGATAGGCGACTTCGGCCAGGTCGGCGCCCCAGTCGGATCCCGGCACTTCGGTCATGCCGCCGAGCAGGCCCTTGGGCGGCCGGCTCTGCAGATAGACGTCGCCATGGCTATCAAGCATGACGAAGGCGTGGCCTTTGCGCACCGGGCGGTCAGCCTTGGCCGGCTTGATCGGATAGAGGGTCGGATCCCGCTGCCGGGTCGCAAGGCAGCCCTGCTGGATCGGGCACAGCAGGCAGGCGGCGGCGCGCGGGGCGCAGATGGTGGCGCCCAGGTCCATCATGGCCTGGGCGAAATCGCCGGCGCGAGCGGGCACCGAGGCCTGCAGCGCTGCGCGCAGTTCGTCCTTGGCCTCGCGCACCGGTACATCGAGGGCATAGTAGCGCGCCAGCACGCGGTCGAGATTGCCATCGAGCACGGCAATGGGTTCATCAAAGCAGATGGCGGCAATGGCTGCGCTGGTATAGGCGCCGATGCCTGGCAGGGTCTGCAGGCCTTCCGACGTTCTGGGAAAAACCCCTGCGTGGTCATTGACCACGGCCTGGGCGCAGGCATGGAGGTTCCTAGCGCGGGCATAATAGCCCAGGCCGGCCCATTCCTTGAGCACGGAATCCAGCGGCGCTGCGGCCAGACCGAACACCGTGGGCCAGAGGCTGGTGAAGCGGATGAAATAGCTTTTGACGGTGGCCACCGTGGTCTGCTGCAGCATGACCTCGCTTAGCCAGACCCGGTAGGGATCGGGGTGCTTTCCAGCGGCCCGATCCTTGGGCGCGATGCGCCAGGGCAGATCGCGGGCATGGCGATCATACCAGGCGAGTACTGCAGCGGCGTCGATGGGGGCGGGATTGGGGAGATGCATGGCAGGCAGATTTGGAGTAGGACAGGGCAACGCGCAAGTCCCTCACCCCACAGTGTCACTGCCCAGCCCATGGCCAAAGACGACCTCCCCGAACCGAAACGCCGCAACCGGACCATGAGCGTGGCCGATGTGCTGGCGGGTGCGCTCGATCCGGTGCTGAAGAAGCGCGGCTTTGCCAGCCGGGATATCATCACCCACTGGTCGGTGATGGCGCCCAAGCCCTATGACACGGTGGCCATTCCCGACAAGCTGAGCTGGCCGCGTGGCGAGCGCAGCGCAGAAGGGGCGACGCTGGTGCTGCGCTGCGTGCCCGGCCATGCGCTGGCGATATCGCATGAGGGCGACAAGATAGCCGCGGCGATCAACCGCTATTTCGGCTTCGTGCTGGTGGGATCGGTGCGCCTGTCGCCCGAGGCATTCACCCCTGGTTCAGGCAAGAAGGACGAGGCTGTATTTCAGCACAGCCCGGATGTGCAGGCCAAGGTGGCGGCGCAACTGGCCGAGGTGGACAATGCCGAACTACGCGAGGCGCTGCGGACGCTGGGCCATGCGCTATCGAGCCGGGCGGAGCGCAATAGCGGATAGTGCGTTCACCCAGCAGTGATAGTCATGCCCACTTGCTCCCACAATTGTCCCGTGTAGTGTCGCCGAAATGAAAACAGGAGCGTTAGCTGTGAATTTTACCCGTCGTGACACCCTTAGGCTGGCCGTTGCCGCATCGGCTCTGAGCCTGTGTGGGGTCGCCACCGCCAATGCTGCAGAAGGCGACATGGTCGCCGTCGACAAGCTGATGGCGCCCGCCGGTGACTATGTCGACCATGCCCAGGGCAGCGAGACCGCGCCGGTGACAGTGATCGAATATGCTTCGCCCACCTGCCCGCACTGCGCCACCTTCTCCAATGACGTGCTGCCCGGCTTCATTGCGGCCTATGTCGATACCGGCAAGGTGCGCCTGATCACCCGGCCCTTCGTGCGCAATGTGCTCGATGCGGCCGTGTTCATGCTGGCGGAAGCTGCCGGTCCGGACAACTACCACAACGTGGTCTCGACCTTCTTCAAGACGCAGACCACCTGGGCCACCTCGGAAGCGCCGCGCGACGCGATCCTCGAAATCGCCAAGCAGCTGGGCTTTACCCAGGAAACTTTCGATGCCGCATTGACGAATCAGGCCCTGTTTACCGGGATGGAAGCGGTGCGGGATCAGGCACTCAACGAATTCGGCCTTTCGGGAACCCCGACATTCTATGTCAATGGCAAGACGCTTAGTGGCGACAAGACGCTCGAGGAACTGGCGGCCGAGATCGACCCGCTGGTGCCGGCTGACTTTGTCGCGACCACGGGCGCCGCTACCCCGGCTGTTCCCGCTGCCGACACACCTGCTGCCACTACCGTTACCCCCGCTGAGCCAGCCGCAGCGCCTGCTGGCGGCGCGATGGCCCCGGCCACACCCGATGCCATGGCACCGGCTGCCCCTGCGCAGTAAGCCAATCTCTGGCAGCGCTGCCCGGGTAGCGCGCCAAGCGAGCGTAGCTCTTATGGCCTTCTCACCGCAAATCGCGCCACTGGCGCGATTTGCCCTGTGGGACGGTTCGACGTGAAATTCTCCCGCCTCCGGCTGCATGGCTTCAAGTCGTTCAGCGACGAAACCACCCTGGTCATGGAGCCGGGGCTGACCGGCATTGTCGGGCCCAATGGCTGCGGCAAGTCCAACCTCGTCGAAGCCATGCGCTGGGTGATGGGCGAAAGCTCGTACAAGGCGATGCGCGCCTCGGGCATGGATGACGTGATCTTTTCCGGCTCGGGCAACAGGCCGGCGCGCAATTCGGCAGAAGTCACGCTGGTGCTCGACAATTCCGATCGCACCGCCCCCACCGCCCTTAACCATGCCGATATTCTCGAAGTCACCCGCCGTATCGAGCGCGAGGCCGGCTCGGTCTATCGCGTCAATGGCAAGGAAGTGCGTGCCCGCGACGTGCAACTGCTGTTTGCCGATGCGTCCACGGGCGCCCATTCGCCCGCCATGGTGCGGCAGGGGCAGATCGGCGAGCTGATCTCGGCCAAGCCGACCGCCCGGCGGGCCCTGCTGGAAGAGGCTGCCGGGATATCCGGGCTGCATTCGCGCCGGCACGAGGCCGAATTGCGGCTGCGCGCGGCCGAGACCAATCTCGAACGGGTCGATGACATCATCGCCCAGGTCGAGAGCCAGCTCGAAACCCTCAAGCGCCAGGCGCGGCTGGCTACGCGCTATCGGGCGCTGAGCGGCGATATCCGCCGCGCCGAGGCGACGCTGTTTCATATCCGCTGGGTCGCCGCCCGCTATGCCGAGCAGGAAACCGCGGCGCAGCAGGCCGTTCTGATCCGCGAACTGGCCGATGCCACCCATCTCGAGATCGCGGCGCAGAAGGCGCTTGAGGCGGCCGATGCGGCCGTCCAGCCACTGCGCGAGCGCGAGGCGGTGACCGGGGCGGTGCTGCAGCGCTATACGATCCTGGCCGAACAGCTGGCCGAGGAAAGCCGGCGCGCCGGCCAGCGCCAGGCCGAACTGGAAGACCGCATCCGCCAGCTGGTGGCCGACGGTGAACGCGAACGCGAGTTGGTGGCCGAAAGCGAGACCACGCTCGAATTCAACGAAGAAGAACTGGCCCGGCTGCAGGACGAGGGCGAAGAGGCCCAGACCGATTTCGACGTGGCGCGGCAGGCGGCAGACAGTGCCCGGGCCGATGTCGACACGGCGGAAGCCGCAGCGCGCGCCGCTGCCGATGCCCTGGCCGAGGTGCGCGCCCGGCGCGACCAGGCCGCGCGCAGCGCCGCCGATGCGGCCGACCGCACGGCGCGGCTGGGCCAGCAGCTGGCCGAGGTCGACGCGGAGGCCGGGACGATTGCTGCCCGCCTCGATGCCGACGAGACGCTCAGCCTCAAACGCGCGGCGCTGGCCTTTGCCCAGGAGCGGACGACCGAGACCGAACAGGCGGCCATTGCGGCCGAAGAGATTTCCACTGAAGCCCAGGCCAGGCTGGATGCGGCGCGGCCCAAGCTCGCCGAGATCGATGCCGCGCTCAACCGGCTCGAGGCAGAGGCGGCGACGCTGGGCAAGATGCTCAATGTCGGCGCGAGCCTGTGGCCGGCCATTGTCGATGAACTCAAGGTGGCGCCGGGCTACGAGACCGCCCTGGGCGCTGCGCTCGGCGATGATCTCGAGGCCAGTTCGGATGCCGGCGCACCGATGCACTGGTCGGTGCCGGTCGATCACAGCGATGACGCCGCTTTGCCCCAGGCGGCCGAACCGCTCAGCCGCTATGTTACCGGCAGCGCCCTGCTCAAGCGCCGGCTCGACCAGATCGGGCTGATCCATGCGGTGGATGGCCCCAGCCTTATGCATGCGCTCAAGCCGGGCCAGCGGCTGGTGACGCTGGAGGGCGCGGTGTGGCGCTGGGACGGCTTCATCGCCGCCGCCGATGCCCCCAGTGCGGCGGCGCAGCGGCTGGCACAGCGCAATCGGCTCAGCGAACTCGATGCCGAAATTGCCCAGACCAAAGGCGAGCGCAATGGCTGGAAGCGCGATGTCGATGGCCTGATCGCGGCGCTCGAAGCTGCCCGCCACGCCGAACGGCAAGAGCGCGAGGCCTGGCGCGCAGCGCAGCACGCCATTGGCGCGGCGCAGACCGAGGTCGATTCGGCGCAGCGCGCCATTGGCGATCTCACCACGCGGCAGACCACGCTGGAAGAGGCCCGCATGCGGCTGGGCGCCAGCCTGGCCGAAGCGCAGGCCCAGCATGAGGCAGCGCAGCGCGCTCTGGCCGATGCGGGCACCGAGGACGATGCGGCGCGGCTCGCCGAGGAGAAACAGGCCGTGCTCGTGGCGGCGCGTGAGCGGGCCGACCAGGCCCGGCTCAGGCTGGGCGGCTTTGAAAATGCGGCGCGGCTGCGCGACAGCCGGCTGGCCCAGTTGCAGCGCGACAGCGAGAGCTGGACCCGCCGCCGCAACAGCGCCCTGGCGCAGCTGGCCACGCTTGACCAGCGCAGCGCCGAGGTCAGCGCCCAGCTGGCCGCCTCCAGCCAGACCCCGGATGGCTTTGCCGCCCGCCGGGCGCAGCTGGACGATCAGATCGAGACGGCCAAACTTGACCACCAGGCCGCCGGCGACCGCTTCAACCTGGCCCAGACCGTGCTGCGCGAGGCGGACAAGGCGCTGCGCGCCGCGAGCGAGACGCTGGCCAATGCGCGGATCGAGCTCACGCGGATCGAGGAGCGCGGCAAGGGTTTTATCGTGCAGCGCCAGCAGATCGAGCGACAGATTGAGGAGACCCTCGACATTCCCGCCTCCAAGACGCTGGAAGCCTCGGGCATTCGTCCCGAGGAAGCCCTGCCCGCAGAGGCCGCGACCGAGCAGAAGGTGGAGCGGCTCAAGGCCGAGCGCGAGCGGCTGGGCGGGGTGAACCTGTCGGCAGAAAAGGAGGCGGGCGAGGTTCAGGCGAAGCTGGACCTCATGGTCAAGGACAAGACCGACCTGATCGAGGCCATTGCCAAGCTGCGCACCGGCATTTCCTCGCTCAACCGCGAGGGCCGTGCCCGGCTCAACGAGGCCTTCATAAAGGTCAATGTGCATTTCCAGGAGCTGTTCACCACCCTGTTCGGCGGCGGCACTGCCGAGCTGACCTTTGTGGAAAGCGATGATCCGCTCGAAGCGGGGCTCGAAATCATCGCCCGGCCGCCCGGCAAGAAGCCGCAGACCATGACGCTGCTGTCGGGCGGCGAGCAGGCGCTGACCGCCATGAGCCTGATTTTTGCCGTGTTCCTCACCAATCCGGCGCCGATCTGCGTGCTCGACGAGGTCGATGCGCCGCTCGACGACGCCAATGTCGAGCGCTTCTGCAATCTGCTCGATTCCATGCGCCAGCGCACCAATACGCGCTTCATGGTGATCACCCACAACCCGATCACCATGAGCCGGGTCGACCGCCTGTTCGGCGTCACCATGGCCGAACGCGGCGTCAGCCAGCTGGTCTCGGTGGATTTGACGACAGCGGCGACGTTTCTTGAGGCGGGTTGTGTGCAGTGAACCATAACCTGCACATGGAAGCATAAACTGCAACTGAGGGACTCATAAGTTGCACATGGGTACCCAGCCCCTTTCCAACGACAATGACTCTGCATCGATTACTATGAGCGCGTAATGGTGCGCTGGCGCATGCAGCCGAACAGGTTGCAAAAACGCTCGATATTGGCGTCATCGAGCGCGTATATCGGCGCTGGATTGGTCAAAAACACCGCAAAGGTGAGATCGCCGTGCCCAATTACATCCCCGGGCCAGCCAATGGCTCGGGCAGGTGGATGGGAAACAAGTGTTCCACGTCCGGGAACTGGGTCATCAGCGCGGTCATGGTTTGATCAACGAAGAAGGCCATGTCCTCGATCAGTTCCTGCTGACGGGGAAGGTGATCGGCGGTGAAAGCCCAACGCCACTGATCAACAAGCTCCAGTAGCCGGTGTTGGCAGATTTCGAGCTTCAGGCTTTCCACCAGTTCCTCGACGCCGGCCGACCGCCATGCGCTCGCATACTCACCAAAGGTCTCTTGGTCCATGGGATAGGGCCGGAACGCCAGCTCATTTGGATGCTCTCTGGAAACGTGAATGCTGTCGGTATAGCAGCTGACACCATAGGCGACTTCGAAGCACTGCTCTTTATCGGCATTGGCGGAGAGCCATTTCACCTGAGCTCGGAAACCCGCTCGACGCTGCCCGTTTGGCATCGTCCCGCCGCCGGGTAGGATGGCGACATCATAGAGGTCGTGCACCCGGCAGGAGTAGATCTCCTCGGGGACTTCGAAGGGTGGCAAATCCTGTGGATCTGGCGTCATTGTAATCTCCATCGTGGATTCAACCATGAAGGTGGCATCAGCAAGGAACCAGGTCGGCATGCAGACAAGGGCGGAATTGAGCACAGACCTTGCTATGAAGGCACGTTCAGTCATTTGTAGTGCTGCGCTAAGGTTGGCTTTGCTGATTCAGGGAATGAGAAAATGACTGCAGCGGCGGACCTCACCGAAATCGATCACACACATCATTTCATCGGCGACACGCACTTCGGTCACGCCGGCATCCTCGAATTTGCTATGCGGCCGCAGGCGACTATCCAAATCCATGACCAGGAAATCATTGCCAACTGGAACGCTTGGGTGAAGCCGACCGATACGGTTTGGCATCTGGGTGACTTTGCCGGCGAAGACGTGCCGTTCGACTATGTTGAATCAGTCTTCCGGAAATTGCATGGGATCAAAAGGCTGCTGGTCGGCAATCATGACGGCGTGGCGGTGCAAGGTTTGCCATGGGCCAGCGTGGATGTAATGCGCACACTTGTTGCACCAGGTCTCAAGATTGTACTTTGCCATTACCCGCTTCGAGAGTGGAACGGCTACCACAGTGGTGACCTCCATTTTCATGGACACAGTCACGATCGATTGCCGTCCAGCCGCCAAAGCTGGGATTGCGGTGTGGACAGCCAGGGCTTTCAGCCAATGACTTACAAAGCGATCCAGGACCGGATGAAAAAGCTTGATGAATGGGATTTCGCCGGCGCCCCAGCCAAATCCTAGGCGCTCCATGGTGTTGGTCTATCCTTGGAATGCTCCTGCGAGGTGCGGCCGGTAGCAGCAAGTCTCTGAAATTACGAAGTATTGTTCGGGTAAATTTGCATTTCGATCCAATTGACCGCATCCTAGTTCTCGAGGGCATTTTCCGAGGGGGCGGGTGTGGCAGGTTTGTTTGATGAAACCATTGAATTGGAATTGCCTGAGCGTGTGCACTTCCTCCGTCGGCTAGAAGGGAACCCAGTAAAGCGCTTATACGCCCCAGAAGAAACGCTGTTAGTCAGGTGCTCGCCACGTGCCGTCGGAGGCGGTTTCCGTTGCTCTCACAAAGGCAGGTTTTCCTTCGGCGTAGTATCTGGAAACGCCACAAGCACACGGGGTGACCATGCAATTTTGAGGGTGGAAGACGCGTCCTCGGTGGAATCCATTATTGCAGGTTCGTGCCGGGGCAAATGGACGTTGCCGAAGCCAGTTGACCTGCTTGATTTGCCTTCTGACCAGGTAGCGCTGATCGACCAAACCCTTGAATCTTGGGATGGGAAATTTCGTATACTGCAAGAGAAGGTCGTCGACGGAGAGGTAGTCCGCAATGGAATGCGTTTGCCTCAAGTAGGCGCAATCCATGCAGTTCAAGCGCACTGGACCGTCAATCGAACGCCCGCCACTGTGGTTTTGCCTACTGGAACCGGCAAGACGGAAACGATGCTTGCCATTCTGGTGGCAGAGCAGATCAGGCATCTTGTGGTCATTGTCCCAACGGACGCGTTGAGAACCCAAATCTCCGAGAAATTCCTCAGCTTGGGCTTGCTTAAACGCTCTGGCTGCCTCGAGGCGAGCGCTTTGTTGCCGACTGTCACAACGTTCCGAACGGCTCCGCACGATGCGGGAAGCATGACGTATCTGCTCGATCGTACACACGTCCTTGTAACGACCATGAGTGCTATCAGCGGCATGCCTGAAGCACTGCAACGGCAAATTGCGGATTGGTCAACTCACCTATTTGTCGATGAAGCCCATCACTTGGGCGCCGACACCTGGCGGCTATTCAAGTCTCTGTTCGCCGAGCGGCTCGTCCTGCAGTTCACCGCCACACCTTATCGAAACGACAAGAAGCGGGTGGATGGCAAACACATCTATAGTTATCCACTGGCCCAGGCACAGGCGGACGGGCTATTTCGTCCGATCAGTTATCTGCCCACGTTCGGGATCAATCGCGACGATACCGATGGCAAGATCATCGCGAAGGTCAAGGAGCAGCTGGCGTCGGATCGCAAGCATGGTTTGAAGCACCTCGTTATGGCACGGGTGGGAACAATAGCTTCCGCCGTTGCCCTGCATGCCAGATACGTTGCGGAGATGCCGGAGGCCAACCCGCAGATCATCTACAGCACGATGCCGAAATCTGTGAAGCAGGAGAGCCTTCGAAAATTGCGGGCAGACGAAGCTCACGTCATTGTCTGCGTGAATATGCTGGGTGAGGGCTTCGACCTTCCCGAGCTAAAAATCGCTGCGCTACATGACCAACATAAAAGCGAAGCCATCACGCTGCAGTTTATCGGGAGGTTCACTCGCATGAGAACGGATCTCGGCGACGCCACCGTTATCGCGAACGTTAATGCCGATGACGTCAACGCTTCGTTGAGAGCGCTTTATGCGGAGGATGCGGACTGGAACCGAATTCTCCGGGTCGTAGGGCAAAAGCGGTCAAAACAGGCAGAACGTCGGGAAGAGGTCATCACCGGTTTTGCCACTCGGCTCGAGCATTTCGACGTCGAGAATCTGCTCCCGCGGATGAGCACCATTGTATATCGGACCACCTGCGATGAGTGGCGCCCTGAAGATCTTGGGGACGTGACGTTGCCCCCAACTTCTATCCAGCGTGAAGTAGACTCGGGCGGTTGTTTGACCTGCCCCCGAAGTTTGGACCGCCCGAACGGGCAATTTTCCGCTTTTTCT
>NZ_JBZVWR010000005.1:0-46901 GCF_058629155.1 Devosia sp. MDV22-iso42
TGGGCCGTGCATCCCCGCCAGCCACAGTCTCGATGGCGGCATCCAGCATCGTGTTACGGACACAAAGCGGGAACTGAGCGCAACCCCACTGACTCCGCGCCGGTGCGGTCCGATTTTGGCTTGTCTCCTAAAGGCGGTCCTTCAAGGAGTGGCCGTTTTGAGCCCATGGGCTTCACGGAATCAAGCGCACGTCGCTTGGACGCGCGCTCAAATCGATGAACATCGTCGGTCACGACGCTCACCCCCAAAGAGCCTGGCCGGATGCCGGGCTACCAGACCCTAGTGAAACAGAGCCTTGAGGTTGAGTATGGCGATCATCCGCTCGTCCTGATGCACAAGGCCGGAGACCTTGGCGTTCTCACTGCCCCTACCAGCGGACGGCGCGGCACGGAATTCGGACTCATCGGCAAAGATGATATCGGAGACCGAATCGACCAAAATCCCTGCGTTGGCATGCTCCATCGCCACCACCAGCACGACATGACCAGACTTGGCATCCGTGCTTGAACCGCCAAGCATCATCGAGAGGTCGTAGACCTCGACCACACTGCCACGGATATCCAGTACGCCGCACGCACCGAACGGGCCATCGGGAAGTTCAGTGGTCGGCGACCAGCTTCTGATTTCCCGTACGGCCATGACATCGACACCATACGCCTTGTCGCCGGCGCTGAAGGTCACGAATTGATTGGCCTGAGGGAGTTCGATGGCGCCCGGAGGGGGCGCCATCGGTTCGGCGTTGGCAAAAAACGTGTCCATCAGAACTCGTTCCAGTCTTGCTTGATCGCCGCGTTGCCTTCGCTGAGATAGCTCCGGGCGGCCGTCTTGGCCTTGGCCTGCAGGGACTTGATGTCGCCTTTGGTGGGGGCTGACGCTAACTGCCGGCCCTGACCAGCCGAGCGGCGACCTCCGTCGTTGATGATGAAGACGTCGACGATGTGGTCGAGCTCGTTGGCCTGACCTTCGGTTTGTTCGATGGCCGCATTGGTCTGTTCTACCAGCGCTGCGTTGTGCTGGGTCATTTCATCCATCTGCCGGATGGCGACGGAGACCTCGGCGATGGCGTTCGACTGCTCCTTGCTCGCCGCAGAAATGTCGTGCACGAGCGCCGCACTTTCGCGGACGCCCTCAAGCATTGAGGTCAGTTTTCGAGTTGCTTCGGCCACCAGCTTGCTGCCGCCGGCCACTTCAGTGCCCGACTGATCGATCAACACCTTGACCTCGGCGGAAGCACTGGCTGCCGATTGCGCCAGGCGCCGCACTTCTACTGCCACCACGGCAAAGCCCTTGCCGGCATCGCCAGCCCGCGCCGCTTCCACCGAGGCGTTCAGCGCCAGCAGATTGGTCTGGAAGGCGATGTCGTCGATCATGCCGATGATGTTGGAGATCTTCTGGGAGGAGGTGGAGATCCGCTCCATGGCCTCGTTGGACTGCTTCATCACCTCGCCGGTTTCCTCGGCGGTATGTGATACCGATTGGGTCCGTGCGCTGGCCGTTTCGGCGCGCTTGGCGTTGTCCACCACGGTGGTCGACAACTGCTCCATTGCCGCAGAAGTTTCCTCGATCGCCGCCGCCTGCTTGGTGGTACGTTCGGCAAGGTCGTTCGTGCCGCTGAGGATCTCGCCTGTCGCTGTTTTCAGGGAACGCGACGTCTGCCGCAGTTGGCCAACCACGCGCGAGAGATTGTCGACAACCGAATTGGTGTCGGCCTTGAGCTTGGCGAAGGCGCCCTTGTAGTCGCCCTCGACACGTTTGGTGAGATCGGTCTGCGCCAGCGCCCCGAGCACAGCACCTGTTTCGGTAATGCCCTCATCGACAGTCGACATCAGGCGGTTGACGCCCTCTGCCATCGCGACGATGCCCGCCGTTGTCGACTGGATCTCGACACGTTTCTTGAAGTCGCCGTCTTGGGCTGCAGCGACGACCCGGCCCACCTGATCGTTCAGTTCTACGGTCTCGGCATTGGTCTTTTCAAAGTAGGTTGTCACAGCGATGTCGATATCGATCATCACTGCTTTGAGCATTGCCGTGAGCGCGACCGAGGCGGTATCGACTTCGGCCAGGATTTGCTTGGACGAGTATTTTTTTCCGATACCCAGGGTTGATCCGGAGAACTTCTCAGCAAGAAAATCGTGCAGGATGCCCTTGACCAGGGTTTCCAGGATCAGGCCGTAGCCGCCGATGTACCACTTTGGCTCCAGCCCGATGCGCGCATGGACATTGCCAACGACATTGGCGCTTTGGAAGTAGTTTTCGTCCAGTCGACCCGACGCGATTGATGACCAGTGCGTCGTCTGCCGCGCCTTGGCGTGCTCGATGTGTTGCTGGCCGGAGAAATGACGCGAGACCGCAGGAACGGTCGCGATCTTGCTGTAGAAGCGCTCCATTGCCTCTGGCATGTGCCGATCAATCATCGGCTTCAGTGTCGACATGCTGGACATTGCTGAGGAGTCCAGGCCGAGGAAATCGAGCCGCTCGTTCAAAGATGACGTATTGGACGGGTTCATTTCGGGGACGCTTTCTGTAGGTGTGAGCTAGCTGTTGGCTAAAAGGCAATTGGTGAGGCACGGGCTGGTCGGTCGGCTTTGCTTGGGACGGCTACTTTCAAGTCATCGGGATCCGTGCCCTGAGAACTCGCCATGATCGTTGATGACCGACAAACGTGCACCCGCGCTTTCCCGCCCGCCACGGGTCAACCGCGTGGTCGGATTTTCCGAAATGGTAGGTGGCAGGGGCGACCATCAGACGCGGTCCTCAGAAGCGTCGAGTGCGCTCGCCACCACAGGCGGCCAGAGGCGACCGTGATCGGAAATCTTGATGAGATAGGCTTTTGCCTCGTCGAGGAACATCGGTCTGCCGATCAGGTAACCCTGGATGAAGTCGCAGCCATAGTTGGACAGGAAGCGGAATTGCTCCTCGGTCTCAACGCCTTCCGCCACCACCGACATGCCCAGGCTGTGCGCAAGCGAGATCACGGTGCGGGCAATCACTGAATCATCATTGTCCAATGTCATGTCGCGGACGAACGACTGGTCAATCTTCAGGCTATCGATAGGGAACTGCTTGAGATGGGACAGCGAAGCATAGCCGGTACCGAAATCATCAAGGGCAATGCCAACGCCAATGTCATGCAGTTCTTGCAGCGTGGTGGCGATTCGATCAGAGGATCGCGCGAGTATGACGCTTTCGGTGACTTCCACCTCAACGTCATGCGGCAACAGCCCGTGCCGTTCGATGAGAGCAAGTAGCTGCTGGGAGAAGTCGGGCTGTCGAAGTTGATCGGCAGCGGCGTTGATTGCAATGCGACCCGGATTGAGCCCGAGGTCCATCAGTTCCTTGAGCGCTTTAAGGGACTTGTCGATGATGTAGTAGCCAAGCTGCACCATCAGCCCTGCCTCTTCGGCCAGACTGATTAGTTCCAGCGGCGGCACTTCCCGCAGCCTCGTTTTCCAACGTACGAGAGCTTCGAACCCAACATGCTCAGCGGTTCCGACTTTGACCAGCGGTTGAAGAGCCATATCAATCAGGCCCCGCGCCATTGCCGTCCGGAGCGCCTTGATCATACTGGCACGGCGCACCTTGCCTTCACGCAGTTCGGGCGTACAAATTACGTAGGTTGAGCGCCCGCTGTCCTTGGCCTGGTAGAGAGCAAGATCGGCGTTCTTGAGCAGTTCCTTGGGCGTACTGCCATCCTGGGGATAGATAGCTATGCCCAGACTAGCTGACGGGATGATTAGGCGCCGGCCAAGCTTGACCTGCTGGCTGAGCGATCGGAGCAACTTGTCGGCGACCCGCTCGACGTCCTGCTCTGCATTGAGATTTTGGATGATAAGCGCGAACTCGTCGCCCCCAAGCCGGGCTACGATGTCAGATTTTCTGACCGTCGATTTCAGCCGAGCGGCAAGAGCGACCAGCAGTTCGTCACCAGCATCATGCCCATAATTGTCGTTGATTGCCTTGAAGCCATCAAGATCAACGATGATCAATGCACCGATTTTTCTGGCGGATCGGGAGGGGCTCAACTCTCTAGCAAGGCGCTCAAGAACAACGCGGCGATTGTAGAGCCCTGTGAGAGCATCGCGCTCGGCCTGGTGCTTGATCTGCCGCTCGGCTTTCTTGAGCTCGCTGACATCGGTGCGGACACCGACGATATGACCGGATTGCGAAAGGCGCTCTTGTACCTGCAGCCAACGCCCGTCACTCAGGTGCTGTACAAATTGCCGGCCGGGCGTCTGAAACTCTTTGAGCCGCGCGGCAACGAACGCCGCCTTTGCGGCGTCCGTATCAAACGGAAGCACAAACTGTCCATTCTCGGCAGCCGTACGGAGCACGTCTTCAAAAAGCGCGCCTTCATAGATGGCCTGCTTTGCGAGCGGATAGCAGTCCTTGAACGCCGAGTTGAACAGAACCAAACGACCGTTTGCGTCGCAGGCGGCAATCCCATTGGGGACGGCCTCGATGACGTCGTGCAGCAGCACTTGGGCGTCCTGCCGCCGCAGGTTTTCTATGACAAGCGCGGCCTCTGCGGCCTTGCGAGCCGTAATATCGTACCGGACAGAGATGTAACCCGTCATGCGACCATCGGGGCCCTGCTTGGGAACGATTGTTGTGTCTACCCAGTACAGGGATCCGTCCTTTGCGCGGTTGCAGATATCCCCATGCCAAAGCGTGCCAGCGCCGATCTGCCTCCACATGTCCTTGAAGAAGCTGCGTGGATGGTGACGGGAGTTGAGGATATTGTGCGACTGGCCGATCAACTCGCTGCGTGAATACTGGCTGATCCGACAAAAGAGATCGTTGACCGAGGTGATCAAGCCAGCCTTGTCGGTAACTGCAACGATGGCTTGCTGGTTCACTGCAGTACGATAGGCAGCGAGATCAGCGTCAGTTTCTGCCACGGACGCATCAGCAGGCAACCGGGTGCCATCAACGACGGTACCAGATCTTTCTAGCTGAAGTATTGCTTGAGTGTTTGGCCTATTCATCACCGCCCCGTTTGACTCGCACCGCAATGCGGACTTCCATTGAAATGGCGTGGAAAATCTCCAGCTTCGCCATGACTCTTCAAGTTCACCGCTGTAGAGTAAGAAATTTGAACCCTAGGCATCCGTTTTCGAACATACATAATGCGATTTCGGACATTTTTATGACCCTTACCGTACATATATATGCTTAATGGATGATTAAGGAAATTCTAATTGGACGATAACAGTACATCCCAGCAGGCCGACTTCCCCGAAGTACGGAACCGCTTGATCCTTCAGCTTAGGCCAGTCGCGCAAGAGTACTTTTCAAGTCGGAGTCTGACCCGTAAGATCTTCGCTGGCGAAGTCATTTATGAGGACAGGGCGCCATTTACTCACGCCGTTTTTCCCCATGAGGGGGTCATCTCGCTGATGGCGGAAATGGAAGACGGCAGAACCATCGAAAAGACATCGCTTGGACTTGAGGGCTTCCTTGGACTTGCCCTGATCATGGGTGGTGGCGTCGCGATCAGCAGATCGGTGGTGCAGGTGCCGGGGTACGCGTCCTGGATATCTGTCGCCGACGTTGATGTGGCTTTGGCAGAGTTCGTGTGCGTCCGTGAAGCCATGCTCCGCTATGCCAAAGCTTTGATTGTCCAGACAATGGAATCGGTTGCCTGCAACGGCCTGCATTCCGCTGAGCAGCGGATTTCCCGCTGGCTGCTGCACGCGCGGGACCGCATCATGAGTGATGAATTCCTGCTCAAGCAACAAACCTTGTCCGATACACTTGGCGTTCGCAGGGCGACCGTGAGCTCGGTTTGTGCACAGCTCCAGAAGGACGGCATTCTCGAATACAGTCGCGGTGTCATGAAAATCGTGGACCAGCAGCGTCTCGAGCAAAGAACATGCCAGTGCTACGCGCGCGTCGTGCGTGCGTCATTGCTTTCGGTGTGATTAGGCGTGGAATAAGGCCCCCGTTTTCGGGGTAATCGGCTTCCAAAAGGAACCCCTTAGACGCTGGGGTTCACAGTGCTCACCGAAGTTGTCGGGGAGCCGGTTTTGGGATGTTGATAGTGGAGACGATTGCCAGGATACGGCGGGCGCATTTTGTTCAGGGCAAGCCGATTAAGGCGATCTGCCGAGAGCTAAAGATCTCGCGCAAGGTCGTGCGGAAGGTACTGCGATCAGGAGAGACGGCGTTTGATTACGAGCGAACCGTTCAGCCGATGCCCAAGATCGGGCCTTACAAGGATGAGTTGGATCGGATCCTTGCCGGCAACGAGGCCAAGGCGGCGAGTGAACGGCTGACGCTCCGGGTGTTCGAAGAGCTGCGCGGCCTGGGTTACGACGGTGGCTATGACGCGGTTCGCCGTTACGCCCGTAGCTGGCGCCAGGACCAGGTCTCATCGTCAGCTGCAGCGTTAGTGCCGCTGAGCTTTGCGCCGGGGGAGGCCTATCAGTTCGAATGGAGCCACGACGTGGTGCTGATCAACGGCACCACGGTGACGGTCAAGGTGGCCCATGTTCGGCTCTGCCACAGCCGGATGCTGTTCGTGCGATCTTATCCGCGCGAGACCCAGGAGATGGTGTTCGACGCCCACGATCGGGCCTTTGCGTTCTTCAAGGGCACCTGCACGCGTGGCATCTACGACAACATGAAGACGGCGGTCGATACCATCCTGGTGGGCAAAGAGCGGACCTACAACCGCCGGTTCCTGCAGATGTGCGGCCATTATCTGGTTGATCCAGTCGCCTGCACCCCAGCCTCGGGCTGGGAGAAGGGTCAGGTCGAGAACCAGGTCGGACTGGTGCGGGAGCGCATCTTCACGCCCCGCCTGCGGGTGACCAGCTATGACGAGCTCAATGCCCTGCTGCTGGACAAGACCATTGCCTATGCCCGTGCGCATCGCCATCCCGAGTTCCGCGATCAGACCATCTGGGAGGCCTTCGAAGCCGAGCGCTCCAGCCTCGTGCCCTATGCCGGACGGTTCGATGGCTTCGGCTGGGCTCGGCAACCGATGGTGGTCGGCAGATGGTCTCGATCCTGACCGCGGTGCTGAGCGATGGTTTGCCCGCGGTCGAGGCTGCCTGTGCGGAGGCACTGCGCGAAGGCGTTTGCTCAGCCGATATCGTGCTTTACATCCTGGCCCGGCAGCGTGAACCACGCAGCCCGGTCACGGTCCTGAACACCCCACAAGCCCTCCGGCTCCGCATCGAGCCGACGGCCGACTGTTCTCGCTATGACAGCCTGAGGAGGGCAATATAATGGAACGCTCCGAGATCCTGACCACCATGAGCGCGCTCAAGCTCTATGTCATGAAGAACGCCTATGACGAGATCATCGCCACGGCCATCAAGCGCGAGCATCAGCCCGCCCGCATCGTCTCGGATCTGCTCACCTCCGAGATTGCCGAGAAGCAGGCCCGATCGATCAAGTACCAGATGACTATCGCCAAGCTGCCGCTCGCCAAGGATATCGAGGACTTCACCTTCGAGGGCACCGGCATCAACGAGACCCTGGTCCATGATCTGGCCGCCGGCAACTTCCTGACCGCCCAGCGTAACGTGGTGCTGGTTGGCGGCACCGGGACCGGCAAAACCCATCTGGCCGTTACCATTGCCCGGGCCTGCATCCGCAATGGCGCGCGAGCGCGCTTCTTCAACGTCGTTGATCTGGTCAATCAGCTCGAGGCAGAGACCCGCGCCGGCAGGCAGGGACGGTTGGCTGAGTATATGGGCCGCAAGGACGTCGTTGTGCTCGATGAGCTGGGCTATCTGCCCTTTGCTCAATCCGGCGACCAACTGCTGTTCCACCTGATCAGCCGCCTCTACGAGCAGACCTCGGTCATCGTCACCACCAACCTGACCTTCGGGGAATGGCCGTCCGTCTTCGGTGACGCCAAGATGACCACGGCCCTACTCGACCGCCTCACCCATCACTGCGATATCGTCGAAACCGGCAACGACAGCTGGCGCTTCAAAAACCGCATCTGAGGGGGTCCTTATTGGACGCCGATAGGGGGTCCTTATCCCGCGCCGATTGACAACCAGGATTCTGCGCTGCTTCGACCTTGCTAAAGGTGCTGCCAAATATCGAAAAACATCCGCGCCGAGGTTAGCGTCAGGAACGCCGCAAACGCGTAGCCGAGTACCTTTCGGTCGAGCCTGTGCGCGACCCGCGCGCCCCAGGGGGCGATCAGCATGGTCAGGGGAGCCAATGCCACCAGCGCCAGCAGATTGACATAACCCAGCGATCCGGCCGGCAGGTTGGGTACATTCCATCCGGCAATGGCATAGCCGATGGTGCCGGGGATGGCGATGATGAAGCCGATGGCCGAGGCCGTGCCCACCGCCCGACGGATGTCATAGCCGAATGTGGTCAGGATGGGCACGCTGAGCGTGCCGCCGCCAATGCCCATCATGGTCGAGATCACCCCCACGAAGTAGCCGCAGATCGCCTTGACGATGCCGTTGGGGAACCCGTCCGATACCGGCGCGCTGTTGGCGCGGAAGACCATGTTGATCGCCACCAGCAGGGCGACAACGGCGAACACCACGGTGAGCACGAGGCCGTTGACCAGCCCGGCAATGACCGTGCCGCAGACCACGCCGATGAAAATGGGAATGCCCCAGGTCTTGACCAGGGTGAAGTCGACGGCGTCCCGCTTGTGATGGCTGCGGGCCGATGACAGCGAGGTGAAGACGATGGTGGTCAGCGACGTGGCCACCGCGATCTTCATGCGGATATCGGGGTCGACATCCATACCGCCCAGCACGAAGTAGAGGATCGGCACGATGATGATACCGCCGCCGACGCCAAGCAGCCCAGCGATGAAGCCGCCCGCGAGGCCGGCAAACACCATTGCGGCAATCCAGATGCTGTACTCGGTGAGCATTTCGGTGGTCATGGGAGCGTCCGATTAGTGTTGGCGAGCCGAGCCTGGAATAGCGGCAAGCAATTGGCGGGTATAGTCGTGCTGGGGATTGAGAAAGATGTCGCGCGTCGTGCCGATCTCAACGATTTCGCCGGCGCGCATCACGGCCATGCGGTCACAGACCTGCGCCGCAACATGCAGGTCATGGGTAATGAACAGCATGGCCAGGTTGAGCCGGCTCTTGAGCTCCTCGAGCAGCTTGAGGACCTGTGCCTGCACGGTGACGTCCAGCGCGGACACGGCCTCGTCGGCTACCAGCACGTCGGGCTCGAGCGCCAGCGCCCGGGCAATGCCGATGCGCTGCCGCTGGCCGCCGGAAAATTCATGCGGCAGTCGTTCGGCGGACTTGCCGTCCAGCCCCACCAGCTCCAGCAGCGCCCGTGCATTGTCGAGCGCCAGTCTTTTCGGGACGCCGCGAGCAATCGGGCCGTCGGCAATGCTCAAGCCGACCATACGCCGGGGATTGAGCGAGGCAAATGGATCCTGAAACACCATCTGGATGCGGCTGCGCTGTTGGCGCAGCTTTTCCCCCCGCATGGCGCTGAAGTCTTCCCCGCCCAGATAGATGTGGCCGCTGTCGGGCGCATTGATCAGGGTGACCAGCCGGGCCACCGAGGATTTGCCGGATCCCGACTCGCCGACGACACCCAAAGTCTCGCCGCGACGGATCTCGAAGCTGACATTGCGGACGGCGTGCACGACGCGCCGGTCGCCGATCATGCCCGCTTTCTGGCCGTATGACTTGTTGAGGTTTTCCACCGCCAGGGCGACAGGCTGGTCGGCCGCGACAGGGCGCAGCGCCGGCGTACCCGAAGGCACGGCAGCGATCAGGGCCCGGGTATAAGGATGCTGGGGATTGCCCAGCACGGCCTGCGTCCTGCCCTGTTCGACCACGATGCCCTTCTCCAGCACCAGCACATGATCGGCAATATCGGCCACAACGCCGAGGTCATGGGTAATGAAGATCACCGACATGCCCCGCCGCTGCTGGATCTCCCGCATCAGCTTGAGGATCTGGGCCTGCGTTGTCACATCCAGGGCGGTGGTCGGCTCATCGGCGATCAGCAGGGCCGGCTCCAGTGCCAGGGCCATGGCAATCATGGCGCGTTGCCGCTGTCCGCCCGAGAGCTGGTGGGGAAACGCCCTGATGGTCCGCTCCGGATCGGGGAGCTGCACTTCGCGCGCCAGCTCGAGCGCCCGTGCCCGCCGCTCGGCCGGCGAGAGCAGATCATGCGCCTCGAACACTTCCATGATCTGGTCTTCGATGCGCATTGATGGATTGAGCGCCGTCATCGGCTCCTGAAAGATCATGCCGATGCGCCGTCCACGCAGGGAGCGCATCGTTCCGGCATCGATGCTGATCAGGTCGACGGCATCGAACAGCGCTTCACCGCGTTCCACCTTGATCGTCCGCGGCAGCAGGCCCATCAGGGTCTGGGCGCATAGCGATTTTCCCGAACCCGATTCGCCCACGATGCAGAGCACCTCGCCCTTGGGAAGTTCGAAACTGAGATCGACCAGCGCCAGCGCGCGATCGGCGCCCTTGGGCAGCCTGAGCGCCAGATGCCGCACGGAAACGGTGGATGTCTTTGCAGGCTGAATGGGTGTTTCCATCATCAATATCCCAGCGCTATGCCGTCCTTGCGATGATCGGATGCGCCCCAGAGCACGCCGCGATCATGATCGATCCAGATGGCCTGGCAGCCGCCCAGCGGCTCGTCTGCCCGGCGTGTGGCGTGGCCAAGCGCTTCGAGCTCGGCCTGGACCGCCGGGGCAATCGTCGGCTCAAGCGTAATGGCGCCATCGGTGAAGAAGCTGCGGGGCTGGTCCGACGCCGCCTGCACGTCGAGGCCCCGATCGAGCACCTGCGACAGGAAATGCGCATGCCCTGCGGCCTGGTACTGCCCGCCCATAACGCCGAAGGAGCCCACCACCTTGCCCGCCTTGCTGACCATGGCTGGTATGATGGTGTGGAACGGCCGCTTGGCCGGGCCGATGGCGTTGGGATGGCCGGGCTTGAGCGAGAACCCCGCGCCGCGGTTTTGCAGCAGCACGCCGGATTTCTTGGCATAGATGCCGCTGCCAAAGGCAAAGAACACCGAATTGATCAGCGACATGGCATTGCCGTCGCGGTCGACGACGCTGACATAGACGGTGTCGCGATGCACCGGCAGGTCCCAGCTGTCGGGCGCCGAGGCGGTCTGGCGCGAGATTTTGGCACGCAGCGCATCGATATTGACGTCCGCCAGTATGTCGTCAGGGGTAGCCGTCATGGCGAGGGGATCGGCGATCAGCGCGTCGCGCTGCCGATAGGCAGCCTTGGTGGCTTCGGCAAGCAGGTGAATGCGGTCGGTTTCCGTCAGGCTCGGGTCGGCCAGATCAAAGCCGTCGAGCAGGCGCGCGATGATCAGCGCCGCCAGGCCCTGCCCATTGGGCGGGCATTCGTGCAAGCTGTGGTCGCGATAGCGGCCCGATATCGGCGCGGTCAGCTCGGCGGCAAAGCCGGCGAGATCGTCGCCCACATGCAGGCCACCCAACGCCCTGAGCGTCGCCACGATATCGTCGGCGACTTCGCCCTCGTAAAAGGCGGCGCGGCCGTGCCGGGCTATGGCCCGCAATGTCGCGCCCAACGCAGGATTGCCGAGGCGGTCACCCGTCTGCGGCGCCTTGCCATGGGGCAGAAACTGTTCGGCTGAATCGGGAAACGCCGCCACACGGCTGCCATAGCGCGACCAGTCGAGCGCCACGCGCGGGGTAATGGTGAAGCCCTGCTCGGCGGCGTCGATGGCGGGCTGCAGGATGCGGTCAAGCCCGATCCGGCCATGCTCGGCGCTGAGGCGGCACCAGGTATCGACGGCACCGGGGACGGTGACCGCGTGCACCGAATTGTCGGGCATGTTGGACCAACCCATGGCCAGATAGGTGTCCAGCGTGGCGGCCCTGGGCGACGGACCCGAGCCGTTATAGGCAACCATGTCGCCGCCCGCGGGCGCATAGAGCGCAAAGCAATCGCCGCCGATGCCGGTCATATGCGGGTCGATCACACCCTGCAGCGCCACCGCGGCAATCGCGGCATCGACGGCATTGCCGCCGGCCCTGAGAATATCGACAGCCGCTAGGGTCGCCATGGGATGGGAGGTTGCGGCCATGCCGTTGCCGGAAAGGGCAACCGACTTGCCAGGTACCATGAAATCGCGCTCAGCCATAACGGGCCTCCGGGTTGTGCTGCAATCGGGCGACCGCGGCGTGGTCGCAGGCGATTGTCAGGTCAGGATGGGTTTGCAGGAAGGATGCGGGGCATTGTGCATTGATCGGCGCTTCCAGGGCTTCTGCCAAGGCCTGCGCCTTGGCCGCGCCCGTCGCCAGCAGCACAATGCGCCGGGAATCCAGAATGGTGCCGATACCCATGGTGACGGCTCGGCTGGGCACGGGTGTGTCCGACGGAAAATCGGCCGCATTCACCGCCCGGGTGCGGGGCGCCAGGTCGACGATGCGGGTGCGTGAACCCGCGGCAGAGCCGGGTTCGTTAAAGCCGATATGGCCATTCTGTCCAATGCCGAGCAGTTGCAGGTCGATGCCGCCGCTGGCGGCAATCATTGCCTCATAGCGCGCCGCACCATCGGCGGCCCCATCCGGCAGATGCAGGCGCGCAGGGTCGGCGTCGATCGCGCTGAACAGTTCGCGCTGCATATAGGCGGCAAAGCTCGACGGGTCGGTCGGCTCCAGTCCGCAATATTCATCGAGATTGAAACTGGTCAGGCCGGCAAAGCTCACGGCGCCGCGCTGCCGCAGTTGTACCAGTTGCCGATAGACCCCGCGCATCGAATTGCCCGTCGCTAATCCCAGCACGCTGTTCGACCGGCGCCGCATCTGCGCGGCAATGGTCTCGGCGACGAACTGTTCGGCTGCTGCGGCCGTGTCAAAAATGCGCAGGGTCGCGCTCTGGGCGAGGGCGGTGCCGGTCATTGCGCGGCTTCCAGCGATCGGGCGCTGAGCATGGGCACATCGAGTTCGGGCGTCTGAAACAGGCCCTTTCGTAGGATGTCGAGACTGTTGGCCAGCGTGCCGTAGAGCCCGGCGCGGCTGCCAAGCTGGCTGATGGTGCAGGTGGGCGGGGTGGCCATGCAGAGCGGCACATAGTGCTGCACCCGTTCAAGCAGCTCTGGCCGCGCCCCGATGCTGCCACCCATGATGATCCGCTCCGGATCGACCACCGCCGAGACGGCCAGGATCGCCTCGGCCAGGGTGCGGGCAACTTCATCCAGCGTCGCGATGGCGATGCGGTCGCCGTCGCCGACCCGGTCGATGATCTGACGCACCGTCAGGCCGGGCAGGCCGCCACCACCTTCATAGCGACCGCGAATGGCAGCGCTGCCGATCATGGTTTCCAGCGCACCGGCCCGGAAGGTACGCCCGTCATAGGCGCTGGCGCCGATGGGCAGGGTCGAAATCTCTCCCGCCGCACCGCGCGAACCGCGCAATACCCGACGCTCGTTGATGATCCCCATGCCGATGCCGGTTCCCAGGGCGATGAAGACGAAATTGTCGACGTCCCGACCTTCGCCCAGCCACTGCTCGCCCTTGGCCGCCATGTTGACGTCATTGCCGACATGCACCTCGAAGGCGACAGAACGGGCCAGCCAGGCGGCAAACTGCGAGCCTTCCAGCCCGGCAATATTGGGTACCATCAACAACGTACCGGAGCGCTCGTCATATGCGCCGGGAATGCCGATCGTGCCCACCAGCACGCGCTCGCTCGGCAGGTTAGCGCGTTCGGCCAGCACCTGGTTCATCCGGGCCAGTTGGGCGATGACATGTTCGCCGCCGCGTGCATCCGTGGGCTCGACGATTTCGCTCAGCACGACGCCGTGCATATCCGCGATGGCGGCCTGGATCTTGGTGCCGCCGACATCCGCGCCGAAGACCAGGGCGCGGTCGGCACAGACCTCATAGGTCGCTGCACTCCGGCCGACGCCGCCCTGGGTGCGGCCGCTCATCTGTACCCAGCCTTCCATTTCGAGGTCACGGAAAACCTCAGACATTGTCTGCTTGGACAGGCCAGTGAGGCGTGCCAGCTCGGCCCGCGATATGCCGCGGCGGTCGAGCAGGATGCGCATCACGCTGCGCAGGGTGATCTGTCGGCTAGTCGCGATTGAAGAGAAGGAGAACATGCGTGCAGAGGCCCAATTAGTCAGTTCCACGAACAAATGAAGCCATTTAGCTGCTGGCGTCAAGTTTGATAAGCACGTTTTCGCCCCATGAATGCGGTTCCCTGCCTGCGAACGAAATAATTCGTTCGCCAACTTTACAAACTAGCGGGAGCGTGCTTCGTTGAGGGGATTAGGGAATGCGGGATGCGTGGGGCATCCTGGGTAATTAGGGAATATAGTTATGATCGCCTCGAAAAAGCTGCTGGCCTTGGCCGGCATCATGGCTCTCACCATGTCCTCGGTCAGCGCGCAGACCCTGCGCGTCGGGTTGCAGGACGATCCGGACACGCTCGATCCGGCCGTCGGCGGCACCTATTCTGGTCGCATCGTCTTTGAAGCCATGTGTGACAAGCTCCTCGACATCAATGCCGACCTGGAAATCGTGCCAAGGCTGGCGACGGAGTGGTCCTGGAACGACAGCAGCACCGAGCTCACCCTCAAGCTGCGCGAAGGCGTAACCTTCCAGGACGGCACCCCCTTCGATGGCGAGGCGGTCAAGGCCAACATCGAACGCATGCAGACGCTCGAGGAATCCAAGCGTCGCGGCGAACTGGCCCCGATCACTGCCGTTGAAGTGGTCGATGCCTCGACCGTGATTTTCAAGCTCGACGCCCCGTTTGCCCCGCTGCTGTCGGTGTTGACCGACCGGGCCGGCATGATGGTCTCCCCGACGGCCGCGACCTCGGCTGACGCCTTTGCGGCCAATCCTGTCTGCTCGGGCCCTTACCAGTATGCCGAGCGAAGCGCCCGCGACTTCATCCGCCTCGACAAATTTGATGGCTACTGGAACGCTGACGAGATTGGCTACGACAGCATCGAATATCAGATCATCCCCGACTCGACCGTGCGCCTGTCGCGCATTCAGGCCGGCGATCTCGACATTGCCGAGCGCATTGCGCCCACCGATCTGGCTGCCGTGCGCTCCAACACGAGCCTGGCGCTGCACAGTTCGCCAGGTCTGGCGGTCTCCCACCTGTTCATCAACGTCGCGGAAGGCTCGGCCGGCGTGCTGGCCGACAGCCCGCAGCTGCGCGAAGCGCTCGAGCTCTCGCTCGACCGCAATATCATCAACCAGGTGGCCTTCAACGGCGAATTTAATGCCGACAACCAGATGCTGCCGCCATCGAGCCCGTTCTACAGCAGCAGTCATCCGGTCCCCGCCCGCGATCTGGACGCGGCCAAGGGACTGATCGAGGTGTCGGGCGTCGATAACCCGACGATCGAGATCACCTACGAAAACTCGCTGACGGACGGGCGCGTGGCCCAGATCATCCAGTCCCTGGCTCAGGAAGCCGGATTTACGGTGAACCTGCTGCCTCTGGAAACCTCCTCGGCAATCGAGCGCTATCTCGCCGGCAATTTCGAGCTCTATATCGGCAACTGGAGTGGACGCGCCGATCCGGATCCGACGCTCTACACCTTCTTCGGCGCAGAGGGCAGCCAGAACCTGAATGGCTATGTCTCGCCTGCACTCGAAGAGGTTCTGCTTGCAGCACGGCAGGAACTTGACGTTGACGCCCGCAAGGCGCTGTATGAAGAGGTCGCCGAGATCTACCTGACCGATCGCCCGACGATCCCGCTCTACCATTCGACCTGGTTCTACGGCGCCCAGGCCTCGATTGAGGGCATCACGATCTATCCAGACGGCCTGCTGCGCGTCACCGGCGTCAAGCCTGGCGCCCTCTAGCGCCCAGATCACGCCCCATGCATCGCATGGGGCGTGCCTCTCACCTTCCTGGCACCCAGACTGGTCCGCACCGACATGCTCAACTTCATCCTTCGGCGTCTTCTGGTCGCCATACCCACCCTGTTGTTGGTTTCCGTGCTGGTATTCCTGTTGCTCAAGCTGCTGCCGGGCGATCCGGCCGTGGCGCTGGCGGGCCAGGAGCCCGATCCGGCGGTCATCGAGTTCCTGCGGACCAAATACGGGCTGGATCAGCCCTGGCCGGTCCAATATTTCAAATGGCTGACGGGCCTGCTGCAGGGCGATTTCGGCATGTCCATCCGCACCCGCCTGCCGATCGGGGAAATGATCCTGCAAAAGTTGCCGGTCACCCTGCAGCTCTCCTTGCAGGCCATGATGATCGCCCTGGTCATCGGCATTCCGGCCGGTGTGCTGGCGGCGGTCAAGCGCGGCACCCCCGTCGATTATCTGGTGAGCATGATCGGGCTGGGCGGTCTGTCCATTCCCAGTTTCTGGCTCGGCATCATGCTGATCCTGCTGTTCGCGGTCTCTCTGGGCTGGCTGCCAAGCGGCGGCTATGTCGGGTTTTTCGAGTCGCCGCTCGAGAACCTGCGCTTCACCCTGTTGCCCAGCATCGTACTGGGCACCGCGGCGGCGGCAATCGTCATGCGACATACCCGCAGCTCGATGATCGCCACGCTCAAGCAGGACTATGTGCGGACCGCCCGCGCAAAGGGCCTGCGCGAAGGCATTGTGGTGCGGCGGCACGCCCTGCGAAACGGCCTGATCCCGGTGGTCACGACAAGCACGCTGCATCTGGGCGAGCTGTTGTCGGGCGCTGTGCTGACCGAACAGGTGTTCGGCATTCCCGGTTTTGGCAAGATGATCGTCGATGGCGTGTTCAGCCGCGACTATGCTGTCGTGCAGGCGGTGGTCATCTGTTCTGCGGTGATGTTCATGCTGCTCACCCTGATCGCCGACATTGCCTATGTCATTCTGAGCCCGAGGCTCCGTTCATGAGCGACGTTTCCGCACCGCTCGCCACCGCCCGCGGCGGCAGCCGCAAATCGGTATTGGTCCGCGCACTAAGCCATCCGAGCACTATTATCGGCGGCACCATTGTAATCTTCTTTGCCCTGCTGGCGGCTTTTGCCCCGGTTCTTGCGCCTTTCGATCCCAATGTCTCCGACTGGCTGGCGGTGCGGCAGGCACCATCTGCACTTCACTGGTTCGGCACCGATGATCTGGGGCGCGACATTCTCTCCCGCGTGTTCTTTGGCGCACGCGCCTCTCTGGCTGCCGGCATCATCGCCGTGAGCATCGCCATTGCGCTGGGCGTGCCGCTGGGCCTGCTGGCAGGCTATTTCGGCGGATGGCTGGACATGGTGATTTCCCGCTTCACCGATGCACTTCTCGCGGTTCCCTTTCTCATCCTGGCCATTGCCCTGGCCGCTTTTCTGGGGTCCAGCCTGGAAAATGCGATGATCGCTATTGGCGTTTCAGCGATGCCGATCTTCATCCGGTTGACCCGCGGGCAGGTATTGACCATCAAGGATGAGGACTATGTCACCGCCGTCCGGGCGCAGGGCGTCCGCGATGTTCACATTATCCTCTCCCACATCCTGCCCAACGTCTTGGCGCCCATCGTCGTGCAGGCCACCATCACCATGGCTGTTGCTGTTCTGGCTGAAGCCAGCCTTGCCTTTCTGGGCCTTGGCCAACGCCCGCCCGCCCCATCCTGGGGCAGCATGCTCGACGTGGCCCGGCAATTCCTGACCGAGGCCCCCTGGATGGCTGTTTGGCCCGGCCTGGCCATTATCATCATCGTGCTCGGTTTCAACCTGCTCGGCGATGGCCTGAACGATACGCTCAACCCCCAGCAGGACGACAGTTGATCATGCTAGTGCCTAAAGGCGGCCGGGCTCGCGCGGGCGCCGACGGGGCCAAACTGGCAGAAGCGGTGACCACGCTGATGGCTGCGGCAGGGCAGAACAAGGACGCGGTGATCACCACGCTGCAGGCCGAACTGGGCGCCACTACCACACGGCTCCACGCGCTCGAAACCGAGGGCAAGCGCAGCCGGGCCGAGGCCTCTGTTGATGGCGCGATTGCCGCCCGTAACCCCTGCCCTCAGGCAACGTTTGAAGCGCTTCTATTGAGGCCATCGATCACGTCGAACAACTCACCAGCGCGCTTCATCGAAAACACCTGTTCCGGACCAGACGGCGCGATGTCCTTGAACGGGCTTTCATATAGCAGCCTCGGGTCCATGACGCCCTTTTCGGTCAGGTGTTCGATTACCAGCTCGACGAATTCGATCTGATCGGCGCTGGCGGATTTTTCGGCGATGAAGGTGCTGAAGGCTTCGGCAACGGCGGCACGTTCGAGGCCTACCAAGGACCGGATGAAACGACCCAGGCCGTGGCTCAGTGCCGCGGCTTTTTCGATAACGGCCTGATCACCAATGCCGGCCGAGAGCAGCAGCTCGGAGAGCTGGTCGATGTCGGTCTGGGTCAATGGCAGGCCACGGCGCAGCTTCTGCAGGGTCAGGTTGTCGTCATGCTCGCGCAGGAAGTGGCGGGCCTTGCGCTTGAAGCGGATGAAATCGACCGAGCCGATCTCCGGCAGGTCGACATTGCTGCCGGCGCCGAGCTCATCGATGAAATCGGAATAGACGATGCCGCGCTTGGTCTTTTCGACGTGCTGCACAAGATTGCGCAGCCGCAGGCGCACCAGCTCCAGCAGCGGCACGGTGATGCCTTCCCACCAGGTCTCGGCCTGGATCTCGAGGATCAGAACCTGCTGGGCCGCCACGACCGGGATCGAGAACTGTTCCTCGAGCGCGCTGGCGATCAGCAACAGCTGCTTGCGGTGCCGATCAAAGCTCTTGCTGCCGCGCAGCAGGCCGAGCTGCAGATTGAGCATGAGCAGGTCGAAGCGCTTGGCTGCCTCGCCGCCCAGCCTCCGGTCGGTTGGCAGCGCCGCGACCTCGTCGACGAGTTCCTGGCGCGCCGCTTGGTCGAGGGTGAGCCAGGTTTCCGGCTTCTGGAACTTCTCCACCACGCGCCGGTGCGGGCGCACGATGAAGTTGTCGAGGTTCATGCCGGCCACATAGTCGCGCAGGGAGTCTACGGTGGCCTCACGCACCCCGCCCTCGGTCATTGGCGGCTCTGCAGACCCATCGGCGCCCACGAAACTCACGCCCGCGTCGGCGGCTCCTAGCAGCCCTGCTGTCTTCTCCTTCTCATCCAGCGCTAGAACCAGATCGAGCCGGGTTTCGAACAGGCGCTCGGAGATACCCTTGCCGGTCGAGCCCTCGATCACCGGCAGGTTTTGGCTGAAGAATTCCAGGTTCTGGCAGAAGTCGAAGACGTAGAAGCACTCCTTGTCGAGGCCCGGCCCGAACAGGTCAGCGCACAGACGGGTGCCGCGGCCCAGGATCTGCCAGAACTTGGTCTTGGAGCGGATCAGCTTGAACAGGACCAAGTTGACCACTTCGGGCACGTCGATGCCGGTGTCGAGCATGTCGACCGAGATGGCGATGTGCGGGCCCTTGTCCTTGGTCGAGAAGTCGTCGATCAGGCTTTGGGCATAATCGGTCTTGTGCGTGATGATCCGGGCGAAGTGGCCGGCCAGCGAAGGGTAATTGGCGTTGAACCGCTCTTCGATGAACTCGGCGTGGGCCTGGTTCTTGGCGAAGATGATGGTCTTGCCCAGCCGATCGCCGCCCTCAACCTTGAGGCCATGCGTCATCACATGGGCCAGCACCTTGTCGACGGTGTCGGTATTGAACAGCCATTTGTTGACAGCCTGGGCATCGACGCTGTCGGGGATCTCTTCCTCATCCCATTCCAGCATGTCCCATTGGTCTTTTTCGAGGTCGCTAAGGTCCTCGTATTTGATGCCTTCGCGCTGGAATTTCAGTGGCACCGACACGGCTTCGGGCGGCACCAGATAGTCGTCGGCCACGGCCTGCTCGAGCGAATAATAGTCAGTGGGCACACCGTCTTCGAGCTCGAACAGTCCATAGGTATTGTGGTCGATCTCGTCGCGTGGCGTCGCCGTGAGGCCCACCAGCAGGCTGTCGAAATAGTCAAAGATCGCGCCATAGCGCTGATAGACCGAGCGGTGCGCCTCATCAATGATGATGAGATCGAAATGGCCGACGCCGAACTGCCGACCTTCGTCGCGCTTCTGGTCGATCAGCCCCATCATGGTCGGATAGGTCGAGACATAGACCCGGCCCTGGGTGGACTTGTCGGTAACGAGGTTCACCGGCGCCGAGTCCGGCAGATGTGCCTTGAAGGCACCGACGGCCTGGTTGACCAGCGCCACCCGGTCGGCCAGGAACAGGATGCGCTTGGCCCAATTGGCCTTCATCAGCAGGTCGGCCAGTGCGATGACGGTGCGGGTCTTGCCGGAGCCGGTGGCCATGACCAGCAGGGCCTTGCGCTGCTTGTCGGTCTCGAAGCACTGCGCCACCTTGGCGATGGCGCGGCGCTGGTAGTAGCGACCAACGATGGACTTGTTGATGTCGGTCTCGACCAGGGCCCGGCGCGCTCGCCGGCGCTCGATCAACAGCGCCAGCTCGGCCTTCTTCAGGAAGCCCTGGATGGCGCGCGCCGGGTATTCGGCATCGTCCCAGATCCAGTGCTCGTAGCCATTGGTGTAGAAGATCACCGGCCGCTGGCCGAACCGGGCCTCGAGCCCATCGGCATAGAGCTTGGCCTGCTGCTGGCCGGCGCGCGCGTCGCGCTTGGTGCGCTTGGCCTCGATCACCGCCAGCGGCTTGCCGTCGTCGCCCCACAGCACATAATCGGCATAGCCGACGCCGGCATTGGTGGGCATGCCGGCAATAGGGTATTCGCGATCCTGCACCTCGGTCAGCGGCCAGCCGGCTTCGTGCAGCAGCACATCGATATAGGCGTCGCGGGTGGCGGCTTCAGCATAGTCATGCCGAATATCGGACTGCAGGTTGCGACGTTTGCCGCGACGCCAGATGGCCATGATCAGCGCATCGGTGACCAGTTGAGCGGCCATCGATGAACTCATCGACCAGCCCACCACCCGCCGGGAGTAGGCCCTCCACGCCTGATCCAATCTGCGAGCAAAGTGGGCTGCACTTCGTCAAGAACGGAATCGAGCTCCAGCAAGTCCTCGCGCCCTTCATGGGCGTAGGGATTGTAGTCCAAGAGATATTTGATCGTGCGTTCGAGCCAGGAAGCTAAGGGTTCCCGACTGTCAGAGCTGTCGGGCAGCCCTTGCCCGCCGTCAATTTCACCGACAAACTGGCCGACGCCGATGTCGCTGACGCTCAGGTCCTTGGCAGTCTGGAAGGCCAAAGAAGCAGCTGCCAGCAAACGCACTCTCGCCGCCTGCTCCGCGTCATCACCCGAGGGCTGACGGCCAAATGACAAAGAAGCCTTGATGGACAGGTCGACGAAGGACTCCAGATCGGGGGGACGCCGCTTAGCTTGCGTCATTGCTCGAGCAACGTCGTCTGCCAGTCCCGGTTGACCCCATTGGCGATCGAGCGCAATGCGATCCCCGGTACTGAGCTCCGCGCCCAATCCTCGCGTTGCCAGCACACGCGAGGCCAGTCCCTCCGCAAGGATGACCAAGGCGTCGCCGGGAGGTGGTCGCCGACCTTTGGCCAGACAGTCATGCAGATACTGGAGAAGCTGGCTTTTATTCATGAGTCCGGTTGACCAAAGCGGGAACAGCTCCTCGCTCTTGGCGGTCAGAACAGACGATAGCCTGCGAGCAGTTCTGGGATCCTTAACGGCCAAACCGACCTGCAAAAGGATGCGCCTGGGGGCGGGTGTCCAGCGGCGCCAATAGTAGACGGCATCGCGTCGAAAACAGTGAGAAATGGCTGGCAATGCGACATGCTCCGGAGCACGTAACACACCCATGTAATACAGCTGCGACTCGCTGGGCGCCGAGTTCCGGCGAAAGCGAGCCTTATCAATGGCTTAGATAGAAGCTGGCTGGGGCGCTAGGATTCGAACCTAGGGATGCCGATACCAAAAACCGGTGCCTTACCACTTGGCGACGCCCCAACTGGCGCGGTTCGTACACGGTTTGCCCCGGGTTCGCAACATGGTCCGCGCGCTAACAAAAAGCCTTTTGCAGGCGCTTGAACGGCGCCGTCAGCGGGTCTATAATGCCCGCCGTCGCGACTGGCACAGCGGGCTTTGCAGCCTGCTGCAAGCCAGACCAAGCCCGAGATCGCGACACCTGACGGAGTATAGCGCAGCCTGGTAGCGCACCTGCTTCGGGAGCAGGGGGTCGAGTGTTCGAATCACTCTACTCCGACCAATCAACCCCGGCGTCTCGCGGCGTCGGGGTTTTTCATATCGATGGGTCGCCCCAACAGCTTTGGACCAGCAGACGGTCCGACAGCCCCCTGCGCGGCAGTCTGCGCCTGGCAATCAGGCCGGGTTTTTCGGCGGGACGGGGTCGAGATGGGGCCGCAGATAGGCATGGGTGGCCTTGTTGGCGACCAGCAGGACGCCGCTGGGCTCGAAATGGTCGGGGCCGCGGCCCCACCAGTCCGTCACCACGCCGCCGGCCTCCTCGACCATCAGGATGCCGCCCGCCGTATCGACGAAGCCGGTCTCCTCGTAATAGCCGGTGAGCCGGCCGCAGGCGACGAAGGCGCATGACAGGGCGGCGCTGCCGATGATGCGCACGGCGCCAATGGGCGCGCGGATGGCGTCGAGCCGCTGATAGGCGCCGGGATAGAGCGAGAGATTGGGCGTGGGCAGGCCGGTGCCCACGCACATCATGGCGACATCGGTGCTGGCGCTGACGCGCATGGGCTCACCATTGAGCCAGGCGCCCTTGCCCTTGATGGCGGTGAACATCTCGTCATTGACGGGATTGTAGATCAGCCCGCACATGGTCTGGTTGCCGCGGCGCAGGGCAATGGTGATGGTATAGTCCAGCCCGTTGAGGAAATTGGTGGTGCCGTCGATGGGGTCGACCAGCCAGCGATGCTCGCGGTCGCTGCCTTCGACCGGGGCAAATTCCTCGCCGGTAAAGCTCCAGTCAGGATAGGCGCCGAGCAGTTCGGCGCGGATCAGCTGCTCGGATTCCCGGTCGGCATCGGAGACGAAATCGCCCGGACCCTTGACCCCGATCTGCAGCTCGCGGAAGCGCTTGAAATAGCCCTGGGTCAGCACGCCGGCGCGGCGCGCCACTTCCACCATATGAGCGAGAATATCGTCGTAGTTATCGGTCATGATTGCAGCGCCATTGCCAGGCCCTCGGGATCGTCGGTGGTGATTTGATCGACCTTGAGCGCCAGCAGGCGCTCGACCTGGACCAGGGCATCGGCATCGACGCGGGAAAAGGTCCAGGCATCGACGCGTTTGCCGGCGGCGTGGAAGGCCGCGATGATGTCGAAACCGTCTTCGGCAAACAGCAGCGGGATCTGCCAGTAGAGGTAGATCAGGTCGGCAGTGGGCGCTGCGGCCAGCGTCTCTGCGACAAAGGCCGCATGGGTGCCGCTGGCACGCGCCGCGTTGACCCGCGCTTCGTCGCTGGGGTCGAAGCCGACGCGAATGCCGGGCACCTCGGCGGCCAGCATGGCGATGGCCTTGGCATTGCCCGAGGAGAGGATGAGATTGCCGGCTACCGGCCTAGCGGCCCGGGCGAAATTGGCCAGCGCCATGGCGTCGAGAACGGTATCGTCCTCTTTGTAGTCAAGCTGCAGCAGGGCGTCGGGATGGACCCTGCCCGAGACCATGAGGGCGCAGAGGTCATCGAGCAGCATGACCTTGTCGCGGATCGGCGCGCCGTCATTGTCGCGCAGCTGCAGCTGGCGCAGGGCGGCGTCACTGGTGTCGGCGACCAGGCCGGTGCCGGTGGTCTCCTGGGAGAGGTCAAGATTGTGCAGCACGGCAAAGCCCTTGTCGCCGGTCACCACCAGGTCGACCTCGATCGAGGCGCCCAGCGCCATGCCTTCGAGAATGCGCTGGCCGGTAAAGACCGGGTCGGCCCGGCGGCGGCGGCCGCGATGCCATTTCAGCCAGGTGCGGTGGCCGTTGCGTTCAACATGGACAGGGTCGTGCATCAGGTGATGGCCTTTTTGTCGGCAAGAAGGGGCGCAGGCGCCGGGGTCGACTGGTCAGGCGTCAAGCGGCTCGGGCTGGCGAATGAGCTCGGCGGCGACCGCCGTGCGGTGCAGCAGCACGCCATTGCGGTAGGCGGCCATGGCCTTGGGGTGCAGCGCCACCCCCTGCCCCAGCTGGAACAGGTCGGGATGGGACACCATGGCCTTGATGCGCGTGCCGTCGGGCAGCGCCAGATCAACCAGGCCATGGGTGCCGAAATCGGTGACGCGGTGCACCGTGCCATGGCCGCCCTGTGGCGCGACGCTGAGTTCAAGCGCCTCGGGCCGGACGCAGAGCGTGGTCGGGCCGTTGCTGACCGGCAGCGGAATGGCAAAGTTGGCCGTGCGGAACATGCCGTCGGTGACCTCGCCCTCGAGCGTATTCATCGAACCGATGAAGCCGGCGACAAAGGGGGTGAGCGGGGCGCGATAGACCACATCGGGCCGGTCGATCTGCTCGGTCCGGCCATCGCGCATGACGACGATGCGGTCGGCCATGGAGAGCGCCTCATCCTGGCCGTGCGTGACGAACAGGGTGGTGATCTTGAGGCGCTGCTGGATGTCGCGCACTTCCTCGCGCAGGCGTTCGCGCAGATGCTGGTCGAGGCTGGCAAAGGGCTCGTCGAGCAGCAGGATCTTGGGCTCGAGCACCAGCGAGCGGGCCAGAGCCACGCGCTGCTGCTGGCCACCAGACAGCTGGGTGACGCTGCGCAGGCCATAGCCGCCCAGGCCCACCAGGTCGAGCACGCCCTCGACGCGCCGCTTGATCTCGTCGGCGGGCACCTTGCGCAGCTTGAGGCCGAAGGCGAGGTTCTTGAAGACGTTCATATGCGTCCAGAGGGCATGGCTCTGGAACACCATGCCGGTGGGGCGCCGCTCGGGCGGCAGTCGGGTAATGTCCTCGCCATCGATGGTCATCGCGCCGCTGGTGGGCGTTTCAAAGCCGCCGACCATGCGCAGCAAAGTCGATTTGCCCGAGCCGGAGGGCCCCAGCAGGCAGACCAGTTCACCATCGGCGACGTCGAGCGAGAAGCTGTCCACCGCCTTGGTGCCATTGGGGAAAATCTTGGAGATATCGTTGATCTTGAGAACGGACATGGGTCTTCCTAGCCGCCGAAGCCGCGGGCGAACGAACCGGAATTGACGACCCGGCGCGCGAACAGCAAAGCGATGAAACTGGGCACCCAGAGCAGCACGGAAAGCACTGCGCCATACTGGATGACAGGCTGGTTATTGATAAAGGAGATCATCAGCACCGGCAGGGTGCGCACCTGCGGCGCGCCGATCAGCCAGGCGCCTTCGGTTTCGTAGAAGGTGCCGACAAAGCTGAGCAGGATGGCCGCGGCAATGGTCGGGCCGGCCTGTGGCAGGGTGATCGACCAGAAGACCCGGAACGGGGAAGCGCCGACATCGCGCGCGGCCTCTTCCATGCGCCGGTCGACCGACTGGAAGGCGGCCACCGGAATCCAGATCATGAACAGCAGCGTGCCCACCAGCTGGATCAGTACCACGCCCCAGAAGGTGCCGATGAGGTTGAGCTGGAGGAAAATGCCGGCAATGGCGACCAGCAGGCCAAATTTGGGAAAGGCGTGGCCGGCCAGGAAGGAAAAGAACAGGATGTTGCGGCCGGGGAAATCGAGCCGGGCAAAGGCATAGGCGGCCGGCAGGCAGATGGCGGCGGACAGAGCCGTCACGGTGAAGGCCAGCGTCAGGCTCATGGAGATCGAGCTCCAGACGTCGGCGCGGGCCAGGGTCTGGTTCCAGAAGCGCAGGCCGAATTCCTGCGGAATGACCGACGGATAGCGCCAGACATTGGTGAAGGCCCAGGTGCCGACAACCAGCAGCGGGAAGACGATGACCAGGGTCAGCACCGCGGCAAAGGCGATACCGGTCCAGTCGGTCTTGCGATAGGCGAGGGTTGCAGCCATTTATACGGCCCTGTTCTTGGCGACGGAGCGCACATAAAAGAGCCCGAAGACGATGCAGAAGCCGAAGGTGACCACGGCCTGGGTAATGGCCGTTTGCGGATCATAAAGATCGCGGAAGGTGCGCTGCATGAACGGGCCCATCATTTCGGGCGCGGCCGGGCCCAGGATGTAGGGCAGGGTGAAGGCCGAGAAGATGCCCAGCACGGCGAAGGATATCGCCACCAGGATGGAATTGGAGAGGCGCGGCAGGATGATGTGCCAGAGCAGCGCGATCCGGCCGGCGCCGACGTCGCGCGCCGCCTCGACCGCCTGGTTGGACACATTGCCCAGGCCCGAGAGCAGGATCAGCACGGTCAGCGGGATATTGTCCCAGACCAAACCGATCACCGGCCCCCAGGGGGTGAGATAGGGCGTGCGAATCTTGGGCAGGCCGACAGCATTGAACAGCAGGTCGACGGTGCCATTGGGGCCCAGCACGCGGATGAAGGCAAAGCTCAGGATGATCGAGGGGACGAACATCGGAAAGATGGCCAGGCCCTGCACATAGGCGGCCACCCTGGTGTCGGAGAAGCGCAGGTAAAGCGCGATGGGCAGGCAGACCAGCAGCAGCAATATGGCGCAGACGCCCGTGGTCCACAGCGTCATCGACAGGTTGGACAGGCTGTAGCCGTCGGAAAAAAAGAAGCGGTAGGTTTCGACGGAAAAGGCGTTGCCCTCCGGCGTCTTGACCCAAAGCGTGGTGATGATCGCCGAAATGATCGGCCAGATGATCAGCCAGAGCACCAGCAATACCGGCGTGGCGACGAGCAGGAGGCCATAAGGCCTCCTGCGGATGGGTGTAACGGACCCGATCTGGTCCGGGGCGGTCATGCTCACGAAGCGGGATCCACGTTTGGCGCCACGGCGCGATACCAGCCGTCATTGATGGCCGCTTCCCATTCCCCGCTCGGGAAATTGGGAATGGTCTGCGGGATCAGGTCGGCGAACTTCTCGCGCAGTTCAGGCGCGACATGGTCCCAGCTGACGCCGGGGAAGCCGCCCAGTTCGGTCAGCACGGCCGACTGGATTTCTTCGGTGAGCAGGAAGTCGGCCAGCTTGAGCGCGGCATCCTTGTTGGCGCCATTGCTGAGCACGCCCAGCTTGGTGAAGCCGCCGGGCAGCCCGAGGTCCTGCAGCTGCACGAGACCGGTGGTCTCGGGCAGCACGCCCTGGGCGATGGCCGAGAGGGCCTGATCGGACCAGGCCGGGATCATGGTCACGGCCGACTGGCCGAGCAGCTGCAGCGACTGGGTATTGCCCGATGTATAGGCGCCGCCGTCGAACAGCGACGGGGCCAGATCGAGCAGCATGTCGAAGGCGGGCTTGAGCATGGTGTCGTTCTTGTCGGCGCTGTAATTGTCGACGGTGAACTGGCTCGGATCCTTGCCGTTCACTTCATAGATGGCGCGACGGACGAAATTGCCGCCCGAACCGCCCTTGTTGGGACGGTTGTAGATGAACTGGCCGGGATTGGCCTTGATCCAGGTGACGAGGTCCGCCCAGGTCTTGGGCACATTGGCCGGGTCGAGCTTGGTGGTGTCATAGGCCAGCAGCACCTGCGACCCGCGGTAAGGCAGGTTGGTGGGGATGTCGAAGGCCAGCGGGTTGATCTTGGAATAGTTGGAGAGCCCGGCTGCCTCGAAGTCGACATAGAGGCCCTTGGCAATGCCATCGACCGTGACGCGGGTGTCGAAGCCTTCGAAGAGGTCAGCCTGCGGATCGGTGCCCGAGGCCAGGGCGGCCAGGGCGCGGTCACCAATGGCGGCAACACCGGCGCCGTCGCCACCGTCAACCAGATTGAGCGTGATGCCAGCATTGGCGGCTTCGAATTTGGGCTTTACCACATTGGTCAAGAAGTCGATGACGTTCTGGTCCGAGCTGAAATAGACGTCGATGACGCCCTCGGCAGCAAAGGACATGCGGGGCAGGATCAGCATGCCGGCGGCGGTACCGGCAGCCGAGATCATAAAAGCACGACGTTTCATCATATTCTCCCATCTAGGCGATCCCGGGCGGGACCACGGCGCTGTCTCACCGGTCGCGGAGGCGATGCGGGATCGGACGATCACATGACGTGCCGGGACCGGTCCCGACGCGTCCACCTCATGGGGCTCCTCCCCAGATTGCGGCAGCAATCGGCAGGCATCCCAATCTTTGTCGGGGTTCGCCGGCCTGCGTCGCAATGCAGACCAGAAAACACCGGATGGCGACTGCACACAAGTGCATTGGCCAAGAAATGTGGGAGCTTCCTTAGGGGGCGTGCATAACGCTTTGATGACAATTGTGGCGTTGCTCAGCTGTGCAAGATTTGCACATCACTGCGCAGAGGGGCGAACCGACTGGCGCCAGACGGGGACCGGTTCGAAGACAATGCGCCGGGAACTGCCGGATTCCGGGTGCAGCAGCAGTTGCACCACCTGGTCGGCCATGGCCTCAAGCGGCTGGGCAAAGGTGGTCAGCCGATAGGCCGACCAGCCGGCCTGTTCAATATCGTCAAAGCCGATAATGCACAGGTCCTGGGGGATGCGCAGGCCGAATTCGTCGCGCGCCACATCCATGAAGCCGAGTGCCAGCAGGTCGGTGACGCAGAACACCCCGTCCGGACTATTGGAGCGGCCGAAGACCAGCCGCGCCGCCTCAGCCCCCGAATCGTAGACGGTGGGGCCGGCTCGGGTGACGGCCACTTCGACGCCGGCCGCGGCGGCGGCGGCGAGGAACACGGTTTCGCGCTCGACGAGGCTGGCCGTGCGGGCGGTGGAGCTGATCAGCCCGAGCCGCTGGCAGCCAGCGCGGCGCAGCAGGTAGAAGGCCTCGCGCCCCGCCAGAGCATTGTCGACGCCCAGATTGTTCGAGCCGCTGAGCTGCTCGTCGCGATTGATCAGCACCACCTGCTGGCCATTGGCGAGGCAGGTTTCGATCAGCGAGGCCGAGGGCGTGCCCGACAGCACGACGGTGGCGTCGGCGCGATAATTGAGGGTCTGGCGCAGGGCCGTCGAGACGCTGGCGGTATCGGTCTCGGTATTGATCACCATGGTGATCTTGCCGACGGCCTGCAGCTTGCGGGTCATGACGTCGACCATGCGGGCCCGAATCGGGGTGGTCATGTTGGAGACCACGAGGCAGACGATATTGCTGCGTTCGCGCAGGCCGCGCGCCAGGTGGTTGACGTGATAGCCCAGGGCCTCGGCGGCCTCGAGCACCTTGCGGCGCGTGGACTCGGAGACGCTGGCACCGGCGGTGAAGGTGCGCGACACCGCCGAGCGCGACACGCCGGCGCGTTCGGCCACCGTCTGGGCACTGACGAAACCGGGTGTCTTCAGATCGCTCATGGCGTCACACTTCCTGCAGGCCGGCAGATAGTGGGAAGAATCGCGCCAGCGTCAAGCGGCAGGGGGGCGCGGCGAGGTCTGCGGTTTGACCGCCGGCTTGCGCGCCAGCCAGATATGGTGGCGCTCGCCGCCCTTGTTGCCGCGGGCGCGGACCTTTTCCTCGCGCACGGCATAGCCGGCCGTGGCCAGGCGCTTGGTGAAGGGCGCGCTGGTATGGGAGGACCAGACCGCCAGCACGCCGCCGGGGCGCAGCGTGGTCATGGTGCGGCGCAGGCTCTTGACGCTATAGAGCTGCTGGTTGGAATCGCGGGTCAGACCTTCGGGCCCATTGTCGACATCGAGCAGGATGGCATCATAGCGGTTCTCGCCGGCCAGCAGCGTGCCGACATCACCCTCGCGAATGGTGACGCGCGGATCGTCAAGGCTGGTGCCGAACACCTCGGCCATCGGCCCGCGCGCCCAGGCGACCACCGCCGGCACCAGTTCGGCCACGGTGATGCGGGCATCGGCCGGCAGGATGGCCAGGGCGGCGCGCAGGGTAAAGCCCATGCCCAGGCCGCCGATCAGCATATGGGCTTGCTTGTGTGTGTTGATGGCGGCCCAGCTGAGACTAGCCAGCGCTTCCTCGGAGCCGCTCATGCGGCTGTTCATCAGCGCGGTCGAGCCGGTCATGATGCAGAATTCGCTGCCGCGCCGCATCAGGCGAAGGTCGGCTTCGCCGCCGGGCACCGTGGCCGTATCGAGCAGAGTCCAGGGGGTGACGGCCATGCATACTCGCAAAACAGAAAGCCGGCCGCGGGGGCCGGCTTTCGTTGAACTATCGACCAGCGTCTAGCGCTTGGCGATCAGCTTCCACGCACCGGTAACGGTGAGGGCAGCCAGGGCCATCTTGAGAATGTCCCAGACGATGAAGGGCTGCACGGCCTTTGCAAAGGCGGAGCCAAGCACATTGGCCTGGTCGATCCAGCCGGCCTGACCAGCCATCAGCGCGAGCCAGGCAAAGCCGAGCACGAACATCACGGCATCGCCGACCAGCATGGCGCCGAACAGAGCCAGCGGCTTGTCCGAGGCGCCGCGATCGGCGGCATAGCCGACAATGGCGGCCAAAGCGATAAAGCCGAGCAAGAAGCCGCCGGTGGGGCCGACGAGATAGACCAGGCCACCGCCGGTGGCAAAGACGGGCAGGCCGACAGCGCCTTCAAGCAGGTAGAGGCCGACCGTGGCAACGCCGATGCGCATGCCGAAGGCAGCGGCCAGGGCGGCAATGGCAAAGCCCTGCAGGGTCACCGGCACCGGCCAAACCGGCACGTTGATCTTGGCACAGAGGGTGATCAGCAGCGTGCCGAGCACGACGGTGACCAGGTTGGACGCCAGCTTGGCAGTGTCACCCTTGGGCTGATAAAGGCCAAGCAGCGTGTTGGGCGTGGTCAAAGTGACGGCCATTTCTTACCTTCCATGCATTACCGGAACCGGCATCCCTGTGGCGGGACGCTCACCAATTCGTATTGTCACTTCATAATCTGCAGTTCCCGAGAGCGCAATGGCCGCACCGATAGCCTTCAATCGCCAATTCGAGCCGCAGACAGGAACAGCCGTGCCGGTGGCGCCGGGCCTGGTGCGGGTGACCGCACCCAATGCCAGTGCCTATACCTTTACCGGCACCAACAGCTTTCTCATTGGCCACGAACGGCTGGCTTTGCTCGATCCCGGGCCGGACGATGCTGCCCATCTGGCGGCGCTACGCCGGGCCATCGGCGGCCGGGCGCTCGAGGCCATCATCCTGACCCATACCCATCGCGATCACAGCGCGGCGGCGGCGCGGCTGGGCCGGGAATTGGGGGTGCCGATCTGGTTTGGCGGGCCGCACCGGCTGTCGCGGCCGCTGCACCGATTCGAGCGCAACGCCCTGATACGCGCCTGCGACTGGGACCTGGTGCCCGACCGCACGCTGGTCGATGGCGAAACCATCGCCGCCGGAGATGTCAGCCTCAGTGTTCACACCACGCCTGGCCATTGCGCCAATCACCTGGCCTTCGGCCTGGGCGACGTGCTGCTGAGCGGCGATCACGTCATGGGCTGGAACTCCACCCTGGTCTCGGTGCCCGATGGCTCGATGGCCGATTACCTGGCCTCGCTGGACAAGGTCATCGCCCTGCCCCAGCAGCTCTATGTGCCGGCGCATGGCGGGTCGATCGAAAACGGACCGGTCTTTGCCGCAGCCCTCAAGGCGCACCGGCAGCAGCGCAATGAGCAGGTGGTCGCCGCGGTGGCGGCGGGCGCGCGCGGCGTGCGGGCCATCGTGGACGCCATCTATCCGCGGCAGAACCTGCTGGTGCGGCGGGCGGCCAGCATGACCATCATGGCGCATGTGGAATATCTGGCGGGTCTGGGCCGGCTCAGCCTGCGCCGCGGCATCTTCGGCGTGCGGCTCGGCCCAGCACCGACCGCCTAGACCAAGGCCGGCGCCCTACTCCACCGGCGGCGCATCAGCCTCGACGGCCGTGCCGGCATCCGGCTCGATTTCGGGCTGGTTGATATTGGGATTGTCGCGCAGCAGCACGGTCACGGCGGTGTCCAGATCGGCCAGGAAACGCTCGATGCGGCGGCCATTGGCGCCGAAATCGTGCGGGGCATGCAACGAGGCCGAGCGCATGTCGACCACCGCGCTGGTCTCGTCGCCGTTGATGCGCAGCACCACCTCGTCGCGCCAGCCGGGCAGCGTAACGATCTGGGCATTGAGCAGCGCCGGATCGAAGGCCGCATCGGGCGCCCGGACGCGGCGCACGTCCCAGCCGGCATCGGCAACCAGCTGTTCGACCAGGGCAAAGACCTGGGCCTGGCTCAGCGGGTAGACGCGGGTCTCGGCGCTGGGAAACAGGGTTTCGGCCTGTTGCCGGGTCAGCAGCAAAGGCGGCGGCATGGAAACGGTGCCGGGCTCAAAGACCAGCGGCAGCCCGTCGCGGGCGCTGGTGGCCAGGTCGGTGACCGGCGGATAGGTCAGCGCCAGGCTGCCATACCAGGCATAGGGCATCAGGCAGAACAGGCCGAGGAACAGGCCAAGCAGCGAACTGCCCCAGCCGCGATCCCCCGTCTGCCACAGCCGTCCCAGCGCGATGATGCCAGCCAGCACGGCCAATACCGCCACCAGTGCGGCCACCAGCGCGGCATTGACGAAGGCCTCGCTGCCGATCAGGCGCAGCCGGTGCAGCAGCACCGACAGGACGACCAGCGGCACCGCGACGCTGCCCAGTCGGCGCGCCCAGATGGCCCATCGCGATGTCCGGATCAGTATGCGCATGGTGCCGCCATTGCTTTGATGGGCCCAGACATAGCGGCAAGTTCTTGCCCGAATTTGAAGATTTGACGGTGGCCGGTCATTTCCCCGGTGTTTTATCGCGCTCGATGGGGGTGCTGCGCCGATCGAGGTCGCCACCGCACATGGTCTTGATGGCCAGCCACTCGGCCAGGCTGAAGGGCCGCGCCAGCCCGGATGGCCGTCCCTGGCTCAGCTGGTCGAGCGCTGCCTTGCGATCAGCGGTCAACGGATGGCTGCTGAGCAGGGCCAGAGCGCGGGCGAAATCATCGTCGCGGCCGACGCGATCGAGCAGATCGGCGAGGCCCGCCGGCTCGAAATCGAGGCGCTGGGCGACCTGGGCGGCAAAGGCGTCGGCCTGGCGTTCGGCCTGCCGGGAAAAGCGGGTATCGATGATGGTGGCGCCCAGGCCCGCCGCCACGGAAATCCCGGTCATGTCACCCAGGATAAAGCCGATCAGCACGCCGGTGCCGGCCGAGGAGAGCAGTTGCTCCATGCCGTGGCGATGGGCGACGTGGCCGATCTCATGGGCCAGCACGCCGGCGAACTCGTCCTGGGTCCGCGCCTGATCGAGCAGCGCCGAGAGGAAATAGAGCTGCCCGCCCGGCAAAGCGAAGGCATTGGGGACTTCGGAGCGGGCGATATTGATGGTCAGCGTGAAGGGCGTGTCAGTGCCAGCCAGCGCCGCCTGACCGAAGCGGGCCAAAGCGCGGTTGGCGAGACTGGCAGGATCGGGATCGCAGAGCTCGAGTCCGCCCAGGCTGGATGCCATCTGCTCGGCGAGGCTGTCGCCCAGGCGCTGTTCCCAGGCCGGCGGCACCAGCGCCACGATGCGGCTGGCCAGCAGCGGCACGCCGAACAGATAGGCCAGGATGACCGCCGCCAGCGCCAGGGTGGCCATAACCGCCAGACGCAGCTGGCGCCCGGCCTCGCGCCGTCGGTGGGTCTGCAGCGCCGGCAGGGTGGCGCGGATGCGGGCAATGGTGTCGGCGCCCTCGACCACCACCTGGGCGCCATCGGGCTGGCCGGTAGCGGCCAGGCGCAACTGGTCGTCGCGGCCATGGCGCTGATAGAGGTCGATGGCGGCCCATCGCGCCACCTCGCTGCCATCGACGGCGTCACTGATCAGCAGCGCGCCGGTGTCATATTCGGCCAGGTAGTGCAAGTGCACGAGTCGCACCGCCGCGACCTTGCCGTCGTAGTAGCGCGCCAGCACGGGCATCAATAGCCCCCCACATTGAGCGCGTCGGCCAGGCCTTCGCCGGCCAGCGCCTTGTCCTCGGCGCGGGCACGCACGGTGCGGAGGCTATCGATACCGGCAATGCTGGCGCCGTTGGCCAGTAGCCGCCACAGGCCCAGGCCGATGAACAACTCGGTAATCCATGTGAAGGCACCCAGCAGCAGCAGGTAGCCGGTAATGATGGCGCCCAGGACGAGCAGGCTGCCCTGCATCTGCTGGAAGAAGATATCGGCGTCAAAACCGCCGCCGGCAAAGGCCTCGCGAGCGACCAGGCCGAGCACGATGACGCCGCCCAGGGCCAGGGCGGCAAAGACAACGAGCAGAGCCAGGCCGCAGAGCAGATATTGCCAAGCCAGCGCGCGGCCGCGCAGCCGCACGGTCAGCACCGCATCGCCCAGCCGGACTGAAGAATAAAACAGGCTGAACTGACGCGCCTGGTAGCGCAGCGCCAGCGGCACGATCAGCAGAGCGGCCGCCGCCAGCGGCAGATAGGCCAGCGGATCGACCGGCCCGCCATCGCGCACCGCGCCCATGCCGGTGGCGAGAGCCGCGCCGGCGCCGCCGATCAGGGCGATGGCGGCATAGGTGAGATAGAACGGCGCGGCGAGCTGCTGCCAGCGGCCGGCAAAGTTGAAGCGGCGGTCGCCATACCAGGTGTGGCTATAGCGATAGCGCCAGAGGCTGGTGGCCATCAGCGGATAGACCAGTCCCAAGGTGGCCAGCATCAGCAGGCTCCAGCCAAAGCGGCGCAGCGCATAGGCCCAGCCATTGCCGGTCTGGTCGAAGCGGATGCCGCGCCAGAGCGTGCGCGACAGGCGGAAATCGCGGGCGCGGTAGATGGCGTAGCCGGAGAGGAACCACAGGCCCAGGGCAATGCCGACATAGCCGATCACGGCGGCGTCGCGCGCCAGGGTGGAGAGGTAGAACAGCAGCCCGTAAAGCGGCAGGAAGACCGCCACTGCCATCAGGAAGCCGACCAGCAGCTGCATGGCATTGCCGGTATATTCCAGGCTATCGCCGTCGATATCGGTATGGCCCCAGTAGAAGCGCCGCTTCCAGGTGAGCAGCCAGAAGCGATAAAGGCCGATGGTGGGCACCAGCAGCAGGTAGCCGCGCAACAGCAGCAGAGCCAGGTCGCCCCGCCTGCCCCGGAACCGCACCGGCACCGGCTGGCCGGGCCCCTGCTGCATGGCCATGGCAGCCCGCCCTAGGGGTAGAGCCGCGCGCTGGTCCAGGCCTGGCCAGCGTCGGTACGGGTGAAGCGCACCCGGTCATGCAGGCGGAATTCGCCATCCTTCCAGAACTCGATGCTGGTGGGCACGAGGCGGAAACCGGACCAGTGCGGCGGGCGCGGCACCACGCCATCGTCGATCTCGGTGGCCAGCAGCGACACGGCGTCGAGCAGGGTCAGCCTGCTGTCGAGCACCCGCGATTGCTGCGAGGCCGAGGAGGCGATCTGGCTGCCCTTGGGGCGGCTGGCGAAATAGGCATCGGCCTCGGCCTCGGTCACCACCTCGACCGGGCCGCGCATCCGCACCTGGCGGCGCAGCGACTTCCAGTGCATCACCATGGCCGCCTTGGGCTGGGCCAGCAATTGCGCGCCCTTGGTGCTCTCGAAATTGGTGAAAAAGGTGAAGCCGCGCTCGTCACGGGCATTGAGCAGCACCATGCGCACATCGGGCATGCCGTCGGCATCGACGCTGGCCAGGGCCATGGCGTGGGGGTCATTGGGCTCGGCTTCGCCTGCCAGCGCGAACCATTCCTCGAACAGCGCCAGCGGATCGAGCGCGGTGCGATCACCATCGTCGAAAAGGCGTTCCGTCAGGGTCTGCAGCATATCAATCTCATCTCTTTGTCGCTCAAAACTGGACAAGCCGGAGGCCGGTGGCCATATAGGACTTGAAACCGGGGCGAAGCAACGCCCGCATCACTTGAATGGACCAAATGCGCGATCCCTATACCGTGCTTGGGGTGTCCCGTTCAGCGAGCGAAAAGGACATCAAGTCCGCCTATCGCAAGCTGGCCAAGAAGTATCACCCCGACCAGAATCCAGACGATCCTGCATCGCACGGCAAGTTTGCCGAGGCGACCAATGCCTATGATCTGCTCAATGATACCGACAAGCGCGCCCAGTTCGACCGGGGCGAAATCGACGCTGACGGCAATCCGAAATTTGCCGGCTTCAGCCCGGGGGGCGGGCAGCGCGGCGGCCGGACGGCAGCAGGCGGCTTTACCGCCGAGGACATCCTCAAGGAATTCATGAGCGGCTTTGGCGGCCAGCCGCGCGGTGGCCCCGGGGCCGGTCGCGGCGCGGGTGCCGGCGGGGCGCAGTGGGATCCGTTTGCCGGGGCCGCCGCGGGCGGGCCTGGCGCCGGGCGCTCGATGAAGGGCGAGGATATCGTGGTCAATGCCACGGTGAGTCTGGAAGAGGCGCACAAGGCGGCCTCCATCCAGGTGCGCATGCCCAGCGGCAAGGTGCTGTCGGTCAAGCTGCCGGAAAAGGTCGAGGAGGGTCAGCAGATCCGCCTCAAGGGCCAGGGATCGGCAGGTCTGGGCGAAGCGGGCGACGCGCTGGTCACCGTGCGTTTCGGCAAATCCAAGCAGTTCCGCCGCGATGGCGCCGACCTGCGCACCGATGTGCCGATCACGCTTTATGAAGCCGTGCTCGGCGCCAAGGTGCGGGTGCCGACGCTGGACGGTTCGGTCGAGCTCAACCTGCCGCCGGGCATCGATACAGGCAAGGCGCTGCGCCTCAAGGGCAAGGGGCTTTATAGCGATGGCGATCTCTACGCCAATCTCAAGGTCATCCTGCCCCCCGGCGGCGACGCCGACCTCGAGGCCCTGGCAAGGTTCATGCGCGACCAGAAGCCGTATAAGGTGCGTGACTAGGCGCCCGTTCTGGGCGCCGCCGCGCGCTGCAGCCGGTCATTGATGGCTTCGCCCAGGCCGGTATCGGGGATCGGCGCCACCGCGATCATGGCTTTGCCCTCGGTATCAAGCGCGTGCAGCATGGCGAACAGATTGCGAGCGGCCTCGTGCAGGTCGCCGCTGGGTGACAGGTTCTGCGTCGGCCCGGCAAAGGCCGGCGCAGGCCCAAAGGCAAGGAAAGCTTCGCCGGCGCGCGGCTCGGCATCGAGCCGCATCAGGGCCTTGGGGGCATAATGGCTGGCCAGCATGCCGGGCGCGGCAATCGCCCCGCCCTGTTCAGCCACTTCAACCGAAACACCCAGAAGACGTTCGATCTCGCTGCGCGCCAGGGCCCCGGCCCGCAGCTGCACCAACCGATCGCCCTCGACCCGCACAATGGTGGATTCGACGCCGGCCTGGCACGGCCCGCCATCGAGCACGGGCACGGTGCCGGCAAAGCCGAGCCGGACCTGTTCTGCCGTGGTGGGCGACAGCCGGCCGGATGGATTGGCCGAGGGGGCGGCCAGCGGTCGGCCGACCGCCGCCAGCAGAGCCAGCGCCAGCGGATGGTCGGGAATGCGGATGCCGACGCTGTCGAGCCCGGCCGTGGCCACATCGACGAGGCCATTGCCGGGCCGGGCCGGCAGCACCAGGGTCAGCGGCCCGGGCCAGAGCGTGGCCAGAAGCCGGGCCAGAGGCGAAAATTCGGCCAGGGTCTCGGCCATGGCCAGGTCGGCGCAGTGGATGATCAGCGGATTGAAGCGCGGACGGCCCTTGGTCTCATAAATGGAGAGCACGGCGTCGGCATTGGTCGCGTCGGCGCCCAAGCCATAGACCGTTTCGGTCGGAAAGGCGCACAGCCGGCCCGCCCGCAGCAGGTCCGCCGCATCTTCGACCGATTTCGGGTCCGCTGTCATTCATCATCCGTTCATACTTGTGACCGTGTGGCGACCGTTGTTTGACAACCGCACCCCGGCGCGTCAAGACGAAGTGACGAATCGACAGGAGACTCGCCCGCGTGACCACGCTGCTCCTCAGCCAGCCCAACTTTGCCGACCACGAAACGCCGCAGGGTCATCCCGAGCGCGCCGACCGCATTGCCGCCGTCGAGGAAGCCCTGCTGCGGAGCCGCTTTGACAAGCTGATCCGGCGCGAGGCGCCGACCGGCGACCTGATGCTGGCCGAATTGGTCCATGATGGCAGATACTTGGCCAAGCTGCGCGCTGCCCGACCCGCCGAGGGCATCGGCCAGCTCGATCCGGACACCTTCATTTCCGCCAATTCCCTGGCCGTCGCCGCCACGGGCCTGGGCGGCGCCCTCGACGCGCTCGACGCGGTGCTGCTGGGCGAAGTCGACAATGCCTTCTGCGCTATCCGGCCACCCGGCCACCACGCCGAGATCGCCACGCCGATGGGCTTCTGCCTGATCAATACGGTGGCCATCACCGCCCGCGAGGCGCAGCGCAAATATGGCGCCGAGCGCATTGCCATCGTGGATTTCGACGTGCATCACGGCAATGGCACGCAGGACATCTTCAAGGCTGATCCGAGCGTTTTCTATGCTTCGAGCCACCAGATGCCGCTGTTTCCCGGCACCGGCAAGCCCAGCGAGACGGGCGTCGGCAATATATTGAACGTGCCGCTGGACGAGAACAGTGATGGCTCCGCCATGCGCGACGCCTATCTCACCCGCATCATTCCCGCGCTGATCGATTTCTCGCCCGACCTGATCCTGCTGTCGGCCGGCTTCGATGCGCATGCGCGCGATCCGCTGGCCCAGCTCAACTGGAGTTCGGCCGATTATGGCTGGCTCACGGGCAAGTTGATGGACGTGGCCGACCGGATGTGCGGCAATCGCATTGTCTCGCTGCTCGAAGGTGGCTATGACCTCAAGGGACTGGCCGGCGGTGTTTCCCACCACGTGGCCATGCTGATGGACGGCGCCATCGGGCGCCTCGATGAATAGGAATTCTGCTGATGGCCGACAATGACGACGTGAAGACGCTCAGCTTCGAGGCTGCCCTGGCGCAGCTCGAAGAAATCGTCGGCAAGCTGGAATCGGGCCGCGCGCCACTGGCCGAGTCGATCGCCATCTATGAGCGCGGCGAGGCCCTCAAGGCCCATTGCGAAGCCCTGCTCAAGGCGGCAGAGGCCCGCATCGAAAAGATCACGCTGTCGCGGGACGGGGTCGCCACCGGCACCGAGCCGCTCGACGCCTAGCGCCCGAAGGGCCAGCACAGCCATGACGACTCCCAAATCCCTGCGCACGTTCCGCATTATCCTGTGGACCCTGGTTGGCCTTGTCGCCCTGGGGGCCACGGCGCTGTTCGTGTTCCAGCCTCCGGCCCGGCCGCTGGGCATTACCGGCCAGGCCTTCGCGCTGAACTCGACCAGGGGCGGCGCCTTTACCCAGGACGATCTGGTGGGCACGCCGAGCCTGATCTTTTTCGGCTATACCTTCTGCCCCGATGTCTGCCCGACCACGCTGGCGGAAACCACGGCGATCCGGGCCAAGCTCGGGCTGACGCCTGAACAGCTGCGCATCATCTTTGTTTCGGTCGATCCCGAGCGCGACACCCTCGAGATGGTCAAGGGCTATGTCGAAGGCTTTGACCCCAGCATTATCGGCCTCGTCGCCAGCAGCCTCGAAGAGACGGAAAATGCCAAGGCCGCCTTTGGCGTGTTCTCGGAGAAAGCCGGCGAACCCGGCGATCCCTATTACCTGGTCAACCACACGGCGCTGACCTTCCTGGTCAATGCCGACGGCAGCTTCCAGGGCACGATCGCCTATGAGGAAGACCAGGATAACGCGGCCGCCAAGGTCAAGCGGCTGGTGGCGGGATGAGCGAGCGCATCCGCCTCGACCTGGCCATGGAGCAGCGCGGCCTGGTGCCCAGCCGCGCCCGCGCCCGCGACGCCATCCTGCGCGGCACGGTAACGCTCAATGGCGTCGCCGCCGTCAAGCAGAACCAGATGGTGGGCAAGGACGATGTCGTGGCGCTCAGCGATCCGGCGGCCAATTACGTCTCGCGCGCCGCGCTCAAGCTGGTGGCCGGGCTCGATGCCGGCGGCATCGATCCCCGGGACAAGGCCTGCGTGGATATCGGCGCCTCGACCGGCGGCTTTACCCAGGTGCTGATGGAGCGTGGCGCCCGGCGCATCTATGCCGTCGACGTGGGCCATGGGCAACTGCACGAGCGGCTCAAGGGCAGCGATCGCGTGGTCAGCATGGAAGGCGTCAATGCCAAGGACCTGACCGCAGAGATGATCGCCGAACCGATCGAGCTGCTGGTGTCCGATGTCAGCTTCGTCTCGGTCACCAAGGTGCTGGCCGGTCCGCTGGCGCTCTGCGCCCCTGGCGCCGATGCGGTGATCCTGTTCAAGCCGCAGTTCGAGGTCGGCCGGCGCAATGTCGGCAAGGGCGGCATCGTGCGCAGCGAAGAGGCCATCGCCACCGCGCTGACCGAAATGATCGCCTTCATGGCCGAGCAGGGCTTTGCCCACCGCCAGTCGATCCCCTCGCCGATCACCGGCGGCGACGGCAATACGGAAACTGTCGCAATTTTCAGGAAGAATGCCGACCTCGTCTGAGGGACTGCGCCGTGAGCTATCTGCTGACACCGCTGCTGCTGATCGTCTTCGTCATCGGGCTGATCCTGGCGCCGACGCCCATCCCGCTCGGCGTGCCGCTGATGGCCCTGTCGGTCTTTCTGCTGATCGCCACCAATCGCCACGCCGCCCGGACAGTGGCGCGGCTGCGCAAACGCTTTGGCTGGCTCAACCGCGCCTTCATCTTCATCGAAGATCGCGCCGGCGAGAAAATCGGCCGCACCCTGAAGCGGACGCGGCCGCGTACACCGCAACTTTAACCGGAAGCTAATTGCGCTCGAAGCCCACGGCGCCCTCGCGGCCGGTCTGGCCGCGGTGACGCAGGTAGTGGTCGGCCAGGACCAGGGCCATCATGGCCTCGCCCACCGGCACGGCGCGAATGCCGACGCAGGGGTCATGGCGGCCCTTGGTGATGATGTCGGTATCCTCGTTGCCCGTGGTCACGGTCTGGCGCGGGGTCAGGATCGAGGAGGTCGGCTTGACGGCAAAGCGGCAGACAATGGGATCGCCATTGGAAATGCCGCCCAGAATGCCGCCGGCCTGGTTGGAGAGGAAATAGGGTCTGTCCGCCCCGGCCCGCATCTGGTCGGCATTGTCGATGCCGGTGAGGCTGGCGGCCTCGAAGCCGGCGCCGATCTCGACGGCCTTGACCGCATTGATGCTCATCATGGCCGAGGCCAGGTCGGCGCTGAGCTTGCCATAGATGGGCGCGCCCCAGCCGGCGGGGACATTTTCAGCGACCACCTCGATCACTGCCCCGACCGAATTGCCCTGCTTGCGGATGCCGTCGAGATAGTCGGCCCAGAGCGCGGCCGCCGTGGCATCGGCGCAGAAGAAGGGGTTCTGGTCGACCTGGTCCCAGTCGAAATTGGCGTAGTCGATCTTGTGCGGCCCGACCTGAACCAGGCTGGCGCGGATGGTGATCCCCGTCAGCACCTGGCGGGCAATGGCGCCGGCCGCGACGCGGGCCGCGGTTTCGCGCGCCGAGGTGCGACCGCCGCCGCGATAGTCGCGGATGCCGTATTTCTGGTCATAGGTGTAGTCGGCGTGGCCGGGACGGTACTTGTCGCGGATCTCCGAATAGTCCTTGGAGCGCTGGTCGGTATTGTCGATCAGCAGCGAGATGGGTGTGCCGGTGGTGCGCGGCCCGTCAGTGCGCTCATCCTCGAACACGCCGGAGAGAATCTTGACCTCGTCGGCCTCGCGGCGCTGCGTGGTATATTTGGACTGGCCCGGCTTGCGGCGGTCGAGGTCGCGCTGGATAATTTCCGGCGTCAGGGTCAGGCCCGGCGGGCAGCCGTCCACGACCACGCCGAGCGCCGGCCCATGGCTTTCGCCCCAGGTGGTGAAGCGGAACAGATGGCCAAAGGTATTGAATGACATGGCAGACCCCGGATGTTGCCGACGTTCTAGGGTCCTACGGGCGAGTGGTCAATCAAGCTCGGCGCGCTCAGTCGGCGTCCCAGGTTTTGGTGGCCGAATGCAGCGTCATGCGATGGCCGACGAAATGGGCGATGACGCCCTGCGGCGGCGGCCAGTTGAGCACTTCACCGCGTTCGGTGCCTTCCACCAAGTGGCGCAGCACCCGCAGCACACCGCCATGGGCGACCACCACAGTATGCTGGGTCAGTTCCTGGGCAAAATCGAGCAGGCGGGTGGCCACGTCCTCGTAGTTCTCGCCACCCTCGGGCCGGAAATGCCAGTAGCTGGCATCGCGTTCGCCCGGCGCCAGCGCCAGTTCGCGGTTGATTTCGGAATGCAGCCGGCCTTCCAGCGTACCGAAGGAAATCTCGATCAGCCGCTTGTCATGGATGACCGGCGGCAGCGCCACGTCGAAGGCAGCGCGCATGCGGTCCATGGTCTCGGAAGCGCGGCTGAGCGGGGAGGCAAACCAGCGCAGCGAGGCCGGATCGACGCTGTCGCGCTCGAGCAGTTCGCGCAGCAGCAGGCCATTGGCGTCGGCCTGCAACTGTCCGGTCTTGTTGAGCGGAATGTCACGGCTGCCCTGATAGCGCTGTTCACGGTTCCAGTCGGTTTCACCATGCCGGGCAAAATAGAAGTCCGGCCACTGATAGCTCGTCATGATCCTGCCTGCTCTTGCCGACATGGAAGCCGGCTCTGGGGCAAGCCATTCGGCCCGCCGTCTCGGTCGTGGTCGGGGCTGTCGCCCGCCCCATGGTGCGCAAGCTTTAAGCCGGTACCGCTAAAGCCCATATTAACGTAGCCGAATTCGTCGGCCATGCTACCGGTGCTGGCGCGGGGCAGCCATGTGTCCGCGCAGGCGGTGCTTGCCTGCCGGCGGGAGCATGGTTCATTGTCGATATCCCACCGCTGCGACCGCCGCGCCGCAGCCCAACTTCCGGTTTTCCCATGTCCCTTTCTGCCGCCAGCATCGTCGACCAGCTCACTGCCCTGCTGGGCGAGCCTGCCGTGATTGGCGCGCCCAAGCAGATGGGCAATTATCTCAAGGAGCCGCGCAAGCGCTTCCATACCGGCGCGGCCGCCGTGGCCCTGCCCGGCTCGGTCGAACAGGTGCAGGCCATCCTGCGCTGGGCCAGTGAGCACGCCGTCGGCATCATCCCGCAGGGCGGCAATACGGGCCTGGTCGGTGCGCAGGTGCCGCTGCGCGGCGACGAGGTCATTGTCAGCCTGGGCAGGCTCGACCGCATCCGCGCCATCGACAAAGCCGCCGGCACCATGACGGCCGAGGCCGGGGTGATCCTCGAAAATGCGCACAAGGCGGCCGAAGCGGAAAATACCATCTTCCCGCTCTGGCTGGCCTCGCAGGGCTCGGCCCGCATTGGCGGGGTGCTGTCGTCCAATGCCGGCGGCGTCAATGTGCTGGCCTATGGCAATGCGCGCGAGCTGACCATGGGCGTCGAGGCCGTGCTGGCCGACGGGCGGCTCTATCAGGGGCTCAATTCCCTCAAGAAGGACAATACCGGCTATGACCTGCGCGACCTGCTGGTCGGCGCCGAGGGCACGCTGGGCATCATCACGGCGGCGACGCTCAAGATCTTTCCCAAGCCGGAAGACTACGAGACCACCCTGGTCAACATTGCCGGGCCCGAAGCCGCGCTGCCGCTGTTCGAATTGCTGCGCGCCCGGGTCGGCGGGCGCCTCAATGCCTTCGAGATCATGCCCCTGCTGGGGCTCGACATGCAGCTGCGGCACGGCATGCTCGATGCCGACCCCACCGCTTCGCCCTCGCCCTGGTACGCCTTGATCGAAGTCTCGCGCATGGCCGGCACGACGCCGGGGGCGCTGCAGGCAGCCGTCGAGGCCGCCTTCGAGCGGGACCTGATCGACAATGCGGTATTTGCCGAATCGCTTTCCGACCGCACGCGGATGTGGGCCTTCCGGGAGCAGATGAGCGAGGTTCAGTCGAAGGAAGGCGCCTCGATCAAGCATGACGTCTCGGTGCCGATTGCCGCGGTGCCGCAGCTGATCGCCGAGGGCATTGCGGCGGCGGAACGCCTGGTGCCCGGCATTCGCCCGGTGCCGTTCGGCCATATGGGCGACGGCAATATCCACTTCAATTTCAGCCAGCCGGTCGGCGCCGACGCCAAGGCCTTCATGGCCGAGAATGACGAGAAGCTGCACGCGGCGATCTACGCCATCGTGCTCCGGCTGGGCGGCTCGGTCTCGGCCGAACACGGCATCGGCCAGCTCAAGGTGGATCTGCTCCGGCAGGTAAAAGACCCGGTGGCGCTCGACATGATGCGGGCGATCAAGACGGCGCTCGATCCCAAGGGGATTCTCAATCCGGGGAAGATGCTTCGAACCGACCCCTAGGCTAGATCCGCTCCGGTGGAGCGGATTTGGGAGAGAAGGCCATGAGAGCTAGGCTCGAATGGCAATCCCGGTCACATTTTGGTGCCGTCTTGCCCTTGCCGGAAAACCGCTCCATCTATCGGCCATGTTGCTCAATATCGCCTTTCTCGACGACGCCACCCGTCCCCCCGCGCCCAAGCTGGAGGGGCTGACCCCGGCCCAGCGCCGGCCGGGCGAACATCTGCGGATGATCCACGATCACCTGCGCGACAATATGCAGACGCTGGGCAAGCTGATCGAGCGCGCCGCGGCCGGCAGCGTCACGCCGGCCGAGATCGCCGCGGAAACCGACAGCCTGGCCATGGTCTCGAACTATCGCCGCTTCGGCAATCTGTGCGGCCAATATTGCCAGGTGGTGCATACGCACCATTCGATCGAGGACTATGCCATCTTCCCGGCCCTGGCCCAGCAGGGCGGCGTGTTCAAGGCCATAGCCGAGCGGCTGGCTGCCGAGCATGTGGTGGTGCACGAGCTATTGCTGGCGCTGGTCGACGCGCTCAATGCCCTGGCGGGCGATCCCAGCCCCAGTCATTTCGACGATGCCAAGCAAGTCTACCAGGCGCTCGAACGCGTGCTGCTGTCCCATCTGGGCTATGAAGAAGACGCCATGGGCGATGCGCTGGGCTATTTCGAGATCGGGGTCTAGAACAGGTCCAGCTGCCCGCCGCCGGCCGCCTTCTTCAGCCGAACCGGCTCGGGTTTTTCCACCGTCACCGGCACGATCAGCCCGGGATCGTCGTCGCGGGCGGAATTGACCCGTGTCGAGACCGGGTGGAATTTGAGCGCACCGTCGGCCAGCGGCAGCACCAGTTGGCTGGCGGCATCGGCCCGCACCTCGCGCACATTGAGCCAGTCGTCGATCGCCTGACCCTCAAGGATCGCCGGCATGCGGTGATGAATGGGTTCGAGCTGGGCATTGGTGGGCACGGTAATGGTGGCGAGGCTGTCGATCTCCTCGCCTTCCGGGCCGACCCAGGTGGCATAGAGCCCGGCCAGCGCCATGGGGCGATCGTCTGCCATGGTGATGTAATAGGGCTGCTTGGACTTGTCGGGATTGGTGTGCCACTCGTAATAGCCGCTGGCCGGGATGATGCAGCGGCCATGCTTGAGCGCGTCGCGGAAGGCGGGTTTCTCGCCCATGGTCTCCACCCTTGCATTGACCAGCAGCGGGAAGTCGCGCGGATCCTTGACCCAGCGCGGCACCAGGCCCCAGCGGGCGAAATGGCCCTCGCGCCGGCCGCCCTCCTCCCAGATGGCCACCACGGGCTGGGTGGGCGCGATATTGTAGCGCGGCACCAGCTCGACATGGTTGAGCAGCTTGAACAGCTCTTCCATCATCTCGGGCGGCAGGGTGGACGCGTAGCGGCCGCACATGTTCGGTATCTCCCAATTGGCCAACAACAGGTAGTCTGTGCATCAGCGAATCGCAATCGGACGCACCGTGACCCACGACCAACCCACCGATCTCCCCAATGCTGCCAGCGTCGCCCTGGTGCGCGATGGCAAGGTGCTGCTGATCAAGCGCGCCTATGACCCCTATAAGGGGCTGTGGACCCTGCCGGGCGGGCGCCTGGAGCCGGGCGAGAGCATCGAGCAATGCGCCATCCGCGAGATCGCCGAGGAAATCGGCGTTACCATCCGCAATCCGCGCCCGGTCATGCTGCAGGCGCTGGGACGGGACCTGGCGTTCCGGCTGCAGGTCTTTGTCACCGGCGACTTCACCGGCAAGGTGGTGGCCTCCGACGAAGTCGCCGACCACCTCTGGGTCGATCCGACCGCGCTGATCGCCCTGCGCACCACCAGCCGGCTGGATGACGTGTTGGCGAGGGCCTTCACCATATTGGCGCAAAGCTGATAGAGGGAAGCGCCAACCTGCGGACTGCCATGACCAACCAGCTGCGCATTTTCGTCCTTGCCCTGCTGCTGGTGCTGGCGCCCATGCCCGCGCTGGCCATCGACCCGCCCTATCAGCGGCAGATGGAGCGGCTGTCCGAGATCATGGGGAGTCTCTATTTCCTGCAGCCGCTGTGCAGCAGCCGTGGCGAAGACTGGCGCGCCCAGATGGCCGAGCTGATTGCTTTGGACCAACCTGACGAAGACCGAAGGCAGAGGCTGGCGGGCGCCTTCAATGCCGGCTATACCGCCTATGCGCGCTTCCACCATGCCTGTACACCGGCAGCGCAGGAGGCTCTGGCCCGCCTGCTGCAAGAGGCCGAGCGCATCGCCCGCGACATTCACGCCCGGTTTGCCGAATAGGCTGGTCTGAGCTGTGGACATCGCTATAAATGCGCAGGTTTTGTTAACCTTCGGCTTACTTCCGGCGCGCCCGCCGCCCCCGCCTATGCTAGTTGAGATGTCATGACCACGAGCAAAACCAGCTTCACACCCGCATCCGGCATCGGCGTGTTCGACCGCGAACAGGGCGAACGCCAGATCGCGCTCGAATACCTGGCCGAGGCCTGGAACGACGCCGAAGAAGACGGCGTACAGACCGGTTCGCTGGCGCATGCCTCGCTGTTTGCGGCGCTGGCCACCCTGGTCAAGCTGCACGGCGACGAAGCCGCCGCCGATCTGGTCGCCATGCTCCCCGACCGCATCCGCTCGGGTGAGTATAATCTGGACCGGATTCTGCAGTAGTTTGCAGTTGGCGGTCTGGCCTGAGGGCCGCTATTGACGCCCAGCGACTGGCCCGACCGCATTGCGGTGGTTCACCGGCTTCCTTGGTGGTGCCTGAAAGATGGTGTATCGCGGCGGCTGCGGCGCGACCTGAGATCAGGAAGCTGCAGC
>NZ_JBZVWR010000006.1:0-1208476 GCF_058629155.1 Devosia sp. MDV22-iso42
GACCAATGCGCCAGAACGTCGAATTACCTCTTGCAATGCGGGGGCCATCCACAGAGGACATTGGCGGGGTCGAGCACGAAGTCGACGCGGCGGAAATCAAGCTCGACATAGCGGAAATGCGGCTCATCGACGGGATCGATGATGACCAGGCCCTTGGCGCCGTAATTGCCGAGAAACACCTGCATGGCTTTGGAGCCGAGCAGCGTTCCCGTGCTCTCGCCTGTTGGTAGGTCTGTGGGGTATTCCAGCATTTTCATAACCGGGCCCTCGGCCCCATCGGTGACGATCAGCACGCCCTCGGCGCAGCCGGTGGCGAGGTAGGCGCCGGAAAAGGCTTCGCCATGGATGGCGGTGCAGGTGGCAACATCGCCGGCCGGTGTGCCGTCGGCATTGACGGCCTGCAGGCCGATGCGATCGGGGGCGGCGTCACCTTCGACCGGTGCATTCGAGGCGACGCTGGTCACCCAGAGATCGCCAATCGGGGCGGCATAGCCATGGTGAGCCCGCGCCTGCTTGAGCTGGGTCGTTTCCAGTTCGCCGAGGGACAGTTCGTGACCGTCGATGATCTCGGCATAGCCCCCGCGATCGAAATTGATGACCACCTTGCCGTCGTGGTCGATCAGGTGGAACGGCCGCGGCCCGGTCATAGTCTCGTCGATGGCCGTGGGTTCGCTGATCTCGATATCGGCGTGCTCACCATGAGAATGGAGCGAAATGCCGCTGGTGAAGACGTTCACCGCGTCGTCATTGGACTGCACGGCGACGACCGCACCGCCATTGTCGACGGTAGAGAGCTTGCTCTGCCCGGTGGTAGGAAAGGTCCAGCGGTTTTCCGGCTGGGTCAGATCGAAGGCGGTGACGTTAGCGCCGGCATGGTCGCCGACAAAGACGCGATAGAGCGTGACGTCACTGGCGTCGTGTTCATGCTCCTGCGCCAGGGCGCTGCCGGACAGGATCAGCCCGAGGGCCGTTGTATAGGCCAGATATCGTGACACGTTTATCTCCTTGGATGGGGCGCCTTGTGGCGCGGGGAATCGGGGAACCGCCGGCGCCTTAACGCCGAACCCTCAGCCGCGCGCCGGACCAGGCTTACACACGGGGTGGAGGTCATGCAGAACGGCCGGCGCGGTCCGTTGGTCATGACAGCCGGGGGTTGGATCGGCGATGGTCAGGCAGGTGTCCGTCATGCAGAACCTTGCGGCGAGAGCTTGAGTGCGGCGGCTGGTGATGTTATTACATTACGAAATTCATGACGCAAGACGGAATTGAAATGCGCACTGAGCCCGTACTGTCGCCCCACCACCAGGTGGTGTTGCCAACCCCTAAGGCAGTGGGCACACCGCGCCGCGCGGCGACCAAATGACCGAATTGGGCGCCGATCACGCCAGGCCGATTCCCGTCTTCCTGCTCACCGGATTTCTCGGATCGGGCAAGACCAGCCTGCTCAACCGCATGATTGGTGGTGGCGGGCCGCGCACGGCAATCATTGTCAATGAGTATGGCGACGTGCCGATCGACAACGACCTGGTGCAGGTCGATGGCCAGGATACCAGCTTCGCCGAGACCTCCACCGGCTGCATCTGCTGCGAACCGGGCAATGACATTGTGTCGACGCTGGCGCGGCTCTCCGATTCCATGGACGAGGGCACGACCGGTCGGGTTGAGCGGGTGGTGATCGAAACCACCGGGCTCGCCGATCCGGCGCCCATCATCAACCAGATGCTGCTGGCCGCCTCCTACCGTATTGCCGGGCGCTATTTTCAGCTCGCCGCGGTCATCACCACGCTGGACGCCATGCGGGGCGAGGCCACGGTTGACGAGCGCATCGTCGGCCACAAGCAGATCGCCTTTGCCGACCGCATCGCGCTGACCAAGGCGGATCGGCTGGGTCATGACCAGGCTGATCGGCGCGAGGCGCTCGATGCGCTGATTGCCCGCGTCAATCCCGGCGCGCGGGTCATGGATGTCCAGGCGCCTCTGGCCCAGCCCCAACTGCTGCTGGCGCCCGGCTCTTATGGCGCGGCTGAGCGCGGCAGCAATGTCACTGCCTGGCTTGCCGCCGAAAGCCCCCTGGCGCGTGCCTTTGCGGCGCCTGCTGCCCCGCCGGCGGCCGCACTGGCGCGGCATTCGGGCATCTATACCAAGAGCATGGTGATGGATGGCGCCGTCTCGGCCCGCGCGCTGGTCGCCTTCATCGACCTGCTCCGCCGTGCCGCCGGGTCGCGCCTGCTGCGTCTCAAGGGGCTGATCGCCATGGACGACGACCCCGAACGGCCGATGCTGGTGCATCTGGTGCAGGACATTTTCCACCCGCCGGTGCGCCTCGAGCACTGGCCCAGTAAAGACAAACGCACCCGGATCGTGCTGATCGCCGACGGCATCGACGAGCCGGCGCTCGAGAGCTTTCTCCAGACCCTGGACCGCAAACCCCGCCGCAAGCGGGCCTGAACCTCTTTACTTAAGGATTTCCCATGAACGCCCTTACCCCCATCCAAACCCCCGTCACCGTCCTCACCGGCTTTCTTGGCGCCGGCAAGACCACGCTGCTCAACCGCATCCTGTCCGAGCAGCACGGCAAGAAATACGCCGTCATCGTCAATGAGTTCGGTGAAGTGGGTATCGACAACGATCTCATCGTCAATGCCGACGAAGAGATTTTCGAGATGAACAATGGCTGCATCTGCTGCACCGTGCGCGGCGACCTGATCCGCATCCTCGAAGGCCTGATGAAGCGGGCCGACAAGTTTGACGGCATCATCGTGGAAACCACGGGCCTGGCCGATCCCGCGCCGGTGGCACAGACCTTTTTCGTCGACGAGGACGTCCGGGCGCGCACCAAGCTGGACGCCATCGTCACCGTGGTCGACGCCAAGCATATGCTGGGCGAAATCGACACCGCCCCCGAAGTGCTCGAACAGCTGGCCTTTGCCGACCTGGTGGTGATCAACAAGACCGATCTGGTCAGCGCCGAGGAACTGGCCGCCGTGGAGGCGCGCATCCGCAAGGTCAACCCGCTGGCTGCTATAGAGCATGCCAAGCGCTGCGACCTGCCGCTCGACCGGGTCCTGGGGCGCGACGCCTTCAATCTGCAGCATGTGCTTGAGGTCGAGCCGAACTTTTTGACCGAAGACCATGCGCACGACCATGACGAGGAAATCGGCAGCGTGTCGCTGGTGAGCGAGAGCCCGCTCAACGAAAAGGCCTTCTCCACCTGGATCCGCCAGGTGACGCAGACCTTTGGCACCGACATCCTGCGCATGAAGGGCATCATCGCCTTCAAGGACGATCCGGAGCGCTTTGTGGTGCAGGGCGTGCACATGCTGCTCGAGGGCGATTACCAGCGCCCCTGGAAGGCTGATGAACCGCGCCAGAGCCGCCTGGTTTTCATCGGCCGCGACCTGCCCGAGCAGCTGCTGCGGACCGGCTTTGCGCAGTGCCAGGCATGATGACCGGATTTGTTTCTGACCGGCCCGAGCCAGCGATCCGGGCGCGGGTGGCCGATTGGCAGCTCGGTGCACCCGGCACCGGGCTGGTCTGGCTGCACGATAGCTTGGTGGCCGCCTCCGGTGACGGCAGGCTCCATTTTGCCGGCGCTGATGATCACGCGCTCACCTCCATGGACCTGCACCAGGGCGCCATCCTGGCGCTCGCCGCCCATGCTGCTGGCGGCCGCGTGATTACCGGCGGCGATGACGGGCGCGTCATGGCGGCAAGCCAGGACGGCAGCGAAAAACTGCTCCACCAGCCCGGCCGCTGGATCGACGCCGTTGCCGTTGGCCGTAAGGGCCAGATTGCGGTCGGCATCGGCAAGCAGGTCCAGCTTTGGCTGGGCGATGAGCGCCATTGCAAGGACATGCCGTCGACAGCGGCAGGCCTCGCCTTCGATGCCAAGGGCGCCAGCCTGGCGGTGGCCCATTATGGTGGCGTCAGCCTGATCGACGCCGCCCATCCCAAGCGGGAACCGCGCCTGCTGGCCTGGAAGGGCTCCCATATCGGGGTGAGCTTCAGCCCCAATGGCAAGTTTGTCGTGTCGATCATGAGCGAAAACGCGCTGCATGGCTGGCGCGTCAAGGACGCGGTCAATATGGCCATGTCCGGCTATCCCACCAAGCCACGATCGTTGTCCTGGTCGGCCGATGGACGGCTCTTGGCATCCTCGGGCGCCGACGGCGCCATCGTCTGGTCCTTTGCCGGACGGGAGGGGCCGATGGGGACATCGGCGATCAGCCTGGGGGAACGCGGCGTGCCGGTGACCGCCCTGGCCTGGCACCCTAGCGCACCCATGCTGGCACTCGGCTATCGCGACGGCGCGGTGCAGCTGTGCCGGTCCGAAGACGGCGCCATGCTGCCCATGCACGAGGCCGATGGCGATCCGGTCGCTTTTCTGGCCTTTGCCGCCCATGGAAGGCAGTTGGGGGCGCTGAGCACGGCGGGCAAGTTGTGCCGGTTTGATCTGGCGGGGTGAGGGGGCTTGCCTGCGCCCTTGACTTCAGGGGGCCAGGATGGCTTGTTGCGCCATGTTGAAGGTTCCTTCGCGGCCCGCCGGCCAAAGGGGATTAAAAGGGAACACGGTGCGACGTACCCATCAGGGCGCAAAACCGTGGCTGCCCCCGCAACTGTAAGCGGTGAGTTCTGCTGGAATCGCCACTGATCCTCTTGGATCGGGAAGGCCCAGACAGCGCATAGACCCGTGAGCCAGGAGACCTGCCATCGACATATCTTCAACCCGGCCGGGGTGTGCCGCGGAGAACGATGATGGCGCATGACGACATTACTGCTGGTCTATGCCTGATGGGTTCGCCTGGTCTGCCCCGCCTTTTAGCGGGGGGGTCCGGTGGAACAGGCGCGTCCATGCCACCCAGATAGTTGCCACGGGCAACCTGGCCGATCGGCGCTGAACCAGCCAGTAGCTGCGATTGCAGGTTGCCGATCTACTCTACGTAATGTAATAACATCACATTCGTCTGGATATCTGCGACGAGTGCCCAATCGTCTGCGGAGTCTGGCATGATCGCGCTGCAACATTCCCTCGGCCCACGCCCCGCTGGCCTCAGCGTGAACCAGTTGAGCTGGGGTCCGAGCCCGCAGCAGGCGATCATTTCGGGACTACACTTTTCGGTGCAGCCGGGACAGATGCTGGCCGTGGTCGGCCCCAATGGCGCCGGCAAATCCAGTCTGCTGCGCTGCCTCTATCGCTATCACCGGCCCACGGCTGGTCTGGTGCAACTTGATGGGCAGGACCTCTGGACACTCCGGCCCAAGGCCGTGGCGCGGCGGATTGCCACCGTGCTGCAGGAACCGGCCAGTGATTTCGGCCTGACCGTGGCCGAAGTCGTCGCCCTGGGACTGGCGCCGCATCAGGGCCCTTTTGCCGCCGTCGATGAACAACCGGTGCTTGAGGCGCTGGCCTTGCTCGGCCTTATCGCCCTGGCACCGCGCAATTTTGCCAGCCTGTCGGGTGGCGAGAAGCAGCGCGTGCTGATTGCCCGGGCGCTGGTGCAAAAGCCCGACCTGTTGATCCTGGATGAACCGACCAATCACCTCGATATCCGGCACCAGCTCGAAGTGCTGGCTCTGCTGGCCGCGCTGCCCACCACGGTGGTGGTGTCGCTGCACGACCTGGCCCTGGCCTCCGCCCATGCCGACCAGGTTCTGGTGCTCGACCAGGGGCGGCAGGTCGATATCGGCCGTCCGCTCGACGTGCTGACCCCGGCAGCAATCGACCAGACCTTTTCGGTCGCCACCACCATCGACAGCCATCCCGCGACGGGCCGTCCCCGCTTTTCCTTTCACCTTCCCCTCAAAGCCTAAGGAGTTTCTGCGTGCGTTTCGTTCATACCCTGCTGGCCACAGGCCTGCTGCTCGCCTCGGCGTCGGCAGCCCAAGCCTTTCCCGTCACCGTCAAGAGCTGCGCCCGCGAGGTGACCTTTGCGGCGCCGCCGCAGCGCGCGGTGTCCAATGACGTCAACCTCACCGAAATGATGCTGGCGCTCGGCCTGACCGACCACATGGTCGGCTATACCGGCGTGTCAGAATGGAAGACCCTCGACGAAACCCTCCGCCAGGATGTCAAGCAGCTGCCCGAGCTCTCGCCGGACTATCCCAGCAAGGAGGTCCTGCTCGGCGCCGATGCCGACTTCTACTTTGCCGGCTGGAACTACGGCATGAAGGTGGGGGGCGAGGTGACGCCCGAGACGCTGGCCGCCTTCGACATCGCCGTCTACGAGCTCACCGAGAGCTGCATCCACATCATGGCCAAGTCCAAGGCCTCTATGGACGACATGTATGTCGACCTGCTCAATCTGGGCCGCATCTTTGGCGTCGAGGACCGCGCCCAAGCCCTGGTGGACGGCTACCGGCAGGAACTGGAGGCCTTTGCCGCCGCGCGCCCCGCCGCCGATGCCGCCCCGACCGTCTTCGTCTATGACTCGGGGGAGGACAAGCCCTTTACCGCCGGCCGCTATGCCATTCCCACGGCGCTGATCGAGGCTGCCGGCGGCCGCAATATCATGGACGATGTGGAGACCAGCTGGGTCGCGGTCGGCTGGGAGCCGGTGATCGAGCGCAATCCAGAGGTGATCGTGATCGTCAATTATGGCGACGTCACTGCCGAGCAGAAGATTGCCTTCATGAAGAACAATCCCGCCTTTGCCGCCATCCCCGCGGTGCAGAACGACCGCTTTGTCGTACTGCAATATGTCGAGGCGACGCCGGGGCCGCGCAACATCGCTGCCATCAAGCGACTGGCCGCAGCCTTCTTTCCCTCCTGACCATGGTTGCCGGCTGCCCCGGGGGCCGGCCTTTTACCGAAGAGCGACAGACATTGAGCCACCATCATCTCGTTGCCGGTCCGCGGCACGCCATCCTGCACCAACTGCCGCTGCTGACAGCAGGGCTGGCCGTTCTGCTGGCCCTGGTGATGGTGGCCGGCGTCAGCGTCGGCGCCGTTGCCATTCCACTCGATACCGTCTGGGGCGCCATCGCCAGCCACCTGGCGCCCGGCAGCATGGATCCGACCTGGTCGGCAGGGCGGGACAACATTGTCTGGGAGGTGCGCCTGCCCCGCGTGGTGCTGGGCGCCATTGTCGGCGCCAGCCTGGCTCTGGTGGGCGCGGCCTTGCAGGCGGTCACGCGCAACCAGCTGGCCGATCCGCATCTGCTGGGCATTTCCTCGGGTGCCGCGCTTGGCGCCATCGTGGTGCTGCTGCATACCGGCATGTTCCTGGGGCTGGTCACCGTGCCGCTCTTCGCCTTTGCCGGTGCTCTGGCAACGACGGCCCTGGTGGTCGGGGTGGCCAGGTTTACCGGCGCCACCAACGCCAGTCGCCTCGTGTTGACCGGGGTGGCGATTTCCTTTGTCGTGACCTCGTTGGGGAGCCTCGCCATTTTTCTGGGCGATCCGCGCGCTGCCCATACCGTGATCTTCTGGATGCTGGGCGGGCTTGGCCTGTCGCAATGGGCGCAACTGCCCTATCCGCTGGCGGCGCTGCTGCTGTGTGGCGCCTATCTGGTGATCAATGCCCGCAATCTCAACGCCATGACCCTGGGGGATGAATCGGCGACCACGTTGGGGCTGCCCGCCGGCCGCTTCCGCATGGTGGTCTTCATCGTCTGCGCCTTGCTGACCGGCGCCGCCGTGGCCTTTTCGGGTGTCATTTCCTTTGTCGGGCTGATGATTCCGCATCTGGTGCGCCTGGTCGTGGGCGGCGACTATCGCCGGGTCCTGCCGCTGTCCGCGCTGAGCGGCGCCATCTTCCTCGTCCTCGCCGACATGCTGGCCCGCATCGTCATTCCGCCCCAGGATGTGCCGCTGGGCGTCATTACGGGCATCGTGGGGGGCATTTTCTTCCTGGCCTTGATGAAGCGCAACACCGCGCCGGCGCAATAGCAAGCGTCGCTATTGTTCCGCCACGACGCTGCGCCCATCGGCCAGGGTGTCGCCGGGATGCATGATCACCGTCTCGCCCACGGCGAGGCCGTCCCTGACCTCGGCGCTCTCGCCATTGCGTTGGCCCAGGGTCAAGGTCCGCAGCCGCGCCGTGCCATCCTCGATGACAAAAACCGACCAGTCAGCACCGGTGCGGAACAGCGCGCCGAGGGGTACCAGAACCACCTCCGCGGCCTCCCAGACCACGATCTGCGCGGTGACGCGATAACCATGGCCGAGCCCGGTGCGGGTCTTGGGGCCATCGAGCAGCCGTAGCGTCACGCGCGTCCGCTGCTCCTCGATGCCCAGGGCACTGACCCTGGTGGTGGCAATCGGATCGATCTGGGCTACTTCGGCGCGGAGCGGGGCGCCGCCCCAATCCACAATATTGGCCCGGGCCCCCCAGACGATGCGCACGGCGTCGCTGGAGAGCACGTCAACCTGGATTTCCAGCAGGTCGGGGTCGCCGATATCCATCAGCGGCGCACCTGCCTGCAGCACCTGTTCACTTTCCGAAAAGACGGCGAGCACCCGCCCGGTAACCGGCGCCACGACATTGACACAGCAGGGGCCGGCCGTGGGCGTGTCGCCCTGGATCAGCGCGGCTTGGGCACTTTGCAGCTGCTGCCGGTGCATCTGCAGTGTCGCCTCGGCCGCGTCCATGGACTGCCGTGCGGTTTCGGCCGCGAGTCGCGCCCGCTGCAGTGCCTGCGTCGACACCAGACCGCGCTCCGACAGCAAGATCGACCGCTCAAGATCCTCTTGCGCGAAGGTGTCGGTGGCCCTGGCCTGGGCCAGGCCGGCTTCGGCCATGGTGACGCCGGCGGCGGCCGCCTGAACGGCGGCTTCGGCAACGCGACGCGCCCGCTCGTCAAGAAGGCCTGGGGCGACCGGCTCCATGCTGGCCAGCGTCTGTCCCTGCGTCACGGCATCGCCGACATGCAGGCCGACGCGTTTCAGGCGACCCAGTATGGGAGCTGAAACGTGGAACACCTCGCTGATGCGGCTGGTGCCGTCTTCCTCAACGGTGACCACCAGGCTGCCGGCGGCGATGCTGGCCGTCTCGACGCTGATGGGCCGCGGCCACAGGGCCCAAGCCGCGGCGGCGACCAGCGAGAGGATTATGCACAGAGTCAGAAGGCGGCTCCACATTTGGCTACTCCCTGGTTTTGAGAACGGCGATCAGGTCAAGGCGATCAATCCGGCGGCGGACCACGAGGCCCGACAGCAGCGCCGCCGCCGTGACCGCCAGGCTGGCGGTGGCAAAGACGTCGGGACCGATGATCAGCGGCATGCTGAACAGCTCGCTGGCAAAGCCCTCGACCATGCCGCGCGCAATCAGCAGGCCGAGCAGCCAGCCCGGCGGCTGGGCGAGCAGCACGAGGATGGCAATCTCGGTCAGCAACAGGGACGAGACCTCGCCGCGGGTGAAGCCGAGCACGCGCAGGCTGGCCATTTCGCGCCCCTGTTCAGATAACGATATCCGGGCGAAATTGTAGACCACGCCAAAGGCGATGAGGCCGGCCAGGCCGACCAGCACGGCGATCATGACATACATGTTCTGGGCCATGGTGGCGCGAAACTGCTTGAGTGCTGCCGCCTGCAGGGCGATATGGCCCAGCGAGGGCGAGCGCTTGAGCGCGGCAAAGAGCTCGGCCTGGTGCAGCGTGTCGATGGTAATGTTGACGCCCGAAATGCGGTTGCCTTCGCCCATCAGGGCCTGCAGGGCCGCCATGTCCATATAGGCGCCGAGCCCGAGATAGCTTTCCACAACGGCCGCCACCTGCAGCTGGTATCGTTGCCGCTCCCCCTCCAGAAGGCGGATATCGACGCTGTCGCCCGGGGCGACGCCCAGGATCCTGGCCAGGGACCGCGTCAGCAGCACGCCCTGCGGCGGCATTGGCACCGGCTGCAGATCGGCATCGAGAATGCGGGTCATGGAACCGTTGGCGGGGCGCCCCATCAGGGCTATCTGGCGCGTCACCTGGGCATGACCGATTTCGACGCCCACGGCACGGAAGGGCTCGGCTCCCAGCACACCGGGCAGGCGGGCGATCTCTGCCGTGGCGGCGAGGGGCTTGCTGGTGGCAAAATTGACAATGGCATCCTGCCGCTCGGTGCGGTTGAACGAGTAGTCGATCATGAACTCGACGCCGCCCACCGACCAGAGCGAGCCAACAAGCACGGCGACCGACAGGGCAATGCCGACGATCCCACCGGCCGATCGCCAGGGACGGTGCAGCAGGTGCCGCGTGACCATGACCCCGGTCTGATGCAGGGGCAGGGCGAAACGCCGCCGGCCGCTGTGCCGCCGATAGATCGGCGGTGGGGGCGGCGACATTGCCACCGCGGGGGGAAGCATGGCGGCAGCCCGCACGGCGCGGATGGCGCCGGCCACCGCGGCTGCCAGCGTGATGCCGCCCGAAATGGCATAAAGGCTGGGTTCACGGCTGAAGACCAGGACGGGAAAGCTGTAGAACCGCGTGTACATTTCGGTGAGGGCATTGCCGGCCCAGATGCCGAAACCGGTGCCGATGACGATGCCGATGATGGCGATCAGCAGCACGAACTCCACATAGTGCCAGGCGATGGCGCGGCCGGAATAGCCAATGGCCTTGAGCAGGCCGATCTGCTCGCGCTCGAGGGCGATCAGGCGCGTCAGCGTCATGTTGACGAGAAAGGCCGCCACGAGCAGGAAGACCGGCGGCAACACCTCGCTCATCGAGCGCAGTTGTTGCAGTTCGGCGTCCAGATAGGCATGGGAGGTGAGCTGGTCGCGGCCATGGGCGCCCTGCGCGCCATAGGGATCGAGCAGTTGATCGAGCCCGGTGATCACCGCCTCCTCGGACGTGCCGGGCGCGAGCTGGACCGAGACGGCGTTGAAGGCGCCGCCCAGCTCATAGGCCGCTGCCAGCGTGCGCTCGGGCACCCAGAGGATGCCGAAGCGTCCGCTATTGGGCGTCATCTCGCCGGGGGCGATGGCGTAAAGATAGTCTGGCGCCAGCGCTATGCCGGTGATCGTCACCGTGCGCCAGGCGCCGTTGACGACGACGCCGAACCGGGAGCCCTCGCGAAAGCCATGCGCCTGGGCAAAGATCTCGCTGACCACCGCCTCCATGTGGTTGGCGGCCTCCGGCAGTCGCCCGCTGCGCAGATAGAGGCGATTGAGCGTTCCTGCCTGTTGCGAGGGCAGCGAAATCAGGCGCACGGATGCGGGTTGCTCCAACCCCTCGATATCGGCCAGCGCGATCTTGGCGATGCGGCTGTCGACGGCCAGGACGCCGTCCATGGCGCCGATCTTTGCCAGCATGGAGCGGGGCGCCCGGGTAACGGTGGCGAAGACATGGGCGAGGTGATGGCTCTGATAATAGGCCTCGCGCGTGCGCTCGAGCGACTGATAGGTGCCGATGCCGATCAGCAGCGTAGCAACGCCGGCTGCCATGACCAGGGCGATGGCGAGCACCTGTGCCCACAAGCGCACGAGCTCGCGCAACAGCTTGCGGTGCAGGGCATGGAGGCCGCTCACCAGCGCACCGAGGCGGCCGGCTGGCGCTCGGCATTGGTGTCGATGGCCGCGATCCGGCCGTCGGCAAAACTGACGACGCGATGGGCAATGGTGCGGATGGCCGCGTTATGGGTAATCACCAGCGTGGTGGTCCCCAGCTCGGCATTGATCCGGGTGAGGGCTTCCAGCACGACAATGCCGGTCTTGGAGTCCAGCGCGCCGGTCGGCTCGTCGCAGAGCAGGACGTCGGGTCGCTTGGCGATGGCCCGGGCAATGGCGACGCGCTGCTGTTCGCCCCCGGAGAGCTGGGCCGGAAAGTGGTCCATCCGGTCGGCCATGTCCACCATGGCCAGCGCCTCTGCCGGCGCCATCGGATGGGCGGCGATTTCGGTGACCAGCTGCACGTTTTCCCGGGCCGTCAGGCTGGGGACCAGATTGTAGAACTGGAAGACGAAGCCGACATGGCGGCGGCGGTAGCGGGTCAGGCCTGTGTCGTCGGCGCCGGTGATCTGCCAGTCGCGAAACCAGGCCTGGCCCGACGTGGCCGTATCGAGGCCGCCGATGAGGTTGAGAAAGGTCGATTTGCCCGACCCCGAGGGCCCCAGAATGACGACGAATTCCCCGCTGGCAGCAACGAAGTCGACCCCGTCCAGGGCGACGACCTGAGCGTCCCCGGCCGCATAGGCCTTGGTGAGCTTGTTGACCCGGAGCAGGTCCGAACGGGTGGGCGAGGCGCTGTCCATGACAAAAATCTAGCAGGACGTCATGGTCACGCGTTGATTTCGGTCAAGTCGCGCGGCGCGTCGTGCCTGATCCGGTATGACCATGCCTGGCGTAAGGCGGTTCCGATAGGCTCGGAAGGGCCTCTACGCTTTGGTTCGGCACTGCCCATGGCGACCTCGCGCATTTCGTCATTGGCCTGTCATCCGCCGGGGCTAGGGTCCAACTCATCCGAATGAGTGAAGCGGGCCTTTATGCATAGTCGAGGGCAGACGTGGGAAACCACGCGGGACAAGATCAGCGAAGAAATCGCGGCGGGCCATTTGCCGCCGGACAGTCGGCTGCCGTCGGAGCCGGAGCTGTGCGTTCTCTATAACACTCGCCGGCATTCCTTGCGACGGGCGCTGGCAGCGCTGGTGGCTGAGGGCAAGCTGCGCGTCGAACATGGCCGCGGCACCTTTGTCGAGCGGGCGTCGCTGATCAACTATGTCATCGGGCCGCGGACCCGTTTCCGTGAAAACCTCATGGCGCAGGGTCTCACCGCCTCCGGCCAGGCGATCTTGGAAATGCAGATACCGGCCGGCGCGCGCATTGCTGCGGCGCTCGGTTTGACGCCCGGTGCACTGGTCACCGCACGGTCTTGGCGCGGCTTCGCGAATGACCTGCCGATCAGCCTGGGCTGGTCCTATCACGATGTTGCCCGTTTCCCCGATATTGCCGAACGCCGCAAGGCAAACCCCTCGATCACCGCCATCTACAAGACCTATGGCATCGATGACTATCGTCGGCAGAGCACGACGATCTTTACCCGCCTTGCCAACCCGCACGAGACGTCCCTGCTGATGATGCGGCCGGGGCAGTCGGTCCTAATCGTGCAGAAGGTCGACGTCGACCTCGCAGGCAAGCCGATCGGCTTTTCCGAGGCGGCCTGGGCCGGCGATCGCGTGCAATTCACCTTCGAGAACGCCCCCACGGGCGAAGTGGTCAGCGAAAGGACCGATGATGTTCAATGAAGCCAGCGGCCCTGGGCCGGAACGGGTGGGCCATGCCGAAGCCCTGGGCATTCTGGCACGCGCGCGGCCTGCGCCACTCAAGGCCTTGGCCGAGACCCTGCTTGAGCCACTGGGTGATATCACGGTCATCACCAACCGCACCGGGCTGGTCATGCTGCCCATGCGTGACACGGTAGAAAATGTCGATTTTCACCTCGGCGAGGTGCTGGTGAGCGAGGCCCATATTGCCGATGCCGCGGGCCGCGTCGGCTACGGCATGATCACCGCCCGGGACCTCGAGCGCGCCATGGCCATGGCCGTGGTCGATCTGGCGCTCGCCGCCGGCGTAGAGACCGACGCGGTTCGCCGCTTCCTTGACAGCGAATGCGAGCACCAGGCCGCGCTCGACGCGGTGCTGATGCGCCGGGTCGAGGCGACTCGCGTCGAGATGGAGACATTCTGATGCTGACCGTAGCCCCGCCCGATGCCGTTGAGGCGCGTGCCAATGCCACCTTTGAAGCGCTGATGTGGTCGATGGCCCGTCCCGGGGAGATCCGCGAATTGCCCGAGGCCGGCCTGACCGCCATTGTCGATGCCCTGATCGATCGCGAATGCGTAGCCTATGCCGACGATGCGGCATTGACCCGGCAGATCGCCGAGACCGGTGCAATTGCCGGTGAGTTGGACCAGGCCGACCATCTGTTCCTGCAAAGCCTTGATGGCGCCGCCGATGCACTGGCCGCCATCCGCTGCGGCAGCGCGCTTTATCCTGATGAGGGCGCCACGCTGGTGGCCCAGGTCGCCCATGGCAAAGGCCAGCGCCTGCGCCTGACGGGCCCCGGCATTGACGGTTGCCGTGACCTCGAAATTGCCCTTCCTGCTGCCTTTTGGGCCCTGCGCCAGCAACTTTGCGCCTATCCGGAGGGCTTTGAACTCCTGCTGGTCGATGGCCGCTCGGTTATCGGCATTCCCCGCTCCACCCAGATCGAGGTGCTTTGAATGGCCTATGTAGCAACCCGCGGTGGCGAAAAGGCCATTGAGCAGGCCGAGCGGCTGTTCCGCCAGGACCTGGGCACCATCGACGCCGCCCGTATCGAGGCCATCCGCCAGTCCATGCCCTATCTCATCGATCGGGTGATGGGCGAAGCCTCGCTCTATAGCGAAGAGTTGGCGGCGCTGGCGCTGGCCCAGACCGGCGGCGAACTCTCCGAAGCCGTGCTGGTGCTGCGCGCCTGGCGCACGACGCAGCCGCGCCTGGCGGTGGCCGCTCCCCTGCGGCAGGAGCATCTGCTGACGCAGCGCCGCATCTCGGCCGCGTTCAAGGATATTCCGGGCGGACAGATCCTCGGGCCGACGCTGGACTATTCCCACCGCGTGCTGGCCACCGACGTGCTCGAAGGCACGCCTTTTAACCCGCCAGCGGTGGACGCGGCCGCAAGCCCCGCGCCGATGCGGCAGCCGTCTCTGGCCGATTGGCAGCGCCAGCAGGGGCTGGTGGCGCCTGCCACCGAGCCGCACGTGGCACGCGATGACATCCCCGACCTTACCCGGGAGCCGCTGCTGTTTCCCGCCGCGCGGGCGCACCGGCTGCAGAGCCTGGCGCGGGCCGAAACCGGGGGCGTGCTGGCGCTCGGCTATGCCGCCATGCGCGGCTATGGCAATGCCCATCCCACGGTCAATGAATTGCGGCTTGCCGAAGCCGAAGTGGTGGTGCGCCATCCCAGTGGTACGGAATTCTCGGCGGGCCGCGTGCGCGTCTGCCAGGCCGAGGTCACGTCCAAGGAAAAGGGTGGTTTTCTCGAACTCGGTTTTGCCGCCAGCCTCGGCTGGAACGAGGTCAAGGTGATCGCCGCCGCGACGCTCGACCTCAACTCGGCCGAGGCGCCGGTGGGCTCGCCCATGCACGAGGAATTTTACCTCTACCATACCGAAAGCGTCGAAGCCTCGGGCTTCTGCATCCACTTCAAGCTGCCTCATTACGTGACCTTCCAGTCGGTGCTGGATGCCATGCGTGACGCCAAGGCCAAGGCTGCCGCGGTTGACGCCAATGACGACAATGACGCTTTGGCCGAGCCACGCCAGACGGAGCCCGCAGAATGACCCTTGCTTCCCTCACCAAGCCCTGGGCCGCCACCAGCTACGGCTTTCTCGACGCATCGGCCAAGCGCGAACTGCGCCGCAAGATGCTCAAGGCCATCGCCGTGCCCGGCTGCCAGATCCCCTATGCCAGCCGCGAAGTGCCCATGGCGCGCGGCTGGGGCACGGGTGGCCTGCAGGTCACGCTGACGCTGGTCAATCCGCAATCGACCATCAAGGTCATCGACCAGGGCGCCGATGACGGCGTCAATGCCGCCTCGATCCGCCGCTTCATCAGTCGCGTTTCGGGTGCGGCTGAGACCTGGGATACGCTGGAGGCCTCGATCATCCAGTCGCGTCATCGCGTGCCGGAAGAGACTCTGGCTGCCGATCAGATCCTGGTGCTGCAGGTGCCCAATCCCGAGCCGCTGCGCGGGGTGGAGCCCAATATGTCGATCGCCCGGCAGATGCATGCCGATGCCGATTATGGCCGGCTGTGGTTGACGCTCTATGAGCAGATCGTGCGCAAGGGCCGCATCATGCAGGGCGCGGCCTATCCGAGCCTGGTCAATGGCCGGCACGTGATGACGCCCTCGCCGATCCCCCGCTGGGACGTGCCCAAACTCCATATGGCACGGCACCTGACCTTTCTGTCGGCCGGCCGCGAGAAGCGCCTGCATGCCGTGCCGCCCTTTACCCGCGTCGAGCCGCTGGTGTTCTCGGATCGGCCCTATCGGGTCGAGGACCATGCCGCGCTGGTCTGCCGCCGCTCGGGGATGGCCGGCTATTTCATGAACGAGATTCCGCAGGACCAGGGCGGCTCGGTGTTCGAAGTTTCCGACAGCAATCTGGGCATCAAGGCCATTCGGCAGGGGGAGGGCGAAGCGGTTGCGATCGGCACCACCTGGTACCGGAACGGGGAGTATTCGGCATGAGCATCGACATGACTTCGGCGCCCGCCGAACTGCTGCCGCCGCAACTGATGCAGACCGCGGCGCTGCTGACCATGCGCGGCGTGTCCCGTCGCTATGGCGCGGTGCGTGCACTGCGCCAGGTCGACGTCAATGTCTATCCGGGGGAAGTGCTGGGCATTGTCGGGGAAAGCGGCTCGGGCAAGTCGACCCTGCTGCGCATGATGAACCTTGAGGATACGCCAGATCACGGCGACTACCGGCTGCGCCTGCCCGGGCGCGACGATGGCAACCTGTTTGCCCTGGGGCGCTACGAGCGGCGCATGCTGTGCGCGCACCATATCGGCATTGTCTACCAGAACCCGCATCTGGGCCTGCTGATGCGGCACAGTTCGAGCGGCAATGTCGCCGAGCGGCTGCTGATCGCCGGCGAACGGAGCTTTGAGGTCTTGCGCAGCAAGGCGCGGGATGCGCTTGACGCTTCCGAATTCCCGTTATCGCGCATGGATGCCCGACCGGCCGAACTGTCGGGCGGCATGCAGCAGCGCGTGCAGTTGGCCAAGGCCATTGCCCTCGAACCGGCGCTGCTGCTGCTGGACGAGCCGACCACGGGGCTCGACGTCAGCGTGCAGGCCTTGGTGCTCGATACGCTCAAGCGCCTGCAGCGCGACCGGCGCATCACCATGGTGCTGGTGAGCCACGATCTGGGTGTGATCCGCACCATGGCTGACCGCGTGCTGGTGATGCGGCATGGCGAGGTGGTGGAGCAGGGGTTATGCGACCAGGTGTTTCAGGACCCGCAGCACCCCTATACCCAGCAACTCGTCCACGCCAAGCTCTAGGTGCCGCCATGACACAAGACAACCATCTGCCCCTGCTGCGCGTCGACGGATTGAGCAAAACCTTCCGCATGTATCACCTCGACAGCATGCTGCATGCCTTTGAAGGCATCAGCTTTGACCTGCATGCGGGCGAGTTCCTGCTGCTCAAGGGCCGCAATGGTGCCGGCAAGTCGACGCTGCTGCGCACGCTGTGGCGCAGCTATCTGCCGGTGGCCGGCCATATCTGGTACCAGTCCGGCCTTGGCGGCATCGACCTGGCGCGCGCCGCCGATGTCGACATCGCGCTGTTGCGCCGCCAGGAAATCGGCTTTGTCACGCAGTTCCTCAATGCCCGTCCCCGCGTTGCCGCCCAGGACATTGTCGCCGAACCGCTGCGGCTGGCCGGCTATGCGCCCGATGACGCCCTGGAGCAGGCGCGGCACTGGCTGGGCGAATTCGGCGTACGGCCCGAACTTTGGCGCGCCTATCCGAGTACCTTTTCCGGCGGCGAGCAGCAGAAGGTCAACCTGGCCCGTGCGCTGATCCTGCCGCAGCGCCTGCTGCTGCTCGACGAGCCGACCGCTTCGCTCGATGTCGGCGCCCGGGCCGCGCTGGTGCGGCGTCTCGCCGACCTCAAGGCCGCCGGGGTCGCCATTGTCGGCGTATTCCACCATCCCGGCGACGTTGCCGACCTCATCGATCGCGAGATCGACCTGGCCACCCATCCCGTCTCTGCCGCCATGGAGCTGAGCCATGTGGCTGTCTGATTTCCGCATTGTCCTTGCCGACCACGTCATCGACCATGGTGCCTTGCGCGTCGAGGACGGTCTGATCGTCGAAATCCGCCAGACCCCGGTCGAGCACGCTGATATCGACGGACAGGGCCTGCTGCTGATGCCCGGCCTGATCGACATGCATGGCGACATGATCGAACGCGAGATCGAGCCGCGGCCCAATGTGCGCATGCCGATGGAAATGGGCCTGCGCGACCTCGATCGCAAGCTGGCCAATTCGGGCATTACCACCGCCTATGCGGCCGTATCGTTCAGCCCCGGATCGACCTATGGCCATATGCGCTCCTATGATTTCACCAGCGAAATGATCCGGGCGCTGCGGGCGCACCAGGCCGAGCTGCTGGTCGACCACCGCGTACACGCCCGCTTCGAGGTGACGTTTCCGGCCGCTCTGTCGGTGGTCAAGGAACTGATTGCCGAGGGCGCGGTGGATCTGATCTCGCTGTGCGATCATACGCCGGGGCAGGGTCAGTATCGCGACCTAGCGCTGCAGGCGGCCAATCTGGCCAAGTCCAAGGGCATCACCCTCGAGCAGGCTCAGGCCAATCTTGACCAGCGTATCCGCGACCGGAAGGAAACAGCGGGCGACCTGACCGCCACGCTGCGCGCGATTGCCCAATACTGCGCACTTCATGGCGTGCCCTTGGCCAGCCATGATGACGATACCGTGGAAAAGGTGGCGCGGATGCAGGCGCTGGGCGCCAATATCAGCGAGTTCCCGGTGACGCTCGAGGCGGCCCGCGAGGCACATGGGCGCGGCATGCTCAATGCCATGGGCGCCCCCAATGCGCTGCGCGGCATCTCCTATTCGGGCAATCTGTCGGCCCGCGAGGCCCATGCCCATGGCCTGCTCGACCTGCTGGCTGCCGACTACCACCCCTCCGCCATGCTGCCGGCCGTGCTGGTGCTGGGCAATACCGATCCCGATGGCCTGGCCGGCGCGACCCGGCTGGCCACGCGCAATCCGGCCCGCGTACTGGGCCTTGAGGACCGCGGCGAAATCGCCCTGGGCCTGCGCGCTGATCTCATCATCGCCGACGATACCGGCGTGGGCCATGTGCGCACCACCATCTGCAAGGGCGCGGTGGTCTATTCCGACGGCAGCATGGCCCCGATCCGTCACCGTGGTGTCATTCGAATGAGTTAACGGTGTCATGCAAGCCGGTTAGCTTCAACACAGCCTGAAGACCAGACGTCCTCGCGAAAAGGTAGTGACATGCTTGAACTGAGGAAAATCACCAAGACGTTCGGCCAGACCATTGCGGTCAACAATGTCTCCCTGAGCTTTCCTGCTGGCCAGATGGTCGGCATCATTGGGCGGTCAGGGGCGGGCAAATCCACGCTGCTGCGCCTGATCAACCGCCTCGCCAGCACCGGACAGGGCGATATCGTGTTCGAGAATACCCATATCGGCAAGCTGACCGGCCGCGAGCTGCGGGCCTGGCGTTCGCGCTGCACGATGATTTTCCAGCAATTCAACCTGGTGAACCGGCTCGACGTGCTCACCAATGTGCTGATAGGCCGGATCGGGACTGCCGCCACCCTGCCCATCATGTTCAAGCATTTTTCGGCGCAGGATCGCACCGCCGCGGGCATGGCGCTCGATCGCCTCGATCTGCTGCCGCAGGCGCTGCAGCGGGCTGACACCCTGTCGGGCGGCCAGCAGCAGCGCGTCGCCATTGCCCGGGCACTGATCCAGAATCCCTCGATGATCCTTGCCGATGAGCCCATTGCCTCGCTGGACCCGCGCAATGCACAGCTGGTGATGGACGCGCTACGCACCATCAACCAGCAGGACAAGATCACCGTGATCTGCAATCTGCACACGCTCGATGCCGCCCGGGCCTATTGCGACCGCATTGTCGGCATGGCGCAGGGCAGGGTGGTGTTCGATGGCACGCCCGCCCAGCTGACCTCCCGGGTGATCCAGGAAATCTATGGCGGCGACAACGAAGATACCGTGGACGAGAACCTGACCTCAACCATGGCTGCCCACATGACGGCCAAGGCCGACATGCAACGACAAATGGCCGACGTCGAGTAGGCGTCGCCACCCAAACCCATCAACTGGAGCATTGCTATGTTCACCTACCTGCGCCACGGCCTAGCGGCCGTGCTGATTTCGGCTGCCGTCATGTCGCCCGTCCTGGCCCAGGACTGGCGCGAGCAATATCCCGAGCTGACCATCGGCATTTCCTCGGGCGAGAACGAAGCCGACGCCATCGCCCGCAACGAGCCCTATGCCCATTACCTCAGCGAAGCGCTGGGCGTGCCGGTCAAGATCGTGCGCGGCACCGACTATGCTGCCATCATCGAGGCCATGCGCTCGGAACATGTGCATATCGCTTCAGTCGGCCCGGCCGCCTATGCCCTGGCCCGCAAGATCATGGGTGAAGGCGTCGCGCCGGTCGCCATCACGCTCGATGGCGACGGCAACAAGGGCTACTATTCGGTCATCGCCGTACGCGCCGACAGCGACTACCAGACGCTCGAGGACGTCAAGGGCGTGTCCTTTGCCTTTGCCGATCCCAACTCGGCTTCGGGCTATGCCGTGCCGTCCTATTATCTGGCCCAGGAACTGGGCATGCCCGCGGACGAGTATTTCGGCGACGTCGCCTTTTCAGGCGGGCACGAGCAGAGCGTCATGGCCCTGATCAACGGCACGTTCGAAGCCGTGGCGACCCACTGGCGCAACGAGGTTGCCGGCAATATCCAGACCATGGAGGGCAAGGGCCTGATCGAAAAGGGTTCGACCCGCATCATCTGGACCTCGCCCGTCATTCCCAACACGCCGGTGATGATCCTGACCAGCCTGCCGCAGGAATTGCAGGACGAGTTCAAGGCCGCCCTGATGGCCTTCCCCACCGCGGATCCTGAAGGCTTCGCTGAATATACCCGCGGCACGTCGAGCGGTTATGTCGAGACCGCTCATGAAGACTATCTCGACCTGATCGCCATTACCGAATTCAACGCCGCCGAACGCCGCCGCACCGCCAATTGATGCTGCAATGGCACGCGGGGATCATCCTCGCGTGCCATTCCGCCACAGCGACGAGGAATGACCCGATGATGTTGCTCGAACCGGCCACCGGCCCGCGCTCCACCGACGCCCGGCATGATCGCCTGGCTGCGTTTGAAAACCGCTATCAACAGGTGCGCACGATCCGCCGGCTCTGGACCGGGTTCTATGGCGCGCTGTTTCTGGCGGCGCTCGTGGCCTCGGTCATGGTCAGCGACTTCAATCTACCCGGCCTGATGGATGGCCTGCCCAAGGCCTGGAACTACATTGCGGGCACCATGCCCAGCCTGTCCATCGCCACTTTCGGCGCCGATATGGCCGAATGGTACTGGGGGCTGCGCTTCTGGCTGCGCCTGCTGGTCGAAACCATTCTGATGGGCTTTGTCGGCACTGCCGTGGGCGGCGCGATTGCGCTGCTGCTGTGCTTCGCCGCATCGCGCAACCTGGCCCCCAATACCACGGTCTATTTCCTGTCCCGCCGGGTGCTGGAGTTCTGCCGCACCGTGCCCGAACTGGTGTTCGCGCTGATTTTCGTCTTTGCCTTCGGCCTGGGTCCCTTTGCCGGCGTGCTGGCCATCGCCGTGCATACTGCCGGGTCGCTGGGCAAGCTGTTTGCCGAGGTCAACGAGAATGTCGACGAGCGGCCCATCGATGGCGTGCGCTCGGCCGGCGGCAACTGGCCCATGGTGATGCGCCTGGCCGTGGTGCCGCAGGCGCTGCCCAATTATGCCAGCTATCTGCTGCTGCGCTTCGAGATCAATGTGCGCGGCGCTTCCGCCCTGGGCATTGTCGGGGCGGGCGGCATCGGCCAGGAGCTCTATGTTGCCATCCGGCAGTTCGAATATCCCGACATCTCCGCCATCATGCTGCTGCTCATCGCGACAGTGTCGATCATCGATATCGCCTGTGAATCCATTCGCCACCGGATCATCGGCCGCCATTTCATGACGGGGCACTGACCATGCAGACCATCTCGCCATCCGACATCGCGCGCATCAGGGGGATCAACCCGCAGCTGCTGGCGCGCCCGCTGGCCCAGCGCCTGCGTGACTGGAGCCTGTGGCTCGGCTTCGCCATCCTGCTGGGCTACGGCCTGTGGTGGATCGACGCCTCGCCCATGCGGGTCCTCAACGGCCTGTCCAAGCTGGGCATGCTGGTCGGCCTGATGATCCCGCCCTGGCCGGGCGATGGCTTCTGGCAATATTGCCACGCCATTGCCGAAACGCTGGCCATGGCCTTTCTGGGCACGCTGATCGCCGCCGTGGTGGCGCTGCCGCTCGGCTTTCTGGGGGCCAAGAACATCGTGCCCAACTGGCTGTTTCACTTCAGCCTGCGGCGTGTTTTCGACGGCTTTCGGGGCATTGACGGCCTTGTCTGGGCCCTGATTTTTGTCTCGGCGGTCGGCCTTGGCCCCTTTGCCAGCGTGCTGGCCATTGCCGTGGGCGATGTGATGATCTTTGGCAAGCTCTTTGCCGAAGCCATCGAGAATGTCGATGACAAGCAGGTTGAAGGTGTGCGGGCCAGCGGCGGCAGCGACAGCCATGCGATGCGGCTGGGCGTGTTTCCGCAGGTATTCCCGGTGATGCTGAGCCACGTGCTGTATTTCTTTGAATCCAATGTGCGCTCGGCGACCATTCTGGGCATTGTGGGCGCCGGCGGCATCGGGCTGCAGCTGTCGGACCGCATGCGCATCAACAAGTGGGACGAGGCTGCCTTCATCATCCTGATGATCCTGGTCACCGTGGCCGTGATCGACAACATCTCCCGCCGCATCCGGATGAAACTGATCCAGGCGGCCCCACAGGAGTGACCTCCGTGTGTCCGGCGGTCAGCGCAGATGGATACAGCTGATCCACGAAGGGCGCAGGTCGGAGTTCAGAACTTTTTCCTGGTTTCGGTATGTGCCAGTTGACAAATGCGGCGTTCGCGGTAACGTTCCCATGACGCAGAGAGCTGGTTGCAGCCGACGTCATGGGATGGATCATGGGACAAAGCCGCACACGTCGGCCTACCATTATTGATGTTGCCGAGCGCGCTGGAGTGTCCAAGAGCACCGCAGCGCGGGCGCTGGCCGGTTCGTCCAACATCACCGACGAGACGCGGGAACGTGTGGTCACGGCTGCCAATGCAGTGGGCTATGAGCGCAACCACCTGGCGGTGGGCATGCGTTCGGGCCGGAGCGGCATGCTGGGCCTGGTGATTCCCGATATCACCAACCCGTTCTGGGCCGATGTGGCGCGTGGCGCCCAGGACCGGGCGGCGCGGGCCGGGGCATCGCTGCTGGTGTTTTCGTCTGATTGGGACCCTGAGGCCGAAGCGACGCACCTCAAGACGCTGCGCCGGGCGCGGGTGGATGGGGCCATCGTCAATCCGGTGTCGGACAATTTCGACGATCTGGATCGGTTCGGTCTGCCCTGCGTTTTCATCGGCTCGAGCGCCGAGCGCTTTCCCGATGTCTCGAGCGTCGGATCGGACATTGCCCAGGCGGTGCGGCTGGGGCTGGACCATCTGGTGGCCAGGGGGCACAGGGCACCAGCGCTGATCCTGGGACCCAAGTCGCGTCTGGCACGGGCCCGCTTCCTGCGGGCCGTGCACGAGCACTGCGTCGAGCGCGATGTCGATCCGGCCATCCTTGCCATCGAAGACGGTGAATATACCGTCGAAGGCGGACGCCAGGCCATGCGGCGGTTGCTTGACCAGCCGCGGGTCGGCCACCTTGCCGTGTTCGCCGCCAACGACATGATGGCGCTAGGCGCCATGATGGCCGTGCGCGATGCCGGGCTCGATTGCCCGCGCGATGTATCGGTTCTGGGCTTTGACGGCATTCCGTCGGGCGAGTTCGCCTGGCCGGGCCTGACTACCGTTGCCAAGCCGGGCCGCGATATCGGGGAGCGGGCCGTCGAAGGCCTGTTCGCCGAGATAGAACACAAGCCGGAACACCGGCGCATCTACATGCCGTGTCGACTGATAGAGCGAGGCTCACTCGCCGATCTGTCAACCGCGGCGCCTCAGCGCGTTGCCGGGGCAGGGAGGGTCTGACCATGGGTGAGTCCGAGGGACCAAAAGTCGCTGTTATACCGTTGGGTGGGAACGTTCCCACTGCGAGCTGGCCGGCTGATGAGCGGGGCATGGCATTCGATGTGACACCGCACATTGCCCCAAAGGGTGAACGTCTGGTGAGCGGATTGCGCACCTGGTGGCCGTATTACGCGATGATGGCGCCAGGTCTGCTGTTCTTCTTCATCTGGCACTACGTGCCGATCTGGGAAGCCAAGATGGCCTTCGAACAGGTCCGCATCATTCCACCCAACCTCTGGGTCGGCCTGAAGAACTTCCAGCAGCTGTTCTCGTCGCCGATCTTCTACCAGGTACTGGCCAATACCCTGATCATCTCGGGCATGAAGATCGTCTTCGTCTTCCCGGTGCCGATCATGGTGGCGCTGCTGCTCAACGAAGTGCGCAGCGGCAAGCTGCGCGGCGTCATCCAGTCGGCGATCTACCTGCCGCATTTCCTGTCCTGGGTGGTGATCGCCGGCGTGTTCATCGCGCTGCTGTCGCCCACCGATGGCGCCGTCAACCAGATCCAGCAGTCGATGGGGTTCGGGACCATCAACTACCTGACCAATACCGGCACCATCCGCTGGGTGCTGGTGGTCTCGGAAATCTGGCGCTCGGCCGGCTGGGACAGTCTGCTCTATCTGGCCGCCATCTTTGCCATCGCCCCCGAGCTCTACGAGGCAGCGGAGATGGACGGCGCCAATCGCTGGCAGAAAATCTGGCACGTTACCATTCCCGGCATCATCCCCACCATCGCGACGCTGTTCATCCTCAATATGGGCATGTTTCTGAGCGCCGACCTGAACCAGGTGATCAACTTCCAGAACGACGTCAACGCCTCGGCCATCGATATCCTCGACACCTATGTCTACCGCATGGGGCTGTCGACCGGCGAATACGCGCTGGCCACGGCCGCCGGCCTGTTCAAGGCGGTCATCGGCATGATCCTGGTCGTCACCTCGCATCTCGTCAGCAAGCGCCTGACCGGCAAGGGAGTATGGTAATGGCCAGCCAATCGCGCCGGACGCCGCTCGAGCGCGTCGAATATGTGCTGATCGTCTCGACGCTGCTGCTGCTGGTGGTGTTCACCCTGCAGCCGCTGCTCAACCTGTTGGCGCTGTCGTTCACCGATCCCAGCAAGATCGCGGGCTTTTCCGGCCTGGCGATCATTCCAGATGGCTTTTCCATCGATGTCTGGGCCCTGTTGCTGCAGCACCCCAATGTGCAGCGCGGTCTGTTCAACTCGATCTGGATGACCGCCACCAGCGTCTGCATCGGGGTCTTCGGTACGGCGCTGATGGCCTGGGGCATGTCGCGACCCGGCCTGCCGGGCCGTCGGTTGATCTTCATCCTGGTGCTGGTGACCATCGTTTTCGAGCCGGGCATCATTCCGGACTATTTCCTGATGAAGCGGCTGGGCCTGCTCAACACGCCCTGGTCGGTGATCATGTATAAGGCGATCAGCGCCTGGTACCTGATCATCCTGATCCGCTTCTTCGAGGAAATTCCCAAGGAGCTGCTGGAAGCGGCCGAGCTCGATGGCGCCAACCCCTTCCAGACCTTCTGGATGGTCGTGCTGCCGCTGGCCAAGCCAGCCCTTGCCACCATCGCGCTGTTCTATCTGGTGCTGCACTGGAACGAGTTCTTCCGCTCAATGATCTACCTCAACGACCAGACGAAGTGGCCGCTGCAGGTAGTGCTCCGGCAGTTCGTCATCGAGGGCGACAAGATCGCCATCGTCGGCGCCAGCAATGCCAACAACAATATCGGCCTGGCGCAGATCAACATCCGCGCGCTCAAGGCGGGCATGATCTTCATCACCATCCTGCCGATCCTGGCCATCTATCCCCTGATCCTGAAGTTTTTCACCAAGGGGACGATGTCGGGGGCACTGAAGGGATGAGACGGATGAGCAAGGCGCCGCTCAACGTCCGCCATCCATCGACCTCTTCTCCAGGGGAGAGGCCAAGAGAATTCCGCGCAAGCGGGTGCGACTGAACCATAAATGGGAGGAGACTAAAATGACGCTGAAGAAACTGCTGCTGGTTACCACCGCCATGGCCACGCTGGGGGCGCTGGCCGGGCCGGCTTTCGCCCAGACCACGATCCGGCTGGTGAGCAAGGACCTGCTCACCACCAATCCTGACGACGTCAAGGAGATCGAGGCCATCGAGGCTGCGCTCAAGGCGCAGGGCCACGACATCGATATCCAGACCATCGACCTGCCGGGCGGCACGTCGGCCTATGTCGACGCGCTGGGCGTCATGCTGCTGTCGGGCGATATCCCGGACGTCATCTATTTCCAGGGTGGCGATCAGAAGATGGCCGAGCAGAACATCCTCGAAGACCTCAATCCCTGGATTGAAAATTCAGAGCACATCAAGGCGGCGCTGTGGCCGCATAATGTGGAGCGTCTCGCCAATTATCCCTACCTGCTCTACGTCTATCCGCCGCGGGCGCCGCAGCCGGTGATGCGCCAGGACTGGCTTGACGAGTTGGGTCTGGCAGCCCCGACCACGGTGGAAGAATATGAGGCCCTATTCCAGGCCATTCACGACGCCGACCTTGATGGAGACGGTACCGCCGGCAACACGCTTGGCCTGACGGGCTTCGGCAATACGACCGAGCTGGACTCGGTGTTCAACCAGGCCTTCGGCGTCACCGGCACCTGGATGAAGAATGCCGATGGGGCCTGGGTCAATGCCCGCATTACCGATGCGGAAAAGGCAAAGATCGCGTTCTATGCCCGCCTGGCCGAGAAGGGGCTCTACGACAAGGAATATGTCACCAACACCTTCGACGTGAAGGAAGACAAGTTCTACACCGGCAAGGCCGGCGTGATCTTCGGTTCCTCGCCGGAAGTCATCGACATCTATGCCGGCAAGATGCGTCAGGCCCATCCGGGCGAGACGATCGAACTGGCCCTGCTGCCTGTGCCATCCGGCCCCGGTGGCCAGGGGCTGGCCGCGGTCGACGTGTCCAAGGAGTCCCGCGGCTGGGCGATGTCGTCGCTCTCCGAGCATAAGGAAGAGGCCTTTGCCGTCCTCGATTTCATGGCTTCCAAGGAAGGCCAGGACATCGATCGCATGGGTTTTGTCGATGTGCATCACACGGTGGGCGCCGATGGCGCGGTGACCTTCACTGACCAGATCTCGACCTGGTATGCGCGCTTCTTCAATGCCGCCAACTGGACGCCGCCAACGGCGCTGCTGTCGCCCACGGCACAGGCGGCGCTCGACACGATCAAGGCCGGCTTCACCGCCGACAATGCCTTCGTCTGGCCGGCCGACTATGCGGCCGACGTGGACGCGGCCGAACAGGTCTATCGCTCCTGGGTGGCCCGGTTCATCACCGGCGAGGCCTCGCTCGACCAGTGGGACACCTTTGTGAACGAGTATAACGCCGCCGGCGGCCAGCGCATGGCCGAATATGCGGCAACGGTACTGGGCCAGTAACGGGCCGTTCTGGCCTGCTCCCTCCCCCCTGTGGGGGAGGGACGCGCCGGGCCTCAGGCCCGGAGACCAGCGATGGAATTGAAAGTCGAAACAGCATGACCCAATCCCTCCAATCACGCGTTCGCGGCATGCTGCATGGCATCGCGCTGGGCGACGCGCTCGGGGCGCCGGTGGAAAAGCTCTCCGCTGCCCAGATCCGCGCGCGCTACGGCCGGGTGACCTCGGTGATGACACGCTGGCACAAGATGGATCTGCCGCCCGAGCAGCGGAACCACCGCGTGCGGGGCGATGGCATCGTTACCGACGATACGCTGATGACCCTGGCCATGATGGATATCTATGCCGATACGCGGCGACATCTGGACGCCTGGGACATGGCCGACGGCATGGTGCGCCAGATCGCCTGGACAAAGCGCTGGGTGCCCGAACTGCAACGCGAGGCGATGCTGATCGATCGCCTGTTCTATCCGGAAAAGTGGATCTTCCAGCGCCATCAGCTGTCCAACTGCGACCCGCGTCAGGGGGGCATCGGCAATATGGTCAATTGCGGTGCGGCCATGTACATCGCCCCGGTGGGCGTGGCCAATGCCGCCGATCCCAAGGCGGCCTATGACGAGGCCATTGCCTTTGCCGCGGGGCATCAGGAAAGCTATGGCCTCGAGGCCGCCGGCGTAATGGCTGCTGCCGTCGCCGCGGCCTTCGTGCCCGGCACAACGATCGAGGGGATCGTGGACACCGTCATCGGGCTTGCCAAGGACGGCACGCGCGCTGCCATCATCGCCATTGCCGACAGGGCGCGGGCGCTGCGCGGTAGCGGCGCCGACCATGCCAGCGTCTGCGATGACTTCCACAGTACAATCGCGGACTATTCGGTGATGGGCGACGACGTCAATCACAGCGATGAAAAGGTCGGTCGGCTGACCGACGCCTATCGGCCGAGCCGGCTGCAGGCCATCGAGGAACTGCCGCTGGCGCTGGGATTCTGCCTGCTCAATGACGGCAAGTTCCGGCCCTCCATCGAAGACGGCATCAATTCGGGCCGCGACACCGATTCCATCGGCGTCATGGTCGGCGCCATCCTGGGTGCGCTGCATGGCGAAAGCGTCATCGATGCGACGGATCGCGCCCAGATCGACGCCGCCAACCGCCTCGACCTGCTGGCTTCGGCCGATGCCTTCGCCCGCACCGTCAGCGAGATTTTTGCCACCGACCGCTCGATTGCCACCAGCCGCGACGCCGCCCGCGCCGCCCTGACCGCACCAGTCCAAGCGCTGGTTTCCTGACCACCATTGCCGAGAAAGACGCGTTCATGCTCTCCGAAATTCAAATCCTTGAGAAGATCTATGCCGGCTTCATCGGCAAGGCGATCGGCGTGCGCCTCGGCGCCCCCGTCGAGCCGACCATCTGGAGCTATGAGCGCATCCAGAAGACCTATGGCGAGGTGACGCAGTACCTGCGCGATTTCAAGAACTTTGCCGCCGATGACGACACCAACGGGCCGGTCTATTTCATCCGTGCGTTGCGCGATTACGGGCTGGACGCGGGTGCCGAGGATGTGGGCAAGACCTGGCTCAACTACGCGGCCGAAGAGCATGGCATGTATTGGTGGGGCGGCTTTGGCGTCTCGACCGAGCACACGGCCTATCGCAACCTGCGCGCCGGCATTGCCGCGCCGCAGTCGGGTTCGATTGCCCAGAACGGCACGACCGTGGCCGAGCAGATCGGCGGGCAGATATTCATCGACAGCTGGGGCTGGGTCAATCCGGGCAATCCGCAGCGCGCTGCCGACATGTCGGCCATGGCCGCAAGCGTCGCCCACGATGGTGACGGCCTCAACGGTGCGCGCTTCTGCGCCGCAGCGATTGCTACCGCCTTTGAGGCGCAGAGCATCGACGAGATCATCGAGACAGCAATGGGCACCATCGACCCGGCCTCGACCTATGCTCGGGTCTGCCGGGCGGTGATCGACTTCCACAAGACCAATCCGGCGGACTGGCGGGCCTGTCGCGACATGCTGACCGCCGATTGGGGCTATGACCGCTATCCGGGCGTCTGCCACATCATTCCCAATGCCGGGGTAACCATCATGGCCATCCTCTATGGCCAGGGCGACCTGCCGCGGACGGCCGAGATCGCCACCATGGCCGGCTGGGATACCGACTGCAATGCGGGCAATGCTGCCGCTATCGTCGCGACTTTTCAGGGCCTGCAGGCGGGCTGGGACAAGTATCGCAAGCCGATCAACGATTTCCTGGTGGCCTCCGGCGTTGTCGGGACCATCAACATCGTTGACATCCCCAGCTTTGCCCGCGAGCTGACCGTACTGGCGCTGCGGCTGGCCGGACGTGACGTGCCCCAGCTGTGGCAGGAGGATTTCACCCGGCGTGGATTGCGCTTCGATTTCGACCTGCCGGGCTCGACGCATGGCTTCCGCACCGAGGGCTTCAACCAGATCTCGCTGCGTCATTCCGCTGAACGCCATGTGGAGGGCTCGCGCGGGTCGCTGGAAATCCAGCTCGACCGGCTGGAGCGCGGGCAGGGTGGACGGGTGTTCTGGAAGCCGTTCTACCGCCGCAGCGATTTCGACGACGAGCGGTATCGGCCCATGTTTACCCCGGTGGTGGATGCCGGCCAGACGGTGCGCTTCAAGCTCTGGCTCGATCCATGGAATGGCGATGGCAACCTGCGCGTCGTTCCCTATGTGCGGCGGACGATGAGCGGCGCGATCGAGGAAACCGGCGCCTGGGACGTGCCGTCGGCGAGCGGCTGGCAGGACTACAGCTTCGTCGTGCCGGAGGGTGTCGAGGCGGTGGACGAGATCGGCATTTCGATCGAATATTTCGGCCGGCTGAAATTCCTCGGGCGCCTGTTCCTGGCCGATTTCGTGGTCGAGGGCGCGGGTCATACCGTGATCGAGCCGCAGACAGAAACGCAGGAATGGGGCGCCATTACCCGGTTCACCTATAATCGCGGGCATTGGACCAAGAGCTTTGGCCGCATTCAGGGCCATACGGCCGGCGATGCCGATATGTGGACCGGGCATTATTACGCCAGGAATGTAACCGTGACGGCCGATATCCAGCGCCTATCGGGCATTTCACAGCTGGTGACGGCCCGGGTGCAGGGCACCGGCCGCTTCTATGCCGCCGGTTTCGAGGGGGACGAGGTGGTCATCCTCAAGGAGGATTTCGGCAGCACCGTACTGGCCCGGGCGCCGTTCAAGCCGGAAACCGGCCGGAGCTATGATTTTGCCTTCACGGTGACCGGCGACAGGCTGAGCTTTGCCATCGACGGCAAGGACCTGCTCACCGCCAGCGACGCGGCCTACGCCCATGGCATGGCCGGCATCCGCCTCGCTTCTGCGGGACGCATGAGCGTGGGGCGTATCGAAATCGTCGAAACGGCTTAGGCCGCCAGGGAGACCAGCATGTCGGAAATCGAACTGACCCATGTCGGCAAGCGCTATGGCGCGGTGACCGTGCTCAACGACATCTCGCTGCAGATGGGCGATGGCGAATTCGTCGTGCTAGTGGGCCCCTCGGGCTGCGGCAAGTCGACCCTGCTGCGCATGATAGCCGGGCTCGAGGACATCACCGCCGGCCAGATCACCATTGGCGGCAAGGTCGTCAACAACATGCCGGCCAAGGAGCGGGACATCGCCATGGTGTTCCAGAGCTATGCGCTCTATCCGCATATGAAAGTGGCCGACAATATGAGTTTCTCGCTGCGGCTGGCGGGCACCTCCAAGGCCGAAATCAAGCGGCGGGTCGCCGCGGCGGCGGATATACTGGGGCTGGAGGACCTGCTCGACCGGCTGCCTCGCGAGCTCTCGGGTGGGCAGCGCCAGCGCGTCGCGATGGGTCGGGCGATCGTGCGGAACCCGCGGGCCTTCCTGTTCGACGAGCCGCTGAGCAACCTGGATGCCAAGCTCCGGGTCAAGATGCGCGGCGAGATCAAGCGGCTGCACCAGCGGCTGGGCAAGACCATGATCTATGTGACGCATGACCAGACCGAGGCGATGACCATGGCCGACAAGATCGTCGTGCTCAATGGCGGCCGCATCGAGCAGGCGGGCGCCCCACTCGAACTCTACAACAATCCGGCCAATCTGTTTGTCGCCGGCTTCATCGGCTCGCCCGAGATGAACCTGTTCGATGCGCGCTATCAAGGCGGCACCGACGTGCTGGTGAAAGGTGGGCAGGCCATGCCGCTGGGGACCAGTCTCGACGTGGCGGCGGGCACCGAGATCGTTTATGGCGTGCGGCCGCAGCACATCACGCTGGGGCAAGCCGGCGTGCCGGCCACAGTACTGGTGGTGGAGCCGACGGGCGACGCGCAGGAGGTTCTGGCGCGGATTGGGGACGAGGATATTTCCGTGGTGGTGCGCGATCATGCGCCGCTGCGCCCCGACCAGACGATCCATCTGGTGATCGACCCGGCCAAGCTCTTCGTGTTCGACAAGGCGACCGGGCTGCGGCTGCGATGACCCACGCCCGCAAATCTTTCGATCCGGCCGCGACCGGCCCGCTCGATGGCATCCGCGTGCTCGATCTGTCACGTCTGGTGGCCGGCAATATGCTCAGCCTGCAGCTGGCTGATTTCGGTGCCGATGTGATCAAGATCGAGCCGCCCGAAGGCGATCCACTGCGCGACTGGAAGGATGACGGGCATTCCCTGTTCTGGAAAACCTATGGCCGGAACAAGCGCTCGGTGGCGCTGAACCTGCGGCAGGCGGCGGCAATGGCTGCCCTGTGGACGCTGATCGACACCGCCGATGTGTTCATCGAGAACTATCGTCCGGGCACCCTGGAGGCGATGGGACTGGCGCCCGCAACCTTGCTCGAACGCAATCCGGACCTGATCGTGGTGCGGATTTCCGGCTTCGGCCAGACGGGCCCCTATGCGCAGTTTCCCGGGTTTGGCACTATCGTCGAGGCGATGAGCGGCTTTGCCGATCGCACGGGGTTTGCTGATCGCGAGCCGGTGCTGCCGCCGCTGGCGCTTGCCGACATGATTGCGGGTATCTATGGCGCCTCCGCCACGACGATGGCGCTGTTCGCGCGCCAGACGGGCAGGGCGCGGGGACAGGTGATCGACCTGTCGCTGCTGGAGCCGATGTTTTCGGTACTGGGGCCGGAAGCGTCCATCCACGCCATCACGGGCAAGGTCAAGCAGCGTGTCGGCAGTGCCTCCAATACCGCTTCGCCGCGCAATGTCTACAAGTGCGCCGATGGCAAGTTCCTGGCGCTGTCGGGTTCAACCCCGGCGGTGGCGCGCCGCATCTTCGAGACCATCGGACGCCCGGACATGAACGCGGATCCGCGCTTTGCCACCAATTCAGACCGGGTGAAGCACCGGACCCTGGTCGATGACGCGGTGGGTGCCTGGTTCGCCAGGCACGACAGCGCCGAAGCTCTGGAAACCATGCGCCAATCCGGCGCCACCGTGGGGCCAATCTTCAACATTGCCGATGCCATGGGTGATCCGCATTTCGAGGCGCGCGAAATCATTGTCGAGGTGGAGGACGAGACCTTCGGCACCGTGCCGATGCACAATATCGTGCCACGCCTTTCCGCCACGCCCGGCATATGGCGGCGGCCGGCGCCCGAGCTTGGCCAGCACAATGACGAAGTGCTGCTGGCCGTCGGAATCGACCCGCAATCGGTCCGGAGCGAGGCATGATACGTTCTCTCCTCTACGTTCCGGCCCATTCCGAGCGTTTCGTTGCCAAGGCGCATGAGCGCGGGGCGGACGCCATCATCCTTGATCTCGAAGACTCGGTACCCGAGGAGGCCAAGGATGAGGCGCGCCTCGGCCTTGCCGAAGCGGTCAACCGGGTGCGCCGGGGCGGCGCGACAGTGATGGTCCGCATCAATAGCAGCGAACGGCAACGCGAGGACGCGCTTGCCGCCTGCCGAGCCGGTGCCGACATGCTCTATGTCCCCAAGGTCCGGAGCGCCTCCGAGCTCGGTGCGCTCGCGTCTGTGCTGGACGCGGCAGAGGCCGCCGCGAGCAGGGGGGCAATGGGACTTGTCGCCTTGATCGAGGACCCGGCCTCCGTGCTGAACGCCGGTGCCATAGCTACGGCACCGCGCCTTGTCGGGCTCTCCCTGGGCGGGGAAGACCTGGCGCTGGCGCTTGGGGCGGAGCCTCGTCCCGACGTGCTGCACCTGCCAAAGCTGCTGGTGCACTATGCGGCAAAGGCCGCAGGCCTGCTCTCGTTTGGCCTGCTGCGCAGCGCGGCCGACTATTCTGACCTGGCCGGCATCACGGCCGCCGCCCGCGAGGCCAGGGCGCATGGCTTTGATGGCGCCACCTGCGTTCATCCTTCCGTGGTGCCGCTGCTCAATGCCGGTTTTGCACCCAGCGCGGATGAGCTGGCCTGGGCCGAGCGCGTGCTGGCCCGCGCCGCTGTCGGCGACGGGGCGTTTCAGCTGGATGGTAAGATGATCGACGCCCCCATCATTGCCCGAGCGCGGGCCCTGCTGTCGCGGACCTGAGGGCGGCACCTACAGCATACTGATCGTCGGCGATCAGACCAGCGGCAGGGGCCCGTGGGCGCGAGCCGTCAGGGCAGACCTTCGCCCGTGCCCGGCCTGAGGCGAGTCTCGACCCCGTTCCGCCCTTTGGGTATAGTCGGTCGAATCCACAACGCCGCCGCCGCATCAGTGCTAAGCTTGGCCGGTTGTATGCCGTTGTGCGGCGCATGACCCCAATATTGTCATCGCTTTGCAGTCACACTTGTGGCCGCATCTCGACTGAACCTGAGAGGAGGTGACATGCTGTGTCTCATCTCCCGCACCGCTGACATCAAGACCAGCATGCCCCCGACGTCCAAAGACAAACCCAGTAGAGCAGACAACATGGCCGACATTGAACTCGTTATCCCCGACCTGGCCGGCAAGGCCGTGCTGATCACCGGTGCATCCACCGGGATTGGTGCCGCGCTGGCCAGGGCCTTTGCAGCGCAGGGCGCCAAGGTGGGCCTGCACTACAATTCCAGCGTCGATGCTGCGGCCGAGCTTGCCGCGAAAATTACCCGGGATGGTGGCACCGTCGAACTGGTCAGGGCCGATGCCAACAATGCTGCGGAGATGCGCCGCGCGGTCGAGGACACCGTTGCTGCCTTTGGCCGCCTCGATGGGCTGATCAACAATGCCGGCGGCATGGTGGCCAGAGTGCCCTATGCCGAGATGACCGACGCGCATTATGATGCCGTGATGGATCTCAATGCCCGCTCGGTCCTCGCCGCCAGCGCCGCGGCCATCCCGCATCTCAAGGCCGCCGGCGGCGGCTTCATCATCAACACGACCTCGATCGCGGCCCGCAATGGCGCGAGCAATGGCGCGGGGATATACGGCTCGTCGAAGGCCTTCGTCGCCAATGTCACGCGCGGCATGGCCAAAGAGCTCATCGCTTTCGGCATTCGCGTCAATGCTGTTTCGCCCGGGGTGATCACTACGCCGTTCCACGAACGCTATTCGACGCCGGCGCAGATGGATGCGGCGCTGGCCACTATCCCGCAGGGACGCCATGGCCGCCCCGAAGAGTGCGTCGGCGCCTACCTGTTCCTGGCGTCAAACGCCCTGTCGAGCTACATCATTGGCCAGGAGATCCAGGTCAATGGCGGCCAGCTGATGCCCTGAAACCGTCTTTCAAAGGAATACTAATGAGCAAGCGCATCGTCTTTACCGGCGGCAGCGGCAAGGCCGGACGCCACGCTGTTGCCCATCTGCGCGCCCAGGGGCACGCCGTCCTCAATCTTGACCTCCGTCCCTTGGAATTGGACGGGGTCAATACCCTGATCACCGACCTCACCGATAGCGGGCAGGTCTTCAATGCGCTGTCGATGCATTTCGACTTTGACGGCTTCAACACGGGCAAGGGTCCCGCGCCGGTCGATGCCGTGGTGCATTTTGCGGCGATTCCTCGGGTTCTGCTGCAGCCCGACAATGAGACCTTCAAGGCCAATGTCGTCTCCACCTACAATGTCATTGAGGCCGCGACCAAGCTGGGTATCAACAAGATCGTCATCGCCTCGAGCGAGACGACCTATGGCGTCTGCTTCGCCGAGGGCGACCGGGACTATCATTCCTTCCCGCTCGAGGAAGACTACGACATCGATCCGATGGACAGCTATGGCCTGTCCAAACTGGTCAACGAGAAAACGGCCCGCGCCTTTGCCATGCGTACGGGCGCCGATATCTATGCGCTGCGCATCGGCAATGTCGTCTCGCCCGAAGACTATGCGCGCTTCCCCGCTTTCCTGGCCGATCCGCCGTCGCGCAAGCGCAATGCCTGGAGCTATATCGACGCGCGCGACCTCGGTCAGATCGTCGATCTCTGCGTCGCCAGGGACGGGCTGGGATTCCAGGTGTTCAACGCGGTCAATGACGAGATCACGGCCAACGAGCCGACCGAGGCCTTCCTGCAGAAATGGGCGCCCAATTCGCCCCTGACACGGCCGATGGGTGATCGCGAAGCCCCGCTGTCAAACCGCAAGATCCGTGAAATCCTGGGGTTTAGACAGCAGCACAGCTGGCGTCGCTATGTGCCTCAAGCCTGATTGAATAATTGCCGGCGGGCAGAGGACCCGCCGGCGAACCGGACGGCTTTGGTTTTCTGAGGAGGAAACGAAAATTCTAAGCGTAGAAATCACAGGTGCACGCCAGGCACTGGTATCGGAACAGCCGGAGCCGCAGGCCGCGGGCGATGTCGTCAAGATCGAGGTGCTGGTGGCGCCGATGTGTACCGAGTGGCAGTCCTGGCGCGCCGGCAAGCCGGGCGGCGAACTCGGGCATGAAGCCGTCGGCGTGGTGGTGGATGCTGCCGCCTCGACCCGGCTCAAGGTCGGCGACCGCGTCATCGCCATGCCGCATTGGGGCTGCGGCCAGTGCCCCGCCTGTCTCGCGGGTGAACATATCCACTGCACCGATCAGCGCAACCTGCTGGCCGAGACCGGCTCGCGATGCGGTCTGGGCGGCTATGCGCAATACCTGATCAAGCCGGACTATCTGCTTTATCCCGTCCCCGACGATATCGGCAACGATCACGCGGCCATGGCGCTGTGTGCCCTGGGCCCCAGCTTTACCGCCATGGAACGCATGCAGCTGTCGGCTGCCGATAGCATCGTGGTTTCGGGCTGTGGCGCCGTCGGGCTGGGCGCCATCGTCAATGCCCGCACTATTGGCGCCCGCGTCATCGCGCTCGAACTGAACCCGTTCCGGGCCGACCTCGCCCGCGCGCTCGGGGCCGAGCATGTGCTTGATCCCCGTGCGCCCGATCTGATCGAGCAGGTCCGGGCCCTGACCGGCGGTTATGGCGCCAATGCCGCCATCGAGACGAGCAATAATGAAGCGGCGCCCCCGGTGGTGCTGGAACTGGTGGGCGCACGCGGCCGGCTCGCCTTTGTGACATGGAGCGGGGCGCTGCCGGTCAACCGGATTACCGGCAAGGGTGTTGATATTTTCGGCTGCTGGCACTGGAACCACGAAGAGGGGGGTGAGCGGATGATGCAGCGGGTGCGCGATGCCCGCCCGCTGCTCGACAGGCTGACAACGCATCGCTTTGCCCTGGCCGATGTCAACGAGGCCTTCGCGCTGCAGGAAACCGGCCAGTGCGGCAAGGTCCTGCTTTATCCCGGCCAGCCCGACAAGGAAGATCGCGCATGACAATTCGACTTGGCGGCTACGGCATCGACTATAGCGGCGACCCCGAGGCCTATGCCCGGGCGCATGTCGCCTTTGGCTACAACGCGGCCTATATGCCCAATATCAGCATCGATAACCGCGACGAGATCGCTGCCATCACCAAGGCCATGGCCGATGCGGACGTGGTCATTGCCGAGGGTGGTGCCTGGAAGAACCTGATTGCCCATGACCCTGGGCAGCGCCAGGCCAATCTCGACTATGCCGTGCATCAGCTGGCGCTGGCCGATGAACTGGGCGCCCGGGCCTGCGTCGCCTTTCACGGCACCGTGGGGCATGCAGGCGACCCCTGGCAGTTGAGCGACAATTACGATTACGGCCCGCATCCGGACAATCAGAGTGAGGCGGGGTTCCAGCGCGCGGTGGAGACGGCCCGCTACGTCATCGACGCAGTCAAGCCGAAGCGCGCCAAGTTCTCGCTGGAAATGGTGCCCTGGCTGGTGACCGATACGGCCGAGAACTATCTCAAGCTGCTCAAGGCCATCGATCGCCCGCAATTCGGCGCCCATGTCGATGCGGTCAACATGGTGATCACCCCGCGCCTCTATTTCAATACCGGGCGCATGATCCGCGAGGCGTTTGCGCTGCTCGGACCCTGGATTGTCTCCTGTCACGCCAAGGATATCGTCATGCAGGGCGGGCCCGGGACGATCTCCTTCCACTTCGATGAAGTGCCGCCGGGCGAGGGCAATCTCGACTATGGCGCCTACCTTGCCGAGATTGAAAAACTGGGGCGCGACGTGCCCTTGATGCTCGAGCACTTCGGCGTGCCCGAATACCGGCGTGGCCTCGCCCATATCAAGGCCGTTGCAGTCGCGGCAGCCTAGCCGCATCCATCATTTCCTTCCGATTTCGAGGTTTCCAATGGCTATGACTGTTCTTTTCATCGGCGGCACCGGTCAGATTTCCTATCCCTGTGTCGAAGATGCCGTCTCGCAGGGGCATGATGTGAGCGTCTATAACCGCGGCAAGCGGCTGGACGCGCTGCCCAAGGGCGTAACCTCGATCACCGGCGAACTGGCCGGCCCGGAATATGCCGATCTGGCCAAGGCGAAATACGACGTAGTCTGCCAGTTCATCGCCTTCACGCCCGATCAGGTCGCGCGCGATGTCGATCTATTTTCCGGCCATTGCGGCCAGTACATCTTCATCTCGTCCGCCTCGGTCTACCAGAAGCCGGCCCGCCATTACGTGATCACCGAAGAAACACCTGCGATCAACCCCTACTGGCCCTATAGCCAGGCCAAGATCGCCTGCGAAGAGCTGCTGACCGGTTCGGAAGGCCTGCCCTGGACCATCGTGCGGCCCAGCCACACGGTGCGGACCGGCCTGCCCATCATGATCGGCGACAGCGACGTCATGGCGCGCCGCATGCTTGAGGGCGAGCCCACCATCGTGGCCGGCGACGGCAATACGCCCTGGACCCTGACCCGGTCGGTGGATTTTGCGGTGCCCTTCGTCCGGCTGTTCGGCAAGCCGGCCGCGCTCAATGATACGTTCCACATCACCAATGACCGTGCCCATATCTGGGACGACATCCAGAAGGCCATTGCCCGGCTGCTCGGGGTCGAGGCCAAGATCGTGCATGTGCCCACCGATACCCTGGTCCGCTACAATCCCGACTGGGTGGGCCCGCTGCTGGGCGACAAGGCCTGGACAGCGATCTTTGACAATTCCAAGGTCAAGCGCGTGGTTGGTGACTTCACCTGCGCCGAAGATCTCGACACCATCCTGGCCGAGCCCATGGTCCACCTCAAGCAGCGTCTGGCAGCCAACCGCCCGCCCAGGGGCGACTTTGACGCGCTGGTCGACCGCATCTGTGCGGAGCAGGCGGCCCTGGGCTAGGACGACGATGATAGACCGCCCTATTCCCGAGCATTTGCCGATCGCGGTTCGGCCGGGCGGCACTTTGCGTATCGGAGCCAGCAATAAATCTGGAAGGCCCGCCCGAACGGGCGGTGCAGGGTGCTTGGAAAGACAGTAAAAACCGCACGCCCCTACGGGGCCAAAACATGATCAGCATTCCTGAGAGCTGGCGCGCCAAGCGCTGCGTCGGCCAGACCCAGCAGGAGCTCCAGGGCTTCAGTGACCGAACTCTCCGCAATATCGGCCACGGCCACCTGGATATTGCCAGCATCGGCCGGCATGGCGTGCCCAATCGGCAGGGTCGCTGAGAGACTGCGAATATTGCTTTCATAGGTCATTTTATTATCACGTGGATTGGCTCGGGAGGGGTAATGTGAGCGACTTCATAAGTCCCACTGGTCTGGGGGACGCGGACACACTCGATGTCATTGCCAGGATTTACGATGCCGCCGTGACGCCGGAATCCTGGTCCGGCGCGCTGGACCATTGCCGGGAGTTCGTCGGCGGGGCTTCCGCCGCGCTGTTCGCCAAGAGCGTCACCGGCAATCGCCGCCAACTCTATTTCATCGATGGCCGCATTGATCCGGTGCAGACCGAAATCTATTTCAGCCATCTGGCGCCGCTCGATCCGAGCAACACGGTGCAGGTCTATGCCGAGGTCGGCGAAGGCGTCATCAACAGCCAGAAGATCGATCAGCGCTATTTTACCCAAAGCCGCTTCGCCAGAGAATGGGCCACCCCACAGGGCATGGTCGATATCGGCTTTGCGAGCCTGGAACGGCACGGCGACTGGGCCTCGCTGTTCGGGGTCTTTCGCCACGAACGGGATGGGCTGGGGCACCGACACCGTTTCAACCCATGCCCTGATGCGTGCCGGCGTGATCCTTCTCAAGCATTGGGGACTGCTGGATCGCATTACCGCTGCCGGCACGCCGCCGGTGCGCCGCACGCAATTTCTCTACGGCAGTCAGGAAGTCGTCGTGCCGATCAAGCCCGTCGGCGGCATCAACGCACTCTACGCGCCGCGCCGTACGGTGCTCGATGCCATCCTGGTGCAGGCGGCCGCCCAAGCCGGTGCCGAACTGCGCTATCACTGTGCGCTGCAGGATCTGACCCATGACCGCCATGGGCGCGTCACGGGCGCGGTGCTGCGCAGCGGCGACGGGCTGGAGACGGCATCGGCCGGGCTGGTGATCGGCGCCGATGGCCGCCGCTCGAAAGTCGCCCGCCTTGTCGGATCGAGCGTCCGGCATGCCGGCAGCCATGCCACGGCCACCCTCTATGCCTATGTGGAGGGCATGGCCGATCGTGGCTATCGCCGGCATTACGGGCAGGGCGCTGCCGGTGCGCCATTCCCACCAATGGTGGCCTGCAGGTGGTCTTTGCCGGGCTGAGGCCCGAGCACCTGCGCGCCTGCCGGGGCAACCTGGCGCAGGGGCTGGTCGGCGGGCTGCAGTCCGCCGGTTCACCCCTGGCGGGCGAACTAGCGGCGTTGGGCCTGGCGTCACGGCCGGTGGGCTTTGCCGGTCTCCCCGGCCATCTGCGCGAGGCGACCGGACCGGGATGGGCGCTCGTCGGCGATGCCGGCTATTTCAAGGATCCGATAGCCGCGCATGGCCTGACCGATGCCTTCCGCGACGCGGCTTTGCTGGCCGACGCGATCCGCGCTGGCATGGCAACGGCGATGCGGCTCTATGAATCGACCCGCGACGCGCTGTCCCTGCCATTCCTGCTAGCCACCGATGCGCTGGCGAGCCTCGACTGGACCCTGGAGGAGGCGCAGGCGCTACATGGCCGCATTCAGGCGGCGATGCGTGCGGAGGTCCTGCTGGTGTCCGGCATGGTGCCGGACAAGGCTGAAGCAGGCGCGGCCGTGCCCGCGCTGCTTCGCTGACACCACTGCGTCCGGGCCGGTCAGTCCGGGCACAGCATCATGGCTTGGGCAGTGCAGTGGCCAGCACTTCCTCGGCCGAGGTCCAGTCGGTCTTGCCATAGCGGGCATTGTCGAGCGGCGTAAGCTTGCCGCGGCCGCTGAACATGTCACGCATATATTGCATGCCCTGCCAGGCGGGGAAGGCATCGTCGCTCTTGGGCGTGAGGGCGCGGACCAGCGCGATGACCACGCCGAACAGGCCCACGCCGCCCGGACGGAGCGGGGTATAGCGCTGCCCGGTCAACCGGGTCATGCTGGCGGCGAGCTGCCGCGTGCTAAGCGATGAGCCGGCAATGCGGGAAAACCGTGGTGCGTCCGGATCAAGTGCCACGTCGGCGGCAAAATCGGCGACGTCGTCCTTGGTGGTGAAGTCGAGCGGCTGGTCGACATTGCCCCAGCAGAGCACGCGGCGCTGCCGGTGCATGACGATGGGCGCCTGGCCAGTGAGCAGGTCGGCGAACATGCCGTTGAGCAGCGATTGGGACCGAATGGGCGCCGCGTCGATCCGGGCCTGGAAGTCCCGGCGCAGGTCCATGTTGCGGTTGTCGCCCGGGCGCGTCCTGGTGAAATCGAGCGAGAAATCGGACGGCATGAAGCGCGGCACACCGGCGGCAACGGCTGCGTCCAGCAGCCGGGTCTGCAGGCCAATCATGGTGGGCTCAAGCCCGTTGAGCACGGAGACGACGATACTGGCGCCGTCACAGGCCCGGGCCAGCGCGGCGGCGTCGTCGAAATCGACCGTGACTGGCGTCGCCCCGGTAGCCCGAACCATGGCCAGCTTGGCTTCGGAGCTGCCGGGGCGCAGCAATGCCCGCACGGTCGCGCCGCGCGCGGTCAATGCCGTGGCGATACGGCTGCCCAGGTCGCCGGTGGCGCCTGCCAGGACGACGATTTGTCCGGTCCCATTGATCACGGTGATAATTCCTCTGCCATTAACTGAACGACATCGTTCAGTTGCAATCCGGCAGGCAGTAGCCTAAGCCTGCGGCCCATGCAAGGCGAAAGCAATACCAGGCGAAAGGCGCCCGTCCAGGCCAGGGGACGCGGCGGCCGACCCAGTGCGGCGCAGGCCGGCGACGTGGATCGCCGCCTGCTCGATGCCGCCCAGAGGCTGTTCCTGGTTCAGGGATTCGACCTGACCAATTGCGAGCAGGTCGCTGCGGCAGCAGGGGCGGGAAAGGCCAGCCTTTATGCCCGTTATGCCAACAAGCAGGAATTGTTTGCCGCCGTGGTCCGGCGCAATGTCTACACCTTGGTGTCGCATGACGCTGGTCCACCGCCAATGGATCTCGGGGTCCATGAGAGACTGCGCCTTGCCGGCAATCTCATCCTCGAGCATGCCTTGCGCGAGCCGGTCGTGGCGTTGATGCGGGTGGTGATCAGCACCGCCTCCCGGTTTCCCGAGCTGGCTGGAATGACCGATTCCATCGGCCGCGAGCGGGGCATGCAGATCGCCGCCGCTGCCCTTGCGGGCCCTCAGGCGGGCAGGCCCGAAGCCCTGGCGCGCGCCATGCCGGCGGCTGCCAAATTCATCGACATGGCCTTCGTGCCGCTGCAGATGCGCGCCCTGCTGGGCGCTGATCTGGCCACGCTCCTGGCCGAGGCACCCCAGGCCATTGACGATGCCGTGGCGCTGCTGTCCGCTGGCGGCTGGCTCGCGGACTGGCGCTAGTCTTCCTCGTCGTCCTCGACGTCGGTGAGATAGACCGAGACCTCAATGTCGATGCCGAAGCCGGCAATGGCGGCGACGACATGGGCGGGCAGGCGGGTCGACATGGCCTCGCCGTGCTCGGGATAGTCAAAGGCCAGGTCGAGCACGGCCTTGCCAATGCGGCGATCGTCCAGCATGGCGGCGATGGCGGGGCCGGAGCGTTCGGCCAGCTCGAGCAGCGCGCGTACCGGATTGGCCACCGGCACGTCGACCTGGGCGTAGAAGCTGCCCTCGGCGTCTTCGGGCTCGAAGCGGCTGGTCAACTGCTTGAGGGCGCCGTCAAGCTCGAGCTGCAGCTTGTCGCTGTCGGTCAGCGGGCTCAGCACACCTGCCTGCGGCAGCGGCCGCAGCGTCACGCCCGACAGGCGCAGGGCAATGGCAAAGGGCGCGAACTGGCTCATCAGGAACGTCCGGCAGTGGCCGCGAACAGAGCGATGGCGGCGGCGTTGGAAACATTGAGCGACTTGATCGGGCCGGGCATGTCGAGCTTGACCACCTCGTCGCAGAGCTCGCGGGTGCGCTGGCGCAGGCCCTTACCCTCGGCGCCCATGACGATGGCCATGGGCTGGCTGTCGGTGCGCGGCTTGAGCTGCAGTTCTGATTCTGAATCAAAGCCCAGCACCAACATGCCGCGGCTCTTGAGCTTTTCGAGCGCGTCGCCCAGGTTGCGCACCTCGATCATCGGCACCAGGTCGAGTGCGCCGGAGGCCGATTTTGCCATCACGCCGGTTTCGCGCGGCGAGTGACGGGCCGTGGTGATCACGGCGTCGGCGCCAAAGGCGCAGGCGGTGCGCAGAATGGCGCCCACATTATGCGGGTCGGTGATGTGATCGAGCACCACGACCAGCTGCAGCGGGTGGATGTCATCGAGTCCGAAGCGGGTGACGGGATCGACTTCGAGCGCGGCACCCTGATGCACGGCGTCGTAGCCGAGCAGCCGGTCGAGCTCCTTGGGCGTGGTTTCCTTTACCGGAACCTTGCCGATCTCCCCGGATTCCCTGAGGCGGTTCAGCGCATTGGGCGTCGCCAGCAGCACCTTCTTGATGCGGTTGGGATTGTCCAATGCGGCGCGCACGGTGTGCATGCCGTAAAGATAGACCGGGCCCTCATCGGGATTGTAGCGTGCCTTGGGCGGAAATTTGTTGAAGCTCATGAGCTTTGCCTAGCGCCTTTGCGCGATGCCAGCAAGCGGCTCGCCCGCGCTGTGGTGGCGGGAGGCAGCAATTGGCCATTCTGAGGGAAGGGCGGTTGGTGGAGGGGACTGGATTCGAACCAGTGTACGCTAAGCGGTCAGATTTACAGTCTGATGGATTTAACCACTCTCCCACCCCTCCACTACAACGTCGCTTGGGTAGGATGACGCTGTGCCGAGGCACGTCGTCGGGGCGGTTTATGGTGGTCTGTGACAGGAGTGTCAACTCCCCATCGGCAAAGCGTGGCAAAAAACCGGTGGGCGTCTAAATGCTTAGCGCCGATGCGGGCGGCGCCGGCCGGCCGGGCGCAGCGATCAGGCCCCGGCCCGGGCCCAGTTCTGCCGGATAAACTGCACGGATTCGGCGAAGAGGGTGGGGTAATCGGGAAAGAGCGGGCGCCAGACGCGGGTGGCGGCCGCCAGTTCGGGCAGACCGGCGCCGAAGGCCTCCAGCGTCACCCAGCCGTCAAAGCCGGTGGCGCGCACGGCCGAAAACACGGCGGCAAAGTCGATCTGGCCGCGGCCGGGAATGCCACGATCGTTTTCCGAGACATGCAGCACACCCAGATGCGGGCCGAGCGTGGCAATGGCCCGGGTCTGGCTCTGTTCCTCGATATGGGCGTGGAAGGTGTCGTACATGATGCGCAGGGCAGGGTGGTCGACCAGGTCGAGATAGGCGCGGGCCTGGGCCATGGTGTTGAGAAAATAGGTCTCGAAGCGATTGAGCGGCTCGAGGCTGAGATAGATGCCGTTGGCGGCTGCCCGCGTGGCCAAAGCGTGATGCGCCTCGGCGCCGCGGCGCCATTCCTCCAGCGTCGGGCCCGCGCCGGTAAAATGGCCGATCGGCGCATGAATGGGGCCGCCGACGCTTTCCGAGCCAAGGGCAATGGCACAGTCGAGGGCCCAGTCGAGATGGGCGCGGCCGGCGGCCCGCTCGTCGGGGTCGGCGCTGACCGGGTTGGCGTGCATCGAGGGGATCACCGAGGTGGAGGTGCGGCGCAGGCCAATGCGATCCAACTCGCGGCCGAGCCAGCCATAGTGCTCTGGCCCGCCGCGGAGCACGGGCACCTCGACGCCGTCATAGCCAAGATCCTTGAGCTGGCGCAACTGATCGAGATGGTCGGCCTCGATGAAGCCGCTGATGCACAACAGGTTGATACCAAGCAGCACGGGGTGCTCCGTTATTTCCCAATAGTTCCGGCGTCGCTGTCGGGGCTTGCAGGCGCGCCACGGTCGGGCTAATGGCTTGTCATCGGTCCTCGACCGGGCGGGTATAGCTCAGTGGTAGAGCAGCAGCCTTCCAAGCTGAATATGCGGGTTCGATTCCCGCTACCCGCTCCAGCCTCTCCACTTCAGTAAAATGGCTGGAGACGCGGTTTCTGTCCCGCAGCGCATTTCGCTCATGGCGATTTCATCGTCTCTTTGCGACAAACTGCACCACAATCCATGACAGGCATGACTACCAGACGCCGAGGCCATGGGCAAATTTGACAACCTTGATCGTTGCATCAAACGTCGTGGCCGTAGCTCGGTTAGCCGCCAAGAGGGAAGTTTCCACTTGGCGGCATGATGTCACAGGTTAAGAAGTCGGCTGGCCTGGCGTAGTGCGGCAGCAGTGCGGTTAGAGCCGCGCATCAGTTGCGTGCGGGCAAAGCCGCGCGTCTCGGGCGCATGGCTGGACAGTTCGGTCGCCACCGACAGGGCCGGCAGGCTAGGCACCGGCAAGGCCGGGTCATGGGTGAAGCGCGGGCCGCGCGTATAGTTCAGCGGCACGAGGATGCGGGCCAGGCCCTGGATGGCCGCATTGGCGTCGGCCTCCGGCACTCTGCCGTCCGATATGCCCGCATAAAAGCCGTCGAGCGCCTTGCTCAAGGCCGAGAGGGCTGCCGTGACCGGCTCGAGCAGCCCGGCGTCCTCTGCCGCAGCCGTCCGGTATTTCTCAAGCGTCGCGGCAAATTCGGCCGTCGTTGCTCGCCAGTCGAAGGGCAGCACCTTGGCATTGGCGACGGCCATCACCGCGCCGAGATAGACCTTGATGTCGCGGATCAGAATATCGCGGTCGGCGATGTTCATCAGGTCGTTTTCGGTATGCCAGGCAATGTTGCCGCCGCAGCCGCCGACCGTGTAATAGTTCATCTGCTGGCGCTTCTCGACGGTCATGGTCGATGACAGCATGAAAAAGCTCGACAGCCCGATATTGTTGAATGAGTAGTCGCCGGCCCGCAGCGGGCGCTCGCCCTCGAAATGGAGGCCCGTCAGGTCCTGCACCACGCTCTTGCACAGGTCGGTGGCTTCGCTCATGCAGGCCACATTTTCATAGACGTCCGCCCAGCGGCAGCCAGGGCTGTCGCAATTGACCTGCGCCACGCAGTTTTCGTCGAGGTCGAGCGCGAAGGCATCGGCAAACCACGTCGAACCGGCATAGCGACCGGTCGAGTGCCCTGGCCACCAGGCAATCCGCACCGAGCGGCGCAGCTTGTCCTTGTTGTGCCAGAGCAGGCGGGCGATCTCCAGCAGGGCGGCATCGCCGGTTGCATTGTCGCCGACGCCCACGTCCCAGCTGTCGTAGTGGCCGGCCAGCAGCACGAACTTTTCCGGCTCGATTGCCCCGGTCACATTGACCACGGGAACCAGCGACTTGAACCAGCCCTCTTCGAGCCGCGTGCGAATAGTGGCGCTGCCGCCCGCCTTTGCCAGTGCGATCAGCTTGTGCCCGTCGACATTGTTGACCACCGCAACCGGGATGGCCGGCTTGCGCGGCAGGTCGTCGAGATCGGGCGTCCCCCAGATCGAGCTGCAGATACCCCAGTGGCGGTCGATGCCCGGATTCACCGCGATGACGCCGATGGCACCTTTTTCCTGAAACTCCAGCACCTTGTTGGGCGAGGCAAACCCGTCAGTCAAAACGATCTTGCCGCGGATGCGATCTGCAGCAGCCGCAGCCTCGTCGCGGTTCTTTTCATAGAAACTCGACACATTGGCCGACAGCGTGCCCGGAATATGGTGCAGCACCCCCGTCAGTCCCTCGGGGCAGGAGGTCGAATAGGCCGGCGGCTTGGATGCCAGCGTCTCGCCACCTGCCTCGACTGAAGCTTCATAGGGAATGGACAGATAGAGATTGGCTTCGAGCAGGTCGACGGGCACGCCCAGCGCCTTGAGGCGCAGTGCAATGTCATGGGCCGAGGCCTCGACATCCTCGGGCTTCCAGCGCGGCATGGTCGAAAAGGCCTCGACCAGCGGCCATGCAGCATCCGCATTGACCTGATCTACTACCTGCCTGATTGTCCTATCCAGCATGTCGTTCTCCATCTGTCGCTCCAGCGTTCAGATACAAGATGCCCTATAGATAATTGTACGACAATCCGGATTGTCGTACAATTTATCTGGGCTTTGCATGGCGACCCGGTTAGTGTCTGCAAAAAGCTCTTGCGCCGGCGCATGCGGTCATGGTGTCGGTGGGCCAGTTTTCACTCTAGACGGGCGGGACCGATGGACGACTTGCGCACACTCTTTCAGGCCGACGCGGAAAGCCTTTCTGCCGGGCAGGGTGGAGAGACTTTGCAGGCTCCCCAGCTGGTCCGCGAGCGGGTGTTTGTCTCGGTGCGCAACGCTATTGTTGATGGCCGCCTAGCGCCCGGCACGCGGTTAACCGAGCGCGAGCTCTGCGAGGCCTTCGGTATTTCCCGGACCGTCGTGCGCGAGATCGCCAGGCGTCTGGAAGCCGAAAAGCTCGCCACTGTCATCCCCCATCGCGGCCTGTCGGTGGCGACCTTGACACGCAAGCATGTCGAAGAAATCTACGAAATTCGTACCGAGCTGGAAGCCATCGCTGTCCGTAGCTTCCTCAAGGCGGCCACCGATGCCCAGATTGCCCAGGCCCAGGATTTTGGCGCGCAGCTGCTCGAGGCCGGGCAGCATGGTGACAAGGTCCGGCTGGTCGAGACCATGGCGCGCTTCAACCATTTCATGAGTGAAGTGGCGGACAATCAGGTCGTTACCGAAATTCTTGATCAGCTGAGCACCCGCATCAACAGGCTGCGCGTCATGGCGATGGCTGAGCCCGGCCAACTCGAGACGGGCATGGAGGGCGTACGCGCCATCATAGCCGGGATCACGGCACGCGATTTGAAAGCAGCCGAAAACGCTGTCCGCGTCTATGTCCGCCGCTCCGGCGAGGCTGTCTTGCGGCATATGGACGAGGGCGAGTGATCTGCTCCCGCCAACTCTTATTTCCCCTGAAAGGCCAATGATGACTCCTTCTTCATCTGCCCTGCCGGCGCTGGCGCCGGATGCGACCCCGCTCTGCGATCCCGTCACCGTGGAAATCATTCGCGGTGCGATTATGGCCACGCAGCGGGAGATGGAGGCCCTGATCGAGCGCACCGCCATCTCGGCCTTCATTCGCGAGAAGAAGGATTTCTACACCGCACTGTTTGATGAGCGCGGGGTCATGGCGGTCGGCTCGATGGTGCCGATTTTCGGCGACCTGACGACGCCGGTATTCGAGAAATTCCCGCGCGAGAGCATGCGCCCCGGCGATCTCTATTGGTACAATGACTGCTATGGTTCCAAGGGGGCGGTGACGCATTCCAATGACCAGGTGTTACTGGCCCCGGTCTTTCATGGCGACCGGCTCTGTGCCTTCGTGATGAGCTGGGCCCACTTTGCCGATATTGGCGGCCTGCATCCGGGCTCGATCAGCCCCGATGCGACCTCGATCTACCAGGAAGGCATCATCATCCCCCCCACCAAGCTCATCGATGCGGGCGTGGTCAACGAGATGGCCCTGGCCATCTTCCATCGCAATTCGCGCTTTCCCGCCCAGAGCGAAGGCGACATGTCCGCGCTTATGGCTGCCGTGCATCTGGGCGCGACGCGCGTTGGCGAGATCGTGGCGCGCCATGGCGCTGACCGTGTCGCCGACGCCTTGGCGCAACTGCTCGAGCGGACCCGCAGCCTGGTTCGCCGACGTCTGGCCGAAACCTTCGATTACGGTACCTACAAGTTTGCCGACCAGATCGACAGCGACGGGCACGGCAACGGCCCCTTTGCGCTGCGCTTTGCCATCACGCGTGAAAAGGGCCAGAACGGCGAGGACCGCTTCATCTTCGACGCCACCGAAAGCGATGACCAGGCGCCCGGGCCGGTCAACCTGATCATGAACAAGGGTGTGCCCGGCATGGCGCTGGGACTGTATTTTCTCGGTGGCGACCCGTCTCAGGTCGTCAATGCCGGCGGACCGCTGGCCATTGACGAGGTCCGCCTGCGCCCCGGCTCGATCGTCCAGCCGAACTTTCCTGCGCCGCTGGGCATGCGCGGCCTGACCATGATGCGCATGCTGGCGGTGCTCAATGGCCTGGTCAATCGCGGCAAGGGCGGCGCCCCGGCAGCCCATTCGGCCTATGTCGTCACCATCATGCGGGGCACCTTCGGCAAGGAAACCGGTGAGGCCAAGCCGTTCCTGCTCGCCGACGGTATCGGTGTCGGTTATGGAGCACGCGACTTTGCCGACGGCATCGACGCGGTCTACTTTGTCGCCCAGGAGAACTATCCGGTCGAGTTCCTCGAAGCGGGCTATCCGATCCGCCTGCGCCAATATGGCGTGGTGCCCGATTCAGGCGGTCCGGGCCGCTGGCGCGGTGGCACCGGCATTATCCGCGAATATGAAATCCTCGCCGACGAGGCCCTCCTGGCCATCCGCATCGACGGCGTCAAGAACCCGCCCTGGGGCTATGCCGGCGGCATGTCGGGCGGGGGCGGCCATATCGTGGTCAATCCCGGAACGGCCGATGAACGGGTGATCGCGCCGCTGTCGGACGGCACGGCACTCAAGAAGGGCGACATCCTGCGGATTCGCACCGGCGGCGGCGGCGGCATGGGTCACCCCTATGAGCGTCCGGCCGAAAGCGTGCTGGAAGATGTCGCCGGTGGCTTTGTCACCGCAGCGGCCGCCGAAAAATTCTACGGTGTGGTCATCCGCGCTGGTGCCGTCGATGTGGCAGCGACCGATCGGCTGCGCAGCAATCCGCCACCCGTCAAAGCCTTCCACCGCAACACCTATGTCGATGAGCTCGTGTAACATGACCCGACCCAATCTTGCCGTTGCCGTGGATATCGGTGGCACCTTTACCGACGTCGCCCTGGTTGATCGCTCCGGCCGCTCCTGGCGCGCCAAGACGCCCTCCATTCCCTCGGATCCCTCCGAGGCCTTCCTCAACGGCATCCGTCTCGCCCTTGAGCAGGCCGGTGCCTCGGCGGCCGATCTCGACCAGGTTCTGCATGGCACCACCGTTGCCACCAATATGATCCTGGAAGGCAAGGGTGCCCGTACGGCACTGGTCACGACCCGTGGCTTCCGGCACGTGCTGGCCATCGGCCGGCAGGACATTCCGCGCAAGGCCAATCTCTATACCTGGATAAAGCCGGTGCCGCCGGTTCCGGCCAGCCGCATCGTCGAAATCAACGAACGCATCGCCGCCGGCGGTGCCATACTTGAGGCGCTGGACGAGGCGAGCGTCCGAGCCGCAGCGGCGCAGATCCGGGGCATGAATGTAGAGGCGGTCGCCATCTGCCTCATTCACGCCTATGCCAATCCTGACCACGAGCGGCGCGCCGCCGAGATCCTGCGCGCGGAGCTGCCCGAGCTTGCCGTCACCGTGTCCAGTGACGTGCTGCCGGTGGTCCGCGAATATGAGCGCAGTCTGACCACCGTGCTCAATGCCACGGTGATGCCAGGCGTCACCTCCTATGTGGCCAGGCTCGAGAAGCGGCTGACCGATGAGGGCTCGGGCGTGCCGCTGATGCTCATGCAGTCCAATGGCGGCGTCGCTGGCGCCTCAAAAATCCGCCTGGCGCCGGCGCTGACCGCCTTGTCGGGCCCGGCTGCCGGCGTGGTCGGCGCCCGCGCAGCCGCCGAAGCCTGCGGCATTGCCGACATCATCACGGTCGATATCGGCGGCACCTCGGCCGATATCTGCCTGATCAAGGATGGCCAGATCGGCCTGACCCAGCATGGTTCGGTGGGCGACTGGCCCCTCGCTTTGCCCATGGTGGACATGATTACCATCGGCGCCGGCGGCGGTTCGCTGGCCCGCATCAAGGATGGCGGTCTGACCGTGGGGCCGGAAAGCGCCGGGGCCCGCCCGGGTCCGGCCTGTTATGGCCATGGTGGCACCGAGCCCACGGTGACCGATGCCCATGTGGCGCTGGGGCAATTGCCCGCCCGCCTGCTGGGCGGCCGCATGGTGCTCGATATCGATGCGGCCAAGGCGGCCGTCATGCGCGTGGCGACGCCGCTTGGCCTCGATCTGGAGACGGCGGCGCGGGGTATCCTGGCCATTGTCGACAACCACATGGTGGGCGCCATGCGGGTCGTGTCGGTCGAGCGTGGCCACGATCCCCGTGACTTCACCCTGGTACCGTTTGGTGGGGCAGGGCCGCTGCATGGCTGCGCGCTGGCTGAACTGCTCGATATCGGCCGCGTGCTGATCACCCCGGCGCCGGGCGTGCTGTGCGCCGATGGTCTGCTCGCTGCCGACCTGCGCTCGGAATTTTCCCGCGCCATGGCTTTTGCCGGACCGATGGACCCGCAGGCGACCGCGCCGATCATTGCCGAACTGGAACAGCAGGCATCCGACTGGCTCGATGTCGAGGATGTCGCCCCCGCGGCCCGCGTCATCGAGCGCAAGGCGCTGCTGCGCTATGCCGGCCAGGGCGGGGAAATCGCCGTCGACTATGCGCCCGACCGAGCGAGCGTGGAGGACAATTTCCGCGCCGCCCACAAGACGCTCTACGGCTTCAACCTGGGGGCGGCAATCGAACTGGTCACGCTGCGCGTGCATGCCACCGGCCTGGCCGCCAGCCCGCCCATCGTCAACCTCGAATCGGGTGAAATGCCCGTGCCGCAGGAGTTCACCGCCGTCAGCATCGATGGCGTCAGCCGCAAGGTTCCGGTTGTCGAGCGGGCCAGGCTCGGGGCCGGGGCACGCTTTGCCGGCCCCCTCATCCTCACCCAGCTCGATACGACCACCTATGTCGCCCCGGGCTGGAGCGGCACGGTCCACTCATCCGGCGGCATTCTCCTGACGCGCGGTGCAGCATGACCTCGGCCAGCCTCGCATCGGTGTTTGACCATATCGCCGCGCGCGACGACGACTATGTCGCGCGCCTCATTGACTATGTCCGCAATCCCTCCATCAGTGCGCACAATATCGGCATTCGCGAAGTGTCCGAACTGCTGGTCAAGATGCTGGGCGATCTGGGGCTGGAGGTTGAGGCCATCCCCACCAAGGGCCATCCCTTCGTGCTGGCCCGCTATAGCGTCGATCCCGCCAAGCCGACCGTGCTGCTCTATGGTCACTATGACGTGCAGCCACCCGATCCGCTCGAATTGTGGGACAGCCCGCCCTTCGAGCCGACGATCCGCAACGGGCGCATCTATGCCCGCGGCGTCGGGGACAATAAGGGCCAGCACTTCGCCCAGATCCTGGCCATCGAGGCGCATTTGAAGGTGCATGGCACGCTGCCCTGCAACCTGATCTTTCTGCTCGAAGGCGAGGAGGAGATAGGCTCGCCGCAGATCGCCGATTTCGTGCGCGACTACAAGGATCGGCTCAAGGCCGACCTGGTGGTGACGGCCGACGGTCCGCTGCACGAATCCGGCCGGGCCACGCTGACCTATGGCGTGCGCGGCATGACCTCGTTCGAACTGCGCGTGCGCACCGCCGCACGCGATGCCCATTCGGGCAACTATGGTGGGGTTATGCCCAATGCCATCTGGACCCTGGTGCACCTTCTGGCGACCATGAAGACGCCTGACGGCCGCATTACCATCGATGGATTGCACGACCAGATCATCCCCCCTACCGCTGCCGAAATCGCCGCGACGCAGGCGCTGCCGCTGGATCTGCCCGCCTATATGGCAGAGATGGGCCTGGCCCGCCTGGACGAACCGGCCGATCGCCCGTTCTGGGACCGGCTGATGTTCCACCCGACCCTGACTATCAATGGCCTGCACGGGGGCTATGGCGGCCCGGGCAGCAAATCGGTCCTGCCGGCCGAAGCGGTGGCCAAATGCGATATAAGGCTGGTCGATGCGATGACGCCCGAGCATGTGCAGGCCTGCGTCAAGGCGCATGTGGCCAAGTACGCGCCCGACGTCGAGGTGATCACCTATGGTTCGATGTGGCCATCCAAGACGGCCCTCGACGATCCCTGGGGCGTCCTCATCCAGGAGGCCATCCTTGAGGCACGGGGGGAGACGCCGCTGGTCTATCCTTGTGCGGGGGGCAGCCTGCCGGACTATGTCTTTACCAAAATCCTGGGGGTGCCGGCCTTCGTCATGCCCTATGCCAATGCCGACGAAGCCAATCACGCCCCCAATGAGAATCTGGAAATCGACCTGTTTCTCAAGGGCATTCGCACCGGTGCGGCGCTGCTGGACCGGCTGGGCCGGGGTTAAACCCCGGCCATCGCCGCTGTCTCGACGGGGTGGTAGCAGGCCACCGCGCTCAGCCCCTTATAGCCCTTGAGCAGCGGTTCCTCCTGCCGGCAGATATCGGTTGCCCGATTGCAGCGCGGATTGAAGCGGCAGCCCGGTGGTGGATTGACCGGATTGGGTGGTTCGCCGCGGGCGGCGGTGCCGCGCGCCAGCCTTGCCCGGGCCGGATCGGGCTCGAGGGCCGAGGCGCGCAAAGCCAGGGCATAGGGATGGCGTGGCTGCACCAGCACCTGATCGGCCACCCCGGATTCGACCGCGCGGCCGAGATACATCACCATGACCCGCTGCGAGATGGCCCGCACCACCGCCAGATCATGGGCGATGAAGATGATGGCGATGCCCAGACGCTGCTGCAGGTCGATCAGCAGGTTGACCACCTGCGCCTGCACCGAAACGTCCAGGGCCGAAACCGGCTCGTCGCAGACCAGCACCGAGGGATCCGCCGCCAGGGCGCGGGCAATGCCGATGCGCTGGCGCTGGCCGCCGGAAAATTCATGTGGAAAACGCGATGCCGATGCCGGGTCCAGCCCCACAGCGCTCAGCAGTTCCTCGACGCGTGCCTTGCGGGCCGCTCCCTTGGCCAGGCCATGCACGTCCAGTGGCTCGGCTACGATATCGAGCACGGTGCGCCGGGGGTTGAGCGACATATAGGGATCCTGGAACACCATCTGCACCTGCCGGCGCAAGGCGCGGTCACGCTTGATCGGGGCCCCCCGAAACAGGATCTCGCCCTCGTCGGGAGTTTCAAGGCCCACCAGCATGCGGGCCAGGGTGGATTTGCCGCAGCCCGATTCGCCGACGATCGCCAGGGTTTCGCCCGGCGCCACGGAAAGGCTGACGCCCTTGACCGCATGAAAGGACTTGCCCAGAACGGCGCCACCGGCCCGGAAGGTCTTGGACAGGTTTCGCGCTTCGAGGATCGGTTCAACCGGCATGATTGGTCTCCGCAAGGGGGTAGTGGCAGGCATAGGCACGCCCCGGGCGGGCCGCGACCAGCTCCGGGCGCACCTGGCTGCACAGGGCGCCTCGATAGGCGCAACGCGGGTGAAAGGCGCATCCGGACGGCAGGGCGATCAGGTTGGGGGGCGAGCCCTTGATCGGCTCGAGCCGCTCCACCGTCTCGATGCGCGGGGCCGAGGCCATCAACGCCGCCGTATAGGGATGGGCGGGAGCCCGGAACAGGTCATCAACCGTACCGGTCTCGACCAGCCGCCCGGCATACATGACGGCGACGCGCTCGGCGCTGCGCGCCACCACGCCCAGATCGTGGGTGATCAGCAGCATGGCCATGCCCAGTTGGTCGCGCAATTCATCGAGCAGGTCGAGGATCTGGCCCTGCACTGTGACGTCCAGCGCCGTAGTGGGTTCATCGGCGATCAGCACGTCGGGCTTGAGCGCAATGGCCGAGGCGATGAGAATGCGTTGCCGCATGCCACCAGAAAATTGGTGGGGAAAATCGTCGATGCGGCGCTCGGAAGAGGCGATATGCACCGACCGCAACAGCTCGATCGAGCGCTCGCGGGCTTCCTTGCGGGAAACCCCGAGATGGGTGCGGTAGAGCTCGCCCAATTGGTCGCCGATCGACAATACTGGGTTGAGCGCCGAGAGCGCATCCTGGAACACCAGGCTGATGACGCGGCCGCGCAGCTTGCGTTTGGCGTCCTCGTCCAAGGTCAGCAGATCGTGTCCGGCCAGTTGCATGCGGTCAGCCTGGATCGAGGCCTTGCCGCGCACAATGCCCATGATCGCGCGCGTCGACACCGATTTTCCCGAGCCCGATTCTCCAACCAGGGCCAGCACTTCACCCCGCTTGAGCTCAAAGGATACGTCGCGCACGGCCTTCACCTGGCCCCGCAGGGTGTCGAAGCTCACATTCAGCCCGGAAACCGATAGGACGGTGCGTTCATCTGCCTGTTGTTTAGTCACGCGATGGCCTCGCTCATAAATTGTACGACAATCCTTGACACGGCTTTGGAGAGGCCGCAACACTCACGTGTCAATCGAACAGCGAGACCGCTATGATCCGCAATGTTAGGAATGCCTTTACCCGCCGAGCCGTCCTGATGGGCGGTATCTTGGTGGCTGCCGCAGCGACCGGCCTGACCTCGGTCAGTGCCCAAGATGCCACCCGTCTGGTCATCGGGACGACCGCCGATGTGGTCAACTTCAACCCATTGGTCGGCAATAGCCGCTCCGATACCTGGGTTACCAACCTGATGTATCCGCGCCTCATGCAGATGACCGCGCAGGGCTCCAAGGATCCGTACGTGGCCACGGACTGGGGCTATTCGGAAGACGGTCTGACGGCCTGGCTCGAGATCCGCGATGATCTGACCTGGAGCGATGGCACCGCCTTTTCCGCCGAAGACGTCGCCTTCACCATCACGGCGGTGACCAGCGAAAAGATTGGCGTCACTGCCGGCCTGGTTCCTGCCTTTGTCAGTGCGACGGCCGCATCGCCGACGCGCGTCGAATTCGTGCTGAGCCGCCCCGACAGCACCTTTCTGACCAATATCGGCTTCTGGATGCCGATCGTGCCCAAGCATGCTTTCCCCGAAGTCGGCCAGGTCGCCGCCTTTGCCAATGACAAGGATTGGGTCAGCGCCGGCCCGTTCCAGCTGGCCAGCGTGGAAGTGGGTCAGCGCTACGTCCTCGAGGCCGTGGACAACTATCCGCTGGTCGAGGCCGGTCGCGCCAGCATCGACGAAGTCGAATTCCGCGTCTTCCCCGACGTCAATGCCGAAGCCCTGGCCCTGCGCGCCGGCGATCTGGACCTGATCGCCAATGCCCTGCCGGCCCCGATCGCGGCGACGCTGAAGGGTCAGCCCGGGATCACCGTCGAACAGGCGCCATCGCTGGGCTGGTCGCACGTGCTCTACAATATGCTGCGCGAGCCGCTGGACAATGTGCTGGTGCGTCAGGCCCTGGCCCATTCGGTGGACTATGAAGCCATTCGTGCCATTGCCATGCAGGGTCTGGCGCAATCGACGAATTCGTCCGTGATTTCGCCGGTTCTGAGCTCCTGGGCCGATCCGACCATGGAAGAATATACCTTTGATCCGGAGGCCGCCAAAGCCCTGCTGACGGAGGCCGGTTATGCCGATGCCGATGGCGACGGCATGTTCGACGATCTTGAACTCTCCCTGCTCTATGAGCAGAGCGCTGCCGACATCGCCAACTGGGCGCAGATCATGAAGGACAGCGCCGCGCAGTCCGGCATCACGATCAACCTAGTCGGCCTCGAGCGCAATACCTACCTGGCGCGCGGCCGGGAAAAGGACTTCGATATCTATGCCGGCAACTGGGCCGTCATGGAAGAGCCGGCCGCCTATCTGGGCCTGGCCTACCGCACCGGTGGCTTTATCAACTATGCCTCGATTTCCGATCCGGAACTCGAAAAGCTGATCGACGCGGCCCAGGCTGCGACCACGCCGGAGGCCGTCAAGGAACAGGTCCAGGCCGCCGCCCGCCTGATCCAGGAACAGGTCTATGACAACGTGCTCTACTACCAGACCTTCCAGTTCGCTTATAACAGCGACAAGTGGGAAGGTTTCGTGATGCAGCCGTCAGACCTGCTGTCCCTGGTCAATCCACTCTCGCTGGCCTCGGTCAAGCCAAAGGGCTAACTCCTGTGCATCTGAGCGGATATGTATTGCAGCGGCTGCTGCGCGGACTGGCGACCTTCTGGTTCGCCGTGACGATCACCTTCTTCCTCGTCCGGCTGCTGCCGGGCGACCCGGTGCTGGCGGTTGCCGGCCCGGGCATGACGGAGGAAATCCGCCTCCAGCAGCTGGCGCTTTACGGATTGGACCGCCCCCTGGCGGTCCAATATTTCGCCTATCTGCGTGAACTCGTGCAGGGCAATCTGGGCATTTCCTTCCTGCGCAGCCAGCCCGTCACCCATGTCCTGATGGAGCGCCTGCCCTGGACGCTCCTGCTGACCGGGGCGGCCTTGGTGCTGACGGTGCTGTTGGGCATCCCGCTGGGCGTGCTGGCGGCGACCCGTGCCCGTGGCTGGGTGGACCAGTTTGTCCAGGTCTCCGGCGTCATCGGCCAATCCCTCTTCGTGCCGTCCATCGGCATCTTTCTGCTCTATACGCTGGGCCTGATGGCGGGGCTGTTTCCCATTGGCGGCGCCGTCAAATCCGGCCTTATCGGCTTTGCCTGGTATGCCAGTGTGGCCCACCATCTCGTGCTGCCCTGCCTGACCCTGGTCATGGCTCAATTGGCTTCCTACGTGCTGACCCTGCGCTCGACGCTGATCGAGGCGCTGGGTGAGGAATATTGCGACCTGGCCCGCGCCAAGGGCACACCTGAGCGCACCGTCATTTGGAAGCACGCGCTGCGCAATGCCCTGTTGCCGACCACCACGCTGATCGGTTTGCAGATCGGCTTTCTGGTGGGCGGCGCAGTGCTTACCGAAACCATCTACGCCTATCCCGGCGTCGGCCGGGCCATTTTCGAAGCGGTTGGGCAGCTCGATTTCCCGGTGCTGCAGGGCGCCTTTGTGCTGCTGGCTGCCACCGTGGTGCTGGCCAATTTGGTCACCGACCTCGCCTACGGTTTCCTCGATCCACGGGTTCGCGCCGGATGAGTATGACGACAATTACCCCCGCACCGGCGCCGCTTCCCATCGCCGCGGTCCTGCCGCCGGCAGACCTCTCGCCAGGCCGCCGTACCTGGCGCGCCTTCCGTCGCAATCCACTTGGCATGGGCTCGGCTGGGGTCATCCTGGCTATGGTCGCGGTCGCGGTGCTGGCGCCGCTGCTCGCGACCTTTCCCGGCGGCTATGGCAGGGAGATCCTGCAGGCGCCTTCGGCTGCCCATCCCTTCGGCACGGACGATCTGGGCCGCGATGTGCTGGCTCAGGTCATCTGGGGCACGCGCATCTCCATGATCATCGGCTTTGCCGCATCCTTCCTGGCCATCATTATCGGGGTGGCCCTGGGCGTGCTGGCCGCCTATGCCCGCCGGCTCGACGGGTTCATCTCCATGCTGGTCGATGTCTCGTTGGCGCTGCCGGTGCTACCGCTGATGATCCTCGTGGCCGCCTTGGTGGGGCCGTCGGTGACGACGCTGGTCGTGGTGATCGCCCTGTTCTCCTGGCCCGAGGTCACCCGAATCGTGCGTTCGCAGGCGCTGTCGGTGACAAGGCTGCCCTATGTCGATGCGGCCCGGACCATTGGCGGCTCCCATATCTGGATCATGACGCGCCACATCCTGCCGGCCGTGGCGCCGATCATCGTGGTGTCGGTCGTCCTGACCGCGTCGCGCGCCGTGCTGTCGGAGGCCGGGCTGTCCTTTCTGGGGCTCGGCGATCCGGAAAGCTGGTCCTGGGGCAAGATCCTGTTCAATGCCCAGCGCTCGGGCGCCTTGACCGTCGCCTGGTGGTGCACGCTGTTTCCCTCGCTGGCCATCCTGCTGCTCGTGGTGTCCTCCACCCTTGTGTCCATCGCCTATAACGATGCGCGCAATCCCAGAACAAGGGAGAACTAGCCTTGAAACAACGGCTCTCGTCTGACACCTATCGGCGCATTCAGGACGGCGTTCGTGCCCGCATGGAGGCGGGCGGCTTTGATGGCCTGCTGGTCGACGACCACCATCATGTCGCCTATCTCACCGGCTTTTTCCATTTCCCCAATGAGCGGCCGGCCGCCGTCTGGCTGACGGCGACGCAATGCCTGATGCTGGTGCCGGCGCTGGAAGCCGACCATGCCGAGAAGCAGAACACGGTTGCAGAATTCGTCGTCTACCCGGAGTTCCCGGGCATCGAAGACGCCTTTTCGATCCTTCTGGGTCAGGTCAGGCCGACGGGCCGCATCGCCTATTCGCCGGCGACCCCCGCGGGGCGGGTCGACAAATTCAAGACCTATGCGCCTGACGCGACATGGGTGATGTCCGATATCCTCGAGCAGGCCCGGCTGCTGAAATTTCCCGAGGAGATCGTGCTGCACCGCGAGGCGGCGCGCATTTCCGACGCCATGGTGGAAGCCGGGCTCACGCTGATCCGCGATGCCATCGCCGCGGGTTCGCCGCTGCCTACCGAAGCCGAACTGGCCAGCCACGTCACCCGCTTCGGCGTCTCCACCATGTATGCCGAGCATGACGATGTCGTGGTCGGCCAGATGCTGGCCGGCGGCCTGGTCTATACCGGCAAGAATGCCGCCTTTCCCCATGGCCTGCCATCGGCCGAGCGCGTCAAGCCGGGCGAGACCTTCATCCTCTCGCTCGGTTGCGCCGTCGGCGGCCGTTTTGCCGAAAGCGAACGGACTTTTGTCATGGGCCAGCCCAGCGACGAGCAGCGCCGCTATTTCGATATTGCCACCCGCGCCCAGCAAACCGGCGTTGAAGCGCTGACCGCAGGCCGCGCCTGTTCGGAAGCCAACCGCATATGCATCGACGTGATCAAGCACGCTGGCATGGGGCAGTTTCTGCGCCACCGCATGGGCCACGGGATCGGCCTGTGGCTGCATGAGCCGCCCTGGATCGCCGATGGCGATGACAGCCCGCTGCAGCCAGGCATGATCGTCTCCTGCGAGCCGGGCCTCTACATTCCCGGTCATGGCGGCTACCGCATTTCCGACACCGTTCTGATTACCGAGGCCGGCCCGGAGCGGCTGACCAATCGGCCCCGTACCATCGATGAAAGCATCATCGGCTAAACCGCATCAAAGGAGAATAGCAATGGACGTGACCATCAATGGCGCACGCCTCAACGTCGAGGTCCTGGGGGGCGATGATAAAGCCAAGCCGGTGATGATCGTCCATCATGGCGCGCCGGGGCTGGGCAGCCATGCCGAGCCCAAGGCCTCGTTTGGTCCGTTCTCGGACGAATACCGCGTCGTCGTCTTCGACGCCCGTGGCAGCGGCGCCTCCGAGGACAAGGCGCCGTTTACCCATGAGCAGTGGGCGGCCGATGTCGATGCCATCCGCGAGTGGATCGGCGCCGAGCAGATCATCATGGCGGGCGGTTCCTATGGCGGCTTCATCTCGATGGAATATGCCATCCGCTATCCCGACCGGGTGCTGGCCATGGTGCTGCGCGATACATCAGCCGACAATGCCCACCGCGAACTGTCGCGCGCCAATGCCCTGGCCTCGCCGCGCATCGAGGTCGACCTCGAACTGTTCAACCGCATCATGGCCGGAACCACGCGCGACAACGACGACCTCAAGGCCGCCTGGGCGCATATCCTGCCGCTCTATGACCACGACCTCGACATGACAAAGGTGCACTCCCGCATCGAGAACACGCCCTATCACTACGCGACGCACAACTTCGCCTTCGCCGTGAACCAGGAAAACTACGACCTCAAGGACCAACTGCCAGCCGTCAAGGTGCCGACGCTGATCACTGTGGGCCGGCACGACTGGATCACGCCTGTCTCCGCCTCAGAGACGATCCACCGCCTGATCCGGGGCTCCGAACTGGTGATCTTTGAAAACTCCGGCCACGCACCCCAGGTGGAAGAAGCGCCCAAGTTCCAGGCCACGGTCAGGGACTTCCTCAAACGCGCCCTCAACCCAGCCGAATTATAGCTTACGATTTAGCAATCCGGACGTCTGCTTCAAGGCAATTGGTAGTGGGCTCGCAATGACCGTTCCGGGGCGCCTTGCGGATCGGCGGCTTGCGACCATCGGAGACATTTGGTTGCAAGATCCAACTTTCCGCCAGAGGCAATGGCCCAGCACAAGATAGTGGCAAGTATGGCCGTCACCAGGCCTGATGCAGTGAACCACCAAGAGCCGGAAACCACTTAAGGCCGCCCGCTGCTGGTCATAGTGGTCGTAACTGCACACACCAGACTTGGCAGAGCATGCTGCCGTTGGGCGTTTTAGCCTGAGCGCCCAGCGGGCTGAGAATGGAGCGCGCAGACGCGACCGCCATCAGATCGAGCAGTTGAGGGTGCGCAACTCGGTGCTTTCGCTTCGACGCACGGACTTTATGGGCGTGAGCAGCTCTTCCTCTAGCCCTCGAAGCGCAAATTCACGAGCGGCGATGGCGCCGATTCTTGGAATGGTGGTAGCTAAAGCCGAACATGACCCAGTCATGAAGCCGCAGGCCCACTTGTTGGTGACGGTGACGGACCATTCGCTGGCTCAACGACGATGCAGACGCGCGGCAAGTTGCTGGCAGGCCAGTAGCATCGCGGTCAGGCAGTGGTGTACAGTTGCCGCTGCCTCGATGAGAGGCGCGTGGGTTTGCGGGCCGGCGGGTGTAGATGGCAAATGCAGCATGCCGTCGAGGACAATGATAGCGTCAGGATCCACCCGCGCAGTGCCTGCTGCCGACTGAGCAGTCTCGACGATCCGCACGGGCGCCATGGCGATCACCCAGCCGTTCCTGACGAGGTCCAGTAATTGGCCAGGGTCGTGGGCGTGTGCATGTTGCCGTAGAGGTAATGCCAGAAGGCGGCTCTCTCTTGGGGCTCTACTCTAGTCCAGACATCGTGCACGGCCATGTCCCCGCACCAATACGCATAGACGAAGGGTGCGCGCAGGTTGTGGCCCAAAAAGGCGAGCCGTGAGCGGGCAGTCACCGGATCCTGGAAGCCGCCTGCGGCAATGGTCGGGACGATCTCATCGAGCGACTTGCCCTGCGCATGCATCATCCATGCAGCGTTGCAACGCAGGGCGCCGCGTAGGCGCTGCAGAGCTGCTCCAAGCTCGTCTTCGGGACCGTCGATCCAGTCGAGGAAGAACATGCCATTATCCGCGATACCCTCGAACAGAGCGCTGCTGGCCGAACTGGTGACCACCTGGGCCGCATCGAGCGGCATGCAGCCTTCGGCGACGTATTTTTCGCGCAGGGCCAGGTGCACTAGGTGACCGGGGAAGACCTCGTGCGTCGCCAGATGCTTCAGGGCAAAGCGCGTATAGGGGAAGTCGAGGTTCATCAGCACCTTGCGCGTGGGATAGTCGCAATAGGCCGAATAGGGGGCGGCGGTGACGCCCACCGGATCCATCCACTCGTCGGTCATGGGGTACATGGTGGCGCTGCAGCGGTGGCGGGCTTCGATGGTCAAGGCGCGCATGGTTTCGACCACCTGGTCACGCGGCACCAGCACGCTCTGCTCCCAGCGCGCCAGATCGTCGGCCAGGGCGCCGCCGGCAAAGCCCATCTCGTCGAGCTTGTCGCGGATGATGCGGCGATAATCATCGAGGATGTCGTCGCCGATCAGCTGGGTGTCGACGCGGATCTGGCGGCGGACGCGGTCGGCAAAGGGGATGTGCTGCTCCTGGAAGGTGGCCACCAGGGTGAGCAGGGAATCGATCATCTCATCGAGATAGTCGCGGCGCAGCGGGCTTTCGGCCTCGCTGTCGAGACGGGCGCGCAGGGCGTTGAGCGCGGCAATCGCCGCGTCATAGTCGGCCAGGGGGGTGGGCGTCACCTCGGCCACGGCGACCGGGATGAGGCCTTCCTTGTCGAGGATGCCGTCGCTGCGCGGGGTGCGGCGATAGAGTTGGTCGATGCCGGCGGTGAGTTCGGCCAGTTCCTTGCCGAGTTTCATGATGGTAATCCTGGTTACTGGTGGCCGGCGACGGCTTTGGGATGATAGGGCGCTTCCATGGCGGCGACGTCCTCTTCGCTGAGGTTGATTTCGAGCGCAGCCACGGCGTCGTCGAACTGGTGCAGCTTGGAAATGCCGACAATGGGTGCGGTGATGCCGGGGCGCGAGGCGACCCAGGCATAGGCGATCTGGGCCGGTGGGCGGCCATGGCGCTCGGCGACCTGGCGCACCGCGGCGATCACCGCGTCGTCCTGCGCCGCTGAGCGGTCATAGAGCGCATTGGCTGTCTTGTCGGTCTGGGCGCGGGTTGAGGCATTGTCGGTGCGGCCGGCGAGGCGACCCCGGGCGAGCGGGCTCCAGGGGATGACGCCGATGCCCTCGGAGCGGCAGAGCGGCAGCATTTCGCGCTCCTCCTCGCGATAGATCAGGTTGTAGTGCGGCTGCATGGAGACGAAGGGCGCCCAGCCATGGGCACGCTGCAGGCCCAGGGCCTTCATGAACTGCCAGGCATGCATGGACGAGGCGCCGAGATAGCGGACCTTGCCGGCGCGGACGACGTCATTGAGCGCGTCGAGGGTTTCTTCGAGCGGCGTTTCATAGTCGAAGCGGTGCAGCTGGTAGAGGTCGATATAATCGGTGCCCAGGCGCTTGAGGCTGCCATCCACCGCCTCGAAGACGTGTTTGCGCGACAGGCCGCGATCATTGGGGTCAGTGGTCATGGGATTGTAGAGCTTGGTGGCCAACACCAGCTTGTGGCGCGGCTGGCTGGCCAGTGCCTGCCCGACCACGCGCTCGCTCTCGCCGCCTGAATACATGTCGGCAAGATCGAAAAAGTTGATCCCCAGATCCACGGCCCGGTCAAGGATGGGACGCGACTGCGTCTCATCGAGGACCCATGGCGCCCAGTTCGGTGATCCAAAGGTCATGCAGCCCATTGCCAAGCGTGACACCTTCAGGCCGGTACGGCCAAGATTGTTATATTTCATTAGTACACCTATTCCTGCCCCGTGCCGCTGGATTTTGTTGCCGGCCGCCTTGTTCGGAGGGATTTCGCTGAAATGGTCGCATTTGAGTGGTCCTGCGGTGAATTGTGCACATTTTTTTGGCGTGCGCAAACCTTGTATAAAAACCTCGCAGAGGGTCTTGCGCTCGAAAACAGGGATGCTAGGGTTCGGTGTACTGAATAGGTAGCACACACTTTGTTTCCCATCGACTCTTCCAGTATCGACAAGTCACTTCCCGTGCCGGTGGGCACGCAGCTGCACGGGCTGCTCAGCTATATGCTGGCTTTCGGCGGGCTCAAGGACGGGTCCAAGCTGCAGTCGGTGCGCCAGCTGGCCGCGGAACTCGGCATTGCGCCCATGACCGTCAGCCAGGTCTATCAGCAACTGCGTGACGAGGGCCTGATCGAGATGCGGCAGGGGCTAGGCGCCTTTGCTCGCGGCATGAAGTCGAGCCCAATTGGCGATCCGCAGCCGATCAATGCCCTGCGCAACGACATCGAGGCGATCATCGGTCGCGCCGAAGCACTGGGTGTGTCGACAATGGCGCTGGTATCGATGATCAACGCGCAGTCCCAGCTGCGGCGCCCCACGGTGGGGCTGTCACTGGTTTTCGTCTGCATCTTCGAGGGTCCCGGTCGCGACTATGTCGCGCAGATCCGGCCCAGCCTGGGTGTCAATGACACCATGCGCCTGGTGACGCTGGACAGCCTGCGCCAGCCCGGTCCGGCGCTCGACGCCTGCCTGCAGGCTGACCTCGTTGTGACCTTTGCCCATCGCGAGGCCGAGGTGCGCACGCTGGTGGGTGAGCAGGTGCTCGGCCTGCGTTTCCTGCCCTCGCAGCAGACGCGGCAGAATCTGGCGGGCCTTGATCCGCGCTCACGCGTCGCCGCGGTGACCCACTTCCAGGAATATATCGCCATCATGCGACCAAGCGTGCGCGAGTTTGCGCCCCATGTTGCCGACATTGCCGTGACCTGGTCGACCGCGCCGGACCTGCGCGAGACGCTGAGCGCCTGCGATGCGGTGATTTTCGCCTCGGGCGCCGACTACATCGTCGACTTGGTGCCGCCCCATGTGCGCTGTTTCGAGTACCGGCATGCCCCTGACCAGGGCGCGCTCGAGAATGTCTTCGTTCCGCATCTGGCCAGTCTTCGGCAGCAGCGGATCGCCCAGGAGTCGGGGGGAGGGGCCGAAGGGGAAATGGCCCGCCGCCCAACACGTCTGACCGTCGTATCGTAAAATAGGGAACAGGGAATGAAACGCTTTCTTCTGACGACCAGCGCGCTGGTGGCGCTGAGCTTTGCCGCAGCGCCGCTTGCCATGGCGCAGGACGCCGATACCATTGTCGTGGGCACCGATGTCGACGCCGGTACGCTCGATCCGCGCCTCACGCGTGACACCACGGCATCGCGCACCGCCGATCTGATCTATGCGGGCCTGGTGCACATCACGCCGGCGCTGGAGCCAGTGCCGGACCTGGCCGAGAGCTGGGAAAATCCCGATCCGCAGACCTTCATCTTCAAGCTGCGCCCCGATCTGACCTTTTCGGACGGCAGCCCGCTGACCGCCGATGACGTGGTGTTCACCTACACCTCGATGGTCGACGCCGATTTCAATGCACCGGCCCGGGCGCTCTATACGCCGATCACGGCGGTCGAGGCGGTCGATCCGCTGACCGTCAAGTTCACGTTGAGTGCGCCCTATGCGCCGCTGCTGAGCTATCTCGATATCGGCATCGTGCCCAAGGCGCTGGTCGAAGGCGGCGCTGACCTTGCCACCAACCCGGTCGGCGCCGGTCCGATGAAGCTGGTGTCGTGGAACCGTGGCAGCGAGATCGTGCTGGCGGCCAATGAGAGCTACTGGCGCGGCGCTGCCGAGATCGAGAACGTCACCATTCGCATCATCGGCGACAATTCGGCTCGGGCGCAGGCCTTCGAGGCCGGGGACCTGGACGTGATCCAGTCGCCGCTGTCGCCCCAGGACATCGAGCGCCTGGCCGCCGATGACCGCTTCGGCAATGTCATCACGGCCGGCCTTGGGGTGAACTACCTCAATTTCAACACCAAGGACCCGCTGCTCAGCGATCCCAAGATGCGGCAGGCCTTTGCCATGCTGGTGGACCAGGACACCGTGGTCAACGACATCTACCAGGGCGTCGACCAGGTCGCCCATTCCATCATCCTGCCATCGTCCTGGGCCTATTCCGACACGATCAGCCAGCCGACCTTCGACATCGAAGGCGCTGTGGCGCTGTTCGGCGAACTGGGTTGGACCGACAGCAATGGCGATGGCGTGCTCGACAAGGACGGCGCCGACCTGGCAATCACCCTGGCGACGCACAGCGAAGATCCCAATCGCGTGCAGACCGTGGAATATCTGCAGGCGATCTTTGAATCGGCCGGCGTGAAGGCGACGGCGCAGATCTCGGACTGGCCGTCATTCTCGACCAATTACGTGCAGAAGAGCATGCACCAGATCGCGTTGCTCGGTTGGCTCAACATCGTCGATCCCGATCGGCTGATGTTCGCCCAGCTGACCACGGGCGGCTCGACCAATTGGGGCGGCTATTCAAACCCCGAAGTCGATACGCTGCTGCAGAACGGGCGCTCGACGCTGGACCAGGCCGAACGGGCCGAAAACTACCAGGCTGCGGCGACGATCCTGGCCGAAGAGCTGCCCTATTACATCGTCTCGGCGCAGGGCTACCAGATGTTCTACTCCAAGGACATTCCGGTGACGGTGCAGGCTACACCGCGCGGCAATCTGCGTGGCCTCATCGGCTTTACCGATTGATCTCCTGACGACTACGGCCGGCATCGTTCTTCGGTGCCGGCCGGTTTTTCGGCCTGTAGCAAGAGAGCAGACATGGCGTTTCATCAAGTCCTCGGCCCCGACTACTATGCCAAGGTGCATGCCGATATACGCACCCGCATGGCGCGCGAAGGCATCGACCTGCTGCTGCTCGATTCCAATGACGACGTCATCTATACGACCGGCTTTTCGCACTATACGACCGAGCGTCCGGTGGTGTTCGCGATCAGCCAGGCCGGCGCCTGGCTGCTGCTACCCAAGCTGGAAGAGAGCCATGCGGCACACCAGAACATCGCGGCTGAGCCGATCATCTATTTCGAATTTCCCGGCGTCGACGGCGCCTTCAGCGTGCTGGGCCGGGCCTTTGACGACATCAAGGGCACCGTGGCCTATAGCCATGCCATTTCGCTGGCGCGGGTAAGCCAGATCGAGGCGGCTTTTCCCCATGCGCGCTGCGTGCCGAGCAATCTGGTGCAGCAGATGCGGCTGATCAAATATCCCGAGGAAATCGTGCTGCATCGCGAGGCGGCGCGAATTTCCGACGCCATGGTGGTGGCCGGGGTCGGGCTGATTGCCGATGCGATGGCGTCGGGCGGCACGCTGCCCAGCGAAATCGAGATCGAATCCTTCGTGTCGCGCCATGCGATGAAGATCATGCATGAAGAGCATGCCGACCTGATGCTGGTGCAGGGGCTGGCCAGCGGGCTGGTCTATTCGGGGGCGCGTTCCGCCTTTCCCCATGGCATGCCAACCGGCAATCCGGTCAAGCGCGGGGAGAGCATCATCCTGTCGCTGGGCTGCCGCGTCGGCGGCCGCGCCGCCGAGAGCGAGCGCACGCTGTTCATCGGCGAACCCAGCGCCATCCAGCTTGGGCATTATGCCGTGGCCTATGAGGCCCAGCGCATGGCCACGGCGGCGCTGATCGCCGGCCATACCTGCGCCTCGGCCGACAACCTGGCGCTGGCCTTTATCCGCGACAGCGGCATGAGTGACTACCTGCTGCACCGGGTCGGGCATGGCATGGGCGTGATGTTCCATGAGGCGCCCTGGGTCGAGGCCGGCGACCAGACGATCCTCGAGCCCGGCATGATCACTTCGAGCGAGCCGGCGATCTTCGTGCCTGACTTTGCCGGCTACCGCATTGCCGACACCGTGCTGATCACGGCCGAAGGACCAGACAGCATGACCCATTACCCACGACAGATCGAGGACGTGGTCATTGGCTGACGCGACCCCAACGGACAAGGAGCCGACGCCATGATTGCCTATGTCGTCCGCCGGCTGCTGCTGCTCATTCCCATGGCCATCGGCATGGTGGTGGTGACTTTCGGGTTGCTGCTGCTGATCCCGGGTGATCCGGCCGCCGTGCTGCTGGGGCAGGACGCGACGCCCGAGGCCATCCTCACGCTGCGCAATGCGCTGGGGCTTAACGACCCCTGGTATGTCAGGCTGTGGGACTATTTTGCCGCCCTGCTGCAAGGCGATATGGGGCGGTCGATCTTCCAGAACCAGCCGGTGGCCGATATCATTGCCGGGCGGCTGGGGGCGACGATCGAACTGGCCGTGGTGGCGCTGCTGCTGGCCACGCTGATCGGCATGACGCTGGGCGTGCTCGCCGCCATTCGCCAGGGCTCCTGGATCGATACGGTGACCATGCTGTTTGCCCAGCTCGGCGTGTCCATGCCGGTCTATTGGCTGGGCCTGCTGCTGATGTTGTTGTTTGCGGTGCAACTGGGCTGGTTGCCGGCCATCGGCCGCGGTGTGCCGCTGCATGAGGCGGTGTTTGCCGCGATTACCGGACGGCCACAGGTGCTGTGGGATTCTCTCAGCCACATAGCCCTGCCGGCCGTGGCGCTGGCGGCCAATTCGGCAGCGATCATTTCGCGGCTGGTGCGGGCCTCGATGCTTGAAGTGTTGCGCGAGGACTTCGTCCGAACCGCCTATGCCAAGGGGTTGCGCCGGGGCAGGGTGGTGGTTCGCCACGCGCTGCGCAATGCGCTGCTGCCGGTACTCAGCGTCATCGGGCTTCGCTTTGGGGCGCTACTGGGCGGCGCCGTGATCACCGAGTCCATTTTTGCCTGGCCCGGGCTTGGCCAGTTGACCATTGCGGCGATCTCGCAGCGCGACCTGCCGCTGATCCAGGGCATCGTGCTGACCTTCGCCATCGTCTATGCGCTGGTCAACCTGGCCGTCGACCTTCTCTATGCCGCGGTCGATCCGCGCATCCGGCTCGGGTGACCGCCATGCAATTGCCAAAAGCGCTGCGCAATACCTCGCTGGTCATCGGCGCGCTCATCACCCTGTTCATCATCCTCTGCGCCGTTTTCGCGCCCTATGTCGCGACCCATGGCGTCGAACAGATGGACATGCGCAACCGCTTTGCCGGGCCGACCCTCGAGCATATTCTGGGCACCGACAATTTTGGCCGGGACCTGTGGTCGCGCCTGGTTTTCGGCGCCCGGGTATCGCTGACCATCGCCATCATCTCGGTGGTCTGCTCGGCGCTGATCGGGACGGTGGTGGGGCTGGTGGCCGGCTATTTCGGCGGCTGGGTCGACCAGGTGCTGATGCGCATCACCGACGTCTTCCTGGGCTTTCCGGCCATCGTGCTGGCGCTGGCCATTGTCGCCGTACTCGGGCCGGGCGTGCTCAACGTGTCCTTTGCCATCATCGTGGTGGCCTGGACCGAATATGCCCGCGTGGTGCGGGCCACGACGCTGGTATTGCGCGAGCAGAACTATGTGCAGGCGGCGCGCGCCCTGGGCGCCAGCCCGGTGCGCATCCTGTTCAAGGAAATCCTGCCCAATGCGCTGGGGCCGATCATCGTGCTCTCCTCGCTGGGGCTGGGCACCGCGATCATCGCTGAATCGGCACTGAGCTTTCTCGGCTTCGGCCTGCCGCCGCCGACCCCGACCTGGGGCTGGACGCTCGCCTATGGCACCAAGTTCATGCGCGATGCGCCCTGGCTCTCCATCATTTCGGGCGCGACCATCATGGTCACCGTGCTCGGTTTCAACCTCCTGGGCGACGGGCTCAGGGACGTACTCGATCCGCGCCAGCTGTCACGCGGCGGCGACAAGGCCAGCAAGGCCAAATAAGTGAAGGAAGAATGAGAATGGTACAGTCCATCAACCAGCTCCGGCCCAAATTCACCACCAATGCCGATGGCAGCGATGCCGTGCTGTTCATGCACGAGCTGGTGGGCGAGGAGGATGGCCCGACGATCGGCATTTCCGCATCGATCCACGGCAATGAAAATACCGGTTCGCAGGCCATTCTTGAGCTGTTCCACCTGCTTAAGGATATGCCCCTCAAGGGCCGTATCCTGCTGCTGCCCGTGGCCAATCCATCGGCCTTTGCCGTCAATGAGCGTTTCGCCACCATCGACAAGGTCGACCTCAATCGCCAGTTCCCGGGCAATCCAAAGGGCACCTACAGCCAGCAGCTGGCCCATGCGCTGACCGAGCACTACCTCAACGTCATCGATATCCATATCGACCTGCATAGCGGCACCGACCGCCCGACCGTGGACTATGTCTATATCTGGAACGACGAGGAACTCTCGCGGGCCTTTGGGTCGAAGCTGCTCTACCGTCCGGTCGAGAACAAGCAGGGCACGGTGTTTGGCGGCACAACCAAATCGGTGACCATCGATACGCGTAACATTCCGGTTGCGGTTATCGAGCTGGGCGGCGGCATTGTCGACCAGACGCCCTATATCAAGCGGACCGTCGATGGCGTGCTCAACATGCTGCGGACCAAGGGCGTAATCCCGGGCCCTGTGGTGCCCAATCCCAAGCAGATCGTCGTCACCGAACTGGCCGGCATCCGCCCGAGCCAGGGCGGCTGGATCGAGACACTGGCGCCCGCCAATGGCGAGGTCATTACCGGCGACCAGCTGCTGGGCCGGGTCGTCAGTCCCTATAATTTCGAGGTGCTCGAAGAGATCAAGACCCCGTTCGCCAATGGCGTGATGATCATGCAGCACCTCACCCGCAATCTCGTGCAGAGCGGCGACTATGCGTACATGGTCGGCAATCTCGATGGTGCGACCGACTGATCAAGCCATTGCCTCGCGGTCATGCCGCGACGCTGACAGCAAGGAAACGACAGCGATGATTGCCCAAACAGCCGAGTCCCAAGCTCCCGTGCTGGACGTCAGGGATCTCGAGATTGAGATTCGTGGCGCCAATGGCTCTTTTGCTGTCGTTTCCGACATGAACCTGCACGTGCATGCAGGGGAAACCCTCTGCATCGTGGGGGAAAGCGGCTGCGGCAAATCCATGACGGCGCTGGCGCTGCTGCGCCTGCTGCCGGAGGCGGCCAAGGTGGCGTCGGGCCAGATACTGATCGATGGCGACGACTTTCTCGCCATGGGGCAGCGCCAGGTCGAGGATTTCCGCGGCGAGCAGATCGCCATGATCTTCCAGGAGCCGCTGACGGCGCTCAACCCGGTGCTGCGCATTGGCGAGCAGATTGCCGAGGCGGTCCGCCAGCACCGCAAATGCTCGCACAAGGCGGCCAGGGCCAAGGCGATCGATACGCTGCAGCTGGTGCAGATGCCCGATCCGGAGCGGCGAGCAACGCAGTTTCCGCATGAACTGTCGGGCGGCATGCGACAGCGGGCCATGATTGCCCTGGCATTGGCCTGCGACCCCAAGATCATCATCGCCGACGAGCCGACCACGGCGCTGGACGTCACCATCCAGGCGCAGATCCTGGGGCTGATTTCGGACCTGCAGAAGCGGCTGGGCACGGCGCAGATCCTGATCACTCATGATCTGGGCGTGGTGTCGGAAGTCGCCGACCGGGTGATCGTGATGTATGCCGGCCGCAAGGTGGAGGAGGCCAGCGTCTATGATCTCTTCGACCGGCCGTTTCATCCCTATACGGTCGGGCTGATGGGCGCGGTGCCGCGGCCGGGCGCCTCGAGCCAGGCGGGCGACCGGCTGGCCGACATTTCGGGGACGGTGCCGGCGCTGTGGGACTTGCCCAAGGGCTGCGCCTTTGCCCCGCGCTGCCCCAATGCCTCGGCGCGCTGCATCGATGAGCGGCCGCCCTTTGAAGAAAAACGTCCCGGCCATTGGGCCGCCTGCTGGGAGCATGACGATGCAGCCTGATTCAACGGCTTTGCTGAGCGTCGACAATCTGGCGGTGCATTTCCCCATTCGGGCCGGCGTGCTGCAGCGCCAGGTCGGCGCGGTCAAGGCGGTCGACGGGGTGAGCTTTTCCCTCGGCCGCGGCGAGACGCTGAGCCTGGTTGGCGAAAGCGGCTGCGGTAAATCCACCACGGGCCTGGCGCTGATGGGCCTGGTCAAGCCGACAGGGGGCGTGGTCAATTTCGATGGCCAGGAAATCCGCGGTTTCGATCGCAAGGCGCTCAAGAGCTATCGCCGCCGCATGCAGATCGTGTTCCAGGACCCGTTTTCCTCGCTCAATCCACGCCAGCGGGTGAAGGACATCATTCGCGCGCCGCTCGATATCCACAAGGTGGGCACCAAGGCCGAGCGCGACGACCGGGTGGCCGAGCTGATGCAGCGGGTCGGTCTGCGGCCGGACCAGGCGGACAATTTCGCGCATCAGTTCTCCGGCGGGCAGCGGCAGCGCATCGGCATTGCCCGGGCGCTGGCGCTCAACCCCGATGTCATCGTCTGCGACGAGCCGGTCTCGGCGCTGGACGTCTCGGTGCAGGCGCAGATCCTCAACCTGCTCGGCGATCTGCAGCGGGACCTGGGTGTGTCCTATCTCGCCATCTCCCATGACCTGGGCGTGGTGGAATATATCTCGCACCGGGTGGCGGTGATGTATCTGGGGCGGATCGTCGAGATCGCGCCCAAGACAACGATCTTTGCCAGCCCCACCCATCCCTATACAGAGCTGCTGATGCGCTCGGCGCCGTCGCACGACCCGCGTCAGCGCCACCAGTTCAGCGCCACCAATGACGATATACCGAGTGCCACACGCAAGCCGCCGGGCTGCCCATTCCACACCCGGTGCCCGCTGGCGACCGACGTCTGCAAGACCGTCGAGCCGGCGCTGACGCCGCGCGAAGACGGCCAGCTGGTCGCCTGCCACCATAGATGAGCCGCAAGGACCAACCATGACCACCAGATATGTTTTTACCGGCGGCCGTGTGCTCGATGCGGCTGCGGGCGTGTTGCGCGATGGCCTCGACGTGCTGGTGACGGGGGACCGCATTGCGGCCGTCGGCTCGGGCCTGGCCGTGCCGGAGAACTGCGTCACCATCGATGTCGGCGGCCGCACCATCATGCCGGGACTGATCGACTGCCATGTGCATGTCGTGGCCGAGACGCTCGACCTGTGGAGCAATATGACGGCGCCGGCCTCGCTGTCGGCGCTGCGCGCGGCGCGGGTGATGGATGAAGCGCTGCTGCGCGGCTTTACCACGCTGCGCGATCTGGGCGGGGCCGATTACGGGCTGGTGCGGGCGGTCAATGAGGGCATCATCGCCGGGCCGCGCCTCGTCATCTGCGGCAAGGGACTGACCACGACGGGCGGTCATGCTGATCTGCGCTCGCGCACCGATGACCGGCCGGGCCTGTTCTCGGACCGACTGGGCTCGATGGGGCTGATCGTGGACGGTGTCGACAATGTCCGCGCCGCCTGCCGCACCATGATCAAGGAGGGCGCCAGCTTCATCAAGGTCATGGCCAATGGCGGGGTGTCATCGCCCAATGACCCGATCCATTCGATCCAGTATTCGCGCGATGAGATCGCGGCCATGGTGGAAGAGGCCGACAATGCCGGGCTCTATGTTTCGGCCCATGTCTATACGGACAGGGCGATCCGGCGCTGCGTCGAGCTGGGTGTGCATTCGCTGGAGCACTGCAACTTGATCGAGCCGGAAACGGCGCGATTGGCCGCCGAAAAGGGCTGCATCGCCGTGCCCACGCTGGTCGCCTATGACGCGCTGGCGCTGGAGGGCGAGGCGCTGGGCCTGGGGGCTGCCGAGTTCGCCAAGATCGAAATCGTGCGCAGCGGTGGGCTGCGCTCGCTCGAAGTGATGCGCGATGCCGGCCTGCCGATGGCCTTTGGCTCGGACCTGCTGGGCAGCCTGCGCCGGTATCACTGCATGGAATTCGAGTTGCTGGCCAAGGTGCTGACGCCGGCCGACATCATCCGGTCAGCCACGACGATCGGCGCGCAGCTATGCCGGCTGGAGGGTGAGGCCGGCGTTATTGCGGCGGGCGCTTCGGCGGATCTGCTGGTGGTCGATGGCAATCCGCTCGACAATATCGGCCTGCTGCAGGACGATGGCGCGCACCTGAGGGTGATCATGGCGCGCGGCCGGCTGGCCAAAAACGCGCTTAACTGACGTCAGGCAGGCCGGCGGGCCAAGGTGAGCCAAGATGCTGTTTGGATTGTTCGTATTGCTGGCCTGTCAGCTGGCGGGTGAGGTGATCGCGCGGGCTCAGCCTGCCGGTGCCCGGTCCGGTCGTCGGTATTGCCCTGCTGCTGGCCCTGCTGAGCCTGCAAGGGCAACTGCGCCGCCCGGAAGCCGCCGAGCAAGGCTACGTCGCAAAGGCCGCCGACGGGCTGCTGGCCAATCTGGGGTTGGTATTCGTTCCTGTCGGGGCTGGCATTCCCAGCACTACAGGCTGATTTCGACAATGGCATCGCGGTGGTCGCCGGTCTGGTGCTTTCGACCCTACTGACGCTGCTGGTCGCAGTGGGGTGTTTCGCGGCGTGGCACGGCGGGTGGCGAGACGCGGGGCGACCCCATGGACAGACATGGGCGCATTCTCACTCGATCATGTTGTTTCGGGCGCAGTGCTATCGAAATGTCGGGCAAGTATGGCTGCGGCCAGGGCGACAACGGCAGAGGCCAGCATCACGAACAATAGGCCAGCCTGGGCATTCTCGACCGTTAAAACGGCACCCGTGACCGCTGCCGTGATGGAGGCGCCTGCGACCGTAATCGCACCCGCCAGACCGGCCGCACTTCCCGTGTGTGTCGAACGAACTGAAATCGCTCCAGCGTTGGCGCTCGGCTGCGTAAGGCCGTTCGACACGCCAACGAACAGGCAGGGCCCGAACAATGCCAGCACATGATCGATGCCGGCAGCGTATAGGACGAGGCCGATCAAGAGGCCGGCGCAGGCCATAATCCGTCCGACAACCAACATTGTGGTCACCGGCAACCTGCCGGCGAGCCGCCCGGCTAGAAAGCTGCCGACCATGAAGCCGCCTGTGATCGAGCCCATATACAGACCGAGGATTGCTGGCGACAGGTCGAAAGCCGAGGCAGCCAGCGGCGCACCGGCAAGGAAGGCATAGAAGGCACCGACCGAGAAGGCCATGCAGACGCAATAGGCCCAGAAACGCTTCGAGCCGAGGAGTTCAGGATAGGCCCGATACTGTTCGGCTATCCTGCTCGATGGCGTGCGGTTCGTTTCGGTCAGATCGGTCCAGCACAAGACCAGAACCGCAGCCCCGAAAAGTGCCAGAACATAGAAGCCGGCCCTCCAACCGAGCAGCTGATCGAGTAGTCCACCAACTGTTGGCCCGAGCATAGGCGCTATGGCCCACGCCATGGCCAAATAGCCAAACTGACCTGCTGCCTGCTCCCGGCTGGTGGTGTCGCGGATTGCGGCAAGCGACACTGCATATGTCGGGGCGATGATGGCCTGGACCATTCGGCAGGCCAGGAAGGTCCCCGCATCGGGCGCCATGGCACAGCCGATCGTCGCCACGATGAAAATCGCCAGTGTCCAAAGGATCACGGGGCGGCGACCAAACCGGTCAGAAAGGGGACCAATAACCAGTTGAAGGCATGCTGACACTCCAGCATAGGCCGCCAGGGAAAGGCCCATAATCCCGTAGGCGACATCGAACTCGGTGGCCATGCTCGGCAGTGACGGGAGAAAGAAATTGATCGGCAGAATGGCGAGCGCCGACAACAGGATCAGCGTCGCAAGACGGGGTTTGGATGATGCAGTTCGCACGATGATGACCGCTAAGGTTGCACAGTGGAGGGGCAATAAAAAAGCCCCGCTTGGGGGCTAAATTTACCGCGCATGGGTGCTTTCGCCTGACAGCTACGCTGCCGTGCCCATGCGCCCACTTACTACAAACAAGCCGATCTCGATTATCATGCGATGAGTGTTAGGTCCGAACCTGCGCGTCGTCAACTTCGCCTTTCATCAGTGGCGAAGGGCAGCAAGTGGATACTGGGTCCCAAAAGCCGCCCGTCCGTTTCCCACCCCCGTTGTCGCTATTGCCTCGACGTGAGCGGACAGTCCGCTTTTAGGAAGTCGGAGAGGCAGCCTGGATGGCCGGAACCGACGTAAACTCTGAATGGACCAGACTGTGCTGCAAAGTGGGACACACAGCGGGCCATAGATGCTCGTTCATTCGCTTTCCGCTCCAGTCTTGCCTTTCATACTGAGCAGCAGCTTGAAAGGCCGACCGGCCGGGCTTATCCCTTGTGTCGCCGACAGCAGGTCGTGGCCGGCAGAGCGATGGGCGCAACGGGGGACTTGGCTGAGCCACCGCGCCCGATCCACCCCTCAGGATTGCGTCCTGTGAGGCTTCTTGCACAGGTGTCGCGGCGCGATTGAGGCTGTTTCGTGACATGCGCGTCATGCATCACAGCGTCACCCCAGGTCATGTTGACCCTCCCATGCATGCATTCTCAACTGCGCGTCCATTGTCATCGTCCCGGTGATGATGGTGGTCCGGCGCGTGCCGGGCGCATGCAATAGCCGCCGGGCCACTGGGCCTACCGGCCAGGTCACCGCCTGGAACAGGAGCCGCGCATTGCCAAAGATATTGTATCTCGTGCACAACCTTGCCGATCCGGCGGTAGGCCGGCGTGTCGCCATGTTCCGCCAGGGCGGCGCCGAGGTCGATCTGGCCGGCTTCCGGCGCGGCGACGCGCCGCCGCCCCGGCTGCCGCTCGACCGCGTTGTCGAACTCGATGTCACCCATGACGGCCGCATGCTGCAGCGCATGGGGGCCACGCTGGCGGCCGCCTGGCGGGCTCCCCGCTGGGCAAGGCAGCTGCGACGCCCGGACGTCATCGTCGCGCGCAACCTGGAAATGCTGGGCGTGGCGCAGCGGCTCATGCGGATCTGGGCCGTGCCGCCCATCCTGGTCTATGAATGTCTCGACATCCACCGGCTGATGCTGCGGACCGACCGGGTCGGGCAGGCGATGCGTGCGCTCGAGCAGCAGCTGATGCGCAATGTCGAGCTGGTCATCACCAGTTCGCCGGCCTTTGTCCGGCACTATTTCGACCGCTACGGCTCGCCCCCTGTGCGCCTGGTGGAGAACAAGGTGTTCGCACCGGACATATCGGCCTTCGGCAGCAACCCGGTGCTGGCGGCTGATCCCGGCGTGCTGCGGGTCGGCTGGTTCGGCGCCCTGCGCTGCAACAGGTCGCTGGCGGCCCTGCAGGCGCTGTCGCAGCGCCTTGACGGGCACGTCAAGGTCACGCTGGCCGGGCGGCCGGCCTTGACCGAGCTTGGCGATTTCCATCGCCGCGTGGCCCAGGCACCGCATATCCAGTTTCGGGGCGCCTTTGCCTATCCGCAGGATCTGCCCGCGCTCTATTCGGCGGTGCATTTCGTCTGGGCGATCGACTTTTTCGAGGCGGGGCTCAATTCCAACTGGTTGCTGCCCAACCGCCTCTATGAGGGGTGCCTCAATGGCGCGATCCCGATCGCGCTGGCCGGCACCGAGACGGCGCGGTTCATCGAGCGGCTCGGCATCGGCGTCGTGCTCCCCGATATTGCCCAAGACACCCTCGTGTCCATGTTCGCCGCCATGACACCGGCGCGTGTTCTCGAACTGGCGGCCGGCGTGGCCGCGCAGGAACGCCTCACCTTTCTCTGCGAGGCGCGTGAATGCACCGATCTGGTGCAGCGCCTCGCCACCCGCCGGTCCAACCGGCCCGCACTGGAGGCAGCCGCATGAGTGCCCGCACCCTGATCGTGGTTCCCACCCTCAATGAAGCGCGCCATATCGACGATCTGCTGTCGGCATTGCTGGTCGAGGCCGAGGCGCTTGATGCCACCATCGTTGTCGCGGATGGCGGTAGCGCTGACGCCACGTGCACGATCGTCATGGAATGGGCCCAGTATAGTCCGCGCGTACGCCTGCTCCACAATCCGCAGCGGATCCAGAGCGCAGCGATCAATCTGGTCGTGGCCGAATTCGGCGATACGGCCGATTATCTCATTCGCATCGATGCGCATGGGGCCTATCCGCCCGACTATTGCCGCAAGCTGGTCGCCGAAGCCGGTGAGCTTGGCGCGGCCTCGATTGTCGTGCCGATGATCACCGTGGGCGTGGCCCCGTTTCAGCGTGCGGTGGCCACGGCACAGAATTCTGCCATTGGCACCGGCGGCTCGGCGCACCGCTCGGGCAAGGCGCGCGGGCCGGTCGATCATGGCCATCACGCGCTGATGCGGGTCGATGCCTTTCGTGGCGTGGGCGGCTATGACCAGACCTTCCGTTTCAACGAGGATGCCGAGCTCGACTATCGGTTGCGCCAGGCCGGGCATACCATCTGGCTCACCGATCGCACGGCCATGACCTATTATCCGCGATCGACGGCAGCCGGGCTGTTCCGGCAGTATTTCGGCTATGGCGGGGGCAGGGCGCGCAATATCCTCAAGCACCGGGTGATGCCGCGCCTGCGGCAGCTGGCGCCCCTCGCCATCCTGCCGGTGGTGCTGCTGGCCGCCCTGTCGCTCTGGCATTGGGGGTTCCTGGTGCCGCTGGCGCTGTGGGGTATTGGCTGCATCGCCTTGGGCGTGCACGCGGCGCGCAAATACTATCCCGACTATGGCATGCCCATGGTGCTGTCGCCGCTGGTGGGCGTGGCGGCGATGATCATGCACCTGGCTTGGTCGTCCGGCTTCTGGGCGCATGTGGCGCAGCGGCCGTTCCGCCGCGGGTCGGTGTGATCGCATGGCCAGCATAGACATCTGCATCTGCACCTTTCGCCGCCCGTTCCTGGCAGAGACGCTGCAATCGATCGCCCGGTTAAGCACCGGTGCGCACGGTATCCGCGTGATCATTGCCGATAACGACCAGCAGCCCTCGGCGCGCGATCTGGTCGAGGACTGGCGCGGGCGCCTGCCCTTCGTGGTGACCTATGTGCATGCACCGGCGGCCAATATCTGCATTGCCCGCAATGCCTGCCTGGACCATGCCAGTGCCGATTTCGTCGCCTTCGTGGATGACGATGAGGTCGTTGCGCCCGGCTGGATAGAGGCTCTGGTGGGACAGGCCGAAGCAGGGCAGGCCGCAGCCGTGCTGGGTCCGGTTCGCGCCATCTATGCGCCGGACGCGCCGCGCTGGATGGTAGACGGCGATTTTCATTCCACGTTGCCGGTCTTTGTCGATGGGCAGATCCGGACGGGTTATACCTGCAATGTGCTGATCCGCTGGAGCCTGCCTTTTTCCGCCCTGCGCTTCGACCTGGCGCTGGGCCGGTCGGGCGGCGAGGATACGGCATTTTTCTATCAGCTGACGGCGCTGGGCGGCACGATCGCCTATGCCCCCGGCGCGCGGGTCGAGGAACCCGTGCCGGCCGACCGGGCCAGCATGGGCTGGCTGGTGCGTCGGCGCCTGCGCTTCGGCCAGACGCATGGCATGCTGCAGACGGGCCCGCGGGCCCGGGCGCTCGCCATTGTGGGCGCCAAGCTGGCCTATTGCAGCGCCATGACCGTGCTGACGACATTTTCCCCCGTATTGCGGCGCCGCAACTGGCTGCGCGCGATGCTCCACCTGGGCGTTGCCGGCGGCATCCTGGGTGTGCGCCAGGCAGCCCATTACGGGCAACCGACGCAGCAGTGACCCCTGTTTGATTTTTCCAGCCACCACGGCGGAGTACATGCATGCTTGAAAAGACCAGCTATCCGGAAACCCTGGCCCCGCAACAGGCCGATCTCAAGACGATCGACCTGGAACGGGTGGCTTCCCTGCTGCGGCGGCAGGCTCTGGTGCTGGGGCTGAGCGTCTTCGTGGCGCTGCTGCTGGCCGTGCTTTACCTGTCGCTGGCGCCGCGCAGCTATATGTCGGCGGGGCAGGTGCTGCTCGACCGCAACCTCGAACAGGCGGCCGGCGAGGGGGCCGTGCTGACCAATAGTGCCGATATGGAAGCGCAGGTGCTCAACCAGATCGAAGTGTTGCGCTCCAGCCGCGTGGCGGCGGCGGTGGCGCGGGCTGAAAACCTGATGACCGATGAGGCTTTCCTCAACCCGCCCCCCTCGTTCTCCCAGCGCGTGCGCGGGCTCGTACCCTTCCTGCAGGGGCCGCAGACGGCCAAGCTAGAAGCCAGCCTCGATGAGGTGGTGGGCATGCTGCGCGCCCATGTGCAGGTCGATCGCATGGGCCGTAGCTCGATCATCCGCGTGGGCTATGAGGCGGCGACGCCCGAACTGGCGCAGCGCATTGCCCAGGCCTATGCCGATGCCCTGCTGCAGGATCAGCTCAATGCCGAGCTGGAAGCGACCGGCGCCGCCGCCGACTGGCTGCAGCAGCGCCTGGCCGAGATCGGCGACAGCCAGCGCAATGCCAGCCTGGCCATCGAGACCTATCGCCAGCAGACCGGTCTGTCTGTGGGACAGGATCAGGAACTGACCACGCTGCGCATTGGCAGCCTGTCCAACCAGTTGGCCGAGGCACAGGCGGAAACCGCTCGGCTGCGCGCCCTGTCGGAAGAATTGCAGACCGTGGTCGCGGCCGGACCCGAGGCGGCCGCAAACTATGTATCGCTGCTGAGCGGCACGCAGGCGGACCCGGCCGAAATTGCCATATTGCGCACCCAGTCGGCCGGCCTGATCAGCCGGATCGCCGAGGTGCGCGCCAGCTTTGGCGAGGACCATCCGCAGTTGACCATCCTGGGCGCGGAAAAGCGTGCGCTCGACAGCCGCATCTATGCCCTGCTGCAAAATCTCGACGGGCAGTATCGCACGCAGCTGTCGATCGCCACCCAGCAGGAAGCCGGGCTGCGCAGCGACATCGACTCGGAAGGCCAGAGCGCCGGCCTGATCAGCCAGGAACAGGTGCGGCTCAATGAGCTGCAGCAGCGCTCCGATGCGTTGCGGTCGCTCTATAACAGCTACCTGCTGCGCTACGAGGAATCGGTGCAGCGCCAGAGCTTCCCGATCCCCTCGATCCGCATCGTCACCGATGCCCTGCTGCCCGACCAGCCATCGAGCCCGCGGACGCTGGTGATCCTGGCGGCAGCGCTGATTGGCGGCAGCTTTCTGGGTCTGATGCTGGGTACTATAAACGAGTTGCGCGAGCGCGGCTTCCGCGTCGGCTCGCAGGTGCAGCGCCATCTGCGCCTGCGCTTCCTGGGCTATGTGCCCAAGCTGCAACTCAAGCCCGGTGCGACGCCGGCCGAGCAGCTCAAGACCATTCGGACCCTGGTGCGCGGGGCCGACGGTCAGCGGATTGGCCGGCGCTGGGGCGGGCCCTATATGGAAACGCTCAAGGCGACGCGCCTGGTGATGCAGCCGATGGCTGAACGCGGCACCACTGTGCTGGGCGTGCTCTCGGCCCTGCCGGGCGAGGGCAAGACGCTTTTCGTCGCCTCCCTGGCCGAGATGCTGGCGGCTGCGGGATCGCGCGTGCTCATCGTCAGTGCCGACGAGAATACTCTGCAGAGCCGAACGGCCATGCCCAGCCGCATCCTGCCCTCGCAACGGGGCGACTGGCAGCAGGCTGCAATGACCGACGGTGACACCGGGATTGTGACACTCGCTGCCTCGGCGCCGGAGGCAGGCGGCGGCGACATTTCAGGTCCGGTTATGCAGAAGGTTCTGGCCGAGGCGCGCGGGCAGTTCGACTATGTGCTGCTCGACCTGCCGGCCCTGGGGCTGGTGATCGATGCGCTGTCGGTGCTGCCGCTGACCGACGGGGCCGTGCTGGTCACTGAATGGGGAAAGACGCCGCGCCGGCTGCTCAACAGCCTGCTGGAGCGGGAGCCGGAACTGGGCGACTACCTTATCGGCGTGGTGCTCAACAAAGTCGACCTGGACGCCTTGCCCCGGTTTACCGATGTGGGCGGGCTGGAACGTTTCGCCCACAATGCCGAGCAGCGGCTGGAAGCGGCGCCCCGTTAGGGCGCCGCCGGGCGATCATTCAGCGGCGATCTTGAAGCCTTCCATCAGGGCATCCTGCAGGCCAAGCTTGGACAGAGCCGCCAGGAAACCCTCGCCGATGTCGTCGCGCCCCAGGGCATAGGCGACATTGGCGGTGAGGAAGCCGATCTTGGAGCCGCAGTCGAAGGACTGGCCTTCATATTTCACGCCGATGAACTTCTGCTGCTGCATCAAAGTCTGCATGGCGTCGGTGAGCTGGATTTCTCCGCCGGCGCCGCGCGGTTGGTCGGCCAGCAGGGGGAACACCTCCGGCTGCAGGATATAGCGGCCCGAGATGATCAGGTTGGAGGGCGCATCGGCGACGGCGGGCTTTTCCACCATGGCATTGATGAGAAAGCTCTCGTCGTCGCCCTCGCCGCGTCCGACCACTCCATAGGAGGGGACTTCCGCCATCGGTACTTCCTCGACGGCCACGACATTGCCGCCGGTGACCTCATAGGTTTCCATCATCTGCTTGAGCACGCCGCGTGGCGCCTTGAACAGCATGTCGGGCAGCAGCAGGGCAAAGGGTTCATCGCCGACGATGTCGCGGGCGCACCAGACTGCGTGGCCAAGGCCGAGCGGTTCCTGCTGGCGGGTAAAGCTGGTCCGGCCGGCCGAGGGCAGGTCGCGTTGCAGTTCACGCAATATCCCCGTCTTGCCCCGGGCCTCCAGGTTTGCCTCGAGTTCGAACTGGCGGTCGAAATGGTCCTCGATGACGCCCTTGTTGCGCCCCGTGACAAAGACGAAATGGGTGATGCCGGCCTCGCGTGCCTCGTCCACCGCGTACTGGATCAGCGGTCGATCCACGACGGTGAGCATTTCCTTGGGCATGGCCTTGGTTGCAGGCAAAAATCGCGTACCCAGTCCTGCGACTGGAAAAACAGCAGTTTTTACACGTTTTGGCAATTCGCTCTCCTTATTCGAGGGGTGTGAGCGGATTGGACCATGTCGCGACAAGTCGAGCCAGACGAAACGCGGCTTGTCCCTGCATAGCTATATTGCAAATATGCTGCTTATCCTTTCTGCCCAATTTCAAGGCAACTGTGCCAGGTTTTGGCCCCATTTCCTGCTGTCGCGACATATTTGTTTTCGAGTTTATCGCAATAGAGTGAAGTGGAAATCAGCCTGTCCGGGCCATGACAAGTAGGGTGGTGACGATGCGGGCGCTGCCTGCATCGGACCGGGCTTCAACGCAGACGTGATCCGCCTGCATATTTCTATGCCCTTGTCAGGGTTGCATTTACCGGCCAGTGGTATTGAGTGTCCCAATGCCGTGTCAGCCGCCGCAAAAGGCAGATGCCCGGCCGCTGCCGGCGCAAAGTCGGCGGCAGGGGAGGTTTTCGTGGAGCCAAAGCGATCCGACGATGGTCATGTGCAGGACGCGAGGCTGACCGAGCCCGCTTCCCTGCAGGGGCGCGCGCCCTTTCCATGGCCCTGGGGCCTGGTCGCCATCGGCATCATGGCTCTGGCCTGGGTCGGCATCTACCTGCTCTGGAACGGATTTGCCTTTCTGTTGAACTGGTAATCAACCATTCTGCTTGGCGCGTCCCATCACGTTGCTTGCATGGGGCTGCCGCACAAGAATAGCCAAGGCGAATGACTGCCGCAGCGCCGGTCCTGAACCGCTTCCCATTTGGCGGCCCGATCTGATTTGGTTCGCCCGCCCGGTTTGGGGTGAATTTGTGATCCTGCCCCGCATTGCAGCCATGCGCACCCGGCGTTGCCTCGCTTTTCCGATCATGTTTGCCTGAGTTCGACGGCAATGCACAAACCCTGATTGGGCGCTTTGCGGTCAATGCGGCGTACCCAGCTTACAGGGTCAATTCGATGTTTTGACGGGCCTGGAGCCCGCGTGGGCGCCTGCGCTTCCGCGATCCATGCCGCACGCCCAGAAGGGCAGAGCAGCGCCAATCGTTCCCAGGGCTTCGAACTTAGCGAGAGAACGCCATGTCGACCATTGATTCATCCGACAGCCATTCCAAATCCGGCGCCAAGTGGGGTCTAGGCAGCAAGCGGGCCTTCGACATCATGGTCGCTTCGGCCATTCTGCTGTTTGCCCTGCCCACCATGTTCTTCATCGCGGTGGTGATGTTTTCGACCGATCGCGGGCCCATCCTGTTCTCGCATGAGCGGATCGGCCGCAATGGCAAACGCTTCAAGTGCCTCAAGTTCCGGTCGATGATCGTGAACTCCCAGGAGGCGCTGCGCCAGCACCTGGAAGCCAAGCCGCAGGCCCGGGCCGAATGGGAAGCGACGCAAAAGCTGCGTGACGATCCCCGGATCACCCCGCTGGGCCGCTTTCTGCGGGCAACCAGTCTGGATGAACTGCCACAACTCATTAACGTCATCCGTGGTGAGATGAGCCTGGTCGGGCCGCGTCCGATCGTCCAGGACGAGGTGGTCCGCTATGCCGAGCAGATTGAGCATTACGCCGCCGTTCGTCCCGGCATTACCGGCCTCTGGCAGGTCAGCGGCCGCAGTGATGTCGATTACGATCAGCGCGTCGAGCTCGATACGCTCTATGTGCGGCAGCAGTCGTTCCTGGGCGACCTGGTGATCCTGGTCAAGACCGTCAAGGTTGTCGTCATGCGCACCGGTAGCCGGTAAAGGAGACTAAAATGGTTCTGCTTTCACTTCGTCCCCGTGCCTTCCGCGCTCGCAATCCCGGCCGCGATGCCGAAACCGACGAGGCGCGCTTCGGCACGATCAGCAATGCCATCGCCATGGCGCTGGCCGATGCCCGCCGCGAACGCGATGGGCTCAGCCAGCGTATGGATTTCTACTATGCCCAGGCGTCGACCCTGCTGGACAATGCGGCCGAGTACAGCAAGCGCGATCGCATCGATGAAGCCGCCATTGGCTCGGCCGAGAACAGCGCTGCCCGCGCCCGCCAGCGGGTGGCGCAGCTTGACACCCAGATACAGGGTCTGGAGGAACTGCTGGCGCAGGTCGGGCAGGGCGTAGCCGCGGAGACCACCGTGCCGAGTGGCGGCGTCGCCTGACCGTGAAGACGGCGCAGGCCGATAGCATGCACGCCACAGGTCCATCGGCCGGGCGCCGGCCGCGCATCTCCGTCATCATGGCCAATTTCGAGGCCGGCGATAAGCTCGTGCCGGCCCTGCAATCGGTACTCGGGCAGACCATGGCCGACCTCGAAGTCATCGTCAGCGACGATGCCTCCCAGGACAACAGCCTCACCGTTATCTGCGCGATGATGGCAGCCGATCCGCGTATTCGCCTCAGCGCCAGCGATATCAATCGCGGCCCGGCACATTGCCGCAACCGGGCGCTTGACCTGGCGCGCGGCGAGTGGGTGGCCGTGGTGGATTCCGACGATATCATCCATCCCGAGCGCTTCGAGCGGCTGCTGGCCGCCGCCGCCCAGCACGATGCCGACATCGTTGCCGACAACCTGCTGCTGTTTTTTGCCGATGGCAGCCCGCCCAGCCTGATGCTGGGGGAGGAAACGGCGGCCAGTCTCGTGGTCTCAACCCGGGACTGGGTGCTGGCCGGCCTTGGGGGGGCGCCGGCGCTTGGCTATCTCAAGCCGCTGATCCGGGCCGACCGGCTGGCAGCGCTGCGCTATGACGAAAGCCTGCGCATCGGCGAGGACTATGACTTCGTGCTGCGCCTGCTGCTGGCGGAGGCGCGCATGCTGGTCGTGCGCGAACCCTTCTATCTCTATCGCCGGCATGCGGCATCGATTTCGCATCGGCTGTCCGTGCCGGACATGCAGGCCATGGTTGACCGCCAGGCAGCCCTGGCCGGTGGCCAGAAGCCGCTGTCGGCCGAGCTGTCCGCCGCCTTTGCCAAACGGCTTTCCGCCCTGCAATCGGGGCTGTCCTATGAGCGACTTGTCGCCAGCATCAAGCAGGGTCAACCCGTACTGGCCCTGCGCCTGCTGGCGGGCGAACCGGCCCATCTGGGGCGGCTGTGGCGTTCGTTTGTCGAGGGGCGTCGCCGCCCGGCTGGCCCGGCCGGCGCGCCGCAACGGCCCGAGGCGATCGCCCTGGGCGGTCGCGGGGCGACAGGCGCCGATCTGGTCGTGCCCGACTATGTGCCGCCCCAAGCGGTTGACTGGTTCGCGCCGCGTCCAGCCTCTCCATGGCTTGCACTGGCGGCGCATGCCGGTGGGCACTGTGTGGCGCTGGATCAGGCCGGTCACTATGCCGCCGGCTTCATTCCCGAGGCGCGGCTGGAGCTGCGCCCAGTCCTGCAGGCGGCGTCATGAGAGCGTCCCCCATGCAGCTGACCATCAACCAGGCCTATCTGCTGACCTTCGGCGCCTTTGCCGCCCTGGTGCTCAATGCCATGTTCGGCTCGCTGGCTGCCCTGGTGTTCATGGCCTGCGGGGGGCTGCTGATCGTGAGCAATATCTCGGCCAGCATCGACAGCCTGCAGCGCTGGTGGTTCGTGCTGCTGCTGCCCGCCTACTGCCTGCTGACGGCGCTGTGGTCGCAATATCCGGCCAATTCGCTGCGTTATGGGCTGCAGCTGACCTTCACCCTGGTCGTCGCCGTGGTGCTGACGGGCCGCTTGTCGACCCGGTCGCTGATGCGGCTGATGTTCATCGTCTATGGCATTGGCGTCGTCGCCAGCATCCTGTTCGGCCGCACCGGATCGTTCGGCGCCTGGCTGGGCGTCTTCGGCAGCAAGAATGCCTTCGCCGCCCATATTGCCGTCTTCGCCCTGATCGCGGTGGCCGTGGCGGCCGATGGCAAGTCACACTGGGTGCTGCGGCTGCTGGGTGTGGCCGGAGCGGCCTCAGCGGCGCCGCTACTGGTGCTGGCGCAATCGGCCGGCGCCAGCATGATGGTGGTGCCGTGTATCGGCATTGTCCTGCTGACCGTGCTGTCCGCCCGGCTGAGCGGCATGCAGCGGGTCTTCATGATCGCCGTGCTGCTCCTGAGCGCTGCCGCCCTGGCGCTGCTGATCGGCACGATGGGCGATGCGCTGCTCACCGATATCCTCGAGGGCTCGGGCAAGGATGCCACGCTGACCGGTCGAACCGAACTCTGGGCGACGGGGCTGGGCTATATCGCCGAAAGGCCGCTGCAGGGGCTGGGCTATCGCTCGTTCTGGGTAGCCGGCTTTGCCCCCGCCGAGGAGCTCTGGGCCATGTTCGACGTGCCCTCGGGCGCCGGGTTCAACTTCCACAACACCTATATTTCCAATGCCGTCGAGATCGGGCTGATCGGCCTGGGGCTGCAGATCGCCATCATGTATGGCGGCGCGCTGCTGATGGCCATCTATGCCTTTGCCCGGCCCAATGCGCCCAATGCCCTGCTGCTGGCGCTGCAGACCCTGATGATCCTGCGCAGTTTCATCGAGGTCGAGGTGTTCTTCGAATTCTCCATCCGCTCGATCATGGGCGTTGCCACATTGATCTATGCCCTAGCCGGGCTTGCCGCCTTGCGCCGCCCTTCTGCGGGCGCTGCAAGGCCGCGTCTTTCCCCAGGAGTTATGAGCCATGTCGTCCTTCCAGCCCGACCGCGTTCACTTCCGCACACCAACCTATAGGCGGCCCGAGGCGCTGCGCCGCGCGCTGCAGTCGATGATGGCCCAGACCGCACCAGACTGGGTCTGCGATGTCTATGATGATGATCCGGCCGAAGCGGGCCGGCAGGTGGTGGCGGCGCTCAACGATCCGCGCATCCGCTATACGCCCAACAAGCCGCAGCTGTTTGCCTCGCGCAATATCGACCACTGCTTTGGCGCGGACAATCCGCATGGGGCCGAGTTCTTCTGCGTGGTGGAGGATGACAATTCCATCCAGCCCGATTTCTGCGCGGAAAACATCGCGCTGGCGCGGCGCGAGGGCGTCGAGATCGTGCTGCGCAATCAGGTGATCGAATATGCCAGCGGCACGCCGGATGCCCGGCTCGGCAGCCAGGGCGTGCTCGATGACCTGTTCACCGAGGGCGCCTATGCTGCCGAGGAGTTCAGGCTGGCGCTGCTGGCCGGGATCGGGGTGTCCAATGGCGGGCTGTTCTGGTCCGTGCGGGCGCGCTCGATGCTGGAGATCGAATTTGCCTGCACGGCGACGCTGCAGGAATATCTGCGGACCTATTCGATCGTCGAACCGGTCTATGTGGCCATGACGCCGCTGGCAGTGTGGGCTGAAAATGCCGAGCAGACCACGCGCAATGCCGAGCTGAAGGCGGGCTATCTGCGGCGTGAGCTCGATCTCAAGCGGGCCGTGCAGACCCTGCGGCAGAAGGTCTGGGGCGAGACCAGCCAGGCGCAGCGGGCGGCATTCCTGACCAGTCCGCGCTATGCCGCGCCGGTCGCGGTGCGGGCCACCCATGTGGCCAAGGCGCTGATCGAGCAGGGGCTGGAGGGGCATGTATCGCGGCGCGAGGCGCTGCGCCTGCGCGCCCGGGGGCTGATGATCCGCATGTTGGGTCGGCTGACACCGGAATTCGACCGCTTTGTCGCCTCGCGCCAGCGGGGGCCGGTACAGCCGGCATGACCCTGGCAATAGAATCGACCGCCCCAGAGCCTGCCAATGGGCGCGACCATCTCAGCAAGGGCCGCGCCTCTGCCGCGATCCGGGGCACGCTGTGGTCGCTGGTCAGCAGCTTCGTGCCCGGCGCCCTGGGCTTTCTGGTGTTTCTGGCCAGCTCGCGCGTGCTGTCGCCGACCGAATTCGGCATTGTCGCCTTTGCCGTCAGCATTGCCAGCGTGGGCGTTGCGCTGGCGCCGGCTGGGTTCCGCGAGGCGCTGATCCAGCGCGAGAAGATCAGTTCGGCCCATCTCGATACCGTCTTCTGGCTCTGCCTGGGGGCGGCGCTGATCATCTATGCGGCGCTCTGCGTTGCCGGGCCGTTCATTGGCAGCGCCGCCGGCCAGCCGCTGCTGGCCCTGCTCATTCCCCTGGTGGCGGCGCGGGTCATCTTCGACATGGCCGCTGCCGTGCCCAATGCGCTGATCGTGCGCACCATGTCGTTCAAGATGCTGGCCCTGCGCACCACGGTGGCGTCGGTGGTGACCGCGCTGGTCTGCCTGGGGCTGCTCTGGGCCGGTGTCGGCCTCTGGGCCCTGGCCTTCTCGCAGCTGGCCGGCTCGATTGCGGCCTGCATCGGGGCCATGGTGGGCGCGCGCTGGCTGCCGGGGCTGCGCTTCGATCGCGATGCCTTGGCCGACCTGCGTGCCTTTGGCCTGTTCTCCAACGGCAACCACTTCATCACGACAATCAATATCGACCAGCTGCTGATCGGCGCCCTGATGGGGCCGACCTGGCTGGGCATCTACAGCTTTGCCCGCCGCATCTTCCAGATCCTGACCGATCTGCTCTCGGGCGCCCTCAACCTGGTCTCCTATTCGCTGCTGTCATCGATGCAGCGCGAGCCGGCCAAGCTGCGCGAGGCCTATCTGCTGGGCACCTTTGCGTCGTCGGTCGTGGCCTTCCCGGTCTTTGCCGGGCTGGTGCTGGTCGCCGGCGACCTCATTCCGTTTGCCTTTGGTGCTGCCTGGATCCCGGCCGTGCCGGTAGTGCAGGCCTTCTGCGTGCTGGGTCTGCTGACGGCGGTGGGCATACTGCAGTCCTCGCTGATCCGCAGCCAGGGTCAGGCCAACCTGTGGTTCTACTATATCCTGGGCAAGCAGGCCGTGACGGTGCTCTACATATTCCTCTTTGCCAGCTGGGGCGTGGTGGCGCTGACGACTTCGCTGGTGATCCTCAATGTCTTGCTCTGGCTACCGACGCTGCACATGGTGGTCAGTCTGCTGGGGATCTCGATCTGGACCTATCTGCGCTCGTTCGCGGTGCCGGTAGCCGCAACGCTGGTCATGGCCCTGTGCGGCTGGCTGGTGCAGCATGAACTGGGGGCGGTGGAGCCGCTGCTGCGGCTAGGCGCAACAATAGGCGCCGCAGCCTTGAGCTACGGCGCCATGATTGCGCTGCTGGGAAGATCGCGGATCGAAACCCTGCTCGGCTTCGTCCGCCGGCGGCGCGGCTAGGCCGCTGCCACCCGGCTGCGGACGAAACCATCCACCGCCGTCTGGGCGCGCTCGGTCACCCGCACGATCATGGCGTCGCTGCTGAGCTGCGGCTCGAGGCGGGCCATCTGATCGAGGTGTTGCGCGGCAATCGCAGTGAACGCCTTGTTGGGCAGGGCGGCCAGCGGCGAGGCGCTGAGGCGGCCCACCTTGCCCAGGCTGCCGCCGCGGCCGGTCTTGCTGATATAGTATTCGAGCACGCTGCTGGGTTTGAGCGGGTTGAGGCGCACCTCGAGATCGAGCGCGCCCGCCCAGTCGAGCCACTTCTTGTGATGGCCGCCATAGATGGGGAGAGCCCCGATCCAGGGCGTGCGCAGGGCGTCGGCGACGATGGCGCCGTGCATGGCCTCGGTAATCAGCAGACGTGCCCCCTGGATCTGGCTGAGGACCTTCTCCACGGGTTCGGTGGCGTCGATCAGCGTGATGCCGGCCTGGCGGCAGGCCTCGGCCCAGTTGCCACGCTCCAGGCTCTCGTAGTGCGGCATGAAGGCGACGCCAACGGTCTTGTCGGGAGGCGGCAGGTCCATGGCGCGCAACAGGATGGCGCTGTCGCAGATCGACAGATCCGGCGCGATGCCCAATGTCTTGGCGGTATTGGGGCCGCGCACAAAGCGGATGTCCCAGCTGCCGTCATGCACGTCTGGCAGGCCCATATAGCCGGCATAGCCCGAGCCCATGACGAATTTGCGCGATTGGGCGGGCAGGTGGTCGCCGATGATGGAGCCGATGCCGACGAACAGCTCGCTCTCGTCCTCGTCGAGGAAGCCCTTGGGCAGCAAAGCCGGCCAGACATGCAGGTTCAGTTCGTCGCCGAAATTGGGCACTTTGCCGCGAAAGAATACCAGTTTCATCGTTAGTCCCCTTGCTCCTGGCACAGGATGGAATCGTCGAAGGCGCAGTCCTCGCCCAGCGGGGTGAAGGCCACCCAGTCCACCTCGAGCGCGATGGGCGCGGTGACGGGAGTGAAGGCGCCCATCCAGTCGGTCAGCGTGTCCGAGCCCCACAGGCTGAAGAAGATGCGCTGCGGATTTTTGGGAATGGTCTTGGGGTCGTCCATGGTGCGGACCAGCTCGCCATCGATATAGAAGCGAAGGCGGTCCGGCTCCCAGGTAAAGGCATAGGTGATGAAATCGGCGTCCGACGGGCCGGGCAGGGCATGGGACTGGCCGCTGCCCACCTTGCCATCGCCGCTCTTGCCGCTGACAAAGGTGGTGGTGTCGACCTGGCCGGTATTGCGCAGCAGCACTTCGAAGTCGATCTCGTCATGCGGCTTGCTCTGCTGGGGCCCGATATAGGTAAAAAAGGCCGCATTGAGCCCCGAGCCGGCCGGCGTCTTCATCCGCGTCTCGAAGGTGCCGTAGCCGAATGCGGTACGGGTCTGGATTTCGCCGCAGCGATACTGGCGATCGTTCTTGGGCAGGGGGGCAAAGCCGACGTTCAGCGTACCGTCGGCAGCCTTGGCCTGGTCGCTCGACCACACGCAGTTCTGGTGGGCGCCGTTGCTCCAGCCGTCCGAGACGTACCAGCGCTTGAGATCGAGCGAATCGAAATCATCGTGGAAGGCGGTGCCTTGAGCCAAAGCGGGACCGGTCTGGATCAGTGCCAGGGCGCCGAGGGTGGCAAGCAGGCTGCGTGCGATCATGGTGTCAGCTCCAGTCGCGCGACCACAACGTCGCCCGCTTCGATTGCGGTATTGAGGTCGGCATCCACTTCCTCGCCATTGCGGACGATGGTGTAGCTGATGGTCGGCGGCGCATTGCCCGGCACGGAGAGGCCGGTGAACAGCGCGGCCTCCTGCACCAGGCCTTGCTGGGTGGTAATCTTGAGCTGCAGGGCGGCTATTTGACCGTCCACGGTCTGGCGCTCGAGCGACAGGTCGGAGAGGTGCTGATCGGTCAGTTGGGCCTGCTCGCGCTCGGCCGCCGCAATGTCCTGCTGAGCCTGCATGGTGGTGGTCTGGGTATCGAGCAGGCGTGATTCCAGATCGGAGACGCTGGTCTGCAGCGACGCCACGCGCGATGCCAAAGCCAGGCCGTCATCGGACAGTGCCGTGACCTTTTCGAGCTGTTCGCGGGCCAGGACCAGTTGCGTCTCGGTACCGGTGGCCTTCTGCCCGAAGGCCTCGATCTGCCGGTTCAACAGGGTGATCTGGTCGGCCAGCGAGCTCGATTGCGCCGCCGCCTGCCGCCGCTGCGCCGACAGGATGGCGGCTTCGGCAGCCAGCAGGGCGTCGAGCTCATCGGCCTCGGCAAGCTCGGCCGGCACCGCGATGGCTTCCTGGCCTGCCAGTTCGGCATCCAGCCGGGCCCGGCGGACCAGCAGGCGGCGATACTCGTCCTGCAGCACCTGCAGGGCGCCCGACGTGGTGAGCATTTCCCGCTCCGGGCGGGCCGCGGCGTCGGCGGTGCGCCGTTCGCCGCCGGCCAAAGCGAGGGCCTTGACCACCGTCAGGTTGGGCGCGAACGGATATTGGCCGGGCATGCCAACATCGCCGGTCACATAGATCGGGCCATAGGCCGAGACTTCAACGGTGACGGTAGGGGCCGTGCTCAGGCCCAGGGTCTGCTGCAGGGTTGTTCCCAGGCTGGCCGCGAGGTCGGCGCTGGTCTTGCCGGTGCCCTCGACGGCGCCGAGCATGGGAAAGTTGACGGTGCCATCGGCGCCCACGACATAGTCGCCACTGAGCGCCGTCCATTCCTCGAAGGTCGAGCTGCCGGCATTCCACTGCACCACCCTGATGGTCAGCGTATCGGAGACGCCCAGCGTATAGGGCGTGGCGGCCTGGATGCTGCTCGTGCAGGCCAGGCCGATGACAAGGCCGACGGCAAGCCGCAGGAATGGTGGATTGTGGTGCGGGGCAGTTCTTGGCAAATACCCGTCCTCGCTGCTGACAGTGTTGACGAGGATTGTTTATACCGATCGTGCCCGCAATGGGGCGAGGCTGCGGCAGGGCTTGCCTCGATTATACGGCGACCAGGGTAACTGTCTGTATCAGCTAGGTTTTCGGCTTGGGATTGAGACTTGCCACCTCGGTCAAAGCAGGCATGCGTGGAGTGGACAGCCGGACTTCCACCCGGCCGGCGCGGGCGGTCGCGTTGCGGCGGACCACCATGCCAGCCGGGGCAAATCCCAGGGAGGCCAGGCGGCGGCGCTGTTGCGGCGACAAAGCCGGCCAGACCAGGCGGCGTTCGGCGTCGGACAGGTCGCCAAACTCCTGCTGATGCAGGTTGCTGCGGGTCTGGATCTCGAAGATCTGCAGGTTGGTTTGCTCGCCCAGCTGCATCAGGGCGGCAAACAGGCGGGCGGCACGGTGCGGGGAAAGCTGCAGATTGCGGTCGAAATACACTGCCGCCTCTTCCAGGTCCGTATCCTGCAGCTGCGCCTGGACGCCGCGGATGATCTCCTGGCAGGTCTGCTGCTTGAGCCGGGCGGTCAGGCCATGGGCATAGGCGCGGGCCTCCTTGGGCCCCAGCGGCTGACCATCGATGTCGGCGCTGATCGTGTAGCGGCTGACGCAGTTCTCGCAGATCCAGGCCGATTGCGTCTGCCGGGTAACCGCATAGGTCACGCGGCGAGCGGTGCGTCCGCAGAAGCCGCACGCGCTGCCAGTGGTCACGTCGTCCCTGATCTCCCAGGTGAAACGCCACTCGTGGGTATCCCCCACATGCTCAAGCAAAGTGTATCGGTTTTGAACCAAAGCAAATTCTCTTGGTAGTTGCTGGGAGGGTAGCGAGGGCGAACACATGAAGGTGCCGTCTGAACGGTCACCGTTATATCTGAGCCTGGAGTCCCATCCAGGCAGCCGACGCAATTGTGGCAAGGCCTATGCGCCAATTTCGGCCACAGCATGGCGAGGCCGGAGGGGTCTGGCTGGCGGATCGTGCCCGTCAGACTCACAAACCGGGCCGCACGGTGCTGGAATGCAAATATCCAGAGCTTTGGCAGATGCTTTGGCGCATGTTTCCGTCGGCGTCAAAAAGGACCCGTCATGACCACGAATGCACAAAGCCTCAATCTCAAACGGAACAAGTTGAAGGCATCGGCAGCAGAGGCGACCACACTGGCCCAGGCCGAGCGCATGCTTGCCGATCAGCAGCACGAGGTCGCCCACAACCTGGAACTCCTGGCGGAGGACCTGACCGTCCAGGTCACTGCCGTTGAAGCAGAACTGCAGGCCATCAAGACCAAATAGCGATTTGGCAATCGCGTCCTGGGCGGGCGCCGGGCCTGAAAGGCAATGGGTGCCGCATGCATCCGGAGCAGGGCCCGCCGCCTGCTTTCCCGGTGTCGGCCTCCCCGACGCAACAGGGGGGCCCGGTGGCCGGATGCAAGATAGCGGTTCTCGCGGCGGGCCATGGGCCCGTTTCGCCGAGCGAAATGCTCCCATGCACCCCGTGCGCCGACTGCGCAGAACTGGCAGTGTCTGGCAAAGTGCTCAATGCACTGGGAGGAGAATACAATGCTGAAGCAACAGAGACCCCTAAGCGCCGCGTTTCTGGCGGCCTTGCTGGCTGTGTCGACGGTGGCGCCAACGGTGGCGCAGGATGCCTATCCGGTGGATACGGTGACCATGGTGGTGCCCTATGCGGCCGGCGGTGCCGGCGACATTGTGGGACGCCTGGTGGCCGACGAACTCAGCCGCCGGTTGGGGGTGAACTTCGTGGTCGAGAATGTGGGCGGCGCGAGCGGCGCCATCGGCGCCGAACAGGTGTCGCGCGCGCCGGCTGACGGCAGCACGCTGCTGCTGGCGGGCAATGCCATTTTCACCACGGCACCGCATCTGGCCGATGTCGGCTTTGAGCCCTTCGAGGACTTTACCGCGATCGCCAATGTCAGCGAGGCCGTGCGCATGCTGGTGGCGTCCAAGTCGCTGCCAGTGACGACGATCGAAGAGTTTGTCGCCTATGGCAAGGAGCATCCCGGCGAGCTGAACTATGGCTCGGTCGGTGTCGGTTCGACGGGTCATGTCGCCACGGTGGACATGCTCAATGCCATGGGCATCGAGGCGACGCATATCCCCTACAAGGGTGCCGCGGAAGTCGTGCAGGCGGTGCTGGCCGGCGACGTCCAGTTCATGATGGATGCCGCCGCCGTGCCCCAGGTGCGGCAGGACGCGGTGACGGCCCTGGCTGTTCCCGGCAGCGAGCAACTGGCCGAGTTCCCAGACGTGCCCGCGCTTGCCTCGGTCGGCTATGACAGCATCAGCGGCACCGGCTGGCAGATGGTCATGGGCCCGGCCGGCATGCCGGCAGAGGTGGTGAGCATGGTCGAGACTGCGCTCAAGGAGGCCAGCACCGACGCTGCCTTTGTCGACAAGCTGACCAAGGCCGGGGTGTCGCCGCGCTTCATGGCCAGCGCCGAGCTCGATGCCGCCCTGCGGTCCGACTATGAACGCTTTGACGCGCTGCTGACCGGGCTCGGCCTGGCAAAGTAAGCACGCCCAGTTTGACGGCCGGCAGCGCCAGTGTGACGCTGCCGGCCTTTGTTTATCATGAGTTGCAACGGTTTTGAGGTAGATGATGACTGGCCTGAGTTCCGAGCTTGCCGATTGGGCGATCGGCTTTTCGCTCGACGCGGCGCCGGCCGAGGTCATTCACAATACGCGGTTGCGGCTGCTCGACGTGGTCGGGGTCATGATCGCCTCGGACAGCCATCCCAGCGTGGTGTCGGCTCGCCGCGCCGTCGCCGATGCCGATGCCGGCGGGCAGGGCGCGCACAGCCTGATGGATCATCAGCAGACCGCGCCCGCAAGCGCCGCCTTCATCAATGGCGTGGCCGCGGCGGTGCTCGAATTCGACGACACGCATCTGTCGACCAATATTCACGCCACCTGCGTCGTCGCTGCAGCCGCGCTGCCGATCGCCCAGGCTGGATCCATGTCGGGCCGGGCGCTGCTTGAGGCCGTGCTGGTGGGCTCGGAGATCGTCTGCCGGCTCGGCCAGGTCACCCCGGTGCGCATGCACGAGATGGGGTTTCACCCCACCAGCGTCTATGGCGTCTTTGCCGCGGCCTATGCGGTGGCGCGGCTGCGCGGCCTGCCGCGCCAGCAGATGGCAGATGCCGTGGGTACGGCCGCCAGTCTCTCGTCAGGCTCGATTGCCTCCTTTGAGGACGGCACCTCGACCAAGACCATGCATGTGGGCTTTGCCGCCGCCGCCGCCGTGCGTGCCGTCGCGCTGGCAAAGCACGGCATTTCGGGGCCGGGCAAGGTTTTCGAGGGCAGTTTCGGCTGGTATCGCAGCCATGTGCAGGCGGCCGAGAGCTTCGATTTTGATGCGTTGACCCGTGAACTGGGCACGCGCTGGGAACTGCTCAACATCGCCCCCAAGCTCTATCCCTGCGCCTATACGCTGATGCCTTTCATTGCGGCGGCGCTGGCTTTGCGCGAACAGCACAGCATCGATCCGGCAAGGGTCAAAGAGATCCGCTGTGAGATCATGCCGCGCTCCTTCCGGACGGTCTGCGAACCGGTCGAGGACAAGAGGCGCCCCCGCACGTCCTGGCATGGCCGCATCAGCCTGCAGCACACGGTCGCCGAGGCGCTGGCCCTGGGACGGTTCAACAAGTCCGCTTATGCGGAAGCGAACCTGCGTGATCCGGTGATCAATGCGCTGGCCGACAAGGTCGTCTACCTGCCCGATCCCATCGCCGCCGCCGATACCAGCCGCTCGCGCGGCGTGGTGACGGTCGAGATGCTGGATGGGCGCGTGTTCAGCCATACCGTGGAAGACATGCTGGGCACGGCGCGCAATCCCGCCGGCGAAGCGGTCTACATCGAGAAGTTCCGCGCCAATGTCGACGGCGTGATCGCGGCCGGCCGGGCCGACCAGCTTATCGACAGCCTGCTGCGGATCGACCAGATCCCCGATGTCGAGACGCTGCTGGCGCCGCTGCGGCGCTAGACACGTCCAAGGCCGCCCGGCTCCCAAACAAGAAGGCCGCCACGACATCGTGGCGGCCTTCTTGTTTGGGGCTTGCGCGGACGGCTAGTCCGTCGCCTCGGCCCGGCCGCGGCGGACGAAAGAGGTGGTGGTGGCCGCCAGCACGGCGACGCCAATGAGCACCAGCACCAGGCTGATGGGCCGCTCGAGAAAGACCATCGGATCGCCACGCGACAGGGTCATGGCGCGGCGGAAATTCTCCTCGAACATCGGGCCCAGGATAAAGCCGAGGATGAACAGGGCCGGGTTGCACCCCGCCGCCTTGAGCAGGTAGCCAAGCACGCCGAAGAAGACGAGGGAATAGATGTCGAAGGCCGACGAACTGAGCGTGAAGACGCCGACACAGGCAAAGGCCAGCACGAAGACATAGAGCCAGTGATAGGGGACGCGCAGCAGCCGGACCCAGAGGCCGATCAGCGGCAGGTTGAGCACCACCAGCAGCAGGTTGCCGATCCACATCGAGACAATCAGGCCCCAGAAAAGCTGGGGATGGTCGCCCATCATGCGCGGACCGGGCTGGACGCCATGGATCATGAAGGCACCCAGCATCAACGCCATGGTGGGGCTGCCCGGCACGCCCAGCAGCAGCGTGGGGATAAAGGCGGTCTGCGAGGCCGCATTGTTCGCCGATTCGGGCCCCGCGACGCCTTCCACGGCGCCTTGGCCGAAGCGTGACGGATCCTTCGCGACGGTCTTTTCCATCATATAGGCGCTGAACGAACTCATGGCCAAGCCTGCACCCGGCAAAATGCCGAGCACGGAGCCCAGGCCAGTGCCGCGCAAGACCGCGGGCCAGGAGCGGCGGAAGTCGTCGCGCGTCGGCCAGAGCCGGCCGATATTGCTTGACGACACCGCCTGGCCCTGCGGTTCGCCGATATTGCCGATGATTTCGGCCACGGCAAAAAGGCCCACGGCCAGGACGGCGAATTCAACGCCATCGCGCAGTTCGGGGATGCCGAAGGTGAAGCGGAACAGGCCGGTCGAGACGTCGGACCCGGCGGTACCAAAGACCATGCCGAGCAGGGCGACGCCGATGCCCTTGACCACGCCGCCGCGGGTCATGGCCGCCGTGCTGAGCAGGGCGACGAACACCAGGGCCGCATATTCCGCAGCACCGAACCGCATGGCGATGCCGGCCAGCGGCGGCCCGGCCAGGGCAATCATCAGCGTCCCCACCGTGCCGGCAAAGAACGAGCCGAGTGCGGCAACTGCCAGCGCGGCGCCGGCACGGCCCTGTCGCGCCATCTGGTGGCCATCGATGCAGGTCACCGCCGAAGACGCCTCGCCGGGCAGGTTGACCAGGATGGAGGTGGTGGAGCCGCCATAGGCGGCGCCATAGAAGATGCCGGCCAGCATGATGATCGAGGCCTCCGGCGTGAGGCCGAAGGTCAGCGGCAAGAGCAGCGAGATGGTGATGATGGGGCCGACGCCGGGCAGCACGCCAATGGCGGTGCCCAGGGTCACGCCGAACAGGCAATACATCAGGTTGATCGGCGTTACCGCCACCTGCAGGCCCAGGGCGAGCGAGGAAACCAGATCCATGGCTCAGAACCTCCAGCTGAAGAGACGGAACGGAATGCCCAGCCCAAAATAGAAAATGGCCACGAGCAGCACACAGACAGCGAGCATGACGGCGAACATCTCCCGCTTGCGCCCGCCGCTATCGGCAAACCAGCTGATTGCTACCAGCGCCGCCAGCGCCGGCAGCAGGCCAAGGCGATCGATCAGCAGGCCAAAGGCCAGCACGGAGGCGAGGATCAGCAGCAGCGGCCGAACTTCGCTGCGGGGAAAGGCCGAGATGAACTGCTGCCCGGCCCGCCGCGCCGCTGCATTCTGCACCAGTTGCGCCACGCCCATGACACACAGGCCCGCCCCGACCAGCATGGGCATGGCGCCCGAGCCGAGTGCGGCCAGCGTGCCGAAGCCATAGCCATAGCCGATGGCGACGGCGAGGGCGCCGAAGACAAGGAAGATCAGGGCGGCGAGAAGGTCGGCATGGATGGTCATGGCTCGGCAGTCCGGATGGGTGGTGATCGATTTCTGACGCTAGTCGGTCGCCGAGTCGACACCCGACTGTCGCGGTATGGGCGGCGCGGGACAAGGCCGTTGACCGGCAGTTCCGGCAGGCGGAACGCTGCTGCATCCAGAGCGTCGTTCCATCCAGCGAAAACCGGGTGACGGCCGGTTTGCGATGGGGACGCAAGCTGATAGCCCGATAGTCAAACAAGGAGCGTTCAGTTTGCGTGTTGTTCAGATCACAAGGCCAGGGGGCCCGGAAGTCCTCGATATCGTCGAGCGGGCCGTTCCCGCACCAGGCCCCGGCGAGGTGCTGCTGGAAGTCTATGCTGCCAGCGTCAACCGCCCCGATATCCAGCAGCGGCGCGGACTCTATCCGCCACCACCCGGCGTGACCGATATTCCCGGGCTCGACGCTGCGGGACGGGTTGCCGCCCTTGGCGAGGGTGTGGATTCGCTCAGTGTCGGCGACGCGGTCTGTGCCCTGAGCAATGGCGGCGCCTATGCGGATTTCGTGGTGGTACCGGCGGTGCAATGCATGCCGGTCCCCGCGGGTCTCAGCTTTATCGAGGCGGCTTCGCTGCCCGAGGCCTTCTTCACGGCCTGGAACAATATCATCTGGCTGGGCCGCCTGGCCGAAGGCGAGACGCTGCTGATCCAGGGTGGCACGAGCGGCGTCGGCATGGCTGGCATGCAGATGGCCAGGCTGCTGCGCGGGGCCCGCGTCTTTGCCACGGCAGGAAGCGCCGAGAAGCGCGCGGCCTGCATGGAGCTGGGCGCCGATGCGGCGTTCGACTATCGCGGCGACTGGGCCGAGGCCATCCGCCAGCATGCCGGCGCGCATAGCCTCGACGTGGTGCTGGACGCGCAGGCGGGTCCCTATGTGCAGCAGCAACTGGACCTGCTGGCCCCCGATGGCAGGCTGGTCCTGATCGCCAGCCACCAGGGGGCCACGGCGGAGGTCAATATCCGCGATCTGGTGCGGCGCCGGCTGACGTTGACCGGATCGACGCTGCGGCCGCGACCGGCGGCCTATAAGGGGCGCATCGCCGCGGCGCTGGTCGATGCGGTCTGGCCCCTGCTGGCGGATGGCAGCATGGTCACCCGCATTTACGCGGTGTTCCCCCTGGCCGCGGTGCGGCAGGCGCATGAATTGCTCGATGCCAATGAGCAGCTCGGCAAGGTGGTGCTGGCGGTCAATGCCAACCACGCCGAGGAGCGTCCCTAGGCGCTCAGGGGATCGAACCGAATTCGCTGACGTCGACCGACATGTTGCGGGACAGTCGGCCGAGGTCATCGGAAATGGCCACTGCAGCTGATTGCAGGATCGGCGCATAGCGCTGGCAGGCCTCGAGCTCGGAGGCAAAGGCCGACTTGAAATAGGTCAGGCCCAGGCTGGCCAGGACGCGGCCTTCCTGGCTGATGATGGGGACGGCGATGGTATTTGAGTTGCGCGGCTCCACCATCGAGGAGCGCGTGGCGTAGCCGACCTTGCGGATATGGGCCAGCATGCGCCGTATCTCGTCGGGGTGATGGCTCAGGCCATCCTCGGGATCGTCCGATTTGGCCAGCACGTCCAGGATCAGGTCGAACTCCTCGGCTTCGATAAAGGCGACATAGGCCAGGCCAAGGCCGCGGGTGAGCATCTGCAGCCGCCGGTTGACCGTGCTGTGAAAGGGCGAAACGGGGCTGTCGGGCACGGTGCTGAAGCGGACGACCATGCGGTCATAGTCGGGCAGGGCGATGGCAATCGGCCATTTGTGCTTGCGGGTAATGGCCAGGGCCCAGGCGCGCCCGGCTTCGACCACGAGCGGGCTCTTGTGGTAGCCCGAGCTGAGCGACGTCACCATGGCGCTGACCTGATAGCCGCCCTGGCGCGAGTCGTTTTCGACATAGCCGGCTTCCTCGAGCGTCTTAAGGATGCGGACCAGCGTGGGCTTGGGCAGGCCGGTGCGGGCATGCAGTTGTGCGATAGTATTGATCGGCTGCTGGTTCAATTCCAGCAGCACCGCCAAACCGCGTTCGATGGATCGGATTCCCACTGACACCCCTCCCTGAGCGACTGCGTGACGTTTCGTAGCACGAAACAGGGCGGACTATAGGTTGAGGATGGCCGTCGTCAACCACTATGCCGAACCCGTACAAGGCGGGAGACCACGATGGCGAGCAGTGAACAGAATCGGGAAGAGGCACGGGGCCTCATGGCGGGTGTCGACGAGGACCTCGCGGCGAGCATCCTCAAGGGGGCGCTCGACCTGCACGTCCATTCCGGCCCCTCCACCATGCCGCGCCAGCTCGACCACATGCAGGCCGCCGAAGAGGCCATTGCCGCCGGCATGCGCGGCGTGCTGTTCAAGGATCACCACTATTCGGTGGCGCCGTTCATCCCGCTGATGGAGCGGCTTATCGACAAGCCCGATTTCTCGATGTTCAGTGGCCTGGTGCTCAACAATTCCACCGGGGGTCTTGACCCCTATGTGGTCGATGCCCAGCTCAAAATGGGCGCCAAGCTGATCTGGATGCCGACGGCGCAGTCGGCCAATCACATCCGCAGCTCGCACCGCAAGTCGCGGCTGGTGTCCAATGTCGCGCTGATGAATTCGCCGGCGCTGACCGTGGTCGACGAGCTCGGCAATGTCCTCGACGTGGTCAAGCAGATCCTCGACCAGATCGCCGAGTTCGACGTCATTCTGTCGTCCGGCCACCTGCATGTCTGGGAAATCTGGAAGCTGTTCGACGAGGCGCGCAGCCGTGGCGTCAAGCGCCTGCTGATCAACCATCCGATGTACGGGCTGCACTTCACCTATGCCGACATTGCCGATTTCGCCAAGCTGGGCGTCATCGTCGAGCAGTCGGCGGCCATGTATGTCGACTCGCGCTTCAACGTCTATTCGCCGCAGGAACTCAAAGAGCATATCGAGGCCGCTGGCGTCGCCAATTCGTCCATCGGCTCCGATCTCGGCCAGGTCGACAATCCGACCCCGGTCGAAGGCATGCGGCAGGCCATCAAGCTGTGCCTGGCGCTGGGCTTCAGCGAAGCCGATGTGCGCACCATGGTCGCCGACAACCCGGCGCGCCTGGTCGGCCTCACGCCCTGATTTTTTCGGGAGGAGCGCGTGAGTGCGCTCATTCCGCCCTCCGGCGACTGACCAACAAGAAGGCCGGGATGCCATCAGCATCCCGGCCTCACTCTTCACCGCCGGCCGAAACCTCAGCTTGGCGGCATCGGATAGTCATCGGCATTGAGCACCCAGCCGGGCTTGGCGGAAAAGTCGAGCCGCGGCGGCGCGAAGATGTCGACCAGTTGGTTGACGCCGGCGCCTTCGGCCGTGGTGGTGTGGATCGAGGGTGGCGGGATGACGCAGACCGAGGGCGACTCGCAATAGAGGTGCTCGTCCTCGCGCCAGACATTCATATTGGTCGTCCATGGCCAGCGCAGGTGATGGGTGAAGGCGCCGGTAAGCGCCAGCGAGCACTGCTCGAAATCGTCGTGATGGTGCGGCGAGACATTGTCGCGTGCCCGCGGACCATTTCTGGGCGTGAGGAAATTGATCATGAAGGTGGTGCAGCGATAGATGCGGCCGAAGCGGGACGGGTCCTCTGGCACGTCAAGACTGTACCAGCGCAGCTTCAACCCATCGGCAGGTTCGGGCCAGGGCTGGAAAGGCGGTACATTGGGATGGGCCTGCCGGAAGGCGTCGGCGTTCGAGGCCGCCTCGGCCATGTCCGCCGATTTGGGCGTCAGCAGCCGGATGATGGTTCCCGAAGTCAGCATGCGGATGCTGCTGTCGCCGGGCGGCACGAAAGCCACTGAGTAGCCGGGGACGCTCTCGGTCCCGGCTGCGGTCGTGATCTCGACCTGCGTGTCCGCGTCGGGAATGATCACGGCATATTCGTCGGGCTGGGCGCTGCGCACGAAACTGCCGCCGGCGATGGCCTTGCTATAGGCCAGGATGAAGTTCTGCCCGCGGGCGATCCAGGTCTCGCCGGCGGCTCCCCTGACCTGCGGCTCGGTGCCATAGAACAGGGCAAGCTGGGAGCCGAAGAAGCTGCTGTGTACCCAGCTGGCCTCGCGCTTGGCGCCGCTGCCGGCCAGGGTAGATCGGGGGTCGCTCGCAGTATACATGATGGTCCATCCTTTGTTGTCGCATCGGCTCGAAGCCGAAGGGCGCCGTCACGCCGGGAGCGGCGCCTGCTTTTTCAGTCCGAGGATTTCGCGCGCCTCGCCGGGAGTGGCCATGGTGCCGCCCAGGTCGCGCACCATGCGCACGGCCTTTTCGACCAGCTCGGTATTGCTCCGGGCCAGCACGCCCTTTTCGAGGAAGATGTTGTCTTCCAGGCCGACCCGCACATGGCCGTCCAGCAGCCAGGCCTGGGCCAGCATGGGGAATTCAAAGCGGCCCACGCCGCAACCGCCCCAGTTCGACCCGGCCGGCAGCAGGCTGCGCAGATAGGCCAGCGTTTCGGACGTGGCAATGGCGCCATAGCGAATGCCCAGCACGATCTGGCAAAATACCGGCGCTTCCAGCTTGCCTTGGCGAACCATGTCGTTGAGCAACTGGATATCGCCGCTGTCGAAGGCCTCGATTTCGGGGCGAACGCCGGCCGCCTGGATGCGCTCGGCCATGATCGACAGGTTGGCCGGCGTGTTGATGACCACCGAGGTGCCCGAATACATGGTGTTGAAGTCGAGGCTGCACAGCTCGGGTCGCAGGGCCTCGATATGGGCGACGCGGGGTTCGGGGCGGATCAGCGTGGTGCCGGGGGCGGCGACACTGGGATTGTCCTCGCTGGGAATGAAGCGCTGCCCGGGCCCTGTCGTCAGGTTGATGACGACGTCCTCGTCGGCCGCGCGCAGGCGCTCGACCACTTCACGATAGTGCTTGAGCTCCATGCTCGGTCGGCCATCGTCGTGGCGCACATGCACATGGATGATCGCCGCGCCGGCTCGGATCGCCTCGATGCCGGCATTGGCGATCTGTTCGGGCGTCACGGGCAGATAGGGGGTCTGGGCCAGCGTCGTGATATTGCCCGTCACCGCGCAGGTGAGGATAGTCGGATTGGCCACTTTGGGGTCCTTTGAACAGCACACTGGCGCGCTAGGTCTCACTGCTGCCGCCGCGACGGCAATGCGTTTCGTCCAGCGTTTCGCTTGCAGAAACGATCGGGGCTGGCATTTCGCAGAGAGAAACGGCGGCCGTTCAAGGTCGGTGGCCTGACCGGTGGTGTGTAGAAGGGGCATACAAGGAGATCACATGTCCGACCCGCGCCCGCATTTCACCTCGTTCCGCCAACGCCTGCTGGACCGGCAGCGCCTGTTCGGCACTTTCGTCAAGCTGCCCACGACGCAGGTCATCGAGATGTTGGGCCAGATCGGCTATGACTTCATCATCATTGACCAGGAGCATGCGCCGCTCGACCGGGCCATGACCGACCTGATGATCTTTGCCGCGCGGGCGTCCAATCTGGCGCCCGTTGTCCGGCTTGCCGAATTCACCGAGGCCAATGTGCTGTCCGCCCTGGACTGCGGCGCGATGGGCATCATGGTGCCGCATGTAGCATCGGTAGAGAAGGCGACGGCCATTGTCCGCGCCGCGCATTATTCGGGCGGCAGCCGCGGCTTTGTCGGCCTGTCGCGCGCCAGCAACTGGGGCAGTGCGGGCCCGGTCCAGCACATGGCGCTGCAGGACAGCCAGATTGCGGTGATCCCGATGATCGAGGATCAGCACGCCATCGACCTGGCTGGTGATATTGCCCGCGTCGAGGGCATCGACGCCTTGTTTGTCGGCCGGGGAGACCTCACCGCCTCCTTCCGCGATGATCCCGAGGCGGCCAGCAAGGTCGGCGAGATTGCCCGACGCGTGGCCGCCGCCGCCAGAGACGCCGATACGCCGCTGATGATGCTGCCGACCAGCCGCGCCGACTTTGACTTCGTCGCTTCCATTGGCGCCTCGGCCATGGTGATTTCGAGCGATCACGGCTTCATCCGTTCGGCTGCCACGGCGGCGCTCAAGGACTATGGTGCCTGACGCAGCGGCGCGGGCAGGGGAGATTGCTATGCCATTGATCGAGATTCCACCGCTGGCGGTGCCGCGCACGGTGCTGGTCACCGGGGGCAGCAGCGGCATCGGCCGGGCGACGGCGGCGCGGCTGGCCGCCCTGGGGGCGACGGTCGTCATCGGCTATAATAGCCGGGCGATGCTGGCCGATGAGGTCGTTGCCGGCCTGGCGGGCAGCGGCCACCTGGCCCTGCGCATTGCCATGGACGATGCCGAGTCGATCACCGCCGCCGCCGCGACCATCGAGCAGCGTTTCGGGAGTCTCGACGCGCTGGTCAATTCCGGTGGCTCCACCACCCCGGTCGCCGCCGGCGATCTCGACGCGCTGAGCGACGCGATCTTCGACCAGACGGTGATGATCAATCTGCGCGGACCGTTTGCCATGGTGCGCGCCTTCCGGACCTTGCTCGAGCGCGGCGATGGCGCCGCCATCGTCAATGTCTCGTCCATTGCGGCGCGCACCGGCCTGGGCAGCAGCCTCGCCTACTTGGCGGCCAAGGCGGGCGTCGACGCCCTGACCATTGCACTGGCCAAGGTGCTGGCGCCCAAGGTGCGGGTATTTTCGGTGTCACCCGCCGGGGTGGATACGGGCTTCGTGCCCGGCCGCAGCCGCGAGCAGCTGGAAAAGACGGCGGAGCGCTTGCCACTGGGCCATGTCACCACCCCCGATGACGTTGCCCGGGCCATCGTCGCCTGCATTGTCAATCTCACCAGTTCGACGGGCATTGTCGTGCCCGTCGATGAGGGAAGGCATCTCTGAACCGGGCATTCGCCTGACGGAACGCGCCGCCTCGCGCGTTGCGGCTGCGGGCGGATGATCTACTACTGAGGCAGTAATTGCCCGACGGGCACAAGGCAGGCCAGCATGGACAGGTTGAAATTCTACATTGACGGCCAGTGGGTCGATCCCGCCGTTCCCGCGACACTTGGCGTGGTCAATCCGGCCACCGAAGAGAACTTTGCCCGCATCAGCCTGGGCTCGGCGGCCGATGTCGACCGTGCCGCCGCGGCGGCCCGTCGCGCCTTTGCCAGCTATGCCGAGACCAGCGTCGCGCAGCGCCTGGGCTGGTTGAACGGCATCATCGACGGCTTCCGCGCCCGGCTGCCGGAGCTGGCGCGCACCATGACGCTGGAAATGGGCTCGCCCATCACCTTTGCCACCGAGCGCCAGGCGACCGTAGCGCTGTTCCACTTCGAGGAAGCCGTGCGCGTCCTCACCGATTTTGCCTTCGAGGAGCGCATGGGCGCCGGCATCGTCCGCCATGAGCCGATCGGCGTGTGCGGGCTGATCACGCCATGGAACTGGCCGCTCAACCAGGTGGCCTCCAAATTGGCGCCGGCCATCGCGACCGGTTGCACCGTCGTGCTGAAACCCAGCGAGATGGCGCCGCTCAGCGCCATGATCCTGGCCGAGATCATTGACGCGTCCGGCCTGCCGCCGGGCGTCTTCAACCTCGTCAATGGCGATGGGCCGACGGTGGGCGAGGCGATTGCCTCCCATCCTGAGGTGGACATGGTGTCCTTCACCGGGTCGACCGGCGCTGGCATCCGGGTGGCCATGCTGGCCGCCCCCACGGTCAAGCGCGTGGCGCAGGAACTGGGCGGGAAATCGGCCAATATCATTCTCGACGATGCTGACCTGCGCGGCTCGGTGATGGCCAGTGTGCATGCCTGCTACACCAATGCCGGCCAGAACTGCCAGTCGCCCACGCGCATGCTGGTGCATGTTTCCCAGCGCCAGGCGGCCTTTGACGCGGCGCGGGCGGCCGTGGCCAGCATCCGTCTGGGCGATCCGCTGCTGCCGGAAACCACCTTGGGGCCACTGGTCAGCCAGGGCCAGTTCGACAAGGTGCAAAGGCTCATCCAGGCGGGCCTCGACGAAGGCGCGACGCTGGTTGCCGGCGGCCTGGGCCGCCCGGCCGAGATGAACCATGGCTATTACGTCCATCCCACCGTGTTCGGCGATGTCACGCCGCAGATGACCATTGCCCGCGAAGAGATCTTTGGTCCGGTGCTGTCGATCCTCAATTACGAAAGCGAGGACGAGGCCATCTCGATCGCCAATGACACGCCTTTTGGCCTGGCCGGCTTTGTCCAGTCGGGTGACCCGGAGCGGGCGCTCAAGGTGGCCAGGCGGATACGCGCCGGTCGGGTCTATCTCAACGGCGCGGCGTTCGACCGCAGCCTGCCTTTCGGCGGCTACAAGCAGTCCGGCAATGGTCGGGAATTCGGTGTCTACGGCTTCCGGGAATATCTCGAAGTCAAAGCCGTGCTGGGCTATCCCGGCTAGGCATACAAAGCTGGCGTTCGACCGGCAAATCAGGCGTCAGCACAGGAGGAGTGCCCGTGAAACTAACTCAGGATGTCGTTCAGGGAGGCCTGTTTCTGGCCATTGGCGGGGCAGCCCTGCTGATGGGGCTGCAATATCCATTGGGCACGCCAGGGCGAATGGGGCCGGGTTTTTTCCCGATCATCATTTCCGCTTTGCTGGCCCTGACCGGCCTGGGCATCCTGCTGCGCGCGCGCCTCGGCACATCCGAGGTTATCCACATGACGCGGTGGCTGCCGCTCTTCATCGTCTCGGCCGCGATCATCGCCTTCGGTTTCCTGCTCGACAAGCTGGGCCTGCCGCTGGCCGTCCTGCTGCTCTGCGTCGGGGCGGCCATGGCCAGCATTCGCTTTCAGCTTGACTGGAAGGCTCTGGCCGGCGCCGCGGTGTTTTCCCTGATCTGCGGCATTCTGTTCGTCACCCTGCTTGGTCTGCCCATACCGCTGGTCGGTAGCTGGCTGCAGGCCCTGGGCGCCCCCTGATAACTCCCGGAGTTCGACATGGATATCTTCAGCGGGCTGCTGCTCGGCCTCCAGACGGCCAGCACGCTCACCAATTTCACCTATTGCTTTGCTGGCGTGCTGCTGGGCACGGCGGTCGGGGTGCTGCCGGGACTGGGGCCGATTGCCACCATTTCCATGCTGCTGCCCTTTACCTTCGGCCTGCCCGTCGATACGGCGCTGATCATGCTGGCCGGCATCTTCTACGGCTCGCAATATGGCGGCTCGACCACGGCGATCCTGATGAACCTGCCCGGCGAGGCGTCATCGGTGGTGACCACGCTGGACGGGCATGCCATGGCCAAGCAGGGCAAGGCCGGCCGTGCCCTGGCCGCGGCGGCCATCGGTAGCTTCTTTGCCGGTACGGTCGGGACCCTGTTCATCGTCATTGCCGCGCCGCTGCTGGCGGGCATGGCGCTGAGCTTCGGACCCACCGAATATTTCTCGCTGATCGTGCTGGGCCTGGTCACCTCGATGGTTTTGACCTCGGGCTCTTTGCTGACCGGGTTCGGCATGGTGCTGCTCGGCATGCTGCTGGGCATGGTGGGCACCGACGTCAATTCCGGCGCCGCGCGCTATACGTTCGGCTCACCCGACCTGATGGACGGGCTCAACTTCGTCGTCATTGCCACCGGCGTTTTCGGACTGGGCGATGTGCTGGCCAATCTCGAAAACGAGAGCACCCGCGCCGCCAGCATCGCCAAGGTCAGTTCGCTGTTTCCCACCCGCGAGGACTGGCGGCGCATGACGGGACCGATCCTGCGCGGCACCGGCATCGGCGTGCTGCTGGGCGTGCTGCCCGGCGCCGGCCTGCTGCTGTCGTCGTTCTCGGCCTATGCCCTGGAAAAGAAGATCTCCAAACATCCCGAGGAATTCGGCAAGGGCGCCATCGAGGGCGTGGCCGCGCCCGAGGCCGCCAATAATGCGGCCGCCCAGACGGCCTTCATCCCCATGCTCACCCTGGGCCTGCCCGGCACCGCCACCATGGCGCTGATGATCGGCGCCCTGGTCGTGCAGGGCGTGCAGCCGGGCCCCAATATCCTGGTGGAACAGCCGGCGCTGTTCTGGGGCCTGGTGGTCTCGATGTGGATCGGCAACCTGCTGCTGCTCATCCTCAACCTGCCGCTCGTCGGGCTGTGGGCCAGGCTGATCTCGATACCCTACCGTTACCTGTTCCCGCTGATCTGCGTGTTCACGGCCATCGGCGTCTACAGTATCCGCAACAGCGCCTTTGACGTCTATTTGATGACCCTGTTCGGCGTGCTGGGCTATGTCTTCCGCAAGGCCGGCGCCGAGCCGGCGCCGCTGATCCTGGCGCTGATCCTGGGGCCGATGGCGGAGGAATATCTGCGGCGCGCGCTGCTGATCTCGCATGGCAATGCCAGCGTCTTCTTCACCAGTCCGGTGAGCGTGGGCACGCTGCTGATCGCGCTGGTGCTGCTGGTGTCGATCCTGCTGCCGTCCTTCCGCCGCGTGCGCGAGGAAGGCCTCGCCGAAGTCGACTGACCCAGGCAGGGCCCGCAACAGCCATTCCCGGCAAAGGACCCGGCAAACATTGAGGAACTGATATGATTGGCGATACCCGCCTGCAAGACCATCTCGATCGCGAGAGCCTGTTCGACCTGGTGCGCCGGGAGCGCTTTGCGCGCGACCAGCGACGGTTCGATGTCATGGCGGCCTGCTTTCACCGCGACGCCTATATCCGTACCAGCTGGTATGACGGCACGGGCGGGGACGCCTATGTCGAGGCCAGCCGCAAGTGGATGGGCAATACCGGCAACAGCAAGCACTGGGTGTTTCCTGCCTTCGCCCAGATCCGCGGTGACCGGGCGACGGTGGAAAGTCCGGCCAAGATCTTCAACCGGGCCAGGCTCGATGGCGTCGAGATCGACTTCGAGGTGTTCTGCCGGTTCTTCTCGCGGGCCGTGCGCGAGGACGGGGACTGGAAGCTGGCCAGCTTCCAGGTGCTGTTCGAGCGCGACATCATGGCGCCGGTATTTGCCGACGATGCCCTGCCGGTCGACCGTGCCCTGCTCGACACCATGCGACCCTCCTACAAATTCCTGACCTATATCCAGCGCAGCCGGGGCATTGCGGTGAACCAGGAACTGCTGGGCGATGATCGGCCGGACGAGCTGGCTGCCTTTCATGCCGGCGAGGATCGCTGGCTGGCTGGCAGGGACTGAACGGCGCGGCGCGCGTTTCGAAGGGTGAAACGCCGGGCGTGACAGATAGGGTCTGCGCACCTGGTGCGCTAAGTCTGATCACAGCGAAGCCCGGGCATCCGAAAACGGGCAAGCAGGAGGAAACACATGAAAAGACGCGAATTTATCGTCCTGGGCGGCACTGCAGGACTACTGGCCTCGACGGGGATTTCGCTGGCGCAGGACAGCTGGCCCAGCAAGCCGGTGACGGTCATTTCGGCCTATCCACCGGGTGGCACGAGCGACATCCTGGCGCGCCTCGTCGCCGACGTGCTGACCGCCGAGTTCAAGCAGAACTTCATCCTGGAAAACGTGGCTGGCGCCGCCGGCGCCCTGGCGGGTGGCAAGCTCGCGCGCTCTGCGCCCGATGGCTATACCATCCTGGTCAGCGGCAGCGCGCCGCTGGCGGCCAACAAGGTGGTGCAGGCCAGCCTGGCCTATGACCCGGAAGCCGATTTCGAGCCGATCACCGTGCTGGCGGCCAGCCCGGCTCTGCTGACGGCCAGCCTGGACGCGCCAGCCAACACTCTGCAGGAGATGATCGCCTATGCGAAAGCCAATCCAGGCGAGTTGAACATCGGCAATCCCGGCGCCGGCACCAAGGGGCATATCTGCGCGGCCATCATCGGCCAGACGGCGGGCATTGAGATCAACCACGTGCCCTACAAGGGCTCGCCACCGCTGATGGCGGACCTGCTGGGTGGCCATATCGCGTTCTCGCTCGACGCGCCGGCCAACTACATTCCCCATATCAAGGCCGGCAAGCTCAAGGCCCTGGCCGTCACTTCGGCCACGCGCCTGGCCGAACTGCCCGACGTTCCCACCGTCGCCGAGCAGGGTCTCGAGGGCTATGACCAGACGCTGTGGTTCGGTATTGTCGGCCCCAAGGGCATGCCGGCCGAGATCGTCGGCAAGATCAACGACGCGCTCAGGGCCTGGAGCGCCCTGCCGGAATCGCAGGCCATGCTGGCCTCGTTCGGCGTCGCACCCGTCCTGGAGGGTCCTGAGGCGATGCGGGAAACCGTGGCGCGTGAAATCGAGGGCATCCGGCCGCTGGTTGATGCCGGTCTGGTGCAGCCGACCTGACGATCTGCCGCAACGCGCGTGAACCTTGCTTGCCGTCCCGCATTGCGGGGCGGCATTGTCTGGCGGGTCAGCCCGCCTGGTCGCGAGCGAAGGTGACGAATGCCGTCAGGCGGGTGACCCCGAAGGACAGGATAGCCTCATCAGCAATGCGGCCCGCGATATTCTTGTCGTTGGCGAAGGGCACGACGACTTCCAGCGATGGATAAACCAACGCCAGCATGCCGTTGAGAATGTACTTGAGATGGCTTTGTGCCCGGACCCCGCCCAGCGCGCCGCCAGAGACGGAAATGACAAAGCACGGCTTGTTCACAAAAACCGAGTTGTAGGCAGGACGCGAGGCCCAGTCGATGGCGTTCTTGAGCACGCCGGGGATGGAATAGTTGTATTCCGGCGTCACGAAGACGACGCCATCGGCGGAGCGGATGGCCTCGTTGAGCGCGGCGACCTGCTCATCGTCGTGCGTATCGGCATTGTAATGGGGCAGGGTGCCGATCTCGGCAAAGCTGACCTCCGCCTCGTCGACAAGGCGTTCGGCCATCGAATGGGCCATGGCTTTTGAAGCCGAGGCGGCGCGCAGGCTGCCGACCATAAACAGGATCTTGGGCATGAACTCTTTCCGAGGGGTCATAGTCGGGGCAGCCAGGTAGCGATCAAGGGGAAGGCCACGATGATGGCGATGGTGACGAACATGGCGATGACGAAGGGGAAGGCGCCCCGGAAGATCTCGCCGACCTTGAGATCAGGATCGTCGAGTGCCGCCTTGATCGTATAGACCGACAGCCCGAACGGGGGTGTGAGCAGACCGATCTCGATGGCAATGACGGTGATGACGCCGAACCAGATCAGGTCAAAGCCTGCGGCCGAGGCGACGGGCAGGGCGATGGGCAGCATGATCAGCATGATCGAGATAGAGTCGATGAGAAAGCCCAGGATGATCACCAGGGCAATATAGGCCAGCAGGAAGCCCCAGGGCCCGATCGGCCCGTCCAGCAGGAAAACCGCCAGCGAATTGGGCATGCCGGACAGGGCCAGCATGCGCGAGAAAAAGCTCGCCGCCAGGATCAGGAACAGCACCGAGACGGTGATCTGGCCGGTTTCCACCAGCAGTTTCCAGAAGGTGCGGCGATTGAGCGAGCGACGCAGCAGGGCGATGACCAGAGCGCCGGCAGCTCCGGCGGCACCGGCCTCGGTCGGATTGAACAGCCCGCCATAGAGACCGCCCAGGACCAAGGCGATCAGGGCGACGATCGGGGTGGCCATGCGCAGGATGGCCCAGACACTGATGGACTCCTGCTCGATTATTTCCTGTTCGGCGTCAAACACAAATTTGGGCTGGGTCTTGGCCAGCACATAGATGGTGGCGCAGAACATGATGGCCAGCAGCAGGCCCGGGCCAATGCCGGCCAGGAACATGCGCCCGACCGACTCTTCGGCCTGCACGGCATAGACGATGAACAGCAGGGACGGTGGGATCAGCATGCCCAGCACGGACGAACCGGCGACCACGCCGGTGGCGAATTTGCGCGTATAGCCATGCCGGATCATTTCGGGGACGGCGACGCGCGAGAAGACGGTGGCCGAGGCGATGGAAATGCCGGTAATGGCAGCAAAGACCGCATTGGCAAACACGGTCGCCTGGCCGAGGCCGGCGGTGAAGCGCCGCAGCAGTCGTTGAAAGACATCGAAGGTGTCGCGGCCCACCCCTGAAACGGTCACCAGCAGACCCATCAGCACAAAGAGCGGCACGACCGCATAGAGGTATTCTTCGAGCGAGTCATTGGCCACCTGACCCAGCATGCGGATGGCGACCATGTCGCTGCGGATGAACATCACGCTGACAAAGGAGGTCACCAGCATGCTGACGCCAATGGGCATGCCGACCACGATCAGCACGATCAATGCGCTGATGGACAGCCAGCCGATGTCGATGGGGCTCATGACGGCCCTTTCCCGGAAAAGAAGGATGCGTGGAGATAACGCAGGGCCTTGAACAGAAATTCGGCGGCGGCAACGCTCATGCCCAGCGTGATCAGGCTGCGGAACGGCCAGGTGGGCAGCGTGCCGAGGCCGGGAATGCCGATGAAATCGCCCGAGGCCCAGTCTCCGCCCAGAATGCCGAAGGAGGCCCAGGCAATGAGGCCCAGAATCGCGGCGCCTGTCAGGCAGAACAGGGCGTTGAGCAATGCGGCCAGGCGCGGCCAGCCGACGTCGAGGGCACCGATGACCATCTCCACCTGGGCCAGGCGCCCCGCGCGGATGGCGCTGGGCAGCTGCAATGCAACGATCAGCACCACCATCATGGCGCCCAGTTCCGAGACCAGGGGCAGCGAGCCGCCAAAGCCGTTGCGGACCACGATATCGGCACAGATGACGGCCATGAGTACGGCGATGAAGGCGGTGGCGAGGGCAGCCAGCCCGTCCACCACAAAGGACCAGGCCCGAAAGAGGGGATGGTGGTGTCCCCCTGAGGGGACACCGATTGCGGGCTTGTCTGACATGGTACGGTTTGGTCCTAGAGCTCTTCGTCCCAGGCGCGCGAGGGCTCGACACCCTTGGCACGCAGGGCGGCCATGTACTGCTTGACGAACTCGACGGCAGGGACGCCCTGGGCTTCAAGCGGGGTGGCCCATTCGCCGGCCAGGTTGGGCAGCATGTCGACCCATTTCTGGCGTTCTTCGGCGGGCATGTTGACGATGGTCACCTTGGGGTTCTGGTTGGCACCCTGTTCCACCATGGTGTTGAGCGCGACCTCGTGCAGGTCGACCATCTGCTGGCCATGACTCTTGGTGTAGTACTTGCCGGCCTCGATCATGGCTGCCTGCACTTCTTCGGGCAGGGTTTCCCAGGTGTCCATGTTGATCGCGATCGCGCCGGAGAAGGCGGCCGCCGCGTCAAAGCGGTTGATATAGGGGGCCACTTCGTAAAGCTTGATCGGCAGCACACCGAGCGCCAGGCTCAGTGCACCGTCGGACACGCCGGTCTGCACGTCGGTGTAGAATGTGGTCAGGGCGCCATCGACGGCATTGGCGCCGGTGCCGCGCAGCCAGCTGCCGAGCACGCCCGGTGCCGACAGCTTCATGCCGGAGATGTCGGCAATGCCTTCGAGCGGCTCCTTGGTATAGATGTCGTAGAGATCGGTAGCGGTCAGGCCCAGCACCTTGACGTTGTGGTTTTCCCATTCGGCCTTGAAGGCTTCGTTGCTGACCAGCAGTTCATCGATGACTTCGAGCAGCGCCGGCACGTCGGTCACGGCAAAGGGCGTATTGGTGGACACCTGGCTGAGTGGCAGCTGTGCCGGCTCGAGGAAGGAGAATACCCAGCCTATATCGGTGATGCCATCCTCGACCGAGGAAAGCGTGGCATTGGCCTTGTAGAGCTGGCCGCCAAAGGCCTCGTTCCAGTTGATCTTGTAGGTGCCGGTCTCGGCCAGCAGCTCGTCGGTGCGGGCCATGAAATGGGTCTGGATCATGCCCACCCAGGGCACCACCGTCGGGTGGCTCGAGGCCACGGTCAGGCTGATCTGTTCCTGTGCGGAAACACCGGCCGGCAGCACCAGGGCTGCGGCGGTCAGGACGGCTAGAAACGCTTTCATTGTATTCCTCCCTTTGAAGCGATTAGTTGATGTCGAAAGTCTGCGACGAGAAGTCGACGCGCACCGTGATCGAGCCCTCATTGACCATCCAGGGCCGTATCCGGAAGGTCCGGGCACCGGAGCGATGCATGGGGTCCTGCTCGGCGATTGCCCTGGCGGCCCCTGCCGATTCAGCCCGGATGATGACCATGCCCTCGCCCTCCCAGGAGAGTTCGTCGTCGGTCCAGAGTGGGCCGGCGGCAAACATGATCCCCTGCTTTTCCAGGCTCATCTGGAACTGCAGGTGTTCTTCCATCTGCGCGAAAACCGGGCCGAGTCCGTTGGTCGGGCTGGTAAAAACGGCATAAAGCTGTTTTTGCAGCATGCCGCTGGATGCCGCGCGGACATCCTGTGCCGGCACTGTTTTCAATGCCTGGTCGTCACTCATGAACTCCTCCCCTGGCGTGCTGCCTGGCCGGATTGTTCCATGGCCAATTCAGCGCGGATTTCGGCGCCATGCTCGTCGAGCGTTGGCGGTGGCACGATGGCGAGTTCGGGCTGGCCATCGAAATTGTAGGGCGCCCGCACGGTGGTGAAGGTGCCCATTTCGGGATGCTCGGCCGAGACCTTGATCTGCAGATGCCGTGCCTGCGGGTCCTCCAGCGCCTCGTTGGCGTCATAGGCCGGCGAGAACGGCACTTCATGGGCATCGAGCAGGGCGCACCATTCGGCGCGGTTCTTCTGCCGGAAGATGGGGGTAAAGACCGCGATCAACTCGTCCTGGTGCTGGATGCGCGCCAGGCGCTCAGCAAAGCGCGGATCGTCGTTGAGCTGCTGCTGGCCGGTCGCCGCCAGCAGGGAATCCCAGAACTTGGTGGGCGAGGACAGGTGAAAGGCGATCCAGGTGCCGTCGGCGCATTCGAAGGTATAGGATTGCGACACGACGGGCCGGGACAGCGGCCCCATGATCTCCCCGGCCGAGTAGTAATGGGTGAAGCTGTCGAGGTTGAAGTGAGTCATGGCCTCGAGCATGGAAATGTCGATGCGGCGGCCGGCGCCGCTCTTGCCGCGCTCCAGCAGCGCCGCCAGGATCGCCATGGCGGCATATTGCCCGGTGATGGAATCGGCGATGGCCGGGCCTATGACGCGCGGCTGTTCCGGTGGCGTCAGCAGGCGCAGATAGCCGCTGGCCGCTTGCGCCACCGTGTCATAGACTGGCCGGTGGCTGGCCGGACCGGTATTGCCGAGGCCGGAAATGGCGCAATAGACCAGCGACGGATTGATGCGGCGCAGCTCTTCCTCGCCGGCGCCGAGCTTTTCGGCCACGCCCGGCCGAAAGTTCTGGATGAAGACATCGGCGGAGCGGATGAGGGCGTGGAACACCGCCAGGTCGTCTTCCTGCTTGGTGTCCAGCGCAATCGAGCGCTTGTTGCGGTTATAGGTCTGATAGTGCGGCGAATAGAGCCCGCCCTTGAAGGCGCGGAACGGGTCGCCCGTACCGGGCCGTTCGACCTTGATGACATCGGCGCCCAGGTCGGCCAGGTGCATGCCGGCGGCGGGACCGGTGATATAGGTGCCCAGTTCGATCACCCGCACGCTTTTGAGTATCTTCACCGCAAATTCTCCCTGGCCCGCTCAGCGGGTCTTGATTTCTTTGCCGGACAGCTTGCCGTCATAGGCAATGGCGCGGTCGGCCTGGTTGCTCATGATGAAGCCGATCGAGCGCATGGATTCTTCGAACAGATGGGCGGAAAGGCCTGCCGTGCGGGCCAGCAGCGGCACGGCCTTGAGCGCGCCGAGCGGCCAGCCGGCGTCGAGCATGACGGCGGGGATGGCGCCCGACACATTGATCGGCAGCGGGCGTTCGATGATGCCGGGAGCATGCTCGGCCAGGATGCGCAAAGCGTCGACATAACGGCCCGAGATCCCCAGTTCGTCGGCAATCTCCAGCAGGCGGTGGGCCCGCGGGTCGCCGCCGCTATGCTGCGGGTGACCGAGGCCGGGGACTTTTTTCTTTGCGGCCTTGAGCGCGGCAAGGCTGGTCTTGGCGGCTGTCTGGACGTCAGTGCCGTCACGGGCGGCCTGCTGCAGCACCTCCTCGAGATAGAGGCCGGCGGTTTCCGAGCTGCCGGCAACCACGCTGCCCATGCCCAGCAGGCCCGCCGCCATGGCGCCCTGCCAGGCCTCGGGACCGGCAGCCAGTGTCATGCGCGCCGCCTGCACCGAGGGGACAAGTCCATGCTCGGCGATGGCAACCAGGCAAGCGTCCAGCATCTGGCGCTGCGCCGGGCTGCAGCGCTCGCCCAGCACCAGCAGCCAGAAGTAGTCGGTGAAATTGATCTGGCCGATCAGGTCGGCGCACAGGTCCTCGCCGCGGACGGTGATGGAGTCCGCGTCAGAGGTGGCGATGGCCGTGTTGGCATTGTCCTGCTTGCCGATCCGCATCGTCGCTCCCAAAGTTTTCGCATACCGAAAATAATTGCTCTTGCCGAAAACCTAGCCCTGACTTAGGCTGGCGTCAAGTTACGATCCTGCTCGAGGTAAAAATGGCTTCGGCTCCGGCCCCTGCGCTCCGACCAGACCACACCGACCCACGGCCGCCCGAATTCGTGGAGGCGCTGGCCAAGGGCATCGGCATTCTCGAGAGTTTTGATGCCGCCCATCCCGAAATGACGCTGAGCGACATTGCCCGGCGCGTCGGGCTGAGCCCGGCCGCGGCGCGGCGCAGCCTGATCACGCTGCAGGCGCTGGGCTATGTCGGGCAGAACGGCCGACGCTTTCACCTGCGCCCCAAGGTGCTGACCCTGGGGTCGGCACTGTTCTTCTCGGCGGGAATCGGCGAGGTGCTGCAGCCCGATCTGCGCGAACTGGTCGAGCAGTTCGGTGATGCCTCCTCGATCGGCACCCTCAGCGGCGATGACGTCATCTACATCGCCCACAGCTCGGTGCAGCGGGCGCGCCGCGCCACCGCGACCATCGGCGCGCATTATCCGGCCTATGCAACCTCGCTGGGCCGGGTGCTGCTGGCCGGCCTGCGCGATGACGAACTCGAGGACTATCTGGAGAGGGTAAGGCCGGAGGCGCTGACCTCGAAAACGGTCACCGATGCTGCGGCGCTGCGCACCCTCATCCTGGCGGTTCGGGTGGACGGCTACTCGACCACTGTCGACCAGCTCGACTACGGCATTACCGCGCTGGGCGTCGCCATCAAGGGCCCGGACGGACGGACAGTGGCAGCGCTCAATACCTCGGGCTATTCCGGCATGGTGACCCCGGCCCAGCTCATTGCCGAGCGCCTGCCAACGCTGCATGCCGCCGCCGCGCGCATCGGACAGGCGATCATTCGCTACCCGATCCTGCAATCGATCATGGGCCCCTAGGGCCGCATTGAACACGGTCGTCACCGCGACCCGCCAATGGCGCCCTGCCTGGCACAACGGTGACGCCATTACTGAGGAGGACGCACCTTGGCTGAACTCGTTGCCACCCTGGCTTCAACCCACCATCCGTTTTACCTGCGCGCCACCACCGCTCCGCCCGAGCAGCAGATGCCGCAGGCGCCCGAGTGGAAGCGCAAGGTCGAGGCCTATCGGGAAACCCTGAGCCGGGCCAGGCCGGACATTCTGGTGATGATCGGCTCGGACCATTTCCACCAGATATTCCTCGACAACTGCCCGCAATTCCTGATCGGCAAGGCCGAGCGCTACGACGCTACCTTCTGGAACGAGGAGCGCGAATTCGGTATTCCCAAATATGTGCTGGAGGGCGACGTGGAAATGTCGCGCTTCATGCATCGCGACCTGATGGATCAGGGCTTCGACCTGGCCTTTTCCAACGAGCTCAAGATCGACCATTCCATTATCTGCCCGATCATCACGGTGCGCCCGGACAATGATCTGCCGGTGGTGCCGATCTATACCAATATCTTTGCGCCACCCTTGCCCTCGCCGCGCCGCTTCTACGATCTGGGCCGGGCCATCCGCAAAGCCATTGACGCCTTTCCCTCCGACAAGCGGGTGGCCGCGATCGGCACCGGGCACCTGTCGCTCGAACTGGGCGGGCCGCGGCAGTTCATGGAATCCGGGCCCGATCCGGTATTCGACCGCCAGGCGCTGGAATGGTTCCGCACCGGCGATATCGACGCCATCCTCGCCAGCGTCACCCATGAAAGCATGGCCAAGAGCGGCAATGCCACCCATGGCTTCCTCAACTTCATCCTGATGATGGGCGTCGCCGGGCCGCAGCCGGCCGACTATGTCGACTTCCTCGACCTGTTCCACACCATGGAAGCCTATGTCACCTGGTACCCGCAAGGCGATACAAAGGAGCAGGCAGCATGAGCCGGTATTACGTCAACAAATTCCTCTATCAGGTTGATCGCAATCCAGATTACCTCAAGCGCTATGCCGAGGATCCCAAGAACTTCGTCGCCACCTGGGAGCAGTCGATCGGCCCCAGGCTCAACGAGGTCGAGTTGTCCACCGTGCACAGCCTGACCGAGGCCGAGCGCCGGGCGCTGGTGGAGCATGATTTCGTCGCCCTGTTCGAGATGGGCGCACATTTTTTTCTCAACCTGACGCTGTTCATCGGCATCTATGACGAGCCCTTCATGAAGGAAAACGGCCCGCTCGCCTTCCAGCGCGAGTTTGCCAAAAAGGTCGGCCACTGGACGGGCAAGGATTATCCCAGCGTCGAAAGTTGAGGCCGAAACGGGGGCGACGCTGAATGCAGCGCGCGCCTCGGCGATTACCGGCGTCCGGAGGGAGGAGCCTTCGGGCGTCGCACAGTGAATGAAGCGCACACAGGGAGGAAACCATGTGCAGACTTTGTGATTCGACCCAGCCTGATCTGCCCTGTCCAACCCGGCGCGATGTGCTGACGACCACCGCGGTCGGTGGCGCCGCCTTGCTCGCCAGCGTGCTGCTGACCAATAGTGCCGTCGCCCAGCAGACGGCGCTGTCGACGCTGCCCGAAGGTATCGGCGCGCCGGGCCGCAAGACCCTGATCAAGGGCGGCATCGTGCTGTCGGTCGATGACGCCGTCGGCAATTTTCCGGTCGGCGACGTGCTCATCGAAAATGGCCGCATTATCGAGGTTGCCGCCCGGATCGATGCGCCCGACGCCGCCGTGATCGACGCCACCGGCAAGATCGTCATGCCCGGCTTCATCGATACCCACCATCACCAGTTCGAGACGGCGCTGCGCAGCCAGCTGGCGCACGGCATCCTGATCAATGACGGGCGGGCGGTGAACGCCACCAATTACTACGACACGGTGCTGCAGAAATTCTCCATGGTCTACCGCCCGCGCGATGTCTACATCAACGAGCTGTTCGGCGGCATTGCCCAGCTCGATGCGGGCGTGACCACGGTGATGGATGTCAGCCAGATCCACCATAGTCCCGAGCATTCGGACGCAGCCATCGAGGGGTTGCGCGACGCCGGCCGCCGCGGCGTGTTCGGCTATTTCGAAGGCTGGGGCGAGGGGGCGCGCTATCCCGACGATGCGCGTCGCATCCGCGAGCAGTATTTCGCGTCTGACGACCAGCTGACCACCATGGTCATGGGCGGGGAAATTTACCTGCCGGGCTATGAAAAGGCCTGGAAAGTGGGACGCGACCTTGGCCTGCCCATTGCCCTGCATGTGGTAGGCACCTTCGGCATGCAGCCCACGTTTGACGAACTGGGTGCGGCGGGCTGGTTTGCCGACGACAATATCTTCATCCACATGACCGGCATGTCCGAGGCCGGGTGGAAATATGCGGCGGATGCTGGCGCCCATGTGTCGATGGCGGTGCCGATCGAAATGCATATGCGGCACGGCACGCCACCGATCCAGACCGCGCTCGATCTGGGCATGGGCCTGTCGCTGTCCTCCGATGTCGAATGCACCATGACGGCCGACATGTTTACCCAGATGCGCAGCCTCATCACCCTGCAGCGCATGTTCGTCAATGCGGCGGCGCTCGATGGCGCAGAGGATTTCCCCGACCTGATGCAGCCCATGGATGCCATCCGCCATGCCACCATTGCCGGGGCCGAAGGGCTCAAGCTGGGCAAGGTCACCGGCAGCCTGACACCGGGCAAGGCGGCCGACATCGTGCTGCTGGACGCCCAGGCGCTCAACGTCGCCCCGCTCAACAATGTCGCCGGGGCCGTGGTGACGCTGATGGAACGCAGCAATGTCGATACCGTCATCGTCAACGGGCAGGTCAAGAAGTGGCAGGGCCAGCTGATCGGCGTCGACGTCGAACGCCTCCGCAGCGAGCTGACGGCCAGCCGTGACTATATTTTCGAGCAGGCAGGCATAGAGGTCGACCTGTTCGGCGAACCTGGTTGAACGGGCAAGCCCTGCCTGCCGTCTCTGGCGGCAGGCAGGGCTTGCCGCAGCAGCCTCTGCTCCGGGCTATCGCCTGGTACTGCCGCGTGCGCTCACCACGGGGGTGGTGACATAATGGGCCGCCGTGGTGCGCCCCGCGATGCGTTCGAGCAGTAGGCGGACCGCCTGCCGGCCGATTTCGCGACCGGACTGGTCGATGCTGGTCAGATCGTTCTGGGTGAAGGAACAAGGCTCTGAATTATCATAGCCGATGACGCCGATATCCTCGGGTACCCGCAGCCCCAGGGAACGCACGGCGCTGAGCACTTCGAGGGCGTAATAGTCGGCCCAGCCAAAGATGGCGTCCGGTGGTTCGGGGCTTTCGAGCAAAGCGCGCACGGTGGCGGTGACGTCGTCCAGTTCGGCCTCGGCGGCCTCGATATGGACATGGCGCCCCAGGCCTGCGGCATGCATGGCCTTGGCAAAGCCGACCTCGCGCCGGTCCGACACATCGACCCGGCCCAGTTCGGCCCGGCTGAGGGTGATCATGGCGGGGCGCCGGTAGCCCTGGGCCAGCAGGTGTTCCACCACCAGGGCTCCGCCGCGCTCGTCGTCATTGTTGATGGTGTCGAAGGCGGTGGCAGTGGGTTCGTGATGGGCTACGACCACGACCGGCAGGCTCCTGGCAACGTCGATGAGCCCGGGCGTGTCGAGACGCTGGCCGATCATGATGATGCCATCCATCTGCCGGTCGACCATGGCGTGCACGATGGTGGTTTCGATGGCGGCAATGCTGCGGCCCAGGCCGATCAGCGGGATGTACTGGGTGCCTGAGAGCCCATCATTGATGCCTTCAAAGATCTGCGGGTAGAACGGGTTCTTGATGTCGGCCATCAGGACGCCGATCGTATAGGTCTGGCCGCGCATGCCGCGGGCCGCCGCGTTGGGGCGATAGTTGAGCTCGGCGATCGAGGCTTCGACATTGGCCCGCAGGGCGGCGCTGACGCCATATGCATTGCGCAAGACCTTGGACACGGCCGCGACCGAGACCCCGGCATGTTCCGCCACGGTGCGAATGGTCACGCGCCCCGAGCGGGCTGTTGTCATGTCGCTGTTCTGGCTCACGAAACGTCCTGAAATCTGCTGTGGGACGGGTCTAGGACAGGTCGACCGCCTGCGCAAGCACCGACGCAAAGCTCTCCTCACAGACCGGCTTTACAAGTTTTGTGTATCGGTCTACGGATATCGTTATACGAAATGGCGCAAGCAGACGCCAGAGACTATCGGAGGAGGTTTCGTGGACAATTTGATGCCGCAGGCGGGCGCAGCTCTGGCCCCTGCAATGGCCTGGACGGCGCGCATGATTGCGCCCCTGGCCGACAAGGGTGTCGGCACGCCGGCCAGCTTCGTGCAGCAGGTCTTTACCCTCGATGGCGTGGCCGGCACCGAAGTCCTCCATATCAGCGCGCTTGGGCTTTATCGCTGCTTCATCAATGGTCAGCGCGTCGGCAATGATCTGCTGACGCCGGGCTGGACGAGCTACCACGAACGGCTGTCCTACCAGAGCTATCCGGTGAGCCAGTTGCTCAAGGCAGGCGAGAACACGATCGAAATCTGGCTGGCCGATGGCTGGCTGCGCTCTCCGCTGATGTGGGGCGGCCATCCCATCGTCAATACCTGGGGCAAGGACATCGCCGCCATTGCCGAACTGCGCGCCGGCCCGGGTGCGGCGCCGACGCTGCTGGTCACCGATGACAGCTGGAAGAGCGGCGAATTGCCGATCCGCAAATCGGGTATCTATTTCGGCGAAATCTATGACGCGCGCATCATGCCAACCATTTCGGCCGGGACGCGGGTGCTCGAGCATGACGCCGGGGTTCTCATTCCCCATGAGACGACGCCGGTGCGTGAACTGGCGCCGCTGGTGCCAGTCAGGAGCTGGACCGACGCCGAGGGCCGGACGATCCACGATTTCGGGCAGAATGTCGGCGGCTATGTCGCCTATGGGGTGCAGGGCACGGCTGGTGCCACGGTCACGGTCGAGCATGCCGAAGTGCTCGACAAGGACGGCAATTTCTACAACGTCAATTTCCGTACGGCCGAGGCGATGACCCAGTACACGCTGGCCGGCACTGGCGTTGAGCACTATCGCCCGCACTTCACATTCCAGGGCTATCGCTATGCGCGGGTGACGGTGCAGGGCGACGCCACGCTCACCGCGGTGACCTCGGTGCCGATCAGCTCGATCACCGAGCAGACGGCCAGCTTTACCTCGGCCAGCCCGCTGGTCGACCGGCTGGTGCTCAATACGCTGTGGAGCCAGCGCGGCAATTTCATCGAAGTGCCGACCGACTGTCCGCAGCGCGACGAGCGGCTGGGCTGGACCGGCGATGCCCAGGTCTTTGCCGGTACCGCCGCCTACCTGGGCGACGTGCACAGCTTCCTCACCAAGTGGATCCGGGACGTGATGGCGGACCAGCGCGAGGATGGCGCGGTGCCCCATGTGGTGCCCGATCCGACGCGGCAGGACCCGACCCACTATCCGGGCTTTTACGGCTCCACCGGCTGGGGCGATGCCATCGCCATCGTGCCCTGGCAGCTCTACCTGCATTATGGTGATACCGGCATCCTCAGCGAGGCGCTGCCGGCGATGACCAGATGGGTCGATTTCGTCTGGTCGATCAGCGACGGCCCGATCGTCAATCCGCCCCGGGCCTGGGGCGCACGCGGCTTTTCCTTCGGCGACTGGCTGCAGCCGAGCGGGCCCAGCGCCAAGCCGCTGCCCACCATCAGCGATGAGGCCTCGGCGACGATCTCTCTCTATATCACCTCCTCGCTGGTCGCGCGGATCGCCGGCATTGTCGGCGATGTGGCGACGGCGGAACGGCTGGGCGCCATGGCCAACAGGGTCAAGCAGGCATTCGTGCAGGAGTTCATCACCCCGGCTGGTCGCGTCGGCAGCGACGACCAGACCTCCTATGCCCTGGCTTTCCTGCATGACCTCATCCCTGCCGATCGGCAGGATGCGGCGCGGCAGTATTTCCGCAATGCCATCGCCCGATGCGATGGCCGTATCGGCACCGGCTTCATCGGTACGCCGGCTTTGCTGCCGGCGCTGGTCAAGATCGGCGAGATTGGTCTCGCTGCCGATGTGTTCCTGCAGGAAGAGGTTCCGGGCTGGCTTTACCAGGTCAAGATGGGGGCCACGACGATCTGGGAGCGCTGGGATGCCATCCAGCCCGATGGCACGATCTACAATCCGCAGATGAATTCGTACAACCACTATGCCTATGGCGCGGTGTGCCAGTGGCTGCTGGAGGGAGTTGCCGGTTTCCGGCCGGACGAGAGCGAGCCGGGCTTTGTCAGCATCATTTTCGAGCCCACCATCATTGGCGAACTGTCGCCGGTCAAGGCGAGCCATGCCAGTCCGCGGGGGCTGATCCGGGCCGAATGGACCGTTACCGGCGACAGTGTGCGCTACGCGGTCGAGGTGCCGGCCGGCGCGCATGGCAGGCTGCGGCTCAAGCCGGATTACCGCCAGGCCAGCGTCGATGGCGTGGCCTGGGATGGCGCCGGCGAGCGCGCGCTGGCGGCGGGCCCGCATGTCATCACCTTCACCTATACACCGGTGCCGCGCGCCACGCGGGATCACAACAGCATCAATGCGCGCACGCCCTGACCAACAGGCGGCCGCTGCGAACAGCCCGCATGGTGCGGGCGCAATGGGAGAGAGACCAATGACCACGACGACCCGCAGGACCATGCTGGCCGGCTTCTCAGCCGGCTTGCTGGCCATGACCGCCCTGACCGGCGCCGCCTGGGCGCAGAGCATCAACCTCACCTATCTCATTCCGAGCGGGGCCGACGGCGTGGCCGTGGCCGAGGAGCTGGTGAAGTCGTTCGAGGCGGCCAATCCCGATATCAATATCGACATCGAGACGCGGCCCGGCGGCTCGGAAGGCGACAACCTGGTCAAGACCCGGCTGGCCACCAGCTCCATGACCGACATCTTCCGCTACAATTCCGGCTCGCTGTTCCAGGCCATCAACCCGCAGCAGTTCCTGGTCGATCTGAGCGGCGAGCCCTGGCAGGCCGATGTGCAGGATTCGTTCAAGCAGGTGGTGACGGCGCCCGACGGCACCGTGCGCGGGGCGCCGATGGGCGCGGCCATGGGCGGCGGCATCTATTACAACCGCGCCATCTATGCAGAGCTCGGCCTCTCCGTGCCCAAGACCTGGGCCGACTTCATGGCCAATAATGAAAAGATCAAGGCGGCCGGCAAGGTCGCGGTGATCCAGACCTATGGCGATACCTGGACCAGCCAGCTCTTCGTGCTGGGCGATTACTACAATGTCTCGGCCGCCGATCCGGAATTTGCCAGCCGCTATACGGCCAACGAAGCCAAGTTCGCCACCACGCCGGCTGCCCTGCGTGGCTTTGAAAAGCTGCAGGAAGTGTTCGAGGCCGGCTATCTCAACGAGGATTTCGGCGCCGCCAAATATGACGACGGCATCCGCATGGTCTCGGCCGGGGAGGGCGCGCATTATCCCATGCTGACCTTTGCCACCACCGCCATTGCCGCCACCTATCCAGAAAACATCGCCAATGTCGGCTTTTTCGCCCAGCCCGGCGACGACGCGGCCAGGAATGGCCTCACCGTGTGGATGCCCGATGGGCTCTACATTCCGCAGACGACGTCCAACCTGGATGCCGCCAAGCGCTTCGTGGCCTTTGTCGCCAGCGTCGAGGGCTGTGACGCCCAGACCCGGGCCGGCGGCGCATCCGGCCCCTATCTGGTCAATGGCTGCACGCTCCCTGATGACGTGCCGCCGGCGGTGACCGACATGCTGCCCTACTTTGCCGAAGGCGGCCAGAACGGGCCGGCGCTGGAATTCCTCTCGCCCATCAAGGGCCCGGCGCTGGAGCAGATCACGGTCGAAGTCGGCTCGGGCATCCGCCCTGCCGCCGATGGCGCCGCGCTCTACGACGAGGACGTGCGCAAGCAGGCCCAGCAGCTTGGCCTCCCGGGCTGGTAGGCTCTTGCACTTGAGGCGGCCCCGGGTGTCTGCTCGTGCCCGGGGCTGCCGACCTTGAGGAGGCGTTGATGGCCGTTATGACCCAGTCCGGCATGGCACAAGCCGCCGGCAGACCCAGAGCCGTGCAGCGCCGCTCACCCTATCCCGGCTGGTTCTTCATTCCGGCGGCGGTAATCTATATCGTGCTGTTCCTGCTGCCGACCTTCGCCTCGCTCTATTTCAGCCTGACGCGGTGGACCCTGTTCAACTCCACCTTTATCGGGCTGGAGAATTTCGCCCAGTTCCTGCGCGAGCCCTTTCTGATCAAGGGGCTGATCAATACCGTGCTCTATGCCGCCATCACCTCGGCGCTCAAGGTGGTGCTGGGCCTGCTGCTGGCGGTGCTGCTGACCAGCCAGATCGCGGCGCGCGGCTATCTGCGCTCGGTGGTGTTCTTTCCCGTTCTCGTCTCGACGGTGGGCGTGGGCATTACCTTTACCGTGCTGATGCACCCGACCAATGGCATGATCAATGAGGGCCTGGCGCTGCTGGGCATCAGGGGGCCGGGCTGGCTGGTCGATCCCAATCTGGCGCTGTTCTCGGTGGCGCTGGTGGATGTGTGGAAGGGCGTGGGTCTGGCCACCGTCATCTACATTGCCGGCATCGTCGCCATTCCAAAGGATTATTACGAAGCCGCCCGCATCGATGGCGCCACCAGGCTGCAGAACTTTTTCTATATCACCCTGCCGCTGAGCCGGCCGGCGACGACGACCGTCATCATCCTCAGCTTCATCGGCGGCCTGCGCACCTTTGACCTGATCTGGGCGATGACGCGGGGCGGGCCGGGCTTTGCCTCCGATACCGTGGCCTCGGTGATCTACAAGCAGTACCAGTCGGGCTTTTACGGTCTCAGCACCGCCGGCAATGTCGTGCTGTTCATCCTGATCGCCGCGCTGGTCATTCCGCTGACCATGCTGCTCAACCGCAAGGAGGGGCATGAATGAGCCTGATCCGCAATTACTGGCTGAGCGCGGTGGCGATCCTGGTGTCGATCCTCGTTTTCCTCGTGCCCTTCGCCTTCATCATCCTGATGACCTTCAAAGGGCAGAAGCAGGCGGCGCTGCTCGATTTTTCCTGGCCTGAAGGCAATGCGCTCTGGGGCAATATCGTCGAGGTGGTGACCACGCGGAACTGGATGCTGGTGACCGCCTTCGTCAATTCCTCCATCCTCACCGTGGTCAGCGTGACGCTGCTGGTGGTGTTCGGGGCCATGGTCGGCTTCGTGCTGCAGCGGCGCAAGACCCGGTTCAACGGGCTGATCGAGTTCCTGATCCTGGCCGGGCTGATGCTGCCACCGGCCGTGGTACCCACCATCTGGCTGCTGCAGGGCATGGGCCTGTTCGGCCGGCTGCACGGGCTGATCCTGATCGAGGTGGCCTATGGCCTGCCCTTCACCATCCTGCTCTATCGGGCCTTCATCGCCACCATTCCGCGCGACCTGGACGAGGCGGCCATCATCGACGGGGCGCGGCCGTTCGACGTGTTCTTCCGCATCATCCTGCCGCTGCTCTGGCCGGTGACGGTAACCAATATCGTGGTGCAGTCGGTGGCCATCTTCAACGATTTCACCAACCCGCTCTACTACTTGCCGGGCAATGCCAATGCGACGGTGCAGCTGACGCTCTACAATTTCCAGAGCCAGTTCAGCACCTCCTACAATCTGCTGTTCACCAATATCGCGCTCATCACCATTCCACCGCTGCTGGTGTTCCTGTTCTTCAACCGGCAGATCGTGGCAGGCATGACCGCTGGCGCCGTCAAGGGATAGACATATGGCCGGACTGGAACTGAAATCGCTCTACAAGAGCTATGGCGCCGTCGAGGTCATCAAGGGCGTCGACCTCAGCGTCACCCATGGCGAGTTCGTGGTGTTTGTCGGCCCCTCGGGCTGCGGCAAGTCCACCCTGCTGCGCATGATTGCCGGCCTTGAGGATATCAGCGGCGGCGAGCTATGGATCGGCGACACGTTATGCAATGACGTCGAGCCGCGCGACCGCGGCATCGCCATGGTGTTCCAGTCCTATGCGCTCTATCCGCATATGACGGTCTACGACAATGTCGGCTTCGGGCTCAAACTGGCCAAGACCCCCAAGGATGTGCGCGATCGCAAGATTCGCGAGGCGGCGCGCATCCTGCAGATGGAACACCTGCTCGACCGCAAGCCGGGGCAGTTGTCCGGCGGGCAGCGCCAGCGGGTGGCCATCGGAAGGGCCATTGTGCGCCAGCCGGAAGTGTTCCTGTTCGACGAGCCGCTGAGCAATCTCGATGCCGCGCTGCGCGTCGACATGCGCATGGAGCTGTCGCGCCTGCACCAGGATCTCGGCGCGACGATGATCTATGTCACGCATGACCAGGTCGAGGCGATGACGCTGGCCGACAAGATCGTGGTGCTCAATGGTGGTGTGGTGCAGCAGGTCGGCACGCCCATCGAGCTCTATCAGCGCCCCGCCAATATCTTCGTCGCCGGCTTCATCGGCAGTCCGAAAATGAATTTCATCACCGTCGGCGTTGGGGCGCAGGGCGCGGGCAAGGTGACCATTGCCGGCCCTGATCTCGCGCCGGTGACCCTGGCGGGCGGCGGCGCAGGGCTCAAGCCCGGCGACACGCTGACGCTGGGCATCCGTCCGCATGCCCTAATGGAGCAGAGCTCGGGTGCCGTGGCGGGACGAGTGGCGCTGGTGGAGCGGCTGGGCAACGAGACCAATGTGAGCGTCGATCTGCCCTCCGGGGCGCCGTTGCTGGCGGTGCTGGATGGCGACAGGGAGCTCAAAGTCGGGCAGCAGATCGCCTTCGCCTTTGCGCCGGGAAGCGTCGTGTTCTTTGACGGCGATGGGCAGGCGCGAACGCTCTAGGCTCCCTAAAGTCCTCGGGTCCGAGGATGGCGCTGGGCCGCATTCGGGCCTGGCGATCGGTCTGCTGATTCTGTTGCACTGGCTCGAAAAGCGCTCCTCGGCCCCGACCTGGGCTCGCCAGAAGGCTCTGCTCGGGCGTCAAAACAGCCAAAACCGACACGATCTCTGGTAAAACTGCCAATAAATGCTGCCCAAGCAGTTATTCTGGGGTGCAGGAATATACCCGCCGGTCCATTCTGCCTAAACTGGGCGCGTGGATGCGTACGGAGGCAACTCGATGACAACGGGGGCGCCGTCAGGATGGAGCGACCTCGCCGGCCCGGCCCGGTCCGAGGCACCGAACAGGTCGGCAGCCTTGCCGGTCTGGCGGCTGCTCGGTCTTACCCTGGCGCTCGCCATCGCCTATGGCGGTCTGGGGCTGCTGGGCCTGGAACTCGCGGTGCCGCCAGGCTATGCCACGCTGATCTGGCCGGCCTCCGGCATGGCGGTTGCCGCGCTGCTGATCTTTTCGCCGCGCCTGGCGCCAGGCGTGTTCCTCGGTTCACTGACGGTCAATGCCTTTATTGGCGGGGTGCTGGAGGGTGGCAGTCTTGACGGGCGGGCCCTGGCGGTGGCCGTGGCCATTGCCAGCGGCTCCACCCTGCAGGCGCTGGCGGGCGCCTGCGCCGCCCGGCGCCTGTTCGGCATTCCCACCATCCTGACGTCGCCGCGCGACGTCGCGGTGTTTGCCGGCCTTGTCGGTCCGCTGGCCGGATTGATCGCCGCCACTGTGGGCACCGGCGCGCTCTATGCCAGCGGCCTGGTGACGGCCGAGCAGGTGGCGGGCAACTGGCTGACCTGGTGGCTGGGTGACGTCATCGGCATCCTGGTGGTACTGCCGCTGGCCCTGCTGGGTCCGTGGCGGCGCTGGGGCGCGGGCTGGTCCCGTGGCAATGCTGCGAGCCTGCGCGCCATGTCGATTGTGGCGTTGTTGGTCCCGCTCGGCCTGACATTCTATGGCTGGAAATGGACCAGCATGGTTGCCTATGAACGAGGGGAGCTGGCCTTTGCCGCCCTGGCTGATGAAGGCGAGCGGGCCCTGCTGCACCGGCTCAGCTCCTATGTGCAGGGGCTCGATGGCGCCGCCGGCCTGTTCCATGCCTCCAGCCAGGTGTCGGCAGCCGACTGGCGCGCCTATGTGGAAGCCCTCGATATTGGCCGCACGCTGCCCGGCATCTTCGGCATGGGCGTAATCGACGATGTCGCCCACGGCGATCTGGCGGCCTATACGGCCGGCTTGCGCGCGCTCGGTGTCGACGAATTCGTGGTCGATCCCGGCCATGGCGCCCGCGCCCACCATTTCATCATCCGCTTCATCGAGCCGCTGGCCGCAAACCGGCCGGCGCTTGGGCTGGACATCGCCTATGAAAGCCATCGCCGCGATGCTGCGGAGAGGGCGCGCCTGAGCGGGCAGCCGACCATTACCCGGCGCATTTTTCTCGCGCAGGACGACCGCCTGCGGGCCGGCTTTCTGCTGCTCAGGCCGCTCTATGCCGAAGCGGCACCGATCGACACCGTCGAGCAGCGTCTGGCCGCCTTCACCGGTTGGGTCTATGCGCCCTTTGTGGGTTCACGCTTCATGGCGGGCCTCACGGGGAGCCAGGACAGGACTCTCGAGATCGCGGTCTATGACGGCCCGCAGGTCGATGCGAACCAACAGATCTTTACCAGCCGAAGCGCGGACGAGGCGGCCGGACGCTCGACCTATACCGTTGCCAAGACCATGCCGGTGCTGGGCCAAACCTGGACCCTGGTATGGACCAGTACCGATCAGTTTGACGGCGCTATCAAGAACAATGAAGCGCTGTTCGTGCTGCTGGCGGGCCTGCTGGTGTCGGCGCTGTTTGCCGGTTTCCTGCTCAGCCATGCGCGGCGCGAACAGACCATTCAGCGCATGGTGGTGCGTAAAACCCGGGAAATTGTCGCCCGGGAGGATGAGAACCGGGCGGTGGTCAATACGGCTGTGGTGGGGATCCTGCTACTCGATGAGCAGGGCCGCGTGCTGTCAGCCAATGAGGCGGCGCTGGATATTTTCGGCGTCCAGCCGGAGGACGTGCCGCAGATGTCGATAAAGGACCTGATTCAGACCGGCCCGGGTCTGACGGGAGCCGAAATCCTGGGTGCCTTCCGATCCACCCGCTCGGCGCCGACCAAGCCCGTCTCCGGCCGCAGTCGCAGCGGCCAGCCGCTGGAGCTGGAATTCCAGCTCAATCCCTGGATTACCGTGGAGGGGCAGCATCGCTATACGGCCATTGTCCGGGACGTCACGCGCCAGCGCCAAATCACCGTCGCCCTGGAAGAGGCCGAACTGCGCTGGAGCAGCGCCCTGCGTGGCGCCCGGATCGGCGTGTTTGACGTCAATCTGGCGCGCGGCACCTCCATCGTCTCCGACACCTGGCTGGAAATGCTGGGCCTGGACGGCGACGGGCCGATCGATCCGCAATGGGAATGGCGCCGGCGCGTGCATCCGCAGGATCTGCTTGTGGTCGACGCGGCAGACGCCGCCTGTCTGGCGGGCTGGACGGCGCGATCGGAGAGCGAGTACCGCATTCGCCACGCCGATGGCCGCTGGATCTGGCTGCGATCGGAAGCGTCGGTCACCCAGCGGGACGCGGCGGGGCGGGCGCTGCGGCTGGTGGGCACGCAAACCGACATCACCGCGCTCAAGGAGGCTGAGGCGGCCCTGCGCTCGAGCGAGGAGCGCCTGCGCAGCGCCATCGAACATGCGCCCATCGGCATGGCGCTGGTTGATCCCGCCGGCGCCTGGATCAATGTCAACGAGGCACTGCTGACCTTCTTGGGCTACGCGGCAGACGAGTTCCTGCAGCTCGACTTTCGGGATCTCAATCATCCCGACGATGCCGGGCTGGACGAGGAGCTCATTGCCCAGCTGGTGGCGGGCGACATCTCGCACTACCAGCTGGAAAAGCGCTATCTGCACCGGGCCGGCCATGCCGTCTGGGGGCTGCTCAACGTTTCGGCGGCGCGCGGGGCCGACGGCGGCGTGGATTACTTCATCGCCCAGATCCAGGATATCCAGCACCGCAAGGAAATGGACCGGCTCAAGAGCGAGTTCATTTCCAATGTCAGCCACGAACTGCGCACGCCATTGACCTCGATCCGCGGATCGTTGGGCCTGGTCATGGGCGCCATGGCCCAGCAGATCCCCCCCGGGGTGCTGCGCCTGCTGGGCATTGCCCACAAGAACAGCGAGCGGCTGATCCTGCTGATCAATGACATTCTGGACCTCGAGAAGATGAGTTCGGAGAAGCTGCAATTTGCCGTTGGGCCGCACCGGCTGCGCCCCGAGGTCTTGCTGGCGATGGATATCAACCACGCCTATGCGGCCCAGTTCGATGTGGCACTGGTGCTCGACGAAACCGGGTATGACCCGGAATGCGCCTATGACAGCGCGCGCCTGCAGCAGGTGCTGTCGAACCTGCTGTCGAATGCGGCAAAGTTCTCGCCCCGCGGCGGTACCGTCCATCTCAGCATCAAGCGGATCGGCGCCATGGCCCGGGTGGGCATCGCCGATAGCGGCCCGGGCATCCCCGCCGGCTTTCGCAGCCAGATCTTCTCGGCCTTCTCGCAGGCCGATGCCTCGGCGACGCGCGAAACCGGGGGCACCGGGCTGGGACTGCACATCTCCAAGCAGATGATGGAGAAGATGTCGGGCGATCTGGACTATTCCAGCGTGGAGGGACAGGGCAGCACGTTCTGGATCGATGTGCCGCTGACGGCGACGACGGCCATGGCCGCACCGGCAAGGGCTTCAGCACAGCCGTCGCCGCTGCCCCATGTGCTGCATGTCGAAGATGACGAGGACTTCCGCGCCTTCATCGCCACGGCGCTTGAGGGCCAGGTCACCGTCGCGCATGCCGGGACGTTGAATGCGGCCCGCAGCGCGCTGGCGCGAGAGCGCTTCGACCTCATCCTGCTCGATCTCAGCCTGGCCGACGGCAATGGCCTCGAGCTGCTCGATGACGTGACGCTGCAGCATGCCGGTCAGGTGATCGTGCTGACGGCGACCGAGAGCGTCGTCGTCGACGACCGCGTGAGCGCGGCGCTGGTCAAGTCGCGGACACCCGAATCCGTGATCGTGGAGACGATCCTGACGGCAATCCGGCCGGCGCCGTCCGTCAGGCGGCACGGCGCGAAGGGCTGAGTCCGGTCAGCTCGGCCAGCCCATCAGCTCGGTCACCTGCCTGGCCAGCGACATCGGATCGAACGGCTTGGCGATGACGCCGGTGACGTCGAGGGCCAGCAGCCGCGCCAGCTCGGAGGGCTGGGTGCGCGCAGTGACGAAGACCACCGGAATGTCGGCCGTCGCCGGGTCGTCCCGCAGGGCCGCACGGGTCATGGGCCCGTCCATTTCCGGCATCATCACGTCCAGCAGGACGACATCGGGCCGCCAGTCGCGGGCGATCTGCAGGGCCAGGGCGCCACTGGCGCATTCCTGCACGTCAAAGTCCGGATGCAGTTGCAGGCTCATTCCGGCCACGGTGCGAATGTCGGGCTCGTCGTCAACATACAAGATGCGCATGGGCCATCCGGGTCGCTGCAGCACCATCAGGGGTCTGCCAGGGTGAAGCAGAAGCTAGCGCAAGTCGCCCCGCCTGGACATGGGCCGGGTGCCTGTCCGCGGGGCGGCTCAGGCGAAATGGCTGCCCAGATAATAGGGCCAGATGACCAAGCCAAACAGGCCCTGCATGAAGTCGAGATGCAGAAAGCCGATGCTGAACAGCCAGCCGGCGAACCAGCCGGCGCCGAGCGAGCTGTGCTGGGTAATGTGGATGCGTTCCATGGGGTGTCTCCTTGTGACACCTCATTGTGACGGCGCCGGCCAGCGCGGCATTGATCCCGGTCAACTGTCGTGCTGGTCGGGAGCCGGTCAGAGCCAGCCGGTCAGAGCCAGCCGGACAGCAGGCCCACGCCGCCCAGGGCGATGGCGCCGCCGGCGATGCGGCTGACGAGGCGGGCATGCCGGCCGGTCAACTGCACCATGCCGATGGTGCCGGCCAGACCGGCCAGGTGGAGCAGGGCGGTGGCGGAAAGGAAGCCGGCGGCGTAGTCGAGCCCTTGGGTGGTGGCGGGCATTTCCGCGCCATGGGCATGGCCGTGGAACACGGCAAAGACGGCCACCAGCGCCATGGCAGCAGACAGGGGCAGGGGACGGCGCGTCATGGCGGCCAGACCGATCGCCACGCTCGACAGGGCAATGCCCAGTTCCACCAGGGGCAGCTCGACCTGCAGCAGGCCCAGGGCAAAGCCGAGCAGCATGACGCCCATGAAGCTCAGGGGCACCAGCCACAGGGCCCGGCCGCCGAGCACCGCGGCGAGGACGCCCACAGCCAGCATGGCCAGCACGTGGTCCAGCCCGCCCAGCGGATGCGCGAAACCGTGCAGGAAGCCCATGGTGTCGCCGGCGCCGGTATGGGCCATGGCGAGGGTGGGGGAAAATGCCAGGATGGCGAGGGCGAGAACGAAGCGCATCGTTGTCCTTCCGGGATCGGCAGATCCCTGAATGAATGGTGTCGACACCCGCCATGGCTTCCAAACTCGCCCGACCTTTATTGGTCGAATGGCGATGTTTGTAAATGCCATGGTGCCGCCGTGCCGCAATCCACTAATAGGTGACCGTCAAGGTTAGCAGTCTGCTAGCCAATTCCATCCAAAGGTGAAGGCTTATCGAATGCTGCTGCTGATCTTTTTGACCCTGCTGCTGCTGCTGGTCCAGGTGTTTATGCCCGGCTACTATCTCACCCAGCAAGTGGGGCCTCAGGCCCAGATGGGGCCGCGCGACGACCTGCCCGAACCCAGCCAGGCGCTGGGCCGGGCGCGCCGGGCGCTCGCCAATCTGCAGGAAACCCTGCCGATATTCTTCGTGCTGGCGCTGCTGGCGATCATTTTTGGTGAAGAGGGCTGGCTGGCCCTGGCCGGCGCGGCGCTGTTTCTGCTCGGCCGGATCGGCCATGTGGTCTGCTATATGGGCGGGATATCCCCGTGGCGCTCGATCAGCTTTACCATTGGGCTGTTCGGCCTGCTGCTGATGGCGCTGCCTTTGCTGCCCCATATCTGGTCGTGAGGCTCCGAAGGGTCTTGCGAAACGGCGGCTTTGCCATTAGACACAGCCTCGCCTGAAGGGGTTTAGCTCAGTTGGTAGAGCATCGGTCTCCAAAACCGAGGGTCGTGGGTTCGAGTCCCCCAGCCCCTGCCAGGCACAAATACCAACAAATTCAAATAGTTAGCGCCGGCATCCGGTCGGCGCCTATTCTGCTGCCCGGGGCAGCTTGTCGGCATGACGGGCCTTGAGCCGGTTCAGCTGATGGGCGGCATGGGCGAGCAGGGCGGTGCGCACTTGGGCGGCGGCGACGTGGCCGACATCGGCTTTCACTTTGAGATCAAGGGGATAGACCGTCACATTGCCCATGAAGTGCTCTTCGATCTGGACGCGGACGACCCCGGTGACCCGCCCGACAATGGTGGGGTGCGGCCCGAAGTAGCGCAGTTCACAGGCTGTGACGTCGAAAGAGGACTTTGCTACACCCACGGCACGCCTCCGCTCACCAGTTCGTTCCGCCGCAGTGCTATTTAAGTGCTGCGGGCGCGGCGAATCAAGAGCGAATCAGCGTGACACTGTCGTGTCGTTAATGGCCGGCGGCGGGATGGCCGGGAAAACTTGGGGCCGCCTGTTGCAATTGGCAGGGAGTTTCTCTAGATACCCACATTCGAGCCGTGCGGGATTCCTGCGCGGCCTTTGGTTTTGCACCAAAACACCAAAGAGTAGATTTGCCGATGGCCCGTACCAACCCAATCACGTTCCTGCAGCAAGTGCGGCAGGAAGTTTCCAAGGTCACTTGGCCCGGCCGGAACGAAGTGCTGATCTCCACGATCATGGTGATCGTCCTGGTTATCGCGGCGAGCCTGTTTTTTCTTGCAGCCGATCAGGTCATTTCGTGGCTGGTCGGACTGATGCTTTCGATCCGCTAGTCGGGTCACGGACCTACAACTACTAGGAGCGGCGACGCTTTATGGCCATGCGCTGGTATATCGTTCAAGCTTACTCGAACTTCGAGCGCAAGGTGGCGGAAGACATCCGCCAGAAAGTTGCGCAGAAAAAGCTCGAGCACCTGTTTGAAGACGTGATCGTGCCGACCGAAAAGGTCGTTGAGATCCGCCGTGGCCGCAAGGTCGACGCCGAACGCAAGTTCTTCCCGGGCTATGTGCTGGTGAAGATGGACATGACCGACGAGGCCTTCCATCTGATCAAGAACACGCCCAAGGTTACCGGTTTCCTCGGGTCGGACAACAAGCCGATGCCGATCTCGGAAAAGGAAGCCCAGGGCATTCTGCAGCAGGTGCAGGAAGGCGTGGAGCATCCCAAGCCCTCCATCTCGTTCGAAGTGGGCGAGAATGTCCGCGTGTCGGACGGTCCCTTTGCCAGCTTCAATGGCGTGGTGGAAGAAGTCGACGAAGAGCGCGCCCGCCTCAAGGTGGAAGTGTCGATCTTCGGCCGCCCCACCCCGGTGGAGCTCGAATACAGTCAGGTCGAGAAGGTCTGATATCGGCGCTGCGCCGCAGCGCCTTGCAAATTCCGGCGTGAGCCGGGAACGCCAGGGCAACCTGGTGAAATCTGTGGAAGAGGGCGGTGGCTGCCAGGCTGCCGATCAAACTCTCGGACCACAGCGTCAAACGGTCCGCGTGACAGCGGGCGAACAGCAGGGCGTCGCGCAAGCGCGCCAACTTTAAAGGACGATTATGGCAAAGAAAATCGTTGGCTACGTAAAGCTCCAGGTGCCTGCGGGTTCCGCAACACCATCCCCGCCAATCGGCCCAGCACTGGGTCAGCGCGGTCTGAACATCATGGAATTCTGCAAGGCGTTCAATGCCGCCACGCAGGAACTGGAAAAGGGTTCGCCCATTCCGGTCGTGATCACCGCCTATGCCGACAAGAGCTTCACTTTCGAGATGAAGTCTCCACCGGTCAGCTTCTTCATCAAGAAGGCCGTGAACCTGAAGTCGGGCAGCAAGCTGCCAGGCAAGGAATCGGCCGGCACCATCACGCTGGCACAGCTGCGTGACATCGCCGAAAAGAAGATGAAGGATCTCAACGCCGACAATCTCGATGCTGCGGTATCGATGATTGCAGGCTCTGCCCGTTCCATGGGCATTCAGGTCGAGGGCTGATAAATGGCTGGTAAGAATCTCACCAAGTCCCGCGAGGGCATTGATCGCAACAAGCTGTACAAGCTTGATGAAGCCGTCAAGATGATCAAGTCGCGTGCGACCGCCAAGTTCGACGAGACCATCGAACTTGCCATCAACCTGGGTGTCGATCCGCGCCACGCCGACCAGATGGTCCGCGGCGTCGTGACCCTCCCCAACGGTACCGGCAAGACCGTCCGCGTGGCCGTGTTCGCCAAGGATGCCAAGGCTGACGAAGCCCGCAAGGCTGGCGCCGACATCGTTGGCGCCGAAGACCTGATGGAAGCCATCATGGGCGGCAAGATCGATTTCGATCGCTGCATTGCCACGCCTGACATGATGCCGCTGGTCGGTCGTCTGGGCAAGATCCTCGGGCCACGCAACCTGATGCCAAACCCCAAGGTCGGCACGGTTACGCCCGATGTTGCCGGTGCCGTCAAGGCGGCCAAGGGCGGCGCTGTCGAGTTCCGCGTCGAGAAGGCCGGTATCCTGCATGCTGGCGTGGGCAAGGTGTCGTTCTCGGACGAAGCCCTGCTGCAGAACATCAAGGCGTTCACCGACGCCGTGCTGAAGTCCAAGCCGGCTGGTGCCAAGGGCACCTATGTCAAGCGCGTTGCCGTGTCCTCTACCATGGGCCCGGGCGTGCATGTGGAAGTCGCTTCGGCGCTGTAATTCCCAATTCCGGGCGGTTTCGACCGCCCGGTTTTTGTCGCTCCCTGTGAGCGGCAACAAGTCCTGTCCGAGACTGCCGGTGCCAACCGATCTGGGTTGGCTTAATGTCGCAAGATGCCAGCATAGATGGGGTGACAACCGAAATTTCTGTCCGCAAGGGCAGGGTGGCGGTTCGAACCAGGCCAGTTGCCCTTTGGGCAGCACGGTTGACAGGCGTTTAACCGTTGCTCCTCTCCTCCCTCGGGAGATCGGAGGGCAGCAATTGGCAATGGCCCGGCTGACTTTTGCCGGGCTCAATGTGGAGACTAGCAGTGGAAAGAGCGGAAAAGCGTGAGCTTGTCGCATCGCTTCAGGCAGCCCTATCGGGCGCTGGATCGATCGTCCTTGCGCAGAACACCGGTCTGACCGTCGCCAACCTTGAATCGCTTCGCCGCGACATCAAGGGTGCAGGTGGCCAAGTCAAGATCGCGAAGAACCGTCTTGCCAAGCTTGCTCTTAAAGAAACCGACAATGCGGACATGTCGAGCCTCCTGGTAGGCCCGATCGTCATCGCTTATGCGGCCGACCCCATGACTGCGCCCAAATTTGCGGCAAAGTTTGCTGAAAAGAACGCGAAATACGTCGTTCTTGGTGGCGCCATGGGCAAGACCGCGCTTGACGCGAATAACGTCAAGGCGCTGGCGACCATGCCCTCGCTGGATGAACTGCGCGCCACGCTGGCCGGGATGCTCAAGCAGCCCGCCACGCGTATCGCTTCGGTCATCGTGGCACCAGCAAGCGGCATTGCCCGCGTGTTGGCCGCTCATGCGGAAAAGAGCAACGAAGCAGCGTAACCCCATCGGTCCCCGCAAGGGACCACTTTGGTTTGAACTGAACACCTAAAAAGAGAGATTTATCAAATGGCTGATCTCGCCAAGATCGTAGACGACCTGTCTGCCCTGACCGTTCTGGAAGCGTCGGAACTGTCGAAGATGCTGGAAGAGAAGTGGGGCGTTTCCGCCGCCGCTCCTGTTGCTGCTGCTGCCGCTGGCGGCGCTGCTGCTCCGGCTGTCGAAGAAAAGACCGAATTTGACGTGATCCTCGCCTCCTTCGGCGAAAACAAGATCAACGTCATCAAGGAAGTTCGCGCCATCACCGGTCTGGGCCTGGGCGAAGCTAAGGCTCTCGTCGAAGCTGCTCCCAAGGCCGTCAAGGAAGGCGTCAACAAGGCTGAAGCTGCCGAGATTCAGAAGAAGCTCGAAGCTGCCGGCGCCAAGGTCGAACTCAAGTAGTTCTGCCACTGCCCTTGAAATTTGCGAAATGGCGCGTTATGTGCCATTTCGCTCCTTCGTCTCTACGAGATGATTCGCCGGACCGGTTGGATAGGTCCTTGGCGGCAATTTGCGGAATATATGAAGAATTTGATGTCTGAGGTGCGCTGACGTCCGTTAGACCTCCCGGCTGCTGGCCTGGAGGTATTTGGCGTTTTGCGCACTGATGCCGTTCCTTTGGCGTGGAATTGCACAATGAGACATCACCCAGCCTGAGAAATTTGAAGGGCACATATCCCGAGACCCGACGGCTGATAGTCGGATCTTTGGATATTTGCCTCCGAGACAATCGCACCAGAAACAGGAGCTTTCATGGCTACCACGTTCAACGGCCGCCGCAAGGTACGCAAGTCCTTCGGGTCCATTCGCGAAGTCACGGAGATGCCCAACCTGATCGAGGTCCAGAAGGCCTCCTATGATCAGTTCCTCCTCGTGGACGAGCCCAAAGCCGGCCGTCCCGATGAAGGGCTTCAGTCCGTGTTCCGTTCGGTCTTTCCGATCACCGACTTTTCGAACACTGCCTCTCTCGAATTCGTGAAGTACGAGTTCGAGCAGCCCAAGTATGACATTGATGAGTGCCGTGCGCGCGACATCACGTTCGCTGCCCCGCTCAAGGTCACGCTGCGCCTGATCGTGTTTGAAGTGGACGAAGAGACCGGCGCCCGGTCCGTCAAGGATATCAAGGAGCAGGACGTCTATATGGGCGACATGCCCTTCATGACGAGCAACGGCACCTTCATCGTCAACGGCACCGAGCGCGTCATCGTCTCGCAGATGCACCGTTCGCCTGGCGTGTTCTTCGATCACGACAAGGGCAAGACCCATTCGTCGGGCAAGCTGCTGTTTGCCGGCCGTATCATTCCCTATCGCGGCAGCTGGCTCGATATCGAGTTCGACGCGAAGGATGTGGTGTTCGCGCGTATCGATCGTCGCCGCAAGATCCCCGTGACCAGCCTGCTCAAGGCGCTGGGCATGGATACCGAAGAGATCCTGTCGACCTATTACAATACCCTGACCTATACCAAGACGGCTTCGGGCTGGCAGAAGCCCTACGACGCCGAAAAGATGAAGAATGCCAAGCCAAGCCATGACCTGATCGACGCCAAGACCGGCGACGTGGTGCATGAAGCTGGCAAGAAGCTCTCGGCCCGCCAGGCCAAGAAGCTGGCCGATGACGGCCTGACGCACCTGTTGGCGGTCGATGAAGACCTCTACGGCATGTATGTCGCCGAGGACCTGATCAACATGCAGACCGGCGAGGTCTACATGGAGGCAGGCGACGAGCTCGACGAGAAGAATCTCGAACTGCTCGTGGGCCTCGGCTTTGACGAGCTGCCGATCCTCGACATCGATCACATCAGCATTGGCGGCTACATCCGCAACACGCTGGCCGTGGACAAGAACGAGTCGCGTGAAGACGCGCTGTTCGACATCTATCGCGTCATGCGTCCCGGTGAGCCACCGACCGTGGACACAGCCGAAGCCATGTTCCAGTCGCTGTTCTTCGACAGCGAGCGCTATGACCTGTCCGCTGTGGGCCGCGTCAAGATGAACATGCGCCTCGAGCTCGATGCTCCCGACACCATGCGCACCCTGCGTAAGGAAGACATTGTCGAAGTCGTCCGCACCCTGGTCGACCTGCGCGATGGCCGCGGCGAAATCGACGACATCGACAACCTGGGCAACCGCCGCGTTCGCTCCGTCGGCGAGCTGATGGAAAACTCCTATCGCCTTGGCCTGCTCCGCATGGAACGCGCCATCAAGGAGCGCATGAGCTCGGTCGAAATCGACACGGTCATGCCGCAGGATCTGATCAACGCCAAGCCGGCTGCCGCCGCTGTGCGCGAGTTCTTTGGCTCGAGCCAGCTCAGCCAGTTCATGGATCAGACCAATCCGCTGTCGGAAATCACCCACAAGCGTCGCCTGTCGGCGCTTGGACCTGGTGGTCTGACCCGCGAGCGTGCCGGCTTTGAAGTCCGTGACGTGCATCCGACCCACTATGGCCGCATCTGCCCGATCGAGACCCCCGAAGGTCCAAACATTGGTCTGATCAACTCGCTGTCGACCTTTGCCCGCGTCAACAAGTACGGTTTTATTGAGACCCCGTACCGCAAGATCGTCAACGGCAAGCTGACCGACGACGTGGTCTACCTCTCCGCCATGGAAGAGGCCAAGCACTACGTCGCCCAGGCCAACGTGACCTTCAACGACAAGCTTGAGCTCGAGCATGATCTGGTGGTGGCCCGCCACGCCGGTGACAACGGCCTGACGCCCAAGGAAAACGTCGATCTGATGGACGTATCGCCCAAGCAGATGGTGTCGGTTGCTGCCTCGCTGATCCCGTTCCTTGAAAACGACGACGCCAACCGTGCCCTGATGGGCTCGAACATGCAGCGTCAGGCCGTGCCGCTGCTGCGCGCCCATGCGCCGTTTGTCGGCACCGGCATGGAAGCCATCGTGGCCCGTGACTCCGGCGCCGCCATCGTGGCCAAGCGCAAGGGCATCGTCGATCAGGTTGACGCGACGCGTATCGTTATTCGGGCGACCGAAGAAACCGATGCGTCCAAGTCGGGCGTGGACATCTACAACCTGATGAAGTTTCAGCGTTCGAACCAGTCCACCTGCATCAACCAGCGTCCGCTGGTGGTTGTCGGTGACCACATCAACCAGGGCGACATCATCGCCGACGGCCCCTCGACCGAACTGGGCGATCTGGCGCTGGGCCGCAACGTGCTCGTCGCGTTCATGCCCTGGAATGGCTACAACTTCGAAGATTCGATCCTGCTCTCTGAAAAGATTGCCATGAACGACGTCTTCACCTCGATCCATATCGAGGAATATGAAGTCATGGCTCGCGACACCAAGCTTGGTCCTGAGGAAATCACCCGCGACATTCCGAACGTGTCGGAAGAAGCGCTCAAGAATCTCGACGAAGCCGGTATCGTGCACATTGGTGCCGAAGTCGCCCCTGGCGACATTCTGGTCGGCAAGATCACCCCCAAGGGTGAATCGCCGATGACCCCGGAAGAAAAGCTCCTCCGCGCCATCTTCGGCGAGAAGGCAAGCGACGTTCGTGACACCTCCCTGCGCGTGCCGCCGGGCGATGCTGGTACTGTTGTTGAAGTGCGCGTGTTCAATCGCCACGGCATCGACAAGGACGAGCGCGCCATGGCCATCGAGCGCGAGGAAATCGAGCGTCTCGCCAAGGACCGTGACGACGAACAGTCGATCCTCGACCGTAACGTCTATGCGCGTCTCAAGGAGATGCTGTTCGGCAAGGCAGCAACGGCCGGCCCCAAGGGCTATGTCGTCGGCACCAAGCTCAATGACCAGATGTTCGAGGCTCAGCCCCGTTCGAAGTGGTGGCAGTTCGCGGTCGATGACGACAAGGTCATGACCGAGATGGAAGCCCTGCACGCGCAGTATGAAGAGAGCCGTCGGCTCTTGGAACAGCGGTTCATCGACAAGGTGGACAAGCTGCAGCGCGGTGACGAGCTGCCTCCAGGCGTGATGAAGATGGTCAAGGTCTTCATCGCCACCAAGCGCAAGATCCAGCCAGGCGACAAGATGGCTGGCCGTCACGGCAACAAGGGCGTGGTTTCGCGCATCGTGCCGATCGAAGACATGCCTTATCTGGAAGACGGCACTTCGGTTGACATCGTGCTGAACCCGCTGGGCGTGCCATCGCGCATGAATGTGGGCCAGATCCTCGAGACGCATCTGGGTTGGGCCTGTGCCGGCATGGGTCGCAAGATCGATGAGATGGTTCGCGCCTATCATCGCAATGGCGACCTCAAGCCACTGCGCCTGGAAATCCAGGACCTGTTTGCCGGTGATGAATCCATCACCGATCTTGATGACGACGGCATGGTCCGTCTCGGCGAGCACCTCTCCAAGGGTGTCTCGATCGCGACCCCCGTGTTCGACGGCGCCAAGGAAGCCGACATCGTGGTGATGCTGGAGCGGGCAGGGCTGAAGGCGTCGGGTCAGTCGACCGTGTTCGACGGCCGTAGCGGCGAGCAGTTCGATCGTCAGGTGACGGTTGGCTATATCTACATGCTCAAGCTCGACCATCTGGTGGACAACAAGATCCACGCGCGTTCGATCGGTCCGTACTCGCTGGTCACCCAGCAGCCACTGGGCGGCAAGGCGCAGTTCGGCGGGCAGCGTTTCGGCGAGATGGAAGTGTGGGCTCTGGAAGCCTACGGCGCGGCGTATACGCTGCAGGAAATGCTTACCATCAAGTCGGACGACGTTGCCGGTCGTACCAAGGTCTACGAAGCCATCGTGCGTGGCGACGATACGTTCGAAGCGGGCATCCCCGAGAGCTTCAACGTTCTGGTCAAGGAAATCCGTTCGCTCGGCCTCAATGTCGAACTCGACATGCGCGAGATCGAAGACGGTTCCGAACAGGCCGAAGCGGAGCTCGCACCTCCTCAGGAAGCGGCGGAGTAATCCGGCACTTCCTACCCCCATTCATTTGCCGTTCATACCCGTGACCAAATTCGGGCATGGACGGCTAGAGGAGAGAATTGATGAACCATCATTCCCACGTCATGGACCCGTTCAATCCGGCGGTTCCGGTGCAGACCTTCGATCAGATGAAGATCTCGATTGCCTCACCAGAGAAGATCCTGAGTTGGTCCTATGGCGAGATCAAGAAGCCAGAGACGATCAACTATCGTACGTTCAAGCCTGAACGCGATGGCCTGTTCTGCGCGCGCATCTTTGGCCCGGTAAAGGACTATGAGTGCCTGTGCGGCAAGTACAAGCGCATGAAGTTCAAGGGCGTCATCTGCGAGAAGTGCGGCGTCGAAGTCACCCTGAGCCGCGTTCGTCGCGAGCGCATGGGTCACATCGAGTTGGCCGCACCCGTCGCCCACATCTGGTTCCTGAAGTCCCTGCCGTCGCGCATCGCGCTGCTGCTCGACATGACGCTCAAGGACATCGAGCGTATCCTGTATTTTGAGAACTACGTCGTTCTCGATCCAGGCCTCACGCCCTTCACCCAGCATGAACTGCTGAACGAAGAGCAGTTCCTCGACGCCCAGGACGAATATGGTGCCGACAGCTTCACCGCCAAGATCGGCGCCGAAGCCATTCGCGACATCCTGCTGGCGCTCGATCTGGAAAAGATCGCGGCCAACCTGCGCGTGGAAATCGCCGAGTCGACCACCGAGCTCAAGCCAAAGAAGCTGGCCAAGCGCCTCAAGATCGTCGAGCAGTTTATTGTCTCCGGGAATAAGCCGGAGTGGATGATCATGACCATCATCCCGGTCATTCCGCCCGAGCTGCGCCCGCTGGTGCCGCTGGATGGCGGGCGCTTTGCCACGTCCGATCTGAACGATCTCTATCGTCGCGTCATCAACCGCAACAACCGCCTCAAGCGCCTGATCGAGCTGCGTGCCCCTGACATCATCATCCGCAACGAAAAGCGCATGTTGCAGGAAGCCGTTGACGCGCTGTTCGACAACGGCCGCCGTGGCCGCACCATTACCGGTGCCAACAAGCGTCCGCTCAAGTCGCTGTCCGACATGCTCAAGGGCAAGCAGGGCCGCTTCCGCCAGAACCTGCTCGGCAAGCGCGTCGACTATTCGGGTCGTTCGGTCATCACCGTGGGTCCGAACCTCAAGCTGCACCAGTGCGGCCTGCCCAAGAAGATGGCGCTCGAGCTGTTCAAGCCCTTCATCTATTCGCGCCTCGAAGCCAAGGGCTTCAGCTCGACGGTGAAGCAGGCCAAGAAGCTGGTCGAGAAGGAAAAGCCGGAAGTCTGGGATATCCTCGATGAGGTGATCCGCGAGCATCCGGTGCTGCTCAACCGCGCACCGACCCTGCATCGCCTTGGCATCCAGGCCTTCGAGCCCATCCTGATCGAAGGCAAGGCCATCCGTCTGCATCCGCTCGTCTGCTCGGCCTTCAATGCCGACTTCGACGGTGACCAGATGGCCGTGCACGTTCCGCTGTCGCTCGAAGCGCAGCTGGAAGCGCGCGTGCTGATGATGAGCACCAACAACATCCTGCACCCTGCCAATGGCCAGCCGATCATCGTGCCGAGCCAGGACATCGTGCTCGGTCTCTACTACCTCTCGTTGATGAACGAGAAGGAGCCTGGCGAAGGCATGGCGTTCGGTTCCTATGCCGAGCTCGAGCATGCCATCGACAACAAGGTCGTCACCCTGCACACCAAGATCAAGGGCCGTGTCACGTCCTTTGACGCCGATGGCAAGCAGACCACCGAGATCGTGGAAACGACCCCGGGCCGCATGCTGATCGGGCAGATCCTGCCCAAGAGCGCCAAGGTGCCGTTCTCGACCGCCAACCAGCTGATGACCAAGAAGATGATCTCCAAGATGATCGACACGGTCTACCGCGGCTGTGGTCAGAAAGAGACCGTCATCTTCTGCGATCGCGTCATGCAGCTTGGCTTCAAGAATGCCTGCGATGCCGGCATTTCGTTCGGCAAGGACGACATGGTTATCCCTGCTTCCAAGTACACCATCGTGGAAGCCGCGCGTAAGCAGGTCGAAGAGTTCGAGCAGCAGTACAATGACGGCCTGATCACTCAGGGCGAAAAGTACAACAAGGTCGTCGACGCTTGGGCAAAGTGTGGCGACAAGGTTGCCGAAGAGATGATGGACGCGATCCGCACCGTGCAGATCGACGAGGAGACCGGTCGTCAGAAGCCGATCAACTCGGTCTACATGATGAGCCATTCGGGTGCCCGTGGTTCGCCGGCGCAGATGAAGCAGCTGGCCGGCATGCGCGGCCTGATGGCCCGTCCCGACGGCTCGATCATCGAGACCCCGATCACGGCCAACTTCAAGGAAGGCCTCAACGTTCTCGAGTACTTCAACTCCACCCACGGTGCCCGCAAGGGCCTGGCGGATACGGCGTTGAAGACCGCGAACTCGGGTTACCTGACGCGTCGTCTCGTCGACGTGGCGCAGGACGCGATCATCGTGTCGACCGATTGCGGCACCGAGCGTGGCCTGACCATGGAGCCCATCGTTGATGCGGGCCAGGTCGTGGCTTCCATCGGTCAGCGCGTGCTGGGTCGTACCGCTGCCGACGACATCTTCCACCCGCTGACCGGCGCGCTGATTGCCGCCAAGGGCCATCTGCTGGAAGAAAAGGATGTCGACGTCATCGAAGAGGCGCGCATCCAGTCGATCCGGATCCGCTCGCCCCTGACTTGCGACATGCGCCAGGGTACCTGCGCGGCCTGCTATGGCCGTGACCTTGCTCGCGGTACGCCCGTGAACATGGGTGAAGCTGTGGGCGTCATCGCCGCACAGTCGATCGGTGAACCCGGTACCCAGCTGACCATGCGTACGTTCCACATTGGTGGCACGGCACAGGTGGTCGACTCCTCGTTCCTTGAATCGGGTGCAGAGGGCAAGATCGCCATCCGCAATCCGAACGTGGTCAAGGTGGAGGGCGACAAGCTGGTCGTCATGGCTCGTAACGTGTCGCTGGCCGTGCTCGATGCGGACGGCAAGGAGCGCGCGACGCACAAGGTGGCCTATGGCGCCAAGTTGCTGATCAAGGAAGGCGACATGGTTCGCCGTGGTCAGCGTCTGGCCGAATGGGACCCCTACACCCGTCCGATCCTGGCCGAAGTCGAAGGCGAGGTCGTGTTCGAGGATCTGCTCGACGGCACCTCGGTTGCGGAAAACACCGACGAGGCAACGGGCTTCACCAAGCGCGTCGTGATCGACTGGCGGACCAATCCGCGTGGCGAAGGGCTCAAGCCAGCCCTGGCCATTGCGCGGGATGGTGCCGTGCTCAAGGTGGAACGTGGTGGCGAAGCCCGTTACCTGCTCTCGGTTGATGCGGTCATTGCCGCTGAGCCGGGCGAAAAGGTATCGCCGGGTGACGTGCTGGCGCGTATTCCGCTGGAAAGCGCCAAGACCAAGGACATCACGGGCGGTCTGCCGCGCGTGGCTGAATTGTTCGAGGCCCGTCGTCCCAAAGATCACGCCATCATCGCCGAGATCGATGGCACGATCCGCTTCGGTCGCGACTACAAGAACAAGCGTCGCGTCATCATCGAGCCGCATGAAGAGGGCGGTGAGCCGGTCGAGTATCTGATCCCCAAGGGCAAGCCGTTCCACCTTCAGGAAGGCGATGCCATTGAAAAGGGTGAATATATCCTCGACGGCAACCCAGCGCCGCACGACATTCTGGCCATCAAGGGCGTGGAAGAGCTTGCTCGTTACCTCGTCAATGAAATCCAGGAAGTCTATCGTCTGCAGGGCGTGATGATCAACGACAAGCACATCGAGGTGATCGTTCGCCAGATGCTGCAGAAGGTCGAGATCGTCAATCCAGGTGACTCCGGTCTGCTCAAGGACGAGCAGCTCGACAAGCTGGACTTTGACGAGCTCAACGACGCGCTGGTTGCTGACGGCAAGAAGCCGGCAACGGCCAATCCCGTGCTGCTCGGCATTACCAAGGCGTCGCTGCAGACCCGGTCATTCGTGTCGGCTGCCTCGTTCCAGGAAACCACCCGCGTGCTGACCGAAGCTGCCGTATCCGGCAAGGCCGATCTGCTCGAAGGCCTCAAGGAAAACGTGATCGTCGGTCGCCTGATCCCGGCTGGTACGGGTGCCGGCATCTCCTCGGCCAAGCTCATCGCTTCCAAGCGCGATGACCTGATCCTGGACGAGCGCCGCCGCCAGGCCAACACGCCCAAGATTGCCGCGCCGGCTGCTGAATAGGCCGCAACGCGGATAGAAGATGAGGGAAGGGGGCCGAAAGGCTCCCTTTTCTTTTGGTCCGAACGGTCAGATTGCGCCTTCCAGGCTCGGACCGATCTCGCCGAGAACGCATCGGGCTGGCTGCCAAGGGGCAGGGGACGGTCGTCAGCAGCCGGAAGGTCTGGGGCGGACATCGGTCCCCCATTGTACCATTACTGGACAGTTAATGCCGTTTGGGTCGACTGGGCGTGGACCCGCCAGCACTTCTTCCACACGCCGCCAAGTCGGATCGGGTATGCACCAAGACGACGCCAAAGCAAGGCAGCGCATGGCTCCCACGCGGATTTTCACGAAAGAATCCTTGACGGGCGGGCGAGTCGGCTCTAAACAGCGCTTACCTAAGCGGTCGGTCGTGATTGTCACACCGGGTACCTGCCATCTTGTGCGGGCATCCAGGACACTCAAACACACTGTCGGGTAACTAGACGAAGCAAATCCTTGTGCGCATGACTGCCCTTTTCGGGGTGGTCCGCTGCAATTAAGGCGCCGCCGTTCCCCAGTCTGGGGTCGGATGAGCGCCGTTTTGGTTTGCTTGGGCTAGACCGCAATGAATTTTGGACGATGGAAAGAGCGAAATGCCCACCATTAATCAGCTGATCCGCAAGCCACGCGCCAGCAAGCCAAAGCGGAACAAGGTTCCGGCGATGGAAGCAAACCCGCAGAAGCGCGGCGTTTGTTCACGTGTCTATACGACCACTCCAAAGAAGCCAAACTCGGCTCTGCGCAAGGTTGCCAAGGTTCGCCTGACCAATTCGCGCGAAGTGATCTCGTACATTCCAGGTGAAGGCCACAACCTTCAGGAGCACTCGGTGGTCCTGATCCGTGGTGGCCGCGTTCGCGACCTTCCCGGCGTTCGCTATCACGTGCTCCGCGGCGTCCTCGACACGCAGAGCGTCAAGGACCGCAAGCAGCGCCGGTCCAAGTATGGCGCGAAGCGTCCGAAGTAAGGAGATAGATCTATGTCCCGTCGCCACCGCGCAGAAAAGCGTGACGTTATTCCGGACGCAAAGTTCGGCGATCTCGTCCTTACCAAGTTCATGAATTCGCTCATGAAGGACGGCAAGAAGTCGGCCGCCGAAAGCATCGTTTACGGTGCCTTCGACATTGTCGAAGCCAAGGTCAAGCAGAACCCCGTCGAGGTGTTCCACACGGCCCTGGAAAACATCCGTCCATCGGTTGAAGTGCGTTCGCGCCGCGTTGGCGGTGCTACGTACCAGGTCCCCGTTGAAGTCCGTGCTGACCGTCAGCAGGCCTTGGCCATTCGTTGGCTGATCGACTCCGCTCGCAAGCGCGGCGAGAACACCATGCGTGAACGCCTGTCGGGCGAGCTCATGGATGCTCTCAATGGTCGTGGTCAGGCCGTCAAGAAGCGCGAAGATACGCACCGTATGGCTGACGCCAACCGTGCTTTCTCGCACTACCGCTGGTAGTAGGAGCGCCCCATGGCACGCGAATATCCAATCAATCTGTATCGTAACTTCGGCATCATGGCCCACATTGATGCTGGCAAGACGACCACGACCGAACGCATCCTGTACTATACCGGCAAGTCCCATAAGATCGGCGAAGTCCATGACGGCGCCGCCACCATGGACTGGATGGAGCAGGAGCAGGAGCGTGGCATCACGATCACCTCGGCTGCCACCACCACGTTCTGGAAGGACCGTACCGGTACCCAGCATCGCTTCAACATCATCGACACCCCCGGCCACGTCGACTTCACCATTGAAGTCGAACGTTCGCTGCGCGTGCTCGACGGTGCCGTTGCACTGCTGGACGCCAATGCCGGCGTCGAGCCCCAGACCGAGACGGTCTGGCGCCAGGCCGACAAGTACAGCGTTCCGCGCCTCGTCTTCGTCAACAAGATGGACAAGATCGGCGCCGATTTCTATCGCTGCGTCGAGATGATCGGCACGCGCCTCGGCGCCAAGGCCGTTCCTGTCCAGCTGCCGATTGGCGCTGAGAATGATTTCAAGGGCGTCGTCGATCTGATCGAGATGAATGCCCTGGTCTGGCGCAACGAAGAGCTGGGTGCCCAGTGGGACGTTGTCGAGATCCCCGACGACCTCAAGGAAGCTGCCACGAAGTATCGTGAGCAGATGATCGAGGCCGCCGTCGAGATCGACGACGATGCCATGGAAGCCTTCCTCAACGGCGAAGTCCCGAACAACGAGACCATCCGTCGCCTGCTGCGTCGCGGCACGATCGATGCCAAGTTCTTCCTGATCTTTGCGGGCTCGGCCTTCAAGAACAAGGGCGTTCAGCCGCTGCTGGACGGCGTTATCGATTACCTGCCGTCGCCAATGGACGTGCCGGCTATCCAGGGCATCGATGCCAAGACCGAACTGCCGATCGAGCGTCATGCTGACGACAGCGAGCCGCTGTCGATGCTGGCTTTCAAGATCGCCAACGACCCGCACATGGGTTCGCTGACGTTCTGCCGCATCTATTCGGGTCACGTCGAGCAGGGCGCGATGCTGGAAAACACGGTCAAGGAAAAGCGCGAACGCGTTGGCCGCATGTTCCAGATGCACGCCAATAGCCGTGAGCAGATCACTGAAGCTTTCGCTGGCGACATCGTCGCTATCGTGGGCCTCAAGGACACCACGACTGGCGACACGCTCTGTGCGCAGAATGCCCAGGTCATCCTGGAACGCATGATCTTCCCAGAGCCCGTGATCGACATCTCGGTGGAACCCAAGTCTAAGGCCGACCAGGAAAAGATGGGCCTCGCGCTCAATCGTCTGGCTGCTGAAGATCCAAGCTTCCGCGTCAAGACCGACGAAGAATCCGGCCAGACCATCATTTCTGGTATGGGCGAGCTTCACCTCGACATTCTCGTTGACCGTATGCGTCGCGAGTTCAAGGTCGAGGCCAATATCGGTCAGCCGCAGGTTGCCTATCGCGAGACCATCACGCGCGCCGCCGATGTGGACTATACCCACAAGAAGCAGTCGGGTGGTTCGGGCCAGTTTGCCCGCGTCAAGCTCTCGATCGAGCCAGGCGAAGTCGGCAAGGGCCTCGAATTCGTGAACGCCGTCGTCGGCGGTTCGGTGCCACGGGAATATATCCCGGGCGTCGAAAAGGGCGTGAAGTCGGTTATGGGTTCCGGCCCATTGATCGGGTTCCCCATCGTTGACGTCAAGGTGACGTTGACCGAAGGCGCCTACCATGACGTCGACTCCTCGGTTCTCGCCTTTGAAATCGCTGGTCGTGCTGGCTTCAACGAAGCCATCCGCAAGGCGTCGCCAAAGATCCTCGAGCCGATCATGAAGGTTGAAGTTGTCACGCCAGACGATTACATGGGCGACGTTATCGGCGACCTCAATTCACGACGTGGTCAGATCCAGGGCACTGAAAGCCGTGGTGTTCTCCAGGTTGTGGATGCCTTCGTACCGCTCGCGAACATGTTTGGTTATGTGAACTCGCTGCGCTCCATGAGCCAGGGTCGTGCACAGTACTCGATGACGTTCGACCACTACGAGCAGGTGCCGCAGGCCGTCGCCGACGAAGTCCAGGCCAAATACGCCTAAACAATAAACTGAAACTCAAGGTTGGCCGCTGGGCTAACGAATACGGAGAGAAGCGATGGGCAAGGAAAAGTTTTCCCGCAATAAGCCTCACTGCAACATCGGCACCATTGGTCACGTTGACCATGGCAAGACTTCGCTGACAGCTGCGATCACCAAGGTCCTGGCTGAAACCGGCGGCGCTGTGTTCAAGAACTACGCGGACATCGATGCTGCGCCTGAAGAGAAGGCACGCGGGATCACCATCAACACTGCTCACGTTGAGTATGAGACGGCCAACCGTCACTACGCTCACGTCGACTGCCCAGGCCACGCCGACTATGTGAAGAACATGATCACCGGCGCTGCCCAGATGGATGGCGCGATCCTGGTCGTGTCGGCTGCCGACGGCCCGATGCCCCAGACCCGTGAGCACATCCTGCTTGCCCGTCAGGTTGGCGTTCCTGCCCTGGTGGTGTTCCTGAACAAGTGCGATATGGTCGACGATCCCGAGCTGCTCGAGCTCGTCGAGCTCGAAGTGCGCGAGCTGCTGTCGTCCTATGAGTATCCCGGCGACGACATCCCCGTCGTCAAGGGTTCGGCTCTTGCCGCTCTCGAAGACAGCGATCGCAAGCTTGGCCACGACGCCATTCTCGAACTGATGGCTGCCGTGGATAGCTATATCCCACAGCCAGAGCGTCCGATTGACCAGCCGTTCCTGCTCCCGATCGAAGACGTGTTCTCGATCTCGGGCCGTGGCACCGTGGTTACCGGCCGTGTCGAGCGTGGCATCGTCAAGGTTGGCGAAGAAGTCGAAATCGTCGGCATCAAGGCAACCCAGAAGACCACCGTTACCGGTGTCGAAATGTTCCGCAAGCTGCTCGATTCGGGCCAGGCTGGCGACAACGTTGGCGCCCTGATCCGTGGTATCGATCGTACTCAGGTTGAGCGCGGTCAGGTTCTGTGCAAGCCCGGCTCCGTGACCCCCCACACCGACTTCGTTGCTGAGGCCTATATCCTCACCAAGGAAGAAGGCGGTCGTCACACCCCGTTCTTCGGCAACTACCGTCCCCAGTTCTACTTCCGTACCACGGACGTGACGGGCATCGTGACCCTGCCAGAAGGCACGGAAATGGTCATGCCAGGTGACAACATCAACATGAACGTTCAGCTGATCGTTCCGATCGCCATGGAAGAAAAGCTTCGCTTTGCTATCCGTGAAGGTGGCCGCACCGTCGGCGCCGGCGTGGTCGCGAAGATCCTGAAGTAAGCCTCATTGAGACATTCGCGGCGCGCGATTAATGCGCGCCGCGATCCATTTTCGTCAGGATTTACAAGATGAACGGTCAGAATATTCGCATTCGCCTCAAGGCGTTTGACCATCGCGTTCTCGACGCATCGACGCGTGAGATCGTCTCGACGGCCAAGCGGACAGGCGCGCAGGTTCGCGGTCCCATTCCGCTGCCGACGCGAATCGACAAGTTTACCGTGAACCGCTCGCCCCACATCGACAAGAAGTCGCGTGAGCAGTTCGAGATTCGGACTCACAAGCGTCTTCTGGACATTGTGGACCCGACGCCTCAGACGGTTGATGCGCTGATGAAGCTCGATCTCGCCGCCGGCGTTGACGTCGAAATCAAGCTCTAAAGTAAGAAGTTTCCGCGCCTACCAAATAACAGGGTCCTCTGAAACCATGACCCGGTATGGCGCCAAGAGAGAAGGTAATAACCGATGCGTTCTGGATTGATCGCACAGAAGCTGGGCATGACCCGCATTTTCGCTGAGGACGGCTCGCACGTTCCAGTGACCGTGCTGAGTCTGCAGAACTGCCAGGTGGTAGGCCAGCGGACGGCTGACAAGGACGGCTACGTCGCATTGCAGCTTGGCTCCGGCCAGGCCAAGGCGAAGAACACCAGCAAGGCCGAGCGCGGCATTTTTGCCGTCGCCAAGGTTGAGCCAAAGCGCCACGTCGCGGAATTTCGCGTCGACGAAGCCAACCTCATCGAGGTCGGCGCTACGTTGCAGGCAGACCATTTCGTCACGGGCCAGCTGGTGGACGTCACCGGTACCTCGATCGGTAAGGGTTTTGCCGGCGGCATGAAGCGCTGGAACTTCGGCGGCCTGCGTGCTTCGCATGGTGTGTCGGTTTCGCACCGTTCGATCGGTTCTACCGGTGGTCGTCAGGACCCGGGTAAGACCTTCAAGGGCAAGAAGATGCCGGGCCATATGGGCGATCGTCGCATCACCACGCAGAACGTCAAGGTCGTCAAGACCGATGTCGAGCGCGGTTTGATCATGATCCAGGGTTCGGTTCCAGGCTCCAAGGGTGCTTGGATCATGATCAAGGACGCGGTGAAGAAGCCAGCCCCTCAGGGCGCTGCTTTCCCGGGCTCGTTCAAGGCCGCCGCTGAAGTTGCGGGGGAAGGTAACTAAATGGAACTCAAGGTCACAACCCTCGACGGCAAGGCTGCTGGCAATATCCAGCTGGCTGACGACGTCTTCGGTCTGGAAGTCCGCCAGGACATCCTGCACCGCATGGTTCGCTACCAGCAGCTCAAGGCAATGTCCGGCACGCACGATGTGAAAAATCGTTCGGAAGGCGTTCGCACGGGCAAGAAGTTCGGCAAGCAGAAGGGTGGCGGCGGTGCCCGTCACGGCGATCGCAAGGCTCCCCAGTTCCGTGGTGGTGGTCGTGCATTCGGTCCGACCCCGCGCAGCCATGCCATTGATCTTCCCAAGAAGGTCCGGGCACTGGCGCTCAAGCATGCCCTGTCGTCCAAGATCAAGTCTGGCTCGCTCATCGTCGTCGATAGCGTGTCCCAGAAGGACAACAAGACGGCCGCGTTGCTCGCCACGTTCGGCAAGCTGGCCTGGACCAATGCGCTGATCATCGATGGTGCAGTTGTCGACCAGAATTTCGTTCTGGCCGCCCGCAACATCCCGCATATCGACGTGCTGCCAGTGCAGGGGATCAACGTTGTGTCGATCCTCAAGCGCGACAAGCTCGTCCTGACCAAGGCAGCGCTGGAAGCGCTGGAAGCGAGGTTCGCATGAACAAGCTCAGCGCTTACGACATCGTCCGGAACCCGGTCGTGACTGAAAAGTCGACCATGGCCTCCGAACATAACCAGGTCGTTTTCGACGTGGCGATTGATGCCAACAAGACCGATATCAAGGCTGCCGTCGAGCAGCTGTTCTCGGTCAAGGTCAAGGCAGTGAACACCCTGGTCCGCAAGGGCAAGGTGAAGCGCTTCCGTGGCAAGGTTGGCACGCGCAACGACGTCAAGAAGGCGATCGTTACCCTCGTCGACGGCCAGTCGATCGACATTTCGACCGGCCTCTAAGGGAAGAGACAGAAAAATGGCTCTTAAGACTTACAATCCTACGTCCCCCGGCCGCCGTCAGCTCGTGACGACCGACCGTTCGGAACTCTGGAAGGGCAAGCCGGTCAAGACTTTGACCGAAGGCCTCTCCAAGTCCGGTGGCCGTAACAATCGCGGTCGCATCACTGCCTTCCATCGTGGTGGCGGTCATAAGCGCACCTATCGCATGATCGATTTCAAGCGTGTCAAGTTCGACATGGTTGGTACGATCGAGCGCTTGGAATACGATCCCAACCGTACGGCTTGGATCGCTCTGGTGAAGTACGAAGACGGCGAACTCGCCTATATCGTTGCACCACAGCGTCTGGGTGCTGGCGACAAGGTGATCTCGTCGGCCGGTACGGTTGACGTCAAGCCAGGCAATGCGATGCCGCTCGAGAACATGCCGGTCGGTACGATCGTGCACAATATCGAGCTCAAGCCCCGCAAGGGTGGCCAGGTTGCCCGTTCGGCTGGTGCTTATGCCCAGTATGTCGGTCGTGACCAGGGTTGGGCGATCCTTCGCCTCAAGTCTGGCGAACAGCGCCGCGTGCATGGCACCTGCCTTGCAACCGTCGGTTCTGTGTCGAACCAGGATCACTCGAACACTTCGCTCGGCAAGGCCGGTCGTTCGCGTTGGCTCGGCCGCAAGCCGGTCAACCGCGGCGTGACCATGAACCCTGTTGATCACCCGCATGGTGGTGGTGAAGGCCGTACTTCAGGTGGCCGTCATCCGGTTACGCCTTGGGGTAAGCCCACCAAGGGCAAGAAGACCCGCAGCAACAAGGCCACGGACAAGTTCATTGTTCGCAGCCGTCACGTGAAGAAGGGCAGGTAAGCCATGACCCGTTCAATCTGGAAGGGGCCGTTTGTCGACGGCTACATGCTCAAGAAGGCCGAGAAGGCCCTCGCGTCTGGTCGCAACGATGTGATCAAGATCTGGAGCCGCCGTTCGACCATCCTGCCACAGTTCGTCGGCGTCACGTTCGGCGTTCACAATGGCCAGAAGCACGTTCCGGTCAACGTCACCGAAGACATGATCGGCCACAAGTTCGGCGAGTTTGCACCGACCCGTACCTATTACGGTCACGCTGCCGACAAGAAGGCCAAGAGGAAGTAAGATGGGCAAGCCAAAAACTGAGCGCGCTCTCAAGGACAACGAGGCTAAGGCTGTTCTGCGCATGCTGCGCATCAGCCCTCAGAAGCTGAACCTCGTCGCGCAGTTGATCCGTGGCAAGAAGGTTGAGAAGGCTTTGGCCGATCTCGAATTCAGCCACAAGCGCATCTCCGGCCAGGTCAAGAAGGTGCTGGAAAGCGCCATCGCGAACGCCGAGAACAACCATGGTCTCGATACCGACGCTCTCGTCGTTGCCGAAGCCTTTGTTGGTAATTCGCTGGTCATGAAGCGCTTCACCGCTCGCGGTCGTGGCCGGTCTTCGCAGATCCAGAAGCCATTCGCGCATCTGACGATCGTCGTCCGGCAAGTTGAGGAGGCCGCATAATGGGCCAGAAGATCAATCCAATCGGCTTCCGCCTGGGCATCAATCGCACCTGGGACAGTCGCTGGTACGCCAACAAGAGCGACTATGGTAACCTGCTTCAGGAAGACCTGAAGATCCGGACCATGCTGCTGGAAGACCTCAAGGCCGCTGCGGTGTCCAAGATCGTCATCGAGCGTCCGCATCGCAAGTGCCGCGTCTCCATTCACACTGCCCGTCCGGGCATCGTGATTGGCAAGAAGGGCGCCGACATCGACAAGATCCGCGCCAAGGTGAAGAAGTTCACCGACAGCGAAGTGCACATCAACATCGTTGAAGTGCGCAAGCCGGAAACCGACGCGACGTTGGTTGCCCAGGGCATTGCCCAGCAGCTGGAACGCCGCGTGGCCTTCCGTCGTGCCATGAAGCGTGCCGTGCAGACCTCGATCCGCATGGGCGCCGGTGGCATCCGCGTGAACGTGGGCGGCCGTCTCGGTGGTGCCGACATTGCGCGTACCGAATGGTACCGCGAAGGTCGCGTTCCGCTGCACACGCTGCGTGCCGACATCGACTACGGTACGGCTGAAGCCAAGACCACCTATGGCATCATCGGTATCAAGGTCTGGGTCTTCAAGGGCGAAGTCCTTGAGCATGATCCGTCCGCGCACGAGCGTCGCGCTACCGAAGGCAATGACGGCGGTCAGCGTCAAGAACGCAGTGAACGTGGTCCCCGCCCTGATCGCGGTGACCGCGATCGCGAACGCGCATAAGAAGGTTAGTTCATTATGCTGCAACCTAAGAAGACAAAGTTCCGCAAGACCCACAAGGGTCGCATCCATGGCGTTGCCAAGGGCGGTACCGATCTGGCATTTGGCCAGTATGCCTTGAAGGCCACCGAACCTGAGCGCGTTACCGCTCGCCAGATCGAAGCGGCTCGCCGCGCGATCACCCGCGAGATGAAGCGCCAGGGCCGCGTCTGGATCCGGATTTTCCCGGACGTGCCGGTGACCAAGAAGCCGACCGAAGTTCGTATGGGTAAGGGCAAGGGTTCTGTTGAATTCTGGGCCGCCCGCGTCAAGCCCGGTCGTATTGTATTCGAGATCGACGGCGTCCCCGAGGACGTTGCCAAGGAAGCTCTGCGCCTCGGCGCGATGAAGCTCCCGATCATGACGCGGGTCGTTACCCGCATTGCTGATTAAGGACGATGAGCATGAAAGCCAGTGATGTGCGGAGCAAGACCGCAGACGAACTGAAAGACCAGCTCGTCGGCCTGAAGAAAGAACAGTTCAACCTGCGTTTCCAGCGTGCTACCCAGCAGCTGGAAAAGCCGACCGAGGTCAAGAAGGTCCGCCGCGATATCGCGCGGATCAAGACGATCCTGGCCGAAAAGAACGCAGCGAAGTAAGGAGCCGCGACCATGCCAAAGCGCGTATTGCAGGGGACAGTTGTCTCCGACGCCAATGATAAGACGGTCGTGGTGCGCGTCGAGCGCCGTTTCACGCACCCGGTTATGAAAAAGACCGTGCGTCGGTCCAAGAAGTATCAGGCCCATGACGAGGCCAATCTGGCCAAGATTGGCCAGATCGTCCAGATCGAGGAATGTGCGCCGATTTCCAAGAACAAGCGCTGGACGCTTGTTGTTGGTTCGGTTCAGCAGGAAGGCGTGACGCCATGATCCAGATGCAGTCCAATCTCGACGTCGCCGATAATTCCGGCGCCAAGCGAGTCATGTGCATCAAGGTGCTTGGCGGTTCGCACCGCAAGTATGCTTCCGTTGGCGACATCATCGTCGTCTCGGTCAAGGATGCCATTCCGCGCGGTCGTGTGAAGAAGGGCCAGGTCATGAAGGCCGTGGTCGTTCGCACCGCGTTCGACATTCGCCGTCCCGATGGCACCGTGATCCGTTTCGACAAGAACGCCGCGGTTCTGATCAACAATCAGAAAGAGCCGATCGGCACTCGTATCTTCGGGCCGGTTCCACGCGAGCTTCGCGCCAAGAACCACATGAAGATCATTTCGCTCGCACCCGAGGTGCTGTAATGGCTGCCAAGATCAAGAAGGGCGACAAGGTCGTCGTCCTGACTGGCAAGGACAAAGGCAAAACTGGCCAGGTCCTGTCGGTTATCCCGACCGAAACGAAGGCACTGGTCCAGGGTATCAACCTGGTCAAGCGCCACACCAAGCAGACCGCGTCGACCGATGCCGGCATCTTCACCAAGGAAGCGCCGATCCATCTGTCGAACCTCGCGATCGCCGACAAGGATGGCAAGCCCAGCCGCGTCGGTTTCCAGATCAAGGACGGCGTGAAGACGCGCGTCGCAAAATCGACCGGAGATTCGATCGATGGCTGAGACCGCTTATACGCCGCGCCTGCGGACCGAATATGACACCACGATCAAGGCCGCTCTGCTGGAGCAGTTCGGCTACAAGAACGTGATGCAATTGCCACGCCTGGACAAGATCGTTCTGAATATGGGTGTCGGCGAAGCCGTCAACGATACCAAGAAGGTCAAGTCGGCCGCTGCCGAGATGGAACGGATTTCTGGCCAGAAGCCGGTTATCACTTACGCTCGCAAGTCGATCGCCGGCTTCAAGGTCCGTGAAGAAATGCCGCTGGGCGTGAAGGTCACGCTGCGCAAGACTCGCATGTATGAGTTTCTTGATCGCCTGGTGAACATTGCACTGCCACGCGTACGTGACTTCCGCGGGCTGAACCCCAATTCGTTTGATGGCAACGGCAACTACGCCCTGGGCATCAAAGAGCACATCATCTTCCCCGAAATCAACTATGATCAGATCGATCAGGTTTGGGGTATGGACATCGTGGTTGCCACGACGGCCAAGACCGATGACGAAGCGCGTGCGCTGCTCAAGGCATTCAACTTCCCATTCCGCACGTAAGCGGATAGGGAAGGGAAAAAGGATCAGGATATGGCAAAGACCAGCTCCATCGAAAAGAACGACAAGCGTCGTGCCCTCGTCAAGCAGTATGCTGCAAAGCGTGCTGCCCTGAAGGCCGCGACCAAGGATCAGACGATCGCACCCGATCAGCGCTTTGCGGCCCAGCTCAAGCTGGCCGAACTGCCGCGCAATTCGGCCAAGGTCCGCATCCGCAACCGTTGTGAAGTCTCGGGTCGTCCCCGCGGCTTCTATCGCAAACTCAAGCTGAGCCGTATTGCTCTGCGTCAGCTTGGCAACCTGGGTCTGATCCCGGGCCTCGTCAAGTCGAGCTGGTAAGGAGAACCGAAGATGAGCTTTTCCGATCCAATCGGCGACATGCTGACCCGTATCCGCAACGCCCAGATGCGTCGCAAGAATTCCGTTTCGACACCGGCATCGACCCTTCGCGGTCGCGTGCTGGATGTGCTCCAGTCCGAGGGTTTTATCCGCGGCTATTCGGAGACCAAGTTCGAGAACGGTGCAGCCGAATACGAAATCGAGCTGAAGTACTCGGATAACGAGTCCGTTATCCGCACGATTGAACGCGTTTCGCGTCCTGGCCGTCGTGTCTATGCGTCGGTCAAGAATATTCCGCAGGTTGCCAATGGTCTTGGTGTCTCGATCCTCTCCACCCCCAAGGGTGTGATGGCCGACCACGAAGCCAAGGCTGCCAATGTTGGTGGCGAGGTACTCTGCCGCGTCTTCTAAGAGACGCGGTAAGACGATTACTCAAAGGTAGAAGTTAGAATGTCACGTACTGGCAAACAACCGGTTGCACCGGTAAGCGGCGTTACGGTTACGATCGATGGTCGTACCGTCAGCGTCAAGGGTCCGAAGGGCGAGATGAGCATTGTGCTCATGGATGTCGTGAATGCCGAGAACGGCGCCGATGGCGTCGTGGTTACTCCGGCCAACGACACGCGCTTTGCGCGCGCCGCCTGGGGCACTACCCGTGCACTGATCCAGAACATGGTCACCGGTGTTTCTGCCGGCTTTGAAAAGAAGCTGGCGATCCAGGGCGTGGGTTATCGCGCCGCACTGCAGGGCAAGGATGTCAAGCTGTCGCTTGGTTTCAGCCACGAAGTGATCTACGAAGCCCCCAAGGGAATCACGCTGGCTGTCCCGGTGCCGACGGAAATCGTCATCACCGGCATCGACAAGCAGGCTGTGGGCCAGGCGGCGGCTGAGATCCGCGCATGGCGCAAGCCAGAGCCCTACAAGGGCAAGGGCGTTCGCTATGCTGGCGAGTTCGTCTTCCGCAAAGAAGGCAAGAAGAAGTAAGGAGCGCCTGCAATGGCTATCAGTGCAAAAGGTGCGGACCGCCGCAAGGCTCGTGTCCGCAAGGCGCTCAAGGCTCGTGCCTTCGGTCGTCCCCGTCTCAGCGTTTTCCGCTCGGACAAGAATATCTACGCCCAGATCATCGACGATACGACAGGCCGCACGCTGGCTGCCGCATCGACGCTGGACAAGGACGTCAAGGCTTCGGTCAAGAACGGCGCCACCGCCGCTGCTGCTGCAACGATCGGCAAGTTGATCGCCGAGCGCGGTACCAAGGCCGGCATTGCCGACGTGATCTTTGATCGCGGCGCTTATATCTATCACGGCCGTGTGAAGGCCCTTGCAGACGCTGCCCGTGAGGGCGGCCTGCAGTTCTAGAACACGGCGAGGAAAGAGAATTATGAGAGACGTTCAAGAACGCGACAGCGAATTCGTCGATCGCCTGGTCCACATCAACCGTGTGGCTAAAGTGGTCAAGGGCGGCCGTCGTTTCGGCTTCGCAGCGCTCGTGGTGGTCGGTGACCAGAAGGGCCGCGTTGGCTTTGGTCACGGCAAGGCCCGCGAAGTGCCGGAAGCCATCCGCAAGGCAACCGAAGCTGCAAAGCGTACCATGATCCGCGTGCCGCTGCGCGATGCGCGTACACTGCACCACGACGTGCAGGGTCGCCACGGCGCTGGCAAGGTCATTCTGCGTGCAGCCGAGCCCGGTACCGGCATCATTGCCGGTGGTCCGATGCGCGCTGTGTTCGAAACGCTTGGCATTAACGACATCGTTGCCAAGTCGCAGGGCACTGCCAATCCGTACAACATGGTGCGGGCTACCTTTGATGCGCTCAAGCGCGTCGACAGCCCACGCTCGGTTGCTTCCCGCCGTGGCCTCAAGGTTTCGGAACTGCAGGCTCGCCGCGGCGAGACCGCGGTCGAAGCTTGATAGGAGAATATCATGGCTGAGAAGAAGACCCTTATCGTCAAGCAGATCGGCTCCCCGATCCGTCGTGACAAAGTGCAGCGTGCGACCCTGATCGGTCTCGGGCTCAACAAGATGAACAAGCAGCGCGAGCTGCTCGACACGCCTGAAGTGCGCGGCATGATCAACAAGCTGCCGCACCTCGTCCGCGTCGTCGGCGAGTAGAGAGAAGGTCTGACTGATGACCCAACTGAACGAACTGCGCGATAATCCCGGTGCCAACAAGCCCCGGATGCGCATTGGTCGCGGTATCGGCTCCGGCAAGGGCAAGACCGGCGGTCGTGGCGGCAAGGGCCAGACGGCACGTTCCGGCGTGGCGATCAACGGCTTTGAAGGCGGCCAGATGCCCCTTCACATGCGTATGCCAAAGCGCGGCTTCAACTCTTTCAATCCCAAGGATTGGAATGAGGTCCGCATTGACCGCGTGCAGGCCTATATCGACTCCGGCAAGCTCGACATCACTGCCGTGATCGACGCTGATGCGCTGATCGCTGCCCGCGTGATCCGTCGCGTCAAGGATGGCGTCCGGCTCATCGGTTCGGCCGGCCTGACCTCCAAGAAGGTTACCTTCAAGGTGAACTACGCGACCAAGGGTGCTCTGGCTGCTGTTGAAGCTGCTGGCGGCAAGGTCGACGTGATTCCGGCTAAGGCGCCCTGGAAGAAGACTCCTCGCGCTGTGTAATGCACTTTGCTGGGCGTACCCGACCATTGGTTGGGTGCGCTCTTTTAGTTTGTTGCGTTAGGGATGCGGCATGAGCCGGTGTCCTGAAGCGTTCCGAGCGCACCTGGCCTTGTAGCCATAGGGAGCGATACATGGCGTCCGCAGCCGAACAGCTGGCACGTAATCTCAATTTCTCGACCTTTGCCAAGGCGAAAGCCCTGCAGCAGCGCATCTGGTTCACACTGGGGGCGCTGCTTGTCTATCGGCTGGGTACTTTCATCCCGCTGCCAGGCATTGATCCCGACGCTTTCGCCGCGACCTTCGCGCAGTCGGAGCAGGGCATCCTGGGCATGTTCAACATGTTCGCTGGCGGCGCCGTGGAGCGCATGGCGATCTTTGCGCTGAACCTTATTCCCTACATTACCGCATCCATCGTGGTGCAGGTGGTGGCGACGGCGTCGCCGCGCCTTGAGGCCCTCAAGAAAGAGGGTGAATCGGGTCGTCGCAAGATGAACCAGTACACCCGCTACCTGGCCGTCGTGTTCTGCGCCGTGCAGGCCTATGGCGTGGCCGTCGGGCTCGAGGCCAGCCAGGGCGTCGTGCTCAATCCAGGCTGGTTCTTCCGCGTCTCGACCGTGATCACCCTGGTGGGCGGCACGATGTTCCTGATGTGGCTGGGCGAGCAGATCACCTCGCGCGGTGTCGGCAACGGCATTTCGCTGATTATCTTTGCCGGTATCGTGGCCAATCTGCCACTGACCGTGGTGCAGACGCTCGAGCTGAGCCGGACCGGGGCTCTGCCCGGGATTGCCGCCTTCGGCATCCTGCTGCTGGCGCTCGTGGTGATTGCGGCCATCGTGTTCTTCGAGCGTGCCCAGCGCCGGCTGCTGATCCAGTATCCGAAGCGCCAGGTCGGCAACAAGATGTTCCAGGGTGATACCTCGCATCTGCCGCTCAAGCTGAACACTGCCGGTGTCATTCCGGTGATTTTCGGCTCGTCGCTGCTGTTGCTGCCCGCCACCATTGCGTCGTTCGCGGCGCAGGGTGATGCGCCGCAGTGGCTGCAGGTGGTCACGGCCCTGCTGGGACGCGGCCAGCCGCTCTACCTGGCGCTGTTTGCCTTCTTCATCATCTTCTTCGCCTTCTTCTACACGGCGATCGTGTTCAATCCGACCGAGACGGCGGACAATCTCAAGCGCTCCGGCGGCTTCATTCCGGGCATCCGCCCGGGCGAGCGGACCGCCCAGCACATCGACTATGTGCTGACGCGCATTACGGTGGTGGGTGCGCTATACCTCACGGTGGTGGCATTGATCCCCGAGATCGTGCACAACCAGCTGGCAGTCAGCCAGTTTATCGGTGGCACATCGCTGCTGATCATGGTGACGGTGACCCTCGATACGGTCAGCCAGATCCAGAGCCATCTGATCGCCCAGCAATATGAGGGGCTGGTAAAGAAGTCCCGTCTTGGAGGAGGCAAGCGTCGATGAGGTTGATTCTGCTTGGACCACCAGGCGCAGGGAAGGGGACGCAGGCCAAGATTCTGGTCGACGCCTATGGCATCCCCCAGCTGTCCACTGGTGACATCCTGCGCTCGGCTATTGCGGCCAAGACCCCTCTGGGGGTCGAAGCCAAGGCGATCGTGGATCGTGGCGATCTGGTGAGCGATGCCATCGTCAACGGCATTGTTTCGGAGCGTCTTGACGCAGACGACTGCAAGCCGGGGTTCATCCTCGACGGCTTCCCGCGCACCATCGCGCAGGCGGAAGCCCTCGACAGGATGCTGGTCGACAAGGGCGCCAAGCTCGATGCGGTCATTGAGATCAAGGCCGATGCTGACGAACTGGTGCGCCGTGTTATACAGCGGGCCAAGGAATCAGGCGGAGCCAGGGCTGATGACAACGAAGACGTGCTGCGCAAGCGGCTCGGCGTCTATCAGGACCAGACGGCTCCACTGGTTGCCTACTATTCCGACAAGGGTCTGATAAGGACCGTTGACGGCATGGCGCCGGTCGATGAAGTCACAGCCGCGATCAAGGCGTCGATTGATCACTAAAGTTTGGGCTTGACTTGGCGGTTGACTCCGCGGAATCGAGCCCTTAAAGAACCGCTTCAGTCTCATGGATTATTGGGCTGGATTCGGTTCTCCAGAATGTTGGGGGTCGGATTCCGGTCCCTTGTTGTTTAATGGCGCCAGCCGTGATGGTTCGCGCTGAATAAGGAGAGCAGACGTGGCTCGTATCGCTGGCGTCAATATCCCGACGAACAAGCGCGTTGTCATCGCGTTGCAGTATATCCATGGGATCGGCGACAAGTTCGCCCTGGATATCTGCACCAAGGTTGGCATTCCGGTTGAGCGTCGTGTGAACGAACTTACCGACGCGGAAGTCATTCAGATCCGTGAAGCCATCGACCGCGACTATGTGGTGGAAGGTGATCTTCGTCGTAACGTTGCGATGAACATCAAGCGCCTGATGGATCTCGGCAACTATCGTGGCCTGCGCCACCGCCGCGGTCTTCCCGTGCGCGGTCAGCGGACCCACACCAATGCCCGCACCCGCAAGGGTCCGGCCAAGGCAATCGCCGGCAAGAAGAAGTAAGAACCCGTTCAATCGGGTTCTTCGATGTAGCTGCCGGGGCCATCTAGGGCTAACGGCAGCGCTGATATCGGATTAGAGGAATTACATGGCTAAGACTGAGACCACGCGCGTCAAGCGCAAGGAACGCAAGAACATCACCTCGGGCGTTGCCCACGTGAACGCTTCGTTCAACAACACCATGATCACCATCGCCGACATGCAGGGCAACACGATTTCGTGGTCCTCTTCGGGCGTGATGGGTTTCAAGGGCTCGCGCAAGTCGACCCCTTATGCAGCCCAGGTTGCTGCTGAAGACGCTGCCAAGAAGGCCCAGGAACACGGCATGAAGACCCTCGAGGTCGAAGTGCGTGGTCCCGGTTCGGGCCGTGAATCGGCGCTTCGTGCGCTGCAGGCTGCTGGCTTCAACGTCACCTCGATCCGTGACGTCACCTCGATCCCGCACAATGGCTGCCGCCCGCGCAAGCGGCGCCGCGTCTAATCTAGACCGTTTAGAGAGCTCCCGGCCGATTGAATGGGCCGGGAGTCTTATTGCGTTTGCGGCGGAGCGGCTCGGGCTGGAGCCGCGATTTTGAAAGGACATAACCGTGACGATCCAGAGGAACTGGCAAGAACTGATCAAGCCGACCAAGCTGGAGATTGTTTCGGGCAGCGACAACGCGCGCGTGGCCTCGGTGGTTGCCGAGCCGCTTGAGCGCGGTTACGGGCTTACCTTGGGTAACGCTCTTCGTCGTGTGCTGCTGTCGTCGCTTCAGGGCGCGGCAGTTACCGCAATCCAGATTGACGGCATCCTGCATGAATTCTCCTCGCTTCCGGGCGTGCGTGAAGACATTACCGACCTTGTGCTCAATGTGAAGGAAATCGCGTTGAACATGGGCGGCGAGGGCCCAAAGCGCCTCGCTCTGTCCAAGCAGGGTCCGGGTGCCGTGACCGCCGGCGACATCAAGGTCACCGGCGACATTGAAGTGCTGAACCCCGAGCTGGTCATCTGCCATCTCGATGACGGCGCCGAAATCAATATCGAGTTCACCGTCGATACCGGCAAGGGTTACGTTGCCGCTGAAAAGAACCGTCCCGAAGATGCACCGATCGGCTATATCCCGGTCGATGCGCTGTTTTCGCCGGTTCGTCGCGTGAGCTACAAGGTCGATGCTACCCGTGCCGGCGAAAGCCTGGACAAGGACAAGCTGACCCTGCAGATCGAGACCAATGGCGCCGTCTCGCCGGAAGATGCACTGGCCTATGCCGCGCGCATCCTCCAGGACCAGCTGTCGGTATTCGTGAACTTCGAAGAGCCCAGCAAGGAAAAGGCCCAGGATTCGGTTCCCGAACTGGCCTTCAACCCGGCGCTGCTCAAGAAGGTCGACGAACTCGAACTGTCGGTTCGTTCGGCCAATTGCCTGAAGAACGACAACATCGTCTATATCGGCGACCTGATCCAGAAGACAGAAGCCGAGATGCTGCGGACGCCCAATTTCGGCCGCAAGTCGCTCAACGAAATCAAGGAAGTCCTGGCTCAGATGGGGCTTCATCTCGGAATGGACGTTGCCAACTGGCCACCCGAGAATATCGATGACCTCGCCAAGCGTTATGAAGATCATTATTGATCGCGCGCTGCCAAGCACTTTAGGAGACCACCATGCGCCACGGTAATTCAGGTCGCAAACTTAACCGGACTGCCAGCCACCGCAAGGCCATGTTCGCCAATATGTCTGCCGCGCTGATCAAGCACGAGCAGATCCTGACCACGCTTCCCAAGGCCAAGGACCTGCGTCCGATCGTCGAGAAGCTGATCACCCTGGGCAAGCGCGGCGATCTGCACGCTCGTCGCCAGGCCATCGCGCAGATGCGCGACGAAGGTCAGGTTGCCAAGCTCTTTGCAGTGCTTGGCCCGCGCTACAAGGAACGCCAGGGCGGCTATATCCGCATCATGAAGGCTGGCTTCCGCTACGGCGACAATGCCCCGCTGGCGATCATCGAATTCGTCGATCGCGACGTCAATGCCAAGGGCCTCGATAGCGGTCCTGTGCAGGTCCGTGAGGACGACGAGTACGAAGCCGCATAAGCTTCTGTCTCGCATAGACTTTTCAAGGCGGCTGCGGTTCATTCCGTGGCCGCCTTTTGCTTGCATGGAGGCCTGACATGCGGACCGGCCAGATATTGGTGACAGGGGCGAGCGGATTTGTCGGCAAGTGGACCGTGATCGAGCTGCTGCGCGCCGGCTTTACCGTGCGTGCCGCGGTCCGGTCCGATGACAAGGCCGAGGCGGTGCGGCAGGCGGTGATCGCCCAATTGGGCGAGGACGTGCTGTACCGCCTAAGTTTCGTCAAGCTCAACCTGCTGCTGGACAATGGCTGGCTGCGGGCGATGCTGCGGATCGATGCGATTATCCATGCTGCAGGCGTTGTGCTGGCCGGGGAGCCGGATAATCCCCAGCGGATCATCGGGCCCGCCGTGGAGGGCACCGAGCGGGTACTGCGCTTTGCCACGCTGGCCGGGGTCAGGCGGATCGTCATGACGTCCTCGGTAGCGGCCGTGGCCTATGGGCATGGGCCGTTGAGCGGGGTGCACAACTTTACCGCTGAAGACGTCACGCAGTTGGACGCGATGCGGCGCCCCGGTGCCGCGTGTGTGGCGGCCACTATGGCGGAGCGGGCGGCCTGGGCTTATGCCCGCCAGGAGGGGGTGGAACTGACGACAATCCATCCCGGACTTATCCTCGGGCTGGCGCTTGATGGCGATGTCAGTGCGTCGCTGCAACTGATTGGCTGGCTGCTGGATGGCTCGCGGCCCCGGCTGCCGGGCAATGGCGTTTCGGTGGTGGATGTACGCGATGTGGCGGCCCTGCTGGTGGCGGCGCTGCACAAGGAGGACAGCATCGGTCAACGCTATCTGGCGGCCTCGGACTATGTCAGTTTCAGCCACATGGCCTTCATCCTGGCCGCGGCTTTTACGGACTGGCCGGTCAGCATGGATATCCTTCCCGATTGGCGCATCCGTCTGTCGGCGGCCTTTGGCGGGCCGCTGGGCGGCTACGTGCATGAGCTGGGCCATGAAAAGCACTATGACCGGGACAAGGCCGAGGCCTTGCTGGGTGGGCCCCTGATCTCCAGCCGGGAGGCCGTGGTTGCCGCGGCGGAGAGCCTGATCCGTTTCGGCCGGGTGACGCTGCCGGGAACGCTCTAGCCGGGATGCGGCAGCGACCAGGCCCGGTAGAGCTGGTCCAGTTCGTCCATCGAGCGGCAGATGACCACGGGAAGGCCGCTGCTCGTGGCCATGCGCCGGTATTTGCTGGCATCGCGCGTCTTCCAGATCCAGGTGATCATCGTCCATTTGACGCTGTCCCGGCCACCCTCGAGACCACCAATACGCTGCGGTTCAAACAGAGTGCGGCGGAAATAGCGGATATAGCGACCGAGGAAATGGTCATCGATGACGATGACCCCGGTGGCGCGGGCATAGCGCTGCGGCATGATCGCGGAGTAATTGCCGTCCATCACCCATTGGTCTGCCAGGATGGCCGCGTCGTGCAGGGCATGGAATTCGGCGACATCGCGCGGTTGCCAGTCGGTGCCGGGCAGGTGGCTGAACTGGTCAAGATGGATGGGCAGGATGCCCAGCCTGACTCCGATAGCGTGGGCGAGCGTGGATTTGCCGGCATTGCTGGGGCCGGTGACCATGATGCGGCGGCCGAGATCGGCCAAGGGCGGAATGGGGTGCATTTTCAGTTCCGATATGGAGGTGGATCGGGGTGGAAAAGGCCGGAAGGTAGAGACGAAAATCCCCGCCGAAGCGGGGATTTGAGCATGGTGGGTGAAGCGGACTATTCGGGCTGCTGGTCTTTGCCGGTATAGGCTTCCTCGACATAGTACTGGTCGCGGCGGTCAAAACCGTTGAACGGGGTCAGCGAGGCCTGGGTATAGGCGCCCATCAGGCCGAATTCGATCCAGTCGTCCTCGTCGATATCGGCCGGCAGGGTGAACACCTGGGGCAGGACGTCATAGCTGTCGCAGGTCGGCCCCCAGATGGTGAAATCGGAAAATTCCTGGTCATTGTCATGCACGCGCGCGCCGCGCCAGACGCGGACCGGCGGGGTGAAGTGCATGAACTTGACTTCCATCAGGCTGCCATAGGCGCCGTCATTGACATAGACCGACTGGCCGCCGCGCTGATGCTTGACGCGCAGCAGCAGCGAGGTCGAGCTGGTCACCAGCGCGCGGCCGGGCTCGATGATCAGCTCGGGCTTGCGCTTCTCGCCGAAGTGGTCGTTGACCGCCGTGCTGATGGTTTCGAAATAATAGTCCATCGGCGGGGCTTCGCTGGTCGGGTAGGGGGCCGGATAGCCGCCACCGATATTGAGGCGCTTGAGCTCGATGCCCGATTCCTCGACGATGCGGGCCGCCGCGGCGATGTGGCGCTCATAGGCATAGGCATCTTCGCACTGGCTGCCGACATGGAAGCACAGGCTGGGCGTATACCCCATCTGCTCGACCATGGTGACGATCTCGGCGGCGCCCTGTTCCATGACGCCGAACTTGATGCCGAAGTCATAGGACTTGAGCGCCTTGCCGGCCTTGAAGCGGGTGGTCACTTCAACATCGCGCGATGGCGAGACCACGGCAGCCAGCTGGTCGAGCTGCTGGGGGTGATCGATGGTGAAGGAGCGGACGCCGAACTCCTCATAGGCGCGGGCGATCTCGCGCTTGTTCTTGATGGGGTTGTTGTAGTGCATCGCCGCGCCCGGCGCATTGTCACGCACCAGTTCCATTTCGGTATTGGAGGCGACGTCGAATGCCTTGAGCCCTTCGCGGTGCAACTGGGCGATGATGTGCGGGGAGGGGTTGCATTTCACCGCATAGGTCAGCAATCCGTCAAAGCCCTTGCGAAAGACCTTTGTCGCCTTGTGCAGCTCACGTTCAGAGAACAGGAAAGCCGGAAAATCGGGGGCTTCGGCTGCGATAAGCGCAGAGGTGTTCGGGTAAACGTGGTTCGGCTCGGTGGTCATGGACGACTGGCCTTTCAGGGCTGGGGAATGCGAGAAAATGAGCGCTGCATATAGGGCGGCATGCCCCCTCGCGCAAACGATTATTTGGGCGGCAAATGCGTCACTGGCGTGACGTCATTTTCGTGCCCGATTTCAGGCGCTTGCGTGGCGCCCAGACCAACCGGATCTGCCGGTTTGTCACTATGGCCGGAGGTTGAATTGATGTCGATGCGTAGGCTGCTGCTGGCGGGTGTGGCGATCATGGTCCTGGCAATCGGGGGTACGCTCGCCTTTGCCCCCTGGAACGCGCCAAGCCTGGCACAGGTTGCCGTGGCGCCTGCAACGCCACAGCTGGAGGCGCCAGCGGTGCCGAGCAGCGCTGCCCAGGTCAAGCTCAGCTTTGCGCCGGTGGTCAAGGCCGTCTCGCCCTCAGTGGTCAATGTCTATGCCACGCGCATAGAGCAGAGGGCGGTCTCCCCCTTCGCCAATGATCCGTTCTTCTCGCGCTTCTTCGGTCAGCAGCAGTTCCAGAGCCGGCCGCGCGAGTCGCAGTCGCTGGGCTCGGGCGTCATCGTGGAAGCGGGCGGGGTCATCCTGACCAACCGGCATGTCATCGAGGGCGCGACCGACGTGCGCATTGCTCTGTCGGATGGCCGCGAGTTCGCCGTCGACGTGGTGATCGAGGACGCCCAAACCGATCTGGCCGTGTTGCGGGTGCGCGACCCGGCTGACACCCGCTTTCCGGCCATTACCTTCGCCAATTCCGATAGCCTGGAGGTCGGCGACCTGGTGCTGGCCATCGGCAATCCCTTCGGCGTTGGCCAGACGGTGACCAGCGGCATCGTTTCGGCGCTGGCGCGGACCGGCGTCGAGCAGTCCGACTACGAGTTCTTCATCCAGACCGATGCGGCGATCAATCCGGGCAATTCGGGCGGGGCACTGGTCGACATGGATGGGCATCTGGTGGGCATCAATACGGCCATCTATTCGCAGAGCGGCGGCTCGGTGGGCATCGGCTTTGCCATCCCGGCCAATATGGCCCGGCTGGTGGCCGAGGCCGGCGTCAATGGCGGCGACATCATCCGCCCCTGGTTCGGGGCCAAGCTGCAGGCGGTCAATGCGGACATAGCCGCCAGCCTGGGTATGGTGGCGCCGCATGGGGCGCTGATCACCGAGGTGGCGCCCGATGGTCCTGCCGCCAGGGCTGGCTTTGTCTCGGGCGATGTGGTGCTCAGCGTGGACGGTACGGCGGTCGACGACCCGAGCAGCTTCAACTTCCGGCTGGCCACCAAGCCCATCGGCGAGCGGGCGGTGTTGCAACGGCTGCGGGCCGGCGTCACCGAGAGCGTCGATTTCACCGTCGAGGCCGCCCCGGTGCTCGACGCCAGCCAGATGGCGGCGATCAGCGGCAATTCGCGCTTTGCCGGCACCAGCGTGGCGCAGCTCGATGCGGCTCTGGCCGAGGCCAAGGGCCTGCCCTATGACGCCAAGGGGGTGATCGTCACGGCGGTTGAGCCCGGGTCACCGGCCGAGCAGATGGGCCTGCGGGTTGACGATGTGATCCTCTCGCTCAATGACGTGGCCATGGACACGGCCAAGGCTTTTGCCGATACCGCGTCCCAGCGGGTACGCACCTGGCAGATCATCCTGCAGCGCGGGGGCAGGGTGATGCGCAGTATCGTCAGCGGTTAGTTACCAACGGCACCCCGACGCCAGCGGCGCCGGGGCGTCGGCCGACCTATGCCGGCGCGTGGCAGACCGCTTCGATATTGTTGCCGTCCGGATCGCGGACGAAGGCGGCGTAATAGGTGGCGTGGTAATGCGGCCGCAGGCCCGGTCCGCCATTGTCGGTACCGCCCGCCGCCATGGCCGCCTGGTAGAAGGCATCGACCTGGGCATGGGTCTGGGCGGAAAAGGCGAAATGGGCGGGTGGCCGTTGCGCCTCGCCCTCGGTGATCCAGAAGGCGGCGCTGTCCTGGCCGAAGCCGCCGACTTTGACGCCGCCGGTATGCTCGGGCGGGATCTGCACGAGGAAGCGGGAACCCAGCGGCGCCAGGGCCTGTTCATAGAAGGTCTTGGCCTGGTCAAAGTCGGTTACGCTGATGCCGGAATGGTCTATCATGGTGGTCCTCCGTCGAAACTGATGGTGTCGTGCTGATAGAGCTCGCTGCTGACAGGGCGCGTCAGCAGTTTCTCGACTGTTTGTTTTGGCCAAGCGCCCGCCGCGGGCCGATGATTTTGAAGTGATATCTGGCATGGCCGATCTGTTTGCAGCCGATCCCGAAAGCGTCGTCGACAGCGACACCGCCCGCCCGCTGGCCGACCAGTTGCGGCCGCGCGCGCTCGACCAGGTGATCGGGCAGGGCCATCTGCTGGGGCCCAATGGCACGCTGCGCCGCATGATCGCCTCCGGCCGGCTGGGGTCGCTGATCCTTTGGGGGCCGCCCGGGACCGGCAAGACCACGGTGGCGCGGCTGCTGGCTGATCAGATTGGCTATCGCTTCGAGCAGATTTCGGCGGTGTTTTCCGGCGTGGCGGACCTCAAGAAGGTGTTCGAGAAGGCGCGCTTCGAGCGGCTGAGCGGGCACAAGACCCTGCTCTTTGTCGACGAGATCCACCGCTTCAACCGCGCCCAGCAGGATGGCTTCCTGCCGGTGATGGAAGACGGTACGGTGGTGCTGGTCGGCGCGACCACCGAGAACCCGTCCTTCGAACTCAATGCCGCTTTGCTGTCGCGCAGCCAGGTGCTGCGCTTTGAATCCCTCTCCTCCGCGGACCTTGAGGCCCTGGTGGCGCGTGCCGAGGCGCTGACGGGGGCCACGCTGCCGCTGGAGCCCGAGGCGCGGCAGACCCTGCTGACGCTGGCCGATGGCGACGGGCGGGCGCTGCTGGGCCTTGTGGAGGAGGTCCTGGCCTCAACCCGGCAGGACGAAATGCTCGATACGGCGGGCCTGCTCACTGTGGTGCAGCGGCGGGCGCCAATCTATGACAAGGCGCAGGACGGCCACTACAATCTGATATCAGCGCTGCACAAGACCATTCGCGGCTCCGATCCTGATGCGGCGCTGTATTATTTCGCGCGCATGCTCGACGCCGGCGAGGATCCGCTGTTCCTGGCGCGGCGGCTGATCCGCATGGCCGTGGAAGACATTGGCCTGGCCGATCCGCTGGCTTTGCCGCAGGCCGTGGCGGCGCGCGATGCGTTCCAGATGCTGGGTTCGCCCGAGGGCGAGCTGGCTTTGGCGCAGACCGTGGTCTATCTGGCGCTCGCCCCCAAATCCAACGCCGTCTATACAGCCTTCAAGGCGGCCAGCAGCGTGGCCAAGTCCACTGGCTCGCCGATGCCGCCCATGGTCATCCTCAATGCCCCGACCAAGCTGATGAAGGGGAGCGGCTATGGCGAGGGCTATATCTACGACCACGACACTCCGGAAGGGTTTTCGGGGCAGGAGTATTTCCCCGAAGCCATTGGCCGGCAGAGCTTTTATGAGCCGGTAGAGCGTGGTGCCGAGCGGGATTACCGCAAACGGCTGGACTATTTCGAGCGGCTGCGGGCAGCCAAGGCGAACAAGGACGAGGTCTAGACATGTATCCCTATCTCCTCGTCGGCCTTGGCGGCGCGATCGGCGCCATGTCGCGCTATGGCTTAGGCTCGATCATCGGCCGGTGGTGGCCGCTGTCGTTTCCGCTGGCGACCTTGCTGGTCAATATCACCGGCTCGGTGCTGATGGGGGTGTTCATCGGCCTGCTGGCGCGCTTCATGCCGCCGCAACAGGGCGAGCTGCGCCTGTTCGTGGCCGTCGGCGTGCTGGGTGGTTTCACGACATTTTCGGCGTTTTCGCTCGACACCATCGTGCTGATCGAGCGCGGTGCGCTGCTGCAGGCTGGCTTATATGTGCTGTTGTCGGTTGTGCTCTGCCTCATTGGGCTTTATCTCGGGCTTTTGATGACCCGAGGCGTGGCATGAGTGGCGTACAACAGCGGCAGGTAGAGGGCGACGAGGACGGCATGCGTCTCGATCGCTGGTTTGCCCACCATTTCCCCCAGCTCGGCTTTGGTCGGCTGCAGAAACTGATCCGCAATGGCGAGGTCAAGGTCGACAAGGCCAAGGTCACGACCAGCACGCGGCTGTCGCCGGGCCAGGTGGTGCGCATTCCGCCGATCGATGATCCGGGCGTGGTCAAGCCGGTCACCGTCAGCGATGACGACGCCCAGTTCATCCGCGACATGATCATGTACGAGGATGACGACATCTATGTGCTCAACAAGCCGCATGGCCTGGCCGTGCAGGGCGGCACGGGGATGAAGCGGCACCTGGACGGCATGCTCAAGAGCCTGCCCAACAAGAAGGGCGAGCCGCCGCGCCTGGTGCACCGGCTCGACCGTGATACGTCGGGCTGCCTGATTGTGGCCAAGACCAAGCAGGCCGCCAGCCATTTCGGCGAAGTATTCCGCTCGCGTTCGGCGCGCAAGATCTACTGGGCCATCGTCGCCGGCAATCCGCACCCGCAGCAGGGCGAGATTTCGTGCTTCCTGGCCCGGCAATCGACAGACGATGGCGAGCAGATGGCCGTGGTCAAGAACGGCACGCCGGGCGCGCAGCATTCGATGAGCTATTATTCGACCACCGATACGGCCAGCCGGCGCTTTGCCTGGGTGACGCTCAAGCCCGTCACCGGTCGCACGCACCAGCTGCGCGTGCATATGGCCCAACTGGGCACACCGATCATCGGGGATCCGCGCTATTTCAACATCGAGAACTGGCAGGGCGCGCCGGGGCTGAGCTATGGCCTGCACCTGCATGCCCGCCGCATCGCCATTCCGCTGCGCAATGGCGAGCGGCTCGATGTATCGGCGCCGCTGCCGCCGCATATGCGGCACAGCTTCGAGACGCTGGGCTTTGATCCGGACCGCTACGATTCCAGCGGCGATCCCGAGGACGGCATATGATCCTTGTCATGTTCGACATGGACGGGACGCTGCTCGATACCGAGGCGCTGATCACCGAGCACATGGCCGCCACCTTTCGGACCATGGGCCTGGCCGAGCCGACGCCAGCACAGTCGCGCCGGGTCATCGGCCTGTCGCTGCCGGTAGCCATGGCGAGGCTGGCCGCGACCGACGACGCCGTGCTGATCGGCGGACTGGTCGAGGCCTATCGCACGCATTATCGCGCCTCGGTGCTGACTGATCAAGGCCGCGAGGGCCTGTTTCCGGGCGCAATCGAGGCCCTGCAGCAGCTCAATGCCCGCGACGACGCCGTTTTGGGGATTGCCACCGGCAAGGGCCTCAATGGCGTGCATCGCCTGCTGGCTTTGCATGGCGTGGCCAACTATTTCACCACGCTGCAGACGCCCGACCACAATCCGAGCAAGCCGCATCCGGGCATGCTGGAAACCGCGATGCGGGAAACCGGCATTGGGCCGGAGCAGACGGTGATGATCGGCGACACCACTTTCGATATCGACATGGGCGTGGCCGCGCGTTGCAGGACCATCGGCGTGACCTGGGGCTACCACGAACCGCGCGAGCTGATCGCGGCGGGCGCCAGCACCATGATCGACCGCTTTGACCAACTGGACGGCGCCATCCGTCAATTCGTGAAGTAAAGCCATGCGCGACCAGCTCGACGACATCCAGAAGCACCTCAATGACGGCTATGGCCGCGCACAACACCTCAACAAGGTCGAGCTGCCCAAGCGGTTCTACAAGGACGTCGCCGTAGCGCCCGTCGAGGGCGGCTTCGGGGTGACGCTGGACGGGCGGCCGGTGAAGGCACCAGGGCTCAAGATCCCCGTCGTGGTGCCGGTGGCGCCGATTGCCACGGCCATGGCCGGGGAATGGGCGGCGCAGGGCGAGTTCATCAATCCGGGCACCATGCCCATGGTGCGGCTGATCAATTCGGGCGTCGAAAGCGGCGAGAAGATTATCCCCGCCTTTCGCGCCGAGATCATCAAGTTTGCCGGCGGCGACTTGCTGCTCTATCGGGCCGACAGCCCGCAGCCTTTGGTGGCGGCGCAGGAAGAGCACTGGGACGGGGCGCTGGTGCGGCTGGCGCGGCATTTCGGCGTCAGCTTCCAGCCCACCTTTGCCATCCAGCACCAGAAGCAGCCGCAGGCAACGCTGGATCGGCTGGCCGAGGCGCTGGAGGGGGAACAGCTGCTGACGTTGACCGCCATGGTGTCGATGACCGGGCTGACCGGCTCAGGCCTGCTGACCCTGGGATTCTGGCACAGATTGCTCGATGCCGACGCGGTCTGGGCGGCGGCGCATGTGGACGAGGATTTCCAGATTTCCCAGTGGGGCGAAGACGAGGAAGCCGTGGCACGGCGGGCGATGCGTCGGGTCGAGTTCGACACCGCCGTGGCCGTGCTGGAAGCGATGCGCGCCTAAGCGGGACCGGTGCCGGTGGCGATGACCCAGGCCACGGTGTCCGGGGCGATTTCGGCCAGCGGTACCGTCACGAAGTCGCGCTCATGCGCATGCGGGTGGGGCAGGGTCAGGCGCGGGGATTTCAGCACCAGCCGATCATAGGCGATGATGTCAATATCGATCAGCCTTGGACCCCAGACCTCCTTGCGGACGCGGCCCATGGCCAGCTCAATACCCAGCAGGACATCAAGCAGCGCAATGGGTTCGAGGCTGGTTTGCACCGTGATGGCCATATTGGCGAAGTCGGGCTGGTCGGTCTTGCCCCAGGGGGCGGTCGTCAGCACGGTGGACTGGGCTGTGACGGTGATATCGGCGTGATCGTCGATGGCCTGCACGGCCTGCGCCAGCTGCGCGCGGGGATTGCCGATATTGGCGCCGAGGCTGAGCCAGGCGGTCGCCATCATGCCGGCTTCCGCTGGCGATGCAGCTCGATGGCGGCTTCGCCGCGCACCATGGCGATCGGCGCTTCGGGCTTGCGCAGGCGGATGGTGATCCAGCTAACGCCTGGAAAAGCCGCGAAAAGATCGGTGACGATATTGCCGGCCACGGCCTCGAGCAGCTTCATGCGCCGGGTTTCGAAGCTGGCTTTGACCACGTCATAGATGTCGGCATAGGAAATGCTGTCGCCCAGCCGGTCGCTGGCGGCGGCGGCGGCCAGGTCGGTGCCCAGTTCGAGATCGATGAAGAATCGCTGGCCGAGCTTCTCCTCCTCGGCAAAGACCCCGTGGTAGCCGTAAAAGCCCAGATCTTTCAGGATGATACGGTCGCCCGTGAATGCGTCGGCCATTGCTTTACCCCAGCGCTGCAGGCGGACCATACAGCGTTGCCTCGGCGACGCGAAGGGCGTCGCGATTGGCCCTGACGTCATGCACGCGAAAGATATGCCCGCCTTGGACATAGCCCAGCACGCTGGTGGCGATCGTGCCGGCGAGGCGGTTATCCACGGGGGCATCGAGCAGCCTGCCAATCATCGACTTGCGCGAGGTGCCGACCATGGTCGCCATTTGGTCACCAGTATGAACGGATGATGTACAGGCGGCGCGGAGATTTTGCAGAATGGCGTAATTTTCGGCCAGGGTCTTGCCGAAGCCGAAGCCAGGATCGAGGATCAGCTGACCGGGATCAATGCCGGCCTGGCGGGCCCTGTCGATGGTGGTGGCGAAGTAGCGCTGCATCGCATCGAGCAGCGGCTCTCCGGGGTCGCGCGCCTTGTCCCAGTGCATGGCAATGACGGGCACGCCATAGAGGGCGGCGACCTCGGCCATTTCGGGCGCGCCCTGCAGGCCATGCACGTCGTTGATGATGCTGGCGCCCGCCTGGATGGCCTGGTCGGCGACCAGCGGCTTGAAGGTGTCGATGGAGATGGGCGCGGCAATGCCTTCGGCGATCAGCGCATCGATTACCGGCAGGACGCGGTCGAGCTCTTCCTGCACATGTACCGGCTCGGCGCCGGGCCGCGTGCTTTCGCCACCGATATCGATGATGTCGGCGCCCTCGGCCAACATCTGGCGGGCATGGGCGAGGGCGTGTTCGACCAGATTGTGCCGTCCACCATCGGAAAAACTGTCTGGCGTGACATTGAGGATGCCCATCACCAGGGCCGTCCGGCCGAGCTGCAGTGGCGGATGCCGGGGCAGGCGGATGGTGTGGGTACTGTGCATCAGAACGGCCAGACCAGCATCAGCATGGGCACGGCTACCAGCACCACGATGATCGAGAGCGGTGCGCCCAGCCGCCAGTAATCGCCGAACTTGTAGCCGCCCGGTCCCATGACCAGCGTGTTGCACTGGTGCCCGATGGGGGTGAGGAAGTCGCAGCCGGCGCCAATGGCCACCGCCAGCAGGAAGGCCTCGGGCTGGTAGCCCAGATCGGTGGCGAAGGTGGCGGCAATGGGCGCCATGACCAGCACGGTGGCGGCATTGTTGAGGAAGGGGGTGACGGCCATGGCCGCCACCATGATCAGGGCCAGCGCCCCCCAGCCGGGCAGCACGCTGGCGGTGGCGGACAGCCAGCTGGCAATGACGTCGGTGCCGCCGGTGCTCTGCAGGGAATCGGCGACCGGGATCAGGCAGGCCAGCATGATCAGGATGGGCGCATCGAGCTGGGCATAGACGTCGCGCAGCGGCACGGCGCGGCTGAGCACCATGGCCACGGCTGCAGCAAAGAAGGCGGGAGCAACCGGCACAAGACCCAGCGCGGTGGCGCCCATGGCCACGGCCAGGATAGCCAGCGGCAGCAGGCCGTTGCGGATGCTGCCCAGGCGCAGGCCGCGTTCGACCAGCGGCAGGCAGTCCCATTCGCGCAGCAGTTCGGGCAGGCGGTTGATATGGCCCTGGATGAGGATCACGTCGCCATTCTGGAAGCGGATCTGGCCGAGCCGCTCGGTAAAGCGTTCGTCGCGGCGGCTGACGGCCAGCAGGTTGAGGCCGGTACGGTCGAACAGGGTGAGTTCCTGCGCGGTGGCGCCGATCAGGCCCGAGCTTTCGCCGACGACGGCCTCGATGACGCCGAAATCGGCGGCGTCCTTGGTCGCCGCGCCGCGGCGCTCGGAAAATACCATGCCGGACTGGTTGACCATCTTGTCGAGGGCATCCGGTTCGCCGGCAATCAGCAGGATGTCGCCGGCGCGCAGCTTGGCGTCGGGCAGGGGCGTGCGGGTGCGGCCGCCGGTGCCCATGATGCGGGTGACCATGCCGCGGCCGTCGGCCAGAGCCTGGATCTCGCCGATGGTGCGGCCAATGGCCGAGGAGTCCTCGGTGACGCGGGCCTCGGTCGTGTAGTTCTTGATGTCGACGGCGCTGTCCATGCCCTGGGATTCGCGCTGACGCTCGGGCAGCAGCTTGTAGAACAGGGCGAGAAAGACCAGGCCGACCACGGTCAGCGCCAGGCCGACGGGGGTGTAGTCGAACATGGTGAAGGGGGTGCCGGTCAGCTCCATGCGCACGCGCGAGACGATGATATTGGGCGAGGTGCCGATCTGCGTCATCAGCCCGCCCAGCAGCGAGGCAAAGGCCATCGGCATCAGGAAGAGCGAGGGCGAGACCCCCGACCGCCGGGCCATCTGGAAGGCGATGGGCATCATGATGGCCAGGGCGCCGATATTCTTGATGAAGGCGCTGAGCACGGCCACCACGACCACCAGCAGGATCAACTGGGCGCGCGGACCCGACAGGTTGGGGGCAAAGCGGCGCACCGCCACCTCCATGATGCCCGAGCGCGACACGGCGGCGCTGACGACCAGGGCGCTGCCGACAATGATGACAATGTCATCGGCAAAGCCGGTAAAGGCGTCGCCGGGAGCGACAACGCCCAAGGCAAGTCCGGCCAGCAGGGCACAGACGGCAACCACGTCATAGCGCCAGCGGCCCCAGATGAAAGCCACCATCATGGCGCCAATCAACAGGAAGGCCAGAATTTGCGGAAGGGTCATGTTGTTCCTGTCAGAAGCCGAACGGTGCCCAACTCACCTCAGAGCCGGTCCGGAGACAAGGGACAAAATCGACTTGCCTGCTTATAAACACGGGAACCGAATGGAATTTCGAGGGAGGAACAGACATGCCGGATAGACGCCTTTTCACCACACTGGGACTGTTGCGCCGGGAGCAGCTGGGCATGATCCTGCCGCATGAACATGTGTTCGTAGACCTGCGCACGCCCGACCAGCCCGGCTATGCCCAGGCCGAGGCGGCCGACGTGGTGGCGCTGATGGCGCCGCAGATCGAGGCGATCAAGGCGCAGGGCATTACCGCTCTGGTGGAATGCTCGACCGGTGGGGTGGGGCTGCGCGTGGATCTGGACCTCGCCGTGTCGCTGGCCACCGGCTTTCCCATCGTGGTGCCGACCGGCAATTATCGCGAGCCGTGGATTCCCGACTGGGTGCGCACGGCCAGCGAGGAAGCGCTCGAGGCGCATATGCTGGGCGAACTGACGACGGGCGTAGGGGACACCGGCGTGGTCGCGGCCTGGATCAAGGTCAGCGCCGGCGATGACGGCATCACCCCGATCGAAGCCAAAATCCTGCGGGCAGCGGCCCGGGCGGCCAAGGCCTGCAATGCCGTGATCGGCTCGCACACGATCAGGGGTCGTGTGGTGATGGACCAGCTCGATATCATCGAGGAAGCCGGTTACACCGCCAAACGCTTCATTTCCATCCATACCCAGGCCGAGCCGGATTTCGACTTGCACAAGGCGGTGGCGGCGCGCGGTGCCTGGATCGAATATGATCATGTCGGGCGTGAACCGGATGACGAGGTCGTGGCGCTGATTCTCCGGGCGCTGGAAGCTGGGCTCGGCGACCAGCTGCTGCTCAGCCACGATCTGGGCTGGTATGACCCGGCCCAACCCGGTGGCGGGTCGCCCAGACCCTATACGCATCTGGTCGACAGCGTCCTGCCCAAGCTGCGCGTGGCCGGAGTGGACGAGGCGATGATCGTGCAACTGACCCAGACCAACCCGTTCGAGGCGTTTGCGCGGTAGTTTTCCCCAACCGAGCCTCCCCCCTAAAAGGGGGAGGGACCGTGCGGTGGGTGGGGCATGTTCGTGCCAAATACCCGATCCGTTTCTCGCCCTTCAGGGGGAGGCCAGGTGGGAACCCCTCATCTCATAAAAACGCGGCCCGATATTCCCGCGGCGTGGTGCCCTTGAGCGCCTTGAACTGGCGGTTGAAATTGGCCAGCGAGTCATAGCCGACTGCGCCGGCGATCTGGCCGATGGGCATGGCGCCGGAGGAGAGCAGGGCGCAGGCGCGACCGATGCGCAGGCGGATCAGGTACTGGCTGACCGTCTGCCTGGTGTGGCGCCGGAAGGTGCGATGCAGGCCCGAGGGGCTGAGGGCGGCGATATCGGCGAGGTCGGCCAGGCCGATCGGCGCGGCGAAGTGCTGGTGAATATGGGTAAGCACGCGGTCGATGCGGCCGCGATTGGTGGCGGCCAGAGCCAGTTCGGGGGCGGTGGCCGATAAAGGCGTGGCCTCGCGATCCTCCGCGAGAATGGTCAGCAGCCGGACCAGGCCGATAAAGCGCTCCACGGCCGGCTGGGTGAACAGCGTCTCGATCAGCGGGCGCATGCGGGCGGCCATGGCGGGGGAAAACTGCAGGCCGGTGGCCGCCCGGGCCAGCAGGGCGGCCACCGGGCGCAGTTCGGCATTTGCCGTCAGCCGTTCGGCCCAGTCGGGCAGGAACCACATGACCAGCGCGGTATGGGGCTGGCCGGCATTTGGGCGGGCCAATGAATGCCAGGTATGGGGCAGATAGGGGCCGATCAGCACCAGGTCGCCGTGGTCATAGCGGCCGATATGGTCGCCAATGAAGCGCTGGCCCTGCGAGTTCAGCGTCAGAGTCAGCTCGAACTCGGGATGGTGGTGCCACTGGAAGGGAATGCCATCGTCCAGCCGACGGTTGAGCGTCGCCCAGGAGGCGCCATCATCGGCGGTGAGATGTTCGAGATAGGGCTTCATGTGGCGGAATGGGCCTGCGTTACGCCAGAATAGTATCAATCATAGCCAGCTCCGGGCAAGCGCGGCGGCGCGGCTCGGCATAGCCTGATGCCACAACCAGGCCCGAAGGGGGCAGGACAATGGGAGACCGAGATGCAGCCAGCAACCAAGCGCGACAGCCACCCCACCACGCAGGTGGTGACCACCCCGCTCAAGGACATCGTCAAGACGCTGCCGCTGCGGGTGCTGAGCCCGGCCGACTGGGAGCACTGGCAGACGCGCGGCTATGTGATTGTGCGCAATGCGGTGCCGCCGGAAAATGTGGAGCGGCTCAAGGCCTTATTGTGGGAATTTGAAGAAAAGAATCCGGCTGATCCGGCCACCTGGTACACGCCGCAGCGGCGCGACCACATCATGAAGGAGCTCAACGGCACCGGCATGGTGGAGATCTACAACCACCAATATCTCTGGGATAACCGGATGACGCCGCGCGTCTATGACGCCTTTGTCGACATCTGGGACATGGAGGAGCTGTGGACCAGCATCGACCGGGCGAATCTGAACGTACCCAAAAAGGTCAAGGGCAATCCCAATGGCTTCATCCACTGGGACAGCGATACCTCGCTCGATCCGCTGCCGATCGGCGTGCAGGGTGTGCTGAGCCTGGTCAAGCAGGACGGCGATGTCGGCGGTTTCCAGTGCATTCCCGAGCTGTTCTACAATTTCGACGACTGGGTGAAGACCCAGCCGGCCGATCGCGATCCGATGCATCCGGACACCACGGGGCTCACCATCACCAATATCGAGATGGAGCCGGGCGACCTGATGATCTTCAACACGCTGCTGGCCCATGGCGTGCGGCCCAACCATTCCGACGGCCGGGTGCGCATGGCGCAGTATATTTCGATGTTCCCGGCCGATGAGGGCAATCAAGCCGAACGGGTCGAGCGCATCCGGCTGTGGCGCGAACTGGACCACCCCCAGCGCGACGCCTTTCCCGGCGATCCGCGCGACTGGGAGAAAAAGAATGCGACCACGGCTGAACTGACCGAACTGGGCGAGAAGCTGCTGGGGTTGAAAGGCTGGCACTGAGCCGGTAGAGGTGGCCGAGGTCCCTCAGCCACCCTCTCGAGAATGGGAGGGTGGCTGGCGCCGCGCAGTTGGCGGTGCTGCGCGGGCCTGCTACAGGGCTCGCCCATGTCCAGCGTCATCCCCTTCTTCAAGCGTTTCGTCCCCGGCCTGGCCCCGGTCAGCCTGGGGGAGCGCCTGCGCGCCTCGATCGGGGCGCTGTTCGGCATCGTCATTACCGGTACCATTGCCAGCCTGGCGCTGAGCGGCAGCGATGTGCCGCTGCTGATTGCGCCGATGGGCGCCTCGGCGGTGCTGCTGTTTGCCGTGCCGATGAGCCCGCTGGCGCAGCCCTGGTCGATCATTGGCGGCAATACCGTGTCGGCTCTGATCGGAGTGACCTGCCTGCGCTATGTCGGCGATCCCATGCTGGCGGCGGGGCTTGCCGCCGGGCTGGCCATTGCGGCGATGATGGCCTTGCGCTGCCTGCATCCGCCCAGCGGGGCGGTGGCGCTTACCGCAGTGCTGGGCGGGCCCAGCATTGCCGCGGCCGGCTATGGTTTCGTCATCTGGCCGGTGCTGATCAATTCCCTGCTGCTGCTGGCAGTGGCGCTGGTGTTCAACAACCTGACCGGACGGCGCTATCCGCACCTGACGCCCGGGCCGGCGGTCAATATTCACAAGACGGCCGATCCGCTGCCGACCGGCCGGCTGGGCGTGTCGCAGGCCGATATCAGCGCGGTGCTGGCACAGCATGACATGGTGCTGCCGGTGGCGCCCGACCAGCTGGCGGATATTCTGCATCTTGCCGAGATTCGCGCCTATGACCGGCGCTCGGCCGGCGTCAGCTGCGGACAGGTGATGAGCCGGGATGTGCTGTCGGTCGGGCCCAAGACCAGCCTGCGCGAGGCGCTGCGGCATCTGCGCGCCCACCATATCAAGGCGCTGCCGGTGGTGGATGCGGACAATCGGGTGATCGGCATCCTCACCCAGACCGATCTGCTGGACAAGGCCGACTGGGGCATGTCGGCCACCGGCTCGGGGCTGGGATGGCGGCTGCGGGCGCTGAGCAATTCGGACCGGGCGCTCAAGGGCCGGGTCGAGGATATCATGAGCGCGCCGGTCCGCGCGGCGCATCCGGACACGCCGATTGCCCAGGTGGTGCCGCATATGGTCGATGCCGGGCTGCATCACCTGCCGGTGGTGGACGATGACGGCAGGCTGGTGGGCATGCTCACCCAGTCCGACGTGATGGCGGCGATGTATGCGGTGTCGCTGGGCGGCGCAGCGCAGGCGCCAGAGCAGGCCGGCATGCAAAAGGCGCCGCCGGTGGGCAGCGCCTCATGACTTGAGTCCGGAAAAGCCGGCAAGTGCCTGAAAACGAATCTAGTTCAGATTGGCGATCGGGGTGGCGAACAGGTCGTATTCGTCGCTGTCGGTGACCAGCACATCGAGCATGTCGCCCGGCTTGATGCCGGTGGCATTGGCGATGATGACCTGGCCGTCGATCTCGGGCGCGTCCCATTTGGAGCGGGCAATGGCCTTGTTGCTCTCGGGCTGCACGTCGTCGACCAGCACCTGGATGGTGCGGCCGACCTTCTTGGCGAGCTGGCCGGTCGAGACATTCTGCGCCACTTCCATCAGCCGCTCGAAGCGGTCCTGCATGACGTCGTCGGGAACGATGCCCTCGAGTTCATTGGCCGGAGCGCCGGTGACGGGCTCATATTTGAAGCAGCCGGCGCGGTCGATCTCGGCTTCCTCGATGAAATCGAGCAGCATTTCGAAATCGTCCTCGGTCTCGCCGGGGAAGCCGACGATGAAGTTGGAGCGCACGGTGAGGTCGGGCACCTGCTCGCGCCACTTGAGGATGCGGTTGAGCGTCTTGTCCTGGTGGGCGGGACGGCGCATGGCCTTGAGCACGCTGGGCGAGGCGTGCTGGAAGGGAATGTCGAGATAGGGCAGCACCAGGCCCTCGGCCATCAACTCCATCACCTGGTCGACATGGGGATAGGGATAGACATAGTGCAGGCGCACCCAGGCGCCGAGCTGGCCGAGTTCCTTGGCCAGGTCATAGAACTTGGCCTTGACCGGCCGGCCGCGATAATTGCTCTCGGCATATTTGATGTCGACGCCATAGGCGCTGGTATCCTGGGAGATCACCAGCAGTTCCTTGACGCCGGAACGGATCAGGCCCTCGGCCTCGCCCAGAATGCCGGCGGCGGGGCGGGAGGCCAGGTCGCCACGGATCTGCGGGATGATGCAGAAGGAGCAGCGGTTGTTGCAGCCCTCGGAAATCTTGAGATAGGCATAGTGGCGCGGGGTCAGCTTGAGACCCTGTTCGGGCACCAGGTCGAGGAAGCGGTTGGGGACGGGGGGCAGGTGCTCGTGGACGGCATTGACCACGTTCTCGTATTGGTGGGGCCCGGAAATGGCCAGCACCGAAGGATGGGTCTTGCGGATCAGCTCTTCTTCGACGCCGAGGCACCCGGTGACGATGACGCGACCGTTTTCGCTGAGCGCTTCGCCGATGGCTTCGAGCGATTCCTGCTTGGCGCTGTCGAGGAAGCCGCAGGTATTGACCAGCACGATGTCGGCGCCGGCATAGTCGCGGCTGAACGAGTAGCCCTGCGCGCGCAGGGTGGACATGATGCGCTCGCTGTCGACGAGGGCCTTGGGGCAGCCGAGACTGACGAGGCCGATTTTAGGCGCTTGGCTCATGAGAGCTTGATATTCCGAAACGGGAAAGGATTGCGCGCGTCATACAGAGAATTTGACGGTTACGCAATGTGACTGTCCCCCGGCCGGTGCGGGGCTGGTCTGCGCGGGCGGCGGCGGAGGATTGGTGCCGATCGTCGAACGATGCGTCGTTCATTGTTTCGTTTGCGGCGAGTCGGACACATGGCTATGGCTGTCGGCGCTGCGCCTGCGCGGCACAGTTCATCCTAAGGAAAACCAATGTTCGATCGTCTCTCCGCCTACGCGCCGCAGGCCCTCGCCGTGCTGCGCATCGTCACCGCCCTCCTGTTCATCGCCCATGGCACGCAGAAGCTGTTCGGCTTTCCCGTCGCCGCTGCCGGCCCCACAGAGGGCCTGATGCTGATCGGTGGCCTGCTTGAGGTGATCGGCGGCCTGGCCGTGCTGGTCGGCTTCTTCACCCGTCCCGTGTCCTTCGTGCTGAGCGGCATGATGGCCGTGGCCTATTTCATGTTCCATTTCCCCGCCAGCATCTTCCCGCAGGCCAATGGCGGCGACGCGGCCATCCTGTTCTGCTTTGTCTTCCTGTACCTGGTGTTTGCCGGTCCGGGCGCCTGGAGCGTCAACAAGAAGTAAGCTTGAACTCACAAATCAAGAAGGCCGCCCAGACGCTTGTCCGGGCGGCCTTTTTTGTACCTTAGCGTACTGATCAGGGCTTGGTCGGCGGGGTGCGCTTGGCGGTGCGGCGCGGCTTGAAGGTTTCGCCCGGCTTGGTGGCCGGGGCGCGGGGCGCCTCGCTGCCGGCGACGGCGGTGGCCGGCGTCACCGGGGTGGCCGGGGCCGCAGCGGCGGCCGGGCGCGGCGTGCTGGCCGGGGCCACATAGGGGGCCGGATCGGTGGCCGGGGTGATATATTCGTCGGCCTCGGCATAGTCGGCTTCGTCACCATGCTCGGCCAGGTCGCGAATGGCGTCGCGCACCTCGTCGATCAGCGAGGAGGAATAGCGCGCGCGGTTGACCGTGTCGCCGCTTGTCTCATGGGTCTTGAACCAGACCAGCAGCGCCTCGCAGGCAATGCGCAGGCCGATCAGCGAGAGCAGGCCGAAGACGAGGATTTCCAGAATCCCCCACAGGCCCATGCCGAAACCGTAGCCGAAGGTGAGGAAGAGGTGGCTGACGGCCCAGAGCAGGATGGCGGCCAGACCCAGGGCATAAAGGATGGGCACCAGCTTGGGCGAGAGAATGGCATCGAGCCGGAACAGGGTCTGGCGGGTGAACAGGCGCTTGAGGTCGTCCAGCGTCATGACGGGCTCCTAGGAAATGGCTTTAAACGGCGGTGATTCGATTTTTACGCAACTTGGTCCCGCAAGCCAGCCCCGACAAGGCCTTGCTCGGTTGCGGAAAGCGTGGGGCCGAAGCGCGCCTCGAAAGCCTGGCGCAGTACGGAATCGACCTCGGGCAGCGAGACCAGGTGGCCCAGATCCTCGAAGCTGGTGACGCCGCCATCGGTAATGCCGCAGGGGACGATGCCGCTATAGTGGCCGAGGTCAGGGGACACATTGAGCGAGATGCCGTGAAAGGTGACCCATTTGGACACGCGCACGCCGATGGCGGCGATCTTGTCCTCGGCCAGCACGCCCTTGTCTGGTCGCTTGACCCAGACGCCGATGCGCGGCGCCGGCTTGCTTTCCGCGACGATATTGAAGGCGGCCAGGGTATCGACCACCCAGTCCTCGAGCCCCTGGACGAGGCAGCGGATGTCGCGGCCACGCGCGGTCAGGTCGAGCATGACATAGGCCACGCGCTGGCCAGGGCCATGATAGGTATATTGCCCGCCGCGACCGGCGTCGAACACGTCAAAGCGCGGCGACAGCAGGTCCTCGGGCCGGGCGGAGGTGCCGGCGGTATAGAGCGGGGGATGCTCGAGCAGCCAGACGGCCTCCTCGGCCTCGCCGCGGGCAATGGCGGCGGCGCGCGCCTGCATGGCGGCCAGCGCGGCCGGATAGGCCACCGGCGCCTCCGAAATCACCCACTGCACCGGGCGGTCATCGCTTCGTGCCAATTTGCTACGCATTTGGTAGGCGTCGTCATGATTTGTTAACGCTTCCATAACCATGGGTGTCCGAGGATGGCTTTCATATCAGAGGCAGGGGCCGCGACGGCGGCGCCAGGACGGGCAAAGACATATCTATGGGCACCTTAGACAATATTGAAGTGGACATCACTGTCGAACTGGGTGCCACCAGCATGCCGATCCACCATCTGCTGCGCATGGGGCGCGGCGCGGTAATCGAGCTGGATGCCGGCGAAAATGATCCGCTATGCATCTATGCCAATGGCACGCTGATCGCGCATGGAGAAGTCAGCGTCGAGGACGGGCACTTGCGCGTGCAGATCATCGGCAAGACCTCGCGCCACCGCTAGCGCGGGGGGCGACTGAACCCGTCAGCTTGCCGCCTGCTGGTCTGTGCCGCCGCATCGGGGACGCGGAAACCGGCCCCGCTTTGCCGCCCCGGGCACCGGGCTCTCCACAGGCAAATGCAATTGGCCATTTAAGCGCTTGAGGTTAGCAGGAACCTTTGCTACATCCCCAATCGCTTCGCCCGGTGGGCTTGGCTCTACCAGAATGTGCGGTCGTGGCGGAATTGGTAGACGCGCAGCGTTGAGGTCGCTGTGCCCGAAAGGGCGTGGAAGTTCGAGTCTTCTCGACCGCACCATCATCCTCAGGGATGAAACGAAAAATGGGCTGCCCCGCGGGGCAGCCCTTTTTGTTTCTGGGGGGAAGGGCTTGTCCAACCGACTTGGCGAGCCAGAGCGAAGCCCCAAGCATATTTGTCATGACATTGTCGGGCGCAGTTTGGTATGGTGGGGCTGTGAGGTAGCCATGACAACACGTACCACCCGTACTGAAAAGCTCGATCTGCGGCTCACGCCGGAAGCGAAACGCACCCTGGCTGCCGCCGCCAATGCTGAACGCCGCTCCTTGAGCGACTTTGTGCTCGACAGTGCCCTGGGCCGGGCCGAGGAGACCCTGGCCGACCGGCGGGTCTTCCAGCTGGCGCCAGAGCAGTGGAACGCCTTTGCCGCGGCGCTGGATGCGCCGGTAAAAGAGATGCCCGCTTTGCGCAAGTTGCTCGACGAGCCCGGCATCTTTTCCGGCAGCGCGCCGGCGTGACGCAGTTTCGAGTCGCAAAGCTCGGCCGCCACCATACGGTCGATGCTTTCGATTGCGGCGAGCAGCCGCTCAACCGCTTTCTCATTCGCTTTGCCCTAGTCAATCAGCAGGCCAATGCCTCCCAGACCTATGTGGGACTGGCCGATGACGTTGTCATCGGCTTTTACACCCTGGTCGTTGGCGAGGTGCGGCACGAGGCGGCGCCCGAGCGCCTAACCAAGGGGATGGCTTCCCACCCGGTGCCGATCATGCTGCTGGCCCGTCTGGCCGTAGCCAGGGACTGGCAGGGCAAGGCAGTCGGAGCAGGGCTGCTGCGCGATGCCGTGCTACGGACGCTGCAGGCGGCCGATATTGCCGGCATTCGGGCGCTAGCTGTGCATGCCAAGAATGACAAGGCCCGCAGCTTCTATCAGCGCTACGATTTCATCGCATCGCCAACCGATCCGCTGCATCTGTTCGCGCTGCTCAAGGATTTGCGGCGGCTATAGCCGCACTTCTCCCCAGCGCGCGAAACGAGCACCGTCTCGCAGGTGAAACGCTTCAACAGGGGCGCCGGGTGAGCAAGCCCAGTGCCGCTGCACCGGCCGGCGCCATCTCCCTCCATCTCACCCCAACAATTCTCCGCAACCCCTGCCGAAATCGCCGCTCTCCCGCTGGCGGAGCATGGTGGGATTGGCTACAGCTTTGGGGCCCCGCAATGCCGGACCGAAGGGCCTAGTCTTGAGCACAGATTCCGACACCAGTACCGCTGCCGAAAACGGCATTGATCCCAATGTCTTCCGCGATGACGATGACCGCATCAGTCCGCTCTGGCTGGAGCGGCTGCGGGCGTTTCTGAGCGCCGGCCGGGCCGACGATATCGCCCTGGTCATGGCCGAGCTGCACGCGGCCGATATCGGCGATGTGCTGGAATCGCTCGATGCGCCCGAACGCGTCGAGCTGGTGCAACTGCTGGGCGATCGCTTCGACTATTCGGCGCTGACCGAAGTCGATGAATCGGTGCGCATGCAGCTGATGGAAGAGCTGCCCAATGCGGAAATCGCCCGCGGCGTGGCCGGGCTGGACAATGACGACGCCGTCACCCTGCTCGAGGACATGGAACAGGTCGACCGCGACGAGGTGCTGGCGAAGCTCCCCACCTTCGAGCGGCTGAGCCTCAAGCGAAGCCTGGATTTCCCCGAGGATTCGGCCGGGCGGCGGATGCTCACCGACTTCATCGCCATTCCGCCCTTCTGGACGGTGGGCCAGACCATCGACTACCTGCGGCGCGAGCGCGAGCTGCCCGACGAATTCTACCAGCTCTATGTGGTCGATGCCGCCTACCAGGTGCTGGGCACTATCCCGCTCGACAAGTTCATCCGCGCGGAGCGGACCACGCCGATCGAGGCGCTGATGAACACCAATCTGGTGCTGGTAGACGCCAATGAGGACCAGGAAGAGGCGGCGCGCGATTTCGAGCGCTACGATCTGGTCGAAGTGGGCGTGGTCGACGAGAGCAAAAGGCTGGTCGGCGTGCTCACCATCGACGACATGGTCGACGTCATCCACGAAGAGGCCGACGAGGACATCAAGCTGCTGGCCGGCGTCGGTGACGAGGACATTTCCGACAGCACGGTGGATACGGCGCGCAGCCGCGTGCCCTGGCTGGTGATCAACCTGGTCGCCGCGGTCTGCGTGTCGCTGGTCATCGGGCTGTTCGACGCCACCATCGAGCAGATGGTGGCGCTGGCCGTGCTGATGCCCATCGTCGCCTCGATGGGCGGCAATGCCGGCACGCAGACCATGACGGTCACCGTGCGGGCGCTGTCGATGCGCGAGCTGGACGGGCGCCGCCTGCGCCGGCTGATCCGGCGCGAAATGGTGGTCGGGCTGATCAATGGCGTGATCTTTGCCATATTGATCGGGCTGGTCACCTGGCTGCGCTTCAACAATCTCGAACTGGGCGTGGTGATCGCCGCGGCGATGATCATCAATATGGTGGTGGCCGGCACGGCGGGCATCCTGATCCCGCTGACGCTGGACAAGTTCAAGGCCGACCCGGCGATCGCCTCGGCAGTGTTCGTGACCACCATCACCGATGTGGTGGGGTTCTTTGCTTTTCTGGGGATTGCCGGGCTGTGGTTCGGGTTGTTCTAGGAGGGGGCCCGGTGGTGCGACAGGGGGATCTTGCGGTCGTGCGGGCGTTGCCTCGGGGCACAAGCTAATGTCTCGCCAGTCAAGGATTTAGCCTAACGAGCGGCCGTGGCCATTCGAGCGTAGCTCTCATGGCCTCCTCAGCTAAAATCGCGCCACTGGCGCGATTTTGCCCTTCGGGCCGCTTCGGAGTGTGACATCTTCGCCGCTTGCAAAGGATTTGTGACACGGTTAACGCTTTGATACCGGGGGTGTGGCGGTACGGTCCGCCGGCTTTCCGGAGCAGTGAACGGCTGACAAGGAGCGATAGATGCGAAGTCAACCGAGGGCCACTATGTGGCGTGCAGCAAGCTGGACAATGGTTTGCCTGCTCTCGATGGGATTGGTTTTCTCCGTGGTTGCTGGCGTTTAGGCGCTAGAGTTTTTCACTCACAAAATTTATGAACGGGCGCCCGGGCCACTCGGGCGCCCGTTGCTTTGCTGGAAGGCCATCGATGATCCACATGATCAAGCTGTGCGTGGGGGTGTCGAGCTTTGAGGAGCTCGAGAGCTACCGCAACGAGCGCGCGCATTGGTGGGGCGCCGATTATGGCGAGGACGTGCATGTGCACCGCACCCGCATGATGCCCAAGCGGGCCGCCGAGATGGAGGGCCTTGCCTCGATCTACTGGGTGATTGCCGGGCAGGTGTCCTGCCGCCAGCCAATCCTGCGCCTGGCGCCCTACGAAGACGGCGAGGGCAAAAGCTATTGCGACATCATCCTCGCCCCCGAGCTGATTCGGACGATTCCCTATCCCAAACGACCGTTCCAGGGCTGGCGCTATCTCACGCCGGCCGATGCGCCGCCCGACCTCGGGGCCAATGAAAACGCCGGTTCGCTTGAGCTGGCGGCCGACCTTGCCAAATTGGGACTGATCTAGCTGTTGGCAGGCGCCAATCTTAAGGGGCTATTAACCATAGCGGCCTCTGTTAGCGGTGTGCGGCAGGCGCATTGATTTGGGGGCGGCAATGGCGCGAAGCGGTGCGCATGTCATCGTGGTGGGCAATGAAAAGGGCGGCTCGGGGAAATCCACGACGGCCTTCCATCTGGCCATCTATCTGCTGCATGCCGGCTATCGCGTGGCCAGCGTGGACGTGGACAGCCGCCAGCAGACACTGACCCATTATCTGCGTAACCGGCGTGCCCATGCGCAGGAGCGGGGGCTGACCCTGCCCAATCCGCAGCATTTCCACCTGCCATCGGCCTGGGGCGACTCGGTGCGGGAAAACGACAAGGCAGAATTCGACGTGTTCCGCCGGGCCATTGGTGAGGTGGAGAACCGCGCCGATTTCGTCATCATCGACACGCCCGGCTTCGATACCAATCTGACGCGGCTGGCGCATTCGCTGGCCGATACGCTGGTGACGCCGGTCAATGACAGCCTGATCGACCTCAACGTGCTGGCCCGGGTGGATGCCCGGAGCGGCCAGCCGATCGAAACCAGCCACTATGCCAAGCTGGTGCAGCGCGCGCGTTCCGAGCGGCTGTCGGTGACCGGCGAGAGCGTCGACTGGGTGCTGGTGCGCAACCGCATCTCCATGCTGGGCTCGCGCAATGCGCGCCAGGTGCAGGTAACGCTGGACGCCATTGCCACGCGCTTTGGCTGCCGGGTGGCGGACGGCATTGCCGAGCGCGTCATCTTCCGCTCGCTGTTTGCCAGCGGCCTGACGGTGTTCGATCCGCTCGATGGCGACATGGGCGCCGAAGGCTCGAGCGTGTCGCATCTGGCGGCGCGGCAGGAATATCGTAACCTGGTGGCGGCGCTCAACCTGCCGATCAGCCAGCCGAGCGGGCAGGGCGCGGCCGAGGCGCTGCGGCTCTCAGCCTGAGGCAAATTAAGCGTTTAACTATTATTGACCATGCCCAAGCTTGCCAGCCGGGCATGAAAGCCGGACAATTGCGCCCTTAGATCGGGAGCGCGCAATGGCCGGACATGGCGTACATGTCATTGTTATCGGGAATGAAAAGGGCGGGTCGGGCAAGTCCACAACGGCCTTTCACCTGGCCATCCAGCTGCTCTACGAAGGCTACAAGGTGGCCACGATCGATGTCGACAGCCGGCAGCAGACGCTGACCCACTATGTGCGCAATCGGCGGGAATGGGCGCATAATCGCGGCCTCAAGGTGCCCCATACCACCCATTTCCACCTGCCGGTGTCGCGCGGGGATTCGCTCAAGGCCAATCACCGCATCGAGTTCGACCTGTTCCGGCAGGCGGTGGGGGAGGTCGAGCATGACGCCGATTTCCTCATCATCGACACGCCCGGCTTTGACACCAACCTGACGCGGCTGGCGCATTCGCTGGCCGATACGCTGGTGACGCCGGTCAATGACAGCCTGATCGACCTCAACGTGATGGCGCAGATGGACCCGGTGACAGGCGAGCCACGCGAGATGAGCCATTATGCCAGGCTGGTGCAGCGCGCCCGCGCCGAACGGCTGGCCGTGGACGGGCGGACCTTTGACTGGGTGCTGGTGCGCAACCGCATTTCCATGCTGTCCTCGCGCAACATGCGGCAGGTGCAGACCATGCTGAAGCGCATTGCCCTGCGGCTGGGCTGCCGGGTGGCGGACGGTATTGCCGAGCGCGTCATCTTCCGCTCGCTGTTCGCCAGCGGGCTGACGGTGTTCGATCCGCTCGACGAGGACATGCTGGGCGGGCTGCCATCGGCGTCGCATCTGAGCGCGCGGCATGAATATCGCAACCTGGTGGACGCGTTGCATCTGCCCAGCAGCGCGCGCTCACGGGCGCGCCAGGCCCTCGCCACCAGCCTGTCGCCGCAAGCAGCGGCCGAACAGCGCTTCGTGCACATGCTCAACAGCGAAATCTGAGGGTTACCGTCGGGCAGGCGGGCTCAGCGCTTGCCGAGATCGAGCTGGATGGCGCGGGCGCCACCGGGGGCGAAGACGTCGATATCGACGGTGACCGGATCCTGCACCATGCGGCGGGTGCGGGCGGACAGCGCCAGGACCACGCCGAGCAGATCGCCGACGCTGCGCTTGCGCGGCAGCATGCGGCCGGTAATGCCGGCCAGCACGCGGTTGCGCGTGGCCATGTCCTCGTTGAGCAGACTCGAGCGGCCGACAAAATTGGCCAGCTCGGTCAGGGCAGTACGTTCGCTCATTGGGCTACTCCAAACACAGGCGCCAATTTGCTTCCCCTCGTGGCCGGCGGCTCATCGGCCCCGGCTCGTCTTGTCAGTCTCGTTCCGGTTCAGCTCAGCTTTGCATGGCCAGGCAGGCCAGGTTCTGCTGCTTGAGCTGGTTGCACATGGCGGTGGCGTCGTCGCGGCCGCCAAAGCCGACAAAGCGGGCGCGATAGAACACGCTGCCGTTCTTTTCGAAGCGCTCCACATAGGAGCGGAAATCATTGAGGCCGCCGGCCTTGCCAGCCGCGTCGGCAAGCATGGCGCGGGCACTGTCTTCCGACGGACCGGCACCGATCTGCACGACCCAGCCGCCTGGCGTGGCGCCGGCATCAGCGGTCGGGACGCTGCCCGAAGTCAACAGGTCAACCGGCTGGCCTTCTGCCGGGGCGCCCGTATCGGCGGGTGGTACATAGCCCAGTGGCGCCGATGGCGGCGTCTGGCCGAGCGCGCTGGGCGGGGCGCCCAGATTGTAGGTATCGCTGAGCCAGGCGCCGATGACGTCCTGGGTGGGCACGGCCGGCTGCGGGGTCTGCGAGGGGGCGCCGAGGGTATTTGCAGCCTGCAGGGCTGGCTGCAGGCCAAGATCGGCCGGGATGGGCTGGGGCAGTGGCGCCGTGGTGGCGACGGCCAGCTGCGGGGCGACCTGGGTCTGCGGCTGGGCGCCATTGGCGGCCACCAGCTGCGCCAGGCGGAAGCCGGGCAGGGGCATGGGCATGACAAAGACCGGCACGGGTGGCGACTGGGCCACGGCGACCTGCACGGTGCCCTGGCTGCCGGGCATGGGGATCATGGCGGTGCGCAGATAGTCGCCGCGGCGGCCCTTGGGCAGATAGCTCGAGACCAGCTGGCGGACCTTTTCGTCGCGCGAAGCCGAGGAATTGAAGCCGAAGGCGACCACGACGATATGGCGGTTGTCCTTGCGGGCGGCGGTCAGCAGGTTGGAGCCGGCGGCATTGATATAGCCGGTCTTGATGCCATCGACGGCGCCGAGATAGCCCAGCACGCGGTTGTGGTTGCCATAGGTGGACTTGCCGTAGCTGAAGCTCTTGGTCTGGAAGAACTCATAATAGCTGGGGAAGTGCTGATAGATGGCGATGCCCAGAATGGCCTGGTCGCGCACCGTGGTCAGCTGGCCGCCATCGGGCAGGCCCGAGGCGTTGCGATAGGTGGTGTTGCGCATGCCCAGGGCGCGGGCCGTGGCCGTCATGCGCTGGGCGAAATTGCTCTCGGAGCCGGAAACGTGTTCGGCGATGACGCGGGCCATGTCATTGGCCGACAGGGTGACCAGCGACTTGATGGCGTCTTCCACCGTTATGGTGGCGCCGGCGCGCAGGCCCAGCTTGGTGGGCACGGCCGCAGCGGCATGGGCCGAGACGGTCATCTTGGTGGACAGCTTGAGATTGCCGGCGCTCAGTTCCTGGAACAGGACATAGAGCGTCATCACCTTGGCGACCGAGGCGGGGTAGCGCCGGCTGTCGGCGGCCTCTTCGTAGAGCACATTGCCCGATTTGGCATCGACGACGATGCCGGCATATTTGCGGAGATTTTCGATGGCCTGAGCCGGTGCTGCAGCGTGGGCGCTGACAGCCAGGGCAATTAGCGTTGCGGCAAGGGCGCGCAGAAATGCAACGCGCCATGGGGTTTTCGCCTTGAAAGCCACCCGGTACTCCAACTCTTCACTCTCGGGCACAACAGTGCCCGTACGCAACTACGACAACTCGGGTTCTGGTACGGTCCGGGGAGCCCCACGCGTCCGGATCGACCAGTAAGTCATCATCCTTAAGCCGGGCCCGTTACTATTCCGTAAAATGCCATCGATTTCTGCGAGAGGGCGGAGAGCCAGAGGCGACGGCGCCGCCGTTCCGGCGCGGGCAGTTGCCGCGCTACCGTCGGCGGGCGCGCGCGGGGCGGCAAAAGCAGGGGATCCGCGCCGGCCCTGCCGGCGTATAAGGCCTTGCCGGACCGGGCTTTTGCTCCCCTCACAAATTCGGGATGCATGGGCCCTTAACACGGGCTGGATTTTGCCTACATAATGGCTCCCACCAGCTGCTTCGTTTTTCTCACGACAGATGATTTTTGCCATGACCTTGAAGAGACGCCACGCCAAGACCGATGAGGTGCCGACCGCCCGGGGTCTGGTGCCTGGCCCTACCATGGCAGGGCCCAAGAGCGAGGATCCGGGCAAGGGTGATACCGATACCGGGACCATCACCAAGACCCGACCCAAGACCAAGCGCCCGAGCCTGTATCGGGTGCTGCTGCTCAATGACGATTACACGCCGATGGAATTCGTCATTCTCGTGCTGCAGGACGTCTTCAACAAATCGCGTGAAGACGCCATGCAGATCATGCTGCACGTTCACCAGAAGGGGGTCGGTGAGTGCGGCGTATATCCTTACGAAGTGGCCGAGACCAAGGTCACCCGCGTAATGGATACGGCACGCAAGAACCAGCATCCGCTGCAATGCGTGATGGAAAAGCAATAGGAACATCATATGCCCTCATTCTCCCGCGGACTTGAAAAGGCTCTGCATCAGGCAATGAACCTGGCGCGTGAGCGAAACCATGAGTTCGCCACGCTCGAACACCTCTTGCTGGCCCTGACCGACGACCGTGAAACGATCGCCGTTCTGACCGGCTGCGATGTCGACGTCGATGCGCTCAAGAGCGACCTCGAGGACTTCATCAATGAAGAGCTCGACAGCCTGATCGTCCCCAATGGCCAGGATGCGCGGCCGACCGCCGCGTTCCAGCGCGTCATCCAGCGCGCCGTCATCCATGTGCAGTCGTCCGGTCGCGAAGAGGTTACCGGCGCCAATGTGCTGGTGGCGATCTTTGCCGAACGCGAAAGCCATGCCGCCTATTTCCTCGAACAGCAGGACATGAGCCGGCTGGACGCGGTCAATTTCATCAGCCACGGGATCACCAAGTCCGGTCCCAGCGAGGAGCGCAAGGTGCATGGCGCCGAAGATGGTGAGAACCATGCCGAAGGCGGCGCCGAGGCCAAGAAGAGCTCGGCGCTGGCCGATTTCGCCGTCAACCTCAACGAGAAGGCCCGTGCCGGCAAGATCGACCCGCTGATCGGGCGCGATGCCGAACTGCGCCGCACCATCCAGGTGTTGTGCCGGCGCTCAAAGAACAACCCGCTCTATGTCGGCGATGCCGGCGTGGGCAAGACCGCCATTGCCGAAGGCCTGGCCCGCAAGATCATCGAGGGCGACGTCCCCGAAGTGCTGCGCGAAGCGGTGATCTATTCGCTCGACATGGGTTCGCTCCTGGCCGGCACGCGCTATCGCGGCGACTTCGAGGAACGCCTCAAGGCGGTGATGAAGGAGCTCGAGAAGATGCCGAATTCGGTGCTCTTCATCGACGAGATCCACACCATGATCGGGGCCGGCGCGACCTCGGGCGGGGCGCTCGACGCGTCCAACCTGCTCAAGCCAGCCTTGGCCAGCGGCGCGATCCGCTGCATCGGCTCGACCACCTACAAGGAATATCGGCAGTTTTTCGAGAAGGACCGGGCCCTGGTCCGGCGCTTCCAGAAGATCGACGTCAACGAGCCGACGATCCCGGACGCCATCGAGATCGTCAAAGGCCTGCGCCCCTATTTCGAAGAGTTCCACAAGATCAAGTATACCGACGAGGCCCTCAAGGCCGCGGTCGAACTCAGCGCGCGCTATATCAATGACCGCAAGCTGCCCGACAAGGCGATCGACGTGCTCGACGAGACCGGCGCCGGCCAGATGCTGCTGACGCCCGACAAGCGCAAGAAGATCATCGATGTCGAGGACATCGAGGCGACCATTGCCACGATCGCGCGCATTCCGCCCAAATCGGTCTCCAAGTCCGATGCGGAAATGCTGGGGAGCCTTGAGACCAACCTCAAGACCGTGGTATTCGGCCAGGATGCGGCGATCACGGCCCTGTCCTCGGCGATCAAGCTGGCCCGGGCCGGCCTGCGCGAACCGGAAAAGCCGATCGGCTCTTACCTCTTCACCGGGCCAACCGGCGTGGGCAAGACGGAAGCCGCCAAGCAGCTTGCCGACACCCTCGGGGTGGAGCTGTTGCGTTTCGACATGTCGGAATACATGGAGCGCCACACGGTCAGCCGGCTGATTGGTGCCCCGCCGGGCTATGTCGGCTTCGACCAGGGCGGCCTTCTGACCGATGGCGTCGACCAGAACCCGCATTGCGTGGTGCTGCTGGACGAAATCGAGAAGGCCCATCCCGATCTCTACAACATCCTGTTGCAGGTGATGGACCATGGCAAGCTGACCGATCACACCGGCAAGTCGGTGGATTTCCGCAATGTCATCCTGATCATGACGTCCAATGTGGGCGCCATGGAGCTGGCCAAGAGCCCGATCGGCTTTGGGCGCAAGCGCGAGCAGGGCGACGACGAAGAGGCGATCAACCGCCTGTTCAGCCCGGAATTCCGCAACCGGCTCGACGCGATCATCTCGTTTGCCCCGCTGCCGCGCGAAGTCGTGCGTCGCGTGGTCGAGAAGTTCGTGCTGCAGCTGGAAGGCCAGCTGGCCGAGCGCAATGTCACCATCGTGCTGCAGCCCGCAGCCGCCGACTGGCTGGCCGAACGCGGCTATGATGAACGCATGGGCGCGCGGCCGCTTGGTCGCGTGATCCAGGAATATATCAAGAAGCCGCTGGCTGAAGAGGTGCTGTTCGGCGAACTGGTCAATGGCGGCACGGTCACCGTGGCGGTGGTCGGCGAAGGCAAGGATGCCAAGCTCGAGCTGATCGCGGCGCCGCCGCGCGCCGCCAAGCCCAAGGCGCTGCCCAAGCCGAAAAAGCCCAAGGCCACCGTCGACAAGGACTGATGTCCCCAACCAACAGAAAAGAGGCCCGGAGCGATCCGGGCCTTTTTGTTTGCGAGACTTCGGGGAGGTCAAGCGACGTCAGCCGGGCCCGATCAAAAATACCCGTTGGCGCTACGAACTCAAGATTTCAACAGCCGATGCTGTCAGTCTGAAGCTGAAGCCGATGGGGGCGTAGGTCAGCTCGACGCTGTTGGCGACGCCGGTGATGCCGCCGCGAAGCAGCCTTGTGCCAAATCCCAACGATGACGGCTCACGCACGGGCGGTCCGCCGGCCTCCCTCCAGGTCAGGTTGAAAACCGATCTGCCGTCCACCGTCGCCGTCGTCGACTGGATTTCCAACCGCCCCTCGGGCACCGAGAGTGAGCCATATTTGACGGCATTGGTGGCGAGTTCATGCAAGATAAGCGCCAGCGACAGAGCGGCTTTCGGCGCGAGTTCGATGTCGGTGCCGACAATGGAAATCTGATGCTCGTTGCTGCGTCCATAAGGCGCCATTGCCGTCTCGATCAGCTTGAGCACCGAAGCGCGTTCGCCTTTTCCCCGCAGCAACAGATCGTGGGCGCTGGCAAGCGCGACCAGCCGATCATTGATCAACTGTTGGGCCGCGCGAATGTCGGGCGCGCCGCGCAGGGTCTGATTGACGATGGCCTGCACGACGGCCATCTGGTTCTTGATGCGATGTCCCATTTCCTCGCTGAGCAGCGCCTGCATCTTCTCGACGTTGTGTCGCTCCGTGGCGTCGACGACCTCGACAAAAATAGCGTCGACCTGGCCATCGGCGTTCCGCATCGGCTGATAGACGAAGTCCATCACCCGTTCGGTGCTGGTGCCGGTCTCGGGATCGAGTACGGTAATGGGGACGCCCGAGCCGACGAAAGGCTCGCCGGTCGAATAGACGCGATCGAGCAGATCAGCGAAACCTTGCTCCAGCAGGTCTGGCATGACCTCGGCAACGGGTTGCCCCACGAGGTCCCTTTTCGCTACAAGCCGCTGATACGCCGAGTTGGCCACTTCGAATATGTATGTCGGCCCGCGCAACACGGCGATGGCGCTGGGAGCCTGCTCGAACATCTCGGTCAGGCGCTGCGCGTCAGCTTGCCGGGCCTTTGCTTCAGCAACCTTCGCGGTGATCTCAAGGGCGGTACAGAACATGCCCGCAATATGATCGTCGTGGTCGTGGACGGGCGTGTAACCGAACGAAAAATGCGTCTCGACCTGCTGGCCGTGTCGGGTCATCAGGAACTCGATGTCATCCATGTAAGTCGGGATGCCGGCATAGGCGGCATCCATTATCGGACCAACAGCCTCGATAATGTCGGCCCAAACCGCCGAGAAAGGTTTTCCGAGGGCCCAGGGGTGCTTGTTGGCGCACATGGGCGCGTAGCCGTCATTATACAGCATGATGCGCTCGGGGCCCCAGGCGATAAACATCGGCTGCCCGGACATGAGCATCACCTGCACGAGGGTCCTCAGGCTACCCGGCCAGCTGTCTGGCGGACCCAAGGGTGTCGCAGACCAATCCATCGCCCGTATGCGCTGGCCCATCTCGCCGCCGCCGGCCAGAAATTTCAGCGAAGGCACTGGCAATGATGACATCAGAGTCCCTTGGATGGCGTCAAAGACAGCCGTGGAAACACAGGCTTAGACCGAATGGTACAATGAAGATAGCTGGCGGCGTGCCCCCGGTAAACAGCCCCAGGACATTGCGCAGCGTTGCTCAGAATTGACGATGGTCGCTTAGAACTGGTTCCCGTTCAGCCCATGACCTTGCCGGGCTGCCGAGCATGGTGGTGACCGCTTGGTAGCAAAAGCGGTGATTGCGTAAGCGTTTTCTGCGCAAGCCAGCCATTCACCATCGCGGCTTGCGCTGTGGCGTGGCCTTGACTAGGTCACGCAGGCCGAAAGAAGTCGCCGGTTGGTATCCCGGTCCCTGCGCTGTGCAGGCTTCGTCGCAGTTTCTGCGGTCCCACTGGCACCAACCCTCGTTTTATGGGGCTGGTGCTGACGTGGGAATGGTCTCCGTCAGTCCGCTCTTGATGGAGACAGTATGCCGAAGAAAACCCAGCTTACCCTTACCCTCATCATGACCTTCTTGATGGCCCTCACCATGAGCGGCGTGATGGGGTTCATCAATGCCGGGCCGGCTTTCGTGGCCCATTGGCCAGTATCATTCCTCACCGCCTGGCCGATCGCCTTCGTCGTCAGCCAGGTCGTCAATCCGCTGGCCTTCAAGCTCGCCTTCATCGTGGCGCCGCCGCGCCGCGCGTAACAGCATGGTTACGGGTTCGGGCCGGCCTGACAGGGCTGGTCCGGATGGCCGGCTGCCGGACGCCCGCGTGATCAGGCCATGACCTTGGCCGGGCGGCGGACGATGAAGGCGATGAGGAAGCCCAGATAGATCAGGCCCGGCAGCAGCAGCGCATTGATGCCGGCAAAGGCATAGCCGAGGCCGCCGAGCAGGCCGCCCAGCAGCAGCGAGAACCAGACCAGCAGATGCTGGGCCCAGCGCCAGGGCGGGGCGAGGCCACGCAGGGCGCGGGCGAGATCCTGGCCGGCGGCAAACAGCGTGCCGGTGACGAAGGTGGTGCCCAGCCGCACCGAGCCGGTGGAGGGCAGGATGGCGTTCTGCGCACCGGCGCCGGCCGCCAGGAACAGCATGAACTGGCGCGGCGGGCTGCCCAGGGCGGCGCCGATGAGGGTGGCCAGGAAGCTCAGCACCACCAGCGCCGTGACCAGGCTCGAGCCCCAGCGCGGCCCGGCCAGCAGCGCCAGCAGCGAGCCGAGCAGGCTGCCGGCAAAGAACAGGCCGACCAGCGAGCCGGTCAGCAGCGCCACCGACCAGTCGCCCAGCGCCAGGGCATCGCCGAGCTGGGTGGTGTTGCCGCTGACAAAGGAGGTGAAGTGGCCGCCCAGCTCGATGAAGCTGACCACATCGGAAAAGCCGGCCGAGGCAGTGAGCAGCAGGCCCAGGCTGAGTTGCGGCGTCGGTGTCATGGTGGTGTCTGACCTGTGAGTCGCGCGCGAAAGCTGCGCCCCTGAAACTGGCCCCTGGCGCGGCGGACGGCAAGGGGCCCCTGCGGCCTGCGCTACGGCAAATGTTAACAGTTTGCTAACCAGTCCTCACCAATCCCCGCTGTTCCCGCTGCCCACACTCGACAAGAACAAAGCTGGAACATATAAGAACATTATAGCAACACGGGAGATGCAGATGCTTACCTTCATCAAGGACTTCGCCGCATTCGTTACGCTGGGCGCCTTCACCATCGGCTCGCTCACCTGGATGGATATCCTGGCCCGACTCGTGTGACCCTGCCTGTGGATTGCAGCGTCGGGGCGGTATGATCCGCCCCCCGCGTCCGTCATAAGGTGTGTCATGACAGGTCCCGGTTTCATCCATCTGCACGTCCATTCCGCCTATTCCCTGCTTGAGGGGGCGCTGCAGCTCGACACCATTCTTAAGCTGGCCGACGCGGACGCCCAGCCCGCGCTCGGCATTGCCGATACCGGTAACCTCTTCGGGGCGCTGGAATTTTCGGAAAAGGCCAGCAAGAAGGGCATTCAGCCGCTGGTCGGGGTGGAGCTGGCCATCGACTTTGCCGCCGGCGAAGAGCGCATCAGCGAGCGCGGGCACGTCGCCTGGTCGGGCAAATCCAGCGTGGTGCTGATCGCCCAGACCGAGACCGGGTTCGGCAACCTGTCGCGGCTGGTGTCAAAATCCTATATCGAGGGCGATGGCGGCACGGCTCGGGCGCAGCTCGACTGGCTGAGCCGCGAGCGGCTCGAGGGCCTGATCTGCCTGAGCGGCGGGCCCGAGGGCGCAGTGGACATGGCCTTCGCCCAGGGGCAGGACGGCAATGCCATCCGGCGCCTCGATCGGCTGGCCGAGCTGTTCGGCGAACGCTTCTATATCGAGCTGCAGCGGCATGGCCGGGTGCAGGAGGCCGCCGTGGAGCCGCGCCTGGTGGACTATGCCTATCGCAAGGGCATTCCGCTGGTGGCCACCAATGAGCCCTTCTTCAAATCGGTCAAGGAATTCGAGGCGCATGACGCGCTGCTGGCGATTGCCGGTGGCACCGTGCTGGCCCAGACCGAGCGGCGCAAGCTCAACGACCAGTACTATTTCAAGACGCGTGCCGAGATGGCCGCGCTCTTCTCGGACCTGCCCGAGGCGCTCGATTCCACCGTCGAGATTGCCCGGCGTGTGTCCTATCGACCTTTAACGCGTAAACCGATCCTGCCAAAATTTGCCGCCGCGCCTGACCTCAGCGAAGAGGATGCGGTGGCGGCCGAGGCCGATGCCTTGCGCGCCATGGCGGAGGAGGGGCTGCGCAATCGCCTCGCCAATCCGGGGCCGGCGCCGGGCAAGACCGAGGCAGAATATTGGGAGCGGCTGGAATTCGAGCTGGGCATCATCCAGTCCATGCAGTTTCCCGGCTATTTCCTCATCGTGGCCGATTTCATCCGCTGGTCCAAGGCGCAGGGCATTCCGGTCGGGCCCGGCCGCGGCTCGGGCGCCGGCTCGCTGGTGGCCTATGCCACGACCATTACCGACCTGGATCCACTCGCTTACAACCTTCTGTTCGAGCGCTTTCTCAATCCGGAACGCGTCTCGATGCCCGACTTTGACATCGACTTCTGCCAGGACCGGCGCGAAGAGGTGATCCGCTATGTGCAGCGGAAATACGGTACCGAGCAGGTGAGCCAGATCATCACCTTCGGAACGCTGCAGGCGCGCGCCGTGCTGCGTGACGTCGGCCGCGTGCTGCAGATGCCCTATGGCCAGGTCGACCGCATCTGCAAGATGGTGCCGGCCAATCCGGCCGATCCGTGGTCGATCGAGCGGACCATGAAGGAAGTGCCCGAATTCAAGGCCATGGCCGACGAGGACGAGACGGTGGCCGACCTGGTCGCCATTGCCAAAAATCTCGAGGGCCTGTTCCGCCACGCCTCGACCCATGCCGCCGGCATCATCATCGGCGACCGGCCACTGCATGACTTGGCGCCGCTCTATCGCGACCCGCGCTCGGACATGCCGGTCTGCCAGTACAACATGAAGTGGAGCGAGGCGGCGGGCCTGGTCAAGTTCGACTTTTTGGGCCTCAAGACGCTGACCACGGTGCAATATGCCGTCAATATGGTGAACCTGGATGGCGGCAGTTTCCGCATCGAGGATATCCCGATCGACGACAAGCCCACCTATGATCTCTATGCCAAGGGCGACACGTTTGGCGTGTTCCAGGTCGAAGGCGCGGGCATGCGCCGGGCGCTGCTCGACATGAAGCCGGACCGCTTCGAGGACATCATCGCAATCGTGGCGCTCTATCGCCCCGGTCCGATGGACAATATCCCGATGTTCTGCGACCGCAAGCACGGGCGCGAGGATGTGGAATATCCGCACGAGGACCTCTCCAAGGTGCTCGACGAGACCTATGGCATCATCGTCTACCAGGAGCAGGTGATGCAGATCGCCCAGCTGCTCTCGGGCTATTCGCTGGGCGAAGCCGATATGCTGCGCCGCGCCATGGGCAAGAAGATCAAGGCGGAGATGGATGCGCAGCGCGAGCGCTTCCGCGAGGGCGCCATCCGGCACGGGCTCAAGCTCGGCCAGGCCGACACCATATTTGACCTGCTCGCCAAGTTCGCCAATTACGGCTTCAACAAGAGCCATGCGGCGACCTATGCGCTCGTCTCCTACCAGACGGCCTATCTCAAGGCGCATTACCCGCACGAATTCCTGGCGGCGTCGATGACGCTGGACATGGGCAATACCGACAAGCTGGCCGAGTTCCGCAGCGAGGCCAAGCGGCACAAGATCGCGCTGGTGCCGCCCTGCGTGAATGGCTCGCAGGTGGTGTTCTCGGTCAAGGACAAGCAGATCCTTTATGGCCTCTGCGCCGTCAAGGGCGTCGGCCGCCAGGTCGCCGAGCATATCGTGGAAGTGCGTGGCGATACCCCCTTCAAGGATCTGGGCGACTTTGCCCGCCGCGTCGATCCGCGCGTGCTGTCCAAGCGGACGCTGGAAACCCTCTGCAATGCCGGGGCCTTCGACGCCATCGTGCCGCGGCGCGAGGTGGCCTTTGCCGCCATCGAGGCGGTGATGGGCATGGCCCAGTCGCTGACCGCCGAGCGCAATGAGGGCCAGTGGAACATGTTCGACGCCGGAGAACCGGAAACCGTGCGGTTACCGGAGGGCGTGCCGGGCTGGAGCACCACCGAGCGGGCCGATCGCGAGCTATCGGCCTTCGGCTTTCACCTCTCGGCGCATCCGCTCGACGCCTATTCTGACATGTTCGACAAGCTGCGGGTGCAGCGCTGGGCCGATTTCGAGCGCGCCGTCAAGGATGGCGCCTCGGCCGGACGGCTGGCCGGCACGATCAGCGGGCGGCAGGACCGGCGTACCCGCAAGGGCACGCCGATGATGATCCTGACCCTGAGCGATCAGACGGGGAGCTTCGAGGTCATCGCCTTTTCCGAGCAGATCAGCCAGTTCGGGCCGATCCTGTCACCGGGCAAATCGGTGATCCTGCAGGTGGGCGCCGACGAGCGCGCCGAGGGCGTCAGTCTCCGGCTGCTCTCGGCCGAGCCGATCGACGGCATCGAGGACAAGATCGACCGCCAGCTGACGGTCTTTGCCGCCAGCGCCTCACCCCTGGGCTCGATCAGCGCCCAGCTCAAGCGGGGCGGCGAGGGGAAGGTGAACTTCGTCGTCATCCGTGATGGCGGGGCACGGGAATATGAAATCGAGCTGCCGGGGGCCTATCGGCTGACGGCCGAAGTGGCAGGGGGCATCAAGGCGCTCGAGGGCGTGACGGATGTGCGGTTCCACTGAGGGCATTGCACCAGCCCAAGCCCACCCCGCCGAATAATCCTATGCAGCCGGCGTCGCCAAGGCTTACGCTGCCTGCGCATTATATCGGAGCGGGAGAGCGGTTTTGGACCACAAGCGACTGGGTAATAGCGGCCTGAAGGTCTCGCGCCTCTGCCTTGGCTGCATGACCTATGGGGCTCCCGACCAGGGCAATCACTCCTGGACCCTGCCCGAGGAAGAGAGCCGGCCCTTCATCCGCCAGGCGCTGGACCTCGGCATCACCTTCTTTGACACCGCCAATGTCTATTCCGACGGCAGTTCCGAGGAAATCCTGGGCCGCGCCTTCAAGGATTTCGTGCGCCGCGAGGACATCGTCCTGGCCACCAAGGTCAATGGCGCCACCCGCCGCACCGATGCCAATGCCACCGGCCTCTCCCGTCGCGCCATCCTGCGCGAGATCGACGCCTCGCTCGAACGGCTGCAGACCGACTATGTCGACCTCTACCAGATCCACCGCTGGGACGATGACACGCCCATCGAGGAGACCATGGAGGCGCTGCACGACGTCGTCCGCTCCGGCAGAGCCAGCTATATCGGCGCCTCGTCCATGTCCGCCTGGCAGTTCTCCAAGGCCCAGTATGTCGCCAGGCTGAATGGCTGGACCCCCTTTGTCTCCATGCAGAACCAGCTCAGCCTGCTCTATCGCGAGGAGGAGCGCGAAATGCTGCCGCTCTGCGCCGACCAGGGCGTCGGTATCATCCCGTGGAGCCCGCAGGGCAGGGGCCTGCTCACCCGCCCCTGGGGCCAGGCCACCGGTCGCTCCGGCACCGACAATGTCATTCCCAAGGTCTATGGCGACACCGCCGAGATGGATCATGGCATTGTCGATGCCGTCCAAGCCGTCGCCCAGCGACACGGCGTCGCCATGTCCCAGGTCGCCCTCGCCTGGGTCCTGCAAAACCCGCTGGTCACCGCGCCGATCATCGGCGCCTCCAAACCGGGGCATCTGGCCGATGCCGTGGCCGCGCTCGACCTGAAACTCAGCCCGGAAGACATCGCCGAACTGGAAGGGGCCTATCGGCCAAGGGCGGCGGTGATCTAGGGCGGGAATCGACCCCATCGCGGTCGTTTGACCTCTGATCACAAGACGCTTAAAGCGGCCATTAACAAACTCACCTACGGAGCGTTGCGATAGGGTTCTGGTTCGACCATTGTTCGACAGTGAGCGGGGAAACACTATGCGTGGCGGATTGTTGTTCTTGTACATGGCCATCATTCTATTTGGGTTTGCCGCACATGGCTTACTCTCGGATGGCGTACTACCTTTGCAGCGGCATTCCAGTCAGCTAATCCTACGTGCTGAGCAGCCTTTCTGGTTCGGCTTAACGATACTGCTTTATGCAGCTGCGGGCATGCTTATGACCGGAGTTTCGGCCTTTTTGTTCTGGTCGCTGCGTAAAGAGAAAGCAGCTGAGGAGCGGTTTTTTCGCCAGCGCAAGTTCCTGCAGTAAACGGTTCCCCACCCGAGGCTGCTCTTGCCGCTCGTTTGCCAAAACCTGCCCGTCAGCATTCCACCCCAACGTGACGATCAAGCCCGGTCCGCCCCGGCATCTGTGGGACCTGTGGCACGTCATCCCGTAATCGTCGGTAGACCATGTGCTCCTCGCCCAAGCGTGTCGAACCAGCCCTGCGCCACTCGTCGCCATGATGCCGGCTGCTGACACATCTCGTCAGCCTGCCGGCGCAGAGCTACACTCAGCAAGGCCCGCCTGGCGCGCGGGTTCAGGTACGGGACCGATAGATGAAGCCGTTTCACCAGATCCTGGCCAATAACCTTGTGGCCAATATCACCAATTTTACCGTCTGGTTCGCCATCACGTTCTGGACCTTTCTGGAAACAAGGTCGGTCTTCGCGACCGGCATGATCGCCGGCGTCTATCTCGTGCTCACCGCGGGTTTCGGCTTCTGGTTCGGCTCGATCGTCGATCACAATGCGAAAAAGACGGCCATGCTGGGCTCGAGCGTGGTTTCGGCGCTGTTCTACGGGGCGAGTCTCGTCATCCTGCTGCTGGAGCCGGAAGGTGCCTTTGCCGACCCCTATGGCCCCTATCTCTGGGGCTTCGTGCTGCTGGTGATGCTGGGGGTGATTGCCGGCAATATCCGCTCCATCGCCCTGACCACGCTGGTGACGATCCTGGTCCCCGAAGGCGAGCGCGACAAGGCCAATGGCCTGGTCGGCATGGTCTCGGGCATCGGCTTTCTCACCACCTCGGTGATTTCGGGGTTTCTGGTGGCCTATACCGGCATGCTGGGCGTGATCGGGCTGGCCCTGGGCTCCACAATGCTGGTGCTGCTGCATCTTGGCCTGGTGCATATCGATGAGGGTCGCGTGGCGCCGAGCGCCGATGACCCGGCCGAGCCCCGGCGCGTCGATATTGCCGGCACCATCAGGGTGATATCAGCCGTGCCGGGCCTGTTTGCGCTGATCTTTTTTGCCTGCTTCAACAATTTTCTGGGTGGCGTCTTCATGGCCCTGCTCGACGCCTATGGGCTGTCACTGGTGAGCGTCGAGGTCTGGGGCCTGCTGTTCGGCGGACTGTCGACCGCTTTCATCCTGAGCGGCATCATCATCGCCCGGACCGGGCTGGGCAGGAACCCGCTGCGCACGCTGCTGCTGGTCAACCTCATCACCTGGTCGGTCTGCTGCGTGTTCACGCTGCAGTCCTCGATCTGGCTGCTGGCGGCAGGCTGTTTCGTCTGGATGCTGTTGGGGCCCTATGCCGAGGCGGCCGAACATACCACGCTGCAAAAGGTGGTGCCGCTGGAGCGGCAGGGGCGGGTGTTCGGCTTTGCCCAATCGGTGGAGCAATCCGCCTCGCCCGTGACGGCCTTCCTGATCGGGCCGCTCACCCAGTTCGTGGTCATCCCGTTCATGACCGATGGGGCAGGGGCGCGATCGATCGGGGACTGGTTCGGTACCGGGCCCGACCGGGGCATCGCGCTGGTCTTTACCCTCGCCGGCCTGGTCGGCGTGCTGGTGACGGTGCTCGCCTTCAATTCGCGGCCCTATCGCGACCTGTCGCGGGCCTATGCTGCGGGCAAGGACGATGACGACGCGGACGGCGGCGCGGCCGTGGCCAGTCCCGCCTGAACCGTAAGCGTGCGGTTACCGGTGCGGGGCTGGCGCCGTGCCGACGCGGCGACGAATGTGTCCATCTTATCCCCGCAACTGGAACTGCGCGCATACTCTGCCCATCACCCCATACGGCGGCCTGCAGGCGAACAGTGGTGGGGTGAGCCGGGTGGAGGTTTTGCCTCTTCCACAGGTTCCACGCTTCGGTTGCGACAGGGCGAGCGTTCCTTAGGACCGAACAGTTCCAAAAACCGGCGCCCCGAGACGGCTGTCGTCTCACTATTTAACTTACTCAGGGGCGATTGCCGTCTCGGGGTCCGCTCTTGTTGTGAAAACCGCGTTTCAGGCGGCGCCTTGGCATAAGTGCTATCCCGAGCGGGCAGGGCGCAGGTACTTGCCCTTTTCGACCGCTTCGCCTATATCGCCCCTGCGTTCGACCGTGTGTCGGCGCGATTTCACACACGAGGCAGGTATTTTCGGGCAACCGGAATGCCATCCGGTGGCGGGCAACCGCCGCAAGGCCTCGTGGCGGCATCAACCGGTAAACAGGAGCAGCCCCAATGGCACTGCCCGATTTTTCTATGCGTCAATTGCTTGAAGCTGGCGTTCACTTTGGTCACCAGAAGCACCGCTGGAACCCCAAGATGGAACGCTACATCTTCGGCGTTCGCAACGACATCCACATTCTCGACCTGAGCCAGACGGTTCCCGTGCTGAGCCGCGCGCTGCAGCTGGTCTCCGACACCGTTGCCGATGGCGGCCGCGTGCTGTTCGTTGGCACCAAGCGCCAGGCCGCTCCACTGGTCGCCGAGGCTGCCAAGCAGTCGGCCCAGTATTTCGTCAATTCGCGCTGGCTCGGCGGCACGCTGACCAACTGGCAGACGATTTCCAAGTCGATCGCCCGTCTGCGTGAACTTGAAGCCATGGGCGATGACGAACTCGCGCTGCGCACCAAGAAGGAACGCCTGATGATGAGCCGCGAACAGGAACGCCTCGAGCGCGACCTGGGCGGCATCAAGGACATGGGCAACCTGCCATCGCTGCTGTTCGTGATCGACACGAACAAGGAAGCCAATGCGATTAAGGAAGCCCGTCGCCTGGGCATTCCGGTCATCGCCATTGTCGATACCAATTGCGATCCCGATACCGTCGACTACGCCGTTCCCGGCAATGACGACGCCTCGCGCGCACTCGAGCTCTATACCTCGCTGATCTCCCGCGCGGCGATCGACGGCATCGGCCGTTCGTCCTCGGCGCTGGGTGCCGATGCCGGCGCCCGTGAGCAGGCCCCGGTTGAAGACCTGCCGGTCGAAGCCCCTGCCGCCGAAGAAGCGCCTGTCGCGCAGCCCACCATCAACTAAGTTCGCGCCCCGCGGATTTTGTCCTGATTTTGAACGATGCGGCCCCTGCAATGGGGCCGCCAAGAGGTGAACCCATGGAAATCACTGCAGGAATGGTCAAGCAGCTCCGCGACGCAACCGGCGTCGGGATGATGGACTGCAAGAAGGCCCTGGCCGAGACCAATGGCGAGATGGAAGCGGCGATCGACTGGCTGCGCACGCGCGGTCTCGCCAAGGCCGCCAAGAAGGCCGACCGCGTCGCCGCTGAAGGCCTGGTTGGCATTGCCAATGCCGGCACCACGGCTGCCGTTGTCGAAGTGAACTCGGAAACCGATTTCGTTGCCCGCAACGAGCAGTTCCAGACTATTGTCGAAAACATTGCCAAGCTGGCGCTCGACGCCAAGGGCGACGTCGCCAAGCTGGGCGAAATGGCCTATCCCGGCACCAGCAATACAGTTTCGGTTGAGCTGGGCGAAGCCATCGCCAAGATCGGCGAGAACATGAACCTGCGCCGCACCGAGTTCGTCTCGGTCAGCGACGGCGTCGTGGAAAGCTATGTCCATAACGCCGTCAAGACCGGCCTGGGCAAGATCGGCATTCTGGTTGCGCTGGAATCGACCGGCGACAAGGCTGCCCTGTCGGCTCTCGGCAAGCAGCTGGCCATGCACATTGCAGCCACCAATCCGCTGTCGATCGATCCCGAAGACCTCGACCAGACCGTGGTGGCCCGCGAGCGCGCCATCATTCTCGAGCAGGTCAAGGAATCGGGCAAGTCGGCCGAGATCGCCGAAAAGATGGTCGATGGCCGCATGCGCAAGTATTTCGAGGATGTCACGCTGCTGGCGCAGACCTTCGTGATCGATGGCGAGACCAAGGTGCGCGATGCGATCAAGAATGCTGAAAAGACCGTCGGCGCGCCGATCAAGCTGACCCGCTTCGTGCGCTTTGCCCTGGGCGAAGGCATTGAAAAGGTCGAGACCGACTTTGCGGCTGAAGTGGCCGCCACTGCCGGCGTCAAGAAGTAATCCTGTCGTCGCTTATTGCGGGTGGGCCCATGGGTCCACCCGCTGTTCTCCCCAAGCCGCCTTGATTTGGCCGGGGATTGAGCACAAGACCCTGCCTGAGTTTGTTTTGCCCGGTGCGGCGCTTTCTTTTGAAGGCGCTTTTGCCTTAGTGTCTGCCGGGCCGCCGGATTCGGTGCCCCGCGCTGTTTTCCGTAAGGGGTTCGTCGATGGTGCCTGCCTATAAGCGCATTTTGCTCAAGGTATCGGGTGAGGTGCTGGCCGGTGACCAGTCGTTTGGTATCGAGCCGGAATTCCTGCAATCGGTCGCCAAGCAGATCGCCGATGCCGCCAAGAACGGCACGCAGATCGCCATCGTCATCGGCGCCGGCAATATCTTTCGCGGCATGGCCGTGGCTGCCAATGGCACCGACCGGGTCACCGCCGACCTGATGGGCATGCTGGGCACGGTGATCAATTCGCTGGCGCTGAGCAATGCCATCAGCCGGCAGGGCGTCAAGTCCAAGGTGTTCTCTGCGCTGACCATGCCGTCGGTGGCCGACAGCTTCACCGCCCGCGCTGCCAAGGCGGCGCTGGACGAGGGCTTTGTCGTGGTCTGCGCCGGAGGCACCGGCAATCCCTTTTTCACCACCGATACAGCCGCGGCGCTCAAGGCGATCGAGCTGGAATGCGACGTGCTGCTCAAGGGCACCAAGGTGGACGGCGTCTATTCGGCCGATCCCAAGAAGGACCCGACCGCGACCCGCTACGATACCGTCAGCTATGACGAAGTGATCGGGCAGAACCTCAAGGTCATGGATACTGCCGCATTCGCGCTTGCCCGCGACAATGGCTTGCCGATAATCGTATACGCGCTTGACGACGACGCTGGCCTTGCCGGTGTGCTGGCGGGAACCGCCCGCTCCACCCGCGTGGGCTAGACGCGCCAGACTGGAAGGACGAAAGAATGGCCTACGACCTCACTGACATCAAAACCCGCATGCAGAAGTCCATCACGTCCCTCAAGGACGAGCTGGCGGGCCTGCGCACGGGACGCGCCAGTGCCAGCCTGCTGGAACCCGTGACCGTGGAGGCCTATGGCTCGCGCACGCCGCTCAACCAGGTGGCGACGGTGACGGTACCCGAGGCGCGCATGCTCAGCGTGCAGGTATGGGACCGCAGTCTGGCCAATGCCGTGGAAAAGGCCATTCGCGACAGCGGGCTGGGGCTCAACCCGATGGGCGAGGGGCAGATCATCCGCGTGCCGCTGCCTGAGCTCAATGAAGAGCGCCGCCGTGATCTGACCAAGGTCGCCCACAATTATGCCGAAGCCGCCCGCGTGGCGGTGCGCCATATCCGTCGCGACGGCATGGATGCGCTCAAGAAGGCGGAAAAGGACGGCGACATGGCCCAGGACGATGCGCGCGCGCAGTCCGACCTGGTGCAGAAGGCCACCGATGCCGCCGTGACCGAGATCGACCACGTCGTCGCGGCCAAAGAAGCCGAAATCATGCAGGTTTGAGCCGAACCGGCTGCGCCGGGAGGGCGTAGATGTCGATTGATCCAGCCATCGTCGCCGACCCAGCGCAGCGCGCATCCCTGCGCGTGCCGACGCATCTGGGCGTCATCATGGATGGCAATGGACGCTGGGCCACGGCCCGCGGCAAACGCCGCACCGAGGGGCATATCGAGGGCGTCAAGGCGCTCCGCAGCATGGTTGAGCTGTGCATCACCTATGGCGTGAAATACCTCACCGTGTTCAGCTTCTCGTCGGAGAACTGGTCACGCCCGCGCGAAGAAGTGGCGTTCATCTTCAACCTGCTGCGCCGGTTTGTTGCGTCAGACCTGCAGCGGCTGATCCGCAACAATGTCAAGGTGCGCATCATCGGCACGCGGGCAGGGCTCGAGCCGTCGCTGGTGCGGCTGATCGACGATGTCGAGGCCAAGACGGCCGACAATACCGGGCTGGTGCTGGTGGTGGCGTTCAACTATGGCGCCAAGGCGGAAATTGTCGACGCCACCCGCTCGATTGCCCGCGAGGTCGCCGCCGGGCGGCTGGCGCCGGACGATATCGATGAGGCCACGGTCGAGGCGGCGCTCTATACGGCGGGCCTGCCCGATCCCGACCTGATCCTGCGCACCAGCGGGGAGCAGCGCATTTCCAATTTCCTGCTCTGGCAGGCGGCCTATGCCGAGTTCGTCTTTGTCGACGAGCACTGGCCCGATTTCAACGAGGCCAGCTTTGTGCGGGTGCTCGAGACCTATGCGCAGCGCGATCGGCGTTTCGGCGGGACAGGGGCGGCACGATCTTGAGTGAACCTGGCAATCGTGTGCCTGAGCCGTCCGGGGAGCGTCGCCGCCTGTGGTCCGACCTGGGGCCGCGCCTGATGTCGGCGTCGGTGCTGATCGCCCTGACCGCGGCCGCGCTGCTGGTGGGCAGCTACTTCTTTGCGGCCGTGGTGGGGGCGGTGTTTGCCGGCGCCTATCGCGAATGGGAAACCATGGTGTCACGCGCCCCGCTGACCAGCACCGGGATGGTGTTGATCGGGCTGGTGGCGCTGTCGGGCCTGGTATTCCCGCTCTGGGGCGCCTGGAGCAGTGTGGCGGTTATCGCCGTTGCCTGCGGCATCGCGCTCGTCGCCCGGGGCGAGGGAATGTGGTGGCGCGTGCTGGGCCTTGCCCTCTATGGCGCCATTGTCATCGCGGCTTTGGCTATGCGGGGTGACAGTTTTGCCGGGGTCTGGGCCGGGGTCTATCTGGGCACCGTGGTTTGGATGACCGATTCGGCTGCCTTCTTTGCCGGAAGGCAGATCGGCGGGGAAAAGCTGGCGCCCGACATTTCGCCGGGCAAGACCTGGTCGGGCGCGCTGGGCGGGCTGGCGCTGGGAACCGGGGCAGGGCTGGTGGTCTGGGTTCTGGTCACGGATTCGCCGTGGTGGATCGGCCTCGTGCTGTCCGCGGTGATCAGCGTGCTCGGGCAACTGGGCGATCTCAGCGAAAGCGCGGTCAAGCGCCATTTCCGCGTCAAGGACAGCGGCGATATCATTCCGGGCCATGGCGGGTTGATGGATCGGCTCGACAGCCTCACATTCGGCATCTTGCTGGTGCTGATCATCGGCACACTGCATGCCGGTTTCGGGTCGGTCGCCCAAGGACTGCTCTACTGGTAGTCTGGCGACACCGCTGACCGCACAAGGAAGACAATGCTCGAATTTTTCGCCTGGCCCTTTGCGAATATCTACTGGCTGCTGACCTATGTGGTGCCGTTCCTGGCGGTGCTGACGGTGATCGTCTTCGTACACGAGATGGGCCACTATCTGGTGGCGCGCTGGAATGGCATCGCCATCCAGACCTTCTCCATCGGGTTCGGCCGCGAGGTGTTCGGCTGGAACGACAAGGCGGGGACGCGCTGGCGGCTGTCGGCCATCCCGCTGGGCGGCTATGTGCGCTTTGTCGGCGACATGGACGCTGCCAGCACGCCGGACAACGAGGCCATCGCCAATGCCGATCCCGCGCTGGCACCCAGGCTGTTTGCCAACAAGAATGTGTGGCAGCGCATCGCGGTTGTGGCGGCCGGGCCGGCGGCCAATGTCATTCTGACCTTCGTCATTCTCTATGCCCTGCTGCTGGGCTATGGCCGCTATACCATCCCCCCCGTGGTGGGTGAGGTCATTGCCGGCTCCCCCGCCGAGTCGGCCGGCATTGCGCCCGGCGACATCATCATCTCGGTGGACGGCTATGTCGTGCGCGGCTTCGAGGATTTCCAGCGGCTGGTGGCGACCAGCCCGGAGCGCGAGGTGACGGTGGTCCTTGATCGCGGCGGTGCCAGCGAGACCCTGGTGCTGTTGCCCGAGGCCACCGAGGTGGAAGACCGGTTCGGCAATATGCAGCGGATCGGTCGAATCGGGGTGAGCCGGGATGTCGAGCAGACCGATGTGACGTTGTACCGGCCCGGTCCGATCGAGGCGATCGGCATGACGACCGAGGAGATCCGCTTCATCGTGCAGCGCACCGGCGCCTTTCTGGGTGACTTTTTTGTCGGCCGCGGCGATGTCGAGCAGCTGGGCGGACCGATCAAGGTGGCCAAGGTTTCCGGGGAAGTTGCGACTCTGGGGATTATCGCACTCATAAATCTGACGGCTCTGCTCTCGCTAAATATCGGGATATTCAATCTTTTGCCGGTACCCATGCTCGACGGCGGCCACCTCATGTATTATCTGGTTGAAGCTGTGAGAGGGCGTCCGCTCAGCATGAAAGTTCAGGAGATCGGCTTCCGCATCGGATTTGCCCTCGTTCTGAGTCTCATGGTGTTTACGCTCTTTAATGATACGCTCTTTGCGCATCTCGGGATCCTGCGTTAACCCCAGGTTAACCTTGGTTTGTAAGGTGTTGCAGGAATACAAGAGCACCAAGCTTTTGCTAACCGCGACGAGGCTTACGCCTTGCCGTTGGTTAAAAAGGCGGTAAAACGGTGTAATGGAATTGGCTTGGGGGAGCGCTATGCATGGCGATTCCTTGGGCATGGTCGCAGAAGGCAATAATAATATGATCCACCCCACCAAGTTGATGCGCGGCGCGTTCCTGGCGCTGGCGATACTGGGCTCAGCTTCGCTCGCAGGTCCCGGCATCCCACTTGTTGGTGTTGCGACGGCCCAGGCCCAAGAGCAGCTGGTTGGCTCGGTTCTGTTCGAGGGCAATCGGCGTTTCACCGACAAGCAGCTGCTGGGCATGGTTGATGTGTCGACCTCCGGCATTTTCACCCAGGGCCGGCTGGCTTCCGACATCGAGAGCATCCGCCAGGCTTATGACGGCGAAGGATTCCTCGGCGTTTCGGTGACGTCGCGCACCGAGGCGCTGCCCGATGGCCGCGTTCGCGTGGTCTTCGTGGTCAATGAAGGCAATCGCGCGGGTATCGCGGCGATCAACTTCACGGGCAATAATTCACTGTCGGCCGGCAACCTCAAGGGCGCCATGCTGACCAAGGAAACCGGCTTCCTGAGCTGGTTGCTCAAGGACGACGGCTATGACGAGCGCAAGCTTGCGGTCGACCGCGAGCGCGTCCGCCTGTACTACGCCAATCGCGGCTATCCTGATGCGCAGGTGACCTCGGTGGGTGAGTATGATGCGGCCCGCAACGCCTACTTCGTCAACTTCACCATCAGTGAAGGCCAGAAGTACGAATTCTCCGACGTCGGCATCGAGACCAGCATTGCCGGTCTCAACACCGATGTGCTCAAGGGCACGGTCCAGACCGGCAAGGGCAGCCGCTATTCCGTCAGCGACCTGCAGTCGACCATCGAGGACATGTCCTACGAAGCGACGACGCAGGGCTACTCCTTCGCCGACGTCCGGGCTCGCCTGGATCGCGACGTTGCCAGCGGCACCTTCAAGGTCACCTATCTGGTCGATGAAGGCCCGCGGGTCTATGTCGAGCGCGTCAACATCACCGGCAATACCAAGACGCGTGATTTTGTGATCCGTCGTGAACTGGAGTTCGCTGAAGGCGACCCCTTCAATCGTGCACTGGTGGTTCGTGGTCGCAACAATATCGACGAGCTTGGCTTCTTCTCCGCCGTCAGCGTGACGACGGCAGCTGGCTCGGCTCCCGACAAGGTTGTGATCAACGTTGCCGTTACCGAAGACTCGACGGGCGAATATGGTGCGACGGCCGGTTACTCGACCTCCGATGGCATCCTGGGCGAACTCTCGCTGACGGAACGCAACTTCCTTGGCCGTGGCCAGTATCTGCGGGCTGCCGTGGGTGCATCGCAGGCCGGCCGGACGTTCGACTTCTCGTTCACCGAGCCGCGCTTCATGGGCCTCAAGGTTTCGGCCGGCGTGGACGCCTACCATCGCATCAATGAAGAGACGACGACCACGTTCTATGGTTCGCAGGCCACTGGCGGCCAGTTCCGCCTGGGCATCCCGCTGACCTCCGACCTGTCGGCCACGGTGTTTGCCGGCGGTGAGCACAAGGTCATCAAGGACAATGCAGACAATCCCGCCTACCGTTCCTCGCTGGTGGTTGACGGTCAGGAATTCAACAAGGCGTTTGTTGGCTATACCCTGACCTGGAATGGCGTCGATGATGTCAAGAAGCCAACCGAGGGTCTCTATGCGACCTTCACCCAGCAGTATATCGGCTGGGATCACAACCTGATCAAGTCGGAAGCCCGTGCCCGTTATTTCGTGCCCGTGCTGGAAGATGCCGGTCTGGTGGCGAGCCTGAAGGGTCAGGCTGGCGTGATCAACGACATGAGCGGCAATGGCGTGCATGCGGTTGAGGCGTTCAATCCAGGCACCTCGCTGATCCGTGGCTTTGAAAGCCGTGGCCTCGGGCCGCGCCTGAATAGCGGCGAATATCTCGGCGCCACCATGTATGCCGGTATCTCGGCCGAACTGAGCTTCCCGATCCCGGCCCTGCCGGAGAGCTACGGGCTGAGCGGTGCGCTCTGGGCCGATGCGGCCTGGGTTGATGGTCTGCCGCGTACCGGTACGGGCGCTGCGCCTGCCTCGGGTGTCAGCGGCGCCAGCCAGGATACCCCATGGCGGACCTCGATCGGCGCGTCGCTGATCTGGGATAGCCCGTTCGGTCCGCTGCGTGGTGACGTCGCTCATGTGCTGAGCAAGTCGTCTGCCGATCGTACGCAGGTCTTCCAGCTGTCGCTGCAGACTCTGCTCTAGCCAAAAATGGCGTAAAACAGTTCATTGAGCCGCGGGGCGGTAGCGCCGCGGCTCAATGCTTTTAAGTGACATCATGGTCGATATTCGTTTTCATCGCTTCGCTGGCCCAGCCACAGTGGGCACCATCCTGACCGCGCTTGGGCGCGGCGACCTGTTGGCTGGCCTGGCCGATCCTGACTTCGTCATTGCCGGTGTCACCGATCTGGACACGGCCGGACCCGGCGACCTGGTGCTGGCTGCCCATGCCAGTTACACCGACGCGCTGCGGGCAACGGCCGCGGGCCTGGTGATCGTGCTGCCGGCGCTGCTGGAGGCCGTGCCTGAGGGCAGCCTGGCGCTGGTCAGCGACAAGCCCCATCATCTGTTTGCCGACTTCCTCGACTACATCTATCCGGCCAGCACCCGCAGCGTCATTGCCGGCGGGCGTGACGATCTGGGCGAGCCGGTGCTGGAAGAAGACGTGCTGCTTGGCGCCAATGTCGTGCTCGGGCAGGGCGTCGAGATCGGGCGCGGCACGCTGATCGGCGCCAATAGCGTGATCGGGGCCGGGGTGACCATCGGGCGAAACACCACCATTGCCGCCAATTGCACCATTGATTGCGCCCATATCGGCAATGAGGTGGTGATCCATTCCGGCACCCGCATCGGTACCGAGGGCTTTGGCTGGCTCGATTTCGGCGTTTCCAACCGGAAATTGCCGCAGCTGGGCCGCGTGCTGATCCAGAACAAGGTGGAAATCGGCGCCAATTCGACGGTTGATCGCGGCGCCCTGGGCGACACGATGATCGGGGAAGGCACCAAGATCGACAACCTCGTGCAAATCGGCCACAACTGCCGGATCGGCCGCAATTGCCTGATCGCGGCGATGAGTGGCCTGTCGGGTTCGACGGTGCTCGGCGATGGCGTGCTGTTGGGCGGCGGGGTTGGCACCTCCGGTCACCTGAGCATTGGCGCCGGTTCGGTCGTGCATGGGCGGGCTGCCGTGACCAAGGACTGGCCGGAAGGCTCCAAGCTGGCGGGCGCTCCCGCTCAGGACATCGGCGATTTCTGGCGTGAACTCGCCACCATGCGTAAACTTTCCAAAGGGGTAAAGCGGGGATGACCGAGAGCACCGAGCTCACTGCGATGAGCATTGCCGAGATCCTCATCAGCCTGCCGCATCGCTATCCGTTCCTGATGATTGACAAGATCATCAAGATCGATGGCGACACGTCGGCGGTCGGGGTGAAGAATGTCACCTTCAATGAGCCGATCTTTCAGGGGCATTTTCCCGGCAATCCGATCTTTCCCGGCGTGCTGATCATCGAGGGCATGGCCCAGACAGCCGGCGCCATTGTCATCAAACACGATTCCGGCACGGGCAAGAAAAACATCGTGCTGATGCTGGGCGTCGACAAGGCCAAGTTCCGCAAGCCGGCGGGACCGGGCGATGTCATCGAATTCCATATCGCCAAGATCCAGCGCCGGCGCAATGTCGGCCGCTACAAGGCGGAAGCCAAGGTTGACGGCGTGGTCATCGCGGAAGCCGAAATCACGGCGATGATCGTCGAGGCAAGTTCGTGAGCACGGCATTCGTGCATCCGACGGCGATCGTCAGCCCCGGCGCGCAGCTGGGTGCGGGCGTCAAGATCGGCCCGTTCTGCATCGTGGGCGAGCATGTGGTGCTGGGCGACAATGTCGAGCTGGTGTCGCATGCCACGGTTGGCGGGCATACCAATGTGGGCGCGGGCACGCGCATCTTCCCGTTTGCCTCGGTTGGCCTCGAGCCGCAGGACCTCAAATATCATGGCGAGGCGTCGCGCCTGGAAATCGGCACCAATTGCATCATCCGCGAGTCGGTGACGATCAATCCGGGCACCGAGGGCGGCGGCATGCTGACCCGCATCGGCAATGACTGCCTGCTGATGGCCTGCGCGCATGTCGCCCATGATTCGATCATCGGCAACAAGGTGATCATGGCCAATTATGTCGGCATCGCCGGCCATTGCCAGATCGGCGACAATGTCATTTTCGGCGGCAGCAGCGTGGTGCACCAGTTTACCCGCGTCGGGGCGCATGCCTTTGTCGGCGCGCATTCGATGATCGATGGCGATCTCATTCCCTTCGGCATGGCCGTGGGTAATCGGGCGGCGCTGACCGGGCTCAACCTGGTCGGGCTGAAGCGGCGCAAGTTCGATCGCGAGGCGATCTACCGCCTGCGCGCGGCCTATCGGCAGATCTTTTCCAATGAGGGCACGCTGCGCGAGCGAGTCGAGGATGCCGCCGATCTGTTCAAGGACGATGCGCTGGTGCAGGAGGTGGTTGCCTTCATCATGGCCGCGTCCGACCGGCCGATTCTGACTCCGCGCAACGGCCCAGCCGCTGAGTGATGGCCAAGGTGGCGGGCCGGCTGACGATCTTTGCCGGCACCGGGGCGCTGGTGCCGCATGTGGTCGAGGCGGCTCTGGCCGCTGGCTACAAGGTGCAGGTGCTGACCCTGGCGCCGCGCGAAGCCATTGCCGGCGTCAAAATGGGCAGCGTCGATCTCGATAACCCGCTGGGCATCATCTGGTCGCTCAAGGTGTTCCGCACCAGCCATATCATCATGGCCGGCGGCATTGACCTGCCCGACAAGGCGCGGGCCGGGCTGATCCGCTTTGCCAATGGCAATGCGGCGCCGGGCGAGGGCGTGGCTGAGACGCCGATCGGCGATGCAGCCCTGGCGGCTTTGGCCAAGGTGCTCAAGAAGATGGCCGGGGCCGACCTCGTGGGCGTGCATGAGCTGTCGCCCGACCTGCTGGCCGGCGAGGGCGCCCTTGCCGGACCTGGTTTTGACGATGCCGCCGCCGCCGCCTTTGCGCTCGAAACGGCGCGGGCCATCGGGGCGCTCGATATCGGGCAGGCGGCGGTCGTCTCGGGGCGGCGGATCATTGCCGTCGAGGATATCGGCGGCACCGATGCGCTGATCGACCGGGTGGGGGCGCTGCGGGCGCGCGGCTCGACCGGCACCGGATCGGCGCCGCTGATCCTGGCCAAGGCAAGGCAGCCGCAGCAATCGGGCTTTGTCGATCTGCCCTCGATCGGGCCGCAGACCGTGGAGCGCTGCGCCGCTGCCGGGATTTCGGTGATCGCCGTCGAAGCCGGGCAGAGCCTGGTGCTGCAGCGGCCCGCCCTGGTGGAAGCCGCGGCAAGGCTTGGCATTTCCGTCATCGGCATGAGGCTTGACCATGACTAGTCCGCTCAAGCTGTTCATCCTGGCCGGGGAGCCGTCGGGCGACCGCATCGCGGCAGACCTCGTGGCGCGGCTGCGGCAGCGTGTCACTCTGAGCCTGAGCGGCGTGGGTGGCGACGAGCTGGTCGCCCAGGGGCTGGAATCGCTCTATCCGATGGGCGACCTGTCGGTGATGGGCATCAGCGATGTGCTCAAGCGCCTGCCGCTGCTGCTGTGGCGGGTGGAGCAGACTGCCCGCGCCATTCGTGCCGGCCGGCCCGATATCGTGGTCCTGGTGGACGCGCAGGACTTTTCCAAGCTGGTCGCCAAGCGCCTCAAGGCGCATGGCCATGTGGGGCCGGTCATCCTTTATGGCGCGCCAACCGTCTGGGCGCGGGCGCCCGAGCGTGCCGCCAAGCTCACGCCGCTGTTTGACGAAGTGCTGGCGGTGCTGCCCTTCGAGCCGGCGGTGATGGCAAAGCTGGGCGGACCGCCAACAAGCTATGTCGGCCATCCGGCGCTGGCCGAGGTGCTGGAACGCACCGCGCCGGTCGAGCGCGGCCCGCTGATCCTGCTGCCCGGCAGCCGGGATGGCGAATTGCGGCGGCACCTGCCGCTGTTCAGAAAAGTCGTCGCCGCGCTGGCCGACCACCCAGCCATCGATGGCGTGGTCGTTCCAACCTTGCCGGCCTTGGCATCACGCATCGAGGCTGCCGTGGCCGACTGGGAGGTGCCGGTCAGCGTGGTGTCGGCGCGGGCCGAGCGGCGGGCGCTCTATGGCAGGGCCGTGGTCGCCCTGTCGGTGGCCGGGACGGCCACGCTGGAGTTGGCGCTGGCGCGGCTGCCCATGGTGGTCAGCTATGTGATGGACAGCCATCAGGCGCGGGTATTCGACAAGATCGGGCGACCGGTGGTGTCGCTGCCCAATATCATCCTGGGCCGACCCCAGGTCACCGAACTGGTGCAGGCGCAGCCTGACGCCGGGGCCATGGTAGGCAGCCTGCTCGAGCTGCTGGACAACAAAAAAGCCCGCCAGGACCAGATTGCGGCCTTTGGCGAGCTTGCGCAGCTGATGGAGAGCGGCACCGCAGAGGCGCCACGCCAGGACCCGGCTGACCGGGTCCTGAGTCACTGGACCGGCGCCTAGCGCCCGTCGAGAGCCTTGTAGTCGCGGGCCGGCGCGCCGTTGTAGAGCTGACGCGGACGGCCGATCTTCTTTTGCGGATCGCCGATCATTTCCTTCCACTGGGAAATCCAGCCGACGGTACGAGCCACCGAGAACAGCACGGTGAACATCGAGGTCGGGAAGCCGATCGCCTCGAGGATGATGCCCGAGTAGAAGTCGACGTTCGGATAGAGCTTGCGCTCGATGAAGTAGGGGTCCTCGAGCGCGATCTTTTCGAGCTCCTGGGCCACCTGCAGCGTCGGGTTGTTGTGCACGCCCAGCAGGTCGAGGACCTCCTTGGCGGTCTTCTGCATCACCGTGGCGCGCGGATCGAAGTTCTTGTAGACGCGATGGCCAAAGCCCATGAGCTTGAACGGGTCGCTCTTGTCCTTGGCCCGGGCGATGAACTCGGGAATGCGATCGACGGTGCCGATCTGCTTGAGCATGTTGAGCGCCGCTTCATTGGCGCCGCCATGGGCGGGGCCCCAGAGGCAGGCCACGCCGGCCGCGATGCAGGCGAAGGGATTGGCGTCGGACGAACCGGCCAGGCGGACGGTCGAGGTCGAGGCGTTCTGCTCGTGATCGGCATGCAGGGTGAAGATCAGGTCCATCGCCTTGGCGATGGTGGGGTTCACCACGTAGTTTTCGGCCGGGACCGAGAAGCACATATGCAGGAAGTTCGACGCGTAATCGAGATCGTTGCGCGGATAGACGAAGGGCTGGCCGACCGAATATTTATAGGCCATGGCCGCGATCGTGGGCATCTTGGCGATCATGCGGATCGAGGCGATCTCGCGCTGCTGCGGATCGGTGATGTCGGTGGAGTCATGGTAGAAGGCGGCCATGGCGCCGACCACGCCGGTCATGATGGCCATGGGATGGGCATCGCGGCGGAAGCCACGATAAAAATAGTGCATCTGCTCGTGCACCATGGTGTGGCGCGTGACCAGCTCGTCGAACTCGGCCAGTTCCTTCTTGCCGGGCAGTTCGCCATAGAGCAGCAAGTAGCAGACTTCGATATAGGAGCTTTTTTCCGAGAGCTGGTCGATCGGGTAGCCGCGATAGAGCAGTTCGCCCTTGTCGCCATCGATATAGGTGATGGCGCTGTCGCAGGCCGCCGTCGAGGTGAAACCCGGATCGTAGGTGAACAGCCCGGTCTTGGCATAGAGGGTGCGAATGTCGATCACATCCGGGCCAACGGTGCCCGACAGAACGGGAAATTCGTGGGTGATGTCCCCGATGACGAGTTTGGCGACTTTATCGGTCATTTAGCTCTCCTCGAAGGCCCCGGAACCCCGGTTGGAAGGGGATTTCGGCAGGGTCGGGGCCGTGTATGTGGCAGTCACATATATATTCGGACAGGTATCAGCTTTTACCGGCCTGAGGCAACTGATGGGTAAGCAAGGCTTACCCTGCTAATAGCACTAGACAGCGCTGATTTGATCCTCAAGACGCGCCATGGATTCATCGCGGCCGATCAGCACCATGACTTCGAAAATGCCGGGCGACACGGTGCGTCCGGTGAGGGCGGCCCGCAGCGGCTGGGCGAGCTTGCCCAGCTTGAGGCCCTTGGCTTCGGCCAGCACGCGCATGGCCGCGTCGATGGCCGGCACCGACCAATCGTTGAGACCGCGCAGCACCTCAGCCATGTCAGCCAGCACGGCACGGGAATCGGCAGTCAGCAGGGCCGATGCCGCCGCATCAATAGCAAGCGGACGTGTCGCATAGATGAACTGGGCCAGGTCGATCAGTTCCAGCACGGTCTTGGCGCGGGGCTGCAGCTCGGGCAGGGCGCTGAGGACCGTCGCCTTGTTGGCAGAAAGCCCCTCGACGTCGACCTGGCGGCCGACTTCGGCAGCGGTGGCCAGCATCACGTCATAGAGGTAATCCGGCTTGGCCTCGCGGATATAGTGGCCGTTAATGTTCTCGAGCTTGACGAAGTCGAAGCGCGCTGCGCCCTTGTTGAGCGCGTCGAGGCTGAACCATTCGACCATCTGCTCGGTGGAGAAGAATTCGTCGTCGCCATGGCTCCAGCCGAGGCGCGCCAGGTAATTGCGCAGGGCCTCGGGCAGGTAGCCGAGCTGGCGATAGGCCTCGACGCCCAGGGCACCATGGCGCTTGGAGAGCTTGGCGCCATCGGGGCCGTGGATCAGCGGGATATGGGCCATTTCTGGCACCGGCCAGCCCATGGCATTGTAGATGATGATCTGGCGGGCGGCATTGGTCAGGTGATCGTCGCCGCGGATGATGTGGGTGACGCCCATGTCATGGTCGTCGACGACCACGGCATGCATATAGGTGGGCGTGCCGTCCGAGCGCATGATGATGAAATCGTCGAGGTTTTCGGCCTTGAAGACGACCTTGCCCTGGACGTGATCATTGACGACGATGTCGCCGCTCAGCGGCGCCTTGATGCGGATCACCGGATCGACGCCAGCAGGGGCTTCGCTGGGGTCGCGATCGCGCCAATAGCCATTGTAGCGCGGCGGCTTGCCGGCGGCACGGGCCTCTTCGCGCATCTGGTCGAGCTCGGCGGGCGAGCTGTAGCAGTAATAGGCGTGGCCGATGGCGACCAGCTCGCGGGCGATCTCGGCATGGCGTGGGGCGCGGGCGAACTGGCTGATCGGTTCGCCATCCCAGTCGAGACCAAGCCACTTGAGGCCATCGATGAGCGCCACAACGGCTGCGTCGGTCGAGCGTTCGCGGTCGGTATCCTCGATGCGCAGCAGCATCTTGCCGCCCTGGTTCTTGGCAAAAGCCCAGCTGAACAAGGCGGTACGGGCACCGCCGATATGCAGGTAACCAGTGGGCGAGGGGGCGAAACGGGTGACGACCTGGGACATGAGACCGGAGTGCTTGGAGAGATTGAGAGCCGTGTGTAGCATAGAGGGGCACGAGCGCAAGGGCGGGGGCAGAGCCGGTGCAACAGGGCGAAATACTGGAGCGGCAAACCGGCGTGGTCGAGGCCTCGACAGTGCCCGCTCCCATTGTCGCCGAGGCGACGCTGGCACGCCGCCCCGCCGCCAAACCAGCTTTGCACACCGCCATTGTCGCGGCAATTGCAGCCGATGTCGCGGGGCGGCGGCTGTTCGTACTGCTGCCCTTTGGCATGATCGCCGGGCTGATCGTCTATGCGGGCCTGCCAGCCGAGCCGGAGGCCTGGGCACTGGCAGGTATTGGCGCGGTGCTGACGGCGCTATGGCTGGCGCTGTACCAGTCGGCGCGGCGGCCGCTGGTGGGCCTGCTGGTGGCCTGCTGGGCGGGGTTCTGCCTGTTGCCGCTGCATGGGTTCTCGTTCGGCACGCCGATGCTGGTCTATCCGGCTTATGGGACATTCGAGGGCAGGGTCGAGGAGATCGTCTCGGCGACCGAGGAAGCACGGCGGGTGATTGTGTCGGACTTCGTGCCCGTGGGCGATAGCCGGCCGGTGCCCATGGCGCGGGCGCGGCTGGTGGTGCCACCGGCACCGGCATTGGCGCCGGGCGATAGAATCCGCGGCCAGATGCGGTTCACCCCGGTGCCGGGGCCGGTGCTGCCGGGGAGTTTTGACGGGCAGTTTCATGGCTATTTTGCCGGCGTGGGCGCCTATGGCACGGTCACCGGCGGCTTTGCGCGGATCGCCGAGGGCGCCGCACTGGACGGCAATCGCGGCGTGGAACAATTGCGCATGGCCATTGGCAGCCGGATCGCGGCGCAGTTGGAGGGCGCCGCGGCGGCCATCGGCCGGGCCATGGTGGTGGGTGACCAGAGCGGCATCTCCGACGAGACGCGCGAGGTGATGGCGGCGTCCGGCCTGGCGCATATTTATTCGATTTCAGGCCTGCACCTGTCGATCGTGGCAGGCGGGGTGTTCTGGCTGCTGCGCTGGCTGCTGGCGTCCATTCCCGCCACGGCCAACCGCTGGCCGGTCAAAAAGCTCGCTGCCATGGTCGGTCTCCTGGCCGCCGGCGGATACATGTTGCTGGCGGGCGGGCTGGCCAATGTGCCGGCCTTGCGCTCGGCGATCATGCTGGGGCTGATCTTTGGCGCGGTGCTGGCCGGGCGGCGGGCGCTGACCATGCGCAATGTGGCGCTGGCGGCTTTGGCCATCGTGGTGATCGATCCGGCCAGCGTGTTCCGCGCCAGCTTCCAGCTGTCCTTTGCCGCCGTGGTGGCGCTGATCGGCATCTATGAGCTGCCGCGGGCTGCGCCGGTGACCGATCGCGCCTGGCCGGCGCGGCTGGGCGGCGCCGTGTGGACCACGGCGGTGACCAGCCTGATTGCCGGGACGGCGACGCTGCTGTTTTCGGCCTATCATTTCCAGCAGACCGCGCCTTTGGGCGTGCTCGGCAATGTGCTGGCTTTGCCCTTGGTCAGCCTGGTCATCATGCCGTTTGGCGTGCTCTCGGTGCTGGCCATGCCGCTGGGAATCGATGCGCCTTTCGTGGCCGTGCTGGGTTGGGGCATCGAGCGCATGGTGGATGTCGCCGCGCTGGTGGCCGCCTGGAGCCAAGGCCTGACCGGTAACCCTTTGCTGACGCATTGGGCGCTGTTGATCGGGCTGGCGGCTTTGGCCTGGTTTGCCTTTTTCAGCACGCGTTGGCGCCTGCTCGGGCCGCTGCTGGCGGTGCCGCTGGTGCTCTTGGTCGGTTTCGAGCCGCGGCCCGACGTGCTGATTGCCGATACGACCCAGGCCGTGGTGGTGCGCGGGGAGACGGGCATGGCGCTGGTGACCGGGCGGACGGGCAGCTTTGCCGTCGATGTCTGGAGCGAGCATTATCAGGAGGAGATCGCCGCGGCATTTCCCGGTATGCGCTGCGACAGCCTCGGCTGCCTGGCGCGGACGCCGGCGTTTTCCATCGCGGTAATCAAAAATGCCGCGGCTTTTGCCGAGGACTGCGGCAACCATGACCTGGTGATCACCCGGCTAAGGGCGCCGCAGACCTGCACAGGTAGTCAGGTGATCGACGGCGACGACCTCAAGGCCGGCGGCGTGCACTGGCTGAAATGGGACAAGGCGGCGGCGCGGTTCGAGATCCGCACCGCCGTTGTCCATCTCAACCGGCTGTGGCGAGTCGCGCTATGGTGACACCGGCGGCGGGCAGGTCGGCCGAGCCCAGCACATAGCCGGTCTCGTCGCTGGCCGGGGTCAGTGTCGCTGCGCTGGCATTGTAGTTGACGTAGATACGCAGGCCATCGCGGGTGCGGCAGCGGATGCCGGCGGGCAGCGACAGGGTGGGCAGGTCGGCCTCGGCGATCAGGTAGTCGACGACGCGGTGCACCAGCGCCTTGGAGCCGCTGCCACCCAGGTAAAACAGCTTGCCCTGGTTGACCAGTACCGGCCAGCCGTCGCCATCCTCGATGACGACATTGGCTTTGGTCTCGATACGCTCGCGCCAGTGATGCACGGCGCCGCTGCCCTTGACCTCCACCTCAATGCTGGGATCAAGCGTCTCGACGCGGATGACCTTGAGGTCGAGCAGATTGCTCGGCAGGTCGGGCGCCAGGCGGCTTGGAATGGAGAAATTTTCGGTCTTGGAACCCGAGCGCGGGCCGATCAGCAGGTGGCCGTCGAACTCGGCAATGGCGCTGCGCAGGGCGTCGTTCCAGGCGAACAGCGCTGGGATGGCGACAATGGCATAGCCGGCAAAGCTGGTGGTGCTGGGCGGCAGGATATCGACATCAAGGCCATGGCGGCGGAAGGCAGCGTAGAGCGCCCGGACATGGGCGGCGTGGCTGAAGCCCTGGGCTTGCGGCTGGACTTCCCAGGCCCATTCGCTCTGATAGTCAAAGACCAGGGCGACGCTGCCCTTGGTGGCGGGGCCGGTAATGCCGACAGCCTTGAGTTCCTCGGCAACCTGGCTGGCCTCGTGATAGGCCGGCGCCGGCTCGCTGTCGGGCCGCAGCAGGCCGGCATGCATTTGCTCCTGGGCGAAGGGGGCCTGGCGCCAGCGGAAATAGGACACGACCTCGGCGCCATGGGCAAAGGCTTCCCAGGCCCAGAGCCGGGCCATGCCCGGCAGGGGATCGGGATTGAACTGGGCCCAGTTCACCGGGCCGGGCTGCTGCTCCATGATCCACCAGCGGCCATGGCCGACGGTGCGGTAGAGATCATGGTGGAAGGCGGCATTGTCCGGCTCACCCTGGCGCATATATTGGCGCTTGACCTCTTCTGGCTCGGTGCTGACGGCCAGGTGGCCGAGCGGATAGCTGTCCCAGCTGGCAATATCGAGCGTTTCGGCGAGGTCGTAATGGTCGAAATCGGTGGTTCGGCTCATGAAATTGTGGATCACCGGCAGATCGGGGCGCTTGGCCTTGAGGATGTCGTACTGCACCTTGTTGAAGGCGGCGACCTGGTCGGAGGCATAGCGACGGAAGTCCAGATCATGGGCCGGGGCGGGTTCGCAGACGAGGAGATTGGGCAGCTCGACCTGGTCGAAGCGGTTATATTCCATCGACCAGAAGACATTGCCCCAGGCGGTGTTGAGCGCGTCCACCGTACCGTATTTGGCGGCCAGCCAGTGCTGGAAACCGGCTTTGGCGGCAGGTGAGTAGGAATATGTGGTGCCGTGGCAGCCATATTCATTGTCGGTCTGCCAGCCGGCCAAAGCCGGGTGATCGCCAATGGCATCGGCCAAGAGGCGGGTGATGCGGCCGGCCTCCTCGCGATAGCCGAGATGGGAGAAATCGTAATGCCGGCGTGAACCAAAGCCCTTCTGCCGGCCCTGGGCGTCAACGGCGAGCATGTCGGGATGCCGATCGACCATCCAGCGCGGCGGCGTGGCGGTCGGGGTGCCAAAGATCACCTTGAGGCCATGCTTGCCCAGTACGTCCATGGCGCGGATCAGCCAATCAAAGTGCAGATCACCCGGGGTCGGCTCGAAGCGCGACCAGGCGAATTCGCCGATACGGACAAAAGTGATGCCCACCGCAGCCATGCGCGCGGCGTCGCTTTCCCAGACCTCTTCGGACCAGTGTTCGGGATAGTAGCAGACGCCCAGGGTCGGGTTGATCATGGCAGCAATCTCAGAGTTGGATGGGGGTTTCAGCCAGACCGGCCACGTCGACATCGATGGCGAAGAGACCGCCGGCGACCTTTTCGGCGGCGAGCTGGTCGGCACTCAGGTTCTTGGCGGCGCTGGTGATGAACAGCGTCTTGAGGTCGGGGCCGCCAAAGGCAGGGCAGGTGACCTGGCTGACCGGCACTTCAATGATGCGGTCAATCGAGCCGTCGGGCGCGTGGCGGACGACGCAGGAGCCGCCCCATTTGGCGTTCCACAGATAGCCTTCGCTGTCGATCACGGCGCCATCGGGATAGCCGCGGCCCTCCGAGACATCGGCAAACAGCGTCCAGTCGCCAATGGGCATGCCGGTGGCCGGGTCGGTGGCGACCTGCATGATCTTCTTGGTCGGCGTGTCGGCCCAGTAGGCAATGGTACCATCGGGCGAGAAGCAGGTGGCATTGGGAATGGCAATGCCGGATTTGAGCGTGGTCAGCGTGCCGGCGCGATAGTGGTAGACGGCGCCGATCGCGGCGTCGTCGCCGCTCTTGTCCATGGTGCCGATCCAGAAGGCGCCCGAGGGATGCACGCGGCTGTCATTGGTGCGGGTCGCACTATTGCTGGCCTCGATGCCGACGATCGGGGCGATGCCGCCAGTGGCCAGTTCAAAGCCCTTGAGGCCGGTCTCGGTTGCCAGGACCAGGGTATCGTCATCGACGATGGCGGCCGCGGCGACGATCTCGTTGAACAGCCACTGATTGGTGATCTCGCCGGCGGCGGTCACCGCGAACAGCGTCTCGTTGTTGATGTCGAAAAAGAACAATTCCTGCCGGCCGGGATGCCAGAGCGGGCCTTCGCCCAGGGAACACTGGCTGTCGAGGATGAGCTTGGCGGTCTGGGTCATGCCGGGGCTCCCGCATCATAGGCGGCGACCGCAGCGACGGCGCGTTCGCCGATCTGGGCAGCATCCATGCCGGGCTTGTAGATATAGGAACCCAGGCCAAAGCCGGTGCAGCCGGCGGCGAAGTATTCGGTGAAATTGTCGGGGGCAGCGCCGCCCACGGCGTAAAGCGGAATTTCGGGGGGCAGCACGGCCTTCATCGCCTTGATGCCCTTGGGACCGAGCACTTCGGCGGGGAAGAACTTGAGCCCGGTTGCGCCGGCCTTGATGGCGCGGAAGGCATCGGTGGGGGTGAAGACGCCGGGGAAGGACAGCATCTGCAGGCGGATGGTTTCCTCGATCACCTGCTTGTTGGTGTCGGGCGAGACGACGAAGGTGCCGCCGGCTTCAGAGACGGCCCAGACCTGCTTCTTGCTCAGCACGGTGCCTGCGCCGATGGTGGCCGCGTCGCCCAGGGCATTGGAGGCCATGGCGATGCTGATCAGGGCGTCGGGCGAGTTGAGCGGCACCTCGATCATGGTGATGCCGGCGTCGATCAGCGCCTGGCAGGCGGCGATGGTTTCGCTGGGGGTGATGCCGCGCAGGATGGCGATGAGGTGACGGTGTTCCATGAAAGGCTCCTAAGCGGCGTAACTGCGGGCGGCCTTGAGGCCGGCCAGGACAATAGCGGTCGAATCGTAGGGTAGCCCGGTGGCGCCGATCATCTCGAGCACCTGGGCATAGAGGGCGCAGAGCGCACTGGCGCCGATCAAGGGCACAACCTGCTGGCCGATGAGATCACGGTTGCTGCCGATCTCGGTGCCGATCAACAGGCCCGAGAGATAGCCGGCGCACCAGTCGGGCTGGCGGTCGGACAGCAGCGCGCCGGCGCGCACCTGAAACAGCGTGCCGAGCAGCTTTTCAGGGTGGTCGAGCCCAGTCCGTGCGCCCAGGGCAAAGCCGTCGGCGCGGCCGGGACCGTCAAGGTCGCCAGCCAGCGAATGGCGCAGCACCGAATGGATGCGCAGCACCTCGTAGAGTTCTCCGGTCATGGCGGTGGAGAAGCTCTCGATGTGGGTGGCGGTGAGCTGGGCCCATTTGGAATGGGTGCCCGGCATGCAGACCATGCCGGAAAAGCCGGGCTGGGTTGCAGCCAGGCCGAGCAACTGGGTTTCCTCGCCGCGCATGACATTGTCGGCGCCGGCCTTCTGGCAGACGCCAGGGAGGATGGCGGGGGCGAGGCGGCTATCGGGCATGTCGGGGCGCACGGCGCTGGCCAGCAGGGCCCGCAGGTCGGTGGGCGCGACCAGATAGGGGGCCTCGAGCCAGCCCTGGCGTGCGCCGGCCATGCCGCAGATCAGCACATCGATTGGGCCGCCGCGCGCGCCCTTGACGTCCTCGAGCAGCGCGTTCAGGGCGGCGGGAAACTGCTCACGTGTCAGCCGGCCCATGCCCTTGTCCGAATGGCGCTCCAGCGCCACGCTGCCATCGGCGGCGATGCCCCAGGCACGCAGGTTGGAGGTGCCCCAGTCGACGGCCACCCAGTCTACGATATCGGTCACGAAAAGCTCCCCGTCGGCCAATTTTGGCGCGACCCTAATGGCTGAAGGCGGTTTCAGCCAGACCGAATTTCGTTGCCGGTCCGGGCTGAGGATGCCTGAACCGGTGCCATGGGGTCTCCTCGTCGGGTAAGGCCGGATAGGCGTTCCGACAGATTCGCCATGCGATGATTCCGGCATGGCGCAAAAGTATGATTTTTCTGTCGAAAGCCATTCACAGCGCCGCCAGCCATGTTAGAACGATGCAAACCTGCGGCATTGTTCGCGCCGTCGGGAGCAGCAAGGAAAGCACAACATGACGGCAGGTAACGGCGGTTCAGCGCCCAGCAAACTGCGCTCGCGCGCCTGGTTCGACAATCCGGAGAACCCGGACATGACGGCGCTCTATCTCGAGCGCTACATGAATTTCGGCGTGTCGCGCGAAGAGCTGCAGTCGGGCAAGCCGATCATCGGCATCGCCCAGACCGGCTCGGATCTCAGCCCCTGCAACCGTCACCATATCGTGCTGGCCGAGCGCGTGCGCGAAGGCATCCGCGAAGCGGGTGGCATTGCTATCGAATTCCCGGTGCATCCGATCCAGGAAACCGGCAAGCGCCCGACCGCCGGCCTCGACCGCAACCTAGCCTATCTGGGTCTGGTCGAAGTGCTCTATGGCTATCCACTCGACGGCGTGGTGCTGACCATTGGCTGCGACAAGACCACCCCGGCCATGCTGATGGGGGCGGCGACGGTGAATATTCCGGCAATTGCCCTGTCGGTCGGCCCCATGCTCAACGGCTGGCACAAGGGCGAGCGCACCGGCTCGGGCACCATTGTGTGGAAGGCGCGCCAGATGATGGCGGCCGGCGAAATCGACTATGCCCAGTTTATCGAGCTGGTGGCGTCCTCGGCGCCCTCGACCGGATATTGCAACACCATGGGCACGGCTTCGACCATGAACTCGCTGGCCGAGTCGCTGGGCATGCAGCTGCCCGGCTCGGCCGCAATTCCGGCGCCCTATCGCGACCGCCAGGAAATGGCCTATCGCACCGGCAAGCGCATCGTCGACATGGTGCATGAGGACCTCAAGCCCTCCGACATCCTGACCAAGGACAATTTCATCAACACCATCGTGGTCAATTCGGCCATTGGCGGCTCGACCAATGCGCCGATCCATATCCAGGCCATCGCCAAGCATATCGGGGTCGAGCTCGAACTGCAGGATTTCCAGACCTATGGCCACAAGGTGCCGCTGCTGGTGAACCTGCAGCCGGCCGGCGAATATCTGGGCGAAGACTATTACCATGCCGGCGGCGTGCCGGCGGTGGTCAACGAGTTGATGAGTCAGGGCCTGATCCGCGAGAACGCCCCCACCGTCAACGGCAAGACCATTGGCGAGAATTGCCGCAACACCACGATCCAGGACGACAAGGTCATCCGCCACTTCGACAACCCGCTCAAGACCGAGGCCGGGTTCCTGGTGCTGCGCGGCAACATGTTCGACAATGCCATCATGAAGACCAGCGTGATCTCGACCGAGTTCCGCGACCGCTACCTCAACAATCCGGCCAGCCCGGGCGCGTTCGAGGGCAAGGCGGTGGTGTTCGACGGGCCGGAGGATTATCACCACCGGATCGACGATCCTTCGCTCGAGATCGATGAAAACACCCTGCTGTTCATGCGCGGCGCCGGCCCGATCGGCTATCCCGGCGCGGCCGAAGTGGTCAATATGCGGCCGCCGAACTACCTGATCAAGAAGGGCATCACGGCTTTGGCCTGCATCGGCGATGGCCGCCAGTCGGGCACGTCGGGGTCGCCCTCGATCCTCAATGCCTCGCCCGAAGCGGCAGCAGGCGGCAACCTGGCTATCCTGCGCACGGGCGACCGGGTGCGGATCGATCTCAATACCGGTCAGGCCAATATACTGATCTCGGACGAGGAGATCGCGACGCGCCGGGCGGATCTGGAATCCACGGGCGGCTACAAGTTCCCCAAGAGCCAGACCCCGTGGCAGGAAATCCAGCGCGGCATTGTCGGCCAGCTGGGCGAGGGCGCCATCCTGCGCCCGGCCGAAAAGTATCAGCGCATTGCCCAGACCAACGGCATTCCGCGCGACAACCACTAGCTCGCTGCATCCCGCTTAGAAAGGCTCGCCACCCGGCGGGCCTTTTTTATTGAGCGGCTGTCGAAGTCGGCGGCCGATTCTCGTCGTCTCGGGCAGAAGGGTCTGAATCGCAAGCCTGAGCAGGGCGGTGGGGCAACAGGGGAGAACGGGATGCTGCTCAAGAACAAAACGGCCATTGTCTATGGCGGTAGCGGCGCGGTTGGTGGCGCGGTGGCTAGGGCCTATGCGCGGGAGGGCGCCCATGTGGTGCTTGCGGCGCGCCAGCCGCAGCCGCTGGAGCCCGTGGCGGATGAAATCAGGGCGCTTGGCGGCAGCGCCGAGGTGACGGTCGTGGATGCGCGCGATCCGGACTCGATCCGCCAGCATCTGGCCGAGGTTTCCGGACGGATCGGGCCGATCAAGATCATGTTCAACGGCATATTCTGGGGTGACGTGCAGGGCAGTCATATGTCGGCACTGGGCTATGATGCCGTCATGACGCCGATCCTGGGAGGCATGACCACCTGGTTCCATACCGGAACCATCCTGGCGCGCCACATGGCCGACAATGGCGGCGGAGTGATCGTGGGGATCACCGCCAATGTGGGACGTGTGACCAGCGCCAATGTGGGTGGCTTCGGGATCGCCTGTGCGGCTGTCGAGAATTTCCTGCGCCAGCTAGGACAGGAAACCGGTCAGCAAGGCGTCCGCGTGTGCTGGGTTCGCTCGCCGGGATCGCCGGATGCCCCCGGGGTGCGCGACATCTGGATGCAGCATGCGGAGGCCGTCGGCAAGACATTTGAGCAACTGGCGCAGGAGTGGGGCAGCGGGGTCCCTCTGGGCCGTGTTACCGCTCTGGCGCAGGTGGCCGACGCGGTGGTGCTGCTCTCGAGCGATCTGGCGGCCGGCATGACTGCGACCTTCGCCAATGCCACCGGCGGGGCCCTGATCGACTAGGGGACGCCATCCGTCCTGAGGGAGCGCCATAAGCAAGGAGGAGCAGATGCAGACTGAACCCATCATCGTCACCCGGCCGGAACAGGCCTTTGCCGCCATGGTATTGCGGCTCAGCCAGCCGGAAATTGCGGCTGTGGCGCCACCGCTGATCGACGACGTCATCGCCTGGGTAAAGGCGCAGGGCGGCAGGACGGCCGGACCGCCCTTCTTCAACTATGTGAACTTCTATCCCGACGGCACCATGGACATGCAGGCCGGCATGCCGACCACAACCCTGCTCAAGCCCGAGGGCAGGGTAAGCACCGGCATGCTGCCGGGCGGCCGGTTTGCCTCGCTGACCGCGACGGTGCCCTATCATGAGCTGCACGCGGCCAATATGGCGCTGCATGAATGGACGGTGGCCAGGGGCCTGCGGCTGGACGGTGTCGAGGCGGGCAATGGCTTTGTCGACGCCAATCGCCTCGAAATTTACCACAAGGATCCCGGCGAGGACCCGTCAGGTCACCCCGTTACCGAGATCGCCTTCAGGCTGGCGCCCTAGCGTCGATGGCGTGCCAGTTGCCGCTGTGAAGCAGGGCCTGGGCCAGGCGTTCTTCATAGTCTGCACGCGATATCTCGACGCCGCCCAGCGAGGCCAGGTGATCAGTGAGGAACTGGGTGTCGAGCAGGACGAAGCCGCCAGCGCGGAGGCGCTCGACCAGGTGTGCCATCGCCATCTTGCTGGCATTGGTGCGGCGATGGAACATGGATTCGCCGAAGAAGGCGCCGCCAATGGCGAGGCCATACAGCCCGCCGACGAGGTCGGGCCCATCCCAGACCTCCACGGTATGGGCAATGCCGCGGGCGAAGAGTTCGCCATAGACGGACCGGATGGTGCGGTTGATCCAGGTGCTATCGCGATCGGCGCCCACCGTGGCGCAGGCCTCGATCACGGCTGGGAAATCGGTATCGACCTTGACGGCAAAGCCGGACTTGCGGATCGCCTTGCGCAGGCTGGCCGAGAGGTGAAAGCCATCGAGCGGGATGATGCCGCGCTGTTCGGGGCTGACCCAGAAGAGGTTTTCGTCTTCGGCATCCTCGGACATCGGGAAAATGCCGGCCTGATAGGCGCGCACGATCAGTTCAGGGGTGATCTCGAGGTCGAAGGGATCCTGCCGTCGGGCCATGGCGTACACCTTGCATGCAAAAGCAAAGGGGCGCAGTGCGCCCCTTTATGGATCAAGCCTTGTTCTCGGCCAGGTATTTTTCCAGCCAGTGGATGTCGTAATCGCCCGAGAGAATTTCCGGCTCCTTGATCAGGCGCTGGAACAGCGGCAGCGTGGTCTTGATGCCGTCGATGACGAACTCATCGATGGCGCGACGCAAGCGCTGCAGGCATTCGTCACGGGTGCGGCCATAGACGATGAGCTTGCCGATCAGCGAGTCATAATAGGGCGGGATCTTGTAGCCCTGGTAGACCGCCGAATCGACGCGGATGCCGACGCCGCCGGCCGGGTGATAGAAGGTGATCGTGCCAGGCGAGGGCGCGAAGGTCTGCGGGTCCTCGGCATTGATGCGCACTTCGATGGCATGGCCGGTAAAGGTCACATCACTCTGGGCCATGGACAGCTTTTCGCCGGAGGCGACGCGGATCTGCTCATAGACGATGTCGATGCCGGTAATGCGCTCGGTGACCGGGTGCTCGACCTGCAGGCGGGTATTCATCTCGATGAAGTAGAACTTGCCGTCCTCGTAGAGGAATTCCACCGTGCCGGCGCCGGAATAGCCCAGCTTGCGCATGGCCACGGCGCAGATTTCGCCGATCCTGTCGCGCTCGTCCGGGCTGATGGTGGGGCCACCGGCCTCTTCCCAGACCTTCTGGTTGCGGCGCTGCAGCGAGCAGTCGCGAACGCCCAGATGCACCGCATTGCCCTGACCGTCGCCCAGCACCTGGACTTCGATATGGCGCGGCTTGCCGAGGTATTTTTCCATATAGACGGCGCCGTTGCCGAAGGCCGCCTGGGCCTCGGCGCGGGCGGTCGACCAGGCGACCAGCACGTCTTCTTCCGAGGTCGCCAGCTTCATGCCGCGGCCACCGCCACCGGCGGTTGCCTTGATCAGCACGGGATAGCCGATCTCCCTGGCGATCTTGATGGCATCCTTTTCCGTATCCACCGAACCGGCCGAGCCGGGGACGACGGGAATGCCCAGTTCGACCGCGGTTTTCTTGGCCGTGATCTTGTCGCCCATGATGTCGATATGGTGCGAGGAGGGACCGATGAAGGTCACCTTGTGCTCGGTCAGGATCTTGGCGAAGCGGGCGTTTTCCGACAGGAAGCCATAGCCGGGATGCACGGCGTCAGCGCCGGTGATCTCGATGGCGGCCATGATCGAGGGAATGTTGAGGTAGCTATCCTTGGCCGCCGGCGGCCCGATGCAGACGCTCTCGTCGGCCAGGCGCACATGCATGGCATTGGCGTCGGCCGTGGAGTGCACCGCCACGGTCTGGATGCCGAGCTCCTTGCAGGCGCGCAGGATGCGCAGAGCGATTTCGCCGCGATTGGCGATCAGGACCTTCTGGAACATGGGGTTCCCCTTACTCGATGACGACGAGAGGCTCGCCGTATTCCACCGGCTGGGCATCCTGGACCAGGATGCGCGTCACGGTGCCCGAGCGATGTGCGGGGATCTGATTCATGGTCTTCATGGCTTCGATGATCAGCAGCGTCTGGCCCTCGGTGACCTTGGCGCCGACTTCGATGAAGGCTGACTTGCCCGGCTCGGGCGAGCGATAGGCGGTGCCCACCATGGGGGAGGTCAGCGTGCCGGGATTGGACGCCAGGTCTTCGGCAGCGGCAGGGGCGGCGGCCGGAACCGAGCCGGCTGGCGCGATCGAGGTCGGGGCCGCGTGCTGGGGCGCCGGCATATAGTGCTGGGGCGCCGCGTAGGTCACGGCCTCGTTGGGATAGGAGCGGGTGACGCGGACCCGGAAATCCTCCTGCTCGATTTCGATCTCGGCGAGATCTTCCTTGTTGAGCAGCTCGGCGATGGCACGGATCAGATCCTGATCCACTTGCGATGACTTGGTCATTCTTGTCGGTCTCCCGCGCACGGCGCGTTGATCGTTAGTTGAGTTTTTCGGCGAGCGCCATGAGCGCCATTCTATACCCGGTGACGCCGAAGCCGCAAATGACACCGAAGGCGACGGCCGACACGTAGGAATGGTGCCGGAAGGCTTCGCGCTGGTGGATATTGCTCAGATGCACCTCGGCAACGGGCAGACCCACGGCCTTGAGCGCATCGTGGATGGCGACCGAGGTGTGGGAATAGGCGGCCGGGTTGATGAGAATCGCGTCGGCGCTGGTGCGGGCCTCCTGGATCCAGGTGACCAGTTCGCCTTCGTGATTGGACTGGCGGAAGTCGATGTCCAGGCCCTGTTCGGCGCCGGTCTGCTGGCACATCTTTTCGACATCGTTGAGCGTATGCGCGCCATAGATGTCCGGCTCGCGGGTGCCGAGCAGGTTGAGGTTCGGGCCGTTGAGGACGAGAACGCGCTTTGCCATTATTTTTGCCTTGTGCACCGGGTCTTCGACCTCAGGCAAGCGCGGTTACACGAATTGCACCGAAAAGGCAAAGCAGTGGGCGAATTTTCACCGGTCAGCCATCGCACTGGGTCTGGCCGCAGGCGCGCATATTGGCGATGCGCCCCCGCAGCTCGTCAATGCCGATGGCGCCGGGGATGATCTCGTTGCCGATGATATAGGTGGGGGTGCCGGTAATGTTGAGCGCCTTGGCGATCTCGTAGGAGCTCTGGATGGTCTCGGCGACGGCCGCCGAACCCATGCCGAGCTCGAGATTGACTTGGCTCAGGCCCAGATCGGTGGCGGCAGCAAGGGCTACGTCCTTGTCGACCTTGCCGCGGCTGCTGAACAGCGCCTCGTGGAAGGCCCAGTAATCAACATCGGAATCGCCCACCAGCACGGCGACGCGGGCGGCGTCGATGGATTCGTTGGAAAGAATGGGGAATTCCTTGAAGATGACGCGCAGGTTGGGATCTTCGGCCAGCAGGGCGGCCATGTCGGGCAGGGCGGCGCGGCAATAGCCGCAATTGTAGTCGAAGAACTCGACCAGCGTGACGTCGCCGTCCGGATTGCCGACCACGATCTGCCGCGGATCGTTGAAGATGGCGTCCTGCATGGAGGCGATGGCGGCGGTGGACTGCGCCCGCTCTTCCTCGCGCAACGTGGAATCAAGCGCCACTGACATGCGCTGGAGAATCTTGGGATCGCTCATCAGAAAGGATTCGATGAGCGGGTTGATGGTTTCGGGCGCGATGGTCGCCACATCCCGGGCCGGGGCAGCGGCCGGCGCGGCGGCGATGCGCTGGGCGTCATAGGCGGTAATGGCCTCGTCGATCAGGGCCTGCACGGCCACCGTGTCGGTTTGCGCGGCGGGCTTGACCAGGGTGGCATAGCCCAGGGCGCCGGCGAGAATGCCCGCAAGGGCGACGAGAACGACGGTGACGCGTGACATGGAAAAAGTGGACTCCGGTCCTGAGCAAGGCCTGCCTTCTAGCAGAGGCGCCAGCAGATTAGCAGGGGGCAGTAAACACGACGGGCATATCACCATCAATTGTTGTTGAGAGGAGGGGCGCTACAGGTTAGGGCGGGAGGGCACCCCAACAAACGCGAGTGACCATGACCGATCGTCCCGCCGATGGCCTGATGCCCTTCCAGGCCATGGAAATCCTCAAGCGCGCCAAGGTTCTCGAGGCGAGCGGCCGCAGCATCTGCCATCTCGAGCTGGGCGAGCCCGGGGCGCCGCCGGCGCCGCGGGTGATTGAGGCGGTGCGGCAGGCCCTGCCCAATGCCCAGGGCTATACCAATGCCAAGGGGCTGGACGGGCTGCGCGACGGGCTGGTGGGCTATTACCAGGACCAGCACGGGGTGCGCGTGGATGCCGATGCCATTATCTGCACCATGGGGTCGTCGGCGGGCTTCATCCTGGCCTTTCACGCCGCGTTCCGGCTCGGGGCGCGCATCGCCATTACGCGGCCGGGCTATCCCGCCTATGTCAACACGCTGCGCGGCCTGGGCTTCGGCGTGGTGGAAATCCCGGTCAGCATGAGCAATGGCTGGCAGCTGACCGGCGCCGACATTGCCGCCGCTCATGCCCGCGAGCCATTCGAGGGACTGCTCTTCGCTAGTCCCGCCAATCCCACGGGCGCAGCTGTCGACCGGGCGGGCCTGGCCGACATCGTGGCCACCTGCGCGCGGCTGGGCGTGACGCTGATCTCGGACGAAATCTATCATGGCCTCGACTATCGCGGCCCGTCGATCAGCGCGCTGGAGCTGACAAAGGACGCCATCGTCATCAACAGCTTCTCGAAATATTACTGCATGACCGGCTGGCGCATCGGCTGGATGGTGCTGCCTCAGTCTCTGGTGCGGCGGGCGGAAATCCTGCAGCAGAACCTCTTCATCTCGGCGCCGACCCTGAGCCAGATTGCCGCCACCGTGGCGCTGGGCGAGCGTGACTATGCCGAGGAGCAGAAGGCGGGATACGCAACCAGCCGGTTACGGCTCGATGCGGGGCTGCGGGAACTGGGCTTTGATGTCGGCAGCCCGTCGGACGGGGCCTTCTATGCCTATGTCGGGATTTCCAGGTTTTCCAACGACGCGGTGGCTTTCTGCAGCCGTATGCTGGAGGAGGCGGGGGTGGCGATGACGCCAGGCGTCGATTTCGACCGGGTGAACGGGCAGGGCTATGTGCGGCTCTCCTATGCCGGCAGCGCCGACACCATCACCCAGGCGCTCGAGCGGATGAGCGATTTGTTGCGTTAGCAGGGGGTTAGCGGCGTTCTTTGCATGCAGCCGCCGGCCTAAACATTGCTTCACTGCTGCATGGTATGATCTGCCCAGAGTAAGGGGAGGTCCGACCATGCCCACACATCCGCCTGATCCCGCCATACTGGCCCATTGCGTGGCGCTGGTCGTGGCCAGTAACCAGCCCGATACCGAGGCGCTGATGCGGCTCGCCGAAAAACTGCGCTTTGGCGATATCGTGGCCTGGTCGCCGGCACTCGGACACGCGCCCTTCGCGCACCGCCTGGTCTTCTTCCTGGTGCATTTCGATTTCGGCGACGCCGACCGCGTGGCGCTGCTGAAAAACCTGCGTCATTCCGGCTCGGTCAGCCTGTGCTACGCGCCGGTCGTCATGTTTCTGCGCGAGGCGACGGAGGAGCAGGTGCGGGCCTGCGTAGAAATGGGCTTTGACGAGGTGATCAATGTGCCGGCCGAGGGCAAGGGCATGGCGACGCGGCTGGCCGGCCAGATAGGGCGCGAGCATCTCTATATCGAGACCCGCAACTATCTCGGGCCGGATCGGCACCGGCTGGACCATCGCCGGGCCTCGCCGGCGCCGCGCCAGGCCGCGGAACCCCATGCCAGGCTGTTCATCCGCCGCACGGTGGAGGAGGGCGTCCACATCGTGCGCCGCGAGGGGGTGTCCAAGGGGCACTGAGGGAACAAAGAAGGCGGCCCGAGGGCCGCCTTCTGATTGTTTAGCCGAGGCCCAGGCGACGCTGCCACCAACCGGCCTTCTTCTTGCCCGTGGGCTCCTCGGTCGGCTCTTCCTCGGCCTTGGGGGCGCTGGAGGAGACCACGACGCCTTCGGCAGGCAGGTCCTTCTTGACGCGGCGCGACTTGGGCGCCTCGACGTCGACCTCCGCCTCGGCGGCAGCGGCCGGAACCGCTACGGCAGGGGCAGGCTCGACGGCAGGGGCAGCTTCGGCGACGCTGGCAGCCGGTGCGGCAGCTTCAGCTTCAGCCTTGGGCTTGCGGGCCCGTGGCTTGCGCTTGGGCTTGTCGTCAGCAGCGGCCTCGGCCGGAACAACCTCCTCCGCTTCGGCTGCTTCGGCGGCAATTGACGCAACCGCGACCGCCGCTATTTCGGCAGGCGATGTCGCGGCGCCGGCGGCCGGCTTGCGGCGACGGGTGCGCTTGGGCTTGTCGGACGCGGCTTCCTCGGCAGGGGCCTCGGCCAATTCGTCCTGCACCAGCAGGGCATCGGCGACGGCGTCGACCGTTGCGGGGGTCAGTGCGCCGGCCGCTGCGTCGGCGGAAGGCTCGCTGCCCTCTTCGCCGTCGCGACGGTTGCGGCGGCCACCGCGGCGACCGCGACGGCGACGCCGGCGGGGTTCGCCATCGGCGCCATCAGCCTCGGCGCGGGCGCCATTTTCGTCACCGTCTTCGGCATCGCCCTCAAGGTCGGCATCGGCATCGATAGCAGTGGCCTCGGCCTCGTCAGCCGGTGCCTGCGCCGCGCGCTGCTGCGGTGGCCGCTGGCCACCCTCGTCGCCCCGTTCGGCACCACCGCGACGGCGGCGACGACGACGACGCGTGCGACCGTCGCCATCGGCGGCTTCGCCATTGGGTGCAGCCTTTTCCTCGGCCTCTTCGTCTTCGATCTCGGCTTCGTCCTCGATCTCGTCATCGGCATCATCGTCGATGGTGGCGCTGTCGACGCGGACATGCTCGACGGCGCGCTGTTCGACATAGGTGGTGACGCGGACTTCACCCTTCTCGATGGCGAACTGGTGTCCGGTCATCTTGCCATCGGCGGTGATGGTGATCGAGAGCGCGTTGCGGATCTCCAGCGCCGTCAGCGTCTCGCGCTTGAAGTTGAGGATGTAGAGGGCGACCTCGACGGGCACCCGCACATTGATCGACTGGCCGTGGCGGCGCAGCACGTGATCCTCGATATTGCGCATGATCATCAGCGCCAGCGACTCAACGGAGCGCACGAGGCCGGTGCCATCGCACATCGGGCATTTGTGGGTGGAGCTTTCCACCACACCGAAACGGATGCGCTGGCGGCTCATTTCCATCAGGCCAAAATGGCTGATGCGGCCGACCTGGATGCGGGCGCGGTCGTCCTTGAGGCAATCCTTGAGCTTGCGCTCGACGGCCCGGTTGGAGCGGTTTTCCATCATGTCGATGAAATCGATGACGATCAGGCCGGCCAGGTCGCGCAGGCGCAGCTGGCGGGCCACTTCATCGGCGGCTTCCAGATTGGTCTGGAGCGCGGTGTCCTCGATATTGTGCTCCTTGGTGGAGCGGCCCGAGTTCACGTCGATCGAGACCAGGGCCTCGGTCGGGTTGATGACGATATAGCCGCCCGAGGGCAGGGTCACCGTGGGGGAGAACATGGAGTCGAGCTGGGCTTCGATGCCGTACTTCGAGAAGAGCGGCTGATCATCCTTGTAGAGCTGCACGTTCTTGGCGTGGCTCGGCATGATCATGCGCATGAAGTCCTTGGCCTCGGCGAAGGCAGCGTCGCCAGCCACGAAAACCTCGTCGATCTCCTTGTTGTAGAGATCGCGGATGGTCCGCTTGATCAGCGAGCCTTCCTCATAGACCAGGCATGGTGCCTGGCTCTTGAGCGTGAGCGAACGCACGCTCTCCCACAGGCGCATCAGATACTCGAAGTCGCGCTTGACCTCGGCCTTGGTGCGCGAGGCACCGGCCGTGCGCAGGATGACGCCCATGCCCTGAGGCACTTCGAGATCGGAGGTGATCTCCTTGAGGCGCTTGCGGTCGGCTGCGTTGGTAATCTTGCGAGAGATGCCGCCGCCACGGGCGGTATTGGGCATCAGCACGGAATAGCGGCCGGCCAGCGAGAGATAAGTCGTCAGCGCCGCGCCCTTGTTGCCGCGCTCTTCCTTGACCACCTGCACCAGCATGACCTGGCGGCGCTTGATGACTTCCTGGATCTTGTAGTGCTTGCGCGACTGGCTCTGTCGGCGCCGCTCGGGCACTTCCTCGAGCGCATCGGCGCCACCGATCGATTCGACAGGCTCGGAATTGGCCGGGGCCTGCTCGATGTGGCTATCGTCGTCACTGTCCTGGGGATCGGCGTCGGCGTCGACATCGCTCACGCCTTCGGGCAGCGAGACATTATCCTCGGCGTCCTCGGCATGCTCTTCTTCTTCGTCGCGCAGCAGCGCTTCGCGATCGGCAACCGGGATCTGGTAGTAGTCGGGGTGAATTTCGCTGAAGGCGAGGAAGCCGTGGCGGTTGCCGCCATATTCAACGAAAGCAGCCTGCAGGGACGGCTCAACGCGCGTCACCTTGGCGAGGTAGATATTGCCCCGCAACTGCTGGCGCTGGGCGGACTCGAAATCGAATTCCTCGATCCTGTTACCCGCGGTGACGACAATCCGTGTTTCTTCCGGGTGGATGGCATCCACCAGCATTCTCTTGGTAGCCATAATGAACTCCGCGCCTTCGCGCGCCGACAAGAGGGCGCCGGAGAACCGGTATCCTTCTGGTAGCGCAGTGCGAGGCGAATGGTTTGGGGGTGGGTGCGCGCAGAAGCTCTGCCTTGAGCGCGCCGATGTAATTGGTCATGGCCGAAAGTTGCAGCGTGGCAAAGCGGCAATCGTCTTGTTCGATCGCGTCGCGTGTTGTCCGCCTGCGGGCCATCTGACCTCTTCCTATTGGGCTACGGGCATCCGAGGATTGGCCAGCAGCCGTCCGGCCCGAATGGGACCGAAATTCGTAAAAAGCGCAAGAAATGCCGCTTCTGAACCAGAGCAGGGAGGTCTCTTCGATCCCATTTCCGGTCGCTTTCCGTGCCGCCGTAAAGAGCCTGAGGCTGCAAAAACCGGCGTCGGGAAAGCTTGCGCTTCGCCTTAAGCGTGTAGGGATGTCGCGGCCAATTGGCAACAGGAAACTCCAAGGCCCTGCGGTCACCACAAATTTGGGGGCGTTTGCGGGCCCATGTTGGCCGGATCGGCAAATCATCGCATAAGAGCCGGCAGTGCCGCAGAATCGCCCGACCGGGATGCGATGGGCGGCGCCTCAAGATGCAGGGGCCGGTCAGCACGTGTTCAAAGCCATTCACACTTTCCTGTTACCGCTGCTGGTCTGCCTGTCCCTGCTTTCGGGAGGGAGCGCGGCGCAGGAAACGGCCGCCGCCGCGGCAGCGATGGCGGGACTGCCCAATGTCATGGGCGTGCGGGTGACCGCGACGCCGGACCGGGCCAGACTGGTCATCGACCTGGCCGACAAGACCGAGTTCGCACTGGTATCGCTGAGCGGACCGGACCGGCTGGCCATCGATGTGCGCGCCGCGACCTTTACGGTGCCCGAGCCGGTGGTCGAGGTTACCGAGGCGGGCGTGATCTCCCAATATGCGGTGGAGCAGGCGGGACCGGACCGGGTGCGCACCATCCTGACCCTGTCGTCGCCGGCCCAGGTGCAGCAGGCCTATGTGCTGGCCCCGTTCGAGGACCAGCCGGCGCGGCTCATCGTCGACATCATCGCCGCCACGCCCGCGGAATTTGCCGCCAATGTGGCCAAGGACGCCGTGGCGTCGGCCACGCCGGCGCCAGTGGTGGACAGCTCGACCCCGGCCGGCGGCTCCGAACTGCCCATCGCCACACGGCCCCTGGTGGTGATCGATCCGGGTCATGGCGGCATCGATAGCGGCGCAGAGGCGCCCGGCGGCATCAAGGAAAAGGACATCGTGCTGGCCTTCGCGCTCAAGCTGCAGCAATTGTTGGTGGAAGCCGGGCGCTTCGACGTGGCGCTGACGCGCGAGGACGACACCTATCTGCGGCTGGAAGAGCGGGTGGCGCTGGCCCGGGCCAACAAGGCCGACATCTTCATCTCGATCCATGCCGACAGCTTCCAGCAGCCCGAGATCCGCGGCGCCAGCGTCTATACGCGCGACGAGAATGCCACCGACGTGCTCGACAAGGTCCTGGCGGACAAGGAGAACCGCACCGACGTCATTGCCGGCTTTGCCATGCCGCAAATGGCGCCCGAAGTGGTCGACATCCTGCTCGACCTGATGCGGCGCGAGATGCGGCACCAGTCCTACAGCCTGGCGCAATCCATCGTGCATCAGCTCGAGGCCAGCGTCGAACTGCGGCGCTTCCCGGTGCGGCAGGCGGATTTCTTCGTGCTGCAGGCGCCCGACGTGCCCTCCGTCCTGGTGGAGCTGGGCTTTCTGTCCAATACCGACGACATGGCCAATCTGCTGCAGGGCGAGTGGCAGGGCCGGACCGCCGAGGCGCTGGCGCGCGGCATATCGAGCTACTTTGACGGCATGGCGGCAGCGGAGTGATGTGACAAATCGGTCACGAGCGGTGCCAAGCGGTCGGAACGGGCGGCGGCTTCGGGCTTGTGATCCACTTTGGGCTGCGTCTCTGCTATGATTCTGCCAAAGACAGGGATGCGCCGCCGGCAGCATCGCATGGACCATCAGGTGTGCCCGATCTGTTCGGGCATGTCGCGGAGAGATTGACTAGATGCTGCGCTTGATCGGCTGGTTGTTCGGCCTTGGGATATTTCTGGCCTTTCTGGCTCTGGGCGCAGGCGCCATCTATCTGACCAACGTGTCGGCGGAACTGCCCGACTATACGGTGCTCAAGGATTACCAGCCGCCGGTAACGACGCGCGTGCATGCCGCCGATGGCACGCTGCTGGCCGAGTTCGCGCGCGAACGGCGGCTGTTCCAGCCGATCGAAACCGTGCCGCCGCTGGTGATCAATGCTTTCCTGTCGGCTGAGGACAAGGACTTCTATAATCATGGCGGCATCGCCATTGACGGCGTGTTCCGCGCGGTGCGCGACAATGTGATGGCGCGGCTGGACGGCAACAATGCCATCCAGGGCGGCGGCTCCTCGATCACCCAGCAGGTGGCCAAGAACTTCCTGCTCACCGCCGACCAGACCTGGGATCGCAAGATCCAGGAAGCGCTGCTGGCCGTGCGCATTGAATCGACCTTTTCCAAGGACCGCATCCTCGAGCTCTATCTCAACGAGATCTTTCTCGGGCTGAACTCCTATGGCGTCGCGGCGGCAGCGCTGAACTACTTCGACAAGGCCCTCTACCAGTTGACGCTGAGCGAGGCGGCCTATATCGCCGCGCTGCCCAAGGGACCGAACAATTACCATCCCTTCCGGCGCCCCCAAGCGGCCATCGAGCGGCGCAACTGGGTGATCGACCGCATTGTCGAGAATGGCTATGCCACGCCCGAAGAGGGGGCGCTGGCCAAGGGCGAGCCGCTCAACGTCAGCCCGCGTGCGGGCGGCAGCCAGCTCTATTCGGCCGAATATTTTACCGAGGAGGTCCGGCGCGACCTGGCCAAGCTTTATGGCGAGGACCAGCTCTATGGCGGTGGTCTGTCGGTGCGCACTACGCTGGAGCCTCAGCTGCAGACCTATGCACGGCAGGCGCTGATGGACGGGCTGATCGCCTATGATCAGAGCCGTGGCTTTCGCGAGCCCGTCGCCAGCATCGCGCTGGGGTCCGACTGGGGTGCCGATGTCAGCAAAATCGTGCCGCTCAGCGACGTGCCCGAATGGCAGCTGGCGGTGGTGCTGGAACTGGGCGACAACCTCGCCCGAATCGGCCTCCGACCGGACGGCATTGCCGATGGCGGAACCTCCGACGAGCGCCTCGAGGGTACGCTGGCCGGGGCCGATATCAAGTGGGTTTCCAAGCGGGTAGAGAGCTTTCTCAAGGTTGGTGACGTGGTCTATGTCTCGCCGGTGGCGGGCAAGACGGGCTTTTATACGCTGCAGCAGATACCCGAGATCGAGGGCGCGCTGGTGGCAATGGACCCGCGTACCGGCCGCGTGCTGGCCATGGTGGGCGGCTTCTCCTATGCGCTGAGCGAATTCAACCGCGCCACCCAGGCCCTGCGGCAGCCGGGGTCTTCGTTCAAGCCGATCGTCTATGCGGCGGCGCTGGACAATGGCTATACGCCGGCCTCGGTGGTGCTCGATGCCCCGGTGGAAATCCGAAACAGCGACGGCTCGATCTGGCGGCCGGAAAACTATGCGCAGGAATTCTATGGCCCGCAGACGCTGCGGCGCGGCATCGAGCGCAGCCGCAACGTGATGACCGTGCGGCTGGCGCGCGACATCGGCATGCCGCTGGTGGCCGAATATGCCAAGATGTTCGGCGTCTATGACAGCATGCAGCCAGTGCTGGCCATGGCGCTGGGCGCGGGCGAAACCACTGACATGCGGATGACCGCAGCCTATTCCACCATTGCCAATGGCGGGCGCAAGATCGTGCCGACGCTGATCGACCGGGTGCAGGATCGCTATGGCGTCACCGTCTACAAGCATGACCAGCGCCTGTGCCAGGACTGCCGGGCCGATGCATGGCGCGGGCAGGGCGAGCCGCTCATCGTGGACAATCGCGAACAGGTGCTCGACCCGATGACGGCCTACCAGATCACCTCGATGATGGAAGGCGTGGTGCAGCGCGGCACCGGCACCGCCGCCAAGGTGCTCGGCCGACCGGTGGCCGGCAAGACGGGCACCACCAATGACTACAAGGACGCCTGGTTTGTCGGCTTCACGCCCGAGCTGGCGGTGGGTGTCTATGTCGGCTACGACCAGCCGCGCTCGATGGGCAGCTCGGTCACCGGCGGCAGCTTTGCCACACCGATCTTCACCGAATTCATGGCCAAGGCGCTGGAAGGCAAGCCGGCCACGCCGTTCAACGTGCCGGCGGGCATGAGCACGGCATGGATCAATCCCAATTCGGGTGTCGCCGCCTTTGACGGCCAGGCTGCGGTCGAGGAATCCTTCAAGCCGGGCACCGGGCCCAACCTGATGACCTCGGTAATCGGGCTGGACGCCAATACGCTGGACGCGATCCAGCGTCAGCAGCAGATGCAGCAGGAATATCAGGGCGGCATCACCCGGCCGAGCGGCAATGGCCAATATCTCGATCCCAATCTGGGGCGCGGCGGGCTGTTCTAGATGGCCGGTTTCGTACTCTATCCCGACCCGCTGCTGCAGCTGACGGCCGTATCGCGGCCGGTGGATGCGGCCATGCGGGAGGCCGGGACAGAGCTGAGCGCGGCAGCGGCAAGCGTCGAGGCTTACGGCCTGGCTGCGGCCCATATCGGCCGGGTCGAGCCAGTGGTGGTGGTCAGCCTGGCCGCGCCCGGCATGGCGCGGGACTATCGCCTGCTGTTCAATCCCGTGGTGCTGGCGATGTCCAGCGAAAGGGCTTTCGGGCCGGAGGGCTCGGTGTCGATGCCCCACATCGAAGTGCCGATCGAGCGGGCCCTGTGGGTCGAGATCGGGTTTGATACCGATGCGGGCGCGCCGCAGACACTGCGGCTCGAGGACTTTGCCGCGCGGGTGGCCCAGCACGAGATCGACCAGGTGAACGGAATATTTTTCCTCAACCGGCTGTCGCGGCTCAAGCGCGATACGGCGATCCGAAAATTCCACAAGAGTGCACGCTAGGTTGATCGGGACGGGCGGGTCGGTTACACGGGGCGCCGCGAATAAAGGGAATTGAACATGCGCACGGAAATCGAAAAGACCGTTGCCGGAATCGAGCAGGTTTTGACCTTGCTGAGGAGGCATCTTTGACTGGGATACTGCAGAACTCCGCCTCGACGCGCTGACGGCGCAAACCGAATCCCCCGATTTCTGGAATGATCCGGAAAAGGCCCGCACCACCATGCGCGAGCGCGACGAGCTCGACGTGGCGGTCAAGTCCGTGCGCGAGCTGGAAGCGGGCATTCGCGACAATGTCGAGCTGATCGAGATGGGCGAGGCCGAAGGCGACGCCGAGATCGTCAAGGATGCCGAGGATGCGCTGCTCGAGCTGCGGCAGGTGGCCAAGCGCCGCCAGATCGAGACGCTGCTCTCGGGCGAAGTCGATGCCAACGATGCCTATGTGGAAATCCACTCCGGCGCCGGCGGCACTGAAAGCCAGGACTGGGCCAACATGCTGTTGCGCATGTACACCCGCTGGGCCGAACGCCGGAAGATGAAGGTCGAAGTGCTCGAAATGCACGACGGCGAAGAGGCCGGTATCAAGTCGGCTACCATCAAGGTGTCCGGCCACAATGCCTATGGCTGGCTCAAGACCGAGAGCGGCGTGCATCGCTTGGTCCGCATCAGCCCCTATGATTCGGCGGCGCGCCGGCACACCAGCTTTTCCAGCGTCTGGGTCTATCCGGTGGTCGACGACTCCATCGATATCGATATCCGCGAAGCCGACCTCAAGGTCGACACCTATCGCGCCTCGGGCGCCGGTGGCCAGCACGTCAACACCACCGATTCTGCGATCCGCATCACCCATATCCCCTCGGGGATCATCGTCGCCTGCCAGCAGGAGCGCAGCCAGCACAAGAACCGGGCCACGGCGATGGCGATGCTGAAGTCGCGGCTATACGAGGCCGAACTGCAGAAGCGCGAAGAAGAAGCCAATGCCCAGGCGGCCAGCAAGACCGATATCGGCTGGGGTCACCAGATTCGCTCTTACGTGCTGCAGCCCTACCAGATGGTCAAGGACCTGCGCACCAGCGTGGAAAGCGGCCAGCCGGCTCTGGTGCTGGATGGCGACCTGGATGCGTTCATGGAAGCGGCATTGGCGCAGCGCGTGGGCGTGGCAACCGACGTGACCAGCGACTAGAACATCCGCGCCGTTCCGCGCTGCATCGAAGCGTGGAACGGCCCATTGTTCTGCCCACCCCTGGAAGTCCTACCCCAGCAGTGCGCGCAGCCGCGTGCCCGCGTCGAGGAATGCCTTGGGGTTGATGGCGCTGTCGCCCTTGCGCACTTCAAAATGCAGATGCGGGCCGGTGGAGCGGCCGGTGGAGCCCACCTTGGCGATGGGCGTGCCGGTATGCACGCGCTGGCCCTCATGGCTGAGAAAGGCCGAAAGATGGCCATAGCGGGTGACCAGGCCATCGTCATGGGTGACCTCGACCATCTTGCCATAGCCTGAACTGGTGCCCACAAAGGTGACTGTGCCATCGCCGGCGCTGAGCACCGCCGTGCCGGTGGCGGCGGCAAAGTCGAGCCCGGCGTGAAAGGCACGGCTGCCGGTAAAGGGATCGGTGCGGTTGCCAAAGCCGGAACTGCGGCGGAAATTGCCGCTGATGGGCATGTGTACCGGGGCGCCGTCAATGCTGTCGCGCGCCGCCTTGTAGCGCAGCAGTGCGTCCATGACGGCATTGGCATCATCGACCATCGGGGACGTGTCGCCGCCTTCAAGGGCGGGCAACAGCGGGCCGCCGATGCCATCCTCGGCGTCCGGCATTTCCACGGCAATGCCCAGATCGGCCAGTTCGCCGACTATGCTGTCGGTGCGGGCGATGGCGGTGGCGGCGATCGAGGTCATGGCGAACTGCGTTTCATCCATCATCCGGGTCACGGCGGCAGCGGTGTCGCCGATGTCGGGATTGCCCGTGCTGCCGGCAGTCGAGGCTGCGGCCAGCGGTGCAACGCGCTCGGCGGATTGGGAAAGGGTGGCGGCCTCGATGCCGAGTTGATCGGCCTTGTCGACCAGCGAGCGCACCAGCTGGTGCTGCTCGAGCAGCACTTCCTGCTGCTGGGATAGTTCCTGCAGCTGCAGGTTGATGTCGCCGGCCTGGGCATAGCTGCGCGATTGCAGCCGATCGACCTCGACGCGCAGTTGGGCGATCCGATCCTCATAGGCCTCGACGACCTGTTCGGTCTGGCCGTTGAGCAGGCGGGCAATGTCGGGCGACAGCAGGAAGGCTGTGCCCAGCAGGCCGTTGCCGGCCAGCAGCAGAGTGAACATGGCGTAGAAGAGCGCTGGGTGAATGCCATGCCGCGCCGGTTTGCCCAATGGGGCCATGGCCTTGTCGGTCCGGCCGAAACTGGCTTGGTTACGCACGCGACTACCCCGTTACCCCACAAATATGGTGAGCCGATTATGACTGGGCGTGGTTAACAAAGCCTATTTCGGCGCGGCTTTGCCGAGATGATCCTGCAGTGCCTGCAGCACTTTTTGGGCATGGCCGGCAATGCGGGTGGCCGGGATGATGGCGGCGATGGTGCCGTCGGCGGCGATGATGAAACTGGTGCGGATCAGGCCCATGAAATCGCGGCCATAGAGCTTTTTGGGCTGCCAGAGATCATAGGCGTTGATGGCCAGGTGATCGGGATCGGCGGCGAGGGGCACTTCCAGGCCATGCTTGCGGCGAAATTTCTCGTGCTTGGCAAGGCTGTCGGGCGAGATGCCGACAAGGCTGGCGCCCAGCGCAGCGAATTGCGGCGCGAGTTCGGAGAATTCGCGGTTCTCGGTGGTGCAGCCGGCCGTGTCATCGGCCGGATAGAAGAACAGTACGACAGGGCGGCCGCGCTGGGCGACCAGCACGAAATTTGTGCCATCATCGAGGGGCAGGGCGATGTCGGGCGCTGCATCGCCGGGCTGTAACTTGGTCATGGATTTCCATATCGGGACTGGGGGAAAAAGTGGGTGTCAGTGCCCTATTCCAGCCGGTATCATCGGGCATTAGAGCGCATCTGCGCCTGATTCCTTTGGGCGCCGGACGATATCGGCAGAGCTTCGTTCTGGATGCAAGTGAGCGCGTCAATCGTACCACGAGACACTCCGATCACTGCGCCAGCGCCGCGTCAGCGCCACCCCGCGCGTCATTCCGCCAAGATCGCCGTCTGGATGCTGGGCATTCCGGCCCTGCTGGTGGTGCTGCTTTACATCGTTCTGCTGATCACCCCGATCCGCCTGCCCATGGGCAGCGAGGCGGCGCAGGCCATTGCTCGCTCGGCGCTGCCGCCCACCAGCGCGTTGACGCTGGGACCGATGGCGCTGACGCTGGAGAACGGCGTCTGGCCGGTCATCCAGTTCGCGCCCGTGCTGCTCACCGACAGCAAGAGCGGCGCCAAGGTGGCGATCGACGCACTGGAAGTGGGGTTTTCCCCGGTGCGGGCGCTGTTCGGCCAGCCGGGCGCCACGGTGACCATCGTCAAGCCGCATATCCAGATCGTGCAGGACCTGTTCGGGCCGCGGCTGAGCGATTTCGAGCTGGTCGAGGATCCCCAGGGCGGGGCGGCCACCGTGCGGGTGCTGGAGGGTGAGGACGCGTTTCCTGCTGTTGATATCGGAGCCCAGGGCATTGATCTCGGCAGCTCGGCCGCGCCGGTGCGCATGCGCTCGGACAATGATTGGCTGATCTATAATCTGGAAGCCAGCGAACAGAGCATTGCCGACCTGGTCGAGCATGCGGCGCAGGGGCGGTTTTCGCGCCTCCGCATCCGCGGCGGCATCGTCGGCATGAACGACGTGGTCTATGGCCTCTATCGTCGCTTCGACAACATCAATCTCGATATCAGTCCCTCGGCCGATCTGCGCGACACGCACGGCACCTTCACCGCAACGCTGGGCGGTCGTACCCTGGCGGGAAGCCTGTCGCGCACGCTGGACGACGACGGCAATGCGCATATCGAGGCCGATGTCGCCAATATCGACTTTGCCGCCTTCCTGCCCTTCATCGATGATGCCAGCAGCATGGCCGCGCTGCGCGGGGCCGGGGCGCTGTCGATCGACGTCAATTTCGCCGGGGCGGACGGCAAGCTCAAGGACGGGCGTTTCAAGGTCGACCTGACCGGGCTCGATCTGCGCCTCAAGGATGCCTATTTCCCGATTGCCAGCTCGATCATGGACATCAACTGGACGCCCAGTACCGGCCAGTTTGCGTTACAGGAATCGGCGCTGCAGATCGGCAAGAGTAGCGCACGCCTGTCCGGGGTGTTCGCCATGGGGCTGGACCCGGTTTATGGGCCGACGCTGGGCATCGTGTTCAATGCGAAAGACGTGGTGGTGCAACCCGAGGACATGGCGGCGCCAGCGGTGCCGTTTGACAGCATGGAGTTTTCCGGCTGGTCGGCGCCGCTCTATGGCGCGCTGGGAATTGACCGGCTGGTGGTGCAAAAGGGTGATGCCAGGGTTGAAACGGCCGGGCGGGTGGACATGCTGCAGGCGGGGCTGGGGCTGGACCTGACCCTGGCCGGCCAGGGCATCAGCGCCGATGACATGAAACGGCTGTGGCCCTACCTGATGGCGCCCGAAGCCCGGGATTGGGTCGTGGCCAACCTCACCGAAGGCACCATTACCCAGGCGCGCATGCAGTTCAAGTTCCCAGTGGGATCGCTGGCCGACGAGGGCGCGCGCAAGCCGGTGCCTGACGGCGCCATCCAGATCGACCTGGTGGGGACCGGTGTGGCGGTCAAGCCGTCCGCCAGCATGGCGGCGATTGCCGTCGGCGGGGAGACGCGGCTGCAGATCGACGATACGGCGGTGACCATTTCGGCCGGGGGCGGGCGGCTAGCCACGGCGGCCGGCACCATCGTGGTGAGCAATCCGGCCGTGGTCATCGACAGCACCGACCCGGCCGACCGCATCATGGAAGTATCCGGCGATATCAGCGGCCCGATCCCGGCTTTGCTCGACCTGGTGAGGACGCAGCAGCCAACACTGCTGGCCGACAATGCGCTACCCATCGACGTGACGGCGCTGACCGGGGTGGTCGATACCGGCCTGGTGGCGACCATTCACCTGCCCGATGAGGATAGCGGTAGGGCGATCCGCTTTGACTATGTGCTCAACGGCACGGTGGCCGACTTTGCCAGCACCAAGCCGATCGAGGAGCGCCGCATCGGCAATGGTCAGCTGGCCTTCAGTGCCTCCCAGGATGGCTATCAGCTGGGCGGCACGGCCGAGATCGATGGCATTCCCGCCCAGGTGGAGATTGCCGGTACGCCCACGACCGATCCGGCCTTCCGCCTGTCCTCGACCGTGAATGTGGCCGAACTGGCCAAGATGGGGTTCGATGCCTCGGCCTTTCTGTCGGGCAGTGTGCGCTTCGTGGCCCAGCCCATGGCGGGTGGCGCGCTCAAGGTGGCGGTGGACCTGCAGGACGCGGCGCTCAATATCCAGGATCTAGGGATCAGCAAGGCGGCGGGCACGGCCGGCATGGTCAGCGCCACGCTGCAGCAGGAGGGCGAGCTGTCGCAACTGAGCGATATCGATCTGGCCTTCGGTACGGTGCGGGCGCAGGGCTCCATCGCCTATCACGCCAAGGATGGACTGGTTTCGGCCAGCTTCAGCCAGCTGGCGCTGAGCGATGGCGACAGCGCGCAGCTCGATCTCAAGCCGATCGATGGCGGCTATAGCGTGCAGGTGCGCGGGGGGCAGTTCGATCTCAAGCCGATGCTAAAGCGCTTTTTCAGCCTCAACGAGGGTACGGGCGGGGTCAAGACCAGCCAGGCCACGCAGACGCTGGCGCTCGACGTCAAGCTCGAGCGCGCGCTGGGCTTTTACGCCACCACGGCCTTCAACCTCGATCTGGCACTGGGCCTGCGCGGCGGCGAGGTGCGCGACGCCAGTGTTGCCGGGCAGTTCAGCGACGGCAATGCCCTGTCGGTGACGACCAATCCGGCGCCGGACGGCCGCACCATGTCGGTGGCCTTCAACGATGCCGGCACCATCCTGCGCTTTCTCGGGGTCTATTCGCAGCTGGCGGGCGGCTCGGGTAATCTGGTGCTGACCACGGACCGGGAGCGCGACGTCGAAACCGGGCAACTGGTGATGCGCGACTTTGCCATTGTCGACGAGGCCAATGTTGCCCAGGTGCTGGGCAATCACTCGGATTCGAGGACGGCGATTGCCCAACAGAACCGGCTCGATTTCAACGTGGCCGAGGTGGATTTCCTGCGCCGCTCCGACCGGGTCGAGGTCACCAATGGCCTGGTCACCGGCGCCACGGTGGGCGGCACGATGCGCGGGTTCATCTATACCACCAGCCGGCAATATGACCTGACGGGCACCTATGTGCCGCTGTTCGGTATCAACAGCGTGTTCCAGAAGATCCCGCTGCTCGGGCCGCTGCTGGGCGGAAGGGACGGCGAGGGGCTGCTGGGCGTAACCTTTGCCGTGCAAGGGTCCCTGGACAGACCGGAATTCAAGATCAACCCGCTTTCGGTGCTGGCGCCGGGCGTGTTCCGCGAACTGTTCGAGTTCCGCGCCAAGGAACTGCCGCCGGCGCAGTGACGAAAAAGGCGCCGGTTTCCCGGCGCCTCGAAGACTATGCAGTGGTGCGGTTCAGACGATCAGACCGGCTTGAGCAGAGCGTGGCGCTTCTTGCCGACCGAAAGCTTGATGACGCCTTCGTCGAGCAGGGCATTGTCGCCTAAGGCCAGCTTGTCATCGTCGATCACCGCATCATTGACGCGCACCGCGCCCGACTGGATGTGGCGCCGTGCCTCGCCATTGGACCCGGCGAGTCCGGCTGTGACCAGGGCCGCCAGGATGCCGATGCCATTGGCCAGTTCGGCATGGGTGACGGTGGTGGTGGGCAGCGACAGGTCGATGGCGCCGGTTTCGAAGGTGGCGCGCGCGGTTTCAGCCGCTTCCTGGGCGGCTTCAAGGCCACGGATCATGCCGGTGACTTCGGTGGCCAGGCGCTTCTTGGCCTCGTTGATGTCGCCGCCCACGATACGGGCGATCTCCTCGAGCGGCAGGGTTGTGTAGAGCTTGAGGAAGCGCTCGACATCGGCGTCCTCGGTATTGCGCCAGTATTGCCAGAAGTCATAGGCCGAGAGCAGGTCGGCATTGAGCCAGATGGCGCCATTGAGCGACTTGCCCATCTTGGCGCCCGAGGCGGTGGTCAGTAGCGGGCTGGTCAGGGCATAGAGCTGGGGCGTGCCGAGGCGATGGCCCAGGTCGATGCCATTGACGATATTGCCCCACTGGTCCGAACCGCCCATCTGCAGCCGCACGCCATAGCGCCGGTTGAGTTCGACGAAGTCATAGGCCTGCAGGATCATGTAGTTGAATTCGAGAAAACTCAGCGACTGCTCGCGATCGAGCCGCTGCTTGACCGAGTCGAAGCTGAGCATGCGGTTGATCGAGAAGTGCTGGCCAACGTCGCGCAGGAATTCGAGGTAGTTGAGCGGCATCAGCCATTCGGCATTGTTGAGCATCAGCGCGTCTTTGGGGCCGCTGCCAAAGCTGAGGTAGTTGGAAAATACCTGCTTGATGCCGTCGATATTGGCCTGGATGGTGTCGGTGGTCATCAGCTTGCGCGCCTCGTCCTTGAAGGACGGGTCGCCGACCATGCCGGTGCCGCCGCCCATCAAGGCCACGGCGCGGTGGCCGGTCTTTTCCAGCCAGTGCAGCATCATGATCTGGATCAGGCTGCCGACATGGAGCGAGGAGGCGGTGGGGTCAAAGCCGATATAGGCAGTGACGGTCTCGGTGGAAAAGAGGTTGTCCAGCCCCGCGTCATCGGAGGTCTGGTGGATGAAGCCGCGCTCGGCGAGCGTGCGGAGAAAGTCAGATTTGAACTGGGTCATGGGATGCGATCCGGGTAACGCTGATGGTCTGGGGAGTGCCGCTCAGCGACAGCTCCCCGGGGTTCGGATGATCGCAATAGTGCGCTCGAAGTTCAGCGCCCGCCGCCGTCGGCGATCTCCTGACGGCGACGGTCGAGATATTCGGCACAGGCGGTGGTCAGCTCGTCGATCTTGCCCTCGAAGAAGTGGTTGGCGCCCTCGACGATCTGTTGCTCGATGGTGATGCCCTTCTGGGTCTTGAGCTTGTCGACCAGCTTCTGCACCGAGGCGGGTGGGGCCACGCGGTCCTTGTCGCCATGAATGATCAGGCCCGAAGACGGGCAGGGGGCCAGGAACGAGAAGTCATAGAGATTTTCCGGCGGCGCCACGGAAATGAAGCCTTCGACCTCGGGGCGGCGCATCAGCAACTGCATGCCGATCCAGGCGCCGAAGGAGAAGCCGGCAATCCAGCAGCCGCGCGATTCGCGGTTGATGGTCTGCAGCCAGTCGAGCGCCGAGGCCGCATCGGAGAGCTCGCCAATGCCGTGATCGAACAGGCCCTGCGAACGACCCACACCACGCGAGTTGAACCGCAACACGGCAAAACCGCGCTCCACGAACATGTAGAACAGGTTGTAGATGATCTGATTGTTCATCGTCCCGCCGAACTGTGGGTGGGGATGAAGCAGGATGGCGATGGGAGCATTGGGCTCCTTGCCGGGTTGATAGCGGCCTTCCAGACGACCCTCAGGTCCGTTGAAAATCACTTCTGGCATGGTCTTACTTCTTCCGGCCGTTGGGCTCTGTTCGTGTGCGGCTGCGATGTCCGGGTAGCGGCCAGCGGCTTGACTATGCCAGCCCGGCTCCCTAAAACATGGGTCGCAAAATCTAGTTTAGAATTGTTCGAAACTCGGTTTTTTGGCCTAGTACGGCCTGCAAGTGCGCCCCTTGTAATGAAGTTGGGCGGCAAATTTCAAGAAGTGTTTGAAAGCAGGGGCGCCAAGCGCCCTGGCACAGGCATGGAAGGTATGACCGGCGCGCAGGCGCCCAACGGGATTCCGATGACCAGACCGGCGATCTATCTTGATCATAATGCCGCGTCCCCGCTTCTTCCCGAAGCGCGGTCGGCGCTGCTGGCTGCGCTCGATCTGGTGGGCAATCCATCCTCGGTGCATGGCCATGGCCGTGCCCTGCGCCATCTGATCGACACCGCTCGCGGGCAGGTTGCCGCGCTGGCGGGCGCCGAGCGCAAGCAGGTGGTCTTTACCGGGTCAGCGACCGAGGCGATTACCCAGGCCATTGTCGGCGGCGCCAAATGCTTTGGTGCCAGCGCGATTGTCATCAGTGCCGGCGAGCATGCCGCCGTCGGCAAGGCGGCCGAGGCGACCGGACTGAAGGTGATCACCCTTAGCCTGCGGCCCGATGGCTGCATTGATCTGGATCAACTGGCGCAGGTGTTGGCCCAGGCCGAGGGAAACCTGCTGGTGGCGCTGCACTGGGTCAACAACGAGACCGGCGTGATCCAGCCGATGGCGCGGATCAACGCGCTGGTGGGCCCGACGCGTCACACGCTGTTTATCGATGCAGTGCAGGCGCTGGGCAAGCTGCCCCTCGATTTTGCCGCCTCGGCACCCGATATGATGGCTATTAGCGGCCACAAGATCGGCGCGCCCGCCGGTGTCGGCGCCTTGCTGGTCAAGGCCCATGCCGATCTGGTCCGGCTCATTCCCGGCGGCGGGCAGGAGCAGGGCCGGCGTGGCGGCACCGAAGCGGCAGCCTTGATTGCCGGCTTTGGCGCGGCGGCGGCGGCTTTTGCCGCGCACTATGCGGCGGCCGACGTGGCCGCGCTGACGGGGCGGCTCGAGGCGGCTCTGCCCACAGAGGCCGTCATTTTCGGCGGGGCGCGTCTGGGCAATGTGATCAACTTTGCCCTGCCGGGCGTAAAAAGCGCGACGGCTATGATGGCGCTGGACCTGATGGGCCTGTCGGTCTCGTCGGGCTCGGCCTGCTCGTCGGGCAAGGTTGGCCCCAGCCATGTGCTGGCGGCGATGGGCGTAGCGCCGGAACTGGCCGAGTGCGCTTTGCGCGTCAGCCTGGGCTGGACGTCCACGGCAGCGGACGTAGATGCGTTTGTTGCCGGTTACCAATCGATCCTGGAGCGCCAGCGGGCGCGGCAGGGGCAGGCGGCCTAGGCCGCAAGAGTTTTAGACGGTTCGCGGCGACCTTGAATCGCCGAGGAGCAATTAGGAGAAGCCGACATGGCGGACTACGACCATATCCCGACGCTCAAGGAAAACATTGATCGCGCTACCGTGGATTCGGTGCTGTCGCTTGACGTGGACAAGTACAAATACGGCTTCGAGACCGATATCGAATCCGACATGGCCCCCAAGGGCCTGAGCGAAGACACGGTCCGCTTCATCTCCGCCAAGAAGAACGAGCCCGCCTGGATGCTGGAATGGCGCCTGGAGGCCTATAAGCGCTTCCTGACCCTTACCGAGCCGACCTGGGCCAAGGTGCACTATCCGCAGATCGACCTGCAGGACATGTACTATTATGCCGCGCCCAAATCGACGCCGGCGCCGACCAGCCTCGACGAGGTCGATCCGGCTTTGCTCGAGATGTATGAAAAGCTGGGCATTCCGCTCAAGGAGCGTGAGATTCTGGCGGGCGTCGAGCGCCCCAATGTGGCGGTCGATGCGGTGATGGATTCCGTTTCGGTGGTCACCACGTTCCGCGAAGAGCTGAGCAAGGTGGGCATCATCTTCTGCTCGATCTCGGAAGCCATCCGCGAATATCCTGAGCTAATCCAGAAATATCTCGCCTCCGTGGTGCCGGTGTCGGACAATTACTACGCCACGCTCAACAGCGCCGTCTTCACCGATGGCTCCTTCGTCTACATCCCCAAGGGCGTGCGCTGCCCGATGGAGCTGAGCACCTATTTCCGCATCAACGAGAAGAAGACCGGCCAGTTCGAGCGCACGCTGATCATTGCTGAGGCCGACAGCTATGTCAGCTATCTCGAAGGCTGCACCGCGCCGATGCGCGCCGAAAGCCAGCTGCATGCGGCCGTGGTCGAGCTGGTGGCGATGGACAATGCCGAGATCAAGTATTCCACCGTCCAGAACTGGTATCCGGGCGACAAGGAAGGCAAGGGTGGCATCTACAATTTCGTCACCAAGCGGGGCGACTGCCGTGGCGCCAATTCCAAGATCAGCTGGACCCAGGTGGAAACCGGTTCGGCCATTACCTGGAAATATCCCAGCTGCATCCTGCGTGGTGACGGGTCGCGCGGCGAGTTCTACTCAATCGCCATCTCGAACGGTTATCAGCAGGTCGATAGCGGCACCAAGATGATCCATCTGGGCAAGAACACGTCCAGCCGCATCATCTCCAAGGGCATTGCCGCCGGCTTTTCCGACAATACCTATCGCGGCCAGGTCTCGGCCCATGCCAAGGCGAAGAATGCGCGCAACTTCACGCAGTGCGACAGCCTTCTCATAGGCGATCGCTGCGGCGCCCATACGGTGCCCTATATCGAGAGCCGCAACAGCACGGCGGTGTTCGAGCATGAGGCGACCACGTCCAAGATCTCGGACGACCAGATGTTCTACTGCCAGCAGCGCGGCCTCAATGAAGAGGAAGCGGTGGCGCTGATCGTCAACGGTTTCGTCCGCGACGTGCTGCAGCACCTGCCGATGGAGTTCATGGTCGAGACGCAGAAGCTGATCGCCATCAGCCTCGAAGGCAGCGTCGGCTAGCCGGACAGCATGAGACTTCATGATGCGCCCGTCGCACCATGAAGTCGGGAACACAACCAGCCACGACCGCGTCCTTCGCCAAGCTCAGGATGAGGTCTACCGAAATCGTCAGCCGGTCGGCGCATTTGATGCGACACCGCGCTCTAGTTGGAGACTGACATGACCACCCCAATCCTTGAAATCCGCAACCTGCATGCCCGTATCGAAGATCGCGAGATCCTCAAGGGCGTCAACCTGATCATTCCGCCCGGCGAGATCCATGCCGTGATGGGCCGCAATGGCTCGGGCAAGTCGACGCTGAGCTATGTGCTGGCCGGCAAGGAAGACTACGAAATCACCGAGGGCGAAGTGCTGCTCGACGGGCAGAACCTGCTCGAGATGGATCCGTCAGAGCGCGCTTCGGCGGGCCTGTTCCTGGCCTTCCAGTACCCGATCGAAATCCCGGGCGTCGCTACCATGACTTTCCTCAAGGCGGCGATGAATGCCCAGCGCAAGGCGCGCGGCGAGGCCGAGATGACCACGCCGGACTTCATGCGCGCGGTCAAGACGGCCGGCACCGAGCTCAATATCGATACCGACATGCTCAAGCGTCCGCTCAATGTCGGCTTTTCGGGCGGCGAGAAGAAGCGCGCTGAAGTGCTGCAGATGGCGCTGCTGCAGCCCAAGATGTGCATTCTGGACGAGACCGATTCCGGCCTCGATATCGATGCGCTCCAGGTAGTGTCCAAGGGCGTCAACGGCCTGCGCGCGGCCAATCGCTCCATGCTGGTAATCACGCATTACCAGCGCCTGCTCAACCATATCGTGCCCGACGTGGTGCATGTGTTCAGCGATGGCCGGATCGTGGAAAGCGGCGACAAGGACCTGGCGCTGCAGCTTGAAGCCAAGGGCTATGCCGACTTCGACGGCGCGGCGGCCTGATCATGGCACAGTCCCTGCCCATCCGGCTCGGCGCGGCCGAAGCCACCCTGATCGCCCAGCTCACCAGTGTCGGCGCCACGGCCGAGGCCGAACGGCTCAGCGTGGCCGGCCTGCCGACGCGCCGCGTCGAGAGCTACCACTATACCGACCTCAAGAGCCTGCTGAAGGCCGTGCCGCCGCTCGGCCTGGCGGCCAATGCCGCCAGCGCCCCGGCTTTGCGCGTCGCCGGCGCCTATCAGCTGATGATCGCCAATGGCGTCATCCAGTCCTCGACCACCGCACCGGCCGGCGTCATCGTCGGCAAGAGTGCCGGCGGCGTGCTCAGCACCCGCGACGACGTGCTGGTGCACCTCAATGGGGCGCTGGCCAAGGAAAGCCTCAGCCTGACGCTGGAGAACAGCGTTGATCCAGTGATCCAGATCGACCGCCGCATTGAGGGCGAGGCCGCTCATGTTGCCGATGCGCTCAAGATCTTTGTCGCCGACAATGCCTCGGCGGTGATCCTCGAGACCTTTTCCGGCTCCGACGCCGCCCATGTCGGCAACCACGCCACCTATCTCGCGGTGGGCAAGAATGCGGTGGTGACCCATATCACCATCGATCTCTCGGCCAGGGCGGTGAGCCATTTTGCGACCAATGAATATCAGCTGGCCGACGGCGCCAAGCTGCGCACGCTGACCATCCATGCCGGCGCGGCCCTGTCGCGCAGCCAGGTCTTTGCCCGCTTTTCCGGGCCGGGCGCGCATGCTGACTTCACCGGGCTCAACCTGGTGGCGGACGGCCAGCACAACGACATCACCATCGATATCCGCCATGGCGTGGCCCATACCACCAGCCAGGAAATGTACAAGCAGATCGCCCGCGGGCGGTCCAAGGCGGTGTTCCAGGGCAAGATCGTGGTCGAGCGCGACGCCCAGAAGGTCGACGCCAAGATGATGATGCAGGGGCTGATGCTCTCGGACGAAGCCGAGATCCTCAGCAAGCCCGAGCTCGAAATCTATGCCGACGACGTTGTCTGCGGCCATGGCTCGACCTGCGGCGAACTCGACGCGGATTCCATGTTCTACCTGATGAGCCGGGGCATCACCAAAGCCGAGGCCGAGACCATGCTGGTGCGCGGCTTCATCGCCGAAGTGCTCGACCCAATCGAAGATGCCGCCCTCAACGAGGCCCTCAACGGCGTCGTCGACGGCTGGCTGCTGGAGGCCTGATGGCGTTCAACCTCGATACCGTCCGGGCCGATTTCCCGATTCTGTCGGAGCAGATCCACGGCAAAAGACTGGTCTATCTCGACAGCGGTGCCTCGGCGCAGAAGCCGGTGCAGGTGCTCGAGCGCATGGATCATGCCTTCCGGCATGAATATGCCAATGTCCACCGAGGCCTGCACACGCTGGCCAACCGGGCGACCGAGGCCTATGAGGGCGGCCGCGAGGCCACCCGCGCCTTCCTCAATGCCGGCCGGGTGGAAGAGATCATCTTCACCAAGTCGGCAACGGAGGCGATCAACCTGGTCGCCGCCTCCTTTGCCGGGCCGCGGATCGGGGTGGGCGACGAGATCGTCCTCACCATCATGGAGCATCACTCCAATATCGTGCCCTGGCACTTCCTGCGCGAACGCCAGGGGGCGGTGCTCACCTGGGTCGATGTGCGCGACGATGGCAGCTTTGACCTCGAGGCCTTTGAAGCGGCCCTGACTGCCAAGACCCGTATGGTTGCGGTTACCCATATGTCCAATGTGCTAGGCACGGTGACGCCGATCAAGCAGATCATCGAAATCGCCCATGCGCGCGGCATTGCGGTGCTGATCGATGGCAGTCAGGGCGCCGTGCACACCAGGGTGGACGTGCAGGATCTGGGTGCCGATTTCTACGTCATGACCGGCCACAAGCTCTATGGCCCCACCGGGATCGGCGTGCTCTATGGCAAGTACGACCTGCTGGCCGAGATGCAGCCCTATCAGGGCGGCGGCGAGATGATCGATACGGTCGCGCTCGAGGGCGTGACCTATAACGAGCCGCCACACCGCTTCGAGGCGGGCACGCCGCCCATCGTGCAGGCCATCGGCCTGGGGGCGGCGCTGAACTATATCACCGCGCTCGGCCAGGAAGCTATCGCCGCCCACGAGGCCGAGGTAGCGGCCTACGCGACCGAACGTCTGACCCGGATCAACAAGCTGCGCATGATCGGCGCGGCGCCGGGCAAGGGCGGCATCTTCTCCTTCGAGATCGAGGGGGCGCATGCCCATGACGTTTCGACGATTCTCGATCGCTACGGCATTGCCGTGCGGGCCGGGACGCATTGCGCCCAGCCGCTGCTCAAACGCTTTGGTGTCAGCTCTACCTGCCGCGCCTCCTTCGCCCTATATAACGGCAAGGACGATGTGGACGCTTTGGTGGACGGCATTGAACGCGCCCTGACCTTTTTCGCGTAACGGCGAGGACCACATGATGACCGACGACGATATCAAGATCGACGAATCCAAAATTGCCCCTGCGCCGGCGCTGCCCGTGCCCGGCATCCAGCCGACCATTGGCGGCGACCTGCCGGAAGCCGAGGTCGAGCGCATTACCAGTGATTTGATCGGCGCGCTCAAGACCGTCTATGATCCGGAAATCCCGGTCGACATCTACGAGCTGGGCCTGATCTACAAGGTCGATCTCGATGATGATCGCAATCTCACCATCGACATGACGCTGACCGCGCCGGGCTGCCCGGTGGCTGGCGAAATGCCCGGCTGGGTGGAAAATGCCGCGCGCAGCGTCGAGGGCATCCAGGACGTGACCGTCAATATGGTGTTCGATCCGCCCTGGGATGCCACGCGCATGAGCGAAGAAGCCCAGGTCGCGTTGAACTGGTGGTAATTTTCTGCGTTTGCGCCTATATATCGTGAAACGCCGATAGAAAGAATGTGCCCATGGCCTTCAAGATCATGTCGTTGAGCGACGCTGCTGCAGCCCGCATCAATGAAATCATCGAAGACTCCGACAAGCCCGTCATTGGCGTGCGCGTCGGCGTCAAGAATGCCGGCTGCGCGGGCATGGCCTATACGCTGGACTATGTCACCGAGCCGGTGGCCGGTGACGACCATGTTAGCGACAAGGGGGTCGAGGTCTATGTCGAGCCCAAGGCCACCATGTTCCTGCTCGGCACGGTGATGGACTATGCCGAATCCAAGATGAGTGCCGGCTTTACCTTCCGCAATCCCAACCAGACCGGCGAATGCGGCTGTGGCGAAAGCGTGCAGCTCAAGCCGGCCGACCTCAAGGCCATTGCCGAGGCGCGCGCCTCGGCCTGAGGCGCTGGTTGCACGACGGGGCGGTTTGGCCTAACAGGTCTGGGCATTCCGGCTCCAGCCTCGAGACGCCTCATGACCGCTCTGCCTGCGGGTTTTCTGCTCACTCCACCTTCCCACAAGCTGGTCGGCCGCGTCTCGCCGCCGGGCTCGAAATCGATCACCAACCGGGCCCTGTTGCTGGCGGCGCTGGCCAATGGCACCAGCCAACTGTCCGGCGCGCTGAAAAGCAAGGATACCGTGCTGATGGCGGCGGCCCTGCGCCAGATGGGGGTGCAGGTCGAGGAGCCTGATGCCACCAGCTTTGTCGTCACCAGCACGGGCAAGCTGTTGCCGCCGGATGCGCCGCTGTTTCTGGGCAATGCCGGCACGGCCACCCGCTTCCTTACCGCTGCCGTGGCGACGGTCACGGGCACGGTGGTGGTCGATGGCGATGACGAAATGCGGGTGCGACCGATCGGCCCGCTGGTGACTGCGTTGCAGTCACTGGGCATTGAAGCGACCAGCCCCACCGGTTGCCCGCCGGTGACGATTGTCGGCACCGGCAGCTTCGGCCAGGGCCGCGTGGAGATCGATGGCGGGCTATCGAGCCAATATGTTTCGGCTCTCCTCATGGCGGCGCCTTTGGGCGAGGGGCCGATCGAGGTTGCCCTGACCGGCAGCGAAATCGGTGCACGCGGTTATGTCGACCTGACCCTGGCCGCCATGCGCAGCTTTGGCGCCGTGGTCGAGCAGGTCGATGCCGGCACGTGGCTGGTGCAGCCGACTGGCTACCAGGCTACCGACCTGCTGATCGAGCCGGACGCCTCGGCGGCAACCTATCTGTGGGGCGCACAGGCGCTGACGGGCGGGCAGATTGACCTTGGGGTCGAGGCTGATGCCTTTACCCAGCCAGACGCCGCTGCACAGGCCCTGATCGCGCTATTTCCCAATATGCCGGCGGTGATCGACGGTTCGCAGATGCAGGATGCCGTGCCGACGCTGGCCGTGCTGGCCGCGTTCAACAATCATCCGGTGCGCTTTGTCGGCATTGCCAATCTACGGGTCAAGGAAACCGACCGGATTCGCGCCGTGGCCAATGAACTCAACCGCATCCTGCCGGGCCTCGGCGCCGAAGAGGGCGACGATCTGCTGGTGGCCTCCGATCCCGATCTGGCCGACAAACTGGCCGAGCGCAACAGCCGGGTCAAGATCGAGACCTATCACGACCATCGCATTGCCATGAGCTTTGCCCTGGCCGGCCTGCGTCTGCCGGGCATCGTCATCCTGGACCCCGCCTGCACCGGCAAGACCTATCCGGGCTATTGGGACATGCTGGCCGGTCTGGGCGTGCAGTTGACGGCGGTCGACTAGTGCATTTCACCGTTTCGTTGAAACGGCTCAATAGCTCTAGATCTTTGGTTTGTCGCGTTTTCGAACCGCAAAAGTGGAGCCACTTTTGCTGAAAACGCTCTAGATCAGGCGGCGGTTGCGCCGGCGCGCTTGGCCGGCACCACGTCATTGACCAGGTCGTTTTCATTGATCACCCGGTTGCGGCCGGCATGCTTGGCAGCATACAGGCAGCGGTCGGCGCGCTCGATCAGCGAGGCGGCGGTGTCCGAGGGGCGGAAGGCGGCAATGCCGAACGATGCGGTGATGCGGCCCAGCTTCTCATTGGTCGAGCGCTTGAGCAGTTCCTTGGCCTGGATGGCCCGGCGGATGTTCTCGGCGACGATGACGGCGCCTTCGACATCGGTATGGGGCAGGATGGCGACGAATTCCTCGCCACCATAGCGGGCGGCCAGATCCTTGCCCTTGATGTTGGATTTCAGCGTCATGGCGACGAGGCGCAGCACCTGATCGCCGGTCTGGTGGCCATAGCTGTCGTTGAAATTCTTGAAATTGTCGATGTCGACCAGCATCAGCGAGAGCGGATCGCCGCTGGTGCTGGCGGCAGCAATGGCAGCGGCCAGTCCCTCGTCGAAGCTCTTGCGGTTGGCAATCTTGGTCAGCGGATCGAGCAGGGATTCGCGGCGCACGTCATCGAGGTCGCGCTGCAGGGCGGCAATGTCGTCGCGCGATGCCTGCAGTTTCTGTTCGAGCGAACGGTTGGTTTGCTGCATCTGCCGGGTTTCTGCCAGCAGCTTGACTGAGAGTGCCTTCATGGCGGCCGCGGAAATATTGCGGCTGAGATCGCCGCTGGCCGACTGCAGCGAGCCCGAATAGGCATTGGCGGTGGTCATGGCACTGTCGATCGCATCGTGCACGGCGTCGATGCGGTCGTGCATGCGCTGGGAAACTGCCGTCATGCGGTCGTTGACGTCGGACTTCAGGAACTCGTTGTAGAGCGCCTCCGCCACGCTTTCGCTCGGCGAATCGCCGTTGCGGAACAAGGTGTTGATGCGGTTGTTCAGGCTTGGATTGACGCCCGTGGCATAGGTGTAGAGCAGTTCATAGAACTGGGGATAGGCCGGAATACCGCTTCGCTTGAGAAGGTCAAATGCCGCATTGGCATAGCCGAGCGCTCGTTTGAATTCCTGATCGGACACCGGTTCCCTCGTGCGCCACGACGGAGGGCGCCCCCGCGCCATCCGTCATCCCCAATACATATCGCATCTACAGCAATCAAGACAACAGAATGGCCGCAACAATACCACGGCCCGGATAGCGGCAAGCTTTACCGCAGCAAATAAAAAATCAAATCACGAAATACTTAAGGGTCAATACGTGCCGAACGGAGCAGGAAAGCCGGAACCGGACCGTCATTGCCAAATGGCGAGCCGCTATCGTTCTCGTTTTCCGCCTCGCGCGTTTCCGCAGGACGACGGTTGCGGGTCCGTGCGGGACGGGCCTCGGCCTGTTCCGGCCTCGGTTCGCTGGTAGGCCGCTGTTCGCCGCGTGGGCGCTGCTCGCCGCGTGGCTTGGCCTGGCTGCGCGGGGTCTCTTCGCCCTTGGCCTCGACCTTGGCCTCGATCTCGATCTCGGCCTCCGGCTTGGCGACGGGGCGCGTGCGGGGCTGGCGGCGTGGCGCAGCGTCGCGCGGTGCGGCCGGCTCGGCATTCTGCTCGGCAGTCGGGGCTGCTGCGGCCGGCGGCTGGGCGGCCGTTGCCGGCGCAGCGGCTTCGGCCTGGGGCCGGGTGCGCGGACCACCGCGGCGCGTGCGGGCGGGACGGGCCGGACGATCTTCGCCATCGGCATCCGGTGCCGCGGCGGCAGGGGCCGCGGCCGCCGGCCGCCGGCCGGTATCTTCCAGATAGTCGATGGGCTTCTGGATCAGCTTGATGATCGCGTCGAGATGCTTGGTGTCGCTTGGCGCCACCAGCGTATAGGCAACGCCCGAGCGACCGGCGCGACCGGTGCGGCCGATACGATGTACATAGTCCTCGGCATGCACGGGCACGTCGAAGTTGAACACATGGCTCACCGCCGGGATATCGAGGCCGCGGGCCGCGACGTCGCTGGCCACCAGCAGGGTCAGGCGATTGTTCTTGAAGGCATCGAGGGTTTCGGTCCGGCTCTTCTGGTCCATGTCGCCATGCAGACCGCCGACGCTGAAGCCATGACGCTCCAGCGAGCGGGCAAGGGTCGCCACGTCGCGCTTGCGGTTGCAGAAGATGATGGCATTGGTCAGGCCGGTGGCCGCATTGATGCGCTCGCGCAGCATCTCGCGCTTGTCTTCCGGCTTGGAGCCGACGCGGACGAGCTTCTGGTCGATGGTTTCGGCCGTCGAGCTCTGGCGCGACGACTGGATATGCACCGGATCGTTGAGGAATTTCTTGGTGAGCCGCTCGATTTCCTTGGACATGGTGGCCGAGAACAGCATGGTCTGGCGCCGCGGCGGCAGGCGGCCGCAAATTTTTTCGATGTCGTCGATAAAGCCCATGTCGAGCATGCGGTCGGCTTCGTCGATCACCAGGATCTCGACGCCATTGAGCATGATCTTGCCGCGCTCGATCTGGTCGAGCAGGCGGCCCGGGGTGGCAATGAGCACGTCAACGCCGCGATCGAGCTTCTTGTTCTGCTCCTCGAACGACACGCCGCCGATGATCAGGGCCATCGAGATGCGGTGGTTCTTGCCGTATTTCTCGAAATTCTCGGAAACCTGCGCCGCGAGTTCGCGCGTCGGCTCGAGGATCAGGGTGCGTGGCATGCGGGCCCGGGCGCGGCCGTTTTCCAGCAGCGTCAGCATGGGGAGCACGAAGCTCGCCGTCTTGCCGGTGCCGGTCTGGGCGATGCCGATAATGTCCTTCTTCTGAAGGACATGGGGAATCGCCTGTGCCTGGATTTCGGTCGGCTTGGTGTAGCCGGCCGCGGTGACCGCGTCGGTTACTTTGGTGGACAGGCCGAGCTCGGAAAAATCGTCAGTCAAATTGGGTAATCCACTATGAAGCGTAGCCCGGGGCCAGATCCGGTTCGAGACATTCGAACGGTGCGCCGGGATGGTCAGTTGTGGTGCGGGGCCGCTGCCGGGAGATAGCATCCACACCTGGGATGGCCACGGGACGGATGCACCAGGTGCAGATCGCCGGAGTGACCCCCAGACACCGTAGCAAAGCAGGTCATTGTCCGTGTGACAGGCCGCCAAGCAGAGTGCCCTAGCGGCGCGGACCATAACGCAAAGGCCTTGTCTGTCAACGGTGTTGCGCCGTTTAGCCTTAATTGGCAGCTGCATCCGTCCAGTTGAACGAGCGCCGCCTGCTGTCGAGGCGACGACCGGGACAGTACAGCGGCTAGATGTCGAGATCGGTGACGAAGGCGGCATTCTCCTGGATGAAGTCAAAACGGGCTTCCGGCTTGGTGCCCATCAGCCTGTCGACGCTGATGCGGGTGGCGTCCAGATCGTCGCGCACCTTGACCTGGAGAAGAGTGCGGCTCTTGGGCGACATGGTGGTTTCGCGCAGATGCGCGAACGGCATTTCGCCCAGGCCCTTGAAGCGGGTGGTGTCGACCTTGCCCTTGCCGGTGAACTCGCTGGCCATCAATTCCTCGCGATGGGCGTCATCGCGGGCATAGAGCGTCTTGCCGCCCTGGCTGATGCGGTAGAGCGGGGGCAGGGCCAGGAACAGGTGGCCGCCATCGATCAGCTTGGGCATTTCCTGAAAGAAGAAGGTCATCAGCAAGGCCGCGATATGGGCGCCGTCGACATCGGCATCGGTCATGATGATGATCTTGTCGTAGCGCAGGTCTTCCTCACGATAGCGGTCGCGGGTGCCGCAACCGAGCGCTTGGATCATGTCGGAGATCAGCTGGCTGGCCGCCATCTTCTCGCGGCTGGCGCCGGCGACGTTGAGGATCTTGCCGCGCAGTGGCAGCACGGCCTGGCTGGCGCGGCTGCGCGCCTGCTTGGCGCTGCCGCCGGCCGAGTCGCCTTCGACGATGAAGAGTTCAGCGCCCTGGGCGGCGGTCTGGGTACAGTCGGCCAGCTTGCCGGGCAGGCGCAGCTTGCGCGTGGCGCTGGCGCGGTCGATTTCCTTTTCCTTGCGGCGGCGCAGGCGCTCTTCGGCGCGTTCCACTGCCCAGTCGAGCAGCTTGCCGGCCTGGTTGGGCGAGGCGGCCAGCCAGTGGTCGAAGGCGTCACGCAAGGCGGTGTCGACGATGCGTGTGGCCTCGCCCGAGGCCAGCTTGTCCTTGGTCTGGCCCACAAATTCGGGCTCGCGCACAAAGACCGAGAGCATGGCATTGCAATGGGCGAAGATGTCCTCGGCCGTCAGGGCGGCAGCGGCCTTGTTCTTGGTCAGCTCGGCATAGTTCTTGAGGCCGCGCAGCAGGGCGGAGCGCAGGCCGGCCTCATGGGTGCCGCCATCGGGCGTGGGCACGGTATTGCAGTATGACGAGACACCGCCATCGCCCAGGGTCCAGGCAATGGCCCATTCGACGGCGCCCTGGGTGCCCGGCTTGCCATGGCTGCCGGCGAAGAGGTCGTCGACAATGCGGGTTTCGCCCTCGATGCGGGCGGTCATGAAGTCCTTGAGCCCGTCCGGATAGTGGAACACGGCCTTGGCGGGGGCGTCCTCGGTGACCAGGGATTCGTCGCAGCTCCAGCGCAGCTCGACGCCGGCAAACAGATAGGCCTTGGCGCGGGTCATGCGGAACAGGCGGGCCGCCGAGAAATGCGCCGTGTCGCCGAAGATCTGCGGATCGGGGTGAAAGCGCGTGGTGGTGCCGCGGCGATTGTTCACCCGGCCCATGGGCTGGATCTCGCCGGTCGGCTTGCCACGGGAAAACTGCAGCCGGTAGAGCTGTTGCTCGCGTGCCACTTCGACGACCATGTCGTCGGACAGCGCATTGACCACCGAAATACCCACGCCGTGCAGGCCGCCCGAGGTCTCATAGGCCTTGGAGTCGAACTTGCCGCCGGCATGCAGGACCGTATGCACGATTTCCAGCGTCGAGCGGCCGGGATATTTAGGGTGGTTCTCGACGGGAATGCCGCGGCCATTGTCGGTCACGGTGATATAGCCGTCGGCGCCCAGATGCACCTCGATGCGGGTGGCATGGCCGGCAATGGCCTCGTCCATGGAGTTGTCGATGACTTCGGCAAACAGGTGATGCAGGGCATTGGAATCGGTGCCGCCGATATACATGCCCGGGCGACGCCGGACCGGCTCAAGCCCTTCGAGAACCTCGATATCGGCAGCCGAATACGAACCCGTGGTGGGGGTTACGCCGGCGTTCTTGGGCGCTGGCTTGGCGGCCGGGGTCGGGCTGGCGGCGGGCTCATCGGCACCGAAAAGGTCTTCTGCTTGCGACATGCACGTTCCGTATCTGGTGCCCGAATCAGGCGTTTTCCAGTTCTATCATATTCCACTGGCCCGTCGGGGCAGGGGCACGGGGCCCCCCTGGTTTGCCCACAAAGCTGAACGGGCGATGAACGGCTGGTTCCAGCGCGGTTCAAGGGCAGGGGACTAGACAGAGGGGCAGGACGTCAATTCGTCCCGATCGGCGTGGAGCGGTTTTCCACATGGCTTTGCCGGCGGCGGGAGCAGGGAGAGTGCGATGAAACGATGGGCAGCCGGACTGATGCTGGCGGTGACGCTGACCGGAACCGTGGCGGCGCCGGTGCAGGCGCAGCCCTTTGGCCTGTTCTTTGGCGACGAGCGCTCCGACTTCTATCCCGAGCGCCTCTCCTGCCTGACCGACTATCAAATTCGCCAGGCCATCGCCGATCTTGGTTATCACGATATCTATCTCAACGTGGCAATGGACAAGCGCATCCAGGTGCGCGCGACCCAGGGTGAATGGGTCTATCTGATTGAATTCAATTACTGTTCTGCCCGCATCGAGAGTCTGAAAAGGCTGCGGCCGGCCGGCTGACGGGCCGGTTCGGGACAAAACCGTCCCGGAATCGGGCGGCCCATTCACATTCCGTTTGCTTCTTGAAAGCACTTTCTTAAAGGCACGCTGCTAGACCAATCGGCATACGGTTTTTGTTTGGAGTATCCGTATGCGAGCCGATCGGGATCTTCGTTCTGCGTTCCAGATTTCGACTGGCTCGGCTGCTATCGGCACTTGGCCGCATGCCGGGTTAAACAGTATTGCGTACCGGCTGGCCAAGCTCACTGTCCCGCGTATTGGGGCATTGCTGATCGTTTCTGCCTTGTTTTATCTGGTCTGACCGGCTGCGAATTGATTTTCGCGGCCGGCCCAGCTATGGCTGGTCCATCCCGAACACCAGCGACAGGAGGGCTGCATGATCGTTTACAAGCATCACCGTCAGCGTGGCCCCGTCTTCGCTCTGTGGCAGCAGCTGCAGGGCTGACCGGAGCTGGTTCGGACGCTTTTCGCCATCCCCCTTCTGGTTTGCCCTTCGAGGCGGTCGCCTGACCGCCAATTGACGGCATCTGGCGCCCTTGGCGGCGCCGTTCCAGAAAGACACAAAATGGGTTCGATCAGCCTTCGCAATGCCGGCCTGGTGGCCGCAGACACCCTCTTTTCCAATCTCAGTTTCGTGCTGGCCGATGGCGACCGGCTGGGGCTCGTGGCCGGCAATGGCCGCGGCAAGACCAGCCTGCTGCGCGCCATGGCCGGACAAAGCGAGCTTAGCGGGGGCGAAATCGTGCGCTCGCGCGGGCTGCGGGTGGGCTATGTCGAACAGGACATGCCGCCCGCCAGCATGGCGATGACGCTTTACGACATGGTGCTGTCGGCTTTGCCGGAAGCCGAGCGCGACAGCGACAGCTGGCGGGTCGACGTGGTGCTCGACGAGTTCGAGACGCCCGCTGCGCTGCGGCAACGTCCGCTCAGCCAGCTCAGCGGTGGCTGGCAGCGCATTGCGCTGATTGCCCGCTGCTGGGTGCTGCAGCCCGATGCGCTGCTGCTGGACGAGCCGACCAACCATCTCGACCTGGGCAAGCTGGTGCAGCTGGAAAACTGGATCAACCAGGCGGCCCGCAACATCCCGGTGGTGATCGCCAGCCATGACCGGGAATTCCTCGACGCCACCACCAACCGGACGCTGTTCCTGCGTCCCGATGCCTCGCCGTTCTTTGCCTTGCCCTATAGCAAGGCCCGCCTGGCGCTGGCCGAGCTGGACGAAGCAGCCGAGCTGGCGCGGGAGCGCGACCTCAAGGAGGTCAGCAAGCTGCGCAAGCAGGCGGCCAAGCTGACCAATATCGGCATCAATTCGGGCAGTGACCTGCTCGTGGTGAAGTCAAAATATCTGCGTGAACGCGCCGAAAAGATCGAGAATGCCGCGCGCGCCGTGCACAAGGAACACAGCGGGGAAATCCGGCTGGGCAATAGCGGGGCACAGGCGCGGGTGATGGTGGCCTTCGACAAGGTGACGGTGGCGACGCCGGCCGGCGACAAGCTCTTTGTCATCGACAAGCTGCATGTGTTCCAGGGCGACCGCCTGGTGGTGCTGGGGCGCAATGGCACCGGCAAGTCGCAGTTCATGGGGCTGCTGCACCGGGCGATGACCGGGCAGGAGGTGCCGGGCATCCGGGTCAGCGCGCAGGTCGTGCCGGGCTATGTCGACCAGGCCATGTCGATGCTGCCCGACAAGCGCTCGCTGCTCGACTACATCACCGGCCGGTTCGACGCCGGCGACCAGCGCAGCAAGAGCCTGCTGGCAGCAGCCGGCTTCACCCCGGAAAAGCAAGAGCGGCCGATCGGCGAGCTGTCGTTCGGGCAGCGGGCGCGGCTGGGACTATTGGCCCTGCGCCTGCAGACGCCCAATTTCTACCTGCTGGACGAGCCGACCAACCATGTGGACATTGCTGGCCAGGAGCGGCTTGAGGCCGAGATCCTGGCGCATGGCGCTACCTGCCTTCTGGTCTCGCATGACCGCAGCTTCGTCCGCGGACTGGGCGAGCGCTTCCTGCTGATCGAGCGGCAGAAGCTGACCGAGGTGGAGACGCCGGAGCCATTCTTTGCGGCCATGGCGGCGGAGCAACGGTAGGTCGGCGGAGGGCTTTCGGCGGGAGATGAAACGTAGTCCGCCGGATCCGCACCAGAGTGCAGCAAGGGTAATGCCGAAGCTGGCTGCGGCGGACCTTTTGCTGCAGTCGGTCAGTACATCTCTAACAATTGCCGAGAAGGATTGTTAACAGACCGCCGATACACTTTTGTTCATATTGCGAACTAATGCAAACTCTGCTCAAATTGCGGGCATCGACTGCGCTGGTTCTTATTTGCTGACGATTGGGAGGGACCCATGTCGCTGAGCGCCGAAGGTAGTTTTTCGCCGCCGCGGTCCGATTATGACCGGCACGACGTGCGGTTTATTGGTGCAGTGGGTGGCCGTTATGCCCTGGTCGAGCGCAAGAGCGGGGCCCGCAAAGCGCCGGTCTATGCCTGCCGGCTCTGTTCGGTATCAACCCGCAATGCTGTGGTCGTGGGCCCGGTTGTGGGCAAGGACGGGGAGGGGGTCACCGCCCATTTCGACGCGTTCGGCATCCTGCGCGGCCAGATCAGCCGGCAATTGCCCAGCGGCTTCGTGATGAACCTGACGCTGAGCCCGGAAGCGCGCGACAAGCTCGGCCGCAAGATCAGCTGGCACAAGAAGCGCGTCTACGACCAGGTGGAAGATCGCCGCGAGTTCAAGCGGGTGCAGCTGCGCGATCCGCGCACCATCATCACTCTGGCCGACGGCACGCAGGTGCCGTGCTTTGTCATCGACGTCTCGCAATCGGGCATTGCGCTGTCGGCACAGACCCAGCCGCCCATCGGCACGCCCCTGGCGGTCGGCAAGCTGGTGGGGCGCGTGGTCCGCTATCTCGATATCGGCTTTGCCGTCAGGTTCCTGGCGCTGCAGGATATCGAGACCATCGAAGCATTGATCGTGCCGGCCAAGCTGACCCCGATCACCGCCGAGGATGGCGAGACGGACTGAGAGTCCCCTGGCGGCGGCGGCCCGGGCATGCCGCTTCCGGCTTTTTGCCCTTGGCCCAACCGTCAACCGAGTTCCTGGGCCAGTCCGAGCAGCAGGCCTTCGGGTCCGCGGATGTAGCACAGCCTATAGGTGTCCTGGTACTGGACGACATCGCCGACGAGCTGTGCGCCTAGCGGCCGAAGCCGGCCGAGGGTTTCATCGAGATCGTCCACGGTGAACATGACGCGAAGATAGCCAAGGGCATTGACCGTGGCGTTCCGGTGATCGGCGATGAACGGCGGCGTCAGGAAGCGGGAAAGCTCGAGCCGGCTGTGACCGTCAGGGGTCTGCATCATGGCAATCTCGACATGCTGATTGCCCAGTCCGGTGACACGTCCTGCCCATTCGCCTTCGATCGTGGCCCGCCCTTCAAGCGCAAGGCCGAGCGCGAGAAAGAACGCGATGGTCGTGTCCAGGTCCTCAACGACGATGCCGACATTGTCCATTCGCTTGAGCGCCATGGTTCATCTCCAGTTTCGGTCTGCATGTATCGGCGCAGGCTTGGCGCATGTCGGTCCATGGCGTCCGTAGCGTTGATCCCCGCGCCCGGTCACGACGGGAGAACTAGTAGTTGGCGCCGCCGGCGATTTCGCGCAGTTCCAGCACGATGCCCGTGAGGCCGTTATCGATGTGCAGCTGCAGGAAGGCGCTGGCCAGGGCCGTCGCCGATTGAAGATCGGGCGCCTCGAACACGGCATAGCCGCCGACGACCTCCTTGGCCTCGGCAAACGGGCCGTCGGTGATCGCGATCTCGCCCGTGTGCCCCTTGAGGCGCTTGCCTTCGCTGGCGGGCTTGAGGCCGCCGGTCGAGACCAGGGCGCCATTGGCCAGGTTTTGCTCCATCCAGGGGCCCATGGCGTCCATCAGCCCCTGCGGAATCTGTTCCGGCTTGAGGTCGGCGGGCGGGATAATGCTCATGAAATAACGCATGCAGATTCTCCGGTTGGCCGGGCCAGCATTGGCCTTGCACTGACACTACGAGTGAGCGAGTGCAGAATCGACACCATGCTGCAGATCTCTGCTTGGCGTCCGCAAGTTGGCGTGACCTCGGCCGATGCTGGGCGTGTCACGCCACTATCAAACCGGCAAAGAAAAAGGGCGCCTTGCGGCGCCCTTCTGTTTCGGCTGTTTCGGCTCAGGCCGAATAGTACATCTCGTATTCCACGGGGTGTGGGGTCTGCTCGAACTTGATCACTTCGGCCATCTTGAGCTCGATATAGGAATCGATCTGGTCGTTGTCGAAGACGCCGCCGGCGGTCAGGAACTCGCGATCCGTGTCCAGGCTGCCGAGAGCTTCGCGCAGCGAACCGCAGACGGTCGGGATCTGCTTGAGTTCTTCGGCGGGCAGTTCGTACAGATCCTTGTCCATCGGCTCGCCGGGGTGGATCTTGTTCTTGATGCCGTCGAGGCCGGCCATCAGCATGGCCGAGAAGGCGAGGTACGGGTTGGCCAGCGGATCGGGGAAGCGGATCTCGACGCGCTTGGCCTTGGGCGACTGGCCGAAGGGGATACGGCACGAAGCCGACCGGTTGCGGGCCGAATAGGCCAGCAGCACGGGGGCTTCAAAGCCGGGCACCAGGCGCTTGTAGCTGTTGGTGGTCGGGTTGGAGAAGGCGTTGATGGCCTTGGCGTGCTTGATGATGCCGCCGATGTAGTAGAGCGCGTCCATCGACAGGCCGGCATACTGGTCGCCAGCGAACAGCGGCTTGCCGTCCTTCCAGATCGACTGGTGGCAGTGCATGCCCGAGCCGTTATCGCCATAGATGGGCTTGGGCATGAAGGTCACGGTCTTGCCATAGGCATTGGCGACCTGGTGGATGACATACTTGTAGATCTGCACGTCATCGGCAGCCTTGATCATCGGCGCAAACTTGATGCCGAGCTCGTGCTGGGCCGAAGCCACTTCGTGGTGGTGCTTTTCGACAACCACGCCCATGTCTGCCATGGCCGCGAGCATTTCGCCACGGATGTCCTGGGCGCTGTCCAGCGGGGGGACCGGGAAGTAGCCCTTCTTGAGGCCGATATGGTGGCCATTGTTGCCCGAGTCATAGGCGGTGTCGTTGTTGGACGGCAGTTCGGGATGGTCGACTTCAAAACCCACCTTGAAGGGGGTGTTGGAGTAGCGCACGTCGTCGAACATGAAGAATTCGGGCTCGGCACCGAACACGACCGTGTCGCCGATACCGGACGACTTGAGATAGGCCTCGGCCTTCTTGGCGGTGGTGCGTGGATCGCGGCTATAGGGCTGATAGGTCAGCGGCTCGAGAATGTCGCAGTTCACCACCATGGTGGAGGCGCCGAAGAAGGGGTCCATATAGGACGAGTTCGGATCGGGCATCAGCACCATGTCGGACTCGTTGATGGCCTTCCAGCCACCGATCGAGGAACCATCGAACATGGTACCTTCTTCAAACAGGTCTTCGTCGACGATCGAGCAATCGAGCGTGACGTGCTGCAGCTTGCCGCGCGGGTCGGTGAAGCGCAGGTCGAGATACTTGATGTTCTCGTCTTTGATGCGCTTGAGGAGGTCGCTTCCGGTGGTCATAAATGGTCCCCTGTCTAAATCGGAAATCTGGTGGTTGGGCACGGCGAGACGCGTGCGAGGTGCCATACCTCGCCTGGCGGGCGCAAGGCCCTAGAGCGCGTCGTCGCCGAATTCTCCGGTACGGATACGGATGGCTTGTTCAATCGAATAGACAAAGATCTTGCCATCGCCGATACGGCCGGTCTGGGCGGCGTTGCGGATGGCTTCGATGGCTTTTTCGGCCAGCTCGTCGGGGCATACGACCTCGACTTTGACCTTGGGCAGGAAGTCCACCACATATTCAGCGCCGCGATAAAGCTCGGTATGGCCCTTCTGGCGGCCAAACCCCTTGGCTTCAGTCACGGTAATGCCCTGGAGCCCCACTTCCTGCAGGGCCTCTTTGACTTCGTCGAGCTTGAACGGCTTTACGATAGCCTCGATTTTCTTCATTTGAGCCTCCACGGGTCATTTGGGCGGTTACCGCATAGAAGTATGCACGGCCTGTGCCAGCTCGATCAGACAGCAAAAACCACATTGTTGGCAAGGGTTTAATCGCATCTGCCTGCGGTCTGACGCCGCCCTGCATGGCGATGTATGCGCAATAAATAGGCATTGTGCGCACCGATTGGGCGGAATATTGCCGAAGCTGGCAGCATATCGGGGCGCAAGCGCCGCTAGTTTGTGCAGTTTGGCGGCGATAACCCGGGTCAGGGGTCTTGCTGCGGGGCAATCGGCGCAAATCGAGCAGCTAGGCTTTGACTGGCTTTCCGTCTTCCTATAGATGCACAGCCAACCCGGCCAACGGGTCCTTTTGCGGGTGTGGCGGAACTGGTAGACGCACTGGATTTAGGTTCCAGCGCCGCAAGGCGTGGAGGTTCGAGTCCTCTCACCCGCACCAAACTGGATCTGGCCCTCCAATGACAATGATCACGGGATTGAACCGAATGCAGGTTACCGAAACCCTCAATGAAGGCCTGAAGCGCAAGTTGAGCGTCACCATTCCGGCCGCCGACTTGAACGAGCGTCTGGGCGCCAAGCTCGAAGAGCTCAAGGGCCAGGCCAACATCAAGGGCTTCCGTCCCGGCAAGGTGCCGATGGCGCACATCAAGAAGATGTTCGGCCGTTCGGCCATGAGCGAAGTGATGACCGACGCGATCAATTCCTCGGTCTCCGATACGCTGGAAAAGCGCGAAGAGCGCGCTGCCGCCCAGCCCAAGGTCGATCTGCCCGACGATCAGGCCGTGATCAACGAAGTGCTCGACGGCAAGGCCGACCTCGCCTTTGAAGTCGAATACGAGATCCTGCCGCCCGTCACGCTGATGGACCTCAAGGGCGTGCCGCTGACCAAGCCGATCATCGAGATCACCGATGACGAGGTGACCGCCGAGGTCAACCGCGTCTTCGCGCAGAACCGCGGCTATACCGACAAGGGCGATGCCGGCGTCGTTGAACAGGGCGATCGCCTGGGCCTGTCCTTTGTCGGCAAGATCGACGGCAAGGAATTTGACGGCGGCCGTTCCGACCATGCGCACCTGACCGTTGGCGCCGGCGAATTCATTCCCGGTTTCGAAGAGCAGCTGATCGGCTTCAAGAAGGGCGAGACGCGCGAGATCGAGGTTACCTTCCCGGCCGACTACCAGAGCGCCGAACTGGCTGGCAAGAAGGCGACCTTCGAGGTCTCCGTGCTGCATGTCGATGGTCCCAATGCCGGCGAGCTGAACGACGAATTCGCCAAGCGCCTGGGCGTCGATGACGTCGCAGCGCTGCGCGATGCGGTCAAGACACAGATGGAAGCCGCGCTCGGCACCATGAGCCGCCAGCACATGAAGCGCCAGGTGCTCGATGCGCTGGACGATGGCCACAAGTTCGACGTGCCGGCCCAGCTGGTCGATGCCGAATTCGCCAGCATCTGGCAGCGCGTGGAGCACGAAGTGCAGAGCCACGGCCGCTCGTTTGAAGACGAAGGCACCACCGAGGAAGCAGCGCGCGAGCAGTATCGCCGCATTGCCGAGCGCCGCGTGCGGCTGGGCCTGGTGGTTGCCGAGATCGGCAACAAGAACGACGTCAACGTCACCGAGGAAGAGCACCAGCAGGCACTGATCGCCGAAGTGCGCCGCTTCCAGGGCCAGGAACAGCAGGTTTATGACTATTACCGTCAGAACCCGCAGGCACTGGCCGGTCTGCGCGCCCCGGTCTTCGAGAACAAGGTCGTCGACTTTGTCATCGAGCAGGGCAAGATCACCGAGCAGAAGATGGGCCGCGAAGAGCTGGCCAAGCTGATCCAGGCCGACGAGGACGAAGTCCCTGAAGAGCACCACCACTAAGGCGCCCTGACGCCCAAGATAGAGCCGCCCAGAAATGGGCGGCTTTTTTGTTTGTGGTGTAGAACTTTGCCAAACCTTTGACCTGCGAGACAACATGACCGCTTCCAGCGCCGATATTCTCCTGACCCCGCAGCAGATGGGCGAGGCCGACCGGCTCGCGGTCGCCACCGGCGCCAAATCGCTGCAGCTGATGGAGGCAGCCGGGCAGGCCGTCGCCGCGGCGGTGTTCGAGCACTATTACCAGCGCTCGGTGCTGGTGCTGTGCGGGCCGGGCAATAATGGCGGCGACGGCTTTGTGGTGGCGCGGCTGCTGACGCAGAAGGGCTGGCCGGTGCAACTGCGCCTGGTGGGCGATCCGGCGGCGCTCAAGGGCGATGCTGCGGCCATGGCCATGCTGTGGACTGGTCGCCTCGTGCCGCCCACCGCCCAGGATATCGAGGATGCCGATCTCGTCATCGACGCCCTGCTCGGCGCCGGTCTCGACCGTGATGTGGCCGGGCCGTTTGCCGAGATCATCGAGGCGGTTAATGCCAGCAACCGGCCTGTGGTGAGCATTGATGTGCCGTCGGGGCTGGACGGCGCCACCGGGGCCCTGCGCGGCCCCACCATGATCGCCGAGCTGACCGTGACCTTCTTCCGACTCAAGCCGGGACACCTGCTGCAGCCGGGGCGGGAATATTGCGGTGACGTGGTGCTGGCCGATATCGGCATTCCCGCCGGCGTGCTGGAAACCATCAGTGCGGCGACCTGGCAGAACACGCCAGCTTTGTGGTCGGTGCCCGTTGCCAGCATGGGCGGCAACAAGTTTGACCGCGGCCACTGCGTGGTGGTCTCGGGCGGGGTGCTGCAGACCGGCGCGGCGCGACTGGCGGCCATGGCGGCGTTGCGGGTCGGGGCGGGCGTGGTGTCGCTGACCGGGTCGGAAGCGGCGCTGCAGGTGCATGCCAATCACGTCACGGCGGTGATGCTCAAGCCGGCCGAGGACAGCGCAGCACTCGCCGCACTGCTCGCCGACAGACGCATGAATGCCGTGGTAATCGGCCCGGCAGCCGGGGTGAGCGCGCAGACGCGGCAGAACGTGCTGGCCGTGCTGGCTTCCGGCGCTGCCACGGTGCTTGATGCCGATGCCTTGACGGTGTTTGCCGGCGAGCTGGCGGCTTTGGCCACGGCGATCAAGGCACAGGCCCGGCCGGTGGTGTTGACGCCGCATGAGGGCGAGTTCGACCGGCTGTTCGGCGATCTGGCTGGCGGCAAGCTGGAGCGGGCGCGGGCGGCAGCCGAGCGCTCGGGCGCCATTATCGTGCTCAAGGGCAGCGACACGGTGATCGCCAGCCCGGACGGCCGCGCGGCGATCAATGCCAATGCCCCGGCCTGGCTGGGTACTGCCGGCTCGGGCGATGTGCTGGCCGGCATGGCGGCCGGGCTGATGGCGCAGGGCATGGCGGGCTGGGAAGCCGCCTGCGCCGCCGTCTGGCTGCATGCCGAGGCGGCCAACCGCTTCGGCGGACCTGGCCTGATCAGCGAAGACCTGCCGCTGCTGGTGCCCGGGGTGCTGGCAAGCCTTTAGGGCAGCGCCGTCAGTCCCAACGCACCATCAGCTTTTCCAGCCCATGGAAGTGGTAGACGTCGTTATAGCGCGGCGCCTCGGCCAGGCGCAGTTTGGGCAGGCGGCGGAACAGCTCGCTGAACGCCACCTGCAGTTCGATGCGGGCCAGAGGCGCGCCGATGCAGAAGTGGATGCCGGCGCCGAAGCTGACATTGGCGCCGTCGCTGCGGAACGGGTCGAAGTTGTTGGGATGGGCAAAGCGGGTCGGGTCGCGATTGGCCGCCCCCAGCATCAGGCCGACCACGTCACCCTTGCGCAGGCTGATGCCCGCATAGTCGAGGTCGGTCAGCGCGTAGCGGGTGAACAGGTGCAGCGGCGCGTCAAAGCGCAGGCACTCCTCCACCGTGGCCTCGGTCTGCTCCGGTGTCGAAAAAAGCGTAACGGGATCGATACCGGATTCCAGGATGGATTTGACGCCATTGCCGGTGGTGTGGACGGTGGCCTCGTGCCCGGCATTGAGCAGCAGGATGGCGGTGGACATCACTTCGGCGTCGCTCAGCCGGTCGCCGCCGCGATCGGCGGTCAGCATGTGGCTGAGCAGGTCCTCGCGCGGCTGCTTGCGGCGCTCGGCAATGGTTGCGGCCAGAAAGTCCATGAAATCCTGGGCCGCCTGGTTGGCGTCGAGCTCGGTCGCGCGGCTGACGCCGAACATGTACATGGCCACCATGCGGTTGGACCAAGCCAGCAGCTGCGGCGCACTCTCGGCCGGCAGGCCGATCATTTCGGCGATGATGATGGCCGGAATCGGCGCGGCAAAGGCCTTGATCAGGTCGACGCTGTCCTGGCCCTCGAAGCTGTCGATCATCTCGTTGGCGAGCCGGATGATGCGTGGCCGCAGCTGCTCGACATGGCGCGAGACGAAAGCCCGGTTGACCAAAGTGCGCAGGCGGGTATGGCCGGGCGGCTCGAGATTGAGCAGGGAATACTGCTCGGTCAGGTCAAAGGCGGCCGTATGCGGCTGCGGCGCGGGCATGCCCAGCTCCTCGCGCGTCGCCACATGCAGGATTTCCCGGCCGAAGCGCTTGTCGCGCAGCAGGGCGCTGACATCCTTGAAGCCGGCAAAGCACCAATGGCCATACTGTTCCCAGAAGAAGGCAGGCTGGCCGGCATGCAGCCGATCGTAGAAGGCATAAGGATTCTGGAAAAAGGCAGGGTCGCGCGGATCGGCGCTGGCCCGGCTCTGGCTGGGGACGTCGGTGATCGGCTTGAGCTGGATGATGGCGGCCATGGGGGTCCCGCGGATGATAGAACGGTACCATAGCCGCGAGAGGTCAGGTTGCAAGCCGGGCGGGCGACCGATTCCCTTCTCGCAAAAGAAATTAGTCGATCGGCTGTCGGCTGCTTCGTCGCGACCGTGTTCAACCTGGAGCAAAAGCCATGAAATTTCTGTGCCTGGTATATTTTGAGCCCGATGCCTTTGCCGGCCTGACGCCAGAGGAGATGCAGCGCATCGATGACGCCACGATCGAGCATGACCAGCAGCTGCGCGATGCCGGTCACCTGCTGATCGCCGCGCCGCTTGCGGCGGTCGACACGGCAACCAGCATCGACAGGCGGCAGCGCATGACGCTGTCGCGGACCGACGGCCCCTATGCCGAGAGCAAGGAGGTCGTCGGCGGCTTTGTGCTGATCGAGGCCGCCGACATGGCACAGGCCGTTTCGCTGTTTGACGATGATCCGATTGCGGCACATTGCCGGCTGGAGATCAGGCCGCTGGTGGAAAGCCATCGCCACAGCGAAACGGGCCAGGCCCGTCCCGACTTCCGGCCCGCCTAGCGCGGACAAAGGCGGCGGCGCCCGGCAATGCTGCCGCCTTATGGGCCGCCAGACGTCGAAAAGGCTTGGCAAGCCTGCTGCAATCATGTCTTGAAGGCGGCAAAGCGACTGAGGATTTTTGCCATGAGCGACCCGACCCTGACCGAAGCCGTCGACGCCATCTATGCGTCGATCAAGAACAACAACGAAGACATCGACCTGCACATTGCCGCGCTCAAGGCGGCGATGGCGCGCGAGGGCGTCAAGGAAGCCGTGTTCGAGCCGGCCAAGCTGGCCCAGTCCAACCGGCAGGGCCGCAAGATCATGCAGTCCTACTTCAAGAAAAAGGGCGTGGCGGTCAGCTTTACGGCCTGATCCGACACGGGCGGCGCCTTTGGGCGGCGTGACGCGAAGCGCAGACCGGAATTACCGCGTCCCGGCAGCAACCCGCAATTAACCCCGCGCCGGAAGAATGGGCGCCGCGGCACTCGGCCTATTGAAGAGCGCCGCAATGCCGCCTATCTGTGCCTCTACCGCGCAGTGATGCGGCTTCGGGTGCAAGCGGCAGCCGGGCTCACTTGAATTGACACGATCGCCAGGGCGGGCCTTACTGTTCCAGGCGGCCATCGTGTCCCAACCAACGACAATGCGAACCGGTGCGCGAACCGGCACAGCAAAGGGGCAGTACATGCGGGATCCGCACGATATCTACATGAATACGCTCGTTCCAATGGTGGTGGAGCAATCCAACCGCGGCGAACGCGCCTTCGACATCTATTCGCGCCTGCTGCGCGAGCGCATCATTTTTGTGACCGGCGTGGTCGAGGACAACATGGCCTCGCTGATCGTGGCACAGCTGCTGTTTCTCGAATCAGAGAACCCCAAAAAGGAAATCGCGCTCTACATCAACTCGCCTGGTGGCGTGGTGACGTCGGGCCTGTCGATCTATGACACCATGCAATTCATCCGTCCGGCCGTCGCCACCATGGTGATGGGGCAGGCGGCCTCGATGGGCTCGCTGCTGCTGGCAGCCGGCGAAAAGGGCATGCGCACCAGCCTGCCCAATTCGCGCGTCATGGTCCACCAGCCTTCCGGCGGCTTCCAGGGTCAAGTCACTGACATCATGATTCATGCCAAGGAAGTCGAGGGTTTGAAGCGCCGGCTTAATCAGATTTATGAGAAGCATACCGGCCGGACCTATGAGGAAATCGAGAACGCTCTCGAGCGCGATCGCTTCCTGTCGCCCGAAGAGGCGATGGCCTTCGGCCTGATCGACAGCGTGCACGACAAGCGTATCGTGCCGGAGTCACACGCCTGACCCCGGCTGCGTTAATCACAATGCTGCTGCGCCGTGGACTGTGATCCATGCGCGATTGCACCAAGCCGGATCGGTCTTTAGGATCGGTTCGGCTTAGACTTTCTTTAGGCTCAGGCTTTACCTTCACGGGAATGCCTGGTTTTGGGGGCGCTCTGCCTCCGGGAGTGACGAGATGTCCAAAGAGACAACGAACGGCGAAACCTCAAAGAACACGCTTTATTGCTCGTTCTGCGGGAAATCCCAGCACGAGGTTCGCAAGCTGATCGCCGGTCCGACCGTGTTCATCTGTGATGAATGCGTCGAACTGTGCATGGACATCATCCGCGAAGAGAACAAGACCTCCATGGTCAAGTCCTCCGAGGGCGTGCCGACCCCGGCAGATATCTGCAAGGTGCTCGACGATTACGTCATCGGCCAGTATCGCGCCAAGCGCGTGCTCTCCGTGGCTGTCCACAACCACTACAAGCGCCTGCACCACTCGTCCAAGAACCAGGATATTGAACTTTCCAAGTCCAACATCCTGCTGATCGGGCCGACCGGTTCGGGCAAGACGCTGCTGGCCCAGACTCTGGCCCGTATCCTGGATGTGCCCTTCACCATGGCCGATGCCACCACGCTGACCGAAGCCGGCTATGTCGGCGAGGACGTGGAAAACATCATCCTCAAGCTGCTGCAGGCCGCTGACTACAATGTCGAAAAGGCCCAGCGCGGCATCGTCTATATCGACGAAGTCGACAAGATCTCCCGCAAGTCGGACAATCCCTCGATCACCCGCGACGTGTCGGGCGAAGGCGTGCAGCAGGCCTTGCTCAAGATCATGGAAGGCACCGTTGCCTCGGTGCCGCCCCAGGGTGGCCGCAAGCATCCGCAGCAGGAATTCCTGCAGGTGGATACGACCAATATCCTGTTCATCTGCGGCGGCGCCTTCTCCGGTCTCGAAAAGATCATCTCGGCCCGCGGCGAAGGCTCGGGCATCGGCTTCTCGGCCGTGGTCAAGGATCCTAATGATCGTCGCGTCGGGGCAATCCTGGCCGATGTGGCGCCGGAAGATCTGGTGCGCTTCGGTCTGATCCCCGAATTCATCGGCCGTCTGCCGGTGCTGGCAACGCTCGAAGACCTCGATATCTCGGCGCTGATCGAAATCCTGACCTCGCCCAAGAACGCGCTGGTGCGTCAGTACCAGCGGCTGTTCCAGATGGAAGACGTGGAACTGACCTTCAAGGACGAGGCCCTCAAGGCCATCGCCGAGAAGGCCATCGAGCGCAAGACCGGTGCGCGCGGCCTGCGCTCGATCATGGAAGGCATCCTGCTCGACACCATGTACGACCTGCCCTCGCTCGAAGGCGTCGAAGAAGTGGTGATCAGCGCCGAAGTGGTGAACGGCAAGGACGTGCGTCCGCTGTACATCTATTCGGAACGCAAGAAGGACGACGCGCCCGCAACGGCGTAAGTCTTCGAGCCGTCCCGTCGGGCAAATCGCTCCAGTGGAGCGATTTGAGGTGAGAAGGCCATGAGGGCTATGCCCGAATGGCGGACAGTGAATCGAAAACGCCGGGCCCTTGGGTCCGGCGTTTTCGTTTGAGTCAGGCGGCTTCCTGCGGCTTGGGTCCGACATAGACCGAGAGCGGCCGAATGAGCCTTCCGGTTTCGGCCTGTTCGCGGGCATGGGCGAGCCAGCCGCCGACCCGGCCCATGGCAAAGACGCCGGTAAAGGCTTGACGCGGGAAGCCCAGGGCTTTGAGCAGCAGGGCGGTATAGAATTCCACATTGGTGTCGAGCGTGCGGTCGGGCTTTTTGGCCTTGAGCTGGGCCAAAGCCGTGCCCTCGAGCGCTTCGGCCAAAGCCAGCCGCGCCGGATCGATTGAACCGGCCTGGGCCAGCAGGCGAACGGCGGCCTTGAGCGCATCGGCCCGCGGATCGCGCACGCGGTAGATGCGGTGGCCAAAGCCCATCAACCGTTCGCCGCGCGCCAGTTCGGCGGCAATCCAGGCGGGCGCCTGCTCGGGCGAGCCGGCGGCGTCGAGCATGTCGAGCACCGGGCCGGGGGCGCCGCCATGCAGCGGACCCTTGAGCGCGCTGAGCGCGGCCAGCACCGAGGAGGTCAGGCCCGCCTTGGTGGAAGCCACGACGCGGGCGGCAAAGGTCGAGGCATTCAGCCCATGGTCGGCGACGGTGACCAGATAGCGGTCCAGCGCTGCCGCCTGCTGGCTTGTCGGCGCGGTGCCGGTCAGCATGGCCAGGATATCGGCGGCGTGGGTCCGTGTCGGGTCCGGCGCCAGGGCGGGCTTGCCGGCCTTGAGCCGCAGCATTGCCGGGATGAACACGGCGGGGGCCGCCACCAGGTTGAGCGCGCTGGCCAGGTCATCGCCGTCCTCCAGCCGGGCCAGCAAAGCGCGCATGGCGTCGACCGGTGGCAGGGCAGTCAGAGCGGCGTCGGCGCTGGCGACATGGGTGAAGACGCGGGCCCGGGCGGCGCCCAGTTGCGCCGGCAGGTCGGCAGGCAGTGGGAAGAAGCCGGCAAACAGCAGCGCCAGTACATCCTCATAGCTGCTGCTGGCTACCAGGTCGTCGAGCGAGACGCCGCGCACGATCAGCCGGCCATTGGCGCCGTCAACATCAGACAATATCGTCTGCGCGGCCACCACATCTTCAAGTCCGGTGTTCATCTTGTTCTCCTATCGTTGTTGCCCGCCAAATTAGGAAAGATTAAATTGACGTCAATCTTGACCGATTGGATCAATGTGAAGCGATGGACTGGCTGAATGCGAATGAAGCGCTGACGCTGCTGGGGACGCGGCCACAGACCCTTTATGCCAATGTCAGCCGGGGCCGCATCAAGGCGATGCGCGACCCCAAGGACAGCCGCAAGAGCCTCTATCGCGGCGAGGACGTGCGCAAGCTGGCCAAAAGGGCAGCCGGGCGGCGGCGGCAGGAAACCGTGGCCGCCGAAGCCATCCGCTATGGCGAGCCGGTCATGCCATCGAGCCTGTCCACCATCGAGAACGGAAGGCTGCTCTATCGCGGCCGCGATGCCGTGGTGCTGTCCGAGAAGGCCACGCTGGAAGACATTGCCGTGCTGCTCTGGGACGCGGCGCCGTTCCAGCTGCCGGCGCGCTCACGGGCCACAACGCCGTCGCTACAGGCGGCCTTCGTGGCTTTGGCCGAACGCGCCGCCCAGGACGCGCCCAGCATTGGCCGTTCGGCGCTGATCCTGCGGCTTGAGGCGATTTCGGTGCTGGGCACGCTGGCCAGCAGCCTGGTCGGCGGGCGATCGGCAACCGATCCGTTACACGTGGCGCTGGCCGTGGCCTGGGACCGGGCCGGGGCCGCCGACATCATCCGGCGGGCGCTGGTCCTGCTGGCCGATCACGAGCTCAATGCGTCAACCTTTGCCACCCGCGTGACGATTTCGACTGGTGCCGCCTTGTCGGCAGGGGTGCTGGCCGGCATGGCGGCGCTGAGCGGGCCACTGCATGGCGGCGCGGCCGTAGCGGCCCAGGCGCTGGCGGGGCAGGCACGCAGCATGGGCGCCGAGGCGGCGGTGCTGGCGCGGCTGGGGCAGGGCATGCCGGTGCCCGCCTTCGGGCATCCGCTCTATCCCGATGGCGACATCAGGGCGGCGGCCCTGTTCGGCCAGTTCACCCCGCCCGAGCATTATGCGGCGCTGCATGCGGCGGCCTATCGGGTGACCGGCGAGCGGGCCAATATCGATTTTGCGCTGGCGGCGCTGACCGAGGCCTATGACCTGCCGCATGAGGCGCCGCTGGTGCTGTTCATGCTGGCGCGCTGCGTCGGCTGGCTGGCGCATGGACTGGAACAGGCCCAGCAGGGCCAGCTGATCCGCCCGCGGGCGCATTATGTCGGGGCCGGGGTCGAACGCTAGAGCCCGGGCAACAGGCCTCAGATGCCCTGCACGCTGGTTTCGAGGCCCATGCGCAGGCTCTGGCGCGGCATGATCTGCCGGCCGAAGAGGCTCGCCGCCAAGTCGACCAGCAGGCGGGCGCTCATGCCGGCCTGGTCGAGATAGGGGTTGAGCTCGACGATATCGAGCGAGCCCATGGCGCCGCTGTCATGGATCATTTCCATCACCAGATGCGCCTCGCGGAAGCTGAGGCCGCCGGCCACCGGCGTGCCGGCGCCGGGGGCGATGGCCGGGTCGACGACGTCGACATCCAGACTGACATGCAGGTGGCCGTGCACCGCCTCGACGCGGGCCAGCACGTCGCGCATCAGGGCAACCACGCCGATCTCGTCGATATCGCGCATGTCGATGACATTGACGCCGCGATCCTCAAGCAGCTGCCGCTCGGGGCGGTCGATGGAGCGGGCGCCGAACACCGTCACCTGGCGCGGCTCGACGGCACCGCGCCACGGACCGTCAAAGGCGGGGCCGAAATCGGGCTCGCCGCAGAGCAAAGCCAGCGGCATGCCGTGGATATTGCCGGTCTCGGAGGTGGCCGGGGTGTTGAAATCGCCATGCGCGTCGACCCAGAGCACGAAGAGCGGCTTGCCGATCGCCGCGCAGTGCTGCGCCACGCCGGCAAGGGTGCCCATGGACAGACTGTGGTCGCCACCGAGAAAAACCGGCAGGCGACCCTCCTGGAGCGTTGCACGGGCCTGCTGGCTGCTGCTGGTCGCCAGGGCCAGCACGGCCGCCTGGCGATGCGCCGGGGATTGCCAGGCAAGGCCGGGTTCGGTGGAGCCGGTCGGCGCAATATCGCCGCGATCAGCCACGTCATGGCCGAGGTCCGCCAGCACCTGGGCGAGGCCGGCAATGCGCAGGGCTTCGGGGCCCATGACGCAGCCGCGCCGCGAGGCGCCGGCGTCGCAGGCAATACCGAACAGGTCGATGGCGATGGCGGTCGGCTCGGGCATGAACAATCCTGTCTGGCCGCAACTGGCCAATCGCGCCACTATGCCGGAGAGGGCGGCGGCAGGGCCAGCGGTTTGGGCCGGTTATCCGCACCCTGGTGCGCCGGAGCGCCCGGTCGTGCCCGCCTTGGCCAAAGGGCCAGTCACCACCATTTAACTGTGCATAGACGCGCGTGCCTCAGGGTGGTCCGCATCCGTCCTGCAGCCAAGGCACACCGCTGTTTCCGGGGCCAGACGCATATCTTGTGTGCACGCTTGCGTTAACCGTCACTTTTGTGGGCATGTTGACTTGCAGCGCGCGCAGATGGCCCTATTTATTAACCGGAATCAGCCCATTCTTCATGTTTGGAGCTGTCTACTAAGGGCGCGCACCTCTCCTTCCTCCCGCGCGCCCCGGAAAGGATACGAGATGACTGATGTCATTCCCACAGGCGGCGATGCCAGCCGGGATCGCGTTTACCCAGTTCTCCCGCTGCGCGATATCGTCGTTTTCCCCGGCATGATCGTGCCGCTCTTTGTGGGGCGCGAGAAGTCGGTCAAGGCGCTCGAAGAAGTCATGCGCGACGACAAGCACATTCTGGTGGTAACCCAGAAGAATGCGCAGGACGACGATCCGGCTCCCGACCAGATTTATGAAACCGGCACCATCGCCACGGTGCTGCAGCTGCTCAAGCTGCCGGACGGCACCGTCAAGGTGCTGGTCGAGGGCCTGCATCGCGCGACCATCGACCGCTATCTGCAGACGCAGGACTATTTCGAGGCGGAAGCCTCGCCGCTTCCCGAGCCGGCAGAAGATCCTGTCGAGATCGAGGCGCTGTCGCGCTCGGCGCTGGCCGAGTTCGAAAACTATGTGAAGTTGAACAAGAAGATCTCAGCCGAGGTGGTCGCTGCCGTCGGGCAGATCGACAACCCCTCCAAGCTGGCCGACACCATTTCGAGCCATCTGGTGATCAAGATCGCCGAAAAGGAAGACCTGCTGGCCAGCGTGTCGGTGATCGACCGCTTCGGCAAGATCCTGGGCCTGATGGAAGGCGAAATCGGCGTCCTGCAGGTGGAAAAGCGCATCCGCAGCCGCGTCAAGCGGCAGATGGAAAAGACGCAGCGCGAGTACTATCTCAACGAGCAGATGAAGGCGATCCAGAAGGAACTGGGCGACGGCGAGGAAGGCTCCAACGAGATCGCCGAGATCGAGGAGCGCATCGCCAAGACCCGTCTCAGCAAGGAAGCCAAGCTCAAGGCCGAAAGCGAGCTCAAGAAGCTCAAGGCGATGAGCCCTATGTCGGCCGAAGCCACCGTGGTGCGCAACTATCTCGACACGCTGCTCGGCCTGCCCTGGGGCAAGAAGAGCAAGGTCAAGCGCGACCTGGTGCTGGCCGAAAAGGTGCTGGACGAGGATCACTATGGCCTCGAAAAGGTCAAGGAACGCATCCTTGAATATCTGGCCGTGCAGGGTCGTACCGGCTCGCTCAAGGGCCCGATCCTCTGCCTTGTCGGCCCTCCGGGCGTCGGCAAGACCTCGCTGGGCAAGTCGATCGCCAAGGCGACCGGCCGCGAATTCGTGCGCATGGCGCTCGGTGGCGTCCGCGATGAAGCCGAAATCCGCGGCCATCGCCGGACCTATATCGGCTCCATGCCCGGCAAGGTGATCCAGTCGCTCAAGAAGGTGGGCAAGTCCAACCCGCTGTTCCTGCTCGACGAGATCGACAAGATGGGCCAGGACTTCCGCGGCGACCCGAGTTCGGCGCTGCTCGAAGTGCTCGATCCGGAACAGAACCACACGTTTGCTGACCACTATCTCGAAGTGGACTATGACCTCAGCGACGTGATGTTCGTGACGACATCGAACACGCTCAACATTCCAGGGCCCCTGATGGACCGCATGGAGATCATTCGGCTGTCGGGTTACACCGAGCAGGAGAAGCACGCGATCGCCAAGCAGCACCTGATCCCGGAAACGCTGAAGGAAAACGGCCTCGCCCATGGCGAGTTCGAGCTGAGCGACGCCATGCTGACCGCCCTGATCCAGCGCTATACCCGCGAAGCGGGCGTGCGTAACCTCAAGCGCGAAATCAGCAAGCTGATGCGAAAGGCCGTGACCGAGATCGTCAAGACCAAGGTCAAGACCGTGGTCATCGACGAGGAAAAGCTCACCAAGTTCCTGGGTGCGGACATCTTCACCCATGGCGAGATCGAAGCCGAGCCCCAGGTGGGTCTGGTGACGGGCCTGGCCTGGACCTCGGTGGGTGGCGAGCTGCTGACCATTGAAGGCGTAATGACGCCGGGCAAGGGTCGCATGACCGTGACCGGTAACATCAAGGAAGTGATGAAGGAATCGCTGACCGCGGCAACGGCCTATGTCCGTTCCAAGTCGATCGATTTCGGCATCAAGCCGCCGATGTTCGACACGCGCGATATCCACGTGCATCTGCCTGAAGGCGCAACGCCCAAGGACGGTCCATCGGCGGGTATTGGCCTGGCCACTGCCATTGTCTCGGTCATGACCGGCATTGCCGTGCGCAATGACGTTGCCATGACCGGCGAGATTACGCTGCGGGGCAGGGTCCTGCCCATTGGCGGGCTCAAGGAGAAGCTGCTCGCAGCCCTGCGCGGCGGCATCAAGACGGTACTGATCCCTGAGGAAAACGTCCGCGATCTCGCCGAGATCCCGGACATCGTCAAGGAAGGCATGGAGATCATCCCGGTCAGCCGGATGGATCAGGTGATCAAGCATGCGCTTGTAAGCCAGCCCGTGCCGATCGAATGGGACTTCGAAGCCGCCGCTGCGGCAGCCGCCGTCGCGGCCGCCAAGCCTGAACCGGTCGAAGACGCCAGCTCTGGCCTACCGCACTAAGCGGTCCAGTCGCATAGACTACCAACGGCGGTCCCTCGGGGCCGCCGTTTTTGTTTGTCCATCAGATCGGGGGCGACATCGCTCAAGCGCCTGTCTATGACATCAGCGCCGCTGCAAGGGTGCAGCCGTCGCTCGCCCGCGGCCCCAGAGACAAGACAGATGATCAACAAGTTTGCCGCTACCCTCGCCGCTCTGGCCGTCCTCGGCTGGGCCCTGCCCACCCTGGCGCAGGACGAGGTCAGCGATGCCGTCGACAAGGCGCTGTGGTGCGGCGCGGCCTATTCGGCACTGACGCAGATCGAAGGCATGACTGACGAAGACATCGCCTCGGCCGACGCCAATGCGACGATCGCCTTCGAGGCCGCCGTGATCGCCATGAATGAAGACGGTATTGCCGAGACCGAATATGACCGGCTGGTCGAATATTACATCGAGATCGCCGTCGAGAACCTCACCAATCCCGAGGCCGAGCTTCGCTATTCCGACGCCGAGTGCGAAGCCCTGGCCCAGTAGCGCGCCGCTATAAACCCAGGCGAGAGGCGGCCCCAGCGGGCCGCCAAGCTGGAACCGGTCGAAGACATCAGTTCGGCCTGCCGCACTAAGCGGTCCAGTCGCATAGACCATCACCGGCGGTCCCTCGGGGCCGCCGTTTTTGTTGGTGTCGCCAGGTGACCTGGCTGGACCACCATGCGTTCAAACGTCGGTACGGCGGGATCGATCATGTCCCACGCGTGGCCGCGAATGGCATAGGTGAGGGCCTGCGGCCGGAACTGCCTTGGATCATCGAGCGCGGTGGCATGCGCGGCGATCAGGTCCGGCATGGCCGTGAAGGTCAAACAGACCGGCGTCCCACGTACGGGGCAGAAGGCATGGGACTTGTCGTTGCCACTATCGGCGGTGATGCGCCATTCCGACGCCTTACCGATTATCCGCAGCTCGCTCCGTTTTGCAAAGGTCAGGTAGGATCCGTGGCCGGTGCCGCTGCGCTTTTGACAGTCGAGGCACTGGCAGTGATTCCGAAGACGGGCCGCTGGCTGGTTTCGAAGGGGATCGCGCCGCAGGCGCAGCCGCCGGCATAGGATGTTGCCATGGATGGGCTCCTTGCCTCACTGGGCCGGCTCGGCCAGCACCGGCAGCTCTGCCTTGCCGGTTTCGATCAACTGCCTGAGGCTGTCCTGGATCAGCGAGTTCCAGGCATCCGTGCAGACGTCGTAGCACTCCACTTCGGGCTTGAGGCCGACATGGGTGAAGGTGACTTCGGTCTGGCTGCCGGTATGGACAATGTCGAAGGCGATCGTGGTGCCGGTCCATTCGGAGCGATCCTTGAGAAAGCTGAGGTCGGACTCCAGGACGTGCCAGGCGACGCGCCGGCCCGACACCAGTTCGGTGACCTCCTGTCGCGAATAGTGGATGTCCTGGTAGCGATAGGTGAACATATCGCCGAGCGCGGCCGTGTTGCCCTCGAAGGCGCCGCTCCACCAGGCGCGGGGATCGATGATGGCCGCGAAGGCGGCCTCGGGGCTCTGGTTCACCCTGAACGTGATTGTGTAGCTTGCGGTCGTGGTCATGGGTTGCTCCCTGGCTGGTCTGTGGCCGGCGCGCACTTGTCCATGCCCTGAATGAGCACTGGCTGCGGCCGGATGGAAAGTTGATTGGACGCTGCTGGCGGCTGTCAGGCGGCCTTGGGCTTGGCGAAGACGTCAAGCGCGCGGCCTGTCTCGAGAAATGACTTGAGGCTGGACAGGACCAGCGGCCAGCCCCTGCTGACGCCCTTGGCCATGCCGCCGTCGGCCAGCAAGTCATCATGGGAAACGGTGAGCCGTACCATGTCCTCGTATTCCTCCACTTCGAAGGTCACACGGCTGTAGCTGTCCGGATCGGCTTCCTGCGACGCATTGGTCCAGGTCATGACAAGACGTTTGGGCGGGTTTATCTCGATAACCTTGCCCACCAGTTCGACGGTGCGATCGTCATCGGCGCGGATATGCTCCCAGCGGGATCCGGGTTGCCAGTCCGACACATTCTCATGGCCCCAGTAGCGACTTGCCAGTTCTGGCCGGGTAATGGCCTCGAACACCTTGTCCAGGGTCGACTGGATATAGGTAACGTAGACGAAGCTGGTGGTCTCTTTGGCGGTCATTCCTGGTTTCCTTCGAGTTCCGTCTTCAGGTCGTGCAGCGACTTGAGCCGCTGAAATTCGAATTTGCGTACCCAGCGCTCGTAGATGTCGTGCAGGGGCACGGGGTTGATGAAATGCAGCTTTTCCCTGCCGCGCTTGGCCGTGCTGACCAGATTGGCGTCCTCCAGCAAGGCGAGGTGCTGGGTTGCCGACTGCCGCGTCATGGCCAGGTTTTCGCAAAGCTGGCTGAGCGTCTGGCCATTTTTCTCGTGCAGAAGGTCGAGCAGCCTCCTGCGGGTCGGATCGGCCAGAGCCTTGAAAACCTTGTCTGCGTCCATCGCTCTCTCAAATCTGCAATAAAATATGCAGTTAAATACCTGCATGTCAAGGGCAGGTATTTGCCTGCGCTTGTCCCTTGCTACGGTGTGCGGATCGCGGGGACAATGGTCCCTGTCGCAATCTTTGAGCATCGGCCTCATGGTGCCGGCTCGACGATCCAGAACAAAACTAGATCAAATCTTGTAACGCGACCGTGATCGGTTACAGCGATGTGCCCGGAACGGCGGAACCGAGGAGGAACGAAGCTTGAACAGGGCCCCGGTCGTGGCTCTGGCGGCTTGTCACCCTGGCCGCCGTGTTCGGTCCGCTGTGCTTCAGCCTGGTGTATTTTGCCGCGCGCGTCAGCTGGCCGGGCCTGATCGGGCTGGTCGGCGCGGCGATCTATCTGCTGGCGCTGCCGCTTATGCTGGGAATTCGGCGATGGGCCGCTGCCGCCTTCTGAGCGGTGGATAACCATGAAAAGCGGCGGAAAAGCCCGGAAATCCTGCCCAAAACCGCATTGCGGACTTGTAGCATTGAAATTTCCGGTCCATTAACGGCATTGCACCGTCCGGCCTCGCCAGAAGCCCGGAAATCCTTGCGTTTCACTCAGAATCGACCAAGGGTTGCCGCGTTTTTATGTTTGCCAGCGAGGCGGGCAATTCACTCTGAGGAAACGCAATGAACAAGAACGATCTGATTGGCGTTGTTGCCGACAAGGCGACGATTACCAAGGCCCAGGCTGCTGAAGCGGTTGATGCCGTGTTCGCCGCAATCACCGATACCCTCAAGGCTGGCGATGAAGTCCGTCTGGTCGGCTTCGGCACTTTCGCTGTCTCGCAGCGCAAGGCATCGACCGGCCGCAACCCAGCTACCGGCGCCGAGATTCAGATCCCGGCTTCCAACCAGGCCAAGTTCAAGCCCGGCAAGGGCCTGAAGGACGCGATCAACTAAGATCGGTCGACAAGACTGATACCGCGATCGGGCCCCGAGCGTTCTGCGCCGGGGCCTTTTCATGTGCGGCCCATTTGGTGGGTTGACGCTGGCGGGCAGGGCCCTTAATCAAAGCCACCTTGCCGCGGTCGCATGATCGGCAGCGGGCGATTAGCTCAGTTGGTAGAGCGCTTCGTTTACACCGAAGATGTCGGCGGTTCGAGCCCGTCATCGCCCACCATTCTCCCCCTGCCGCCCGGTCCGCCCTCAGGTTCCGATAGTGCAAGTCTGGGTGAACCGCGCGGCACAGCAGATGGGGCGCTTTGGTCACAGTTTGGCTAGCACCATGCGATTCTGACCTTTCACATAAAGATTTTGACGCTAGCAGCTGATTCAGCGTGGTTTTTCCACAGTCGAACCAGGTTTCTTGAAAATGTCACAGCAATCTGGATTTGCTCGCTTGACTTGGTCCTAGGGGGTCGGTAAACGACACCCACGTTGCGCGGCAGACTTGTTCCGCCGCCGCTGCGGGAGTAGCTCAGTTGGTTAGAGCGCCGGCCTGTCACGCCGGAGGTCGCGGGTTCGAGCCCCGTCTCTCGCGCCACCCTTTCTCAAGGGTGTGCGCGTTTATTCCGGTTTCCCACGAAATTGCTGTCTGCTTGAGCGCCTGTTGTTGTTGGGCTGAGTTGTGTCAGCACGTGGCCATTCAGGCTCGCTGCGGCGCGGCTATCCACAGCTACTGCCCATTGAGCCAGCCCCGGGCGGCAGGCCGGAGTCCGGCTGCCGATCCGAGCCCATCGGAAAAACGAGGCGATCCAGCGATTTGGGGTACGGGTGACCATAGGTATGGGCAAGAAGCCGCGCCAGACGCGCCTGGGCGGCCTTGCTCACCAGCCCGCTGCTGCGCCCGCCCGGCTAGAGCAGGCGTACCACCAGGGCGTCGCGCGGCGGAATGCTGATCGTATTGCCGCTGCATGCCGCCTCGGCGCTGGCCCAATAGGTCGCGCCAAGGACGGCAGCCCGGTCCTGCACTGACAGGGTGGCCTGCTGGGTCTCGCGCGTCGGGTTGAGCAGCCAGAGCACCTTGCCATTCGGCCCGTCATGCAACCGTCCCAGCAGCGCCGGGTTGGACAGACGCATCTGCGGACGTTTGCCCGTCCAGGCAAAGGCTGCGGCGAAATAGGCCAGGTTGTCGGCGCTGCTGGTCTTGAAATAGGCGACGCCAGGATGGCTGCCGACCAAAAGGGTCTTGCCGGAGCCGAACTGGTTTTCGACCACGGCCAGCCTGCCGTCCGCAAAGCTGCCGCGTCCTTTGCCGGTCGTGGGCCGGTAGGCTTGCAGGAAGCCGCCGCCCTGTACGGGCTTGCCATCGAAGTCGAAGCGGATGCGATCACCGATATCGGGCATGAACTCGACTGCGACCTCCTGGGCGCCGAAGACGTCGTCAAGGCCGTTATGCGGCTGGGTGGTGCCCACCTTGCCGCGATCGCCGAAATAGCCTGGGGTCGCCTCCGAGATCAGCGTGCCACCGGCCGCAACCCAGTCCGCCAGCGCCCTGGCATGCGCGGCCGTGAGCATGATCGGGTAGGGGGCATAGATGGTGTCATAATCGGCAATATGGTCGATGTGCACCCAGTCGGCCTGGATGCCATTGTCGAAGAAGCCACGATAGGCGCCCCACATGGCCTCGCGATAGGTTTCCGGCCTGTGGTTGTAGTTGAGAAGGTAATCCCAGGCCTGGGCCTCGGGAATGACCAGGATGGCAATGTCGCCCTTGACCGGTTTGGCGGCGAACAGCTCTTTCTGCTGGGGGGCATTGGCCCATTTGCCGATCATGCTGGCCATCTCTGAGCGTGGTGTGCGCGATCCGTCCATGCCATAGGAGCCAAAGGCGCCGAACAGCGGGCCATCGAGCAGCGGGCGAAAGCGCAGGTTGAGCACGCCGGTGGCGCCAGCGGCGAACGAGGTCATGGTGAGGGTGCGGATATCCTCGGGCTCCATGACGCGACCGTCTTCCTTGTCGCGGCCCAGCACCTGCGGCTGCAGCCAGAGCGGCCCGCCGGGCCGTTCGGCATGCCACCACGGCTTGCCGCGCGCGGCGGCCCGGGTCAGGTCGGGCCCAAAGAAGTTCTGCCAGGGCGCAAAGCCGCGGCGGCTGGGCACCCAGGTCAGGCCATAGAGCTCGACTTTGGAAGCGGCCAGCCAATCATCGGAGCCATTGGCGGCCATATTGGGAATGGCGCCGCCGACGCCATGGGCGGCGATCAGGCAGTCGCTGTCGATGCCGCGGATGGTATCGATCTTGAACTGCATCTGGTCGTAATAGTTCTGCCGCTTGAATTCGAGCCAGTCCAGGTTCTGCGGATAGGCCGCCACTTCGTGCGGAGGCTCGACATCATCCCAGCTGGCATAGGAATAGCGGTACCAGGCCTGGGCCAGCCCTTCGAGATCGCCATATTTGGCTGCCAGCCACAGGCGGAAATCGGCCTTCATGAAGTCCGAGAAATCGACGTCGGCGGCGTAGTTGACCTCGTTCCACACATCGTAGCCGAGCAGCGCCGGATGGCCCTTGTAGCGGCTCGCCAGGGCCTTGAGGAAGGCACCGACGGCTTCCTTGACCTCGGGGGCGTTCATGGTCAGCGCGCCGGCGCCGCCGCCATTGTTGGAAAATCCGCCGGTCGCCGAACTGACGCCCATATTGGAGGTCATAGGCCGGCCATCGGCGCGCAACTGGCGGGCGTGCGACCACTGCCGATAGGCCCAGTCCGGCACGGTGTGGGTCAGTTCGGCAATGATGGTCTTGATGCCGTTCCGGGCGGCCAGATCCATCTGGCGGTCATAGTCCTCCCAGTCATAATGGCCCGGCTTGCGCTCGATGGCGGCCCACATGAACCAGTGCCGGAAAACGTTCATGCCGTCTTCTGCCGCCACGCCATAGTCGCGCTCCCAATCGGGCTTGGGCGGGTTGGACTTGCGGAAATAGACGGCGCCGAACGGGGATTGCGGGAGCTTGTCGAGAGGCATGGCTGGCTTCCTTGCGGCAATGGTTCATCATGCGACGACGCGGGGGCGTCGTCGGCGGTTGGTCGGGGGCGAAGTAGGGCTGGTGGCTAGTTGTCGTCGCCGGCCAGCGCCTCCAGGGTTCGGATCAGGGCGGAATGGTCCTTGTCGCCATCGCCGCGGGCTATGGCGGCATTCATCAACTGCTGGGTGGCCGCGGCATTGGGCAGAGCAATGTTGAGCGCTTTGGCGGCCTCGGCGGCCAGCGCCAGGTCCTTGCGGTGCAGGCGAATGCGGAAACCCGGATCGAAGGTGCGCTTGATCATGCGCTCGCCATGGACTTCGAGGACACGCGACGCGGCAAAGCCGCCCATCAGCGCCTCGCGCACCCGCGCCGGATCGGCCCCAGCCTTCCTGGCAAACAGCAGGGCCTCGGCAACGGCCTCGATGGTGAGTCCGACAATGATCTGGTTGGCCACCTTGGCGGTCTGGCCATCGCCATTGCCGCCGACCAGGGTGATGTTCTTGCCCATCAGCTGCAGCAAAGGCAGGGTCCGGTCGAACACGTCCTGCCTGCCACCCACCATGATGGTGAGGGCGGCATTGCGCGCGCCGACCTCGCCGCCGGAGACCGGCGCGTCAAGATAGTCGCAACCCAAAGCCGCGATACGCGCGGCGAAATCCTTGGTGGCGACCGGGGAGATCGAGCTCATGTCGATGACCAGCTTGCCCGCAGATAGTCCCGCCGCGACGCCCTCTGTGCCAAAAAGAACGGCCTCTACATCGGGCGTGTCCGGCAGCATCAGGATGATGACGTCGCTGGCCTCGGCGACTGCCTTGGCGCTATCCAGCGCCTTGCCGCCTTTGTCGACCAGTGTCTGGGACGCTTCCTTCACCCGGTATAGCGCGAGGCTGTGGCCGGCGGTCAGCAGGTGTTCCGCCATGGGGCGCCCCATGACGCCAAGACCGATGAAACCGATATTCATGTGATGCTCCTCAGAGATAGGGTTTCATCCAGGCCAGGCCGGCGCTGGTGCCGGCCCTGGGCTTGTATTCGCAGCCAACCCAGCCGTCGTAGCCAAGCCGGTCGAGCTCTGAGAGCACGAAGCCATAGTTGATTTCCCCGGTGCCCGGCTCGTTGCGGCCAGGATTGTCGGCGATCTGCACATGGCCGATGCGGTGCCGGAGGCGTTCATAGGTGGGGACCAGGTCACCCTGCATGACCTGGGTGTGGTAGACGTCATACTGGATGAACAGATTGTCCGACCCCACGGCCTCGAGCAGACGCTCGGCATGCTGGGTGGTCGAGACGTGGAAACCCGGGATATCGCGCAGGTTGATCGGCTCGAGCAGCAGCTTGATGCCGGCCTCGCCGAGCCGCAGCGCGGCATAGGTGAGATTGGCGATGAGCACGGCGTCGCGCTGCTGTGTCGTCGAGCCCGCTGGGGCAATGCCGGCCAGGCAGTTGATCCTGTCGCAACCCAGTGCCTGGGCATAGCGGATGGCGGTCTCGACGCCTTGCTGAAACTCGCTTACCCGATCAGCATGGCAGCCAATGCCGCGCTCCCCGCCATCCCAGTTGCCGGCCGGCAGGTTGAACAGCGCCTGGGTCAGGCCATTGGTCTTGAGCGCCGCTGCGACAACCTCGGCGGGGAAGGCATAGGGGCCGACATATTCGACGGCCCCGAAGCCGTCTTTGGCGGCGGCCGCGAAGCGGTCGAGGAAGGGCAGGTCGGCATAGAGGAAGGACAGGTTGGCGGAAAATCTGGGCACGGGATCAATCCTTCAGGCAGTAAAGCGGGTGCGGTGCATCATCCGCTTGTTGCGCGGATCGGGGTTGGGCACGGCGGAGATCAGGCTTTTGGTATAGGGCTGCTGCGGATCGGTGCAGATCTGCTCGGCGGTGCCCATTTCCACCAGCTTGCCGCGATGCATCACCGCGACGCGGTCGCAGAAATAGCGGACCACCGAAATGTCATGCGAGATGAAGATGAAGCTCAGGTCGAGCCGCTGCTGGATCTCGAGCAGCAGGTCGAGGATCTGGGCGCGGATCGATACGTCCAGCGCCGCCGTGGCCTCGTCGGCAATGATGATCTTGGGATCGAGGGCCAGAGCGCGGGCAATGCCGATGCGCTGGCGCTGGCCGCCGGAAAAGGCGTGCGGATAGCGCTCCATGGCCATGGCGTCGAGGCCGACCAGGTCGAGCAGTTCGGCGACGCGCCGTTCCAGTGCCGCCCCCCGCATCGCGCCCGATACGACCAGCGGATCGCTGATGATCTCCTTGACCGTCATGCGCGGGTTGAGCGAGGCAAACGGGTCCTGGAACACCAGGCGCACATCACGATGAAACCCCTTGAGCTGGCGCTTGTTGAGGCTGGTCACCTCGACGGGTTCGCCCTTGCCGAAGTAGGTAACCTGGCCTGAACTCGGTTCTACCGTGCGCAGGATCAGCCGGCCCAGGGTCGTCTTGCCGGAGCCGCTTTCGCCGACAATGCCGAGATTTTCGCCGGGATAGAGATCGAAGCTGACGTCGTCGACAGCCTTGATGGCGTGACCATGCCCGCCGAACCAGCTGGTCGAAGCGCCGTAAAGCTTGGAGAGATGGCGGACGCTGAGCACCGGCTGGTGTGCGGTCGCCGTGTCGGGCGCGGTTTGGTCATCGGCCCGCTGGTTCTGCTCCAGCTTGACCGTCGATTTTAGCAGCCGCTGCGTATAGGGGTGGCGCGCATCGTGGAAGATGTCGTCGGCACTGCCGGCCTCCACGATCCGGCCATAGCGCATCACCGCCACCGCATCGGCTACTTCGGCGACGACGCCCATATCGTGGGTGATCAGCAGCATGGCCATGCCGCGGCTGACCTGCAGGCGCTTGACCAGGTCAAGGATTTCGGCCTGGGTGGTGACGTCGAGCGCCGTGGTCGGTTCGTCGGCGATGAGGATTTCGGGATCGGCCGCCAGCGCCATGGCGATCATGGCGCGCTGGCGCATGCCGCCGGAAAACTCGAAGGTGTAGCGGTCGATCATCTTGTCGGGATTGGGGATTTCCACCTGCCGCAGCAGTTCGATAGTCTCGGCCCTTGCCTGTTTCTTGTCCATGCGGCGGTGCAGACGCAGGGCCTCGACGATCTGGCTGCCAATGGTATGGACCGGCGAGAGCGAGCTCATCGGTTCCTGAAAGATCAGACCGATGCGACCGCCGCGGATCTTGAGCAGTTCGGGGCTGCGTTCGGTCAGCGTGGCGATGTCGATATCGCCATGCTTGCCGGCCAGCAGGATCCGGCCAGAACTGATGGCGCCGTTCTTGTCGAGGATATGCAGCAAGGCGCGGGCGGTCACCGATTTTCCGGAGCCGCTCTCACCGACAAGGCAAAGCGTCTGGCCCCGGCGCAGCTCGAAGCTGACATTGCGCACGGCATGCAGGATCTGCGTGCGCAGGCGGAAATCGAGGCTGAGATCGTCGACGCGGAGGACGACATCGCCCTCGGCGCCGTCGGACAGTCGTTCAGTGGTGACGGCTTGCATCGGCATGGCGTCAGCTTTCATAGGGGTCGGCGGCATCACGCATGCCATCACCGAGGAAGTTGTAGGCCAGCACGGTCAGCACCACGGCCGCTGAGGGCCAGATCAGCAGCCAGGGCGCATTGGCAATGGTGCGCACATTCTGGGCGTCCTGCAGCAAGACGCCCCAGGAGACGACAGGGGCCTTGAGCCCGATGCCGAGAAAGCTCAGCGCCGTTTCAGCCACGATCATGGTGGGCAGGGCCAGGGTGACCACTGCGAGGATGTGACTGGTAAGCGAGGGGAGGATATGCCGGAAGATCAGCCGGCGCTCGCTCGACCCGTCCAGCCGTGCGGCCGTGACGAAGTCTTCAGTTCGCAGGGCAAAGAACCGCCCGCGCACTTCGCGGGCCAATCCTGTCCAGCCGAACAGCGAGACGATGAGCGTGATGACGAAATAGACGGTGAGTGGCGACCAGCTCAGCGGGATGGCGGCAGCGAGGCCCAGCCAGAGCGGAATGGTGGGCATGGAGGAAATGACCTCGATGACACGCTGGATCACCATATCAACCCAGCCGCCATAAAAGCCCGAAATGGAGCCGAGCACGACGCCCAGGATCAGGCTGATGGTGACGCCGATCAGGCCGATCGACATCGAGGTCCGCGTGCCGTGGATCAGCCGGCTGAGCAGGTCGCGGCCCAGCTTGTCGGTGCCCAGCAGGTACATGGTGTCGGCGGGGTCGAGCGGACCGATCAGATGGGTATCGAGGGAAAATGTGCCCCAGAGCTTGTATGGCGCGCCCTGCACGAAAAAGCCGATGGGCACGACCTGGTTGTCATCGATGACATAGGAGCGTCGCAGCGAGGCCTGATCCACGGTCATGCTGTAGCCGGTTACATGCAGCAGGAACTGCTGGCTGCCGTCGGGCTGGGTGGCGAACAGGCGGATTTCCTGGGGCGGGGCATTGGTGAACTGCGGCCGGGACGTGTCGGGCAGGGCGGGCGCCAGGAATTCGGCAAACAGCCCGATCAGGTAAAGCAGCAGGATGATGATGCCGGCTACCACGGCGACCTTGTTACGCACGAACTTGACCCACATCAGCCGCCAGGGCCCGGCGACGGCCGTTTCGACCGGGCTGCCGGCCTTGAGCGCGGAGACTGCCGGCCCGGTTTCGGGCACGCTGTCATCGATGAAGGTGTGCGCTGTCATCAGTTGAACCTGATCCGTGGGTCTAGAAGGGCGAGGAGGATGTCGGAGACCAGCATGCCCACCAGGGTGAGCACGCCCATCAGCAGGATGAAGCTGCCCGCCAGATACATGTCCTGGCTGATCAGCGCCCGCAGCAGCAGCGGGCCGGCGGTGGGCAGGTTGAGCACGATGGCAGTGATGGTGACGCCCGAGATCAGCTCCGGCAGCACCCAGCCGATGGCCGAAACGAAGGGGTTGAGCGCGATGCGCACCGGATATTTGATCACCGCCCGATATTCCGGCAGGCCCTTGGCCTTGGCGGTCACGACATAGGGCTTGTTGAGCTCGTCGGTCAGGTTCGCCCGCAGGATGCGGATCAGCGCCGCCGTGCCATTGGTGCCGATGACGATGATAGGAATCCACAGATGCGCCATGAGGTCGACGAACTTGCCCCAGCTCCACGGCGCCTCGGCATATTCGGGCGAGAACAGCCCGCCCACGCTCTGGCCGAAGTACTTGTAGCTGAAATACATCAGCACCAGCGCCATGATGAAATTAGGCACAGCGAGGCCGATGAATCCGAGGAAGGTGAAAGCATAGTCGCCTACCGAATGGCGACGCATGGCTGAATAGATGCCGATCGGCAGCGACACGGCCCAGACAAAGAGCAGCGAGGCGATGGAAATACCCAGCGTCGAGCCCATGCGCTCCCAGATCAGGTCGCCCACGGGCCGGTTCCACTCAAAGGAATAGCCGAAGTCGCCGCGCAGCAGGATGCCGCTGATCCACTTCCAGTATTGCTCGTACATCGGCGCATCGAGGCCGTAGATCTCGCGATAGCGCTGGATCTGGCCGGGGTCGATATTGGCACCGCTATCGGCCATCGAGGCCAGCATCGAGGTCAGGTAGTCGCCCGGTGGCAGCTGGATGATGGTGAAGGCGATGATCGACATGCCGATCAGCGTCGGGATCATGTAAATCAGCCGCTTGATCACATAGTTCAGCATGGCAGTTCCATTCAGGCCCAAGTCACGTGGACGACTTCGAGGGTGGCGATCGAGGGCACCACGACCGTGACGCGGCCAGCGGTGACCCTGGCCTCCGCCGCGCCGCCCGCCACCAGCAGCTCGGCCCGGCCGAAGTGCCTGCCGGCGGGAATGGCGATGGACACTTCCTGCCGGCCCACCGGATAGACTTCCCGGATCGGGCCCTTCATCATCATCGGATTGGTGAGGTTGTTGAGGACGACGGCAAGGCCGGAGCCGTCCTGGCGCACCGAGAGATCGAGCACGGACTGGCCGCTGATCTCGACATCTGCCCGCTTGTTGAGGGCCCAGCGCACGGCATTGCCGATCAGTCTGGAATGGTCGCCGGCCATGACTTCCCAGAGGATGCCGCCAATATTCCAGGGAATATAGACGGTACGGCCGCCCGATGCGTGGGTGCGGGTAACCACCGCGGCACCCTTGGGGTCCTCGCGCGGATAGACCTCCTCCATCGGCAGGTCGGGAAAATCGGGCACATAGAGGAAGGGCTGTTCGGCATCGGCGACGGCGTCGACCGCCAGAAGCTTGGTGCCGCCCATGATGCGGTTGGCGCCCTCGAACCCCTCAGAGATCGGATGGGTGCCATTGATGGCGACATAGGTATTCTTGACCGGGCCGCGGGCGGCTTTGGCCAGGCTCACGCCGAGCAGCTTGCCCAGCGCAATGGCCTCGCGCGGCTTGTTGGCCTCGGTGCGGGTCGAGCTCTCATGCGCCGCTACCACCGAGCCACCCCGCGCCACATAGTCTTCCAGCGCCTTGACCTGCGCATCAGAGAGGCAGGTGGAATTGGCCAGGATGATGACCTTGAAGCGGTCCAGCGTGGCCGGGGGCATGGCCTGGTCCGACACCATTTCGAAGGGCAGTCTGGCCTCGATCAGCGCCATGTAGAAGCCCAGATCGTCGGCTTCAGCGATGCGGCGCGTGTCTTGGCCGTGATGGCGCAGCGTGGTCGCGGGATCGAGAATGGCAATCTCGGCGATCGGCGTCATGCCCTTGAGCACCGGCTCAAGATCGGCATGCAGGCCAAAGCTGTCGGCTACCGGCTGTACCCAGCGGGTATCGGGTACCACGCCGTTGAACTTGGTGAACCAGGGCAGCAGGCCCTGGGTGGTGCCGTCATCCATCCAAGCCTGGATTTCGGGGCCGGTGGTGACCGAGTCCTTCCAGCGATATGCCTCTTCCGGCCCGATCGAGGTGATCAGGATGGCCGGGCGGTCGCGGAAGGTGGCGCGCATGCGCTTGCCGTTGCGGCCGCTCATCCAGACCGGCTCGGTGCCGCGCCGACCCTGGTCGTCGACGCAGAGGAAGGGGCAGTATTTCTCGATGATGTCGAGGTCGAATTCGGTGAGCGATACCGAACCCATATTGGGAATGAAGCTGGTATGCGGCTTGATGGCCTTCATCACCGCGTCCCATTCGACGACAAGGCGGCTCAGCACATTGCGGCGCCAGGCAGTCCAGGCCATCCAGGCCGGGTTTTCGAGGCTTTCATCCATGGGCAGTTCGTGGCCGGAGGCGGCGCGGAAATTGGTCTTGCAGCTCTCGCAATAACAGACGCCATGGCCCTGCCAGCGATTGGCGAAGATGGCGTCGATATCGTAATTGGCGGTCAGCTCCCTGAGCACTTCGGGCATGAACTTGAAGTTGTAGTCCGAATAGGCGCAGGTGACCCACACTTCGGGAAAGGCCCAGTGGCGGCGCTTGTTGCCCGCCTTGTCGACCGCGATCCATTCCGGATGGGCATCGGCCGCGTCCTGGTGGATGGCATGGGGATCGACGCGGGCCATGACATGCATGCCCAGTTGGCGGGCGCCGCTGACCAGATCGCCGAAGGGGTCGCTGTCGCCGAGGAATTTGGAGACATAGTGCAACGGTACTTTTGAGGGATAGTAGGCGACATAGCCGCCGGCGCTGAGGCAGACCGCATTGGAGCGCGTCTGCTTGAATATGTCGATCCACAGCGTCGGATCGTATTTGACCGGATCATCCTCGGCCAGGGTCAGCTGGGTCCAGCGCGTCGCCGACTTGTACCAGTCGGGCGTGCGCAGATGGTCGGTTGTTTGGGCTGTGGTATCGAGCATGACGAATCCGCTGGGTATGAGGGGGCCGTCGCCGGCCCGAAAGGGCCGGCGCTGTCCATGATGTGCGTCTTGTCGGCGGTCAGGCCTTGAAGAATTGTTCCGGCCGGGCCGGGCCGGGGGTCGGCCAGCCGAACGAGTTGGGCATTTCCTTGAGCAGGTTGACCACGTCGTTCTTGACCACCCCATAGCCGTCGGCCGGCAGGCTGACGCCGAAAGTGAAGAAGAGATCCGCCGCGTTCTGCAGTACCTGGGCCATCAGCTCGTTCTGCGTCGCCGGATCGGCCGTGGCGACCAGCTGGCGATAGAGGTCCTGCTGGGCCTTGACCGCGGGTGGTGGCTCGACTGCCGCTTCGTTCTCTGGCTGGGTGTAATAGAGCGCCCAGCCGGGGGCGTAGAAGCAGTTGTTGTTGATCGGCACGTAGAAGCGGGCGTCGAGCATGGCGGCAATGCCGGAATTGGCGCCGAACTGGTGGGCGGTGGCGTCATATTCGCGGCCGCGACGCACCCGTTCTTCCCAGAGCGAGCGGTCCATGGTGCGCATCTGAGCATCGATGCCGACGGCCTGGAACATGGGAATGGCCAGCTCGAACATGTCGAGGAAGGTGGTGCGGGTCTGGTCGATCTCGAAGATGATGGTGACACGCCGGCCTTCTTCGTCCTGGCGATAGCCGTCACCGTCCTTGTTGGGGATCAGCGCATCGAGCAGCGCATTGGCCTTGGTCGGGTCGAACTCGGTGAACTGTTTGGCCAACTGCTCATTGTAGAGCGGATCGCCTTCGCGCATGGATGGCTGGGCCGGCGAGCCCTGGCCAACGAACACCGCCTCGATCAGCGCCTGCCGGTCCACGGCATGTGACAGCGCCTGGCGGAACTCGATGGTGTTGAACAGCTTGTTCTTGATCGGATCGAGATGGTTGAGGTTGAGCTGGAAGGCCATCACATTGGCGGCCGTTTCCTTGAGCGTGTAGAAGCCGTAATTGCCGGTCTCCTGGGCATCGAACAGCACCGGCTTGTTGGCCGGGGTGCAGATGTACTGGTCCATGATGTCGATCTCGCCCTGCAGCGTCTTGAGCAGCAGCACTTCGGGATCGGCGACCATCTGGTAGACGACACGGTCGAAATAGGGGAGTTGCGTACCCTCGGTATCGACCTTGAAATAGAAGGGATTGCGGGTGGCGATGGCCCGTTCGGTATTCTCGCCCGGCGCGCCGTCGGCAAAGACCCAGGCATTGAGCGTCGGCCGATTGGCGTTCTGGTAGAAGGTATTGTCGTCCAGCATGCCGATCTCGCGCTGGAACAAGGCGATCCAGCTTTCCAGACCCTGCTCCTTGGCCAGGGCATCGGCGTCCGGATTGTACCGGATGTGGAACTGCTCGAGATAATGCTTGGGCGTGCGGGTCATCTGGTCCTGCTGGGCCCAGGCAAGCTGCTGCACGAAGAAGCCGTTGGGGCCGGGGAAGACGACCTTGAAGTTCTGTTCGTCCAGCACTTCAAGCTTGGCCGGTTCGCCCTTGACATACCACCAGGAATTGCCACCTAGCGAGGCTTCCGCATCGCTGAAATAGGCGTCGTACCAGAACTGGATATCGGCGGTGGTGAAGGGCACGCCATCGGACCATTTGTGGCCCTTGCGCAGGGTGAAGCTATATTCGGTCGCCTCGGGGTTGACCGACCAGGCTTCGGCGACGTTTTCGACGAGGCCTGACCAGTCGGGGTTGAAGCGGACCAGCGGCTCGTAGCCCTGGTAGCGCACCAGCATCGACAACGAACCGCCCCCTACAAGCGCGTGATTCCAGTCCCCGCCCTGCTGGCCGACGCGCTCGAACGGCGCGATCACCAGCGGATTGGTGGGCAGGCGCTCGGCGACCGGTGGCAGCGTGCCGCCATCGACCTGAGCCTGCAGAAAGGCCGATTCCTGCGCCCGCACCCATCCCGGTACGGCCAGCGCTCCGGCAAAAGCGGAACTAGCGACGATAAAAGCCCTGCGGCTGATACTTACCATGTCTGATCTCCTCCTCGGCTAACCGCCTGTGGCGTTGTTAGCTGACGATGAGCTTGTGATGCATAGTATGTTAGGTAAAGCGTTATGTTGATATTGATGTGTTTTTGTGAGTAGCTTTTATTGCCTTTGCCGGGCAGCCCCGGTATCAGGCGGAAAATAGCCACGGAGCTCGCATGGCGCGCGTCACCTTATCGACCATTGCCGAGGCAACCGGCCTGTCCAAATTTGCTGTCTCCCGCTCGCTCTCGGGCAAGGACGGCGTCAGCGACGACACCCGCCGCCGTGTCCTGGAGGTCGCCACCCAGCTTGGCTACATGCGCGCCGTGGTCGAAGTAGCAGCGCCGGTGCTGGGCATCGTGTTCCACGATACCGACTTGGTGAATTCCGAACTGCACCTGCTCATCCAGAGCGGCTTTCAGACCGAGACACAGCGCGCCGGCTATCAGGTGCGCATGTGCTGGGCGCATGAAACCGACGAGATCGTCGCCTTTGCCCGCAGCTGCCGGGCCGTGGCGCTGGTCGGCCCGCATCCGCGCGCCAGCATGGTCGCGGTCACCGCTCTGGGTATCCCCGTCGCCCGCAATGGCTGGGTCGAGCCGCTCGATCCCTTCGATACGGTTTCGGGCACCGATCATGAGGCTGGTTCGGCCGTCGCCCACTATCTGCTCGAACTCGGGCACCGTTCCATTGCCTATGTGCATGGCACGCCGGGCTATCGCGGCCGCATCGAGCGATTCTATGGCGTGCGCGAAGTGCTTGAGACGCATCCGGAAGTCACCTTTCGGGAAATGAAATTCCAGACCGAGATGCGGTTCCCCCAGCACCTGCAGGAAGTGCAGGCCGATGGCTTTGCGCCCACGGCCTTCTTCTGCGCGCATGACGGCATGGCGCTGACCGTGGTCTCCGAACTGCTGCGGCTAGGCTACCGCATACCGGACGATATCTCGGTTGTCGGCTTTGGCGACTACTCGGCGGCCACGCAAATCTCGCCGCAGCTGACCACGGTCAAGGTGCAGGGCTTTCAGATGGGGGCAGGGCTGGTGCGCATCCTCGATGATCGTCTAAAGCAGCGCATTCCCGCAGATGTCCCGGTGCGCATGGGCTTCGTCTCGCATCTTGTCATCCGCGAGTCGGCGGGCATGGTTAGATCATCATCACCAAAAGCGGCGACGGGCTGACCAGTGTCACATGGCAGCCATGGCCAGAGGATCGGCACCAAACAGCATGGCGTGACCACCCAGCAACAGCCAGGCCGTGAGCAGCACGCTGGCCATGGCGGCGGTGACCAGCGCGCCATCGACCCGTAGCCGGGCGCGGCCCGTCAGTGCGGCACCGAAGGGCAGTACGGATGTGGTCCGGGCGATTGTCCGCCACTGGTCCCCCATCCGCCGGCGGGCGCGTCGGTCGGTGGTGACCATGCCCAGCACGGCAAAGACGAACAGCGCGCCAAACAGCAGCAGACTGCGCAGGTCGCCGTTGGGGACCAGATGGCTGCCAGCCCAGAGGGCAAAGCCCCAGAGCACGGGATGGCGCGTGATCGTGGTGATGGCCCCGGCGGGCAACTCGGGCTTGCGCAGGCTGATCGATGCCTGGTTGGGACTGAGCAGGCCGGCCACGAGCAGGAAAAACCCGATTGGCGTCAGCAGGATCGTGACCCAGGCCTGCCACGAGGCCGGCTGCCACAGGGCGATGAAATCCAGGCGCAGCGCCGCATGGAACAGCCAGGCCAGGGCCAGGATTGAGACCAGCGAATAGACGATTAGATAGGTCCGGCGGCCAATTGCCGCGACCAGGCGCGCCCGCAGGCCGGGAATGGCCGGAATGATGTGCAGCGCCAGGAAGGTCAGCAGCGCCGCAATGAACTGGTTCACCGAATCATTCTCCTGTTGCGTCGGGCGGCAGGCCCAAGCAGCCCACACCTAGCAGCACGATCTGTGGCGGGTTTGTCCGGGATCAACTTCAATCCGGTCTGATCGCCTAAGGTGCGCCGATCCCGTGGGAGAAACGCGTTACATGCCTCATACGCTGCTGGCACCGGCCTTGTATATCGAAGAGGCCGCCATTGATGACCTGGTGGAGGCGCTGAGCGAGCGCATTCGCCGCGACCGCCATCTGCGACCCGCCATGGAGCGCCTCATTGGCAACCGCTGGGAGCAGGCAGAGCTTGCGGCCGGGGCGTTTCTGCGCGCCACCTTGTTCCTCGACCGTCGTCCAGCAGTGGATGGCGACTGGCTCGCCCGTGCGCTGCGCCTGCTGGATGCCGAAGATTTCGACCGGCTGGGCGAGATCTTGCTTGATTGCGCTTTCATCGCACTGCCGCTGCACAGCGCCGGGCTGATCAGCGCGATCGGCGACGAACTGGTGGACTTGCTCAAGGGCGTGGTGGCGCAGGACGGAATTGCCCGCCAGCGGCTCCTGCTCATGGCGCGATCACGCCTGGCGGCAGGAGCGCTGATGAGCCGGCTCTAGTCGGGGCGCGGTTCGTCCTCTTCATACAGGATGCGCTGCGCGGCGCCGTCGAGATCATCATATTGCCCATCGCGCAGCGTCCACAGGAAGATGACGAGGCCGGCGGCGCCGAGGACGATGGAGATGGGAATGAGAAAGAAGAAATCGTTCATGCCGGCACCGCTGTACCTGGCCGCAGAGCAGGGGACGGGCGATGGCCCCGATAGCCAGCCCAGCCCAGCCGCATGGCGTTCAGCACGACGATGATCGAGGATAGCGACATGGCGATGGCGGCCATGAAGGGATTGACGAAGCCGGCAATGGCGATCGGCATGGCGATGGCGTTGTAGAGCACGGATAGAGCGAAGTTCTGCCGCACCAGCCGCCCGGCATCGCGCGCCACGGCCAAGGCCAGGGGAATGGCGGCCAGGTCATCATGGAGAAAGACGAAGTCGGCGGCGCTGCGACCGACATCGGCAGCGCTGGAGGGCGCCATGGATACGTGCGCTGCCATCAGTGCTGGCGCATCATTGAGGCCGTCGCCAACCATCAGCGCCTTGTGCCCCGCCTGGCGCAGGGTGGCAATCCGGTCGGCCTTGCCCCCCGGCAGTATCTCCCCTGAATAGTGGGCGATGTGCAGTTCATCGGCAATCGCGGTGACGGCAGCGCTGGTGTCGCCGGAGACGATTTCCACGGCCAGCCCGACCTGGCGCAGGGCATCGACGGCGCCCAGTGCGCCCTTCCTCAGCCCATCGGCAAAGTTGAAGTGCGCCAGGGCCGCGCCATTGCGGCTGAGTACAGTGCCGCCCGTGGCATCGCCCGACGACAGCGCCCAACTGGCGCGGCCGAGGCGGTAGCAATCGCCGCCTAGTATGGCTTGCACGCCGAAGCCGGGCAGTTCGCTGACCGTAGTGAAGGCCGGCATGGCACCACTGCCGGCGCCGGCTTTGGCGATGGCCTGCGAATAGGGATGTCGCGAATAGGCGGCCAGCGCGGCTGCCAGCGCCAGCAAGTTGGGCGCGATGGTGCCCTGGTTCAAGAGGTGCGGGGTCCCCAGCGTCAGCGTGCCGGTCTTGTCGAAGACCACGGTATCGATCTCGGCCAGCCGTTCCAGCGCCGAGCCGTCCTTGACCATGATGCCGGCATCGAAGAGGCGCCTCGCAGCGACGATCTGGACCATGGGCACGGCCAGACCCAGCGCGCAGGGGCAGGTGATGATGAGCACGGCAATGGCCACTGTGATGGCATTGTGCAGGTCGCCGTTGAACACCATCCAGCCGACAAAGGCGGCAAACGCGGCCAGGTGCACGACGGGTGAGTAGAGTTCGGCCGCGCGGTCGGCAACGCGCCGGTAGCGGTTGCGCCCGCTCTCGACCACTTCCATCAACCGGACCATTTGCGCCAGGGTGGAGTCCCGCTCGGCGGCCTCGGCGCGCAAGGTGAGCGGCCCGGTCAGGTTCAGCGTACCCGCTTCAAGGCGTGTACCTGTCCGGGCAGTGGTGGGCACGCTCTCGCCGCTGATCAGGCTGCGATCGAGGTCCGAGGTCCCGGCCAGCACCATGGCGTCGACCGGCACGCGTTCGCCAGCGGCCAGAAGGATGGTCATGCCGGGCACGATTTCGCGCAGTGGCAGGTATTCCGGATGGCCATCCGGCCGCAGTACCAAGGCGCCGCGCGGCGCCAGCCGGGCCAGGCTCTTCACCGCGGTGCGGGCGCGCTCGCGCATGATGTGGTCGAGCGTGCGGCCGATCAGCAGGAAGAAGATCAGCGAGACGGTGGCGTCGAAATAGACCTGCTCGCCGGAATGCACGGTGTCATAGAGACTGAGCGCGAAGGCCAAGGCGATGCCTATCGAAATCGGCACGTCCATATTGGTGCGGCGATGGCGAAGGGCATTGAAGGCCGAGAGGTAGAATACCCGGCCGGAATAGAGCATGGCGGGCAGGGTCAGGCCGGCGCAGATCCAGTGCAGCACGTCGCGCGTTGGGCCGTCGGCGCCCGACCAGACGGACCCGGACAGCATCATGATGTTCATCGAGGCAAAGGCCGCGACCGCGAGGGCGCGGATGAGACCGGGCAGGGCATGGTCCTTGCCGTCGTCCTGGGTCTCGTAGAGGTGGGGTTCATAGCCGAGCTCGACCAGCGTCTGGACCGTGGCCGGCGGGGGAGCGTCATTGCGCCAGATGATGGCGACGCGCTTGGTGGAGAGGTTGACGCGCGCGCTCGCCACGCCCTCCAGCGCCCCCAGCGCTTTCTCGATGGTCTGGATGCAGCCGCCGCAATGCACGGCCGGCACGGACAGATCGGTCTGCTGCATTCCGTTGCCGATATCCCGGCTGGCCAGGCGCACCTCGGCATCGGATGGGCCGCGCCGGATCGGTCCGGCGACGGCCTCAATGAAGGCGGGGGGCGGCAGGCAGCAGCTCATGTCCGTCAGTCCCGTACGGCCGCATAGGCATGCCAGGTGGCGTGCCCGAGCAGCGGGAAGATTACCACGAGGCCAATCAGTGCTGTGCCCAAGCTGATCGCGGTCAGGACGAGTACGATGGCGCCCCAGAGCAGCGCCGCCGGCAGGTTGTTCCAGACCAGCGACATGGACAGGCCCATTGCCGAGAAGGCGTCGAGCCGCCGGTCGAGCATCATGGGGATGGAAAAGGCGCTGATGGCAAAGGCAAAGGCGGCAAACAGCCCGCCCACCGCCGTCCCGGTCGCCAGCATGATCAGGCCCGTGGGGGTGGTGAACAGCATTTGCAGCACACCATCAAAGCCGGGAAAGGGGCGCCAGCCGAAAAACAGCGCGTAGAGCAGCACGGCGGCGCGCATCCAGACCAGCATCAGCATCAGCAGAATGGCCCCGACGAACAGCAGGTGCGCCCCACCATTGCGCCGCGGAAACAGCATGCTCCACAGGGTGACCTTTTCGCCGGCGGCGAGACGCCGGCTCTTTTCATAGAGCCCGGTGGCCAGCAGCGGCCCGACCACCAGAAAGCCAGCCAACGCCGGGAACAGGATCTGCACCCAGCCGAAATTGACCATGGCGGCGACCACCAGCAGCGACAGCAGGGCAATGCCAAGTCCATAGAGCAGGCTCGGCAGTGGTCGGACCCAGAGATCCCGCCAGCCCAGTGCCAGCCAGGAGAAGGCTGCCGTGATGGGCAGATGGCGGTTGTGATCGACAGCCTTCGGTGCCGCCGGGACGGTGGGAGGGATGATGTCAACGATGGGATGGGTCGTCTGGGCCATGGGGCGGATCCGTGGGTTGGTGCTCAGCAGGCCGATTTAGCAGCGCGGTAGGTGCCGGGCTTGCCCTCGTCCTCGAGATGGGTGACGCAGTCGGGCTGGGAGGAGAACGCGACATAGACAAGGTGAGCATTGGCGGCCAGCAGGACGGCCACGAGGACCAGGGCGGCCACCGTGAGCAGCCGGCGCGTCGCGCGCCGGCGGCTATCGTCGTTCTGCAGCACCACCGGCGCGCTCATGGTGTGGCGGCCCGCAGGTCGAGGACATAGAGGGTCAGCAGCTTGATGTCGGTGGGCGACAGGCGGCCTTCCCAGGAGGGCATGGTGCCGGCGCGGCCGTGATAGATCGATTGGCGGATGCTGGCGCGATCACCGCCATAGGTCCAGTGGGCGTCGGTGAGGTTTGGTGCGCCGGTATCGGTCATGCCCTTGGCGTTCTCGCCATGGCAGGCCGCACAATTGCCGGCAAATACCTCGGCGCCGACGGCCAGGGCAGCGGCATCGACCGTCTTAAGCATGTCTGGATGCGACAGGGTCTCCACATAGGTGACCACCGCGTCGATATCGGCGCGGGACAGCATCTGCTCGCGACCAAAGGCCAGCATCTGTGCGTAGCGCGTTTCCGGGCTGGTGCCATTGATGCCCACGCGAATGGTCTCGGCAATGATCTCAGGGTCTTCGCCCCACATGATCGGTGCTGCCACCAGATTGGGAAAGCCTGGCTGTCCCTGCGCCTGGGCGCCATGGCAGGCGGCGCAATTGTCGCCGAACAGGGCGGCGCCGGTCTCGCGCACAATTGTCATCAGCCCCTCGTCCGCCTGGATGGCGGCGAAGTCCTCGCTCTCGATCCGGCTGGTCCAGGGTAGGCGCTGGGCCTGCGCTTCGGCAACCGTTTGGCTGACGGCAGCGTGCTGGTCGGCGCCCAGCAGGCCACGGAAGTAGCCGTTGATTCCAGGCCAGCTGGGCATCAGCACCGTCCACAGGATGGCAAAGCCGCCCATGACGATAAGGAAGAAATAGACCGGCCGGGGAACGGGGGTGTTGAGTTCCTTGATGCCGTTCCACTCATGCCCGGTGGTCATCTGCCCGGTGATTTTATCGCGTTCCCCTAGCGACATGGCCGATCCTCCTCATCCCGAATGGCAAGCTGGGCGGCTTCGTCAAAACCCTGCTTGTTGGATGGCCAATAGGTCCATACCAGCGCGATCACACTGAGCGTAACGAGGTAGAACAAGCCGAACGACTTGGAAAAGCCGACGACGGTCTCATGGTCGAAAGGCATCTATTCGGCCTCCGGCTGGTTGGGCTGATGGGCGGCGTCGGTCAGATGGCCAAGTACCTGCAGATAGGCGACCAGGGCATCCATGTCAGTCAGGCGGTCGGTGACGCCGTCGAAGGTTCGCACATTGGTGGCCTCGCCATAGCGCTCAAACACACCATCGGCCGTTGGCGTGTCCGGGGATGCCTGCCCGAGAGCATCGAGACTGGCATTGGCGATCTGCGCGTCGGTATAGGGCACGCCGACAGTGCGCAGCGCCGCCAGATGGTTGCCCAGGTCGTCGGTCCGCAACGTTTCGCGCAGCAGCCAGCGATAGGCCGGCATCTTGGATTCCGGCACCACATCACGCGGATTGTTCAGGTGTACCGTCTGCCAGGCATCGGAGTATTTGTTGCCTATGCGAGCCAGGTCCGGCCCGGTCCGCTTGGAGCCCCACAGCATGGGATGGTCATAGCTGGATTCCACGGCCAGCGAATAGGGGCCGTAGCGCTCGACCTCGTCGCGCAGGGTGCGGATCATCTGGCTGTGACAGGCATAGCACCCCTCACGGATATAGATGTTGCGTCCGGCGACTTCGAGCGGGGTATAGACCCGCATGTCTGGCGCCTGCTCCACCGTTTCATCAATGGTGAAGAGGGGAGCGATCTCGATCAGGCCGCCAATCGAGGCGACCAAGACGATAAAGACCACCAGACCAATGGCGCTGCGCTCAAGTTTATAGTGTAGGCCGAACATTGGTCTATTCTCCGGCTTGCAAGGCTGGCTGGATGGGAATGTCGATCGACGCGTCGCCGGATGCCGCGACGGGCATGCGGATGGTCATGACGACATTGTAGAGAGCGACCAGGGCGCCAAGCAGGAACAGCAGGCCGCCGAAGGCACGGGCGATATAATAGGGATGCATGGCGTCGAGGCTGTCGATGAACGAATAGCTCAGGCTGCCGCTTTCGGTATAGGTGCGCCACATCAGGCCCTGGATGACACCCGAATTCCACATGGCGAAGACGTAGATGACGGTGCCCGACAGGGCGAGCCAGAAGTGCACTTCCACCAGCTTGTCGGAATACAGGCCGGGGCGCTTCCACATGGCCGGCACGATGGCGTAGAGCGAGCCAAAGGTAATCATGGCCACCCAACCCAGGGCACCGGCATGGACGTGGCCGATGGTCCAGTCGGTATAGTGGCTGAGCGAGTTCACCGCGCGGATGGCCATGAACGAGCCTTCAAAGGTGGTGATGCCGTAAAAGATGGCGGCCAGCGCCATGAAGCGCAGCACGGCGTCGTCGCGCACCTTGTGCCAGGCGCCATTCAGCGTCAGCAGGGCATTGCCGGCCGAAGCCCAGCTTGGCACCAGCAGCACCACCGAAAAGGCCATGCCCAGCGTCTGCACCCAATGGGGCAGGGCCGTATAATGCAGGTGGTGCGAACCGGCCCACATATACATGAAAGTGATGCCCCAAAAGCTGATGATCGACATCCGGTAGGAGAAGATCGGCCGGCCGGCGCGCTTGGGCAGGTAGTAGTACATCATGCCGAGGAAGCCGGCAGTGAGGAAGAAGGCCACGGCGTTATGGCCATACCACCACTGCGTCATGGCATCCTGGACGCCGGAGAACAGCGAATAGGACTTGGCGCTGCCGAACGATACCGGCACGGCCAGATTGTTGACGATATGCAGGATGGCCACGACCAGGATGAAGGCCATGTAGTACCAGTTGGCCACATAGATGTGCGGCTCTTTCCGGCGCGCCAGGGTGCGCATGTAGATCAGGAAGTAGACGACCCAGACCACGACCAGCCAGATGTCGGCATACCACTCCGGCTCGGCGTATTCCTTGGATTGCGTCAGGCCCATCAGATAGCCGCTGGCGGCAATGACGCAGAAGAGATTGTAGCCCAGCAGCACGAACCAGGGGCTGATCTGGTCGGGCAGGCGGGCGCGCGTGGTGCGCTGCAGCACATGGAAGGAGGTGGCGATCAGGGCATTGCCGCCGAAGCCGAAGATGACGCCGCTGGTATGGACGGGCCGCAGGCGGCCGAAGCTTGCCCAAGCAGCGTCGAAGGTCATATCCGGCCAGGCCAGCAGCGAGGCGACCCAGAAGCCGACCCCCATGCCAATGACGCCCCAGACCAGGGTCAGAATAATGCCAAGCCGGGTGGGGGCGTCGTAGTACTCGTTGAGCCGGTCGTCGCTGGGATCGGGCGCGTCCTTGCCGCGCATGACGGCGATGAAGCCGCCCAGGCCTGCCGCGAGCACGATCCATCCGTGCACGCCCAGCAGGTCGTTACGGCCCGCGATGGCCATGGCCAGCCCCACCAGTCCCAGTACGCCCAGGATCAGCATGGCGTTGAAGCGCTCGCCCCGCGTCAGATCTGCAATCATGTTTGGTCGCCTCGTTCAGGCCTGCATGCAGCGGCCGCTTTGGGGGCAAGCGGTAGCGGATCGTTGCGCTGCGTCTTTGCGCCAGATCAAAGACTGCGCGCATTGACGCCCGGCAGCAGCGTTACCCACAGCGCGGTTTGTTTGTCCGGCGACAAAGTCGGTCAGGATCGGAGGCACTAGGGTCGACCCGGCCCGTCAAGCTGCCTTCAGCGGCGGCAAGGGCGTTTCGTCAGTGGGTCGCCATCGAGTTCCGTGACAACTTGGCGGCCACCGGCCACTGTGCCGATGATGTGCGAGGACACTGCCATGACCGATCTCGAACTCGATGTTCGCCCGCTCCTGCACGACGGTGGTGAGCCCTTTGGCGCCATCATGGCGGCGGTGGGACGACTGGCCAAAGGCCAGCGCCTCAGGCTCTATACCACTTTCAGGCCCGAGCCGCTGTTGACCGTTCTGGCGCGCCAGGGCTTTGCCAGCGATGCACGGTCCCTGGCAAATGGTGATTGGGAGGTCCTGTTCACGCCGACCGCCGTCGCGCCGACCGACGCGAGCGAGTCGCACCCCGAGGTGCCCGAGACTTGGCCCGATCCGATTTTCTACCTCGATTGCACCGTTGCCGATTCGACCGGGCCGATGGAACGCATCCTGGCGCGGCTCGACACCATGAGCGAGGGCCAGGTGCTGTTTGCGCTGCTGGACCGCGAATCGAATCCGCTATTTGCCGCGCTCGCGCTGCGCGGTCATGCCTGGGTTGGCGATGTCGATGAAACCGGCGCAGCCTATCGGATGCTGATCCGGGCAGGCCGTCGGTCGTGAGACCGGCTGGTCAGTCGCCCCGTTCGCGCCGCCGCTGCAGCAGTACCGGGCCATATTCAGCGACATAGAGCGCAAAGGCGATGATCCAGCACAGGCCGGTGGCTGAGAGGAGCTCGGTCGCGAGATCTGGCCAGAGGCTGGCCAGCGGCCGCAGCAGCGCGGCCGCGACCAAGGCGGCATAGCTCGTGCTGGTCAGGGCGGATGCGGCCAGGGGCAGCCCCGTATGGCCTCGCGTCGCACGGCTCATGATCGCCAGGGTCATCACCCCGATGGCACCCACGGTGAACAGATGCAGTGCCGCCACAGGGTCGGCCAAGCCCAATTGCGCCAGTGCAACCGCAAGAAAACCGGCTGGAATGAAGGCATAGCCAAGGTGCAGTACCAGCACCAGCTTTTCGTCCCAGCACTGCCAGCCGCGCCAGCGCCACAGACGGGTCAGATGCAGGCCGGCGGCCAGCAGGCAGGCCAGAGCCGACCAGAGTGTCTCGGGCAGGCCGAGCCAGAGGATCAACGCCACCAGTCCGGTTAGGAGGACGGCGGTATCGAAGCGATCATAGGGCGCCGGGAGCTCGGTGGCATGGCGTCTGGCCAGCCAGTTGCGGGTAAAGCTGGGCACGACACGTCCCCCCATGACGGCAATCAGCATGACGAAGGCGGCAATGCCCAACCGGCTGGCCATGCCCGCTTCGGCGCCATTGGCAATCAGCAGATGAAAGCCGACATTGGCTAGGGCCAGGACGAGGATCCCCGCCAGGATCTTGAGGTCCTTCCACTTGCGGCCGGCTATGATCTCGCGGGCGCAGATGGCCAGCAGCAGGGGCAGGAAGGCGGCGTCCACGGTGATGGACAGAGGCAGGCCGAGCATATCGGGCGCCAGCAACGCCACTCGTCCCGCGCACCAGAGTCCAAACAGCACGATCAGAGGCGTACCCGATACCGGCAGGCGCCCGGTCCAGTTCGGCACCGCGGTCAGCAGGAAGCCGGCCAGCGCGGCCGAACTGTAGCCAAACAGCATTTCATGGGCGTGCCAGACGGCCCCGCCCAAGCTGCCGCCGATCTCCCAGCCCATGGCCAGGGCGCCGATCCACAGCACCATTGCTGCCACTGCCCAGATGCCGGCAGCCAGGAAGAAGGGCCGGAAGCCATAGGAGAAGATCACCGGCCCGCTGCGGGCAATGCCGCGGGGCACGGGTTGGCGCCTGGCAATGGGAGGCGGGGTCTGGGTCATGAGGGCTCCGACGAGCGGCGTGCTCGGCGGCGGTCTAGCGCGAGGAAGTGCCCGGGTCTTTGTCCTGGAGCAACGAGCGGGCGTCTAGCCGGCCCGGCCTTCGGCCAGCAACCGCAGGCCGGCCGCATCGCGCACCAGCAGCTTCTGCCGGCCACCTTCGACCAGTCCCTTGCCTTCCCAGGCGCTGAGGACACGCGAGACGGTATGCAGCGTCGTGCCGGTCATTTCGGCAATGTCCTGGCGGGAGATCTGGAAGTCGATGCGGATGCCGGCGCCCTCGGCCTTGCCCGCCTGTTCGACCAGCCGCAGCACGGCATGAGCGACGCGGCGCTCGACATCCTCGGTGGCCATTTCGCGCATGCGGGTATGGGCTTCCTGCAGGCGTTGGCCGATGGTCTGCATGGCGTTGACCGCCAGATGCGGATTCTGCTCGATGAACTGTCCCCACACTTCGGTCGGCCAGCAAAGCACCAGGCTTTCGGCCGAAGCGGTGGGGGTACCGGGATAGTCGTCCCGCTGCAGGGCCTTGGCGATGCCGAAGATATCGCCGGGATGGACCATGCGCACGATGATCTGCTGACCGTCGGCCGTGACCTGGGTCACCTTGAGCCGCCCATGCAGCAGCAGGAAAAACCGGTCGGCCTTCTGCCCCTGCTCGAACACGGCTTCACTCATGGCGACCCGCCGCAGCGTGGCGCGGGCCAGCAGGCGATCGAGGTCGGTGTCGCTCAGCTTTGCAAAGAGCGGCAAAGCGCGGACGAGGCTGCGGTCAATTCCGGCCAAACTGCTGTCCCATCGTGTTGTCGGGCGTGACTTACACGATAAAGCGGTCGGCTGATACGGCCGGCATGCTTAGAGATGGAGCAGGGCCAGCATCTTTTCGTGCCAGGCCGGCTGCCGCACCAGGCGGAAGCCCAGATTGTCCGGTGGAATGCCGACCGAGCAGCCGCCGCTCCTGGCATCGCGGATGAAAAAGCTCATCGGCGTACGATGCTGCCCGTCAAGGATCTTGATGGTGCAGGCCGGGGTCTCGCTCAGAACGGCGCCGGCGGCGTCGACATGGACCCGGCGGTGGCAGGTCTGCGTCCATTCCCAGACATTGCCGCCCATATCGGCGACGCCGTTTGCATTGCTGCCGAAACTGCCCAGAGGCAGCGGCGCGCGGCCGGCATCGCTCGCGCGGGCGGCCTCCTGTTCATACTTGGCAAGCCAGCGGGCGGCAGGATTGGCATTATCCATTGCCAGCTCAAGCGCGTCGTCGGCAAAGCTCGCCCCGGCGGCAAAGGCCCATTGTTCGTCAGTGGGCAGCGCCCAGTTTTGTCCGGTGCGGCCCGACAGCCAAGCGGCATAGTCTACGGCGTCGTCATAGTTGACGCCGGTCACGGGGACGTCACCCTGGCCGATATGGCGAGGTTCAGCCGCCAGACAGGCGCCCGCGGTCACGCAGGTAGCATAATCGGCGGCGCTGACCTGGTATTTCATGATCGCCAGCGGCATATCGAGGCGCGTGTGTACCATGGGCTGATCGACCGGCATGCCGTCGCGCAGGAAATGGCCGGCGGCACGGTAGCTGAAGTCTGCCGGTGCCAGGGTGACCAGTTCGGGCCCCGCCATGCCAGCCGCGCCAAAGCTGAGTCTTGGCAGATCAAGCTGCAACCCAACCAGGGCCAGGCCGACCAGCAGGAGACCCGCCGGCAGGGCCAGGGAATGAAACAGGGTGTTGAGCGGGCGGGCCAGGGCGATCATCGGCGTGATCCTGATGGGGGGAACTCGCGGCACCGGTAGCGCCGCGAGAGGAGCTTGGAGGGCTCAGGTCAGATCGGGCTGGGGGCCAACACGCTGGTCATCAGGTCGTCATTCCAGTCGCCGGTCACCACGAAATGCCCTGCGGCGCCCAGTTCGAAGGCCTCGATCAGATTGTGGTTCACATAGGCGTAAACGCCCGGCTGCAGAAAGGTGTAGAGCGCCGCGCCCGCGGCGCCGCCCGGAATGAACCAGGTTTCGAGGTCGACTTCGGGCGCGTTGTGGAACTTGCCGCTCTGCCAGACATAGTCGCCATGCCCGCCGATCAGGTGCGGCCGCGTATCGCGGTTGGCCTGGGAGTGGATCACCAGCACCCGTTCGCCGACCGCGGCGGTCAGGGCGTTGTCGCCGGTCAGAGCGCCGACCTTGCCGTTGAACACCACATGGCTGGGGACCAGCTTGCGCATCACCTCGAGCGTATCGGCATAGCCATCGCCGATGCTTTCATAGGTGAGGTAATTGCCGTCGGCATCCTTGGGGACATAAAAGTCCTGCTCGCCCACATAGTAGACCCTGTCATAGGCCAGGGCATTGCCCTTGCCGTCGGTCAGGCCCTCGCGCGGCAGCACCATGATGGCGCCGTTCATGCCGGCCGTGACGTGCCAGGGCACCATGCCTTCGGGGGCACAGTGATAGACGAAGGCGCCGGCCTTGGTGGCCTTGAAGCGCAGTATGGCCTTCTCGCCCGGATTGACGATGGTCAGACCCGCCCCGCCCAGCGCGCCCGTTGCGGAGTGGAAGTCGATATTATGCTGCATCAGATTGGTGTCTGGATTGATCAGTGTCAGCTCGACATAGTCGCCTTCATGCACGACCATCAGCGGTCCGGGGACGGAGCCGTTGAAGGTCATGGCCCAGACGGTGGTGCCGTCATTGTCGACTTCATGCACCTTTTCTTCGATGGTCATGGTGAACTCGACGATGCGGGGACCACCCGTGGCCACCTGCTCATGGGCATGCACGAAGGGTGGCGCCACCAGATCCACCTTCACGCGTTCCAGCGTGTTCAGGTCAATTGCGGCACCATTGGCCGCAGCTTCCTGTGCTGCTGCGGGCAGAATTGAAGCAAATTGTACTGCGGCGCCGATTGCAGTGGCGCCGGCAAGCAGGGCGCGGCGGGAAAGTTTTGGGAGGGCGGCCATCTGTCTATCCTGTCTTTGGGCACGGTTTTGTTTTGCCCATGGCCTTGTTAGTACTGGTGTCTTGGGCTTTCCTCTTTGATCGAGCGCAAATAAACCCTTGATAGTTTTCGACAAAATCTGACCGGCGTTTGTCCTGTATCAAAGATGGACGGGCCAGCTACGCCTAGACAGTGGCCAACGGACCCATGGATGGATCCGAATTGAAGGAACTGACAGATGCGCAATACGCTCAAGACTGTGATCGCGGTTATCGCCCTTGCCGGGCTTGCCGTCACACCTGCCATGGCTGCCGACTTTGAGGTTCACATGCTCAATAAGGGGGCTGCGGGAACCATGGTTTTCGAGCCAGCCTTCGTCCAGGTTCAGCCCGGTGACACTGTGACCTTCATCCCCACCGACAAGGGGCACAATGTCGAGACCATCAAGGACATGCTGCCCGAAGGCGTCGAGGCGTTCAAAAGCAAGATCAACGAGACCTACACCGTCACGTTCGACCTGGCCGGTGTCTATGGCATCAAATGTACGCCGCATTTTGCCATGGGCATGGTCGGCTTGATCCTGGTCGGCGATGACTTGACCAATCTCGACGCCGTCAAGGCCGTCAAGGTCCCCAAGAAGGTCGGCGAGCGTTTTGCCGAGGTCTACACCACCCTCGGTATCTGATACCGGGTGCTGTCGCTGCGGCACCATCCCGCAGCGCCATCCCTGCGCACAAATTAGGCAGTCATCAATTCTGCACAAGCTATTGACTCGCGCGTCCGGCCTCGTCATCATCGGCGAAATTATCGGACATTGACGGGCATCTGCGCCCCACTTTGGAACACCACGTGTCGTTCCCAGGTGGGGCTTTTTGTGTTGGACCCAAATGGCGCTGGAAAACGAAACTGTAGCTATAGGCGTGCTGTTCTCGGCCAGCGGCCCCTATGCCGCCATTGGCCGGGAAGGCCTTGCCGGCACCCTGCTGGCGATCAATGAAATCAATGCCACACGGCAGTATGACTTCGTGCTTGAGGCGCATATACGCGACCCGCAGGGCGTCACCGAAAACTATGCCAGACTGGCCGCCGACATCGTTGCCAGTTCGGGCGCAAAGCATATCGTTGGTTGCACGACCTCGTGGAGCCGCAAGGAGATCATCCCGCTGCTCGAAAAACGCAATACCATGCTGTGGTATCCGTGCCCGTATGAGGGCTTCGAGGCGCATGAGCAGGTCATCTATCTGGGCGCCTGTCCCAATCAGCATGTGCTGCCTCTGCTGGAATTCGCCCTGCCGCGCTTTGGTGCCGACGGCTATCTGGTCGGGTCCAACTATATCTGGGGGTGGGAGACCAGCCGCATTGCGCGCGATGTCATGGAGGCGGCCGGCGGCCGGGTCGCCGGCGAGCGCTATGTGCCGCTGGGCGATGTGGACATCGACCGGATTGTCGAGGAGATCCGCATCAAGCGGCCCGCCTTCATCCTCAATACGCTGATCGGGCCATCGTCCTATGCCTTCCTCGCCGCCTACCACGCGCTCGGCCAGGCCGATCCGGCATTCGACGCGTCGGTGCGGCCGGTCCTGAGCTGCAACTTTGCCGAGCCTGAGCTGGCCCAGCTTGGCGACGCGGCTGCCGGCCAATATGCGGTATCGCCCTATTTCCAATCGCTGGAGACCACGGAAAACCGGCGGTTTCTGGATGCCGTGGCCCGCCACGCGCCCGAAACCGGGCCGGTATCGGCCTTCTTCGCCCAGGCCTATGCCGCCGTGCACCTGCTGGCAGCGGGCATGGCGGCTACCGGCACCGATGACAGCGGAGCGGTGCTTGGTTTGCTGGCGGGTCGATCCATTAACGCCCCCTTCGGTCCGGTCGAAATTGACCCCACCAACAATCATGCCGTGCTGACGCCGCGCATCGCTCGCTCTACAGCTTCGGGCTTCGAGATTGTGGCCGACCGTGGGGTCGCCATTCGGCCCGATCCCTATCTGGCTTACACTTCCGCCCGCCCGGCCCAGCCAGCCTCGCATCTACGGGTGGTCAAATGAGCCCCCCCATGCAGATCGGCAGTTTCGACGGCAGGACAGCGTTGATCCTGCATCGCCCCCATCCGGTGGTCGAGGCCATTACCCGGCAACTGGCTCAACTCGGCGTGCGCTGTGCAGCATCGTGGCCCGATCTTCCGGTTGGCGCGGCGCCCAGTGCCGACCTGCTGTTCTATGATGCGGATATGGGCCATGACGGCCAGTTTCCCTGGTCCCCGGGCGAGGCGCCGATGCCGGCCATCGCCTTGATCGGTTCGGAGGCACCCGGGCGGCTGGCCTGGGCGATTCGGCTGGGCGCCGATGCGCATCTGCTCAAGCCGGTGGGCAGCGGCGGGGTGTTTACGGCGCTGGTGATCGCCTCGGAGGCCTTTGCCAGACGGTCGGCCATGCGGACGGAACTGACCAATCTACGCGGCCGGCTGGAGCAGCGCGAAGCGGTTGCTGAGGCCACCGCTTGCCTGATGTTGCAGGGCAACCTGCCGGCAGAGGAAGCCTATGCCCGGCTGCGCCGGGAAGCCATGACGGCACGGCTGACCATCGAAGCGATGGCCGAGCGGATCGTGCACGAATTGCGGGTGGTCCATGTCCATAATCGCTCCTGAACTGGGCATGCCCAGCGGTCCGACGCGGCCGATCCGGGCCCAGTCCGTGCTCGGCCGGCTGCTGCGGCGACCCATGGCGGTGACCGGGATGATCATCATCGCTGTGGTCGTGCTGGCGGCGCTGTTTGCCCCGGTGCTGACGCCGCACGATCCCAATGAGCAGTATTTCGATGGCCTGACGCTGGAAGGTGCGCCTTTGGCGCCCAATGGACAGTTCTGGTTCGGCACCGACCTTCTGGGTCGCGACCTGCTGAGCCGGCTCATCGTCGGGGCGCAGACCTCGCTGGTCATCGGCGTGGTGGCCAATGGCATTGCCGTGATCCTGGGCTCGCTGGTGGGCATTACCGCCGGCTATTTCCGCGGCATTGTCGGCGCGGTGTTGATGCGCTTCACCGACCTCATGATGAGCTTTCCGGCGCTGCTGCTGGCCATCGTGCTGGCTGCCATCTTCCGGCCCAGCCTGTGGATCGTGGCTCTGGTCATCGCCATGGTCAACTGGGTGCAGATTGCCCGCGTGCTCTACACCGAGACCCGCTCGCTGTCCGAGCGTGAATTCATCGAGGCCGAGCGGGCGCTGGGCGCGGGATCGCTGCTGATCCTGTGGCGCCACATCCTGCCGCATCTGGTGTCGACCATTCTCGTCTGGGGCACGCTGGGTATTTCCACCACCGTGCTGCTGGAGGCGACACTGAGCTTTCTGGGTATTGGCGTGCGGCCACCGACGCCGAGCTGGGGCAATATCATCTTCGAGAACCAGACCTATTTCGCCACGGCGCCCTGGCTGGTGTTCATTCCCGGCGCCGCCATCCTGCTGCTGTCGCTGGCCTTCAACCTGCTGGGCGATGCGCTGCGCGACATTCTCGATCCCACCCAGCAGGGGAGCTCGTCATGATCGGCTATCTCGCCCGCCGGTTCGGCCAGGCGGCACTGATCCTGCTCGGCATCAGCCTGGTGACCTTCGTGCTGCTCTATCTGCTGCCGGCCGATCCGGTGCGCCAGATCGCCGGGCGCAGCGCAACGGCCGAGACGGTGGAGAATATCCGTCGCCAGCTTGGGCTCGACCTGCCGCTGTGGGAGCAGTACTGGCGCTATCTCACCAACCTGCTGAGCGGTAATCTGGGCCGCTCCTATCTGCAGAAAAGCGAAGTTTCCGAGCTGATCGCCGCACGCCTGCCGGCCAGCCTGCTGCTGATGGCCGGCGCCATAACCTGCGAGTTGGCGATCGGGCTGACCATGGGGGTACTGGCGGCCGTGCGGCGGGGGGCATGGGTCGACAATCTGCTGATGGTGATTTCCTTCATCGGCGTATCGGCACCGCAGTTCGTCGTCGCCATCCTGCTGCTGTACGTCTTTGCCGTGCAACTGGGCTGGTTCCCCATCGGGGGCTACGGCACCTTTGCCCACCTGGTGCTGCCATCGCTGACACTGGGCCTGCTCGGGGCCGGCTGGTATGCCCGCATGATGCGGTCCTCCATGCTCGAGGTGCTGCGGCAGGACTATATCCGCACCGCCCAGTCCAAGGGCCTGCGCGGCCGCGTCGTGCTGTTTCAACACGCCATTCCCAATGCCATCCTGCCCATCGTTGCCATGATCGGCATCGATATCGGCATGTTCATGAGCGGCATTGTCGTGGTCGAGAGCGTTTTCGGCTGGCCCGGTATCGGCCAGCTGGCCTGGCAGGCCATCCAGCGCGTGGACATCCCCATCATCATGGGCGTCACGCTGGTCTCGGCTTGCGCCATCGTCATCGGCAACCTGGTTGCCGACCTTGTCGCCCCCCTCATCGATCCGCGCATCAAACTGCGCTGACCGCCCAACCCAAGGAGAGACCAAGCATGCGCAGACTTCTGTTATCCGGAATTGCCCTGGCCGTCCTGACCATGGCATCCCCAGTTTTCGCCCAGGACGAGAAGCAGGGTGGCTCGATGATCGTCACCTACAAGGATGACGTGGCCACGCTCGATCCCGCCATCGGCTATGACTGGCAGAACTGGTCGATGATCAAGTCGCTGTTCGACAGCCTGATGGACTATGAGCCGGGCACCTCGACGCTGGCCACCGACCTGGCCGAAAGCTACACCATCTCCGATGACGGCCTGACCTACACGTTCAAGCTGCGCCCTGGCGTCAAATTCCACAATGGTCGCGAGATGACCGCCGAGGACGTCAAGTACTCGCTCGACCGTGTCACCGATCCGGCGACGCAGAGCCCTGGCGCGGGCTTCTTTGCCTCGATCGCCGGGTTCGATGCCGTGTCGGATGGTTCGGCAACCGGGCTGTCCGGCGTTTCGGTGGTCGATCCGCTGACGGTCGAGATCAAGCTCACCCGACCCGATGCCACCTTCCTGCATGTGGTGGCACTCAACTTCTCCTCCATCGTGCCCAAGGAAACGGTGGACGCGTTCGGCGCCGATTTCGGCAAGCATCCGGTCGGCACGGGCGCCTATTCGCTGGCCGAATGGACGCTGGGCCAGCGTCTCGTCTTTGCCCGCAATGCCGACTACTGGAAGGCCGGCGTGCCCAAGATGGACGAGATCGTCTTCGAGATCGGCCAGGAGCCGACCGTGGCGCTGCTGCGGCTGCAGAATGGTGAAGTCGACGTGCTGGGGGACGGCATTCCCCCGGCGCAGTTCCTTGAGGTCAAGGACAACCCAGACTATGCCGACATGATCATCGAGGGCGGGCAGCTGCAGACCGGCTATATCACCCTCAATGTGACCACGCCGCCCTTTGACAATCTGGAGGTCCGCAAGGCCATCAACATGGCCATCAACAAGGACCGCATCGTCCGCATCATCAACAACCGCGCGGTGATCGCAAACCAGCCGCTGCCACCCTCCATGCCCGGCTATACCGAAGGCTATGAAGGCATTGCCTATGACGTGGAGGGCGCCAAGGCGCTGCTGGCCGAAGCCGGGTTGCCCGATGGCTTCACCACCGAACTCTATGTCTACAATGTCGATCCCAATCCGCGTATCGCCCAGGCCATCCAGCAGGATCTGGCGGCCATCGGCGTTACCGTGGAACTGCTGTCGCTGGCGCAGGCCAATGTGATCGAGGCCGGCGGCGCCGGTACTGCGCCGATGATCTGGTCGGGCGGCATGGCCTGGATCGCGGACTTCCCCGATCCGTCCAACTTCTACGGCCCCATCCTGGGTTGCGCCGGTGCCGGCGAGGGCGGCTGGAACTGGTCGAAATACTGCAATGAGGAGCTCGACGCCATGGCGACGGCGGCGGATTCGATGATCGACCCGGCCAAGGCGGCCGATCGCTACCAGGCCTGGAGCGACGTCTATATGGGCGTGATGGCCGATCTTCCCTGGGTGCCGGTGTTCAACGAGCAGCGCTTCACCATGAAGTCGGCCCGCCTGGGTGGCCCCGATGCCATCTTCGTCGATCCGGTCCATATTCCCGTCAACTACGACTATGTGTTTGATAAAGATGTGCAGTAACTGCGACTACACCATCCACCGCGTGAACCATCACTTCGGGTGGGATCATTCGATCCCGCCCGTGCAGAGGGTTGCCCCCGGTTCGTCGGTCTATTTCGAGTGCCTCGACAGCGGGGCCGGGCATTTTACCCCGGCCAGCACCGTGGCCGATGTGTCCACGCTCGACTTTTCTAAGGTCAATCCGGTCACCGGCCCCATCTATATCGATGGGGCCCAGCCCGGTGACGCGCTCAAGATCACCATGGAGGGCTTTGAGCCCTCCGGCTTCGGCTGGACCGCCAATATTCCCGGCTTCGGGCTCCTGGCGGACCAGTTCAAGGAGCCGGCGCTGACGCTGTGGAGCTATGACAAGGCCAGCATGGCGCCGGCGGCCTTCTCGAAAAATGGCAAGGTGCCACTCAAGCCGTTCTGCGGCGAGATGGGCGTCGCCCCGGCGGCGCCGGGCAATCACTCGCAGGTGCCGCCGCGCCGGGTGGGTGGCAATCTCGACATCCGCGACCTCACCACCGGCACGGTGCTCTACCTGCCGGTCGAGGTCGAAGGCGCGCTGTTCTCGGTGGGCGACACCCATGCCGCCCAAGGCGATGGCGAGGTCTGCGGCACCGCCATCGAGAGCCAGATGAACGTGGCGCTCAAGTTCGAGCTGATCAAGGGCGCCAACCTGGCCATGCCGCGCTTCACCACGTCGGGGCCGGTGACCAACCATCTCGACGCCAAGGGCTATGAGGTGACCACCGGCATCGGGCCGGACCTGATGGCGGGCGCGCGCGATGCGCTGTCGGGCATGATCGACCTGCTGGGCAGCCAGTATGGCCTGTCCGCCGAGGAGGCCTATATGCTGTGTTCGGTTTGTGGCGACCTCAGGGTTTCCGAGATCGTCGACATGCCCAACTGGGTGGTCAGTTTCTACTTCCCCCGGATCGTTTTCGAGTGAGTGCCCAGACTGCCCCCTTGCTCGAGCTGCGCGGCCTCGTCACCGAGGTCGCGTCCTCTTCCGGCCCACGGCGCGTGGTGGACGGGCTCGGCTTCACGCTGGAGCGCGGCAAGACCCTCTGCATTGCCGGCGAGTCAGGCTCGGGCAAGTCGATGACCGCGCTCTCGCTGATGGGGCTGCTGCCCCAGCCCATGGCGCGGGTCAGCGCGGGGTCGGCGCTGTTCAAGGGGCGCGACCTGTTCGGCCTGGACCGGGAAGCGATGCGGGCCATTCGCGGTCGTGAGATCAGCATGATCTTCCAGGAGCCGATGACCTCGCTCAACCCGGTGATGACGGTGGGACGGCAATTGTCTGAGGCGATCACGGCGCATGCCACGCTGACCGCCAGCGCGGTCCGGACGCGCGCTTTGGAACTGCTCGATCAGGTGCAGATACCCGAGGCGGCGCGGCGCCTGACGCAATATCCGCATGAGCTCTCGGGCGGCATGCGGCAGCGAGTGATGATCGCCATCGCACTCAGCCAGCGGCCCGATATCCTGATCGCGGACGAGCCGACCACCGCCCTTGACGTTACGGTACAGGCGCAGATCCTCAGTCTCATTCGCCTGCTGCAGCAGGAGACCGGCACGGCGGTCATCATGATCACCCATGACATGGGCGTGGTGGCCGAAATGGCCGACCATGTCCTGGTGATGAAGGACGGGCGCCAAGTCGAGACTGGCCCCGTGCGGGCCATCTTCGCGTCACCGGCGCGGCCCTATACGCAGGCCCTGTTGGCCGCCGTGCCTGTGCTCGGCTCCATGGCCGGCACCAGCCTGCCCAAGCGTGCCGACCCCGCGCCTGTCCCTGCCAGGGAAGTGCTTGATGTCGACAATCTGCGCGTGCGCTTTGACCTGCGTGGCGGCTTGCTGCGCCAGGTCAGCAAGCGGGTCCACGCCGTGGAGGGCATTTCGCTGCGCCTTCATGCCGGCGAAACCCTGGCCCTGGTCGGCGAAAGTGGCTGCGGCAAGTCGACGACCGGCCGGGCCTTGCTCAACCTGGTGCCATTCACCGGCGATGTCCGGGTCAACGGCACCCATATTGCCGGGCTGCGGTCCGACCAGATGAAGCCGGTTCGGCGCGACATCCAGATGATCTTCCAGGACCCCTATGCCTCGCTCGATCCGCGCATGCGGGTGGGCGACCTGGTCGCGGAGCCGCTCAAGATCCATGGGCTGGCCAAGGGCAGCGAATTGACCGACCGCGTCGAATACCTGTTCGGTCGCGTCGGACTGCCGCCCGAGGCAGCGTCGCGCTATCCGCACGAATTCTCGGGCGGCCAGCGCCAGCGCATCTGCATCGCGCGGGCGCTGTCGCTGTCGCCCAAGATCATTGTCGCCGACGAAAGCGTCTCGGCCCTCGATGTCTCGATCCAGGCCCAGGTGCTCGACCTGCTGCAGGACATCCAGAACGAGACAGGCATCGCCTATCTCTTCATCTCCCATGACATGGCGGTGGTCGAGCAGATCAGCCATCGCGTGGCGGTGATGTATATGGGGCGGTTCGTCGAGGTGGGAACCCGGGCGCAGCTCTTCGAGAACCCGCAGCACCCCTATACAAGGGCGCTGATGGCCGCCGTCCCGGTGCCCGATCCGTCGCGCGACCGCCGCCGCTACGTGCCGTTCGATGGCGACCTGCCCAGTTCGGTGCGCCCCCTTGGTTACGAGCCACAGCCGGTCATCTATCGGGACATCGGGGCCGGCCACCTCGTCGCGGTAGGGGGCTGAGAGGCCGATCCATCGCGGGCAGCGTGCCGCGGCCGGACAGGCTGGACGGGCAGGGCCCGGATTTCCGCCATTGCGCCCAGGTGGCGCTTGACCAGAATTTTCACCGTCCGCCAGACGGGGGTATTGCATAAGGCCCTGTCCTCCCATAGTTACTGCGGCGGTGAGGCCTCGTGGCGGAGTGGTTACGCAGCGGATTGCAAATCCGCGTACTCCGGTTCAATTCCGGACGAGGCCTCCAGTAATTTCCCAATAGCATCGACTGACTGACACTGATCCTGGCCCTTGAGTGGCTGGGTTCGTGCCATTGCAGGTCCTTTCCCGTCGGTTTTGCGGTTTCTCCCACACTCCCGGCAAATCCGTGACATAGGACAGGGCACATGGGGATGGGTAGAATGGGCAACTCGATTTACGCGAAGGTGGCCCTGGTCGGCTGCCTGCTTGTCTTTGGCGCGCTGGCTGTCGCCGCCGGGGAGAACGATGCCTGCAACATCAAGGGCAATGTGAGCACCCAGGGAGAGCGCATCTATCACGTGCCGGGTCAGAAATATTACGATGACACCCGGATCAGTGCGTCGCATGGTGAGCGCTGGTTCTGCTCAGAAGAAGAGGCCCGCGCTGCCGGCTGGCGCCGCTCCAAAGTTTAGAGCGAACGGTCCTGCCGGCGGTAGATGAGGTCCGCCTCAGCTGCCGGGCACCACGATAACAGGTGGTGGCGGGACATAGACGGGAATCGTTGGCAGGGCATCAAACCGGCGTTGCACGATCAAGTCCTGCTGGGTCTTTTGCAGCGCGTCGATCTGGAACTGCAGGTTGCGCTGGCGGCTTTCAGCCGCCAGTTCGTTCTGCAGGCAGACGATGCGTGCGCCATTGGCCTGGATTTCTTCTGCCGTGTTGCCCGGCGCAGGTGCGGGACACGCGGCCTGGGCGGCTCCTGACGACAAAGCGAGCATCACAAGGATCCGGGCGGCGGTTTTGATCATGGTCGCATGCTGCGCGTTGGCTTGGGTCAAGGCAAATCACGTCTGGTTGGTTCGGCGGGCTGCACACCACTGCTGTCAATTCCGGCCCATGGCCAGAATCTGCCCGGTCCACTGATGGTTGACCGGCTGCTTCGCGCGGGTATCTGCTTGGACCAGCTCGCCCCAGTCAGCCTGCCATAGCGAGCAATCGCCGCTGACGACGATCTCGACATCGTTGCGATTGGCAATTCTGATGGCCAGGGCAAAGGCCTTTGACAGCGGCAAGGGTGTGGCTGTGTTGGGGCTGGCCTCGCCATGGGACCAGACGACGTTTGACGGTCCAATGACCGTGGCGCGGTCTTCCCCGGCAGGATCGACAAAGAGGTAGAGAGTAACCAGGTGGTCTACGGCCTCGTAGACATAGGTGAACGAGCTTTTCATGGGAAAGCTCCTTGTTCGTCAGATGACACGACCTGACGTGAGCAGGGACAACGTCTCAACCTGGCGGATGTTCCGTTGGGCCTCGCTGACGAGGCAGCGGTGCTGGGCGAATACTTGCTGTTTTGGTCTGCATTGCTTGCCGGGCAATGCCGCCGGGGCTAGGCTGTGATCTGGGTTCATACCCCTCATGCATCACTGTTTTTGTGGCGACATACCTTATGGCCTTGCCAAGCGGGGGAGGCTGGGGATATTCACGTCCAGCATATGATCGGCCGGGGCAGACGACAGCAATGACACAATTCGAGCAGCTGCGCAGCAAGATGGTCGATAACCAGCTGCGCACGAGCGGCGTGACGGAGCCAGCGCTGCTGGCCCAGATGGCTCAGGTGCCTCGAGAGCGCTTCGTTCCCGCCGATCGTCAGTCCGTTGCCTATATCGATGACGTGCAGTGGCTGGGGAAGGGACCTGCTCGACGCTTCATGATGGCCCCCGCGATCCTGGCGAAGCTGCTGCAGCTGGCCGCCATTACGCCAGACGATGTCGTTCTCGATGTCGGTGCGGGTACCGGCTATGGCACGGCCGTGATGGCAGGACTGGCCCGCTCGGTTGTCGCTCTGGAGGCCGATCCCGATCTGGCTGCCACGGCCAGCGCGCTGCTGAGCGATCTCGGCATCGCCAATGCGGAGGTCGTCACCGGCGATATCGCGGCGCTGCGGCGCACCGGATTTGACGTCATCGTCGTCCAGGGCGCACTTGATCATGTGCCACAGGCGCTGTTTGCGGCGCTCAATGACGGCGGTCGCCTGATTGCCCTGATCCGCTCGGGCGGTGTCGCCGTGGCCAATGTCTTCGTCAAGACCGGCAATGCCATTGCCGCCCGCGGGGAGTTCAATGCCACGCTGCCGCCGCTGGTGCAGGCACAGCCGCAACCGGAATTCGTTTTTTGAGGTCGCCGGTGGGCGATGGAAATGCTGCGCCTGCTGTTGCCCTGCGGGCACTGTCGGGAGCGAAACGCACTTTAAATTTTGACCGCCATTGCGCGCCAGGTTGTTAACCCCATCTGCCACGCATAGAGTTTGCGGGATATTGGAGAGACTTGCATGAGTTTTCGCGGGAAATTGGTCGCAAGTGTAGTGGCTTTGATGGTCAGTGCCGTCGCTGTGGGCGGTGCGCAGGCTCAATCGATCGCGCAGGCTCTGACCACGGCCTATGATTATGCGCCTGATCTGCAGGCAGCCCTGCTCAGCGCCAAGTCCTCGGCGGAGAACATTGCCCTCGCCACGGCCGCCAAACGCCCCACCATCGGCGCTTCGCTCAGCGGCAGCTACAACTGGAGCGTGGTCAACAGCAATTTCAATGACAACAATACGCTGACCACCGGCCTTTCCTACAACCAGACGATCTTCGACAATGGCAAGACCGATGCCGAGATCGAGGCCGCCCGCGCCGGTGCCGAAGTTGCCGAGTACCAGATCCGCAGCACCGAGCAGACGGTGCTGCTTGCCGTGGTGCAGGCCTATATGAATGTCTATAGCGGCCGCCAGCTGGTCGCGCTGCGCCAGGAAAACCGCAACTTCTATTCGGCGCAGCTGCAGTCCTCCCGGGACCGTCTCGACGTCGGCGAGGGTACCCGCATCGACGTGGCGCAGGCCGAGGCGCGCCTGGCGCAGGGCGATGCCGCCTACCGTGCTGCTGTCAGCAGCCTCGAGATCAGCGAGGCGACATTCCAGCGCTACGTTGGCCAGGCCCCGCAGAACCTTGATCCAAGCCACAGCTTCTCCCGCCTGATCCCCAGTTCCCTCCCGGCGGCGATTGCCGCTGCCGAAGTCGACCATCCGGCCCTGCTGATGTCCAAGGCGGCCATTCGCGCTGCCCAGGCATCGAGCGCCAGTGCCAAGGCGCAGTTCGGCCCCACCGCCAGCATCACGGGCTCGGCCGGCAGCCGGGCCACCGGACCGACCAAGGGTGCCACTGACGGCTTCAGCGGCTCGGTCGGCTTCCAGATCACCGTGCCTATCTATGCCGGTGGTGCCATCGGTGCCGGTGTGCGCAAGGCCAATATCGAGCAGATTCGTTCGGAGGTGAACGCCATGTCCGCCTATGACCAGATCCGCGAAGCCGTGATTTCGGCCTGGGCCGGCATACAGAGTGCCGATGCGCAGATTTCGGCTGCCAATTCCGCCGAGTCTGCCGGGCGTACCGTCGTTGACGGGGTGATCCAGGAGCGCGATCTGGGCACCAGCACGACGCTCGACGTGCTCAATGCACAGGCCGAACTCACCACGGCCCGCGAGGCCCGGATCACCGCCTCGACCAACAAGGTCATCGCCACCTTCTCGCTGCTGGCTGCCATGGGCCACCTGACGGCGTCCGATCTGGGTCTTGCCGTCGAGGTCAAGTCAGCGGTCCGCTATACCGACGCGGTCGATGACGTCTGGGCCGAACTGCGCAGTGTCAAAGAATAAATCCGACCCTCTAGTCCATCTTTGGTGGCCGAGCATCGCCCGGCCACAAGTTTTAGTGGAAGACCTCGGCTATTGGCAGGTCCGTGATCCCTAAAATTTGCTGCCCGGTCTAAGCTGTTGTTCACGAATCAGGGTTTGGCCGCGTTTGCGGGGGCCGTTTTTCCGGTTCGAGCGCATGAGTAAGAGGCACCTATGAACAAGCCGGCACCCAAAGAACCCTCAATGGATGAGATTCTGTCGTCCATTCGGCAGATCATCGCCGACGATGATGCCTCCGGGGTTCCCCGCCGGGCCGCCAGCCTGGCGGCAGCCGATCCCATGCAGGCCGCGCCCGCACATGCGGCCGACCGTGACCTCAGCGACATGCTTGGCGATATCGAACCGCTGGCCCTCAGCCCGTCGCAGATCGTTGACGATGCCGACGATGATATCGCAGGCTTCAGCTTCGACTCCATTCTGGCCGATACGCCTGTGGAAGAAGACGATCCCATGGCCGTTGCCGCGCCGACTCTGGTCGATCCCGAGGATATCAGCTTTGCGCCCGCTGCTGCCGATGAGGACGACGACCTCCCCTCATTCGATCCCCCGGTGCAGCGCGTGATCCCGCCCGATCCGACGCCGGTGGCCGCCAAGGCCAAGCCCGCGCCGGCACCCGAGCCCGAGCCGGAATCGTTGATGGCTGGCATGGACTTCGATCTTCCCAGTTTCAACCCCGAACCCGAGGCCGAAGCCGGCTTCGAGATTCCCGAGTTCAATCCCGAGCCGGCGGCCGAAACCGGTTTTGAAGCCGACGCCGAAATGGCCAGCTTTGCCCCGACAGCCCAGCCTGCTGCGGCACAGCCCGCATCGCTGCCCGATGCGACGCTGTCGGCCGACATGGCCTCCCAGTTGCTTGAGCCGACCACACAGGCCGCCGTCCGCAGCTCGATGACCAAACTCAACGGCCTGGGCCTTGGCAATACCGGCGCCACCATCGAGTCGCTGATGCGCGATATGCTGCGGCCCATGCTCAAGGAATGGCTGGACGAAAATCTGCCATCGGTCGTCGAGCGCATGGTGGAAAAGGAAATCGCCCGGGTTTCTCGCGGCGAATAGCCTGTTCCGTCATCTCTGATGCCCTGCCATGCGCGATACGGTTGACCCCGCATCGCGCATTTGCTTGAAGTCTCCCCCAAACCCCTGTCCGACCCGTCAGGTCTTTCTCGCGTGAGAATGTCCTTGGCGGGTCGCTGTTGTTGCGAGTGACCAATGCTTGAAAAGTCCTATGAGCCCGGCGCCGTTGAGACGCGCGTCTATGCCGACTGGCTCAACGCCAAGGCCTTTGCCGCCGGGGCAGGGGCCGCGCCCGGCGCCGAGACCTTCACCATCGTCATCCCGCCGCCCAATGTCACCGGCTCGCTGCACATTGGCCACGCGCTCAACAACACGATCCAGGACATCCTGGTCCGCTTCAACCGCATGCTGGGCAAGGATGTGCTCTGGCAGCCAGGAACCGACCATGCCGGCATTGCCACCCAGATGATCGTCGAGCGCCAGCTGATGGAGCGCCAACAGCCCGCCCGTCGCGAGATGGGCCGCGAGAAATTCGTCGAGCGCATCTGGGAATGGAAAGCCGAAAGCGGCGGCACCATCATGAACCAGCTCAAGCGCCTGGGCGCTTCGGCTGACTTCTCGCGCGAACGTTTCACCATGGGCGAGAACGGCGCGGCCGGCGACCAGATGGTGCGCGCCGTCACCAAGGTATTTGTCGAGCTGCACAACCGCGGCTTGATCTATCGCGCCAAGCGCCTGGTCAACTGGCACCCTGGGCTGGAAACCGCCATTTCCGATCTCGAAGTCGAGAATATCGAGGTCAAGGGCCATATGTGGCACCTGCGCTATCCGCTGGCCGATGGCGTTACCTACCAGTTCCCCGTGAAAGACGAAGAGGGCAATGTCACCGGGACTGAAACCCGCGACTACATCATCGTCGCTACCACCCGGCCCGAGACCATGCTGGGCGACAGCGGTATTGCCGTGCATCCCGAGGATGAGCGCTATGCCAGCCTCGTCGGCAAGTTCGTCGACCTGCCGCTGGTCGGCCGCCGCATTCCCATCGTCGCCGACGAGTATGCTGATCCGGCGCTCGGTACCGGTGCGGTCAAAATCACCCCGGCGCATGATTTCAACGACTTTGAGGTCGGCGTTCGCAACCAGCTCGAACAGATCAATGTCTTCACTACCAATGGCGCGATCATCTCGGCCGAGTTCATCCCGGGCGCCTATCGCGGTCTCGACCGCTTTGCTGCGCGCAAGGCCATCGTCGCCGACCTGACGGCGCTGGCGGAAGAGGATCCCACCCGCGGCCTCGATCACATCGAGGACAAGAAGATCATGGTGCCGCATGACGAGAAGAGCAAACTCGTCGTCATCGAGCCCTTCCTGACCGACCAATGGTGGGTCAAGGCTGACGTGCTGGCGCAACCCGCCATGGCCGCCGTCCGCGAAGGCCGTACCAAGTTCGTGCCGCAGCAATATGAGAACACCTATTTTGCCTGGCTGGAAAACATCAAGCCTTGGTGCATTTCGCGACAGCTCTGGTGGGGTCACCAGATCCCGGCCTGGTATGGCCCGGATCAGGAAGCCTTTGTGGCCTCTAGCGAGGCGGAGGCGCAGGCCCTTGCCGACGCGCATTATGGCGCGCGGACGGTCATCAAGCGCGACGAAGACGTGCTCGATACCTGGTTCTCCTCGGCCCTCTGGCCCTTCTCGACCCTAGGCTGGCCGGACGACACGGCCGAACTGCGCCGCTATTACCCTACCGACGTGCTGGTCACCGGCTTTGACATCATCTTCTTCTGGGTTGCCCGGATGATGATGATGGGGCTGGAATTCCTCAAGGAAGAGCCGTTCCACACGGTCTACATGCATGCCCTGGTCCGCGACGAAAAGGGCCAGAAGATGAGCAAGACCAAGGGCAATGTCATCGACCCGCTTGAGCTTATCGACCAGTATGGCGCCGACGCCACCCGCTTCACGCTGGCCGCCATGGCCGCGCAGGGCCGCGATCTCAAGCTGTCGATGAGCCGGGTCGAGGGCTATCGCAACTTCGTCACCAAGATCTGGAACGCCGCGCGCTTCCTTGAGATGAATGAGTGCCGCCGCGTCGAGGGCTATGACCCCAAGGCCAACAAGCTGCCGCTCAATCGCTGGATTGTCGGGGCCACGGCGCGCGGCGCAGCGGCCGTCACCCAAGGCATCGTCGACTACAAGTTCAACGAAGCCGCCAATGCCGCCTATGACTTTGTCTGGGGCACGTTCTGCGACTGGTATGTCGAGTTCGCCAAGCCGGTATTCATGGGCGAGGATGAGGCGGCCAAGGCCGAGACCCGCGCCACTGCTGCCTGGGCGCTCGACCAGATCCTGACCATCCTGCACCCCTTCATGCCCTTTGTCACCGAAGAGCTCTGGGCCGAGACCGGCAAGTTCGGCACGCCGCGCGACAACATGCTGATCCTGACGCGCTGGCCCGATCTGGCGGGTCTGGAAGACGCTGCAGCCGATGCCGACCTCACCTGGCTGATCGACGTGATCAACAATGTCCGCTCGGTGCGCAGCGAGATGAACGTGCCGGCCAGCGCCAAGCTGTCGCTGGTGGTGGTCGGCGCCAGTGAAACCACGCTGCGTCGTCTGGTAGCCGGGACCTCGCTGATTACCCGCCTGGCACGCCTCGAAGACATCACGCCGCAAGCCGATGTGCCCGGCGAGTCGGCACAGTTCGTCGTGGGCGAGGCCACATGGGCCTTGCCTTTGGCCGAGTTCATCGACATTCCGACCGAAAAGGCCCGCCTTTCCAAGGAGGTCGACAAGCTCGACGCCGAAGTCGCCCAGATCGACAAGAAGCTGGGCAATGAGCAGTTTGTCGCCAAGGCACCGCCCGAGGTGATCGAGGAGCAGAAGGCCCGTCGGGAGGCTGCCATCGAACGCCGTCATCATATCGCCGAGGCGCTCAAGCGCCTGAGTTGAGAACGCCCATGGACGATACACCGCGCCGCCCGCCCGTCCAGACCGTCGACAATGGGATGATTGGCGTTGGCGCGGTGCTGGTATTCGATGGGCGTGGCGGCGCCACCCGTCACGAACCCGGCGCTGCCGAGCCCGTGGTGCCGACCCGCGGCTTCAAGCTGGTTTGCGGCAATGCCAGATCGCCTGAATTCAAGGTCTGGCTCAAAGAAGAACTCGGCGCCTTCAATGCCGAACTGCTGACCGTGCCCAGCAGCCGGTCCCGCTGCACGGTCATCGAGGACCGGGCCATGGTGGTGATGCGCGTGGCGCGCCCCGGCGCCGAGCCCGACGATATGGGCCGACAACTGCTGACCATCTGGATCGAGAAGGGGCGGGTCATCATCGCCTCCGAGCTCAATATTCTCGACTTTGTCGGAGTCGCCAACTGGATTTCGGCCCACCATGCGCCGATCTCGCCCGCCGATCTGGTGGCCCGCATGGGTCTGCGGGCGGCCGATAGGCTGGAGCCCCTGGTGGAAATCCTGGGCAATCGCCTCGATAGCATCGAGGAAGGCCTGATCCTGCAGAACAATCCCAAGGCCAGCGCCCGGCTGGCGGATCTGCGTCGCAATCTCATCAATTTCCGCCGTATCGTCTGGCCGCAGCGCGATCTGCTGAACACCCTCGAAATCGAGGATCTCAGCTTCTTTACCGCCCGCGACCGGCTGCGCCTGCGCGAAGCTTCGGCGCGCACCGCCCGCATCGGCGACGAATTGCAGTCGCTGTCCGAGCGCGCCGTGCTGGTGCATGAACAGATCATCGATGCGCGTGCCGAACAGATGAACCGCACCATGCTGATCCTGGCCGCGGTCACCGTCGTCTTCATGCCGCTGACCCTGATCACCGGCGCGCTGGGCATGAATGTCGAGGGCATACCGCTGGCCGGCGCCTCGCACGCCTTCTGGACGGTCTGCGCCATGCTGTTCGTGCTGGCCCTGGGCATTGTCTGGTGGATGCGTGGGCGCCGCTGGCTGTAGAATGGGTCCGGGCGCTATGCGCCCGAACCACTTGCCTCAGATGCTGGCTCGATCCTGGTGCAGCCGGGCATAATATCCCCCCGCGGCCATCAGCGCGTCATGCGACCCTTCTTCGGCAATCCCTTCCTCCGTCAGCACGATGATGCGGTCGGCATGGCGCACCGTCGACAGACGATGGGCGATGACGATGGTGGTGCGGCCTCGGGCCAGGGTCTGCAGGGCCTCTTGCACCGCCGCCTCGCTCTCATTGTCGAGTGCGCTGGTGGCCTCGTCAAAGATCAGGATTGGTGGGTTCTTGAGGAAGGCGCGCGCAATGGTCAGCCGTTGCTTCTGTCCACCCGACAGCCTGACGCCGCGCTGGCCGATATCGGTGTCATAACCACACGGCAGCGCCATGATGAAGTCATGCGCATGGGCTGACCTGGCCGCTGCGACGATCTCGGCGTCGCTGGCCTCGGGCCGTCCATAGCGCAGGTTCTCCGCCACGCTGCCGGCAAACAGATACACGTCCTGCGCCACCACGCCCACGCTGGCGCGCAGCGAGGCCAGGGTCACGTCACGAATGTCCTGGCCGTCGATGCAGATCTCGCCGCTGCTGACCTCATAAAACCTTGGAATCAGCGCGCAGAGCGTGCTCTTGCCCACCCCCGAGGGGCCGACAATGGCGACGAACTCGCCCGGAGCAATGTCGAGTGAGAGGTTGGAGAGCACTGGTGGGCCATCGCCGTGATACGCAAAGCTGACTTGTCGGAAGGCTATGGCCCCCGTCACCGCCCGCAGGGGCCTGGCGCTGGTGCGATCGACAATCTCGGGCTGCAGCTCGAGAATTTCCATGGCCCGCGCGAAGCCGGTATGGCCCTCCTGCCAGACCCGCACCACATTGGCGAGGCGCCGGACCGGATCGACCAGCACGCCGACGCAGAGCAGGAAGGTCAGCAGCTCCGCCGTGGTCAGGTCGGCGGCGATGATGCGCAAGGCGCCCGCCACGATGACGCAGATCGTGACGATCTGGGCAAAGCCCTCCATGCCGACCGAGAACCACGCCTCATTGCGGTAGCCGTCCCGGCGGCTCTCGACAAAGTCCTGATTGGCTAAGTCGAACTGGGCCAATTCCAATCCCTCGTTGCCGAAGGACTGCACCACCCTGATGCCGGCCAGGCCATCCTCGACACGCTCGTTGATGGCGCCGATTCGGACCTTGTTGCCCAGCCAGGCCAGGCCGATGCGGCGGTTGAAATAGAGCGCATAGACCACCGCCAGCGGGATCATGGCGGCGATCATGCCTGCCACGACCGGATTGATCAGGAACAGGATGGTCAAGGCTCCCGCCATCTTGAGCAGGCCGATGGCTAGGTCCTCCGGCCCGTGATGGAACAGTTCGCCCAGCGCGAAGGTGTCGTTGGTGATCCTGCTCATCAATTGCCCGACCTTGTTGCGGTCGTGAAAGGCAAAGGACAGCTTCTGGCAATGCGCAAACAGTTCACGTCGCAGGTCGGCTTCAATGCGCGATCCCATCATGTGGCCCTGATAGTCGACAAAGAAGGTGGCTACCGCCTCGACGAGGAAGACCCCCACCATGATGGCGCCGACGAAGAGGATTTGGCGAAACCCGTCACCGGTGCCCGAGAGCTCGGCAAGGTGGGCGGTGAGGTAGCTGGCGCAGAGCGGCAGCGCCACGGCGGAGGCCGCCACCAGCATGGCGCAGCCAAGGTCGGCCAGCAGCAGGGGGAGGTGCGGCCGATAATACGAGACGAATTTGCGCGCTCGCGCCCGTTGCCGGGCGACGATGGCAGGATCGGTTGCTAGGGTCTGAAAGAGTCTGCTGAAAAGGGGACTACGGCGCCCGTCGGCTGGCGCTCCCGTCCAGGGAAACTGAAAGTGCATGAGGTGTCATGTCCGATTGATGTTTGGCGGTGATTGCTGCGGACATGGTTTTCATCTTGCACTCCAGGGTGGCTTGTTGCCGTGCCGATTATGCTCAGTCGCTGGCGCGGGAGCAACCGGTGCCATGGTCTTTACCGGCTGCTGTGCTCGCGCGGACACAGCGCGGCTGCCGGCTCTGTGACGATTCGGCAACAAGATCGGTGAATCCGATTTGCCACACCGGGTGGCAACCATTTGGCGATGTTTGTCGCCACAATCTCACCCTAAACCGATCCTGCTGAGGCATCCGGGGCGGGTGACCGATGGCGTTGTTGAGCATCAGCTCGTTTCGTCTGCACACCCGCACCACGCCAAAGTCGATGGGATAGCCCGAATGCCTGCATGCCAGTGCAGGCTTGGGCCGGGAAAAGCTTGGGAGGCCAGACGTCGACGTGACCGATATGATCGCTGTACTGCAGCGCCCTATCATTTCCAGTATTGCAGGCGGCCCGCGCGATCTCGTGATCGGGCTTGCTTCAATGCGGTCACAAACGCGGCTTAACAAATTCTTAACAGGGTCCTTCTTGCGGCAATCGAAGCCAGCGGACTCGTCGCGGAGGCCGGCGCAGATGCCGGCGCCGACCCCATCACAAATTCGTCGCCCGGACGTCCGGGCCGGCGAAATGAACACAACCTGCGCCAGCGCGGGTAAAAGGAGTACGATGCGGACCATTAGGGACCATTCCCTGATTTCCGTGACGATCGCAGCCATCCTGGCCCTGTCGGCCTCGATCCTGCCCGTGCACGCACAGACGGCGGCCGACGCCGCGCTGAACATGGCCAATATGCTCGACGGGGCAGGTGGAGGCGTGTCCAGCAGTGAATTGCTGGCCGCGCTGCAGGATGCCGCCGATGCCGGCCAACCTATGGCCATGTGGCAGCTGGGCACGATGTATGAGAATGGCGAGGGCGTGGCCCGTGATCCGGTCAAGGCCTTCGGCTTTTTTGCCCAGATCGCCAACCAGCACGCCGATGCCGCCCCCAAGGGTGTCGAGGCCGATATCGTGGCCCGGTCCTTCGTCAAGGTGGGCGACTACTACAAGGAAGGGCTGCCGGACGCCGGCATTCCTGCCGATGCCAACCGGTCCCATGCCTTGCTGCTGCATGCCGCCACCTATTTCGGCGATGCCGATGCACAGTACCGCGTCGGCCTGCTCTATCTGCAGGAAGATGAACTCGGCCTCAGCCCGCTGCAGAGTGCCCGGTGGTTCTCGCTGGCTGCCCGCAAGGGGCATTGTCCGGCCCAGGCCCAGCTTGGCGACATGCTGTTCACGGGCATCGAAGGCATCGAGGCCCAGCCGGTCGAGGGCTTGATGTGGCTGAGTATTGCCCATGATCGCTGCGCCGGTACTGGTGACGCCGCCTGGGTCGACGAAAAGCTGATGCACGCCCAGTCGCTGTCCAGCCCCGAACAGCAGGATGAGGCTGCCGCTCTGGCGCGCTCCATCGCGCCGCAGTTCGCCGGTTTCTGATTCCGGGCTTGCAGCCTAGAAGCTGAACTGGCCTTCCACCGGCACGTGGTCGCTCGGCTTGTCCCAGCCGCGCACATCCTTGTGGACGCGCACGTCATTGAGCCGGTCTGCCGCTTGCGGTGACAGCATCAGGTGATCGATGCGGATGCCGGCATTGCGCCGCCAGGCCCCCGCCTGAAAATCCCAGAAGGTAAAGGCCTGCTCCGCCGTGACGGCGCGGAGCGCATCGGTCATGCCCAGATTGGTCAGGGTGCGGAAGCGTTCGAGGCTTTCGGGCCGATAGAGCGCGTCGCCCCACCACGCCTGCGGATCATGCGCGTCGATCGGGGCGGGGATCAGGTTGAAGTCGCCCAGCAGGACGAAGGGCTCTTCGAGCAGCAGGCGCTCGGCGACATAGGCCTCCAGCCGCCGCATCCAGGCCAGCTTGTAGGGGAATTTCTCGCTGTCGACCGGATTGCCATTGGGCAGATAGATGCCGCAGACCCGGATGGCGCCAGAATCCACCGAGAATACGCCCTCGATGAGCCGCGCCTGCTCGTCGCTGTCATCCCCGGGCAGCCCGCGGGTGACCTCGTCGAACGGCAGCAGCGACAGGATGGCAACGCCATTCCAGCTCTTCTGGCCGTGCGTTTCCAGATTATAGCCCAGTGCCTCGATCTCGGCCCGGGGAAAATTTTCGTCGACCGATTTGATTTCCTGAAGCACCACGATGTCGGGCTTTTCCTGCGCCAGCCAGGTCAGCAGGATGTCGAGGCGGGCCTTGATGCCGTTGATGTTCCAGGTGGCGATGCGCATGACGGTCTCCGTTGCGCGAAAACTAGCTGTCCTGTGGGCAGGGGGCAACACTAGAGGCTGGCATAAACCGCTTCATACACCGCGGTGCGATAGGCGCCATCGCTGCCCTCAAGGCCGGTATTGCTCATCGACACCACGCAAAGCCCGTTCTGCGGGTCGATCCACCAGTTGTGCCCATAGATGCCGCCCCAGCGCACGGTGCCGCGCGCCGCGGGTAACCCGGCAGCCCGCGGATCGTCGACAAAGGCGCCGAAATAGCTGAACTGCAGGCCTGGGCCCACCGCCTGGGCCAGCTGCGGCGACTGGTTGGCCAGGCCCAGCGCCACGGTTTCGGGCCGCAGCACAGCCCCGCCGCCGCTGCGCAGGGTCTCGGCCAGTGCCATGAAATCGAGCCCGGTGCCCGCCGCGCCACCGCCGCCGGACTGGAAGGCCTGGGCGTCGAAAATGCGGCCGGGATCATACGTTGTCATGCCGCCCCAGGCATTGGGCACGCTGTGTGGATCATCCATCAGCACGGCGCCGTTCGGAGCATCGGCATAGGCAGCCGCCAGCCGCACCGGGTCGGTGACGCCAAACCCGGCATCCCGCATCCGCAACGGCCCGGTTACGTATCGCGCGATGGCGTCGCCGGGCGTGCCGCCGACCAGCTGGCCGGCAATCACGCCCAGCACGTCGATCGAGGGCCCGTAGGCCCAACTGCTGCCCGGCGCAAAGGCCAGGCCGAGCCCGGCCAGCCGCGCCATGATCGCGTCGGTGCCCAGATGCCAGCGATTAACCCCGGCCGCCTGCTCGGCCTGTGTCAGGATCGAATCGGCGCGCAGGCCCGATGTATGGGTCAGCAGGTGATGGATGGTGATCTCTGGTGCGCTGCCGTCCGCCAGCGCGGGCCTAAATGCCGGTAGGAAATGCGTCACCGGGTCATCCAGCCGCAGCTTGCCATCATCCATCAGCGCCAGGATGGTTGCGGCGACCAAAGGCTTGGTCAGGGACGAATAGCGGAAGATGGTGTCGATCGTCATTGCTCGCCCGGCCTCCCGGTCGGCCCGGCCATGAGCCTTTTCGTAGAGCCGGCGGCCGTCCTTGTGCACCAACAGGACCGCGCCAACGATCCGTCGCTCGGCGATCGCCCGTGATACCACCGCGTCCAGTGCCTGTTCGATATCCATGGCCATCAGTCCTTCAATCCGGCATAGACCGCGTCGCGCACTGCGTCGACATAGGCGCCGTCGACCCCGGCCGGCGCGGTATTGCTCATCATCAGCACCGTCAGCGCGCGTTCCCGGTCGACAAACCAGGAATGGCCATAGATGCCGCCCCAGCCCAGTGTGCCGACGCTTTCCGGCGTCCTGGCCGCGACGGGGTCGACGATGATGTCGGAAAAATAGCTGAACTTGCAGCCGGGTACCCGGAACACATCCCCGGTCTGCGCGCTGGCGGCCGAGGCAAAGGTCTCGACTCGGAGGAGGTCCGGGGCGCCTGCACGGATCTGGTCGAAGAACTTGAACAGATCAGCCGGCGTGCCGACCATGCCCGCGCCGCCGGCCTGGAACGCCGCGGGATTGAACGCCCGGCAGGGCGAAAACAGCACTGTCGTGCCATCCGCATTGCGATGCCGGTAATGGTCGCCCATGGGCGCCGGCCCCGTTGCCGTATTGGCGTAGTTCGCCGCCAGTCTGGCCTTGTCCGTGATGTGGAAGGCGGTGTCCATCATGCCCAGCTTCTCGGTGACGAAGTGCGCGACGGCTTCTTCTAGCGTGCCGCCGAACACCTTGGCGACCACGGCGCCGAGCACGTCGATAGAAACTGAATATTCCCAGCGCGTGCCCGGTTCGTAGCGCAACTCCTGCGCGGCGAGGCGGGTGAAGTTCGTTTCATAGTCGAGGCTGTCATCGGCCAGCCCGGTCGCCACGCCGGATTCGGGCGCATAATTGTAGCTCAGCCCGGCTGTGTGGGTCAGCAGGTGCCGGATGCGGAGGGTGGGGGTCGTTCCTTGATAGTGCGGGGTGAAAAAAGGCAGGTGGTCCGCCACCGCGTCCTCGAGCGATAGCTTGCCCGCGTCGCACAGCGCCAGTGCCGTCAACGACACCATTGGTTTGGTCAGCGAAGCCAGCCGGTAGATCGTGTCGAAACCGGCCTCTTGTCCAGTCTCCCGATCGGCCAGCCCGAAGCTATGCCGATAAAGGCTCCGCCCGGCCTGAGCCACCACGACCGCGCCGCCGACAAGCGTTCCCTTGGCGATGGCCGTGCTGGTGATCTCGTCGAGGCTGGTCTGCAATTCCATGACATGGCTCCGGTTTTTGCCCGGAGCATAGAGCGGCCAATAGCCTCTGTCTGCCTGGTATGGAAGCTTTAGACGGCGAAGCTGGTGCCGCAGCCGCAAGACGCGACAGCATTGGGATTGCGGATCTCAAAGGCCTGGCCGATCAGGCTGTCGACGAAGTCGATCTCCGAGCCGCCCATGAATTCCAGGCTCATGGAATCAATGAGCACCACGGCGTCGCCCTTTTGCAGAACGATGTCGTCGCTGCCGGCCTTTTCCTGTACGAGATTGTATTCATACTGAAATCCCGAGCAGCCGCCGCCGGCCACCGATATGCGCAGCACCGTGCCTTCGGCCTCCTTGGCGAGAATTCGCGACACGCGCTTGGCGGCGCGGTCGGTGAGCACGACTTGGGTCGGAGCGAGGGCGGTTTCGGTCATATCAATTCCGTGCCGTTTCGTAATGTCATAACGGTCAGGCTAAAATAGTAACTCTTGCCGGAAATGAAAAGGGCCAAAAGATTGGGTAACGATCAACGATGAGCCATACTGCTGTTTATGCCTCCAAACCCGAGCTTTCGCTGGGGCGTATTGATGGTGCCGGGCCTAGCCCGACCCGCAGCGAATTCCAGCGCGACCGCGACCGCATCATCCATTCAACCGCCTTTCGCCGCCTGCAGCACAAGACGCAGGTATTTTTCGAGCATGACGGCAATCATTTCCGCAACCGGCTGACCCATACGCTCGAAGTCAGCCAGATGGCGCGCTCCATGGCGCGGGCGCTGCATCTGAACGAAGACCTCGCCGAAGCCATCGCTTTGTCGCATGACCTGGGCCACACGCCCTTCGGCCATGCCGGCGAGCGCGCCCTGCATGCCGCCATGGCGCCCTATGGCGGCTTTGACCACAATATCCAGGCCATGCGCGTCGTTACCCTGCTGGAGAACCGTTATGCCGAGCATGACGGGCTCAACCTGACCTGGGAAACGCTCGAAGGCATCCTCAAGCATAATGGACCGCTGACCAATCCTGACGGCACGCCCTATGGCAAGTACGCCGAAGAGGGACTCCCCGCGGGACTCGACGACATTGCCGCCTGTGCCGATCTGCGCCTGTCGAGCTTTGCCTCGCTCGAGGCCCAGACCGCTGCCATTGCCGATGACATCGCCTACAATGCCCATGACGTCGATGACGCCCTGCGCGCCGGGCTGATTACCTTGACCGACCTGCTGGACGTGCCCTTCGCCGGGCCGATCGTGCGAGAGGTCCTGGATCGCTATCCCGATATTGCGCCGAAGCGGCAGGCTCACGAGGTGCAGCGCCGGCTGATCACCCGCAGCATAGAGGATGTCATCGCCACCACTGCCGCCAATATCGACGTGGCCGGGGTCGCTTCGGCCGAAGACGTGCGCATGGCGGGGCGGACGCTGGTCGCCTTTTCGCCGCAGCTGGCCGCCGCCGTGGATGGCCTCAAGAGCTTTCTGTTCGCGCGGGTCTATCGCCATGAATCGGTGATGGTGCCGGTCCGCCAGAGCGAGCAGCTGGTGCTGGACCTGTTCGACCGCTATTTCGACAGCCGCGATCTGCCCGGCCGCTGGGGCGTGGCAGCGCGCGCCGCTCGCACGGATTCCGAGCTGGCCCGCATCATCGCCGATTTCATCGCCGGCATGACCGATCCCTATGCCTTGGCCGAACATGCACGGCTGTTTGACGCTCGCCCGGAATTCCGTTAACCCCGGCGCACTCTAATAGTCAGGTCTATCATGGACGTTTTCGCTCTGTTTTCCGCGCGCGTCGCCAATGCGATGCATGTTCTCTACCCCGAAGTGGGCGCCGATCTGCTGGCCCGTATCGTGGTCGAGCCGCCGCGCGATCCTGCCCATGGTGACCTCTCCACCAATGCCGCCATGGTCGTGGCCAAGCCCTTGGGAAAAAATCCGCGCGAGGTGGCCAATGCGCTGCTCGAGCACTTCAAGCATGATGGTGATGTGGCCAGCGTGGAAGTCGCCGGTCCCGGCTTTATCAATTTCCGGCTCAATGCGCCGATCTGGCACCAGGTGTTGCGCTCCATTGCCGAGCAGGGCGCTGATTATGGCCGTTCCACGCAGGGCGGCGGCGAAGCGGTCAATATCGAGTATGTCTCGGCCAATCCGACCGGGCCCATGCATGTCGGGCATACGCGCGGCGCCGTCTTCGGCGACACCCTGGCTTCGCTGATGGCGTTTTCCGGCTTCGAGGTGACGCGCGAATATTACATCAACGACGCCGGCAGCCAGATCGACACGCTGGCGCGCTCCACCATGCTGCGGTACCGCGAGGCGCTGGGCGAGGCAATCGACATTCCACCTGGCTTTTATCCCGGTGACTATCTGGTGCCGGTCGGGGAGGCCCTCAAGGCGGAGTTCAGCGATTCCCTGCTGGCCAAGCCGGAAGCTGAAGCCTTAGCCATCGTGCGCGAGCGCGTGCTGGCAGCCATGCTGGAGCTGATCAAGGCCGACCTGGCGCTGCTGGGCATCCATCACGATGTGTTCTTCTCCGAGCGGCAGTTGCACGGGCAGGGCGGCGACATCGAGCTGACCCTGGCCTGGCTGCGCGAGATGGGCATGATCTATGAGGGTCGTCTCGAGCCCCCCAAGGGCAAGGCGCCCGAGGATTGGGAAGATCGTGAGCAGACGCTGTTCCGCGCCACCGATTATGGCGACGACACCGACCGGGCGCTGATCAAGTCGGACGGCTCCTACACCTATTTTGCTGCCGACATCGCCTATCATCGCAACAAGTATCTGCGCGGCTTCAAGCACATGATCAACGTGCTCGGCGCCGACCATTCCGGCTACGTCAAGCGCCTGCAGGCGGCCACCAAGGCCGTCTCGCTCAATGCTGCCGATATGGATGTGCGCATCTGCCAGCTGGTGCGGCTGCTCAAGAATGGCGAGCCGTTCAAGATGAGCAAGCGGTCCGGCGACCTGGTCACCCTGGCCGATGTCGTGGAGGAAGTGGGCGCCGACGCGACCCGCTTCATGCTCATGTATCGGCGCAATGATGCGGCCATGGACTTCGACTTTGCCCTGGTCAAGGAGCAGACGAAGGACAATCCGGTGTTCTACGTGCAGTATGCGCATGCCCGCGCCCATTCGATCTTCAGGACTGCGGCGCGCGAACTGCCTGATCTCGACCTGTCCCCGGCCGCCCTGGTCGGCGCCGAGGTCGAACGCATCATTACCCCGGCTGAACTGGACCTGGTGCGGGTCCTGGCCGCATGGCCCCGCACGGTCAGTGCCGCCGCTATTGCGCATGAACCCCACCGTATTGCATTCTATGTGCATGACCTCGCAGCGGCCTTCCATAGCTTCTGGGCGAAGGGTAAGGATGATGTTCAGTTACGTTTTGTTAACCATGACGATCCAAAGCTGACATTCGCCCGACTCGCCTTGGTCGACGCTGTCCGTCAGGTCATCGTCAACGGGCTCGGCATTCTGGGCGTGTCCGCACCGACGGAGCTTTCATAATTCTGGCGTATTACTGTGTTGAATCGCGCAAAATGGCCCGTCGTGGGCGCCGTTTCAGGAATCTAGAGGGCGCTGCTTTATGCTGGCGAAATCGTAGCTAATGGCCGGACAATCCGAAGCCGCAGACGATCTGATCGCTGAACTGGCAAAGCTGATGGCGCAGGATGCGCAGGAAGACCGGGGGGCGAAGCCGTCCGGGCCGGCCATTCCTTCTGCCCAGTTTGTTCCCGTGCGCATTCCCGGCGACCCTGTACAGCGGTCTGCATCCGGTGATCTGCCTGATTCCGCAGGCTTGCCTGCCGCCGCCAACCAGTTTGGCGGGACCAGCCCGGCGGTTGCGATCGAGCCGATTGTCTCGCAGCGTTCAAATGCTGCGGCCGTGCCGAAGTCCGAGCCGTTCCAGTTTAATTTTGACATTCGCGGCGGCAGTGTACCGCCTTCGGGCATCGAGGATGCGCCGGCCAACGCCGTTGCGCCCGCGACGGTCCCCCGCAGTTTCGCCGAAGCGGAGCCCACCGCACCGGTGGAACCTGCTCCGGTTGTACCCTCTCAGGAACATGACAGTATCGCCGATCTGATCTCTGCCGAAATGGCTGCGCATCCAGAGCCGGAACCCGAACTCGATCAGGTTGCGCCGGTGGCGACGCCGGCTTTGATGGCGACGTCAGTGGCTGCCGCATCCGGTGCCCAGACCGGCGTGAGCCTGGGTGGACACCGGGCTGAGCCTGATCGCTTCAGGGTGCCGCCCGTATTTGGGCTGGGTTCGCCCGTGGCACCGCCCGCCAGTGTTGGCGTGGAGCCGTCGTCGGTTTCCCGCCAGCCGGCAATGCCGGTGGCGGTTGCGCCGACGCCGGTTGCTGACAGTTCGGTCGGGCTCGATCCGATTGACGAGATTGAAAGCCTGATTGGCCGGGCCATGCGAGTCGAATTCGATCTGCCCGAGGATGAGATGCGGGCCGCCGCGTCCGATCTGGCGCCGGCAGCGCCGCAGAGCCCGCCGCGGCCTGCGCCCAGTCCGGCGCTGCGCAGCCTGGCAACGCCCGTGCTGCCCAATCCGCCCGTCGACGGGATGTCGACTGCCGATCAGACCATTTTTGCCGCCGCCCAGGCAACTGGGGCCAAGGTCGGCTGGGTTCATGAAACCGTTGCGGCAGATCCCGAACTTCAGACTTATGCCGCCGCGCCGCGTCAGCGCCGTGCCATGGGCATGTCGCGTGCGCTGGCCGGTCCGTTGGTTGCGGTTACCCTGCTGCTCGCCGCCGGGTTCGGTCTGTATTGGGTGCTGGGTCTGGGTGGCCGTGAGGAAGGGCCGGCGCCCTTGCTCACCGCAGACACAGATCCAGTCAAGGAAGTTGCCCCTGCCATCGCTGCGGATGACGGCACGACGACCCAGTCCGTGGTGTTCAACGAAATGAACGGCGTTACCCCTGGCGCCGACGAGCAACTGGTGTCCCGTGACCAGACCGACGTCAACGAGGTAACACAGGTTTCCGCCGCCGCTGCCGATTCAAGCGACGAAGGGCTTGCCAATCGCAAGGTTCGCACCGTCAAGGTCCGTCCAGACGGCACCATTGTCAGCGGTGATGACAGCGTGGCCGGCAGCGCCATTCTGCCAGTTGATCGCCCCAATGTGCCCGCCGTTCCCGGTGCGGAAACGGCGACGCCCGAACTGCTCGCCAGCGTCGAACCGGTTGAGCCGGTTGCTGAGGCCGTTCCGGCTTTGCCAACGGTCGTTCCCGTCGAGCCAGGTTCGACAGTGCCTGCCGTAGACCTGACGGGTGCGGCCATTGCCGGCAAGTCTGCGACCATTCCGCTGATGCGACCGACCGGCCTCCGGCTGGCCAGCGCCGCGCCGTCGGGAACGGAAGCTCCGGCAGCGCCGGCTGCCGCGGTGGCGCCCGCCCCCGAGGCGGCGCCGTCCCTGACCGTGCCGGGTGCCACCGAGGTGCCGGCGCTGGGCGATACCGCGCCCGCTTATGTGCAACTGGCGTCGCAGCGCAGCGAAGCCGATGCGCGCCAGTCTGCCCAGAACATGGTGACCCGCTATGGCCCGCTGTTCGGTGGCGCCAACCTGGAAGTCCAGCGCGTCGATCTGGGCACCAGGGGGATCTACTATCGTGTGCGCGTTCCGGCAGCATCGCTGGAGCAGGCCAATCTGATCTGTACCAATGTCAAGGCGGCGGGTGGCGACTGCTTCACCATGTGATGGGCGCCCTGTGCCCGTCTTTGCCATGCCGGCAAGCTTGACGGTCATCGGCGCAGCCGCCAAGGATGACGTCATGTTTCTGCAGCCAGGCGTGCTTTGATGACCTCCGCCCAGACTGACTGGTTTGCTACGCCGGCCCCACCCGACGATGACGACATCCTCTATGTCGATGTCGATGGCTATGAGGGGCCGCTCGATCTGCTGCTTGATCTGGCCCGGCGCCAGAAGGTCGATCTGGCCGCCATTTCGGTGCTGGCACTGGCCGAACAATATCTGCTGTTCATCGAGAAGGTGCGGGAGAAACGCATCGAGCTGGCGGCCGACTATCTGGTCATGGCCGCCTGGCTGGCCTATCTCAAGAGCCGGCTTATGGTGCCGCAGGCCGCATCCGACGATGAACCGTCCGGCGAGATGCTGGCCGCCATGCTGCAGTTCCGCCTCAAGCGCCTCGAAGCCATGCGCCGCGCCGCCAACCAGTTGATGAACCGGCCCCGCCTGGGCCTGGCGGTTCATGCCCGCGGCATGCCCGAGCCGATCGAGATCGCCCGGCGCAGCCTGTGGGAGGCCAGTCTCTATGACCTGCTCAAGGCCTATTCCGTTCAGCGTGAAAAAGGCATCAGTACCGACTACGCTCCTCTCCAGCGCACAGTCTGGTCGCTGCAGGATGCGCGCGATATCCTCCAGCGCCTGATTGGTGATAGTTTTGAATGGGTGGCCATGGACAGCTATGTGGCCGACTATCTCGCCACGCCCGCCGAACGGGCCACGGTTCTCGCCTCGAGCTTCGCCTCGAGCCTTGAACTGGTCCGCCTCGGGCAGATCGATCTGCGCCAGACCGAGGCTTTCGGTCCGCTACTGATGCGGCGTCGCAAGGCGGAAACCTCGTGATCGACGATTTTTCTGATGCCAATGAGGTTGTTGAGCGCAATCTGCGAATTCTGGAGGCTCTCCTGTTCGCCTCAACTGAGCCTTTGACGGTTAGCCAGATGTCATCATATCTGGGTGAAGGGTCACGACTGATCGAATTGCTGGTGACTCTGCAGCAGCGCTATGCCGGCCGTGGCGTCAACCTGGTGCAGCGCGGGGATGGATGGGCGTTCCGCACCGCCGAGGATCTGGGATTCCTGTTGCGGCGCGAGGAGCAGGAGACCCGCCCCCTGTCGCGTGCGGCGCTCGAGACACTCTCCATCATCGCCTATCACCAGCCCAGCACCCGCGCCGAGATCGAGGAAGTCCGCGGCGTTGCCACCGGCAAAGGGACTATCGACCTGCTGATGGAAGCCGGATGGATCCGCATGCGTGGCCGTCGCCGCACGCCCGGGCGCCCGGTAACCTATGGCACCACTGACGCTTTTCTCGATCACTTCGGGTTGGAAAGCCTTTCCGACCTGCCGGGGCTGGAAGAGCTCAAGGGTGCCGGCCTGCTGTCGGGCCGCCTGCCATCATCCATGCAGATCCCGCTTCCCTTTGATGGCGCCTTGCGCGATGACGAGGATCCGCTGGACCCTGACGATGTCGACGATGAGGACGAAAACGCCTGATGACGGAAGAACTTGCAGGCTGGGGCACGCGCGGCACCACGGGTGTCAGCTTCGCCGCGACACTCGAATTCGACGCTGTCGATGTGCGGCTGGGGGGCAGGGCGGTGCTCAGCCAGTTCAGCCTCACCCTGCGGCCGGGCGAGATCGTTTGCCTGCTGGGCGAATCGGGCTCCGGCAAGTCCACGGCTTTGCGCGTGGCCGCCGGCATTCAGCCCATTCATGCCGGCGCCGTCCGCATCAATGGCCAAACCGTTTCGACGCCTGGAATGACGGTGCCTACCGACCGCCGCGGCGTCGGCCTGATGTTTCAGGACTTTGCGCTGTTTCCGCATCTCACGGTGCTACAGAACGTGCTCTTCGGCCTGCGCAAGCTGGGCCGTCCGGCGGCGCTGGCCCAGGCGCGGGCCGCGCTGCGCCGCGTGGGCCTGGGGGACCGCGAGGCGGATTATCCGCACATGCTCTCGGGCGGGCAGCAGCAGCGCCTGGCGCTTGCCCGCAGTGTCGCGCCGCGCCCCGGCGTGCTGCTGCTCGACGAGCCGTTTTCCAGCCTGGACGCCCGCCTGCGCGAAACCGTGCGCGAGGAAACCCTGGCTGTGCTGCGGGAAACCAATGTCACCAGCCTGATCGTCACCCACGATCCCGAGGAGGCCATGATTCTGGGCGATCGGGTTGCCCTGCTGCGTCACGGCAGGATTGCCCAGATCGGCACCGGAGCCGATATCTACCGCCAGCCGATCGATCTGAGTGCCGCACGCTTCTTCTCGCCCCTCAGCGAGATCGAGACGGTGGTGTCCGGTGGACAGGCGCAGACCCCGCTGGGCGCCGTGCCGACCCCGGGCCTGGCCGAGGGGGCCCGGGTGACGGTTGCCATCCGTCCCGCCGGTGGAGCTCGACTCCGGCTTAGCGGGCCTGGCACGCCGGGCCGGGTGATCAGCAAGCGCGACGCCATCGGCGAAGATCTCTGCGAGGTCAAGGTTGAGGGTCTCGACGCCCCGCTGGGTGTGCGTCAGCCGGCGAGTTCGGCCCTCAGCATCGGCCAGGACGTATTCGTCACGCTGAACCGGGAACACGTTCTTGTGTTTCCGCGCATTTAAACCTATTTCTGGCCTATATATCCGCGTGTAACGCGTTCTGACAAAAATCTAGGGAGTCCAAAATGCACGCGCCAGGAATTTGGGGTATTCTCGTTGTTGCCGTCGTCGTGATCCTGCTGTTCGGTCGCGGCAAGATCTCCGGCATGATGGGTGAGGTTGCCTCTGGCATCAAAGCCTTCCAGAAGGGCATGAAGGATGATGATGACAAGCCCGTCGAGCGTGTTGCCAGCACCGAGCCTGCCCAGCCCGAAAAGAAAGACGTCTAGGACGGTTCCGCCGGTCGCGCTGTTGCTTTGAGGAATTGATATATGCTCGGCTTGGGCTGGACGGAGATGCTGGTGATCGGCGTCATGGCGCTGATTTTCATCGGACCCAAGGACTTGCCTATGGTGATGAACCGCGTCGGCAAGATCATTGGTCAGCTCAGGCGCATGGGCAATGAGTTCCAGCGCGAGATCAACAAGACGACCGGGCTCGACGAAGTGCGCAATCTGCGTAACTCGATCACCTCGCCCCTCAAGAAGTCGGCTGACGAAATCCGCAAGGAATTCAATGCGATGACGCCGACCGGCGCCAAGCCGTCCGGCGTGATCAAGCCGACCAATCCGGCGGCGGAGAGCGTGGTGGACGAGATCAAGGCCAAGGCCGGCATGACAGCGCCCGCAGTCCCCCTAACCGCGGACGAGGTCGCCAAGGCGGCAGGCTTCAAGCCGGCCGGACCGGCCCCGGTGACGTCCAAGGCCACTGTGGGCCAGGCGACAAGCACAGTTGCCAAGAAGACGTCTGCCAAGGCCGTCAAGGCACCCGCCAGGGCCAAGGCCGCGCCCACCAGCCCGGTTGTCACCAGTGATCTGGCTCCCCTTGGTGCCGACCCTGTCAGGCAGACGGTGGCCAACGCGCCGGTTGAGTCAGTGGCTGCGGCCAAAAGCGCGCCTGTGTCCAAAGCCACGGTGGCCAGGCCTGCGGTCACCAAGCCCAGGGTCGTCAAGCCTGCTGCGACCGCTCAGGTCGCCGAGGCGCCCGCTGCCAAGCCGGCGGCCAGGAAGCGTGCACCGGCCAAACCGACATCCGAGACAGCCACAACCACTGCCGACAAGGGCGGGGATAGATAAGCATGGCCGATCTCAAGCAGATTGCAGACAAGAGCGCTGATACACCCGACGAGTTGGCCGGCAGCGAAGCGCCGCTGCTGGAGCATCTGGTCGAGCTGCGCAAGCGGCTGATCTATTCGGCGATTACCATTGTCGTGCTGATGGCGTTCTGTTTCATTTTCGCCAGCACCATCTATGAATGGCTGCTCATCCCCTACAAGCGGGCGGTTCCAGATGCGACGCTGATTTTCACCGCGCCCCAGGAACTGTTCTTCACCTATCTCAATGTCGCCCTGTTCGGCGCGATATTCCTCGGCTTCCCGGTGATTGCCAGCCAGATCTACATGTTTGTCGCCCCCGGACTCTACAAGCACGAGCGCAAGGCATTCATCCCCTATCTGGTTGCTACGCCTGTTTTTTTCGTGGCTGGCGCAGCACTGGTCTATCTCGTTGTGCTCCCGATGGCGCTGCATTTCTTTGCCGGCATGCAGACTGAGGACATCACCATGATGACCAGCGTCAGCGAGTATCTCGGCCTGGCCATGTTGCTGATCCTAGCCTTTGGCATCTGCTTCCAGCTGCCCGTGGTATTGACGCTGCTGGCGCAGATCGATCTGGTTCATGTCAACATGCTCAAGGCCGGCCGGCGCTACGCGATTGTGGGTATCCTGATTTTTGCCGCCTTCATCACACCACCCGATCCGATCTCCCAGATCGGCCTTGCTGTGCCCATGTACCTGCTCTACGAACTTTCGATTATCTCCGTCCGGATGGTCGAGCGCCGTCGTGCAGCCAGTCTTGCGGCGCAGGACGCTGAAGCCGCCAGTTCATCGTCCGACTAGACCGTCGGCCTGCTATCAGGCCGAGGGGGAAATTCCCTCGTGGCCTGGCAGGCGCGTCACGAGCAATCTTCAGCCTGTACCAATCAGAGGCGGGCGGTGCCCGTAACAGCCATGTTCGATATCAAGTGGATCAGAGCCAATACCGATGCCTTCGATGCTGCCGTTTCGCGGCGCAAGGGGACATCGCTGAGCTCGGCTGATCTGCTGGCGATCGATGATCGGCGGCGCGAAATCATTGGTCGGCTCAACGATGCCCAGGAGCAGCGCAATGCGCTGTCCAAGCAGATCGGCCAGGCCAAGGCACAGAAGGACGACGCCAGGGCGGCCGAACTGATGGCCGAAGTGGCCCGCCTCAAGGAAACGATCCCTCAGGGCGAAGCCGATCAGCGCGCCGTCGATGCCGAACTGCAGTCTGCGCTCGCCGTCATTCCCAACCTGGTATTCGATGACGTGCCCGACGGTAGCGACGAAACCGACAACGTCGAGTATTTCGGCCGCAATGGCACACCGGACACGGCGGCAATCCAGCGCGCGCCCAAGCCGACTTTTGGCTTTGCGCCCAAGGAGCACTACGAGGTCGGCATTGCCGCCCAACTGATGGATTTCGAGGCCGCGGCCAAGCTTTCGGGCAGCCGCTTTGTCGTGCTCAAGGGCGAGGTTGCCCGGCTCGAGCGCGCCTTGGGGCAGTTCATGCTCGACCTGCACACCACCGAGCACGGCTATCTTGAAGTCCAGCCGCCGCTTCTGGTGAGGGACGAGGCGCTGTTTGGTACCAACCAGCTGCCAAAGTTTGAGGAAGACCTGTTCTTCACGCCGCATGGCGAGGGCCGTCTGGCGTTGATCCCTACCGCCGAAGTGCCGCTGACCAATATGGTGCGCGAATCTATCCTGGCGGAAGAAGAACTGCCGCTGCGCATGACCGCGCTGACGCCCTGTTTCCGTTCCGAGGCTGGCTCAGCCGGTCGCGACACGCGCGGCATGCTGCGACAGCATCAGTTCAACAAGGTGGAAATGGTCTCCATCACCACGCCGGAAACCGCTGCCGACGAGCATGAGCGCATGCTGACCTGTGCCGAAGCCGTGCTGCAGAGGCTGGGCCTGCATTACCGCGTCATGCATCTATGCACCGGGGATACCGGCTTCGGCGCCCGCCGCACCTATGATCTGGAAGTCTGGCTGCCGGGCCAGGACACCTATCGCGAAATCTCCTCGGTCTCGGTCTGTGGGGATTTCCAGGCCCGTCGCATGGAGGCCCGCTATCGCCCTGCCGGTGACAAGCAGGCGCCGCGCTATGTCCATACGCTTAATGGCTCGGGCACCGCGGTTGGCCGCTGCCTGATCGCCGTGCTGGAAAACTACCAGCAGGAAGACGGCACCGTGCTGGTCCCGGATGTGCTGCAGCCCTATATGGGCGGCCTCAAGTCGATCGGCGGCCATTGATGAGCCTGCGCATCCTCATCACCAATGACGATGGTGTGGATGCGCCCGGCATCGCCATCATGGCCGATATCGCGCGGGAACTCAGCGATGACGTCTGGATCGTCGCGCCCGATGGCAACCAGTCCGGCGCCGGGCATCGTCTCAGTTTTGGCACAGAATTGACCATTGAGAGCCGGGGCGCCCGCACGTTTGCCGTCGTGGGCGGCTCGCCCGCCGATTGCGTCGTCGCCGGCATGACCCATCTGCTGGGCGACCGGCCGGCCGATGTCGTGCTTTCGGGCGTCAATGCCGGCCAGAACCTGGGCGATATCGTCAACTGTTCGGGGACGGCTGCCGGCGCCCGCGAAGGCGCCATGCAAGGCGCCATCGGCATCGCCATGAGCCAGGGCGTCGACTACGAGGTCAGCCGCGACGTCGACTGGTCCAATGCCAAAGCCCATGGGCTGGCCACGGCACGGGCCATTATCGCCGCCGCCGACGGACGGGGGCACTATTACAACGTCAATTTCCCGTTCTGTGACCCGGCGGCCGCCAAGGGTATTGCGGTTGTCCCGCTGCAGCGGTTCTCGCGGTCGCCGTTTCGTTATTATGCCAGCGACAATCCGGGAAAATTCTTCGTCGCCATCCCCGAGACGCCGCTGCCGCTCGACCGGGGTGCCGATTTCGAAAGCCTGCGCCGCGACTTCTATGTGACGGTGACGCCGCTGATGCTGCAGCAGACCGATATGGCCCTGGCCGAACGACTCAACGGCAGTCTCAGCCTCTAGGGTTTTCGTGGCCCCGGCAGGGTTTTGCACAGACGCCAGCCCTTAACCTTACCCAATCCGGAATCGGGTGGGTGCGATTTTGCTCAAATCGCATCGGCTTTAAACTCGTCTTTACCTTACCGGCCTAGTCTCAAACTCGTGTTGAGTACCTGCGTACGAGTAAGCTGATGAGTATCCGCGTATCCCGCCGGGCACCTAAGAGTGCCGTTGCGATGGCTGGCCTTCTGATTGCTGCCGTTGCCCTGTCCGGATGTTCCAGTCTGGGGAGTCGCGCCTTTGGCGACCCTACCACGACCGGCTCGCTGCCGCAGGCCGCTCCCCAATCCTACAGCCAGCCCATGCCCAGCAGCCTTGGGGCACCGCAGAGCATGGTGGCTGACGCTCAATTTGTACCGCCGGCCAATGTCGGTGGCATGGGGCAGCCACAGGCGGTGCAGCCGCTGTGGGGCCAGCCGGCGCAGACCGCCTACAGCCAGCCCGCGCCGCTGGCCAACGGCGGATCCATGCCGACCGTGCAGTCGCAAACTCTACCCGCTTTGAGCAATTCGCCCCAGGGATCCGTTCCAGCCATGCAAGCCCAGCCCGCCTTCGCGTCAGCGACCATGCCCTCTCCCGCTGCCCTCGGCAGCATGCCGACCAACAATGCCGTGCCGACTCTGGCATCGACCACGCCGACGCCGCCCGCCGGCGGCGGCACGTTCAGCCACACGATCGCCAGCGGCGAGTCGCTCTACACGATTGCGCGTCGCTATGAAGTGACCACGCAGTCGCTGGTGCAGACCAACAATCTGGAATCGCCCGACAAGATCGTGGTCGGCCAGAAGATTATCATTCCCGGCCGTTCGGACCTGCTGATCACCAAGGGTCAGGCGACGCAGACGGCATCGGCAGGCGCCATGAGCGCGCCGGCTCCTGCCCAGCAGACCCTGCCTGCCGCCGCGCCCAATGCGTTGCAGTCCGGTGCCGCACCGGTTGCAGCACCTGCTGTTGCGGCGCCGGTTGCAGTTGCCACGGCGCCCGCGCCGGTCGCTGAGCCTGCAATGTCAGGCAGTGACAAGTTCCGTTGGCCAGTCAGCGGCCGCGTGCTGGTTGATTTTGCCGCCTCCAAGGGCACCGGCATCAATATCGAGGCTGCCGAGGGCGCCTCGGTCAAGGCCGCCGAAAATGGCACCGTCATCTATGTCGGCTCGGGCGTCGAGGGCTATGGCAACCTCGTGCTGATCCGCCACCCCAATGGTTACGTCTCTGCCTATGCCCATCTGGGGGCTATGAATGTCGCCAAGGGCGCCAATGTCAATCGTGGCGATACCATCGGTGCTGCCGGGCAGACCGGCTCGGTGACCAAGCCGCAGCTGCACTTTGAACTGCGCAAGGGCGCGACCCCGGTTGATCCGGTGCCGCTGCTGGCCAGCTGACACCCGTCTTCTCCTGGTAAGACCCCCGCCACATCGGCGGGGGTCTTGCTTATGGGGCGGCCTTGCCCATTTCGCCGGCCAGGGTACGCACCAGCTGGATAGCGACGCGACCCGATCGCGCGCCGCGTGTCGCCGCCCATTCGATGGCACGGGCCTGGAGTTCGGCGGCGTCGATCTCGAGCCCATAGTGGTCGGCATAGGTGGTGACCATGCTGAGATAGGTCGGCTGGTCGCAATTGTGGAAGCCCAGCCAGAGACCAAACCGGTCCGAGAGCGAGACCTTTTCTTCAACCGCCTCGCCAGGATTGATAGCCGTTGACCGCTCGTTCTCGATCATGTCGCGCGGCATCAGGTGCCGACGGTTGGAGGTGGCATAGAACAGCACATTGTCGGGGCGCCCCTCCAGCCCGCCATCGAGAATGGTCTTGAGCGACTTGTAGCTGGTCTCGCCATTGTCAAAGCTCAGATCGTCGCAGAACACCACGAAGCGCGCCGGCTCGTTAGCGATCCGGCGCATGAGGGCAGGGAGGGTCTCAAGGTCTTCCCGCGCGATCTCGATGAGCACCAGGCGGTCAAAGCCCTCGCCGCCACGTTCAAGGATGTCGCCATGGATGGCTTTGACGAGGGAGCTCTTGCCCATGCCGCGCGCGCCCCAAAGCAGCGCATTGTTGGCGCCGTGCCCGCGGGCGAACTGCTCGGTATTGCGCAGCAGAATGTCCTGCACGGCGTCGATTCCCTTGAGCATGGCCAGTGGCACCCGGCTCACCCGTTGCACCGGATGGAGCGCACCCGAATCGCCGTCCCAGTGATAGGCGTTGGCAGCTCCAAGTGCCGGGGCATCGAGCGGAGTCGCAGGAGCCAAGGCCTTCAAGGCATTGGCGATTGCGTCAAGTTTGGCACTGATGTCGGCGAGGTGGTCTTTGCTCTTCAAGGCGAAATATCCTCAAGCTCGGCGCGGCAATTTGCAGCTCCCGGAATGCCTTTGCAATCACGGGGGCGCAAATGTATAGTCCGCCCGATTTTGATCGGGGCGCAAGTGCAACAAGCCCCACATGCGTCCAGTGGCATCGTGCCGTGCTCTAGCTCGACTGGCGCAGTCCCTCCCAAACCAAGAAGAAACCAAGGAACTCGCCATGTTTGTAACGCCCGCTTTTGCCCAGGCAGCCGGGGCCGCCGCTCCCGCCGGTGGCATGACCGACATCTTCATCCAGATGATGCCGATTCTCCTGCTGGTGGTGATTTTCTGGTTCCTGATCTTCCGGCCGCAGCAGAAGCGCCTGAAAGCCCAGCAGGCCATGCTGTCGGCTATTCGTCGCGGCGATACCGTCGTGACCACCGGCGGTATCGTCGGCAAGGTGACCAAGGCCGTTGATGGCGAAGATCTCGAGGTTGAGATCGCTACCGGCGTCAAGGTGAAGCTGGTGCGCGGCATGATCTCGGATGTGCGCAGCAAGGCTGAGCCGGTCAACGACAACAAGCCCGCCTGATAGCAGAATGCCACTTATTGCCGGAGCCTAAGGGCTCCGGCTTTTTACCTTTCAGGACGACCTAAATGCAGTTCTCGCCGGTCCGTACCGCCATCATCGCCTTTGTCTCACTTATGGGTGTGCTGTTCGCCATACCCAGTTTCCTGCCTGAGGATGTGCGGGACTCCTGGCCCGGTTTTCTGCCGCGGCAGACGGTGGTGCTCGGCCTCGATCTGCAGGGCGGCTCGCATCTGCTGCTGCAGGTGGACGAAGGTGGTATCATCACGGAGCGCTTGCAGACCTTGCGGCGCGACGTGCGCAATACGCTGGCCAACCAGAACGGCATCGGCAATATCATCACCACTGATGAGGCCGGCCGGACCCTGTCCGTGGAACTCACCGACCCCACGCAGCGCGACGCGGCACGCACCGCGATCGAGGCCCTGCAGAACAATATCAGCAATTCGCTGATCACCGTTGGCGGCACCCAAGAACTCTCCTTTGGCGACACCGCTGATGGCAAGCTGACGGTTTCGCTGACGCCAGAAGGCATTACTGAACGGACGTCGGCGCTGGTGGCGCAGTCGATCGAGGTCATTCGCAAGCGTGTGGACGAATTGGGCACCACCGAACCGTCGATCCAGCGCCAGGGCACCAATCGCGTGCTGGTGCAGGTTCCCGGCTTTGGCGACAGCCAGCGCCTCAAGGACATCATTTCCCGCACGGCGCGCCTGACTTTCCACATGGTCTATCCGGGCATGACCGCAGCGCAGGCCGAGGCCCAGGGCCTGCCGGCCGGCACCATGATCCTGCCCAGCCAGGATGGCGGCAGCGAACTGCTCTATGAAGACGTGGCTTTGGGCGGCGAGTCGCTGGTCGATGCGCAGCCCAGCTACGACCAGCAGCGGGCCATGCCTGTCGTCAGCTTCCGCTTCGATACGCGCGGCGCCATTACCTTTGGCCAGATTACCTCGTCCAATGTCGGCAAGCGCTTTGCCATCGTCCTCGACGATCAGGTCATCACGGCGCCGGTCATCCAGTCCGCCATTACCGGCGGCACCGGTCAGATCAGCGGCAGCTTCACCACGTCAACCGCCAATGATCTGGCGGTCCTGCTGCGCGCTGGTGCTTTGCCTGCCTCGCTTGACGTGGTCGAGGAGCGCACGGTTGATGCCAGCCTGGGCGCCGACTCCATCCAGCATGGCCTGACCGCCGGTATCGTCGCGGCGACACTGGTTGTCGCCTTCATGGTGGTTGCCTATGGCCTGTTTGGCGTCTTTGCCAATATCTCGCTGATCCTCAACATCGTGCTGATCTTTGGCGCGCTGTCGATGCTGGGGGCGACGCTCACCTTGCCAGGTATCGCCGGCATCGTGTTGACCATCGGCATGGCAGTTGATGCCAACGTGCTGATTTACGAACGCATGCGTGAGGAACAGAAGTCCGGAAAATCGCCGCTGCAGGCGATCAATGCCGGTTTCGCGCGCGCCTGGGGGACGATCATCGACTCCCACCTGACCCAGCTGATCGCCGCCATTGTGCTGTATTTCCTGGGTTCCGGCCCGGTTCAGGGCTTTGCCGTGACGCTGGCACTGGGCATTCTGACGTCGCTGTTCACGTCCTACACGGTCACGCTCTATTTCGTGGGCATGTGGTATCGGGCGCGCCGGCCCAAGACCCTCAAGATCCAGCACTTCCGCTTCATTCCGGACGGCACCAAAATTCCGTTCATGAAGATCAGCCGCTATGTGATCGCCTTTTCGATCGTGGCCAGCCTGCTCTCCATCGGCTCGGCCTATTTCAAGGGTTTCAACCTCGGAATCGACTTTGTTGGCGGCACGGCCATCGTCATCCAGCATGAAGGCGGGCCTGCTGACGTCGGCAGCGTGCGCGAAATCCTTGCCGGCCTCGAGCTGGGCGAGGTGCAGGTGCAGGGCTTCGGTACACCCGAGGATGTGCTGGTGCGCGTGCAGGCCCAGGAGGGCGGTCAGGACGCCGACCAGGTGGCTGTGGCGAAAGTACGTGAGGCTCTTGCAACCGAAAACTACACCATCCGCAGTACAGAGGCTGTCAGCGGCACGGTGTCGAGCGAGCTGGCCTGGAAGGGCACCATCGCAGTCGTCATCGCCCTGCTGGCCATTCTGGTCTATATCTGGTTCCGGTTCGAGTGGCAGTTCGCCATGGCGGCCGTCACCACTACGACCCATGATATCATCATGACGATCGGGCTCTATTCGCTGACGGGGCTGGAGTTCAACCTTACTTCCATCGCGGCGGTGCTGACATTGGTGGGCCTGTCGCTCAACGAAACCGTGGTGATTTCCGACCGTGTGCGCGAAAATCTGCGAAAACACCGCAAGATGCCACTGCCCGAACTGATCGACATGTCGATCAACCAGACCATTGTGCGTACCTCGCTGACCTCGTTTACGGTGTTCCTGGCGCTGATTCCGCTGGTGATCTTCGGTGGTGAAGTCATTCGCAGCTTCACCATCGCGATGACCTTCGGCGTCTTCGTGGGCATGTATTCCTCGATCATCGTGAACGGTCCGATCCTGATTAATTTCGGCCTCAAGGCGAAGTCGGAAAATGATGAGGACGGCAAGGGCAAGCTGGCCGACGGGTCGGCGATCTGAAGGCCCCGGAGATGACGCTTCCCGGTACCGGCCACTTTCCACAGCAGGTCGGCATCGATGCCTATGGCAATAGCGGCTTCCGCTTCGCCGATATGTCGCATCGCGGTTCCTTGCTCTGTCTGCCGACCGGCATGCTGGGCTGGGCCGTGGCGACGCCGGCAGAGATCACGCTGGACAGCCTGACGCCGCTGATTGCGGCGGCTGACGACATCGACGTCCTGATGATTGGGTTGGGTCACGATATTACCGGCCTGTCGCCGGATGTGCGCGCGGCGCTGCGGGAGCACGGCATCATTGTCGAGGCCATTACCACGGGCAGTGCGGTGCGGACCTACAATGTGCTGCTGGCCGAACACCGCGCCGTGGCCGCAGCCCTGATCGCGGTCGACAGGGTTCGCTGAGATGAGCGCAGAGAGTTTTGCCCATGCCGCCGAAGCCCTTCGCAGCGGCGACCGCGACCGCTACCTGGCCACGCTGGTCCTCAACGGTGCGCATCGGGACGCCGTCACCGCGCTCTATGCCTTCAACGCCGACATCGCCTCGATCCGCGAACGAGTCTCTGGGCCTGTGCCGGGGGAGATGCGCCTGCAGTGGTGGAGTGATGCGCTTGAGGGCGAAGGGCACGGCGCCGTGCGGCAGAGCCCGGTGGCGGACGCATTGCTCGACACGCTGGCGCGCTACTCCTTGCCCAATGGTACGCTGCTGCGCCTGATCGGCGCGCGACGGTTTGATCTCTATGACGATCCCATGCCTGATCTTGAGACTTTTGAGGGCTATGCGGGAGAGACGGTCTCTACGCTCTACCAGCTGGCCGCCATGATCCTCAATGACGGCGAGACCATCGAGACCGGTGACGCCGGGGGGCATCTGGGCGTCGCCCATGCCATGATTGGCCACCTGCGGGCCTTCGGTCCAGTCTCCGGGCAGGGCCGCATCATGCTGCCCTGGTCGGTTCTGGAGGCCAATGGGGTGCGCGAGGGCGAGATATTCTCCGGCGTCGAAAGCGAGGGCCTGTCCGAAGCATTGGGGCAGATCAGCGAACTGGCCGGTGCTCACCTGGCAAAGGCAGAGGCTGCAATTGCGCGGCTGCCGGGTCACCTCAAGCCGGCCTTTGCGCCGATTGCCGTGCTCAAGGCGCAATTCAAACTGCTGCAGCGCCATTCCGGCGGTCTGTTTGAAGCAAAGCCGGACGACGCCGATTGGCGCAAGATCACCCGCCTGACCTGGTGGACGTGGCGCAACCGCTAGAGGCGGTCCTTGCCAAAGGCCACGAATTCGCCGGAAAGGCGTCCCGCCGTCTTGCCCTCGTAGATCAGCACGGCCGTGGCGCTGATCCGGGCCAGGCCCTTGCGAGTCAGCATGGTCATGAAGCGGGACCAGTCCTGATTGCCATCCAGCGTGGCGCGTGCGGTGAAATCGCCGGCAATGGGGGCGAGATAGTCCATGGTATTACGCTGAATCACTACGCGGCTGGGCTGGCCGGCCGCTGTCAGCCGCAGATGCACCAGGCACCAGGCTGACAGAATGGCCACCGCCGAGGCGCTGCCGCCGAACACGGTGTCCCGATGGTTGATGTTGGGCGCCAGCGGGGCGCCCAGCACTACGGCGTCATCGGCAATCGACACCACCCGCACTGCCATCGCCCGCGACAGCGGAATGTGGTCATGCAGGTAGGTCTCGAGTGCGGCCGGTGTCATGCCCAAGCTTTCAGATCTTCAAGCGCGCGCGAGGTGATCGCCTTGCGCTTGGCCTGGGTCTTGTCCGTGCCGCGCCAGCGCCCGACCAGGTCTTCGGGCCTGCTTACGGTCACGGGCGGAAAGAGGCCGAAATTGACGTTCATGGGCTGAAAGCTGCGGGCGCCGCTATAGCTGTCGGATTCGATATGGCCGCCCGTAATGTGGGCGACCAGGGCACCGAGAGCCGTCGTATTGGGCGGCGTCGCCATTGTCTCGCCGCGGGCCTCAGCAGCGGCCAGGCGACCGGTAATGAGGCCAACGGCGGCGCTTTCCACATAGCCTTCTACCCCGGTGACCTGACCGGCAAAGCGAATGCGCGGATCAGCCTTGAGCTTGAGGTCGGGGCCCAAGACTTTGGGGGAGTTGAGGAACGTATTGCGATGCAGGCCGCCGAGGCGGGCAAATTGTGCGTTTTCGAGGCCCGGGATCATGCGCAGGATCTCTGCCTGCACGCCATAGCGCATCTTGGTCTGGAAGCCGACCATATTCCACAGCGTGCCGAGGGCATTGTCCTGCCGGAGCTGCACAATGGCATAGCTCTTGACCAGTGGGTCGCGCGGATTGGTCAGCCCGACCGGCTTCATCGGGCCGTGCCGCAGGGTTTCGACGCCGCGCTCCGCCATCACCTCGATGGGCAGGCAGCCGTCGAAATAGGGGACCTTTTCCCAGTCCTTGAACTCATGCAGCGGCGCCACCTTGAGTGCCTCGACAAAGGCAAAATACTGCTCCTTGTTCATCGGGCAGTTGAGGTAATCGGCACCGGTGCCGCCGGGGCCGGCCTTGTCATAGCGCGACTGCGCCCAGACAATGTCCATATTGATGCTGTCGAAATGCACGATCGGGGCGATGGCGTCAAAGAAGGCCAGCGAATCTTCGCCCGTCTTGGCCAGGATGGCCTCAGCCATGGCCGGCGACGTGAGGGGACCGGTGGCAATGATGACATACCGCCAGTCCGCGGGCGGCATGCCGGCGACTTCCTCGCGCGCCATGGTGATATTGGGATGGCTCTCGATGGCTTGCGTCACCGCGGCGGAAAAACCATGTCGATCAACGCCCAAGGCGCCGCCGGCCGGAATCTGCGTCTTGTCGGCGCAGGCCATGATCAGCGAATTGCAGCGCCGCATTTCTTCATGCAGCAGGCCGACGGCATTGTGCTCGGCATCGTCGGAGCGAAAGCTGTTGGAGCAGACCAGTTCGGCGAGGCTGTCGGTCTGGTGCGCATCGGTACCGCGGACCGGGCGCATTTCATGCAGGATGACCTTGGCGCCAGCTTCGGCCGCCTGCCAGGCGGCTTCCGAGCCGGCAAGACCGCCGCCGATGATGTGGATAGGTTCTGAATGGGACATGCCCGGCAGATAGCAAGCGCCGCAGATCGACGCAACTGGCACTTGCGTGAGCGCCTGTAACGTGACGCCACAGGCAAAGCGAAGGCCCGGCTTTCGCCAGGCCTTCATGATAGGCTGGAACAGCTGCTGGCCGTCTAGGGCCTAGGCTGCGCGGCGTTCGTGCAGGCCTTCGAGGATTTCTTCGGCGATCTTGGCGCAGAAGGCGGGCAGATCGTCGGGTTTGCGGCTGGTGATCAGGCCCTGGTCGGACACCACTTCACTGTCTTCCCAAAGACCGCCGGCATTGATGACGTCGGTCTTGATCGAGGGGTAGGAGGTCACCTTGCGACCCTTGACGATGCCGGTTTCGACCAGCAACCAGGGCGCGTGGCACACTGCCGCGACGACTTTCTTCTCGCTCCAGAAGGACTTGATCAGTTCGAGCGCCTTGGGTTCGACGCGCAGCAGGTCGGGGTTGATCTGGCCGCCGGGCAGGACGATCGCGTCATAGTCACCGGGCGAGATGGCGTCGAGGGTCTTGTCGACCGGCACGGCCTGGCCCCAGTCGTCCTTGTCCCAGCCCTTGATCTCGCCGGCTTCAAGGGAAACGACATGAACGGTGGCGCCGGCCTCACGCAGGGTATTGAGCGGCACTTCCAGTTCGGACTGCTCGAAGCCATTGGTAGCGAGGATGGCGATGGTTTTTCCGGATAGGGTCTGCATGGGAAACTCCTTTGCTTGTGGGGGTTTAACGACCCACGAACGGCGGAGTTCCTGCGGATAGTCTTGACGTGGAAGCGGGCAATTCTGGCCAGTGCTCAAGCCATAGGCAGACAACAAAACACCCGCATCTCAGAGAGAAGCGGGTGTTCGGTTTGGGTCGATTGAAAGTCCAGATGCGCCGATATTAGAGAGCGCTGGCATGATCACGGGCAACGCGATTGATATCGGTGCGCGAAATGCCCAAGTCGTTGAGCTGACGATTGTCGAGAGCGGCGAGTTCACGAACGGTCTGCTGGTAAGCGGCCCATTTCTTGAAAGTCTTGCGGATGTCCATTGGAAGTCTCCTTGTGTTTACGAGCTTATATTTAGAGCAGTGCCGCATGGATGAGCAGTGGGAGAATGGTCAAACGAGCTATGCAGTTTATGCGGGGCTGGACGAATATGGTTGATGGAATCTTAAGCCCTGAAAGCGGCGATGGCCGCCGGGTGGCATGCCGGCGGCCATCAACAATTCTGGTGCTCCAAGCAATCAGCGATCGAACAGCGATCGCGTCATCTTGGAGAAGTCGGGGCCGGAGAGCCCCAGCAGATCGGCATCACGCGTCGAGGGAACGTCCATTTCCCGCAACGTCTGCTTGATGTCGACCAGGCGTTTGATACGCCAGACGGCTCGCACAAACATCGGAATATCCCTTTTGGCAGACGGAATAACAGCCTCAAGATGGGATGATTTGCGCGGTAGCGCCATGCCCTTAACGTCAGGCGCATCATGCAAAAATTGCATGGCATTTTCACAATACTGACGTGTTTGCCGCAATCTTCGCGCTGCGGCGGCTGTAGCAGGCCATTCGATGTGTCACCACCGAATGGCCGAAAATGCTAGCAGACTGTTACCCTTGACCGTCGCATTACGCCCGCGGCGTGGTGGCGTGGCTATTCGGCGGCCCTGGACTCAAAGTGCGGCCGACGCGCCATGATCTCCTTGAGGAACTGGCCGGTATGGGAGCGCGTATTGGCGGCCACGTCCTCGGGCGTGCCCATGGCCACAATCTCGCCGCCGCCATCACCGCCCTCGGGCCCCAGATCGATGACCCAGTCGGCGGTCTTGATCACTTCGAGGTTATGCTCAATGACCACGACGGTATTGCCGCCTTCGACCAGCTCGTGCAGCACCTCGAGCAGCTTAGCCACGTCGTGGAAGTGCAGACCGGTGGTCGGCTCGTCGAGCATATAGAGCGTGCGGCCGGTGGCGCGCTTGGAGAGCTCCTTGCTCAGCTTGACGCGCTGGGCCTCGCCGCCCGACAGGGTGGTGGCGGGTTGCCCGATCTTGACATAGCCCAGGCCCACCCGCTGCAGCGTGGCGAACTTGTCGCGGATCACCGGCACGGCCGAGAAGAAGTCGCAGCCCTCGTCGATGGTCATGTCGAGGATGTCGGAGATCGACTTGCCCTTGAACTGGACCTCGAGGGTTTCGCGGTTGTAGCGCTTGCCCTTGCAGACGTCGCAGGTGACGTAAACGTCGGGGAGGAAGTGCATCTCGATCTTGAGCAGGCCATCGCCCTGGCACTTCTCGCAGCGCCCGCCCTTGACGTTGAAGCTGAAGCGCCCCGGTCCGTAGCCGCGAGTCTTGGCCTCGGGCAGGCCGGCAAACCACTCGCGCAGCGGCGTGAAGGCGCCGGTATAGGTGGCCGGATTGGACCGGGGTGTCCGCCCGATCGGGCTCTGGTCGATATCGATGACCTTGTCGAGAAATTCGAGCCCGGTGAGGCTCTCATGCGGCGCCGGCACGACGCGGGCGCCGTTGAGGCGTCGGGCGATGGCCTGATACATGGTGTCGATCATCAACGTCGACTTGCCGCCGCCTGACACGCCGGTAATGGCGACAAACAGGCCGAGCGGCACATCGACCGAGACATTTTTCAGGTTATTGCCGGTGGCGCCCTTGATGCTGAGGGCCTTGCCCTTCTTGGGCTTGCGGCGTTCGGCGGGCATGGCAATACCCATGCGACCGGACAGATATTTGCCGGTCAGCGAATCGGGATGGTTGAGAATGTCCTGCGGCGTGCCTTCGGCGACGATATGGCCGCCATGCACGCCGGCGCCCGGGCCGATATCGACGACATAGTCCGCCGTCATGATGGCATCCTCGTCATGCTCGACCACGATCACCGTATTGCCGATGTCCCGCAGGCGGCGCAGCGTATCGAGCAGGCGGGCATTGTCGCGCTGATGCAGGCCGATCGAGGGTTCGTCGAGCACATAGAGCACGCCGGTCAGACCCGAACCGATCTGGCTGGCCAGGCGAATGCGCTGGCTTTCGCCGCCGGACAGCGAGCCGGAATTGCGGGCCATGGTCAGGTAATCGAGGCCGACATCGATGAGGAAGTTCAGGCGCTCGCGGATTTCCTTGAGGATACGCTCGCCGATCTGCTGCTGGGTCGGGGTGAACCTGGCGGGCAGGGCATCGAACCAGGCGGCGGCGCTGCGGATCGACTGCTCGGTGACCTGGCCGATATGGAAGCCATCGATCTTGACCGCCAGTGATTCCGGCTTGAGCCGATAGCCGCCACAGGCCAGGCACGGCTTGGCCGACATGTATTTCTCGATTTCCTCGCGCATGCCGGCGCTTTCGGTCTCCTTGTAGCGCCGCTCGAGATTGCCGATGACGCCTTCAAAGGCCTTGGACGTCTTGTACTGGCGCAGGCCGTCGTCATAGACGAAATCGACCTTGTCGCGGCCGGTGCCATAGAGCACGGCGTGCTGCACCTCGAAGGGCAGGTCGCTCCAGGGCGTTTCGACCGAGGCGCCGAAGAGTTTGACCACGGCGGTCAGCGTCTGGATGTAATAGGGCGCGCTGGTCTTGGACCAGGGGAGGATGGCGCCAGCGCGAATGGAGAGGCTGGCATCGGGCACGATCTGGTCGGCGTCGATCTTGCGCTCGGTGCCCAGGCCGTCACAGACCGGGCAGGCGCCAAACGGATTGTTGAAGGAGAACAGGCGCGGCTCGATCTCGGCAATGGTAAAGCCGGAGACGGGGCAGGCGAACTTTTCCGAGAAGGTCTGCTGGCGCGGCGTGCCGTCCTCGTTCTTCTGGTCGGCATATTCGATCAGGGCGATGCCATCGGCCAGCTTGAGCGCGGTCTCGAAGCTCTCCGCCAGACGCCCGGCAATGTCGGGGCCGATGACGATGCGGTCGACCACCACCTCGATATCGTGCTTGAGTTTCTTGTCGAGGACAGGAGCGTCTTCGATCTCATAGTATTCGCCGTCGATCTTGACGCGCTGGAAGCCCTTGCGCATCAGGTCGGCCAGTTCCTTCTTGTACTCGCCCTTGCGGCCGCGGGCGATCGGCGCCAGCAGGAAGAGCCGGGTGCCCTCGGCGATCTCGAGCGTCTTGTCGACCATCTGGGTGACGGTCTGGCTCTCGATCGGCAGGCCGGTGGCGGGCGAATAGGGCACGCCGACGCGGGCATAGAGCAGGCGCAGGTAATCGTAGATCTCGGTGACGGTACCCACCGTTGAGCGCGGGTTGCGCGAGGTGGTCTTCTGCTCGATGGAGATGGCAGGGCTCAGGCCCTCGATATGCTCGACATCGGGCTTCTGCATCATTTCAAGGAACTGCCGGGCATAGGCCGACAGCGATTCGACATAGCGGCGCTGCCCCTCGGCATAGATGGTGTCAAAGGCCAGCGAGGACTTGCCGGAACCGGACAGGCCCGTCATGACGATCAGGCTGTCGCGCGGCAGCTTGACATCGATGCCCTTGAGATTGTGCTCACGGGCACCGCGCACGATGATCTCTCGGTTGAGGCTTGGCTTTGGCGTCATCATTGAAGTCCTGGCTCGGTGCGCCGGATCGGCGGCACGGCGGTCAAACGGTCGGTTGGCAAAGGGAGAACCGGAAAATAGGCGCGGCACATCACTGCCGCAAGCGGCTCCCGCGCATGGCCGCCCGGCGCGACGGTCACCTTAGCGTGTCTGCCTGCCTTGCCAAAGGTGCTTTTGCCATTGGAACATAAGCGGAACAATGGGGATTCGGTCAAGTCTGCATCTCCAGTGTCACGCCATGCCAGGCAGTGAAGGCGGCAGCGGCGAGAAACAGGGCGCCGGCGCCACGGCCGATCCAGATGGTCCATTGCGGATTGCCCACCAGGGCATCGCGGCCCTTGCCGGCTGCCAGCGCCAGGCCGCCATAGATGGCAAACTGCATGAGGGCGGTGAGCGCGCCCATGACGAGGGCCTGCGACCAGATCGGACCGAACTGGGAGCGGATGAACTGCGGATAGACCGCCATGACAAAGAGATAGGCCTTGGGATTGAGCAGGCAGGTAATGGCGCCCTGGCGGAAAGCCACCCAGTGCGGGCGGGTGCGCGGCACGGGGATGCCCGCCACGGTGATGGCGCTGCCCAGCAGGGTCCAGCCGATCCAGGCCATATAGGCGGCGCCGACAAGGATGAGCCCCTGATAGAGCAGCGCGGGCAGATGGGTGAAGACGCCGACGGCCAGGGCACCGAACAGCGTATGCACGGCGCCGCCCAGCATGATTCCGGCCACGGCGGCAAAGCCGGCCCGGCGGCCGCCGGTCAGTGCATTGGCGATGACGAAGAACATGTCCATGCCCGGCACCACGATGATGCCGAAGAGCAAGAAGGTGTAGACCCACAGGGCCTGAGCATAATCCATCAGCGTCCCCCGATCGCAGCAGAGGGTGCTGTGGGGCAGGGCTGCTGACAGGGCGTGTCAGCAGGGTGGCCCGTCAGGCCGCATCAGGCATGCATGCTGCCGGTCTGCTGGCGGCGCAGGTGCCAGGAAAAGGCTTCCTCCAGCAGATGGGGGGTGTGGCCGCCGCGCGCCACGGCGCGGTCGAAATAGTCGTTCAACTGGTCGCGGTAGCTTGGATGCACACAGTTGTCGATGATGGCGCGGGCCCGCTCGCGCGGCGCCAGTTCGCGCAGATCGGCGAGCCCGACCTCGGTGACGAGGATATCGACGTCATGCTCGCTGTGATCGACATGGCTGACCATGGGCACGACCGAGGAGATCGCGCCGCCCTTGGCCAGCGACTTGGTGACAAAGATGGAAATATAGGCGTTGCGGGCGAAATCGCCCGAGCCGCCGATGCCGTTCATCATCATGGTGCCGCCGACATGGGTGGAATTGACGTTGCCATAGATGTCGAATTCGAGCGCCGTATTGATGCCGATAACACCAAGTCGCCGGATGACCTCGGGATGATTGGAGATTTCCTGCGGCCGCAGGATCAGCTTGTCCTTGTAGCGGGCAAAATCGCCAAAGACCCGAGCCGCATAGGGGGCGCTCAGGGTGATGGACGAGGCCGAGGCAAAACTGAGCTTGCCGGCGTCGAACAGATCGAAGGTCGAGTCCTGCAGCACTTCGCTATACATCTGCAGGTGATGAAAGGGGCCCTTGGCCAGCCCGCGCAGTACCGAATTGGCGATTGAGCCGATGCCGGCCTGCAGTGGCTGCAGGGTGAGGTCGAGGCGACCCTTGTCGACCTCACTTTGAAGAAAGTCGATCAGGTGGCTGCCAATGGCATCGGTGTCGGCATCGGCCGGCGAGACGCTCGCGGCGCTGTCGACTTCGTCGGTGATGACGATGGCGGCGATCTTGTCGGGTGGAATGGGCACATAGGATGTGCCGACCCGGCTGTTGCAGGACATGATCGGAATGGGTTCGCGGGCAGGGCGTTTTGTGGGGATATAGACGTCGTGCAGGCCATCAAGGCCCAGCGGCTGGGAGAGGTTGATCTCGACGATCACCTGCTTGGCCAGGATGGCGAAGCTGGCCGAATTGCCGATCGAGGTGGTGGGAACAATGCCGCCATCGGCCCGTATCGCGGCGGCCTCGACAATGGCGTAGTCGATCGGCCCGAGCTGTTTGGAGCGCAGGTGCTCGACGGTTTCGCTCAGGTGCTGATCGATGAACATGACCTCGCCGCGATTGATCGCCTGGCGCAGGGTCGGATCGGCCTGGAAGGGCATGCGGCGGGCCAGTACATGCGCTTCGGTGAGAATCCGGTCGATATCATGGCCCAGCGAGGCGCCGGTGATCAGGGTGATCTGGAACGGATCGGTCTTGGCGCGTTGGGCCATGGCCAGCGGCACGGCCTTGGCATCGCCGGCCTTGGTAAAGCCGCTCATGCCCACGATCATGCCATGCTTGATCAGGGCGGCAGCAGCCTCGGGCGTGGTAATCCGCGCGAGCAGGTCGGGGTTGTGGATGCGGGCGCTGTAGTCGATGGGGGGCATGGTCTAATCCTGAGAACGGCCCGCCATTGCTATCACCGTTGGGACGTGCGTGATTGATCCGTGTCAACACGGCGAAGTCTAGTGCTTGACGATCGGCAGGTAAGAACATATAGAGAACATTGGGGTTGATCGACGCTATGCGCGGCACGCCATAGATGTTGAGAACCGGTGGTTCTGGCGCGCCATGTGGTCTGGAACAGGCTAGAACGGGCTTGTCGCCAGGCAGATGAGCCGGCCGCCCAGGGGCGGCAGAGGCTGGCACAAGTGTAAGTGAGCGTCCCGCTGCCAGCAGGGCCGGGACTGAATGAATGAATGAAAAGGAATGAACGATGGCAGGCAGTGTCAACAAGGTGATCCTGGTCGGCAATCTTGGTGCCGATCCGGAAATCAGGAATTTGCCCAGTGGCGGCAAGGTGGTCAATCTGTCGATTGCCACCTCCGAAAACTGGAAGGACAAGAATACCGGCGAGCGCCGCGAAAAGACCGAATGGCACCGCGTGGTGATCTTCTCGGAAGGTCTGGCCCGCGTCGCCGAGAGCTACCTCAAGAAGGGCAGCAAGGTCTATATCGAAGGCCAGTTGCAGACCCGCAAGTGGCAGGACCAGTCCGGCGCCGACAAGTACTCGACTGAAGTGGTGCTGCAGGGATTCAACTCGAACCTGACGCTGCTGGACGGCCGCGGTGATGGCGACAATGCCGGCGGCGGCGATGGTGGCGGTTTCCGCGGCGTGCGCGACAACAATAATGGCGGTGGCGGCGGTGGCGCCCGTCGGCCCCAGTCCAACGCCCCGGCTTTCGAGCCCGGCGGCATGGACGACGATATCCCGTTCTGAGCCGGGCCGCTTCGGCCCGATGCCGGTCTGTCTGGATCATGGGAATGGGTCGCTTCGGCGGCCCATTTTTCAGTTCAAGGGTGGACCGCCGTCAACGGTGCCTGAAGGATGCCACCCCGGCTTGATATCAGGGTGATGCGCCGAAACCTGCTGCGTCACCGTGCCTGCTCAGCGGGAATAGGTGCGGCTGGTGCTGCGGCCAGCAGCCTTGGCGGCGTAAAGCGCCATGTCGGCCTGGGTGAAGAGTTCGTCGGCAGAGCCGCCCTCATAGCGGGCGGCGCCCACAGATGCACTCAGGGCGATGGGGCGCCCATCGCGCGTATAGGGCTGGCCCACGGCGTGCACGATGGACTTTGCCAGAGCCTCGATGTCGGTCCGGGCGCCCAGCAGGACGGCAAATTCGTCGCCGCCAATGCGGGCGACCAGCACGGCCTCGCCGCAGCAGGCCAGCAGGCGGGCGGCCGCTTCCTTGAGGCACTCGTCGCCCAAAGCGTGGCCATGGCTGTCATTGATGTCCTTGAAGCCATCGAGGTCGACCAGCAGCATGCCGGTGATCGGTGCGCCATGTTCCGTGCCCTGCAGATCGGCGAGCCGGTTCTGGAACTGGCTGCGATTGGGCAGGCCCGTCATCACGTCGGTCTCGGCCAGATAACGGGTGCGGTCGGCCAGCAGCTTTTCCTCGGTGATGTCCTGCTTCATGCCAAAGATGCGGGTCGCGACGCCGTCGCTGGTTTCCACATTGCCCGTCAGGCGCATCCAGCGGCGGGCGCCGCGGGCGGTGCGGATCTCCACATCGACGCAGAAGTCACTGCATTCGGCGATGGCCTTGGCCCGGGCGGCTTCCATGACGCGGCGTGATTCGGGCAGATAGTGATCCACGGTATTGGCGCGTGACAGGACCGAGCCGCGCGGCAGCTCAAACAGGTCATAGACCCCATCGGTCCATTCCAGCGACTGGTCGGCGAGGTTGCAGCTCCAGACGCCGATGCGGGCGGTGCGCGAGGCACGATCGAACAGAGCGAGACGCTGTGCCGTCAGCGCACGCTGCTGCTCGAGGGTTCGGGAGAGCCGGGCAATGGTGGCGCGGCTGGTGACATCGATGGCCAGGGCCGCCAGCTGGTGCGCCATGGCCGGACTGCGCGGCCGCGCATCGGCCAGGGTGAGCAGGAGCTGCGTCTGGCCATCGCCGGTAACCAGCGGGATGCCGGCAAAGAAGCGCAGGGCCGAGAGGCCGGCGCCCGAGCTGTCGAGATCGGGGATGACCAGGGGCGCATCGGCATCGAGGGCGAGGCGCTGCAGTGGCGCCAACGCGGCATGGTGGGTGCTGCTGCCGCTGCCGGCCAGCAGACGCAGGCGGTCGCCAGCGCGCTGTCTCAGGCTGGCGCTATCGACGCCCAGCAGGGCACACAGGCGCGCCAGCAGCGCCGGAACCGGATCGCTGGAAGGCGCATCTGCCGGGGTCAGGCGCCTGTCAGTGGTGGCGTGGAGGCTGGTCAATGGGCGACCCAATGCAAGTAGTCGCCCTCAGGCTAACGCCCACGGGGTTAAGACTTTCGCTTTGCATGCGCAAAAAGAGCACCCATACACGGCCTTTTTGCCGCGTGCGCTGCCTAGCGGGTGAAGGGCACCTCGGCGCGCAGGCTGTCGCCGTTTTCAACATAGATCACGTCGAAGAGCACGCCGATGGCGTTCTGGGCCAGGCTGATCTGGGCGGAGATGGCCAGTTCCTTGCCCTCTTCGTCCTCGTCGCGCTCGCGCAGGTTGAAGACCAGGCCCTGACCGCGCTTCTGGCCGACGGCGACGCCGTTGAAGGTGGCGTTCGAACTCATCACCGCCTCGTAGCGGCGGCTGGCCTCGATATAGGCCATGGTGCCGGCCACCGAGAGCTGCGTGCCGGCCAGGCTGCAGCGACCATTATAGTTGACCTTGTCCTGGTTGCCCGGGGTGAGGGCCAGGCGGCAGACCACGGTCTCGACATTGGCGCCGGTCAGCGTGCCGCGGCCGCGCCATTCCCCGATATAGGACTGCAGCAGCGCCAGCTCGGCGGGGCCGGCAAAGGCGGGCGCCAGAGCGGCGCTGCCGGTGGTCAGCGCGCCGGCCAGGACCAGTGCCGTTGCCAGCCGATTGAAATGGGTCATACCGTCACGTCTCCAGTAAAATCATGCCCCAAGGCAGATCGGGTGCGTGAAACCGAGTGGCGCCACGCCGCTGGCCAGAATCATGCCCCGGCAATGTAGCCGGGTGCGGCATTTGCTCGCAAGCGGGCCAGCACTCACGGCAGGGCTGCGCCCCCGGCATCGGCCGGATCGTCCGGGGTTGGCGCGTGGTTGGCAGTATGCACACGGATCCGCCCCAGTGGCTGAAAGAAGCGGCCGCCGGCCACCAGTAGGGCGGGCAGGATGAAGAGATCGCCGATCACGGCGAAGCCGAGCGTGGCGACAAAGAGCATGCCGAACAGGGCGACCTGCGGGAGATCGGAAAAGACGACGATGATCATGCCGGCGCAAAGGATGATGGTGGTGGCGACGATGGCGCCGCCAATGCGCTCGAGCGTATGCCTGATGGCCGTCATATGGTCCATCTTCTCTTCGCGCCTGGCGTGCAGATAGTGCGAGAGGAAATGCACCGTGTCGTCGACGGCAATGCCGAAGGCGATGGTCAGGGCGATCACCGTGGTCAGCTGCAGGCCCTGGCCGGTGAAGTAGAGCCAGGCCTCGGTGCCCAGCACCGGGAAGAGATTGGGAATGGCCGAGGCCAGCGCCACCCGGAAGGACTGGAAAGCAAAGCCGATCAGCGCGAGATTGACCAGCACCGACAGCGTCAGGTCGAGCTGCAGCCCGGAGACGATCTGGTCGGTGGCAAAGGTGGTGAGGATACGCAGCCCGCCGATTTCGGCCCCGACAATGCCGGAAGCCTGCATCTCAGCCGTGACATCCACCACCAGCTGCTTGAGCGTGTCGGAATCGATGATGGTGGGCATGAAGCCGGTGATCAGGGCCTGGCCGCCATCCTCGGTGATGAAGCGCTTGCGCAGGAAGGGGCCGACGGAGTCGAAGACCTCCTCGCGGCTGAAGCCGGTCTCGGTGTAATTGCTGAGATTGGCCGCCGAGATGACCTTGTTCTCACCGATATGGCTTTCGAGAATGGCATGGACGCGCTGTATGGTGGCGAAATCGGCGTCGTCGACATTGGGATCGGTGCCGGACAGCGGTACGCGGATATAGAGCGGCGCTACCCCGCCGACGCCTTCGTCGATCTGCTCGGCGGTGGTCAGGGCATTGGACTGCTTGGCCAGCATGTCCTCAAAGGAGAAGCGCGGCTGAATCAGCCCATAGGGGATGAGCAGCAGCACGGTGACGACGATGGCCGCAATCGCGAGCGGGCGGCCAAAGCGGCTGGCGATGAACCAGGCCAAAGGCAGCGGGGCGGTCAGCACGAGACTGCTGCGGGCCGGTGGCTTGAAGCCGAGCCGGATGGCGGCCTTGAGCATCAGCGGCAGGAAGGTCATGAGGCAGACAAACAGCAGGAAGGTGCCGATGGCGCCGGCAATGGCGAATTCGCGCACGCCTTGGCCGGGCGTCAGCGCCAGCGAGGCAAAGCTGACAAAGGTGGTGAGCATGGTCAGCGCCGCCGCCGGGCCGACCAGCTTGACCGTGGCATCGACCGCCTTGTTGGGCTCCATACCGTCGCGCCAATAGGCCAGCCAGTTGAAGACGAAGAACATGGATTCAGCAAAGCTGATCACCAGCACCAAGGTGGTGACGATGATGGTGAGGAAGGAGAAGGAGCCAAAGCAGAGGATGATGATGCCCATGGACCACATCACCGCCAGGAAGGGCGTCGCCGTCACCAGCAGCGCCGCCGGCAGCGAGCGCAGCGCCAGCAGTGCGATGAGCGCCCCCAGGGCAAAGCCCCAGCCCGTGAACTTGATCTGGTCGTTGACCGCGGCGACGAGCATTTCGGAGGTCCAGATCGGCGGGCCGGTCAGCTCGATGGAGATATTGTCGTCGGCATAATAGGCGATGGTTTCGCGCACCTTGGCGATCATGTCTCGGGTGCCGTCGCCCTTGGTCATGGCCTGGTTGGGGAACATGATCAGCACCATGCCGGTGAGGTCTGGCGTGATCAGGTTGCGCATCATCGGGTCGTTCTGCTGCAGGTCGCTGAGTGCCTGTGCCACCTCGGCAAAGTCATCCATGCCTTCGGGCACGGCGGGCACCGAGTTGCCGAAGCCGTCCGGCTTGCGCAGGGTGAAGGGCGACATGCTGCCCACAGCATAGTCATTGAGCTCGAGATCGAAGGCGAGTTCGCGCACCCGCTCGAGCGTTTCCGGCTCGGTCAGGCGCGGAGAGCTGACCAATACATAGATGTCGTTCTCGAAGGTGCCGAAGGTATCGGACAGGTGCTCATAGGCGTCGTAGTGATGGCCGGAATGGGCATAGATGCGCATCAGGTCGCCATCGACCGCGAGCCGCGGCATCTGGGTCAGGCAGAGAATGGAAAGAGCCAGCACGGCCAGAGCAATGGCACGCGGAAAGCGCAGCGTGGTCAGGCCGACATATTCGAGCCCGAAACCGATGGACCGGTCATAGGTGAAGCGCGCCCAGAGGCGGTTGAACACAGAACCAACAGACACCCGGCCGACTCCGCCCCTGCGCACCAATAGGCGCAATTGGTAGGGGTTTGTCCTGAGGACGTCCAGCAGGCCCCGGTACCGGGCGAAGCAGAACCCACAATGGCTGTGGGCAACGGCCCCGCACGAAGGCGGGGCCGGCAGGATCAGGCGGTAAGGGCGGCGCGATTGGTCGCGAGGACGTCGGCCAGGGCCTGCGGCTTGCGGCCGGAATAGCGCTCGACAACATCGGTGACCACGCCGTGATGCCCGGTGACTGCATCCACCTGGAACGCCACCAGCATATCGGCAACCGCTGCCGGCAGGCCAGCGGCGATCATGCCCCCCGTGAGCTCGGCCGGGGTGATGGCAATCACCGAAACCGGCTTGCCGGTGAGTTGGGTGTAGACCGCGGCGCGCTCGACATTGGTAACCGCAGCCGGACCGGTTACGTCCTCAATCGACTGGCCCTGGGCGGTCAGCAGCGCCCCGGCCGCGGTGCGCGCGGCATCGGCACGGGCGACGTAGGCCGTGCCGCGGTCACCGATCAGGCCGAACAGCTGGCCCGATGCAATAACGTGGCCGGCATCCATCAGATTATTCTCGGCATACATGTGATCGCGCAGAATGGTGAAGTCCAGGCCGCTCTGGGCAATGGCCACTTCAGTCCAGAAGTGCTCGGGGCTCAGACCCGCATCCAGATTGGGACGGGCTGCTGGCGCAGAGGTATAGACGATGTGCTTGACGCCGGCGGCCTTGGCGGCGGCGATCGCTTTGCCCTGCTGCTCGGTGCGACGGCCAATGCCATCGGTGCTCACGATGAGCGCCCGATCAACACCGGCAAAGCCCGAAGCCAGGCTGGCAGCATCGTCGAAATCAAGCTTGCGCACGTCAACGCCCTTGGCGGCCAGATCGGCCAGCTTGGACGGATCGCGCGTGCCGGCCACGATGCGCGTCGCGCCGCGGGCCAGCAACTCCTCGACCGCCTGGCGGCCGAATTTGCCGGATGCGCCGGTCACGAGCAGGGTCTGGTCCTTGAAATTGGTCATTGGCATTTTCCTTGTGGTGGTCGCGTTCTCTTGTGGCGAATGCCGGTAGAGAGTAAGTATCGATTGGAGAGTGCTATCTAGTGCAGTCGTTACGGCTGCGAAAGGAGGCACTTTGCCCGCTCAACGTCACCCCGGAGTAACTACCATGCTCAACTCCCTCGATCAGGCTGCCCTCTATGTGGCGCGCTGGAACGATAATGTCGGCAATGCCAGTGGCGATTGTCCGGTGCGCGGGGTGCTCGACAAAATCAGCGACAAGTGGAGCATGTTGCTGGTGATGACCCTGGCCGGCGGTCCCAAACGCTTCAACCAGCTGCGCCGCGAGGTACCTGATATTTCCCAGAAGATGCTGACCCAGACGCTGCGGGCGCTGCAACGCGACGGCATGGTGGCCCGCCAGGTCTTCGACACCAAGCCGCCATCGGTGGAGTACCGCCTGACCCCGCTCGGCCAATCCATCATCGTGCCTTTCGGCCATCTGATCGAATGGGCCGGGGAAAACCATCAGCGCATCAACCAGGCTCGGCAGGCGTTTGAGCAGGCCAACTGAGCTTTGGTCGGGTGGCCACGCGCTTGGCAATTTACCGTAGCCGGCAGCACAACATTTACCATGCGCAAGCGTCGTGGCCGCTGCGCCGCCTGACAGCCAGAGGCCGTAACTGTTTGGCAAGCGCAACAGAGGATGCTCCAGGGTGAAATTCGCCCGGAGTCGTCTGATGAAACCGTCCCTGTTCTTGATTATGCTGTTTATCGCGGCGCCTTCCATGGCTGCGGAATGGCAGGTGGACCGGCTCCGTGGTGAAGTGACGCAAATGCTCGACGGCAGCTGGCAGCCGGTCAGACGCGGCGACATTATCGATGATGACCGCCTGCTGCGCACTGCCAGCAATGGCCGCGCTGGCCTCTCGCGCGGTGCCGAAACCATTGAACTGGAAGGCGATACCCAGATCCGCATCGTCGATGCGGGCCCCGATATGAAGACCACCGTGCTGCAGGATTTCGGCACGGTGTCGATCGAGGCCGAGCGTCGCAATGTTCAGCATTTTTCGGTGCAGACGCCGTTCCTTGCCGCGGTGGTCAAGGGGACGCGTTTTACCGTGCGCAGCAATGCCAGCGGGGCCAGCGTCGATGTCGATCGGGGCGTCGTCCAGGTGCAGGATACAATCAACGACCTGGTGGTCAACGTCCGGCCAGGCCAGGAAGCCACGGTAACCACCGGGGCGCCCCTGCTGGTGGAAGGCCACGGCGCCAAGGCTGTGTACAGCTTTGACGGGGTCCCGGTTGCCAATGGCACGGCAGCGGGAACGGCCCGTGCCAGCAATGCGGGCGGCAATGGCACGGGCAACGCCTTTGGCCTGACCGCCAGCACCGGCAAAGGAAAGTCCAGCAGTGCCCGTGACAACGGCAACGGCGTTGCTGCTTCCAGCAGTGCCAGCAGCAACGCAACGAGCAATAGCGCGTCGAGCAATACGGGTGGCAGTGGCGACAGCGCATCAAGCAATGCGGCCGGCAATGCCAATGGTGCGGCTGGCACCGCCGGTGACGCGGAGCGCGGCAGCAGCAATGCAGGCGGGATCGGCAAGGACAACGCTGGTGGCCTGAACAACGACTAGGGTGGCACTGGTAGCCGGCGTGACCGAGTGGGGAGCAATGGGGTGATGCGGGCCTTGGTGCGGATCACCAGCATGATCGTCCTGCTTGCCGCGCTCTGGAGCGCCGCCGCGGCAGGCTGGTTTATCTCGGTGGACAATGCCCTCCAGGGTTGGCGGTTCACAGCGTCGTCGCGGCCGGTCAGCGGCGATATGGTCTTCGTAGAAATCGATGCTGCCAGCCTTCAATCGGTTGGGGTCTGGCCCTGGCCCCGGACGGTCCATGCGGCGCTGCTGGATCGCCTGGTCGAGCTTGGGGCGCTCGATATTGTCTTCGACGTGGATTTCAGCGCCGCCTCCACACCGCAAGGTGATGGCGCCTTTGCGGCAGCCTTGCGACGGGCCGGGGGCTACGCCTATCTGGCGGCGTTCCAGCAGATGCTGTCGAATGGCCAAACCGTGCTGAGCCGGCCGCTGCCGCTGTTCGAGGCCGAGGCCCAAGCCGTGTTGGTGAATGTGGATGGCGATGGCACCGCCCTGCTTGAATCCGTCCCTGCGGCGCTGTCGGCCATTCCGTCGGTAGCCTATACGTTGGCGCCAGAGACGGGCGCACCGCCGCCATCCATCCTCATCGACTACAGCATCGACCTGACCGGCCTGCAGCGGGTTTCTGTCATTGATGTGCTCAACGGCAGCGTCGATCCGGCTCTGCTGGCCAACAAGCAGGTGGTTATCGGTGCCAGCGCCGTCGAGCTGCGCGACTATTTTCGCGTGCCGCGCTTCGGCGTCATCGAAGGCGGCATGGTGCAGATTGCGGCGACCGAAACGCTCAAGGCACGGCGCGCGCTTACCGACGTGGGTTTCGTTCCCGCCAGCCTGCTCGGCCTGATCGCGGTGGCGGCCTTGCTGCTGACGCGACAGCGCTTCTCGGTACCGCAGCGCGCCATCGCTGCGCTTTTTGCCAGCGTTGCCGTGGAGCTTGTTGCCTTGCTGGCGCTGAACCAGTCGGCCATGGTGGCCGACACTGCGCTCTATCACGCCATGGTTGGCGGTGCTGTGGCGCTGTGCTTTCTCGACGAGCGGGCGCGGCGCTGGCAGCAGAGCAAACACCAGCAGGCCCAGCTTGCCTTTTTGGCGCGCCACGACGCGCCCACTGGGGCCATGTCGCGCCACGCCTTGGTCGAGGCTGTGACTGCAGGACCCGCGGGCGGGGCGCTGGTCGTGGTCCAGTTGCAGCGTCTGGACGCCGTCAATGCCAGCCTGGGGCATGAAATATTCGATCAGGTGGCGCGGGAAATCGTGGCGCGCCTGACACGGCTCAACCATGGCCTGCCGGCGCGGCTCGACAGCGATATCTTTGCCTTCGCCGTGCAGCAGCAGCGGCAGGCCGACAGCACCCTGGTGTCGAGCGTGGAGCAGGCCAGGGTCATGCTGGAGCGGCCCTATGAGATTGCCGGGCACACGGTATTGCTGAGCGCCGTGTTCGGCAGCGCCAGCCGCACCGATTGCGCGGCGACGGCCGATTCGGTGCTGCAGGAGGCCGAGATTGCCCTGGCGGTCGCGCAGGCCAGCCAGGTGGCCGCGGTCGTGTACCAGCCCGCGCATGGCCAGCAGATCCGCGATCGTCGCCTGCTTGACCTGGCACTGCGTCGGGCGCTTCAGCGCGATGAGTTTCATCTGCTGTACCAGCCCCAGATCGACCTGAGGTCAGGGGAAATGGTGGGCGTCGAGGCCCTGATCCGCTGGCGCAACCCAGAACTGGGCCTGGTGTCGCCCGCCGACTTCATTCCGCTGGCCGAAGAAACCGGGTTGATCGTCGAGATCGGCGACTGGGTGCTGCGCGAGGCCTGCCGGCAGATCGCGCGCTGGCGCTGGCAAGGCAAGCTGTCGGTGAACGTCTCGGCGGTGCAGTTTGCCCAGGGCAACCTGGTGGCCTCGGTGCAGCAGGCGCTGCAAAGCTCGGGCCTTGCACCACAGCGGCTGGGTCTGGAACTGACCGAATCCGCCAACATGGTTGCGGCGCCGCGAAACCTTGACATCATGCGCCAGCTCAGCGCCATGGGCGTGTGCCTGGCCATGGACGATTTCGGCACCGGCTTTTCCTCGCTGAGCTACCTGACCAGCCTGCCCATCGACAAGATCAAGATCGACCAGTCCTTCGTCCGCAAACTGCCCGATGCGCAGAGCGAGGTGATAATCGAGACGACGGTGGCAATGGCACGGCGCTTGGGCAAGACCGTGATTGCCGAAGGGGTCGAAACCGAGCAGCAGCGAGCCTATCTGGCCGGCATTGGCTGCGATATCGGGCAAGGCTATCTGTTCGGCCGCCCCAGCCTGGCCGCCGAACTGGGCGTGCAACAGGCACCGGCCGCCTGATTGGCCAGGGCGTCGGTGCCGGCCGGCCGCGGGTCTGGCCGCCACGCGCCGGTGGCGGGCGGCAGCGGCGGGGCTCTCCACAGCTTCCCGAAGCGCCAAATTAGCATTTTCTGCCGCCATCGCCTATAAAACGGGGAACAAAACCAACATAGAATCACCCCAGTGACCGATACGACCGACAACGGAACTGGCGCGCTGCCGCCCTCCGACATTACGATGATCTCGATCACCGACGAGATGCGGAAATCCTACCTCGATTATGCCATGAGCGTGATCGTCAGCCGCGCGCTCCCCGATGTGCGCGACGGGCTCAAGCCGGTGCATCGCCGCATCCTGTTCTCGATGAGCGAGAATGGTTACGAGTACAACAAGCCCTATCGCAAATCGGCCCGCGTCGTCGGCGACGTGATCGGTAAATACCATCCGCATGGCGACCAGTCGGTCTATATGGCGCTGGTGCGCATGGCGCAGGACTTTTCCATGGGCCAGCTGCTGGTGGAAGGGCAGGGCAATTTCGGCTCGGTCGACGGCGATATGCCGGCCGCCATGCGCTATACCGAAGTGCGCATGCAGCGGATCACCAATTCCCTGCTCGACGATCTCGACAAGGACACCGTCGATTTCCGCGACAATTATGACGGCTCCGAGCACGAGCCCACCGTCTTGCCGGCGCGCTATCCCAATATGCTGGTCAATGGCGGCGGCGGCATTGCCGTGGGCATGGCCACCAATATCCCGACCCACAATCTGGGCGAGACCATCGATGCGGCACTGCTGGTGCTCGACAATGAATCGGTGACTTTCGACGAGCTGCTCGCCGTGATGCCAGGGCCCGATTTCCCCACGGCCGGCATCATCCTGGGGCGCGCAGGCATCCGCAGCGCCTATGAGACGGGCCGCGGCTCGGTGATGATGCGCGGGCGCGTCGCCATCGAGGAAGTCCGCAAGGAGCGCGAGGCGCTCATCATCACCGAGATTCCCTATCAGGTGAACAAGGCCTCGATGGTCGAAAAGATCGCCGAGCTGGTGCGCGACAAGCGTATCGAAGGCATTGCCGACATGCGCGACGAGAGCGACCGCAACGGCATGCGCGTGGTGGTCGAGATCAAGCGCGATGCGCTGCCCGAAGTGGTGTTGAACCAGCTCTATCGCTTCACCCCGCTGCAGAGCTCGTTCGGCTGCAATTTCGTGGCGCTCAATGGCGGCAAGCCGCAGTTGATGAACCTGCGCGAAATGCTGCAGGCCTTCATCGACTTCCGCCATCAGGTGGTGACCCGTCGCGCCCGCTTTCTGCTCAACAAGGCGCGTGACCGCGCCCATATCCTGGTCGGCCTGGCCGTGGCTGTGGCCAATATCGACGAGGTCATTGCGCTGATCCGTACCGCGCCCGATCCGGCGACGGCGCGCGAGCAGTTGATGACCCGTCGCTGGCCGGCCCAGGACGTGGCGCCGCTGATCGCGCTGATCGACGATCCCCGCCACCGCATCAATGAAGATGGCTCGTTCAACCTTTCCGAAGAGCAGGCGCGTGCCATTCTCGAGCTGCGTCTGGCCCGTTTGACGGCGCTGGGTCGCGACGAAATCGGCGAGGAACTCAATGGGCTCGGTGCCCAGATCGAGGATTACCTGGCCATTCTGCGCAGCCGCGAGCGGGTGGTGGAAATCATTCGCCAGGAACTGACCGAGATCAAGGAACAGTTCGCCATTCCACGCCGCACGGAAATTTCCGAGGCGCTGGGCGACTTCGACGACGAAGACCTGATCGCCCGCGAGGACATGGTGGTGACCGTGTCGCATGAGGGTTACATCAAGCGCGTGCCACTTTCGACCTATCGGGCGCAGGCCCGCGGCGGCAAGGGGCGCTCCGGCATGGCCACGCGCGACGAGGATTTCGTCGCCCGGCTGTTCGTCGCCAATACGCATACGCCGGTACTGTTCTTCACCAGCCGCGGCATTGCCTACAAGCTCAAGGTCTGGCGGCTGCCGCTGGCACAGGCCAATGCCCGGGGCAAGGCACTGATCAATATCCTGCCGCTCGAGCAGGGCGAACGCCTGACCACCATCATGCCGCTGCCCGAGGACGAGGCCAGCTGGGCCAATCTCGACATCATGTTCGCCACGACGCGCGGCACAGTGCGCCGCAACTCGCTGGCCGACTTCATTGAGGTCCGCCAGAACGGCAAGATCGCCATGAAGCTGGACGAAGGCGACCAGATCGTCGGCGTCGAGACGGCCACGGTCAATGACGACGTGCTGCTGACCACCGCCATGGGGCAGGCGATCCGCTTCCGCACCGACGATGTGCGCCTGTTCAAGGGCCGCGATTCCATGGGCGTGCGCGGCATCAACCTGGCCAAGGATGACGTGGTCATCTCCATGGCGGTGATCAACCACTCCGACGCTTCGGCGGAAGAGCGGGCGGCCTATCTCAAGATGAGCCGCGCCGTGCGCGGCGAGGACGAATCGAGCGAGGACGCCACCTCGGACGAGGGCGAGGTCGTCGCCGGCGCGCTCGATCAGGAACGCTATGCGCAGATGAGCGCCACCGAGCAGTTCATCCTGACTATTTCGGAAAACGGCTACGGCAAGCGTACCTCGAGCCACGAATATCGGATTACCGGGCGTGGCGGCAAAGGCATCGTCGCCATGGCGGTCAACAAGCGCAATGGCAACCTGGTGTCGAGCTTCCCGGTGGAAGACAGCGATCAGATCATGCTGATCTCCGACGGCGGCCAGACCATCCGCCTGCCGGTGGGTGGCGACAAGCCGATCCGCATCGTCAGCCGCGGCAGCCAGGGCGTGATCGTGTTCGACACCGCCGCGGACGAGAAGGTGATGTCGGTCGAGCATATCCGCGAGCCCGAGGCGGTCGCCGAAGACGAGGGTGCCGAGGGCGTGCCGGATGTTGGCACGACCGACAGTTCCGATACCCCTGATGCGCCCGAAGCGCCGGACGTTCCCCCGGAGGAGTGAGACGGCAATCGGATGGACCATAAGCAAGGGGCGCCACGGCGCCCCTTGGCGTGTCAGATGAAGCGGCCCTCGGCCTGGCCGGCACCGGCGCGGCGGCCGGTGCCCAGCCTGGTGCCGGCGGGCATGCTGGACGCGCTGAGGGCAGGGGTGCCGGCTTCCAGGTCGCCATAGTCATTGCACCCGGTATCGGAGGCGCGGCAGGCCCAGTAGAGCAGTACGAGGCCGCCAAACGGGACAAAGTTCAGCAGATACCACAAGCCCGACCTGCCAATGTCGTGCAGGCGGCGCACCTGCACGGTGATGGCCGGGACGATGTGAATGATGATCATGAACAGGGTCACCGGCATATGCACCAGCGAGCCGCTAAAGCCGCCGCGCATCTGGTAGTCGATCACCACCCCGGCGATGAGCAGGACGAGTTGGACGAGAAAGAACATCCAGTAATGCATCCGGGTGCTGCGGCCCCAGAATTCGAAATAGCGCAGCAGGCCGTCAAGGTAAGAAGCCATCCGCGCCCCCGCGCCTACATCCGCCTCAAGTCTAGCGGGAGGCAGTTTGCAATTGTGGCGTCAATTGCCCGGCATTTTACGGAAATCGACGGACCTGGGTCCGGTGGGCAAAATAGTGCTGACAAAGGCCGCGCTGAATGTTTAGTGTCGGTGCATGGCCGGAGGCGGCCAGCAGCCCGCACCCCGGCAACGGGGCATGGCGAACGCCTCCTCTTGTTCTCCGCACCGTTCATTCGTTGGGCGCAGGCGTTGGCAATGCGGGCGCTGACGATGACCTCCGCCGAAACGAGGAACGACAATGCGCGACTATCGCGACGCAAAAGCCATGGCCAAGACCATGCGCGAAGAGCTGGCCGACCGCCAGATCGAGCTCCAGCACAGCCAGGCTCTGGAAATCACCGCCCGCCAGCTCGGCGTGGAAAACTGGAACGTGCTCTCGGCGGCCATCGCCGCGGCGCCAACCGGCCCGACGGGTGACGGTCTGGCGTTCGAGGTCGCCGTGCCCATCGTCCGCATCTTCGACGTGGCCAAGGCGCATGAATTCTATCTTGGCTTTTTGGGCTTCGCCGTTGATTGGGAACACCGCTATGGCGATGATTTTCCGCTCTATACGCAAATCTCCCGCCTCGGTCTGCGACTGCATCTGTCCGAGCATTCCGGCGATGCCACGCCGGGCAGCAATATGTGCATCTATATGCGCGGCGTGCGTGCGCTGCATGCCGAGCTGACGGCCAAGAACTACCGCTATATGAAGCCGGGAATCGAGGATCACAGCGACCGTATGGAAGTCCAGGTCACTGACCCGTTCAATAACCGCATCCGCTTCATGGAAGTCACCGGGCGCTGATCGGCCGGTAGCTGCGCCGCTGTCGTGCCACGGCGGCGCAACTGGCACTTGTCAAGCGCGGCGGCCAATGGCTTGCTCGACCTCCAAAGGAGACTGCCATGCTCAATATTGCCACCCTTGTTCCCTATCTGGGCGCCTGCCTGTTGCTGGCCATTGTGCCCGGCCCGACCGTGACGGTTATCGTCGCCAATGCGCTGGCGCGCGGCACAGGAGCCGGGCTGGCCATCGTTGCCGGCACGCAGGCGGGATTTCTAGTCATGACCTTTGTGGTGGCCCTGGGCATGCAGGCGCTGGTGGCCTTCATGGGCTGGGCGTTCGACTGGATCAAGCTGGTCGGCGCCGCCTATCTGGTCTGGCTGGGCTGGAAGATGTGGCGCTCAAAGGGTGAGTTGGGGACAGCCAGGGCCGAACGCGGCAAGTCCCGCCTTGCCATGGCGGTCGAGGGGTTCCTGGTGATCCTCTCCAACCCCAAGGCGCTGATCTTTCTGGGGGCCTTCCTGCCGCAATTCGTCGATGTGACGCAGCCGACCTTTCCGCAGGTGATGCTGCTGGGGCTGCTGTTCATGCTGGTGGCCGGATCGACCGACGCGATCTACGCGCTGATCGCCGGAAGGGCGCGCAACCTGCTCAGTGCGGCACGGGTGCGCGTGGTGTCGCGCGTTTCCGGCCTGGTGCTGATGGCCGGGGGCGTCTGGCTGGCGCTGCTGAAGCGGGCATGACGACCGCGATCGTCAACCTGCGCGCGGCGCAGCAGTTTGCTTCCGTTATCGCCGATCGCCTCTGGCATGCCTGGGTTAAGCACGATGGCGAGCCCCTGGCGGCGGTTGAACAGGACTTGGTCGAGGTGATTGGTGCCGCGGACTTTCCCTTTACGCTGGTGGCACTGGCCGGCGGGTCTTTTGCCGGGACGGTATCGGCAATTGCCGCCGATCTCGACGAACGCCCTGAACTGGGGCCCTGGATTGCCTCGCTCTGGGTCGAGCCCGCCTTTCGCGGGCAAGGCATTGCGCAGGCCCTGGTCGAACAGGCGACGGCCACCATGTTTGCCCAGGGCAATGGCAAGGTTTATCTGTACGCCATACCCCGGCTGCGCTCCTACTATCTGGGCATGGGATGGACGCTGCAGGAGGAAGAATTCGGCAGATTGGGCGTCGATATTTTCTTCCGGCTGGCGCCACAAAAGCCACACCAGTGACCCCGTGCAGCGGACGCTATTTTCTCCGGGCTTCGTGCGATCGGCCGGCAACCGCTGATCGTCTTGCCAAGGCCGGCTAGTCCGGGCTTGCTGCATAGGCGGCCAGCAGGTCGGTCACCAGGATACCGTTGATGCGCATGCCGGTCAGATTGCAGTCGGCAATGCTGGCGCCGGCCAGGGTGGCATTGGCAATGCGCAGGGCAGACAGATTGGCATTGGTGATGCTGGTGCCCGACATGTTGATGTTGCTCAGCGTCGCGCCGCTGAAATCGACGTCGTCGAACAGTGCGCCGCTCATATTGCAGTCGCGGAATGCCGCGCCGCTCAGCACGGCATAGAACTGCGCCCCGCTCAGATTGACACCATCAAAATGACTGCCGGCCATATCGGCACGGCGATAATGCGCCTCGCGCTGCTGCGGGCCATCAAAGGGATTGTCGTGGTTCATCGCTGGCTCCTGTCGTTGGTTGATGCCGTCCAGTGTGGCATGACGGCGCCTGCCTTGCCATCGATCCGCCTGCATGACAAAATTGTTCCACCACAAGGGGATGGCGCCATGAGCACGCTGGTTTGGGTCTGTCCGAGTTCGTTTGATCCGGGCACCAATGGGCATCTGGACGTCACCGAGCGGGCATGATGGATAGAGCGCAACCGGCCGGTTACCGTTCGCTGCTCGCCCTGCCGGTACCCCGCCGGCTGGCACTGGCGTCGATCCCCGCCGATTTTGCCGACTGGCTCGATTATGCCGCCATCATCGCCTTGCTGGTGTTTGCCTGGGGCGAGGGGCCGCTGGTGCTGGCGCTCTTTGCCTTCTGCCTGACGCTGCCCTATGTCGCCGTCGGCCCGCTGCTGGCCATGGTGGTCGACCGCATGCCGCTGCCAACCATCCTGGTGCTGAGCAATCTGGGGCGGGGCCTGGCGACGCTGGCACTGATGTTTGCCGACCATACCGCCGTGGTCCTGGCCATCGTCTTTGTCCGTGCCTGCATCGACTCCGCCTTCACCCCGGCCCGCCAGGCGGCGATCCAGGCCTCGACGCCGCCGAACCTGCTGGCGCGCGCCAATGGCCTGCACCAGGCCATCAACCAGACTTCCAAGATTGCCGGTCCGGCGCTGGGCGGAATGCTGCTGGCCATCATGCCGGCCCAGAGCGTGTTCGGCTGCAATGCCGTGCTGTCGCTGCTGGCTGCCGCGCTTGTCTTCGGACTGGCGCTGCCGGCCCGGCCGCCGCGCAAGGCCAGCGACTTCCGCACCGAACTGCTGGCGGGCGCCGCCGAATTCCGCCGCAGCCGGCTGCTGCTGATGGCCCTGGTCTTTGCCGCCATCGCCTATTTCTCGTTCTTTCTCTACGACGCGCTGATCGCCCTGCTGGCCGACGATTTTGGCCTGGGCGCCAGTGCTTTCGGCATCGGCATTGCCGCGTCGGGGGCAGGCGGCCTGCTGGGAGCGCTACTCGCTGGCCCGCTTGCGGCGCGCCATCCCCTGCCCAGCATGATCGGTGCGGCGCTGTTTTCGGGCGCGGTGACGGCCTTTGTCGGGCTCGTGGCCATGCTCGGTCATGATCTGCCGGCCTTGCCGTTCTTCCTCGTGCTGGCGCTGATGGGCGGCTCGACGGCCTTCATGCTCGTGCCCTACCGCACCATTGTGCAGACACAGGCGCCGCCGGACCGCATCGCGCGGGTCTTTGCCGCCGGCGAAGCGGTGATCATGGCGGTGATGCTCTCGGCGCCCTTCATCGGCAGCGCCATTGCCGGTGCATGGGGCACCGGCGCTGCCTTTCTGGCGGGTGGCGCGCTGCTGATCGTGCTCGGTCTGACCAGTGCGGCGGTTCTTGCGCTACGGCCCCCCGCGTGACAAAACCCTGACAACACAAAGGGGAGGGCGCCGTGAGCAAGCTGGTTGGGTTCTATCCGGGCTCGTTTGATCCGCTGACCAACGGGCATCTGGACGTCATCGAGCGGGCCTGCAAGCTGGTCGATACGCTGGTGGTCGCCGTGGGAATCAATCCGGGCAAGAAGACGCCGCTATTTGCCCATGCCGATCGGCTGCTGATTCTGGAACAGGTGCTGGGCCCGGTGGGCAAGCGCACCGATACCGAATTCAAGATCGTCGATTTCTCCGGGCTGATGGTCAATGCCGCCCGCGAGCATGGCGCCAAGCTCATCATTCGCGGCCTGCGCGACACCACTGATTACAACTATGAAATGCAGATGGTGGGCATGAATGCGCAGATGGCGCCGGACCTGCAGACCGTTTTCCTGCCCTCCAGTCCCCCCGTCCGGCATATCTCGGCCACATTGGTGCGCCAGATCGCTGAAATGGGCGGCGACATCTCCGCCTTCGTCCCGCAAATCGTTCTCAAGGCCCTGAAATCCTCATGACCGCAATCACCCGTCGCCTGTTCGGCGCGCTCGTTATCGGCGCTGTCGCTCTTGCCACTCCGGCCTTCGCCCAGTCGGGCACGCCCCACCTGATCCTGACGCTGGAAGACGGCGCCGTCGATATCGAACTGCTGCCAGCACTGGCGCCCAAGCATGTCGAGCGCGTGGTGGCGCTGACCGAAGCGGGCGACTATGACGGCGTGGTGTTCCACCGCGTCATCGACGGCTTCATGGCCCAGACCGGCGACGTGACCTATGGCAAGACCGATGGTCCCGAATTCGACCTGTCGCGCGCCGGCATGGGCGGTTCGGACCAGCCCGATGTCGAGGCCGAGTTCAATGCCGAAAGCTTCCAGCGCGGCGCGCTCGGCGCCGCCCGCTCGCAGGATCCAAATTCATTCAACTCGCAGTTCTTCATCGTCACGGCCGATGCCAGTTTCCTCGACGGCCAGTATACCGTGTTCGGCAAGGTGATCACCGGCATGGAACTGGTGGATGCGCTGGAAAAGGGCCCCAAGGAACAGAACGGTTCGGTCGCCAATCCGGACAAGATCGTCAAGGCGACGATCGAATATAAGTAAGCCGCTCCCCCACCTGACCTCCCCCTGAAGGGGGAGGGACCGCGCGGTGGGTTTGGCTCGATTGGGCCGCAAACTCGATCTGTCCCTCCCCCTTCAGGGGGAGGATAGGAGGGGGTGCCGCGATCGGCCGACCTTGCACCCATCGCCCTTTGCCCTTACATGCGGGCCAGAATCTCCAATCAGAAAGCACCCAAAATGGCTGAATACGCGGATCCCGAAAACACCCTCGTCATCGAAACCACCCAGGGCGAAGTCGTTATCGCCATGCGTCCGGACCTGGCGCCGAACCATGTCGCGCATATCAAGAAGCTGGTTCGCGAAGGCTTTTATGACGGCATCGTGTTTCACCGCGTTATCGAGGGCTTCATGGCCCAGACCGGCTGCCCGCAGGGCCGTGGCACCGGCGGTTCGAAGTATCCCGACCTGAAGCAGGAATTCAGCGCCGAGCCACATGTTCGCGGCACGGCCTCGATGGCCCGCGCGCAGAGCCCGGATTCGGCCAATTCGCAGTTCTTCCTCTGCTTTGGCGATACGCCGTTCCTCAACAAGCAGTACACCGTGTGGGGCCAGGTCATTGAAGGCATGGACAATGTCGACAAGATCAAGCGCGGCGAGCCCGTGATCAATCCCGACAAGATGGTGTCGGTCAAGGTCGCGGCCGACATCGCCGCCTAATGCCAGCGCGGGCGCCATGGCGTGCTCGCCGCCTGTTTTGACCCCCGGGACCCCGTCCCGGGGGTTTTTCGTTCACACCAGGCTAGGCACGCGGATAGGTATAGAACCCTTCGCCGGTGGCGACGCCCAGCTTGCCCTTGTCGATGTAGTTTTCCTTGAGATAGGCGGCAAAGTTCTCCTGACCGCTGCCGGGTGTCGAGGACACGGCATAGGCGGTGTTGAGGCCAATGATGTCGTAGATCTCGAACGGCCCCTTGGGGGCTTTGGTGGCGATTTTCCAGGTGCTGTCGATGTCCTGGGGGCTGGCAATCCCCTTGACCAGCAGCTGGCCCGCGGCGGCGAGCAGGGGCACCAGCAGCGAATTGAGCACATAGCCAGCCTGCTCCTTGTGGATCTCGATCGGCACCATGCCGATGGCGCTGGCGAAGTCGACCACGGTGCGGAAAACCTCGGGTGATGTACCGGGATGGCCCATGATCTCGGCGATATTGTTGGTCCAGATCTCGTTGGCGAAATGGAGGGCGAGGAAGCGGTCGGGCCGGCCGGTGGATTCCGCCATGGCGCTGGGCAGCAGGGTTGAGGAATTGCTGGCAAAGATGGCCTTGGCCGGGGCGACTGCCCCCAGTTTGGCGTAGATCTCGCGCTTGAGCGCGATCTTTTCGGGCACGGCCTCAATGACGAGGTCGGCATCCCGGGTCGCGGCACCCAGGTCGGTGACGAAGGTCAGGCGGGAGCGTGCGTCGGCAATGGTTGATGCGTCGGCGCCGGGGACGTCGGCCAGGTAGCGTCCGGCCAGGTAGTCCAGGAAGGTCCTGGCCTTGTCGATGGCGGCGTCGTTGATGTCATAGGCGGTGACATTGAAGCCCTTATAGGCGGACTGGAAGGCGATCTGCGCCCCCAATACGCCCGTGCCCAGCACGGTGACGTTCTTGATAGTCATGGTCTATTCCTCTGAGGTGGTCAGCTGGCAGACAGGGTCGCGTCGCGCTGATCGGCGTGGCCTGTTTGTTCGAGGACGGCGCGGCCATCGGCCAACGCCATGAAAAAGGCAAGAAGCATGCGTTCGCTGGACATCCCGGCATCGGCTGCGGATTGCACGGCCAGGCCGGTCCACAGGGCATGCAGGCCCCTGGCCAGTTCCCGCAACGGCAAGGCTGGGCGCAGCTCATGCCGGCTGAGAATGGCGCCGATGATGCCGCTCAGCGCATCGAGATAGGCATGGCGCGTGGCGTCATAGCGGACGGCAAAGGCGGGGTCGCGCAGGGCGTGCACCTGCAGCTCGACCGACAGCAGCGACAGATCATCATCCGCGGCGAGTTGGGCAAAGTGGGCGGCCAGCGCCTGGTTGAGCCCGACCAGGTTCTCTTCATCGTGGGTGGCCAGGAGGGCGTTGAGCTGGTCGATCTCGGCGGCGAGATGCCGCTGCATCAGGGCGAGCAGCAGAGCGTCCATGTTGTCGAAATTGGAATAGAACGCACCCTGGCTGAAGCCAGCCGCCTCGCAGACAGCGCGGGTCGAGAGCGCGGCAATACCCTTGCGGGCCACCAGCGCGCCGGCAGCGGCCAGCAGACTTTCCCTCGTTGCGAGCTGGGTCTGCTTGCGGGTGGTGGGCAAATTGGTCTCCATGCACTTCAAATCTCACTTGAGATGTGAAAATGCAAGGGACGGAGCCGTCTATATTCGGCATGGCGGCATGACTGTGAACCGTCTTACTGCCTATGGACTTGCCAATTTGCCTTGAACTGCTAGGCAGGACGCATGCTGGTTTCCGACTTCGATTTTGCACTCCCCGAAGAGCTCATTGCCCTGCACCCCGCCGAGCCGCGGGACAGTGCGCGCCTGCTGCTGGTCGATCCGGCCAGGGGGCTGCGCGACCTGCACATTCCCGACCTGCTGACCCTGCTCAAGGCGGGTGACGTGCTGGTGGTCAATGACACCCGCGTGCTGCCTGCCGAACTGCGCGGCAGCCGGGTGCGCGGGGAAAACCGCGCCAATGTGTCGTTCAACCTGCACAAAAGGGTCGATGCCCATACCTGGCGCGCCTTTGCCCGGCCGGCCAAGAGACTGCATGTGCTCGACCAGCTCGAACTGGGCAATGGCCAGGCCGATGCCCTGACCGCCCGCGTCGCCGGCAAGGGCGAGACCGGCGAGGTAACGCTGGAATTCGATCTTGGCGGGGCCGCGCTGGACGAAGCGATCAAGGCGCATGGCGCCATGCCGCTGCCGCCCTATATCGGGCTCAAGCGCGGACTCGAAGAACGCGACAAGACCGATTACCAGACCGTCTATGCGGCCGAGGATGGCGCCGTGGCCGCGCCGACGGCGGGGCTGCATTTCACCGAAAAGCTGCTGCAGCAGATCGCCGCCATGGGCGTGTCCATCGAGCGGGTGACGCTGCATGTCGGGGCGGGCACCTTCCTGCCGATGAAGGTGGACGATACCGACGACCATGTGATGCATGCCGAATGGGGCGAAATCGGCGCGGAAACGGTCGAGCGCATCAATGCGGCCCGCGCGGCTGGCGGCCGGGTGGTGGCTGTCGGCACCACCAGCCTGCGCCTGCTCGAAAGCGCCTCGCGCGCCAGTGGCACGCTGGCGCCGTTCAGCGGCGACACGGACATCTTCATCACGCCGGGCTTCAAATTTGCCACGGTGGATGCACTGATGACGAATTTCCATCTGCCCAAATCCACGCTGTTCATGCTGGTCAGCGCTTTTGCCGGGTTCGACGTGATGAAAGAGGCCTATGCCCACGCGATACGCGAGGGTTACCGGTTCTATTCCTACGGAGATTCGTCCTTGCTGCTTCGGGCGCACTAGGGCGGCCAGTGCGTCGATCCGCCCACTTGCCTCTCCCCTCAGGGGAGAGGGGCGCCAGCTCGCAGCGCCCAGTTGTGTGGCTGCGACCAACCCGCTAGAACCCGCGCCATGAGCACGACAGACAAGCAAGTCACCTTTACCCTTTCGCAGACCGATGGCCTCGCCCGTCGCGGGCGCATCGATACGCCGCGCGGCGATATCCAGACGCCCGCCTTCATGCCGGTGGGCACGGCCGGGACGGTCAAGGCCATGTATCCCGAGCAGGTGCGCGAAACCGGCGCCGATATCCTGCTGGGCAATACCTATCACCTGATGCTGCGGCCAGGCGCCGAGCGCGTGGCCCGCCAGGGCGGGTTGCACAATTTCATGGACTGGCAGCGGCCGATCCTGACCGATAGCGGCGGCTTCCAGGTCATGTCGCTGGCGCAGTTGCGCAAGCTGACCGAGCATGGCGTGACCTTCAAGTCGCATATCGATGGCTCCAGCCACGAGCTGACGCCGGAACGTTCTATCGAGATCCAGACCCTGCTCGACAGCGACATCATCATGCAGCTCGACGAGTGCATCAAGCTGCCGGCCGAGCGCAAGGAAATCGAGCGCGCCATGGAGCTGTCGCTGCGCTGGGCCGACCGCTCCAAGAATGCCTTCAACAACCAGCAGAACCGGGCGCTGTTCGGCATCGTGCAGGGCGGCGACGACGCCGACCTGCGGCTGCGCTCGGCCCAAGGGCTGAAATCGATCGGCTTTGACGGCTATGCCGTGGGGGGCCTGGCCGTGGGCGAGCCGCAGGAGGTGATGTTCCGCGTGCTCGAGGAGATTACCCCCGAGCTGCCGACCGACCGGCCGCGCTACCTGATGGGCGTCGGCAAGCCCGACGATATCCTGGGCGCCATCGGGCGCGGCATCGACATGTTCGACTGCGTGCACCCGACACGGGCCGGCCGGCATGGCCATGTCTATAGCCGGTTCGGCGTCATCAACCTGAAAAATGCCCGGCATAGGGATGACCACCGGCCGATCGACGAGGCCTCGCCCAACCCCAATTGTCGGCGCTGGAGCCGCGCCTATCTGCATCACCTCGTTAAGACAGAAGAGATTTTGGGCGCGATGATCCTTTCCCAGATGAACCTGGCCTATTATCAAGAGCTGGTGCAGGACTGTCGCCGCGCGATCGAAGCCGGTCGCTTTACCGATTATGCGGCAGAAACCCGCGCGGCATGGGCCGCGGGCGATCTGCCTGTTCTCTGATCTCCTGAAAGGGTTCTCGACATGGCTAAAGCTGGACGCAAGGCGAGTTTCTCGAGCCTGAGCAAGCATCGCAAGCGACTGGAAGACCAGCCCATGCGGGTACAGTTTGCCGTCGATCCGAACCGCTTCAAGCGCTATTCGGCGAGCGGCGCCGGCGTGCTGCTCGATTATTCCAAGAACCGCATCGACGAAGACGCCATGGCGGCGCTGTTCGACCTGGCGCGCGCCGCCGGGGTCGAGGAACGGCGCGACCAGATGTGCGAGGGCATGCATATCAACCTGACCGAAGACCGGGCCGTGATGCATATGGCCCTGCGCTACCAGGGCGACAAGCCGGTCGAGGTCGATGGCAAGGACGTCATGCCCGAGGTGCGCGCCGTGCTCGCTGCGCTCGAGAGCTACAGCACCGAGATCCGCAACGGCACCATTCGCGGCCATGGCGGCGCCCAGTTCACCGATGTGGTCAATATCGGCATCGGCGGCTCAGACCTCGGGCCGGCCATGGTGACGCTGGCCCTTGAGCCCTATACGCGGGCCGACCTGCGCGCGCATTACGTCTCCAATGTCGACGGCGCCCATATCCATGATGTGCTCAAACGGCTCGATCCCAAGACGACGCTGTTCGTCATTGCCTCCAAGACCTTCAGCACCGACGAGACCATGACCAATGCCGGCACGGCGCGGGACTGGATCGCCGATACGCTGGGCGAAGAGGCGGTGCCCAACCACTTTGCCGCCGTCTCCACCAATATCCCGGCCTGCGCCAAGTTCGGCATTCGCGAGGACCGCATCTTCGGGTTCTGGGACTGGGTCGGCGGGCGCTATTCGGTGTGGTCCGCCATCGGCCTGCCGATCGCCATTGCGGTCGGCTATGACAATTTCGCCAAGTTCCTGGCCGGTGCCGACGCCATGGACCGGCATTTCCTCTCCGCCCCGCTGGAAGAAAACCTGCCGGTGATCATGGCCGTGCTGGGCGTCTGGTATCGCAATGTCTGGGGTTTTTCGACCCATGCCGTGCTGCCCTATGACCAGCGCATGAGCCGCTTTGCCGCCTATCTGCAGCAGCAGGACATGGAGAGCAACGGCAAGTCGGTGACGCTGGCAGGCAAACCCGTCGGCTGGTCAACCGGGCCGATCGTCTGGGGCGAGCCGGGCACCAATGGCCAGCACGCCTTCTACCAGCTGATCCACCAGGGTACCGACATCATCCCCTGCGATTTCCTCATTGCTGCCAAGCCGCATGAAAGCCTGCCGCCGCATCACGACAAGCTGGTAGCCAATGTGCTGGCGCAGTCCGAGGCGCTGATGCTTGGCAAGACGGCCGACGAGGTCGTGGCCGAGCTCAAGGGGCAGGGCCTCTCCAAGGCGCAGATCAAGGACCTGACTCCGCACAAGGTGTTCCCTGGCAACCGCCCCTCCAACACGTTGTTCTACGAGCAGCTGACGCCGGAAATGCTGGGTTCGCTGGTGGCCCTCTATGAGCACAAGGTGTTCACCCAGGGCGTGATTTGGAACGTCAATTCCTATGACCAGTGGGGCGTGGAGCTGGGCAAGCAGCTGGCCAAGGCATTGCTGCCCAAGGTGGAAGGCCGCCAGAGCGGGGAAGGGCATGATAGCTCGACCCAGGGCCTGCTGGCCTATTATCAAGCCAACAAGGCCTAGACATTTGACCATCACGACGGAAGAACAGCTCGAAAAGCTCAAGGCCATCGGCCGCATCTGCGCCATCACCCGCGACGCCATGGCAGCAGCCATGCGGCCGGGCATGACGACTCTTGAGCTCGACGAGATCGGCGCCAAACTGCTGGCCGAGCATGGGGCGCTGTCGGCGCCGGTGATCACCTATAATTTTCCGGGTGCCACCTGCATCTCGGTCAATGAGGAGATCGCCCATGGCATTCCGGGTGACCGGGTGCTGCGCGAGGGGGACCTGGTCAATATCGACGTGTCGGCGGCCAAGGATGGCGTGTTTGCCGATTGCGGCGCCTCCTTCGTGCTCGGCGAGGGCGACCCGCGCGTGGTCAAGCTCTGTCGCGACGGCAAGAAGGCGATGTGGGCGGGCATCAATACGGTCAAGGCCGGCGCGCCGCTGGCCGACATTGGCGACGCCATTGGCAAGTTTGCCAAGAAGGGCGGCTATAGCCTGATCCGGAACCTGGCCAGCCACGGCGTCGGCGACAGCCTGCATGACGAGCCCGGCGAGATCGCCACCTGGCCGGATCGCTCGGAGCGACGCCGGATGACGAACGGGCTGGTGTTCACCATCGAGCCCTTCCTGTCACTGGGTGGGCGCATGGCGGACCAGAAGTCGGCCGATGACGAATGGACGCTGGTCAGCCGGCCATCGGCACCCTGCGTGCAGTATGAGCATACCGTGGTGGCGACGCCGCGCGGGGCCGTGGTTATCACCCTGGCGGCCTAGCATAGCGCCCGGCGGGCGACCGCGTGGCGATTTGTTCGGCACGCTCAGGCTTTCGACGGCTTTATCCCGGGGGGTCTGGCGGCAATGTGGAGTGGCTAAAGCCAGACCAGCAGCAGCGGTCCGAGCAACACCAGGCCGACCGCTGCCACATAGCGCAGATTGCCCAGCTGGCGCAGGGTGGGCACGCTGAGGAACGATGACAGCAGCAGAAAGCCCAGCAGGGCGATGAAGACCGGGTTGAGCGGCGTCAGATGGATGGCGGCGCCTTCAGTCAGCTGCAGGTATATCATATGGCCCACGACAAAGCCGAGCAGCGCCGTCACCACGACCGTGACGGCCTTGGCGGTGATCAGCAGGGCCATGTCGATGGTATGGGCGGTCAGCAGCAGCGCCAGCCCGGTTGCCGTGACATGCACGGCCGCCAGGGTGGGCAGGATCTGGTTGTTGGCCAGCAGGGGCACCATTTCGGGCGGGGCCGTGAGCGGCAGCGCGCCAATCATCGGCAGGTTGGCCCCATACTGGGCCAGCACATAGATGACATAGAGCATGACCAGCGTGCTGGCGGCAAAGGTCACCAGCGTCGCGGCGAGGACCTTGAGCAGATCGATGGTATCCTGTGACACTGCAGGGGCCCGATCAGAATGAAGGAAGAAGCTTGGTATGCCGGGAGGGGGTCGAACCCTCGACCATTCGATTAAAAGTCGAATGCTCTACCACTGAGCTACCGGCACGCACCAAGATCGACGCTTTGGGCGTCGCGGCGGAACATAGCCACGTTGCCCACGCTGTCAACCGCAATTGCGCCGAACTCAATCGCGCAGCGGCGTTCCGGTAAACGGGGTGGGCAGGCAGGCAATCGAAATACGTTCGAGGCGGGTACACAGCGCAGTGGCCTCCGAGAGCTCGGCGATGGGGCCGACGATGATGCGTTTGCTGACGCCGTCACCGGCGTCGAGCACCAGGGGAGACAGGCCGAACAGCAGCGGGCCCAGCTTGAGCGACAGGTCGTTCCAGGCGCCCAGCGCCTGGTCGGCCGGCACGGCCGGGCCGAGCGCCATGCCGAAAGTCATGGCATTGGGCGCGGGAATGGAGGCTGTCTCGACTATGGCCGGGAGGGGCTGTCCGGTGGCATCTGCCGCTGCGGCCATGGGCTGCTGGCGGATCTTGACCGTGCCACCATCGGCATCATATTCAACGGCCTCACCGACTGACGCCGTGACTGCCGAGCGGTCGATCGCCGTATTGGCTGTCTGATATTCGAGCAGGCGCGGCAGGCTGACCTCGAGCGAGCCGACGCGCTGCTGCACCGCATTGCCCTGCTGCTCGGCCAGGGCAAAGCGCGTCGTCAACACGGTGTTGTCACGCTTGAGCTGCAGGGTCTGCTCGCGCAGTTCGGCAACCTGGAGCCGCAACTGGTCTAGGGAGGCGCCTTCGATACGGGTCTTGTGCAGGCCGCCCAGCACGCTTGAGGGTATCACTGCCGAGACATTGGCGCCGAGCACCGCGATGGCGCCGCAGACCAGGGCGACGATGCCCCAGCTGGTGACGTCCGATTGCCGGAACTGTGCCGATGCCTTGGCCAATGTCAAAAACCCCGATGGCGCAATCGAATCAGGTATTGCGCAGTAAAGTCACCATGCGGTCCGGGTTAGGGGTTCGCCAACGCTTGGCTGCCATAAATCTGTGAAAATGTGCGCGATACAGCGCGCAATGCGGGAAAAATACCATGACGGAACTTTTGTCGATCATTCTGGCTGCCGGCGAAGGCACCCGCATGCGTTCCAGCACGCCCAAGGTGCTGCATCCGGTGGGCGGGCTGCCGATCATCGGCCATGTGACCCGGGCCGCCCGTGACGCCGGGTCGAGCCGCATTGCGCTGGTCACCGGCCCAGGGCACACGGCGATCCGTCAGGCGGTGACGGCGATGCAGCCCGACGTGGTGCATTTCGAACAGTCGGAGGCCAAGGGTACCGGCCACGCCGCCGCCATGGCGCGGGAGCTTTTTGCCGGGGCCGAGGGCTATATTGCCGTGGTCTATGGCGATCATCCCCGCCTGCGGGGCGAGAACTTCCGCGTGGTGCTCGACCGACTCGATGCGGGCCTGGATGTGGCCATTCTCGGTTTCGAGCCGAAGGATCCGACCGGCTATGGCCGCTTCATCACCGATGGCGAGACCCTGCTGGCGATCCGCGAACACAAGGATGCCAGCGAAGAAGAGCGGCGCATCCGCCTGTGCAATGCCTGCATCCTGGCGTTCCGGGCCGAGGTCTTTCGTGACCTGATCGACCGGATCGAAAACGACAATGTGCAGAGCGAATATTACATAACCGACCTGGTCGGACTGGCGAACAAGGCGGGCAAGAAGGTCGGCTTCGGTATCGCTCCCGAAGACGATGTGATGGGCGTCAATGATCGCAGCCAGTTGGCGCGGGCCGAGGGACTGTTCCAGGATGTGCGGCGGGAGGACTTCATGAGAGCCGGCGTCACGCTCAAGGATCCCAAGAGCGTCTGGTTCTCCTACGATACCGAGATCGCCCAGGACGTGACCATCGAGCCCAATGTGGTGTTTGGCCCGGGGGTGAAGATCGAGAGCGGCGCGGTGATCCATGCTTTCAGCCATATCGAAGGCGCCCATGTCGGCCCCAATGCGTCGGTCGGTCCGTTCGCCCGGCTGCGGCCGGGCGCCAATCTGGGCGCGGACGTCAAGGTGGGCAATTTTGTCGAGATCAAGCAGGCCGAGATCGGCGCGGGCGCCAAGATCAGCCATCTCAGCTATATCGGGGACGCCAGCATCGGCGCCGAGGTCAATATCGGCGCCGGGGTCATCACGGTGAACTATGACGGCTACAACAAGCACCGCACCATTGTCGGCGACAATGCCTTTATCGGCTCGAACTCTTCGCTGGTGGCGCCGGTCACGGTGGGCGAGGGGGCGCTGGTGGGCAGTGGCAGTGTGATCACCGACGATGTAGAAGCAGATGCACTGGCGCTCGGTCGCGGTCGCCAGATCAACAAACCGGGACGGGCCAAAGCGATCTTTGCCGCCGCCCAGGCGAAAAAACTCAGCAAGAAGGGCCTCTAGCCATGTGCGGGATTGTCGGGATTGTCGGGATTGTCGGCGGCGAACCAGTCGCCGGCCGTCTGGTGGACGCGCTCAAGCGCCTCGAATATCGCGGCTATGACAGCGCCGGCGTCGCTACGCTGGTGGGCGGCAGCATCGACCGTCGCCGCGCTGAAGGCAAGCTGGGCAATCTGGCCCAGAAGCTGGCCTTCGAGCCGCTGAGCGGACAGATCGGCATTGGCCATACGCGCTGGGCGACGCATGGCGCGCCGACCGAGCAGAATGCCCATCCGCATGCCACCGACCGCGTGGCCGTGGTGCATAACGGCATCATCGAAAACTATCGCGACATGCTGGCCGACCTTGCCAAGGACGGCTACCTGCCGACCACCCAGACCGATACCGAGGCGGTGGCGCTGTGGACATCGCGCGAGCTGGCCAGGGGCGCCGACCCCGAACTGGCCGTGGCGCGCACGCTCAAGGTGCTGCGCGGCGCCTTTGCGCTGGCCTTCATGTTCCGCGGCGAGGAGGGTCTGCTGATCGCGGCCCGGCACGGCGCGCCGCTGGCCATCGGCTATGGCGCGACGGAAATGTATCTGGGGTCCGATGCCATGGCGCTGGCGCCATTCACGGCAAGGCTCAGCTATCTCGAAGACGGCGACTGGGCGGTCATCACGCCCCGGGGCGTCACCATCCGCGACGGCAAGGACGCCATCGTGCAGCGCGAGCAGCAGATTTCCCAGACCTCGGCGCTGATGGTGGACAAGGGCAATCACCGCCACTTCATGGCCAAGGAAATCTACGAGCAGCCCGAGACCATCGGCCATACGCTGAGCCACTATGTCGATATGGGCGCCGAGCGCGTGGCCATCCGCGAAAACCTGCCCTTCAACTTTGCCGACCTGACCCGGCTGACCATCAGCGCCTGCGGCACCGCTTTTCTGGCGGGCGCCGTGGCCAAATACTGGTTCGAGCGCTATGCGCGGCTGCCGGTGGACATCGATGTCGCCTCCGAATTCCGCTATCGTGAGCCGCCGCTGGAAAAGGGCGGGCTATCGCTGTTCATCTCGCAATCGGGCGAGACGGCCGATACGCTGGCGGCTTTGCGCTATTGCGCCAGCCAGGGCCAGCATGTCGCCGCATTGGTCAATACGGTGGAATCCACCATTGCCCGCGAATCCGACGTAGTGTTCCCGATTCTGTGCGGCCCGGAAATCGGCGTCGCCTCGACCAAGGCACTGACGGCACAGCTGACGGCGCTGGCGAGCCTGGCCATCGCGGCCGGTCGGGCGCGTGGCGTGCTGAGCGCCGAGCAGGAGACCGACCTGGTGCGGGCGTTGATCGGCCTGCCGACGGCCGTGTCCGAGGCCTTGGGAACCGAAGACCAGATCAAGGACATCGCCAAGGGGCTGAGCAAGGCCAAGGATGTGCTCTATCTCGGGCGCGGCCCGATGTTCCCCATCGCCATGGAAGGCGCGCTCAAGCTCAAGGAAATCAGCTACATCCACGCTGAAGGTTATGCAGCAGGTGAACTCAAGCATGGCCCCATCGCCTTGGTGGACGAAGCCATGCCGGTCATCGTGGTGGCGCCCTCCGACGAGCTGGTCGACAAGACGCTGTCCAATATGCAGGAAGTGGCGGCGCGCGGCGGCAAGATCATCCTGATCACCGACCCCGAAGGCGCCAAGACGGTGGGCCACGGCGTCGCCGACATCATCCTGATCCCGCATGTCTCAAGCTTCGTGGCGCCGATCCTGGCCACAATTCCGGTGCAACTGCTGGCCTATCACACCGCGGTATTCATGGGCACGGATGTGGACCAGCCGCGCAATCTGGCCAAATCGGTGACGGTCGAATAGGGGCTACCCCGCCCGGATCAGCGGGATCGCCAGGTCCTTGCGGAAGAGGTAGAGCGCGGTGCGGGCGGCCTGGCCCGCCGGGCTGGTCAGCGCCGGATCGGCTGTGAGCAGCGCCTTGGCATCGTCATGAGCATAGTCGAGCAGATGGCGATGCACATCGGGCACGGCGAGGCGATAGCCGGGCATGCCGGACTGGCGGGTGCCGAGCACGTCGCCCTGGCCGCGCAGTTCGAGATCGCGCTCGGCGATGACAAAGCCATCTTCGGTGGACTTGATGGTATCGAGCCGGGCCTTGGCGGTTTCGCTGAGATTGCCCTTGTAGAGCAGCAGGCACGAGGAGCGGGTCGAGCCGCGGCCGACGCGACCGCGCAGCTGGTGCAACTGGGCCAGCCCGAAGCGCTCGGCATGCTCAATGATCATGATTGAGGCATTGGGCACGTCGACGCCGACCTCGATGACGGTGGTGGCGACCAAGAGCTTGATGCCATTGGCGGAAAAGCGGGTCATGACGTCCTGCTTGGCGGCGGCGCTCATGCGGCCATGCACCAGCGCGACCTGGTCGCCAAAGACCTTTTGCAGCTCGGCGAAGCGGTCTTCGGCGGCCATGACGTCGAGATGCTCGCTTTCCTCGACCAGCGGGCAGACCCAGAAGGCCTGGGCCCCATCGTCTAGACGGGCCTGCAGTCGGCCGATGACGCGGTCATAATCACCGATGGAAAGCACCGCCGTATCAATGGGTTGGCGCCCCTTGGGCTTTTCGCGCAGGATGCTGACATCCATGTCGCCAAAGTGCGTGAGCACCAGGGTGCGCGGGATCGGCGTGGCGGTCATGACCAAGAGGTCGGTGTGCCTGCCCTTGTCGGAGAGGGCGAGGCGCTGATGCACGCCGAAGCGGTGCTGCTCGTCGACGACGGTGAGGCCCAGATTGTGAAACTCGACGCCGGACTGGAACAGGGCATGGGTGCCGACGACGATGTCGGTGCTGCCATCGGCAATGCCGGCCAGTTTGGTCCGGCGCTCGGCGGCGCCCATCTTGCCGGTGAGTAGTTCGCAGCCCAGCCCGGCCAGATCACATAGCGGTTTGAGGGTCTTGAAGTGCTGGGCGGCGAGCAGTTCGGTGGGCGCCATCAGCGCTGACTGGGCGCCGCTCTCGACCATGGCGGCCATGGCCATCAGCGCCACCACGGTCTTGCCGGCGCCGACATCGCCCTGCAGCAGGCGCGACATGCGGTTGGGCGAGGCCAGGTCGGCGCGAATTTCACCAATGGCCACCAACTGCCCCTCGGTGAGGGAAAAGGGTAACAGACTGCTCACCTTGGCCGTGACCTTACCGTTGAACGTGCGACTGATGCCGCGGTCGGCGACCATTGTGGAGCGGATCAGCTGCAGCGTCAGCTGGCCGGCAAAATACTCATCATAGGCAAGGCGTTGGCGGGCAGGGGCCCAGAGCTGGGCTTCGTCCGGATTGGCGGGCAGATGCACCATGCGCATGGCATCGGCGAAACTGGGCCATTTGCGCTGGGCTATTGTCGCAGTGTCGATCCATTCGGGGATAGCGGGCACGCTGTCGAGCACCTGGCGCACCAGCTTGCCCAAAGCCTTGGAACTCAAGCCCTGGGTCAACGGATAGACCGGCTCGACCAGCGGCAGGCTGGCAAACTTGTCGGGCTCAACGATATAGTCGGGATGGGTGATCTGCTTTTCGCCGTTGAAAAAGCCGATCGTCCCGGAAACGAACCGCTCCTCGCCAAGGGGCAGGGCCTTTTCCACCCAGCCGCCCTGGGCGCGGAAGAAGACCAGCTGCACTTCGCCTGTTTCGTCATGAGCGAAGACCCGGTGCGGCACATGCGGCTTGCCGTGCGGCGGCGGCTGGTGGCGGTCGATATGGATCAGCAGGGTGACGATCTGGTTGAGATAAGCCTCGGCGATACCGACCTGGCGGCGGCGATCGACCACGCCGGAGGGCATGTGCATCAGGATATCGAGGGCAATGGCCTCCTGGCCATCGGGCGCGCCGAAGAACCGCGTCAGCAACGCGGCCAGCTTGTCGCCGACACCCTTGATCGAGTGCAGCGAGGCAAACAGTGGTGAGAGGCTTTCTGGACGCGACACGGCAGTGATTCTCCTGACCACAGGGTACAGGTGTTGCGTTGCCGATTGGCGCGGGTGGCTCGAAATCCACCACGCAATGTCGCACCGGGCGACTGGAGGAGCCTAAAGCTCCCTCAAATCATCTGCCGACCACCAGGCGATGACCACGATGCCGAGGTCGATCACGCGGACCTCCCGGTTGTGTTCGGCAGTCCGCATCTGCCAGCGCGGCTTGATCTTGAGAACACCGCCCCGTGTTCTGAAACGGATCCACGACATACAGAACTCCTTCAAGAGCCTGAGACGGCTCATTTAAGCAGGAAGACAGAGATGATTAAACAGGCATATGGCGCACGGCAGCCTGGCGGTCGCCGCAGGATCGGGAGCGATGGCGCCGCTCACTGCCGGGGTGGGGCTGACAAGGCCGCGCGATCCGCGTACACACAGGACAAATCAACCACCATTCAGGATCATGGCGTGTCAAATGACTGCCGGTGAAGATATTGCCGTGCGCCGCAAGAAGCTGCGCTACCGTGCCTGGCACCGCGGAACCAAGGAGATGGACCTCATTCTGGGGCCCTATGCCGATGCCCATACCGAGGCGCTGGACGCGGCCGGCCTCGACCGGCTCGAGGCGCTGATGAGCGAGGAAGACCCGCCACTGCTCACCTGGGTGATGGGGCAAGTGACGCCACCTGACCATATAGATCTCGAGTTTTTGGCCGAAGTGATCGCCGACCATCACGCCCGGCTGGCCAAATGAACGAGATCATCGCCCGGCGCCCGACCCGAACCATTGCCAATGTGCCCGATGGCATGCAGCCGCTGGTGCTGGCGCGACTGATCCAGCAGCGCATCGAGGCGGCGCCCGAGGATGCCGCCAGCATTGTCTTTGTCGCGCGCGACGGTAGACGGCTGCAGCGCATGGCCGATATCCTCACCGCCATGCTGCCCGGCCATCCGGTGCTGACGCTGCCGGCCTGGGACTGCCTGCCCTATGACCGGGTCTCGCCCAACAATGTGACGATTGCCGCGCGGATGAATACGCTGGCGGCGCTGACCAGCGGCACCAGGGGCGCCGTGGTGCTGACGACGGTCAATGGCTTGATCCAGCGCCTGCCGCCGCGCGACGTGGTGGAAACCATGTCATTCTCCGCAGCGGCGGGCCGTATCGTCGACAGCGAAAAGCTGATCGGCTGGGCGGCCAATAATGGCTATCTGCGCGTCGCCACCGTGCGCGAAAGCGGCGAATTTGCCGTGCGCGGCGGGCTGGTCGACCTGTTTCCGGCCAGTGCCGAGGCACCGCTGCGCTTTGACTTCTTCGGCAGCCAGCTGGAATCGATCCGCACCTTCGATCCGGACAGCCAGCGCACCACCGGCACGCTCAAATCCATCGCGCTGACGCCGATGAGCGAGGTGGTGCTGACCGAGACCACCATTCGCCGCTTCCGGCAGAACTATACCGCCACCTTTGGCGGCAATACCGCGGGCGACACGCTTTATGCCTCGATCAGCGGCGGTTCGCGCTATTCGGGCACCGAGCACTGGCTGCCGTTCTTCTACGAGCACCTGGACACGCTGGCCGACTATGTCGGCGACGCGCCCTTCATCTTCGATGAGCAGGCCAGCGAAGCCTATGGCGACCGCGTGGCACAGATCCGCGACTATTATGACGCCCGCGAAGCCGCCCGCCTCAGCCCGCAGGTGGCCGGTACCGGCGCGCCCTACAAGCCGGTAAAGCCGGAACTGCTCTATGCCGTGGACGAGCATCCCTATGCGCTGGCCGGCGCCTCGGTGATCCAGCTTTCCCAGTTCATGGCGCCCGACACCAAGAAGGCAGACGATGCCGGTGGGCAGATTGCCCCCAGCTTTGCCGCCGAACGCCAGGCCACCGATACAAACCTCTTCCAATCGGTGGTCGAGCGCCTGCTGGCTGAGCGCAAGGCTGGCCGCCGCACCGTGGTGGCCTGCTGGAGCACGGGCACCCGCGACCGTATGGCCCAGGTGCTCAAGGATCATGGCCTGACCAATCCGCGCTTGGCGGAAAACTGGCGCGACGCCGAAACCACCAGCGCCGCCACCACTTCGCTGGTGGTGCTGCCGCTCGAAAGCGGCTTTGCCACCAAGGACCTGCTGGTGCTCTCCGAGCAGGATATACTGGGCGAGCGCATCCTGCGGCCGCAGCGTCGCAAGAAGGCCAGCGATGCGCTTACCGAGGCGGCAAGCCTCGCCGCCGGCGACCTCGTGGTGCATGTCGATCACGGCATCGGCCGGTTCCTTGGGCTCAAGGTCATCGAGGCCGGCGGGGCGCCGCATGAATGCGTCGAGCTCGAATATGGCGGCGATACCAAGCTCTATCTGCCGGTCGAAAATATCGAGCTGCTGACCCGCTATGGCAGCGACGAGGGCAATACCACGCTCGACAAGCTGGGTGGCGTCGCCTGGCAGGCCAAGAAGGGCAAGCTCAAGCAGCGCATCCGCGAAATGGCCGAGCAGCTGATCAAGATCGCAGCCGCGCGCCAGCTCACGCGTGCCGATGTCATCGAGATCAATCCGGGCGCCTATGACGAATTCGCCGCGCGTTTCCCCTATGAGGAAACCGAGGATCAGATGGCCGCCATTTCGGCCGTGTTCGACGACGTGACTTCGGGCCGCGTCATGGACCGACTGGTCTGTGGCGATGTGGGCTTCGGCAAGACCGAAGTCGCCCTGCGCGCCGCCTTTGCCGTGGCGCTGAGCGGCAAGCAGGTCGCCGTCGTGGTGCCGACGACACTGCTGTGCCGCCAGCACTTCAAGACCTTTGCCGAACGCTTTGCCGGCTTGCCGGTGCGGGTGCGGCAGGCCTCGCGCATGGTCGGCTCGGCCGAGCTCAAGGCGACCAAGGAAGGCCTGGCCGATGGGCAGGTCGATATCGTGGTGGGCACGCATGCCCTGCTCAGCAAGACCATCGAGTTTCGCGATCTGGGCCTGCTGATAATCGACGAGGAGCAGCATTTCGGCGTCGGCCATAAGGAACGCCTTAAGGACCTCAAGGCCAATGTGCATGTTCTGACGCTGACGGCGACGCCAATTCCGCGCACGCTGCAGATGGCGCTGACCGGGGTGCGCGATCTCAGCCTGCTGGCGACGCCACCAGTCGATCGCCTGGCCATCCGCACCTTCATCTCGCCGTTTGACGCGCTGTCGGTGCGCGAGGCGCTGCTGCGTGAGAAATATCGCGGCGGGCAGAGCTTTTACGTGGTGCCGCGCATCAAGGACCAGGTCGAGATTGCCGAGTTCCTCAAGGAGCAGGTGCCCGAGGTGTCGTTTGTCGTCGCCAATGGCCAGATGGCCCCAGGCGCGCTCGACGACGTGATGAATGCCTTTTATGACAACAAGTTCGACGTGCTGGTCGCCACTACCATTGTCGAGTCCGGGCTCGACATTCCCAATGCCAATACGCTGATCGTGCATCGCGCCGACCATTTCGGCCTCGCCCAGCTTTACCAGATCCGCGGCCGCATCGGCCGCGCCAAGGCCCGCGCCTATGCGCTGTTCACCGTGCCGGCCGACCGCAAGCTGACCGACACGGCCGAACGCCGGCTGGGCGTGCTGCAGTCGCTGGAAAGCCTGGGCGCCGGCTTCCAGCTGGCCAGCCACGATCTCGACATCCGCGGGGCCGGGAACTTGCTGGGCGACGAACAGTCTGGCCATATCCGCGAGGTGGGCTACGAGCTCTACCAGGCCATGCTGGAAGAGGCCGTGGCCAATCTGCGTAATGGCGACGCCGATTACGAGGACAAGAACGAGTGGAGTCCGCAGATCTCGCTGGGCATGCCGGTGATGATCCCGGAATATTACGTGCCCGACCTGCAGTTGCGCATGCAGCTCTATCGGCGCCTGGGCGATCTCACCGATATCCGCGACATCGACGCCGCCGGAGCCGAGCTGATCGACCGCTTCGGGCCCTTGCCCGAGGAGGTGGAGGCCCTGCTCAAGGTGATTCTGGTCAAGGCGCTGTGCCGCCAGGCCAATGTCGAAAAGGTCGATGCCGGCCCCAAGGGGGCGGTTATCACCCTGCGCAACAACGAGTTCGCCAATCCGGCGGGGCTGGTCAAGATGGTGAGCGATCCGGCCAGCCAGGTGCGCATCAAGCCCGATCAGAAACTTGTGTTCGCCCGCAACTGGCCCACACCCGGTGACCGGCTCAAGGGCGCGGCAGCGATTTTGTCCCGGCTGGCCAGACTTGTGGAGAATATTGCCTGACGCCCCGCGTAAACCCTGTCTCGCCATAATGCTTTGGCATGAGGTGTTGGTCATGGTATTGCCCGAATTAAGCACTTGAAGGGCAGTTCAATATTCAAGGTGGCGTCAAGTCACCGGGACCGCCAAGGAAGCCAAGGAAATTCTATGAACTTCAGGAAACCCCTCGTCGCTGGTTTTGCGGTGGCCGCGCTTACGCTGTCCTCGATGTCGGCCTTCGCCCAAGATGCAGCACCGGCGCCCGCACCGGACGCAGCCGCTACCGAGGCACCTGCTGCCGATGCCGCGGCTCCCGCCGCAGCGGAAGGCGCCGCCTCGTCAAACTGGCTCAAGGTTTGCGACCCGCTGCCCGATGGCCAGAAGGCCTGTATCCTGCGCCAGGTCGTCGTGGCCAATGGCCAGTTCCTCGGCTCGTTCCTGCTGCGTGACGATCCGGGCCAGGAAAGCCGACTGCTCGCGGTTGCTGCAGTGCCGCTCGGCGTATTGCTGCCGTTCGGCCTGACCTGGCAGATCGACGGCTCCAAGCCGGTGCGCGTGCCCTATATGCTGTGCGATCCCACCTCCTGCGCCACCCAGCTGGTGATCAACGAGCAGTATGTCAGCTCGCTCAAGAAGGGCAGCACGCTCAAGCTGACGGCCAAGAACCGGCAGAACCAGGACCTAACCATCGAGATCAACCTGGCCGGCTTCACCGCCACCTATGACGGCGACACCGCTATCACCTTCGACGAATTCCGCCAGGAAACCACCGGCGAGAACGCGCTCGAGCAGGTATTGCAGGATCGGGCCGAAGAGCTGCGCAAGCAGCTTGAGACCCCGGCGGCAGAGGGTGCTGCGGCACCGGCAGCCGATGCGGCGGCGCCAGCGCCGGCTGCCCAGTAGCCTGGACCAACGGATCGATTGCAGAGGGCGCGGGTGACCGCGCCCTTTCTGCGTTCTAGCGGCGACCCATGCCGATGGCGAAGGCCTGGCGCCGCAGGGCGGGCGCCAGCTTGAGCGCCCACAGCCCGCCGGCGCGCAGCGCCTGGGCCGGGATCATGTCGGCCAGCAGCGAGCGGAACAGCGTATCGACCATGGTGCCGGTGCGGGCCAGGTCCGCCGTCCGGCGGCGCGCATAGTCGGCGCTGACCGCGCTGGCCCAGTCCGGCTGCGTGCGATCGGCCTCGGCCAGGGCGGCGGCCAGATCGGCGACGTCGCGCAGGCCCAGATTGAGCCCCTGCGCGCCGATGGGCGGAAAGGCATGAGCCGACTCGCCGGCGAGCACGACGCCGTCGCGGCCGGCACTGGCCACGCTGAGGGCGCTGAGCGGGAACACGACGGCGGGTGTCGCCATGGCAATGGCACCGAACAGGCGCTGCGATTTTTCGGCGAACAGGGCCAGCAGATGCTCGGGTCCGCCGGCCTGGGCGGCGCGCAGGGTTGCGGCGTCGTCGATCCAGACCAGGTTGGCGCGGTTATCGCCGGCCGGCACGAGGGTGAAGGGGCCCTGGGGGTAATGGAACTCGATCGAGGTGCTGCCAATGGGCCGGCCCAGCTCGAGATCGCAGACCAGAGCCGACTGGCTGAACGGGCGCTCGCTGCTGCGCAGGCGGGCGGCCTCGCGTACCAGGGACTTCTTGCCATCGGCACCGACGACCAGCGGTGCCGTCAGGGTGGCGCCATCGGGCAGCGTCACGCTCCAGCCGTCGCCGGCGCGCTGCAGCGAGGTCGCGCCCTGGGGGCGGATGGCGAGGTTGGTCAGGGTGGTAGCGACAGCGTGGAAACGCTCCAGCAGAGGCGCGTTGGCGAAGTTCCAGCCAAAGGCGTCGAGCCCGGCCTCGGCGGCGTCAAACAGCGTTTCGGGGGCGCGGATCAGCCTTCCGGTGGCGTCGATGATGCGGATTTGCGTCAGGGCATGGCCCAGGGTCTCGGGTGCCGCGATGAGGCCGGCCTGCTGCAGGTAATCGACGCTGGGCAGCATCAGCGCCGAGGTGCGCCGGTCCGGCGGGGCGGGCGGCGCCAGATGGATGGTTTGCAGGCCGGCCTGGGCGACGGCGATGGCGGCGGCGGTGCCGGCCAGCCCGCCCCCGACCACGATGGCGTCGGCGTCAAAGGGGCTCACTTGGCATCCGCCAGACGCCGGGCATGGCCGCTGGGGATGACGAGGCTGCCGGCATAGGAGCCGATCAGCATGGTGAGCAGGAAGATCCACAGATCGTCGGGCAGAAAGGCGATGAGGGAAATGGCGGGGCCGGGGCAGATGCCGGCCATGCCCCAGCCGAGGCCGAACAGCACCGCGCCGCCGACGAGGCGCCGGTCGATGCGATCATATTCGGGCTCGTGGAAGGCCAGGTCGAAGAGCGGTGCCTGCCGGCCTCGGCTGACCCGGACGGCAATGAACATGATGACAATGGCCGGCACGATGACGAAGGCCAGGCTCGGATCCCAGCCGCCGGACGGAATCGCAGTGACATCGAGAAAGCGCAGTACCTTGGTGGCGTCGACCATCTGCGAGACGTAGAGGCCGGCGCCAAACAGGCCGCCGCTCAGGGCGGCGGTGACCAGATAGGGCAGCTTGAGATTGGCCATCAGACTATTCCCGTCACGGCGACGGTGAGCATGGCCACCGAAAAGAACACGGCCACGGCGACGATGGAGCGGCGCGACAGCCGGGCCAGGCCGCAGACGCCATGGCCCGAGGTGCAGCCATTGCCGATCTTGGTGCCGATGCCTGTCAGCAGGCCGGCAATGGCCAGCCAGACCGGGGTGGGAATGCCCCAACCGGACGGCGCCGGCACCAGCGTGGCAGGGGTGTCTCCCCCCATGCCGATGGCGGGCAGCAGGCGGGCGGCGAGCACGGTGGCAGCCACCATGGCGAGCAGGAAGACCAGGCGCCAGACCACGGTCTGGGCCGGGGGGAGCAATTGCCCGAAGATGCCGGAAATGCCGGCAATGCGGCCATTGCCCAGCCACAGCACGGCTGAGGCCAGACCAATCAGGCAGCCGCCAAGGGCGGCGGTGAGCGGCGTGAACGATTCCATCTCTGTCTCTTTTTAACCCGGTTGCCCGCCAATCTATCACCCCGGAGCGCGCCGATGCCAGCGATGCGGCGCGCCCCACATGCTGCGCAACGCCGCAGGGGCGGTGAAAACTCTGTCACAGCGGCTTTTGCCGGCCGCAAGAACAGCCTAGACATGGACAATCGCCTGGTGGTGACTCGGAGACTACAATGCTTGAAATGCTGGCCGATCCCAATGTCTGGATTGCCTTTGGAACCCTGACGATCATGGAGATCGTGCTGGGGATCGACAATATCGTGTTCATTTCGGTGCTGGTGTCGCGGCTGCCGCGCGAGCAGGCCGAATTCGCCCGCAAGCTGGGTATCGGGCTGGCGCTGGTGTTCCGCATCATGCTGCTGTTCGTGATCAGCTGGATAGTGCAGCTGCAGGACCCGGTATTCGAGGCCTTCGGGCATGGCTTCTCGTGGAAGGACATCATCCTGATCAGTGGCGGCGCCTTCCTGATCTACAAGGCCACCCATGAAATGCATGCGGCCATCGAGGACACCCATGAGGTCGGCGTGGCCGACGTTGCCAAGGCGACGCTGCAGGCGATCCTGATCCAGATCGTCATTGTCGACATGGTGTTCTCGATCGATTCGATCATCACCGCCGTGGGCATGGTGCCGGCCGACCAGGTGTTCGTCATGGTCGCCGCCGTTCTGGTTGCCGTGGGGGTGATGTTCGTGGCGTCGGGTCCGATCGCCAAGTTCGTCGCCGATCATCCCACCACCAAGATGCTGGCTTTGTCCTTCCTGCTGCTGATCGGCATGACCCTGGTGGCGGACGGCTTCGGCTTCCATATCCCCAAGGGCTATATCTACTCGGCCATGGCCTTCTCGGTGCTGGTGGAAGTCTTCAACGTCTTTGCCAAGACCCGCAAGCTGCGCAAGGCCGGCGGGCATGCGGCAAAGTCAAGCTTCACGCCTTTTACGGGCGATACCGGTTCGGTTTCCAGTGAGGCAGCCCTGGCATCGCTGGGCCACAGTGCCAATCCGACGGCCAGAGTGGTTGCCGCCAAGCCGGTGACCCCGGCAGCGCCAGCTCCCAAGCCGCGCAGTGCCAGCACGCCGACCGCCAAGGCCCAAGCGCGACCCAAATCGGCGCCGCGCAAGCCACGGACGCCCAAGTGAGCCGCGCCATCGTCGTCCATCACGTTGGGGGTCCCGACGTGATGGCTTTCGAGGAGCTGGCCCTCGGGGCGCCGGGTCCCGGCCAGGTTGCGCTGCGCCACACCGCCATAGGGCTCAATTTCGTCGACACCTATCAGCGCTCCGGGCTCTATCCGGTGCAGACGCCCTTTGTGGCGGGCAATGAGGCGGCCGGGGTGATCACGGCACTGGGCCAAGGGGTCAGCGATTTCAAGGTCGGCGACCGCGTCGTCTATCAGGGGCAGATCGGCGCCTATGCAACCGATCGCCTGGCCCAGGCGGATCGCCTGGTGCCAATTCCCGATGGCATCGACGACCAGACCGCCGCCGCCATCCTGCTCAAGGGGCTGACGGCCTATTACCTGCTGTTCCAGACCTGGCCGCTGGCTGCCGGCGAAACCATCCTGTGGCATGCGGCAGCCGGCGGCACCGGGCTGATCGCCACGCAATGGGCCAAGGCGCTAGGCGCCACGGTGATCGGCACGGCGGGCAGCGACGACAAGACGGCACTGGCCAAGGCGCATGGCTGCGATCACGTGATCAATTACAGCACCGAGGACTTCGCTGCCCGGGTGCGTGAACTGACCGATGGCCGCGGCGTCGATGTCGTCTATGACGGCGTGGGTAAGGCGACCTTCGACAAATCGCTCGATTGCCTGCGTCCGCGCGGGCTGCTGGCCAGCTTCGGTAATGCTTCGGGCGTGGTATCGATTCCCGACTTGATGGTGCTGGCGCGCAAGGGTTCGCTCTATGTGACGCGGCCGACCGGCGCGCATTATCTGAGCCAGCGGCCGGCGCTGCTCGAAGGCGCAAGGCTGCTGTTTGCGGCCGTCGCCAGCGGCGCGATCAAGGTTCAGGTCAGCCAGACCTATCAGCTGGCCGATGCCGCCGAAGCGCATCGTGCCCTCGAAGGGCGGCAAACCACCGGGTCGGTCGTCCTCATCCCCTGATCCTCTGGACAGCCCGCCACTCTGCCGCTAAAGGCTCACCCGACGGGTGGGTGGCAGAGTGGTCGATTGCTCCGGTCTTGAAAACCGGCGGGCGTGCAAGCGTCCCGGGGGTTCGAATCCCTCCCCACCCGCCATTGCCCCCCGCGACAGAGATTGTCACCTGCAGCGTGCTGCTTGGCTTAGCCCGGATTGGCCGTAACCGGCTTCGCGCGAGCGTCGTCGCGCACATACCAGTATAGCAGACTGCTGATCACGGCGGCGCAGAAGCACCAGACCGAGGGCAGGTTGAGGCTGAAGAAACTGGCGGCAATGCCGAAGCCGACCAGGTTGGCCACGCCCAGCCAGTGCAGCCGATGATCGCTGGCGATGAAGAAGGCGCCGCAGGTGGCCAGCAGATAGACCATTTCCATGCCCGGCCAGATCCCGGCCGGATTCTGGTAGACCAGGCACTGGTGTTCGACATGGACGGAAAAGCCATAGAGCGCCATGACCACCAGCGTGTAGATCGCCATGGCGCCGCCCAGCGCCACGACCAGACCGATGAGCCGGCGGCGCATGGCGTGGGGTTCGAGCAGCAGCAGGCTGAGCGGAATCACGACCGGCCAGACCATGCCGACAAAGAAGGCGTAGAACTGCGCCAGCCCATGCAGCACCGGACCGGTATCGGCCTGGTCGAGGGCCAGCCAGATGAAGCCTTCGGTCAGCTGCTGCACGCCGAACAGCAGCGGGATGGCGGCCAGCAGCCTGATTTCGGGCCGGCGCGCCTGGCGCAGGGCCAGCACGCCGACGGTCGCAATCACCAGGCCCGTAGAGAAACTGACGGAAGCCGAAAAGCACATGACGTCGCCTGTCCGGGTCGGGCGGTGCCTGCATGGGCACCGTCTCTTGGTCGATGCCCGCATCCTGGGGCCACGCACCAGGGGCACGCGCCGCTGCACGCTAGCAGAAACCGGACTGGATCTAGGAATAAAGCGCGGCAAGGCGGTTGGACAATGAGGCCGGTGGCTGTATGGACCGGTTCGGCCCGATCATGTATCTGTGGCCGGCGCCCTGCCTGCCATTGTCCGGGCGCTGAAGTCGCCGTCTGCGAGACAAGGAACTGCCCGTGAGCCGCAAGGAATTCGAAGCGTCAAAGATGCGCCGGCTGAAGCGCATTGCCGGCCGGTATGGTCTGACCATCCTGACGGCGGAGAAGCTGACGGCCAAGATGGGAAAGGGCGGCCACGCCATCCGCGAGGACGAGAGCTTCAAGGTGATTTTCGGGGACAGCCCGCAGCCGTTTTCGGCCACCTTCGATGAAATCGAAGCCTATGTCGAAAAACTCGAGGCGGACGAAGAGTAAGCGGCGCTGACCTTTATGGCAATCGCCTGAGAACCCGGCCGCTCCAAATTTCATTATTTATTCTGTAACAGGAATCGCGTCACACTGCCTCCATTGGCTACCTTTGGAGGCGCGTTATTGTGTTTACTCTGATCAACGCCGACGCAGAAGAAGACGACGCCGAAATCACCGATCCCCAGGAAATTGCAGAATTGTTCGCTGCCATTGCCACGGTCGCCATCGAGGCGATCGGCGCAGGGCAGGCGAGACAGCTGTTTGACGCTGTCATCGAACAAGAGGGCAAGGACCCCAACTAGAGCCGGACGACGCACCCGACCCGGCAGGTCAATCTGGCCGCTATCGCATGGCGATATCGGCAGTCACAAACGGTCTTCCGAGGCAGGCAGAGTTCCTGGCCTTATGGACCGGATTGACTGATCCGGGCTGGTTCGACAGAACCAGCAGCATGTTGCACCCAGGAGGCTGCCTCATGACCGGTTCGACCGTAACCAACAGATTTCCGACGCCGACCATTGTGCTGCTGGGCGACAGCGCCGTGCTGGTGCGCTTCGGGACCGTGCTGAGCGATGCCGCCAACCAGGCGGCGATCGCGCTGACGGGCATGCTTGATCGCGACCCGCTTGAGGGTGTGCTCGAAGTGGTGCCCAACCTGGTGTCGGTGTTGCTGCGTTATGATCCGTGCCGGCATGCCGCCGCCGATATTGCCGGGCAGTTGCGGTTGCGGCTGTTTGCGCTGGCTGACGCCCCTATTGAGGCCGGGCGGGGGTGGACCGTGCCGGTGCATTTCGATGGCCGCGATCTCGAGAGTGTTGCCGGTCTGCTGGAGATGACCGTGGCGGATTTCATCGCCGCGCATAATGCCGTGCCGCTGCGGGTGCTGGCGACCGGCTTTGCCCCAGGCTTTGTCTATTGCGGCCTGCATGGTGAGACGCTGGTGGCGCCGCGGCGCACAGAGGTGCGGCCCATGGTGCCGCCGGGCACGGTGCTGTTTGCCGCCGGCCAGACCGCGATTGCCGCCACCGAGCTGCCGACCGGCTGGCACATTATCGGGCGCACCGATTTCGCCAATTTCGACCCGGTGGCAGTGCCGCCGACCCGGTTGCAGGCGGGCGACGCCATCCAGTTTACGGTGGCTCCATGAGTGCCATCATCGCCATTACCCGCGCCGGACCGCTGACCAGCGTGCAGGATGAGGGCCGCTTCGGCCAGCTGCGCCATGGCATCAGCGCGTCCGGGCCGATGGATGGCGCCAGCTACCGGCTGGCCGGGGACCTGGTGGGCGCAGAGCCCGGCGGCGTCGAATTCACCACGGCCGGGCTGGCGCTGCGCCTGCAGAGCGGATGCTGCGGCATTGGCATGGCGGGCGGCAGCTTTGTCGCCCGGCACAATGGCGCCATCGTGGACTGGCCCGGCGCGGTGACGCTGGCGGCCGGCGACGAATTCAGCATCACGCCCGGTGCGACCGGCAATTACGGCTATCTGCGCTTTGCCGGCAAGCTGGTGCTGCCCGCCATGATGGGAAGCCTCGCCACCAGCAGCCGGGCGCGCCTGGGCGGGGCGGCGGGCCGGGCGCTGCAGGTGGGCGACGTACTCGAACTGGCAGAACCGCGGGCGGCCGCGCCCCAGGCCATTGCTGCGGCCAGGGAGGCAGAAGGGCCGATCCGCTTTGTCTGGGGCCTGCATGCCGATCTGTTCCCGGCCCAGACAAGACAGCTGTTTGTCGAGACGGGCTTTACGGTGTCGCGCCAGCTCGACCGCATGGGCGTGCGGCTGGAGGATGGCGGCGGGGTGTTTGCCGGGGTCAAGAGCCTGTCGCTGGTGTCCGATGCCATCGTGCCCGGCGATATCCAGATCTTGGGTGACGGCACGCCGATCGTGCTGATGCGCGATCACCAGCCCACGGGCGGCTATCCGCGCATTGCAACCATCATCAGCGCCGATATCGACCGTTTTGCGCAGCTGCGCCCGGGCAGCGATCTTGCCTTTGCTCCGGTCAGCGTGGCACACGCCCAGCGGCTCCTGCGGAACCAAGCACCATGATCTCGATCGATCTCAATGCCGATCTGGGGGAGGGCACCGGTCACGACGATGATCTGCTCGACATCGTCTCCAGCGCCTCGATCGCCTGTGGCGGCCATGCCGGCGACGCCGCAACCATAAGGCATATTCTCAAGGTCTGCCGGGCGCGCAATGTGCGGGCGGGTGCGCATCCCGGTTACGCCGACCCCAAGCGCTTCGGCCGGTTCCGGCTGGTCATGCCGCTGGACCAGTTGCTGGGCCAGATTCGCGAGCAGCTGTTCCTGGTGCGGTTCATCGCCGACGAGGTGGGCCACCCGCTCTCCTATGTGAAGCTGCATGGAGCGCTGGCCAACCAGACGGCCGAGGAACTGGCCTTTGCCGTGGGCATTTTCGCCACCATCCAGGGCATGGCGCCCCATATGGCGGTGCTGGCACTCGACAATAGCCAGCAGGTGCGGGCGGCCAAGGCCGTGGGCATGCCGCTGATCCGCGAGGCCTATGCCGACCGCGCCTATACAGCCGATGGCCTGCTGGTGCCGCGTAGCCAGGAAGGGGCGGTGATCCACGATGTCGATGCGGTCATCGCGCGCTGCCTGCGGCTGGCCAAGGCGGGCGAACTGGTTGCGATTGACGGCACGGTGATGAGATCGGCGGCGCGCTCGATCTGCCTGCATGGCGATACGCCGGGCGCGGTCGACCTGGCGCGCGAGGTGCGCGACGCGCTCGAGGGCGAGGGGATCAGCATTGCCGCCAATGCGCCGGAAATGCCGGAAGGATAGAACTTACCCTGGATCTCCCAACGGGGAGAGGTGAGATCGGCGGAATGCCTTTAGTCGAAAGACCCAGGGTAGAGCGTGCCGGCCCGCGGCTTGAAGACCGCCGGACCGGAAACCGTTTCCCGCGCTAGATGGCGAGGTATTCGTGGCGCAACTCGGTATTATCGAGCACTTCCCTGGCCGTGCCGGAGAAGGCCACTTCGCCGGTGTCCAGAATGACGGCGCGGTCGGCCAATTTGAGCGCCGCCACCGCATTCTGTTCGACAATGATGGTGGTGATGCCCAGCGGCTTGATCGAATGCAGGATGCGCTCGATCTCGTGCACAATCACCGGTGCCAGGCCCTCATAGGGTTCGTCAAGCAGCAGCAGCTTGAGATTGCGCGCCAGGGCCCGGGCGATGGCCAGCATCTGCTGCTCGCCACCCGAAAGGGTCACGCCCTCCTGCTTCCGCCGCTCGGCCAGGCGCGGAAAGCTCTCATAGATCTGATCCAGGCTCCAGCCGACCCCTGGCGCGACCTGGGCCAGAAAGATGTTCTCCTCAACCGTCAGGCCGGCAATGATGCGCCGGTCCTCGGGCACCAGCTGGATGCCGGCCTGGGCGGCCTGGTAGCTCTTCATCTGATGGATGGGTTCGCCATCGAGCCAGATTTCGCCCTGCCGCATCTGCGGCGTGTCGGTGCGGGCGAGGGTGCGCAGGGTCGAGGTCTTGCCGGCGCCGTTGCGACCGAGCAGAGCGAGGATCTCGCCCTTGCGGATATCGAAGGAGACGCCCTGCACGATATAGCTCTCGCCATAATAGGCGTGCACGTCGCGCACCGAAAAGAACGGGCGGGTGGTTTCGACCGCGGCGGCCTGGCTGCCGCTGCCAATCTGGGTTTCCATAGCCATCGTACTCATGCGACTTCGCCTCCGAGATAGGCTTCCTGCACCTTGGGATTGCCGCGCACCTGATCGGGCGTACCATCGGCAATGATGCGGCCCTGGGCCAGCACCGAGATCTTGTCGGCCAGCGAGAACACCACATGCATGTCGTGTTCGATGATGACCTTGGTCATGCCGCGGCTCTTGATCTTCTTGAGCAGTTCGATTGTGGTATTGGTGTCATGCCGGCTCATGCCGGCAGTGGGTTCGTCGAGCAGCAGCAGGCGGGGATGCTGGATCAGGCACATGGCCAGTTCCATACGCCGCTTGTCGCCGCGGCTGAGGCTGCCGGCATGGTCGGAGCGACTGCTGAGCATGCCGACATCCTCGAGCATGTGCTCGGCTTCCTGGCGGATGGCCTTTTCCTGGTCGAGGCCGGAGAACATGTTGAGGCGGAAGGCGCCGTCCCGCTTGGCCAGAGCCGGGATCATCACATTGTGCAGCACGCTGAGATCAGCAAAGATTTCCGGAGTCTGGAACACCCGGGCAATGCCGAGCTGGTTGATCTCATAGGGTTTGCGGCCGGTAAGCACCACGCCATCGAAGACCACCTGGCCGCTGGTCGGGGCCAGCTTGCCGATGATGACATTGAGCAGCGTCGACTTGCCGGCGCCATTGGGGCCGATGATGGCGTGGGTCTGGCCCTCCTCGACCTCGAGGTCGATATCGGCCAGGGCATGCAGGCCGCCGAAGCGCTTGTGGACGTCGGCAACGTGCAGCACGACATTGGGTACACTCATCTGGGGCGTCCTATTCGGCTGGCTGTGGCTGGGGAGCGGTCTTGCTCGGCGGCGGCGACTTGCGGAAGAGCTGGGCGATGCGCCGCACCCCTTCCATCACGCCGCCGGGCAGGAAGACCACGATGAGCACGAAGACCAGGCCCAGGGTGAGGAACCAGCCCTCGCCGACGAACTTGCTGCTGATGGTGACGGCCGCCTGATCGAAGCCGTCGGGCAGGAAGCTCCAGAAGCGCGCCAGGATGCTGTCATTGAGCGCGGAGAAGATGTTCTCGAAATACTTGATGATCCAGGCGCCGATGACCGGGCCCACGAGGGTGCCGGCGCCGCCCAGAATGGTCATCAGCACCACTTCGCCCGAGGCGGTCCACTGCATGCGCTCGGCGCCGGCCAGGGGATCTGTCACGGCCAGCAGGGCGCCGGCCAAGCCGGCATACATGCCCGAGATGACGAAGGCGGCCAGCGTATAGGGACGGGTATTGAAACCGGTATAGTTCATGCGGATCTGGTTGGACTTGATGCCCTTGAGCATCATGCCGAAGGGCGAGTTGGTGATACGCTGGGCGATGAAGAAGGCGAGGATCAGGAAGCCGGCGCAGAAATAGAAGCCGGCAAAGCCGCCCAACGACTGTCCGAGGAGGGTCGGCACCGGCTGGCCGGGCATGACCTCGCCGAACAGACGATCGACATGACGCGGATCGTTGATGGTCAGCTGCAGGCCGGTCTCGCCATTGGTGATCGGGGTGAGGACCGAATAGGCGAGGTTATAGCTCATCTGGGCGAAGGCCAGGGTGAGGATGGAGAAGTAGATGCCGGAGCGGCGCAGACTGAGATAACCGATGACCAAGGCAAACAGGCCGGAGATGATGATGGCGAACAGCATGGCCGGCAGGGCATCGAGGCTGAGCAGCTTGAACGACCAGACAGCGGCGTAGGAGCCGACGCCGAAAAAGGCGGCGTGGCCGAAGCTGAGATAGCCGGTGAGTCCGAACAGGATGTTGAAGCCGACGGCGAAGATGCCGAAGATCATGAAGCGCTGCAGCAGGTCCGGATAGGCGGCGCCGAACGGCGCCATCCAGATCGGCATGGCCAGCACCACGATGGCGAAGCCCAGGAACAGCAGAAGGTCGTTGCGGGACATGGCCATTGGATCAGGCCTCCATCACGCCGCGGCGACCAAACAGGCCACGCGGCAATACGAGCAGAATGACGACGGCGACGAGATAGATGATGATCTGGTCGATGCCGGGGACGAGCGCCTTTACCTGGGTCATCGAGGCAAAGGACTGCAGGATGCCGAGCAGGAAGCCGGCCGCCACGGCGCCGGGCAGGGAGCCCATGCCGCCAACCACCACGACCACGAAACTGAGCACGAGGAAGTCCATGCCGAGGTGATAGTTGGGCGGCAGCAGCGGGGTGTACATCACCCCGGCGACACCGGCGACGACGGCCGCCAGACCGAACATGATGGTGAAGCGCTTATCGATATTGATGCCGAGCAGGCCCACGGTCTCGCGGTCAGCCATGCCGGCGCGGACCACCATGCCGAAGGTGGTGAACTGGAGGAAGGCAAAGACGCCGCCGATGATCGCCGCGGAGAACAGGAAATAGATCAGGCGCCAGATCGGATAGGTGATGACATTGGCCTGCATGCCCAAAAAGGCGCCGATATCGGCCGCGCCGCGCAGGTCGGTTGGCATGGGCTGGGGAATGGGGTTGGGGCCGAAGAAGGACTTGATGACTTCCTGCGCCACGATGGCCAGGCCAAAGGTCACGAGGATCTGTTCGGCATGGGGGCGCTTGTAGAAGTGCTTGATGATGCCGCGTTCCAGCGCCACGCCGATCACCAACATGATGGGAATGGTAATGATGATGCTGAAGGGCACCGAATAATTGACCAGCACGGCACCGAAATCGCCGAACCAGGCCTGGACCAGGGGTTCGCGCACTTCGAGCGGCTGGCCCCAGGGGGAGAGCTTTTCGGGGTCGATGGTGATGGTCTCCATCGTCAGCACCTGGCGGAACAGCACGGCGCAGAACGAGCCCAGCATGAACAGCGCGCCATGGGCGAAATTGACCACGCCCAGGGTCCCGAAGACCAGGGTCAGTCCCAGCGCGATCAGCGCATAGGCGGCACCCTTGTCGAGGCCGTTGAGGAATTGCAGAAAGATGACTTCGAACATGGTTTTGGTCCTAGCGAGCCCGGCGTCCGGTAGCCTCAGCGTGACCTGTCGAACCACGCAAGGTGGCACGACAGGCCCGGAGGCAGGGCCTCACCCCTGGACAGGCTCGGGGCGAGGCCTACTGAGAAATGGGCCGCTCCAAGAATGGGGCGGCCGCGGGATCAGCACATCGGTACGGGTTCTGCCGGGCCGAGGTCGCCGCCGAAGATGGCCGGATCATAGGCCACGGCTTCGCGATCGATTTCCTGCACTACGTTGAGCACGTCATACTCGCTGGTCGGGTTGTCATTGCCCTGCACGACGAGGACCGACTTGATGCACTGGTGGTCTTCGGCACGGTAGAGGGTGGGACCATTGCCCATGCCGTCGAACTCGTGGCCTTCCAGCGCCTTGATCACTTCAGGCGGATAGAAGGTACCGGCGCGCTCGCAGGCATCGGCATAGAGCAGGGCCTGGACATAGGCGGTGTGGGCGGCCTGCGACGGCGGGGCGCCATAGGCGGCGCCGAAGGACTTGGTGAAGGCCTTGGTGCCTTCGTCCTGCAGGTTCCAGTGCCAGTTGGAGGTGCCGAAAATGCCCTTGATGTTGGTGCCGGCACCCTTGGCCATGAGCTCGGAGAACAGTGGCACGACGATCTGGAAGTCCTTGCCGTTGACCTGGCGGTCGCGCATGCCGAACTGCACGGCCTGGGTCAGCGAGTTCACCATGTCATTGCCATAGTGGTTGAGGATCAGCACGTCCGCGCCAGAATTGAGCACGGGCGTCAGGAACTGGCTGAAATCGCCGGCGCCCAGGGGCGTGCGGACGGCTTCGACAGTCTGCCAGCCGAGCGCTTCGGTGGCGGCCTTCATGGATTCTTCCTGGGTCCAGCCCCAGGTATAGTCGGCCGTCAGGTGATAGGCGCGGCGGTCGGCGCCATATTCCTGGCCCAGCACCGGACCCAGGCCGATGCCGGACTGGTAGGCGTTGAAGAAGTGGCGGAAACCGTAGCGGCGCTTGTCCTTGCCGGTGGTATCATTGGAGTGGGTCAGGCCGGCCATGAAGATGACGCCCAGTTCCTGGCACAGGCCCTGCACGGCAATGGCTTCACCCGAGGACGAGCCGCCGGTGACCATGATGGCCCCATCGCGTTCGATCATGCGGGTGGCGCCGGCACGGGCCACGTCCGACTTGGTCTGGCTGTCGGAGGTCACGAAGGCGACCTTCTTGCCCAGAATGCCATTGCCCTTGAGAGCGGTCGGGGTGAGGACATTGATCAGCCCGCCATCGCCTTCACCATTGAGGTGCTGGATGGCCAGTTCATAGGCCTTCTGTTCGTCGGCACCTTCTTCGGCATAGGCGCCGGTCAGGGGCAGGTTGAGACCGAACGTCACCGTGTCACCGGTCGGGTTGTTGCAGAACTCCTGCGCCCACGCGCCCCGGGTCAGGATCATGGGTGCAATACCAGTGCCGATAATGCCGGCCATGCCGGTCTGCAGCACTCGACGGCGGCTGAGGCCGCGCTTCAAAAGTGTCATTGATTTCCTCCTTTTGGCGCGGGGCAACTGATACTTAGCCAGCAGCTCACCGCAGGCCGAGTATTTCCCGATATGCAAACGTCGGCAATAGGACGTTGTAATTGCAGGGATAATCTGTCAATTATTGATCTGAAATTCGCCATCGTCTGTCACGTTGTTGACAGGCGCGGCGAGAAACGAGGATCCAGCCATGCGCGCACCGATCGGCTTCCGCATCAGCAACAGACGGAAATTGCTGCGCATTTCCCAAGCCAGCCTGGCGCGGCTGGTCGGCATTTCGCCCAGCTATCTCAACCTGATCGAGAACAACAAACGCGATATCGGCGGGGCCCTGCTCAACCGCGTGGCCACGCAATTGCAGATCGATGTCGATGAACTGGCCGGGCGCACCGAGCAGAAACTGCTGCAGGACCTCGAAGAAGCTTTCGCCGACCCGGTGGTTGAGTCGCTGCCCTTCCGGCCCGAAGAGCGGCGCGAACTGGTGGCGCAATATCCCGCCAGTGCCGCCGCGCTGGCCCGGTTGCACCGCGCCTATACCGATGCGGTGTCCAATGCCGATGCCTATGCCGACCGGCTGCGCTCCGATCCTCTGCTGAGCCAACTGCTGCACCAGATCCTGTCCGGTGTCACCGCCATCCGCTCCAGCGCGGAAATCCTCGAAGATGTCGCCGATCTCGACGAGGCCGAGCGGCGGCGGTTCCTGGGGGCCATCGGGCGCGAGACGCTGGCGCTGTCGGATGTGGCGCGCAACCTGATCGGCCAGTTCGACACCTCGAGCGAAATCAGCCGCAACGTGTCGCCGGTGCGTGAGATCGATGACCTTATCATCGAGCGGCAGAACCATTTTCCTATCCTTGAGGACGCCGCCGACCGCCTGCGCGCCGAACTCACGCGGGCTGGTCCGTTCAGCATTGCCACCCTGGTGGCCGTGCTGGAAGAAAAGTTCGGCGTGACCGTGGCCTTTGGCGGCCCGCCGGACGAGCCGGACTTTCCCGGCCAGTATCGCTTCGATGCTTCCATCCGCCGCCTGTGGTTCCAGGGCACGACGACGCTGGCCACACGGCAGTTCCAGCTGGCGCGCCTCTACGGCGAACTGGCGGCGGCCGATGCGATCGGGGAGACGCTGCACAGCGCGGTGCTGTCCACGCCGACTGCGCGCCGGCTGGCGTCGCGGGCGGTCGGCTCCTACCTCGCCGGCGCCATGGTGTTTCCCTATGAGCGGATGCTGGGCGATGCCGAGGCCAGCGCCTATGACATCGACCATCTGCGCCAGGTCTACAATGCCAGCTTCGAGCAGGTCGCCCATCGGCTGGTGACCCTGCGCCGGCCGGGGCAGGAGGGCGTGCCCTTCGGCTTCCTGCGCTCCGATCCGGCCGGGCGCCTCACCAAGCATTTCCCGCTGCCCGGTCTGCTGCTGCCCAATAGCGGCCATGCCTGCCCGCTCTGGGCCATCTATGGCGCCTTCCGCATGCCCGACGCGCCCTTGCGGCACGTAGTGCGGTTTTCCGACGGTTCGCGCTACCTGTTCCTGGCCCGCACGGTGCAACGCCGCACCGCCGCCTTCCGCGAGCAGATCGTGGCCTCCTCGGTGATGCTGGCCTGCGACGTGCTGCATGCCGACCGCACCATTTACGCCTCCGGGCTCGATCTGGACGATCTGTCGGCCGACATTCCGGTGGGTCCGAGCTGCCGGCTGTGCACCCGAAGAGACTGTGCCAGCCGGCAGGAAGAGACGCTGTCGCCCGATGCTGGCGCGTCGCGAACCCGGGCGCCGCTGCTGCCCGCCGCATTTGCGCTTGGCGATCCGGGGTGATTGCGGTTAAGTGGGCCGGCATTCGCGGAGGGGAGACCGCGTCTGACCAGGGGGAAAGTTGGCAGTCGACATACTCATTGCCGAGGACGAGCCAAGCATTCTGGAATCGCTCGATTTCATTCTGCGGCGCGCCGGCTACAGCATCGGGGCGGTGACCGACGGCGATGCCGTGCTTGATGCCGTTCGCCGCCTCAGCCCGCGCCTGCTGGTGCTCGACGTCATGCTGCCTAAGCGCAGCGGCTTTGACGTGCTCAAGCAGATCCGCGCCAATCTCGAGCTGCGAGACATGCCGGTGCTGATCCTGACCGCCAAGGGTCAGCAGCAGGACCGCCGCACCGCCGAGGAACTGGGTGCGGACGGCTTCGTGACCAAGCCCTATGCCAATGCCGACGTGGTCGGTGCGGTGCGGCAATTGCTGGCTGGACATGGCGGAGCGGCGTAAACTCATTGCCAGCATGCTGGTGCTGACGGTAACCGGCGCGCTGCTGCTGGTGCCGCCGCTGGTCTATGTGTTCAACCAGCCGATCACGCATTTCGGTACGCCGCAGATTGTCATCTACCTGTTCGTGGTCTGGCTGCTGCTGATCATCGGTACAGCCGCGCTGAATCGCCTGCTGCCGCCCGATGGCGCCGAGGCGACCACCGGGGCGGAGGGCGACTGATGCTCTCAGCCGATTTCGTCATCGCCACCGCTGTCGGCTATGTCGGGCTGCTGTTCGTGCTGGCCTTTTTCGGCGACCGAAGGGCGCGCGCCAATACCAAATCGTTCCTGCATTCGCCGGCGGTCTATACGCTGTCAATCTCGGTCTATTGCACCAGCTGGACGTTCTACGGGGCGGTGGGCAATGCCGCTCGCAGCGGGCTGGAATTCCTCACCATTTATCTCGGCCCGACGCTGGTCTTTGTCGGCTGGTGGTTCCTGCTGCGGCGCCTGGTGCGCATCAGCCACAACCAGCGCATCACCTCGTTGGCCGATCTGCTGTCTTCGCGCTTCGGCAAGTCCAACCGGCTGGCCGTGCTGGTCACCTGCATCGCCGTGATCGGCATCGCCCCCTATATCGCGCTGCAGCTCAAGGCCGTGACATCCTCGATCCAGACCGTGGCCGGCGCCTCAGAATTCGGGCAGGGCAGCCTGGCCGGCATTGACGATGTGGGCCTGGCCTTCGGCGTTGCGGCGGCCATGGCGGTCTTCACCATCCTGTTCGGCACCCGGCATGTCGACGCCAAGGAACAGCATCACGGCGTGGTCGCGGCCATTGCCTTTGAGGCCGTAGTCAAGTTGGCCGCATTGCTCGCCGTGGGCATTTTCGTGGTCTATGCCGGAGGTGGGCTGGAGCCGATCTTCACCCGGGCCAGCGAGATGAGCGTAGGGCTGCGGCCCGACAAGGGCTTTGACGACCGCTGGCTGACGACGCTGGCGCTGTCGGTGGCGGCGATCGTCTGCCTGCCGCGGCAGTTCCAGGTGACGGTGGTGGAGAATTCGGACGAAAACCACCTGCGCGTCGCCAGCTGGGCCTTCCCCGCTTATATGCTGCTGATGAGCCTGTTCATCCTGCCCATCGCCATGTTCGGGCTCATCACCTTGCCGGCAGGCTCCAATCCCGACATGTTCGCGCTGACGCTGCCGATGGCTTTCGGGCAGGATGCGCTGGCGCTGTTTGCCTTTATCGGCGGCTTTTCCTCGGCCACCTCGATGATCATCCTGGAATCCATCGCGCTGTCGATCATGGTGTCCAACCATATCGTCATGCCGCTGGTGTTGCGCTTCAGCTCGGGCCAGGGCAGCGGCGACGGGCAGGGGGTCAGCCACCTGCTGCTGGTGGCGCGCCGGTTTTCCATCGTGCTGATTCTGTCGCTAGGGTTTTTCTACTTCTTCTTCACCCGGGATTCGGATGCGCTGGCCCCGATCGGGCTGATCTCCTTTACCGCCATTGCCCAGTTCTTCCCCGCCGTGCTGGCGGCGCTGTTCTGGCGCGATGCCTCGCTCAAGGCCGCGACCGCTGCCATCGCCGTGGGTTTTGTCGTCTGGGTCTGGTGCAGCTTCCTGCCCTCGTTCGAGTCCGTGTCGCCAGCGGTTGCCATGCTGATGCGCGACGGGCCCTGGGGCATTGCCTGGCTGCGGCCGGAAGCGCTGTTCGGGTTCGACGGACTCGATCCGCTGAGCCATGCCGCGTTCTGGAGCCTGTCACTCAATGTGCTGACGCTGACGGTGGTGTCGCTGTTGACCACGCAGTCGAGCCTGGAGCGCATTCAGGCCACCCTGTTCGTCGACGTGTTCAAGCGCGGCCATACGGCCCAGGGCAATTTCGTGCGTGGCTCTGCGACGGCCAATGACCTGTTCTTCGTCGCCGAGCGGGTACTGGGCGAGCGGCGGGCGGCCGCGCTGTTCGAGGCGGCAGCGCGCGACATCGGCGTCGAGCCGGACCAGCTTGAGCCGTCCTCGGAATTCATCGGACAGCTGGAGCGCGAGCTGGCCGGCTCGATCGGGGCGGCTTCGGCCCATGTCATGCTGTCAAAGGTGGTGTCGGGCAGCGATGTGTCGCTCGAGGAAGTCATGCAGATGGCCGACGAGACCCAGCAGGTCATCGAATATTCCCAGCAGCTGGAAAAGACCTCGGCCGAGCTGCGCTCCACGGCGCAAAAGCTCGAGGACGCCAATGTGCAATTGCGCGAGCTGGACAGCCAGAAGGACGAGTTCCTCAGCCAGGTCAGCCACGAGGTGCGCACGCCGATGACCTCGATCCGCTCGTTCTCGGAAATCCTGCTCGAGCCGGAGGGGCTCGACGCGGCGACGCGGCAGCATTTTGTCTCCACCATCCACCAGGAGAGCCTGCGGCTGACCAAGCTGCTCGACGAGATTCTCGACCTGTCGGCGCTTGAGCGTGGCGAACGGGCCTGGGACAATTCGCCCATCGACGCCGAAGCGGCGCTGGACCGGGCGATGCGGGTCTGTGATGCGCTGCTGCGCGAGCGTGGCATGCGGGTGGAAATGGGCGACCGCGCCCGGACCACCATGGTGGAGGGCGATGCCGACCGGCTGTGCCAGGTATTCATCAACCTGGTGTCCAATGCGGTCAAATACAACGATGCTGCCCCCGGCGTGCTGCGGGTCACGTCATCGGTGCGAGCGGGCAGCTATATTGTCGATATCGCCGACAACGGCCCGGGCATTCCCAAGCGCGAGCGCAAGCTGATCTTCGAGAAGTTCTCGCGCGGCGCCCATGGCGCCAGCGACCAGAGCGGGGCTGGGCTGGGACTGGCGATTTCGCGCCAGATCGTGGCGCGCATGAACGGCACGCTCGAGCTGGTGCAGGGGCCGTTGCCAGGCGCCTGCTTCCGGGTCCGGCTACCGGTGATCCGTTAGTACTGGCCGGAATCGGGGATGTTGAGGATATGGCCGCAGGCCTTGCAGTGCACGGCGTCGGGGTCGTGCTTCTGCAGCCCGCATTGCGGGCAGGGGAAGTGCACCTTGGCCGGCCGGAAGATCGACTGCGCCAGTTTGACGAACAGCGAAATGCCCACGATCATGATGACGATGGAGGTGAGCTTGCCGCCCGGACCGGGCAGGGTGATATCGCCGAACCCGGTCGTCGTCACTGTCGCCACGGTGAAATACAGCGCGTCGATATAGCCGGCAATGCTGTCGCCGCCGCGATAGGCAAAGGCGGTGTAGACAAAGCCGGTGACCACGAAGAGGAAAACCAGCAGGTTGATCACCGCCTGGATGGTTTCCCGATACTGCATCAGCCCCCGGCGCCGCAGCGGCCGCCACAGCGTGCTGCTGCGGGTGAGTGTCCAGAGGCGCAGAATCCGCAAGAATCCCAGGTTGAAGAACACGGTGGGGACCAGCAGGGTGGCCAGGATGAAGATATCGAGGATGACCGGCACCTGGCGCAACCAGCGGCCGATATCGGTGGCTGCCAGCGCCCGTGCCGTCAGGTCAGCCGCCAGCAAAAGAGCGATCGAATAGTCGATCCACAGAAAGGACTCGTTGTCGCGCAATAGCGGCGTGGCAATGAAAAAAACGATGATCGCCAGATCCACGATCAGCACGGCTGCCTGGAAGCGCTGCGCCTTGGGCGACTGGCTGTGATAAAGCAGCCGCAGCGTGCTGCGCAGGCGCCTGAAGCCGCTGGTTCGTCCGTCCTCCGGCGTCACCGGCTTGTCAGTCTTACTCCGCATACGCAAACCTACTTGTCAGCCTGCCAGTGCAGGCGCATGTGACTGTTCCCTGTCATGTCGCCACAATCAAGGTATCTCTCGATGACGATCGCCGTTTATGACCTGACCGTGCCGGTTTATACCCGCATGCTCACCAATCTGCTGACCATCATGGACAAGGCCGAGGCCAATGCCGCCGAACGCAAGTTCGACACTGCCGTGCTGGCCGGGGCACGCCTTTCGCCGGATATGATCCCATTCCGCGGCCAGATCATGATCGCCACCGATCACGTCAAGGGCAGCGTGTCCCGGCTGGCCGGGCGCGACGTGCCGTCCTGGCCTGATACCGAACAGACTTTTGACGAGTTGCGCGCGCGCATCCGCAAGGCGCTCGACCTGCTGGCCACGATCACGCCGGCCGATCTCGATGGTAGCGAGACACGTGACGTCACGCTCAAGCTGGGTGGCAGTGACGTGCAGGAAAACGGGCTGGTCTATTTGACCCAGCGCGCCTTGCCGAACTTCTATTTCCACATCACCACGGCCTACGCCATCCTGCGCGCCAATGGCGCGCCGATCGGCAAGCGTGACTATATCGGCTGACGCCACGGACCGACCATGTCCGCACCACCGCCCCGGCGGCGGTGCGGTTCGCGTTGGCCGGTGCTGGAAAAAGCGGCGTGCAGTGTTGCCCATCGCTGGCGCAACCGCTATTTGCACCGACCAAGGTCGTTCCGGCCGAGCATGAGGCAGCAATGAAACTGGCATTCGTCATACCCGCCTATAATGAAGAGGCGCTGATCGGCAAATGCCTGGAATCGGTCGTTGCTGAAATTGCCCGCGCTGGGGCTGACGCCGAGATCATCGTTGTCAACAATGCCTCCACCGACCGGACCGGGGAGATTGCCCGCAGTTTCCCGACGGTGCAGGTGGTCGACGAGCCCAAGAAGGGTCTGGTCAATGCGCGCGATGCCGGCTTTGCCGCCACCGAGGGGTTTGACCTCGTCGCCAATATCGACAGCGACACCATCGTGCCGGCAGGCTGGCTCGACACCGTGTTCGCCGAGTTTGCCCGCGACCCCAAGCTGGTCTGCCTCAGCGGCCCCTATGTCTATTACGACATGAGTGCCTGGAACCGGTTCCTGGTGAACATGTTCTATGGCCTGACCTGGCTGATCTATGTGCTCAACCGCTATATCCTGCGCGTGGGCTCGGTGGTGCAGGGGGGCAATTTCATCTTCAGGCGCGAGGCGTGGCAACGCGTGGGTGGCTATGATCGCTCGATCGAGTTCTTCGGCGAGGATACCGACGTCGCCGTGCGCCTGTCCAGGGTCGGGGCGGTGAAATGGACCTTCGGGCTCAAGATGATGACCTCGGGCCGGCGCCTTGAGAAGGAAGGTGTGTTCCGCACGGCGGGCACCTATACGCTGAACTTCTTCTGGGTCACGTTCCGCGGCAAGCCGGTTACCAAGGCCTATACCGATATCCGCCCTGACTAGGCGCGGCAGGCCGGGGACCTTGGTCACGGCTCGTTAAGTTTCCCAAGCAGGACAGAATCAGCGAATGCTGATGTTGCGCTAGAGTAGCGCTGCCGCACGGTGCGGCGGGGCGGATACACCATGCTTATCCCCGGCCAGCTACCCCAGATCGTCGCGGCCGCGCGCAGCTCGGTGCTGCAGGCGCTTGCGCTCAAGGCGGGCCAGGTCATCAGCGGCACGGTCATCGGGCCGGCGCCCAATGGCGGCACGCAGGTGCAGATTGCCGGCCAGACGCTGAACCTGGCGCTGCCGCAGCTGGCCCTGGCGGGCGAGGCGCTGCGCTTTGAAGTCCAGGGCAGCGGTGCGCAACTGCGGCTGGCGCTGCAAGCGGCGCCCGCGGCAAGCGCGGCAAAGACCGCCACGCCACGGCCGGCGCCTGCCAGTTCGACCGCCTCGGCAGCCATTCCGGCGGCACAGGGGCAAGCCGCGCCCGCCGGCACAGCCAGCAGTCCTGCTACCGTGTCCCAGGCAGTGGCCAGTGCCGCGCCTTCGTCCGCAGCCATTCCCGCCGCGGCGACCGCCCCTGGTGCGGCACGTCCGGCGCCGAGCGGAGTGCCGGTGACAACACCGCCCGCCGCCGCCAACGCACCGCTGGCGAGTGCGGCTTCGACAGTCACGCCCGCCACCATGTTGGCCGCCCAGGCGGCGGCGGGCCCGGCGACGCCCGTCACTTCACAGACGCCTGCCGCCGTCACCGCACAGCCGGACGCCCAAGGGCAGGTGATTGCGCCGTCGACCGCGCGTCCCGCCGTACCCTATGCCCAGGCACCACCTGCCGGCGCCTCGATAACCGGGTCGCCGCCGGCGCTCCCGGGCGCGACGGCAGCGCCCCCAGTAGCCCCCGCGGCCGGGCGGGTGGCCCAGTCTGCAGTGGCGCCGGCGCCAAGCCCGGCCATAGCCAGCACGCCACAGGCAGCGCTGGCGCAGATGGTGCAGTCCGCCTTGCCGCAGCAAAACAGCATTGTCGGGCTGACGGCAGCCCTGACCTCGATTGCCGGCACCGTGGCGCTGCCCGAGCCGGTTGCCCGGGCTGCGCAGCAGGTGCTGGCCAACCAGCTCAATCTGGCCAGTGGCAAGCTGGACGGCGCCAACCTGCAGAAGGCGGTGCTGAACTCAGGCGTGTTTCAGGAAGCCGGGCTGGCCCGCGCCGGCACGCCGCTGCTGGCGCCGCAGGTCGACATGAAGGCTTCGCTGCTGGCGCTGCGCTCGACGCTGACCAGCTGGCTGGGCCAGCAATTGCCGGTAGTTGCCGCCGTTACCCAGGTTGCCCCGCCCCTGCGCGGCAAGTTTCCGCGGGTGACGGGGTCGGATATTCCGCCGATCGATCCGGCGGCGGCGGCCGACGAGGTGGGCAAACACCTGCTGGACCGGACCGAGGCGGCGCTGTCGCGCCTGCGACTGCATCAGCATGCGTCCCTGCCGGACCCCAATGTGAAGGGCGCCGAGTGGAGCATGGACCTGCCGGTGGTGATCGCCGGTCACCAGACGCTGCTGCAACTGCAGATTCATCGCGACGAGCAGAATGCGGGCGAAGTGGCGTCGGACCGGGGCTGGCAGATGCGTTTTGCCATCAATCTGCCGGGGATGGGCGAGGTCGGGGCCCAGGTGTCGCTGCGCGGCCGCGCCACCGGCGTGATGCTATGGGCCAGCGAACCGGCCACGTCGGCGGCGCTCGAGGCCGATATTGACGGGTTGCGCGGCACACTGGCTGGCATGGGCCTGACACCGGGCGCGATCATCGTGCGGCACGGGGCGCCGCCCGCCTCGCCGCAGGCCGCCCATTCGGGCCATCTGGTGGACGCCACGACATGAGCGAAGACCCCAAGGATCGCGCGCTGGCGGTGGCACTGCAATATGAGCGCGGCACCCGCGACGCGCCGCGTGTGGTCGCCAAGGGGCGCGGCCTCGTCGCCGAGCGCATCATCGCGCTGGCACGCGACAATGACGTGATCATCGAGGCCAATCCGGTGCTGGCCCAGGCGCTGAGCGGCATCGAGATCGACGATACCATTCCCATCGAGCTCTATGAGGCCGTCGCCGTGGTCATCGGCTATGTGCTGCGCACCAGCACCAAGCTGTGAATTGCGGCCGCAGCCATTGCACCCTCCGCTGCGCTCCCCATCTCTAGCACTACCGAATAGAGGGAGCGCCGCTATGGCAAGCCAGCAAGACCAGACCGTCATTGATGATTTGTTCGACCGGATCGAGGAGGTAGCGCGCAACAGCGCGCCGCGCGACCGCGATGCCGAGGCCCAAATCCAGCAGCGGCTGCGCGACTTTCCGCCCGCGCCCTATTCCTGGCCCAGACCGTGGTCGCCCAGGAACAGGCGCTGCGCGAGGCCCAGACCCGCATTGCCGAACTGGAGGGCAAGCAGCGGGCGCGCGGTCCCTGGGACAATGTCGGCGAGGACAGGCCCGGCCGCGGCGGGCAGGGTGGGTTTCTGGCCGGCGCGGCGCAGACGGCGCTGGGCGTGGCGGGCGGCATGATGCTGATCAATGCCTTTGGCGGCCTGTTTGGCAGCGCTCACGCGGCAGAACCTGAGGCCACCGCTGAGCAAGACCTGCCAGCCGACGACGGCGATAGCGGCGGCGGCGATGATTTCGGCGATGGCGGCTTCGACATGGGCGGCGACTTCTAGCGTCGCCGCATCACCCCTAGTATTTTTCGTAGAACTCGTTGCCGCCGGCTTCGAGCACGTAATGCATGTTGTTATAGGGAAAACGCAGCCCGGCCGTGTGGAAATGCTGCGCATTGCGCACGCCGGGATGACGCCAGCCAGCCAGTACCTGATCGGCGGTCTGGGAGGCCAGCACGGCGCCGCTGTCGGTCATCTTCTTGGTCAGCACGCCCTGGGCGAACTGGTTCTTCTGCCCGACGACCGCACAGACCGATTTTGGGTAGCGCGGATCGTTGAGGCGGTTCATCACCACGGTGCCGACGGCCAGCATGCCATCGACGCTGGAGCGGTTGGATTCAAAGTACATTGCCCGCATCAGGCATTCCTTGGGACTGAGCTGGGCCGTGCCAAAGCTGATACCGAACAGGCTGCAGCCGCCGAGCACACTGCCGGTGAGGATCACGGCCATCGTGCGCAGCACGGCTTTGGTGATCTTCATGGGGCAGTCTCCGTCGGACGATCAAATGCAGGCTCGTCCGACAATGACCCATTAGGCTTAAGCAAGCCCTGAGCGGGACGGTTAGCGAAGTGCTAACGTGTCGCCCAGATCAGTCGCGGGTAAACAGCAGCGTCGAGAGCAGGGCGATGGTGCCGAGCACGACGAGAACCGGGACCGGGTTTTCCTGCACGGCCTTGCCGGCGATATTGGCCTGGCGGCCGACCTGGCGGGCGACAACGCGGCCCTGTTCGCGGACTTCGTGGGCCAAGGCGACGGCATTGTGCTGCAGGTCATCGATGGAGTGACCGCCATAGGACTGCACGGAACGGGACATTTCGTCGACCTGCTTGCGCAGCACAGCAATCTGCTGGGCCAGATTTTCCGAGATTGCTTCGCCGCTGTGTTCTGCGCGACGGAGTGCGCGCTGAGTTGCCGTAGCCATGGGGACGCTCCTTGAGGGTTATCCTCATTCAACTCTGGTGCGGGGTAGAAGTTCCATTTTTGGGGGCTGCCTGGGCTTTGCACGTCGCTGCCACACAATGACCCTTGGCGGGCGCGCCGGGGCGCACTACATCAGAGGCATTGCGACTGCCACCAAAGGGATCTTTATGGCCAAGAGCCGCGCCCGACTTGATCGACAGTTCGACCGCATCGCGCGCAAGGTGCCGCAGGCGGCCGGCCTGCTGGCCCATTTGCGGCGTCCGGGTGCGCGCTGGCTGCGCATACCGCTGGCGATCCTGTTGATCCTGGGGGGCATTTTCAGCTTCCTGCCGGTGCTCGGCATCTGGATGCTGCCGCTCGGCCTGCTGCTGCTGGCGCTCGACCTGGCCTTCCTGCAGGGCCCGGTGAACATGGCCATTGTGCGCGGCATGCGCAAATGGAGCACCTGGCGGCGCCAGCGGCGCGACAAGAAGGCTGCGGGCCGCTAGATTCGTCCGGTCGCCACCGCCACTTCGACCAGTTCCACCGCTGCCGCCAGCTTTTCGTCGATGACGTGCAGATATTGCGTCCAGTCATCCACATGGCCGAGCTCGGCCGCGCCATCGGAAATGCCGCGCAGCGCTACCAGCGGAACGCCGAAGGTCTGGCAGGCCCGCAGGACGGCAAAGGTTTCCATATCCACCATGTCGGCATCGATGCCGTCATAGGCTGCGCCGGAGACGACATTGGCGCCGGTCGACAGCCGCGCCGTTTCAAGCCCCGGGATAAGCGGGGTAAGCATCTGGACCGGGGCCTGATCCAGAAACGGCGTCTGCCCCCTGGCAAAGCCCAGGGCCGAGGCATCCATGTCGCGATAGCTCACCGACATGGCCTGGTAGATGCCGCACTGCGCCAGCACGCGCGAGCCGGCCGAGCCCAGCGACACAACGAGGCGCGGCAGTGGCCGGGCCTCGGCCAAAGCCCGGGAGACGGCAATGGCGGCCTCGACCGGACCGACGCCGGTGATCAGCGGATTTATCCTGGCCTGCAGTTGGGGGCCGTATTCGGCCTGCGCAGCCATGACGTAAAGGATGGTCATGCCTGCAAGGCTAACACGGCCCGGCCCTTGCCAAAACCCCGCGTTACCGTTTCGGTAAGGGGTCGGTGACATGCTGATGACAGAGGCGGCGCCGAGGGGCAGGCGGCCAGAGAGCAGAGGACCAAGTGCGTTTCGCAGAGATCGAGGGAAGCAGGGAGTGGACGGAGCCGAACTGGCAGCGCTCACAGGCTGCGCCGGTGGCCGTGCTGGTCGAGGATGTCGAGGCAGAAGCCCGGCGTCGGCTACGGGCGATCAAGCTGCATGAATGGCGCACGCGGGAATTCATTACCGGCCAGCCCATGCCCGACGATGTCCGCCACTATGCCTTGCAGGTCGAGTTTGCCGCCACGGCGATCTCGCGCCTCTCGCCCATCCCGCAGGATTTCGACAGCGACGTGTACTGGCCGAAGCTGTGGACCCGCTGACCAGCGGGTCCCGTACGTTTCGTTCTAGTTCGATAGGAAGCGGTGAATGCCCGGCGCGGCCAGCAGGTCTCGGGTCATGCCGCCGACCAGCCATTCACGCAAGCGGCTGTGGCCATAGGCGCCGCTGACGATCAGATCGGCGCTGGCGGACTTGGCGGCGTCGAGGATTGACTGACCCGCACCGCCACGATTGGGCAACACATCGCCACGCGCCTTGACAGCGTGGCTCTGCAGCCAGGCCACGGCGTCCAGCATGCTGTCGCGCTCGATGCCCAGATCGCCTTCGCTGATCACCACCACCTGCACATCAATGGCAGCCTGCAGCAGCGGCAGCGCGTCGACGATGGCGCGCCGCGCCTCCTTGGTATCCTTCCAGGCGACGATGACCGTACTGGCCTTGAGCTTGGGGGCCCCGGCGGCGGCGATCAGCACGGGCCGGCCAGCCGAGAGCAGCAGGGTGCCCAGGTCAATGGTGCGATAGCCTTCATCGCGCAGTTCACCGGGGGAGCCGATCACGATCAGATCGGCCTTGCGCGCCGCCTGGATCAGGCCGAGGGCCGGCTGCTGGATGCCGGCAATCCAGCCATGCTTGAGGTCGGCCGGCACCAGCTCGGCGAATTTATCGCGTGCCATGGCAATGGAAGTCTCGATCTCGCCGAGCTGCTCGGTATAGAGCGCGCCAGCGACATCACCGGCGCCCATGCTGGCAATCACCGGCGGCTCGGCGGCGACAAAGCCGGTCAGGCTGGCCTTGTGCTGCTTTGCCAGATCGGCAGCAAAGGCAATGAGGGCCGGGTCGACACCGTCAATGGTCAGGCCGACGACGATATTGCGAATTTCCATCTCAGATCTCCCGTGACTGCCAAAGCCATCCTAGCGATGTGTCGGGACGGTATCTTGATCCCGATCAATTGCGCCGCCGTTGCCGGGCGGCGCCGGTTCATTCTGCATAGGCCGGCATGGAGAGCAGCTGCTGCTGGGTCCAGCCGGTTGCGGCATGCACCGTGCCCTTGGCGTCGCGCATGAAGGAGAGCTGACCGAGGCCGACCGCGACCGGCTTGGCCCCCAAGCCGAGGAAGCCTCCGACATCGACGATGACCTGGCAGGCGGCGCCGCTGCCGAGGAGATGGGAGACGTGGCCGACCTCGGCATTGTCGGCACCGTAGATGATGGCGCCCTTGAGGGCCTCGGAATTCAGTTCGTCACTGCCCAGCGGCGTATGCTCAGAATGGTCCATGGCGCAACTCCTTGCTTTGCATAGATAAAGGGACAACACGCCCGGACCGGCAAGCGTTCCGCTGGCCGTGGCGCGGCTAGAGGCCGAGCGCGGCGGCGCGGGCGGCCAGGTCGACGGCGCACTGGGAAACTACTTCGAGGTCGCGGTCCTGCCGGGCAGGGATGCCGGCAGGCGGCATATGGGCGGCGAGTGTCGCGTCGCGTGCGAGGATAAGCGCGGCGACCTCGTCGCGATAGAGGCCCAGCATGGCGGTGAGCCAGCGATTGACCAGATAGGAGGGGCGGGCCATGTGCACGTCAAAGCCGTCGAGCAGGGCGATGGTGGCGGCGGCATCGGCCCAGGTGTCGTCGACGACCCACTGGTTGACGGTGAACAGGCGAATGGCCCGGCCATAGGCATCGACGCCGATAGCGACGAGGTGGTGGATGGGGCCATCTTTGCCCTGCGGCCGCATGAAGCAGTGGAAATGGCCGTGTTCGGCCGCGCCGGGCGGGCCAGCATGGCTGTGGTAATACCACTGCGCGCCGGAATCGCGGTCGAAGACATCGCCGGGCGGGTAATGTTCCCAGGTCACCGGACTGGCGCCGCGCAGGGTTTCGAGGAGGATATTGTCGCCCGACTTGGCGAGCACTCTCTCGCAGAACAGGGCCTCCTGGGCGGCCTGGCGCAGGGCGTCCATACCGGCCTCCCGCCCGTCTATTGGCCCGCCGCCGCACAGGGGGCGGCAGCGGCGCAAGGCGATGCAGCGGCGCATGGCGCGGCCGCTGCGCAGGGAGCAGCGGCAGCGCAGGGAGCAGCGACGGGTGCGGGTGCTGCAGAGCAGGGTGCAACCGCGGCACAGGGGCTGGCGGCCGAGCAGGGCGCGGCAGCAGGAGCGGCGGCGCAGGGTGCAGCCGCAGGGGCGGCCGAGCACGGTGCGGCCGAGCAAGGCGCTGCTGAACAGGGTGAGGCCGAACATGGCGCTGCGGCGCAGGGGGCGGCGCTGGCCATGGGCGCAGCAACGGCAGCGGGTGCTGCCACGCGATGGGCAAGGTGATCGGCGGCAATGGCGCCGGTGGCGGCGACCAAGGCGGCGCCGAACAGCATGGTATTGCGCGTGCTCATGAGCGTTTGAATCCATCAAGACCGAAGAGGGGGCGGGCCAGGATGCCGCCCAGGCTGCCGACAAAGGCGGCGGCAAACCAGAGCCAGCCATGCAGGCTGCCCGAGGCGATGCCGGAGAACAGCGCGCCGATATTGCAGCCGAAGGACAGGCGGGCGCCATAGCCCATCAGCACGCCGCCAATGGCCGCAGCCAGCAGCGACAGGAAAGGCAGCTTGGCCTTTGGCGCAAACTTGCCGGCCAGGCCCGCCGCGAGGGCAGCGCCCAGCACGATGCCAAAATCCATCACCGAGGTCGTGTCGGCCAGCACGCTGCTGTTGAGCGCCTGGGCCTGGGCCGGCCAGGTCCAGAACTCCCAGCTGGCGACGGGAATGCCGACGGCCTGAGCGATCTTGGCGCCCCAGAGGCCGAAGCCATAGGTGATCGACCAGGGGTGGCCGGCGACCAGCAGGGTTGCGACGTTGAGCCCGGCCAATGCCAATCCGGCGCCGACCAAGGGCCAGGGACCGTGCAGCAGGCGTTCCAGGCCCCTGCGCTCCGGGCGGGGCTGGGTTTCGAGCGTGCCATGGCGGGCGCGTTCGATCAGCACGGTAATGCCGGCCACTGCGGCCAGGCCGGCCAGCGTCACGGCCAGACCGGCCGGCACGCCCAGCACAGCGCCCAGGCTGGTGGGCGGCATGGCGGGCAAGGTCAGCCAAAAAGGGAGGTGAGCGGTGCCGAGCACGGCGCCGATGATGAAGAAGACCAGGGTGACCAGCATGCGGGCACTGCCGCCGCCGACGGTGAACAGCGTGCCCGAGCCGCAGCCGCCGCCCAATTGCATGCCGAGGCCGAACAGCGCCGCGCCAATCAGGACCGAAACGCCGACCGGCGCCGTGGCGCCCACCAGCGACTGGCCCAGCACATTGCCGCTGGCCAGCAGCGGCAGGAAGGCGATGGCGGTGACGCCGATCATCAGCATCTGGGCGCGCATGGCGTGGCCGCGCCCCTCGACCACCATGCGGCGCCAGCCGCCGGTAAAGCCGAACGAGGCGTGATAGAGGGTAGCACCGAGCAGGCCGCCGATCAGAAACAGCAGCGACTGGCGCGGCGAAATCAGCTGGCCGATAATCTGCGCGCCGAGCACGATGCAGAGGCTGACGGCGAGCACCACGCCCTTGTCGACGCTGAGCCCGCCGTTGGCGGGGGCGGGCCGGGTTGCGGTGGCGGAAATATCAGTCATGGCGCTGGCGCCCCTTCAGGAATGAACTGCACTTCTGGACGGCCAAAAGGACAATGTCCAGAACCGTGGTCCTGGACATTGCCGGTCATCGGGCCGCGTCGTCGGCGGTTAGATGCCGTTGGCGACGGGGCGGCTCTCATCGGCGGCCCATTCGGCCATCGAGCCGTCATACATGCGGGTATTCTTGTTGCCCTGCACTTCGGAGAGGGCGAACCAGGCGATCGAGGCCCAGTGGCCGGTATTGCAGAAGGCGATATTGGCTTCAGTTGCCTCAAGGCCAACGCCGGAGGCCAGCTGGGCAACGGTATCGGCGCTGACGAAGGATGCGCTTTCGGCATTGTAGAGCTTGCCGTTGTCGATATTGACCGCACCGGGAATGGTGCCGGCAATGCGCACGACCGGGCTCTTGCCCTCGCCGCGATACTGGGCGACGGGACGGCCATCCACCAGGGTGGTGCCATCAGCCAGGGCGGCCTCGACATCGGCGGTCGTGGCCAGCAGATGCTGCTGGAAATCGGCGGTGAAGGTGGTTGGCTCGAGCACGGCGGCCTCGGCGGTCACTTCGCCGCCAGCGGCTTCCCAGGCGCGCGCGCCACCATCAAGGATGGATACGGCATCATGGCCGAGCACCTTGAAGGTCCAGTAGACGCGGGTAGCCGCGCCAAATTCGGAGGCATCGGTGCCCTGCGAGACGATCACCACGTGGTCGTCATTGCTGATGCCCAGCTTGCCGATCAGCGCCGAAGTGGCCTCGACACCGGGAAACTGGCCGGGTACGCCCTCGATTTCCATGCGCCAGCCGGCGCCGGCATAGGGGGCCTTGATGGCGCCGGGGATGTGGGCGGCATCATAGGCGGCGACGTTTTCGACCGGATCGCGCACGTCGACAACCACCAGGCTCTCATTGCCGAGATATTGTTCGAGCCAGGCGGCGTCCACCAGCGGGGCATCGGTCAGCCGCTCGGCCTGTGCGGCCGTCGACAGCATGGCGACGGTGGTCAGGGCAGCGGCGGCGAACAAAGCAATGCGCATTATCAAAACTCCAATTCCAGACTTGGGTCCAATCTAGGTGAAGAGGTCGTTCCTGTCCGGTCACAGCGTGTCAAAGATGACCGATGCGGAGAATTTTCATGCCATGATCGGCGTGCAAGGCAGCATCGCTTTCCGAGAGGGCCCTTCGGCCCCTACAGGTCGGGCATAGCCTCATCTGCCGACAGGCGCAGCCTTGCATTTGCGCGCATGAAACATTAGATATTGCTAATATAGATAGATCGGGCCGAGGCGGTCTTCAGCGCGGCCGTGCTGCGCCCGAGATGGTCAAGTCGGCCAGGAGTGTAAGGTATGAACCAAGCCAGCCACGTCGTCTGCACCGCCTGCGGTGCCATCAACCGGGTGTCGACCAGCCAGGACGCTGCCGCCGGCAAATGCGGCAAGTGCGCCGCGCCGCTCTTCACCGGCGAGCCGGCCGAGCTGTCGGCCAGCGCGCTGGAGCGGCAGATCGCCAAGACCGACATTCCTGTGTTGGTCGATGTCTGGGCGCCGTGGTGCGGTCCGTGCCGCATGATGAGCCCTCAATTTGCCGCCGCCGCCGCCCGGGCCGAGCCGGCCATGCGCTTTGTCAAACTCAATTCCGACGAGGCGCCGGAGTTGTCTACGCGCCTGGCTATCCGCAGCATTCCCACCATGCTGCTGTTCGAGGGCGGCAAGGAAGTGGCCCGAGTCTCGGGGGCCATGTCCTCCAGCGACATCATCAAATGGGCCGAAGGGGCACGGCGCGGTTAGTCGTTTCTGCATCTCTGCATCTGTATCGCCGCACCGAGACGGGTTGAGCCGGCTGGCGACAACGTCTATCTGGAACCATCTCCAGGCGGCGCTGCCGCATAGCAAGGGCGCGTTGCGGCATGACTCCAGACTTCCTCGTCACCCATTCGGGTGGCTTTCACGCCGATGAACTGCTGTCCAGCGTCATCCTGACCCGGCTGTTCCCGCAGGCGCAGATCGTGCGCAGCCGGGCGCCGGAATGGATCACGCCGGGAACCGATCGCATCATCTATGATGTCGGCGGCGCCTATGACGCCGCCGCGGCCATCTTCGATCACCATCAGCGCGGCGCGCCGCTGCGCGAAGATGGCCAGCCCTATAGCTCGTTTGGCCTGGTGTGGAAGCATTTCGGCCGCGACTATCTGGTGGCATCCGGCCTGCCTCCGGCCCGTATCGAGACCGTCCATACCAGTTTCGACACCGGCTTCGTGCTGCCCATCGACCTGATGGACAATGGCGCGCTCAGCCCCTCGGTTGCCGGGCCACTGGCCGGCCTGACATTGCCGGTGCTGCTCGAAACCCTCAAGCCGGTCTTCGACGAGACCGATCCCGCAGCCGAAGACCGCGGCTTCCACGCCGCGCTGGCCATTGCCCGGGCCTTTGTCGAGGCGCGCATTGCCCGCAGCGATGCCAAGTTGCGCGCCGAGGGCCTGGTGGCGGGTGCCATTGCCGCGGCCGGGAACGGCCGGGTGCTGGAATTGCCCATGGGCATGCCGTTCCGGCCTGCCGTGGTCAAGGCGGGGGCCGATCACCTGCTGTTCGTCGTGCATCCACGGGGCAGTGACTGGTCCCTCACCACCATTCGTCGCGATGACGACGGCTTTGCCGTGCGGGCCGATCTGCCGGCGGCGTGGGCCGGTCTGACCGATGCGGCGCTGGAAGCCGCCAGCGGTGTGCCTGGCGCCAGCTTCTGCCATAATGGCCGCTTTATTGCCGCGGCCAAGACACGGGCAGCGGCGCTGGCCATGGCCGAGCTGGCCGTGACCGAGGCGCTGGCCAACCCGCCGGCATAGACCGACCTATTCGGCCGGTTCGGGCGCCGCGTTGGCGGCGTCCAGCTCGCGCTCGAGCCGCGCCTCTTCCTCGGCCTTGGGCCTGGAGAAGCGGGCCAGCAGCAGATAGGCTGCCGGGGTCAGGTAGAGCGTCGAGATCGCGGCAAAGCTCAGGCCGCCGACCATGACCCAACCCAAGGCGGACCGGGCTTCGGCGCCGGCGCCGGAGGCCAGCACCAGCGGCAGGCCGCCCAGAATGGTGGCGATCATGGTCATTATCACTGGCCGCAGCCGGATATTGGAGGCCTCCTCGATGGCCTCATGTACCGACATTCCCTTGTCGCGCAGCTGGTTGGCGAACTCGACGATCAGGATACCGTTCTTGGCCATGATGCCGACGACCAGCACCAGCCCGATCTGGCTGAAGATGTTCAGACTCCCCCCGGTGACCAGGAGGGCATAAAGGCCCGCGGCGACCCCGAAGGGCACTGTGGTCATGACGATGACGGCGCTCCACAGGCTTTCGAACTGCGCCGCCAGCACGAGCAGGATGATGACGAGGGCAAAGCCGAAGGTGATGAAGAGGCCGTTATTGGCCTCGCCGATGGTGCGGGCCTCGGCCAGCGGAATGATCGAGACGCCTTCAGGCAGCAAGTCTCGCGCCATGTCGAGGGTCTGGTAATAGGCGTCGCCCAGGGCAATGCCGCCGCCGTCAAGGCTGGCGGTCACCGGCACGGCGCGGCGCTGCTGCTCGCGGCGCAGCGACGGCGGTACGGCCGATTCCTCGATACTGGCTATGGTGGACATGGGTACGTAACGGCCGTCACCGGTCTTGATGAAGAGGCTTTCCAGATCGCGTGGATCGTTGATCGGGGTGCTGGTGGAGACCATGCGCACGGTGTAGCTGGTGTCGTTGATGAAGACATTACCGATATCGCTACCATCGATCATCGCCTGCAGAGTGGCGCCGAGCCCGTTGATGTCGACGCCCAGGGCATCGGCCTTGGCGCGGTCGACCGTCAGGGTGAGCTGGGGCTGGGTGGTATCGAAATTGACGCTGACGCGGCCGAAGCGTCCGTCCTCGTCGAGCCGGTCGGCAATGGCCTGGGCGGTATTGGCCAGCACGGCATAGTCCGAGCCCACGACGGCAAATTGCAGGCCCGAGCCGCCGCCGCGGATCCCCAGGCTATTGCCCTGGCGGATCGAGGCACTGACGCCGGGTACCTGGGTCATCAGGGCATTGATCTCGGTGGCGATTTCAGCCTGACTGCGCTCGCGCTCGCCCCAGGGGGCCAGGGTCATTGTCATGAAGCCGCCGGTGCCGAAACCGGACAGCACGAAGAGGCTGCGGACCTCGCCGCTGTTGACATAGGGCTGCAGCAGCGCTTCGACCGTGGTCATCTGGGTGCGGACGTAATCGAGGCTGACCGTATTGGGCGCCGAGATGCGCAGCGAGAGCTGCGAACGATCCTCGGGCGGGGTGATTTCCTGGCGCAGATTGCCATAGACGAACCAGGACGAACCGGCAAAGAGCAGGGCGATCAGCACCACGACGAAGGGGTTGGCCAGGGCGATCTTGAGGGTGACCCGGTAGAACCGCGCCAGGGCCCGGCCGACGGCGCCGATGACACCGCCATGCTGGTGGGCCGTGTTGGCCTTGAGGAAGCGCGAGGCGATCATCGGTCCCATGGACAGCGCCACTACCGAGGACAGCAGCACGGCGATGGCCAGGGTGAAGCCAAATTCGCGGAATAGTCGGCCGGTCTGGCCTGCAAGGAAAGACAGCGGGATGAAGACGGCGGCCAGGGTCAGCGTGGTGGCGATGACGGCAAAAAACACTTCCTGGGTGCCGAGCACGGCGGCGGCGCGCGGCCCGGCGCCCATGGCTTTGCGGCGGACGATGTTCTCCAGCACGACAATGGCATCGTCGACGACGAGGCCGGTGGCCAGCACCAGCGCCAGCAGAGTGATGATGTTGAGCGAGAAGCCGGCCAAGTAGATGCCGGCAACCGCGCCGAGCAGGGCAATGGGCATGGAGATGGCCGGCACGATGGTGGCGCGCCAGTCGAGCAGGAAGAGGAAGATGATTGCCACCACGACGACCAGCGAGACGACCAGGGCGATCTGCACCTCATGCAGCGCGCCATCGATGAAGATGGCGTCGTCGCTGGACACCCTGATGTCGACGCCGGCGGGCAGGGTGTCGTTGAGCACGTCGACGGCGGCGTGCACGCCCTCGGAAATTGCGATCGTATTGGACTGCGCCTGGCGGACAATGCCCAGGCCGATGCCGGGCTTGCCGTCCGAGCGCAGAGCCGAGGTGCTGGCGGCGGCGTCGAAGACCACGCTCGCGACGTCACCCAGCCTTGTGCGGCCATTGATGATGATGTCCTCGAAATCGGCGGCCGTGGTGACCTCTGAAATGGCGCGCACGGTGATGTTCTGGTTGGGGCCGTTGATCGAGCCGGCCGGGGTGTCAAGCGCAATGGTCGCCAGGCCGTTACGGATATCGGCGACGGTCAGGCCACGGCTGGCCAGCTTGAGCGGGTCGACATCGACCTCGAAGGCGGTGCTGCGCGTGCCATAGACCTGGACCTCGGCGACGCCGGGCACGGCGCCGAGGCGCTCGGCAATCAGGTTTTCGACCAGCTCGCTCATATCGGCGATCGACAGCGTATCGGAGGTCACCGCCAGCTGCAGTACGGCCTGGGCGTCGTTGTCGGCCTTGAAAATGGTGGGGTCATCGACCCCCTCGGGCAGGTTGCGGGTGCTGCGGCTGAGGGCATCGCGAACGTCGGAGGTGGCGACGTCGAGATTGGTGCCGTCGGAAAATTCCAGCGTCACGCGGCTATTGCCGGTGGAGGAGCTCGAGGAAATCGAGGTGACGCCCTGGACGCGGGCCACGGCGCCCTCGATGACGGCGGTGACTTCGCGGTCCACGGTCTCGGCCGCGGCGCCGCTGAAACTGGTGGAGATCGACAGCACGGGCTGCTCGACGCTGGGCAGTTCGCGCACTTCGGCGCCCAGGAGGGCGGCCAGGCCGGCCACGACGATCAGGGCATTGACGACCACGGCCAGGACGGGCCGGCGCACGAAGAGGGCCGCCAGGGTGCCGCCACGCTCGTTCTTCTGTTCGATCGACATATGGCGGGCTCCTTGCCGGGGCTCAGTTGGGCGGGGCGGCGGCGGTGTCGGCACCGCTCGTGCCGTCGGGGCCGCTCAGCAGGGTGACGGCCGCGCCGTCGCTCAGCTGCAATATGCCCTCGGTGATGATGGCGTCGCCCGGCGCCAGATCGGCCCGCACCAGCACGCCGTCGCTGTTGCGCTGGACGATTTCGGCCGGCACGCGCACGGCTTTGCCGTCGACATATTGCCAGACATAGGAGCCTTCGGCCGACCAGAGGATGGCGAGCGGGTTGACCGTGGGGTAGTCCTCGCCGGCAAAGCTCAGCGCCACCGAGAGCGAGAGACCGGCGCGCAGGGCGCCGTCGGCGTTGGGGATTTCCGCCTGCACCTGCAGCGTGCGGCTGGCCGGGTCGATGCGGCTGTCGACGGCGCGCACCGTGCCGGCAAAGCTCTGGCCGGGCAGGGCAATGGCGGCGACGCTGACCGGCATGTCCAGCGCAATGGCGCCGGCATAGCGCTCGGGCACCCAGAAATCGACGCGGATGGCCGAATTGTCGTCAATGGTGGTGACCGGGGTCTGGGCGGCGACGTAATTGCCCGGGGTCACCTGGATGAGGCCGATGGTGCCGGCGATGGGGCTGGTCATGGTGCGGCGCGACAGCGCCACTTCGGCATTGCGCAGTTCGAGATCGGCATTGTCGGCGGCCAATTGTGCGGCGGTCAGCGCCGTGGTGGCGACGAGGCTGGAGCTGGCGAGGCCCTGGGTGCGGGCCAGGGTGGCATTGGCGTCGTCGGCGGCCAGCCTGGCGCGGTCATAGTCGATCTGCTCGTCGGCCGATTCGAGGCGGGCCAGCACCTCGCCCTGGGCGACGACCTGGCCGGGGCGCACGAGGACTTCGGCCAGGGTGCCGCCGGCCGGGGCGGTGACGGTGACCGAGCGGGCAGCGCTGCCTTCGCCGATGGCGGTGAGGCCGGCATTGATGGTGGCCAGGGTGACCGGGGTGGTCACCACATTGGTCTGGCGCCCGCCGCCGGGCCTGCCGCCGGGGCCGCGGGTGCGGGGTGCGGCCGTGGCGACGGCGTCGGCCGTGGCAAAGGGCAGGACGATGCCGTAGCTGGCCAAAGTCGGGCCGGCGCTGGGCACGAAGAGGAGCCAGGCCAGGGCGGCTGCAGCCAGAATGACGAGGGACGCCAGAATTTGCCGTATCAAAGCAGAACCTCGGATGTGCCAGGGAAGACCGGCATGCCGGCGAACTGGCCCAAGTCTAGCAGCCGTCACCGCCCGGGAACATTACAATGTTGTAAGGTGCGATCACGCAAAGATTATCCGGCCCCGCCGATCACCATTGGCGGCGCGCAAGACAATGTTAGCGATTGCCGGTGCAGTGCAGGCGGCACTGTCCGATCCGGAGCCAATGATGCGCAAAGCCGTTTTCGCCCTCGCCCTGAGCCTGCTGCTGGCCGCGCCCGCTCTGGCCGAGACCTGGCATTATGAGGGCGGCGGCACGCCGATCGCCTATATCGACAATGGCCCGGCCCAGTTCCAGTTCGCCTGCCGCGGCGGCCAGCTGGCCATGGGTTTTTGGGTGCGCGCGCCCGAGGCCAGCGTGGCCGGCGCCAGTGCGCTGAGTCTGGCCATCACGCCCGATGCGCCAGCCAGCAGCACGGTGTCGGCCAGCAGCGGCGGGACGCTGTTTGCCCAGGACATGCCGCTGATCCACCTCGAGGGCAGCTCGGCGATCATCCGCGGCCCGGTGGCCCGGCAATGGGCGCGGCTGGCGCAGGGCGCGCGCGAGAGCATAAGCGTCGCCTTCGTGCGCCAGACCGGCAGCGGCATCACGGCGCTGGACAGCCAGGTCTTTGGCGCAAGGGGGTCGAAATCCATGATCGCCCAGGTGCTGGCCAAGTGCGGCTAGTTTCGTCGGCGTGACGGCCGGGCTGCCCGAGTTGCGGGCAGGCGGAGGCGCCGCCTGGATGCGGTTGTCAAAGGATAGGCGGGCCCCGAGGCGGGTTTCGCCCCTGGTAAATTTAAAAAATGAGACGAAAACCGCCTCGGAGCGCCGGTTTTTGGAGCTGTCCGGTCCTAGGGGTCGCTCGCCCTGTCGCAACGCAGACTTCGAACCTGTGGAAGAGGCGTCCTCCACCCGGCTCACCCCACCACTGTTCGCCTGCAGGCCGCCGTATGGAGTGATGGGGGAAGTATGGCACGGGGCCCGGGGGCGGGGACAAGTTTGCCTGGCCCCTGCTTCAGCCCCGTGCCAGGCTGGCGGGAATGCCGGCGACAGGGGAGGAGAGGCCATGGATCAGGTGAGCGGCGGCTGCCGCTGCGGCGCGGTGCAGCTCGTGGCGCGGGGCGAGCCCCTTCGGGTCGGCATCTGCCATTGCCTGGATTGCCGCAAGCAGCACGGCGCGCTGTTCTTTGCCGCCGCCATTTTCCCGCAGAACGCGGTGACCATTACCGGGGAAACGCGGGACTATCTTGGCCGCCACTTCTGCCCGGTCTGCGGCTGCCCGGTCTTTGCCCGCTGGGAAGATGAGATTGAAGTCCATCTCGGCACGCTGGACGCGCCGGACCAGTTCACCCCGACCTATGAATGCTGGACGGCGCGGCGGGAAAAATGGCTGCCGGTGTTCGAGGGGATGACGGGGTTTGTGGGGGATCGGGAGGGGTAGGGCTGGGCCTGCTGGCCGCCGTATCTTGGTAGCAGCATAGCCCACCGGCCGTCACCCTCGGGCTTGACCCGAGGGCGTTGTACTTGCCGGACGCCCCGCCAGTACAGAGCCCTCGGGTCAAGCCCGAGGGAGACGCGCGGTGGGGGTGGAGGCGTCACCGGGTTTCCCCAGCCATCAGGTCACCCCGGCCGTCGCGTCGCGTCACGCCCGCCGGCAACGCCACCCTTGGGATTGAACCAGTTCCCCTTGGCGAGCCGGTGCCGCACGTAATCCTGGTAGGCTTGGGGGGACAGCGGGGTCTTTGACCTGTGCCGCTGCACGTTGCAGAACCAGCAGGCTGCGACGATGTTTTCCGCCACATCCTGGCCGCCGTCACATTGCGCCAGCAGGTGCTCGGCGGTGCGCCTGTTTGGCCGCTTGTCCGTCGCGGCGGTCATGCGGCGGCCACAATACCAGCACAGCCCGCTTTGGCGGTCAAAAGCCTCGTCACGGAGTTTGTTGAGTTTCGACATGGGTAACCTTCAAGATCAAGGATGATGATCCAGAAAGTTGCCGCACCCTTAGGGGCGCTCCTGCACTCGGCCGCTATGTGAGCGGGCAACGGACGGGGTGTAAGCCGACCCTGGTGTGCACGACCAGATTAGGGCAGCAGGTGCTGGTTCGCAATGCCCTGTGGCGGGCCGGAATTTAGAGGCCGTCCGGACGTAAAGCTTGCCCTGCCACTGGCGCCATTTCTCTCGGATTCTTCCCCGTTGGGAAGAGGAGGTGGAAGTCCATCTCTGCGCGCTTGACGCGCCGGACCAGTTCACTCCGACCTTTGAATGCTGGAGGACACGGCGGGAAAACTGGCTGTCGATGTTCAATAGGATCAGGGGGACGGAGGGGCAGGGGGGCGGCGCTGATGCCGCCCTTGGACCCTCAAGATCAGCTCTCTCATGACAGTTCAGGAACGTAGGAATCCCTAAGCGTTTTTAGAACTCTGTTTTGCTCGCCAAGTGTCACAGCACCGAGCTCTAAGGCAATTTGGCTAGCTATGGCGTTGAGTTCTGATAATAGAATTTCAAGGCACCTAAATTTATCAGCACTGTCCAAAATACATCTTGAGTCATCAGGCGTCCGTAACAATGCCGCAGCGGAGCGGTTCGCAATTAATATTTCGATATTGCTCTGGGCCACGGCAACTAAAGCAAGCTCGTTCCATATTTGAACCGAAAGCTCGTTGTCAGGGAAATGCCAGACAAGACTTGCAATATCATAGCTACTAAGTCGCTTGGCGTCGGCAATGTCCGCGTCAGCACTCACATTTTTTAGAAGGCGTATGACCTTCTTGGCGCCGCCGGCGCACAGGGAGTCTTTGGTGTGAATTCTGTGGATGTGAAGGAAAGGCATATTCAAAATCGACACACCATCCTTCGAATTCAGTATTTTTATGCCGCGGTCCTTTTTGTCCCCGCTGAACTGCCAAGCTAGAGTGTCATGCCAGTGGCACGGAATGACGTCGATATTCCGCCGCAGCGAGCCGCCGGACAAGGTGAGGCATTTGGCCCCACTGGCATCCACGGTAACTTCCGGAAACGCGCTCGTCAGGTGCCTCCGCGCGGCCGATCGAAGCGCAGATAAGCAGTTCACAGGATTGTCCCCGTGCCAGTCGCTATAGCTTTTTGGACCATTACGATCGATCGTGATAAAATCGGTTCGTAGAACCAACAAGTCTATGTCACTCACACCTTTTATGTGAACGTTTAGTGGGACGGACCCCTGATACTGAAACTCCGCGCGGTATTCAGCGGGAAGACGGCTGAAGAGTTGATTCTTCACCCGGTCCCCCTCTGTGTATGAGTTTTTGGTATATTCAGGATCGACCTCTTGCATCGCTCCCAGAGCATACTGAGACGCAGCATTATTCGATCGACGCTCATATGCCTCCGTGCGTGCGAAGGTATTTGCAAGGGCCTCATCAAGTTGCATATTCAGCGAAGTAGTCGATCCCTTGCGGCGGGCTTTTAGATTGTTGAGATTGTCGTAAATTGAACTAGCCACGCGATTTTCTCCTGGTCAGTTGCATACGTCCAAACGTTCCGCGGCCGCGTCCGTTGAAATAGCTTCCTTCGGCGGACATCATCGTCGGGTCAAATTGAAGCTCGGCGTAGCCAGAGTGCCTTTGCAACTCCACCTCGCCAATCTTTGGTTCATTCTGGTAGCTATAAAATAGCGTCCAAGACTTATCGGGCTCTGGCACGAAAGCGGCGATGATACTGTTCGATCCAGACGTTTCAGTTTTTAGATTGACGCGGATCTTTTCCCAGTTCTGAGAAATCGTCACGATCCCTGCCCAATTAAATCTAATGGACCCGTCTTCCGCCATTGTTTGACCTGAACACTCCCAGATTCCATTGATGTCCGGTATTTGTGAGAACCATGTGAGGGCCCTCCAGCCGTACCGGTTAAATAGAAAATGCACTATCCAGTAGGTCAGACCGGCGGACAGCGGGACAGCAAAGAGACCTTGGGCCCAAATTGGCAAACCGACAGAGCCGAACAAGTTCGAGATGCCAATTCCGGCGGCCGTTAATGCCGATACTACTACCGCCGCGACCGTACCTAGGTACCTACCTATGCTCGTTCGACTGTGTCCGACGATTGAATATTCGTGGTCCTGCATGTTCAATCCAAATTTGAACGAATAAGAGCAGCTGCTACCGCGTTAGCGACAGCATCAATTTGAGGATATTTTTGGAAATAGACAAAGGCGGCCGGACGTTTTTGCGCGTCCGGCCAACCCATAGGTCTACTTTTTAGTGTCGCCGTAACCTGGCTTGGGTACCCGTTCGACCGTGGTGGTCGCTGGTCGGCGTTCGGCCTGTTTTACCGGGATGAACTGGCCGGACTTCGAGTCCCTGCCAACGTCGAACGTCTTGCGTTCCTTAGACATGCATACTGCTCCTTTCTCTCGCATCACTTCGATGTCCGCGGCGTCTCGTCCGCTTGACATCCGTTGATCGGGAGAACAGCATGCCCACGCTTGTGAAAGCACATGGACGCAAGGGCGGCGAGTCCGCCTTGGCTGTTCTCAGGGGCGGTGTGGCTGGAACCACATCGCTCCTTATTTTTTGATCGTCTGCCCAACTCTCGTCCGAGTCCAGCAGGACGAAAATGTCCTTGTTATCCACACCCCCTTGCGCCGATACCAGAATCGGCGGTATTAAAGGGGTGTGCACTACATGCAGGCCTGATATTTGCTGCAGACCACTATAGATGGGGTGCAGACCGCATCAAGCCGAAATATACGATTCCTGTGGAATTTTATTTTTCAACAGGTTTGTCCACTTTATGGTGGTCGGCTATGGTCCTCGGACGTCGAGTTTTCTCCGTCACCGATTCCAGTTGAGAGCGTTGATTCGCATAGTGCTCATTGCATCCGCATAGGTGTCGGTATCTGGCTCAGTCTCTACTTGGCCAGAAGACCGAATGTAACGTTCCAGGTCCACCAGTCGTTTGTCTGCCTGGTCGGTGGGCAGCCCAAACTTTCCGATAAGAACAGCCACGGTTGTTGCCACCTTTGCGAATTTTAGTGGCGTGGCAAATGCCCGGGCGAATTCGTCGGCTTCAATTTCATCTGGTTCGACTGAGCGGCCAAACTGCTGCGCGGCAGCGGGCCGACGGTTGCGTGAGTTGTGTCCGAGGACAGCGTGCCCGATCTCATGAAATACGGTGAAGCGCGCGTCGGTATCGTCCGTGTCCTGCATTCGCAGCCATAACGCCGGAGACAGGAGGATTGATCGAGTTGGCGCCTCCCAGAAGGCGTCGCGGCCACTCATCAAATCTGCGTCGCCCGCCTTATAGTCCGCAATCACGCGCGAGAATTTTAGTCGGCGCAAGACATCAAGGGCACTGGGATTTTCATCGTCGGGAATACCAAGCTGCTCGCGCAGCCTGATAGCTATGTCTTCAATTCTCTTCACCGTAGTTCTCCGTACTTGCTTTGTTCGTAGAACGCCGAGGCCGCGGTGATTACTCACCGCGGCCCGATACTCGTTTAGCTACACCCAGTCGTCGTCCCACACGTATCGCACTTCAGGCACGTGCCGTTCCGGACCATGGTAAAATTATGGCACTCGGTGCACTGGTCGCCGGTATAGCCCTTCATCTGGGCTTCGGCGCGCAGGAGACCGGAGTCCTTGCTCGGCGGCGGGCTCGGGATCGGGTTGAGCTCGGCGGGGGCGAAGGCGGAAGGCGAGAGCTGGGTCTCGATCTTGAGGGCCGTGGTGGTCTTGAGCGCGGTGATGGTCGAGGTCTGCAGGGCCTGGACCGGGGCGAACTGGTGATCGCCCGAGACGATCATCAGGGACTTGTTGGTGACGCGGCCACGGGTCATGCCGCGCGAGACAAAGCGATCGGCCTGCATGGGGGCTGCCGGGGCAGGGGTGGAGCGGCCGCCCTTGCTCTCGTCATTGCCCTTGCCGAGCGAGGTCGGGCTTTCGGGATTGACGTGGGCCAGGTCGTCGCGGTCGAGATAGGACACGGCCAGTTCGCGGAACACATAGTCGAGGATGCTCGTGGCGTTCTTGATCCGGTCATTGCCCATCACCATTCCCGCTGGTTCAAAACGCGTGAAGGTGAAGGCCTCCACATATTCGTCCAGCGGCACGCCATATTGCAGGCCCAGCGAGATGGCGATGGCGAAGTTGTTCATCATGGCACGGAAGGCAGCGCCTTCCTTGTGCATGTCGATGAAGATCTCGCCGAGGCGGCCATCGTCATATTCGCCGGTGCGCAGATAGACCTTGTGGCCACCGACCACGGCCTTCTGGGTATAGCCCTTGCGGCGATCGGGCATTTTCTCACGGTCACGGATGACCGTTTCGACAATGCGCTCGACGATGCGTTCGGCGACATGGGGCACGCGGGCGGCAGCCGACAGGGCCGCCATTTCCTCGGCCTGGTCCTCGTCCTCATCGTCATCGGCCGCAGCCAGGACGGATGAGTTGAGCGGCTGGCTGAGCTTACTGCCATCGCGATAGAGCGCATTGGCCTTGAGGGCCAGGCGCCAGCTCAGCATATAGGCCTGCTTGGCGTCTTCCACAGTCGCATCATTGGGCATGTTGATGGTCTTGGAGATGGCGCCCGAGATGAAGGGCTGGGCGGCCGCCATCATCAGGATGTGGCTTTCGATCGAGAGCGAGCGCTTGCCGATCTTGCCGCAGGGCGCGGCGCAATCGAATACGGGCAGGTGCTCGGCCTTGAGGTGCGGGGCGCCTTCAAGCGTCATCGCGCCACAGACATGGATATTGGCGGCTTCGATGTCCTTCTTGCTGAAACCCAGGAAGGGCAGCAGGTCGAAGGTGAAGTCGCCGAGCTGCTCGTCGGTGACGCCGAGGCTCTTGAGGAAGTCCGCGCCCAGGGTCCACTGGTTGAAGATGAACTTGATGTCGAAGGCCGAGGCGGTCGCGGCATTGAGGGCGGCGATCTTCTCGTCGGTGAAGCCCTTGGCCTTCAATGTTGACGGGTTGACGCCGGGGGCCTGGTTGAGATTGCCATGGCCGACCGCATAGGCCTCCATCTCGGCAATGTCGGATTCCGAATAGCCCAGGGTGCGCAGAGCCGGCGGCACGGCGCGGTTGATGATCTTGAAGTAACCGCCACCGGCGAGCTTCTTGAACTTGACGAGGGCAAAGTCAGGCTCGATGCCGGTGGTGTCGCAATCCATGACCAGGCCGATGGTGCCGGTCGGGGCGATCACCGAGACCTGGGCATTGCGGTAGCCATGCTTTTCACCCAGCGCCAAGGCATTGTCCCAGGCGAGCTTGGCGCGTTCGCTCAGCGCCGCGTCGATCAGGCTGGCATGGTCGAGCGGCACCGGCATGATCGAGAGGTTTTCGTAGCCCTCGGCATGGCCATGGGCGGCATTGCGATGGTTGCGGATGACGCGCAGCATGTGCTTGGCATTGCGCTTGTAATCCTTGAACGGGCCGAGCTCCTTGGCCATTTCGGCCGAGGTCGCATAGGAGACGCCGGTCATGATGGCGGTGACGGCGCCGGCAATGGCGCGGCCTTCCTTGGAGTCATAGGGAATGCCCGAGGTCATCAGGAAGCCGCCGATATTGGCGTAGCCGATGCCCAGCGTGCGGTATTCGAAGCTTCGTTCGGCAATGGCACGCGACGGGAACTGGGCCATCATCACCGAGATTTCGAGCACGATGGTCCAGAGGCGCACGGTGTGCTCATAGGACGCGGTGTCGAAGGAGCCGTCCGTGTTGCGATAGGGCAGCAGGTTGACCGAGGCCAGGTTGCAGGCGGTGTCGTCGAGGAACATATATTCCGAGCAGGGGTTCGATGCATTGATCGGACCGGCTTCGGGGCTGGTGTGCCACTCGTTGATGGTGGTGTGATACTGGATGCCGGGATCGGCCGAGGCCCAGGCGGCGTAACCGACCTGTTCCCAGAGATCGCGGGCCTTGAGGGTTTTGGTGACCTTGCCGGACTGGCGGGCCTTGAGATCCCAGTCGCCATCGCCTTCGACGGCGCGCAGGAAGTCATCGGTGACGCGGACGGAATTGTTCGAGTTCTGGCCCGAGACGGTGAGATAGGCCTCGCTGTCCCAATCGGTGTCGTAGACCGGGAATTCGATATTGGTATAGCCCTGCTTGGCGAACTGGATGACGCGGAAGATGTAGTTCTCCGGCACCAGGGCCTTCTTGGCGGCGCGCACTTCGCGCTTGAGGGCAGGGTTCATGGAGACGTCAAAGCAGTCGTCGCCACTGCCTTCGCAGTTGACGGCAGCCTTCATGATCAGCTTGAGGTGCTTGGAGACAACCTTTGAGCCGGTGACCAGAGCGGCAACCTTCTGCTCCTCCTTGACCTTCCAGTTGATGTATTCCTCGACATCGGGGTGATCAATGTCCAGCACCACCATCTTGGCGGCGCGACGGGTGGTGCCACCCGACTTGATGGCGCCCGCTGCGCGGTCGCCGATCTTGAGGAAGCTCATCAGGCCGCTCGACTTGCCGCCGCCGGAGAGGCGTTCGCCCGAGCCGCGCAAAGCGGAGAAATTGGTGCCGGTGCCCGAACCATATTTGAACAGGCGTGCTTCGCGGACCCAGAGGTCCATGATGCCGTTTTCATTGACCAGGTCATCGCTGACCGACTGGATGAAGCAGGCATGCGGCTGGGGATGCTCGTAGGAGCTCTTGGAACTCACCAGCTTGTGGGTGAAGGGGTCGACATAGAAATGGCCCTGGCCGGGGCCATCAATGCCATAGGCCCAGAACAGGCCGGTATTGAACCACTGGGGAGAGTTCGGCGCGACGCGCTGGCTGGCCAGCATGAAGGCGAGCTCGTCAAAGAAGGTGCGGGCATCTTCCTCGGAGTCGAAATAGCCGCCCTTCCAGCCCCAATAGGTCCAGGTGCCGGCCAGGCGATCGAAGACCTGGCGGCTATCCATTTCCGAACCGTAGCGCTCATTCTCGGGCAGCTTGGCGAGCGCAGCTTCGTCGGGGACGGAGCGCCACAGCCAGGACGGGACGGAATTTTCCTCGACCTTCTTGAGCGCCTTGGCGACGCCGGCCTTGCGGAAATACTTCTGGGCAATGATATCGGCCGCCACCTGGCTCCAGGAAGCGGGCACGGCAATGTCTTCGAGCTTGAAAACGACAGAGCCATCGGGATTGCGAATCTCGCTCGTGGCCGAGCGGAAGTCGAGACCGGCATAGCGGTCCTGATTGGCAGTCGTGAACCGGCGTTCAATGCGCATAGTCGTCTTAGTCCCCAATGTGACGGGCACATGCCCGCGAGCCGAAAAACCCGGCTTCTAACCCAAATCTGTTTTGACGCGTCACCAACCGAGCCCGTGGCCGGGCCCGACAAACATGCCTGTGCCCCCGAATGGCGCCGGTCTGATGCCAGCGCTCCGAGCAGGGGACTTTGGCCCCCGGCAGTCGGTGCTGCGGGCCTCCTCCAAAACATCTGCCGATTCAAACCACGCGTCAACGCAAGAAATCACAAGGTCTAGTGGTGGAGTGGGCCACCAAGACAACCACTAGTAGGCTCAATATGTGGATAGCGGGGACAAAGTGCAAGATTTTCCGGCCCTTGCCCGGCTGTATTTACCCATCAAGCAGTGTCACATGAGGGCCGCAGACGTGAGGCCAGCAAGTCGCGCTAAAGCGCCGTGATTCCTCATGCTTCCGGGCTCTGTCATCAGTCAGTCATATCTGGTTAACCATAGCAGAAAAACCCAGAATCATGGGGGCTGAAATCCTGTCAAGCGGAGAAAATTTGCCCAAAAAACGTTGGCACGTGACACACCAGCGCTTGTGCCCATCGCCGCGCGCGGCCACCCAGATGCAGTATGCAGGGCAGGGGCGCGCCTACCGCATTGCCGGGTGGCAAATGAAGCGCCGGAACGGCAATTTGGCGCGCCGAAAAGGCCGCGCGAGACTAGGCCGCGTGCCGAACCCATGGTACACCCGGCCCAACGCAAAGCTCCGACGGCGGAATCGACAAGTGGCAAAATCGGGTATCAAGCAGTTCCTGAGTGAAATCTTCTCCTGGTGGGGTGGTCAGACCTGGGGCACCCGCCTGTGGATCTGGCGCTTCGGCGACTATGTCGGCAGCGACGAGTTCGGCAACCAGTACTATCAGGACAAGAAGGCCGACCGGCGCTATGTGACCTATGCCGGTCCCGCCGACGCCTCCACCATCGGCAATGGCTGGCATGGCTGGATGCATCACCGCACCGACGTGGTCCCCACCAAGGCCAATTACGTGGCCAAGAGCTGGGAACTGCCGCACCAGGAAAACCTGACCGGCACGGCGGCAGCCTATCGTCCCGATGGCAGCCTGCTCAACAAGGGCGAGCGCCCGCGCGTCACCGGGGATTATGACGCCTGGTCGCCTGAATAGAGCCGGCGCCTTGCGCCATCCCCGTTTTCTGCGCCGCACAATACTGGCGCTGCCGGTGCTGGCAGCGTCCGTTTCTGCTGGCCTGGTGGCTCCCGCCCAGGCACAGCCGATTGCCAATCCGGTGGCGGCCTTTGCCGGGCTCGACAAGATTACCGGCCGCATCACCCGCTTTGACGTCTATATCGACGAGACCGTGCTGTTCGGCGCGCTCGAGATCACCCCGCGCGCCTGTTACAGCCATCCGGTCACCGAAGCGCAGCGCGTTTCGGCCTTTCTCGAGGTCGACCAGCGCAGCCTGACCGGCACGTCCAAGCGCATCTTTACCGGCTGGATGTTTGCCGACAGCCCGGCGCTCAATGCCGTGGACCACGCCGTCTATGATGTGTGGCTGGTCGAGTGCAAGACCAGCACCGATATCCCGCCGCCCGACGCACGGGACTGATCAGCGCGCCGGGCTGAGGTGCTCGTGCACGATCTGCCATCGGCCTGCTTTGTTGGCCAGCACCGTGGTGCCTCGACCCGAGCCGGATTGGTACTCACCATCAATCATTGCCTGCCAGTGGAACGCATAGATGCAGCTGGCAGCGGTATCCCCCACAGCAATCCAGCGCAGCGACTCAATCCAGTACAGCTCATCGGCCAAGGCGCCCCAAGTTGCTTCGAAAGCGGCCTGAATTGCGGCAATACCGCGATGGGATCCATCGCTGAACCAGAAGACCGCATCTGCATCGATCAAAGGCGCGACGTCGGCAAATTGGTGCGTATTGATACGCTCGGCATAGTCCGCCATTACCATGGCCGCATCCGGCATGGGCGCAGCGTCGATATGGCGGACCACATCGAGGGCACGCACGAAGCTGGGATGCCAGTCCTCGCTCGGCACTGCGTCGAGGGACCACCAAAAGAAGTCAAACTTCTTCCCGCCATCATCCTGGGCAAAGAACGACCAGTGTTCCGGTAAATCGGGGCACTGCACTTGGACAAAATGCCAGAGCTGCCCGGCCATTATCGTCGAGCTGGAGCAGGCGAGGGCGCCTGAAACACTTTCCGCGACCCCGGACTCTTCGGCCAATTCGCGCAAGGCTCCAGCGACCGCTGTCTCTCCACGTTCCCGGGTGCCCTTGACCACCTGTATGCCGGCCTGCGGATGACGAAAAACCAGAACCTCCCGAGCCCCGGTCGCTCCCCGAAGAATGACCGGACAGAGCTTCTCGAGAAGGCGCTCAGCCATCAATATTTCCGCAGCAGGCCTACCAGGCGGCCCTGGATCTTGACGCGGTCAGGCGGGAAGATGCGGGTTTCATAGGCCGGGTTGGCGGCTTCGAGCGCTACCGTATTGCCCTTGCGGCGCAGGCGCTTGAGCGTGGCTTCTTCATCATCCACGAGAGCGACGATGATCTCGCCGGTGCTGGCTGCGTCCTGCTTCTTGATCAAGACGGTGTCGCCATCAAAAATGCCGGCATCGATCATGGAATCGCCACGCACTTCGAGCGCGTAGTGTTCACCGCTGCCCAGCATTTCAGGCGGGACCATGATGGTGTGGGAATGGTTCTGGATGGCCTCGATGGGCGTACCGGCCGCGATGCGGCCCATGACCGGAATGGCGATCGGCCTGGCATAGTCCTCGGCCGCCGACATGCGCGAGGGGGGACTGGCCACCTTGCCCAGATTGCCCTCGATGACCGAGGGCTCGAAGCGCGCCTTGCGACCGCCCAGCGAGGGGTTCATGGAATCGGGGAGCTTGACCACTTCGAGCGCCCGGGCCCGGTTGGGCAGGCGACGAATGAAGCCGCGCTCCTCAAGTGCGGTGATCAGGCGATGGATGCCCGATTTGGAGGCCAGATCCAGCGCATCCTTCATCTCGTCGAAGGAGGGCGGAATGCCGCTTTCCTTCATCCGTTCGTGGATGAACATCAACAGCTCGTGTTGTTTGCGCGTGAGCATGGGCCCCTCGGGATTAGAATCGGAACATAGACAGAACGACTATAGGTGTTCCGGTTGTGTTCTGCAATATCCCATGCGCGGCCCCGTCGGAACCTAGAAGGCGTCGATGCTGAGAGCCGTGGCCATGGTGCCGCTGGCCTGGCCGGGATCGTTTTCCGGCTGGATGATCAGCATGTCGGCATGGGCCAGCGAAGAGGTATGGCCGCTATCGGTCTGGGCGATCGGCAGCAGGAGCGGCCCGGTGGCGCTGTGGAGCAGTCGGGCCCGCATGAAGTGGCGGCGCGCCGTGTTGGCCGGGGTCGGGGCGGCCAAAGGCAGGCGCCAGTTGCCGGGTTCGGCATGGCCCAGCCAGGCGCGCAGGGCCGGCTTGATGAAGACGATGGCGGTGACCATGGCCGAGACGGGATTGCCCGGCAGGCCAAAGACCAGGGTCTTGCCGCGGGTGCCGAACATCAACGGCTTGCCTGGCCGCATGTTGATTTTCCAGAAGTCCAGCGTCACGCCGAGCTCAAGCAGGATTTCCTGGACGATATCATGATCGCCGACGCTGGCGCCGCCGGTGGTGATCAGGATGTCGGGTTCATCGGCAAAGACAGCAACAAGCTTTGCCCGCAGCTGATCCCGGTCGTCGCGGGCAATGCCGTGATCGGTGACGGTCTGGGCATAGGGGGCCAGGAGCGGCGCGAGGCCGAAGCTGTTGGAGGCGATGATCTGGTCGGGGGCCAGCACGGCGCCGGGCAGTTCAAGCTCATCGCCGGTGGCCAGCAGCGCCAGGCGCGGCCGCCGGGCGACGGTGAGGGCAGGGGCATTGGCCGCGGCGGCGACGGCCAGCTGCATTGGCGTCAGTCGCGTGCCGGGCTCGACCAGGGTCTGCCCATTAGCAAAATCATTGCCCTTGGCCCTTATGCTGCGGCCCGGCGGCGGCGTGCTGGAAAAGCGTACCAGATTGCCCTCGACCATGGCGTCTTCCTGCATGATCACCGCATCGGCGCCGGGTGGTACCGGGGCACCGGTAAAGATGCGGACGGTCTGGTCGGGACCGACCGAGCCGGCAAAGCCGGCGCCGGCCTGCGAGGTGCCGATGATGCTGAGGGCATGGCCCGGAACGATGTCGGCCGCGCGCACGGCATAGCCGTCCATGGCGCTGGCAGGAAAGGGCGGCTGGTCATGCGTCGCGACGATGGGCGCAAACAGCACCCGGCCGGCGGCTTCGGCCAAAGGCGCGCTCTCGCCAGTCGGTGCCGGTACGCGGGCCAGGATGGCGGCAATGGCGGCCTCGACCGGAAGCAGGCTCATGCGCGGACGAAGTCGCCGGAGGCACCGCCCGATTTCTCCAGCAGGCAGAGGTCGGTGACGACCATGGCGCGATCAATGGCCTTGGCCATGTCGTAGAGGGTCAGCGCCGCGGTCGAGGCGGCGATCAGCGCCTCCATTTCCACCCCGGTTGGGCCGGTGGTTTCGGCGCTAGCCAGAATCAGGATGGCGTCTTCGCCAAACTCGGAAATCTCGATGGCGACCTTGGTCAGGGCGATCGGGTGGCAGAGCGGGATCAGCTCGGACGTCTTCTTGGCGGCCATGATGCCGGCAATGCGGGCCACGGCCAGGGCGTCGCCCTTGTTGAGCCCGCCGGCCATGATGGTGGCAATGGTCTGGGGCTGGCCGACCAGCCTTGCCTGGGCCACGGCGCGCCGGCGCGTTGCCGGCTTGTCGCCGATATCGACGATATGGGCCTCGCCCCGGTCGTTGAGATGGGTGAGTTCGCTCGCCATCAGGCGGGGGCTCCGACGGTGCCATGGAGCAAGGCCCGGGTGGCGGCGGCGACATCGTCGTGCCGCATCAGGCTTTCGCCGACGAGGAAAGTGCCGATGCCGGCATCGTGGTTGAGCTTGACCAGGCTGGCGTGGTCGAGGATGCCGCTCTCGCTGACCAGAAAGGTGCCCTTGGGCACGCCCACGGCCAGGTTGACCGAGGTATCCAGCGTCGTCTCGAAGGTGCGCAGGTTGCGGTTGTTGATGCCGATGAAAGTGGCGCCCAGGGCCAAGGCGCGATCCAGTTCGAGCTGGTCATGCACCTCCACCAGCGCGTCCATCTTCCACTCCTCGGCGGCGTCGAGCAGGTAGCGCGCCACGTCGTCGCCGACGGCGGCCAGGATGATCAGGATACAGTCGGCGCCCCAGGCGCGGGCCTCGGCGACCTGATAGGTTTCGAACAAAAAGTCCTTGCGCAGCACCGGCAGGCTGACGGCAGCGCGGGCTTCGATGAGGAAGCGCGGCGAGCCCTGAAAGCTCGGCCGGTCGGTCAGCACGGAGAGGCAGGCCGCGCCGCCCTGCTCATAGGCGCGGGCAATGGCGGCTGGGTCGAAATCGGCGCGGATCAGGCCCTTGGACGGGCTGGCCTTCTTGACCTCGGCGATGAGGGCAAACTCGTCATTGGCCCGCTTGGCCTTGAGCGCGCGCAGAAAGCCGCGGGTCGGCGTCTGGTCATGCGCCTGGGCCACCACTTCGGCCCAGGGCCGCATGGCTTTGGCGGCGGCGATTTCCTCGCGCTTATAGATTTCGATCTGCTTGAGAATGTCGCTCATTGCTGCCGTCCGTTCGATACCGCCACGAGGCGGGCGAGTGTGTCTTTGGCCTTGCCGCTGTCGATGGCGTCGCGCGCCAGGGCAATGCCGTCCTCGATGCTGGTTACCTTGTCGGCGACCAGCAGGGCGGCGCCGGCATTGAGCAGCACGGTGTCGCGATAGGCGCCCGGGGCGCCGTCAAACAAAGCCAGCATGGCGGCGGCATTGTCGGCCGGGTCGCCACCCAGCAGATCCTTTGGATCGGTCAGCGACAGGCCCACCTGTTCGGGATGCAGCTCGAAGCTGCGCAGGTCGCCATTGGCGATCTGGGCCACGAAATTGGGGCCCGAGGTCGAGAGCTCGTCCAGTCCCTCGCTCGAGTGCACCACCCAGGCCTTGATGGCGCGGTTGGCCAGCAGAGCGGCGGCCACGGGTTCGACCCATTCCTGGGCGTAGACGCCCAGCAGATAGCGTCGCACGCCGGCCGGGTTTGACTGCGGCCCGAGCAGGTTGAATAGGGTGCGCACGCCCAGTTCGGCGCGGGCGGGACCGACATGGCGCATGGCGGGATGGTGGCTGGGGGCAAACATGAAGCCGATGCCGGCTTTGGCGATGGTGTTGCCGATTTGCTCGGGCGTCAGGTCGAGCTTGACGCCCAGGGCTTCGAGTACCTGCGAGGCGCCCGAACGCGAGGAGAGGGCCTTGTTGCCGTGCTTGGCCACCGGGACACCGGCGGCCGCGACGACCAGGGCCGTGCTGGTGGAGATATTAAGGCTGCCGAGCCCGTCGCCGCCGGTGCCGACAATGTCGATGGCGCCATCGGGGGCGATGACCGGCACCATTTTCTCGCGCAGGATGGAAACGGCGGCGGCGATTTCGCCGACGGTCTCGCCCTTGATGCGCATGCCCATCAGGAAGGCGCCGATCTGGCTGGGCGTGGCCTCACCGGCCATCAGGATGCGCATGACGTCGCGCATCTCTTCGCCGGTGAGGTCCTTGCCGTCGGCAATCTTGCTTAGTGCCTGCTTGATATCCATCACGCGGCTCGCTGCTGGTTGAAGTCGCGGGCGAGGTTGAGAAAGTTCTGCAGCAGAGCATGGCCATTCTCGGAGGCAATGCTTTCGGGGTGGAACTGCACGCCATGCAAAGGCAGGGTGCAATGCTGCATACCCATGATCAGGCCGTCATCGGTGGTGGCGGTGACTTCGAGCGTGGGGGGAAGGGTGTCCTGCTTGACGATCAGGGAGTGATAGCGCGTGGCCTCGAAATCATTGTTGAGGCCGCGGAACAGGCCCTTGCCAGTGTGGTGGATTTTTGAGGTCTTGCCATGCACCAGATGGGGCGCGCGGATGACGTCGCCGCCCATGGCCTGACCGATGGCCTGATGGCCCAGGCACACGCCCAGGATGGGGATCTCGGCCTGGAAGCGCTCGATCAGCGCCAGGCAAATGCCGGCCTCATTGGGCGTGCAGGGACCGGGCGACAGCACGATGGCCTGCGGCGCCATGGCGGCGATCTCATCAAGGGTAATCTTGTCGTTACGCATGACGGTGATGTCGGCGCCGAGTTCGCCCAGGAAATGGACGAGATTGTAGGTAAAGCTGTCGTAATTATCGATGACGAGGGTCTTGGTCATTGGGCCTGTCCCTGAAAGCTGGTTGGGGTGAACTGGTTCAGCACCAGCCCCGCCATCGCATTCCCACTGTGCCTCTGCGTGTCATTGCCCGATCCTCGCCTCGCCAGCATAGCGTAGCGCTTCCTCGGCGGCGCTGAAAAGGGCACGTGCTTTGTTTTCGCATTCCATCTGCTCGAGTTCGGGCACGCTGTCGGCGACAATGCCGGCGCCGGCCTGCACATGCAGCTTGCCATCCTTGATGATGGCGGTGCGCAGCACGATGCAGGTATCCATGGTGCCGTCGGCGCCGAAATAGCCGACGCAGCCGCCATAGATGCCGCGGCGCGAGCTCTCGAGCTCGTCGATGATCTCCATGGCCCGCACCTTTGGTGCGCCCGAGACGGTGCCGGCCGGGAAGCCGGCCGAGAGGGCGTCGACAAAGTCATATTGCGGATCAAGCACGCCCACCACATTGGAGACGATGTGCATGACGTGGGAATAGTATTCGAGGAAGAACTTGTCGGTCACCTTGACCGTACCGATCTTGGCGACGCGGCCGACATCGTTGCGGCCGAGGTCGAGCAGCATCAGGTGTTCGGCCAGTTCCTTGGGGTCCGATAGCAGTTCGGCGGCCAGCTCGGCATCGCGGGTCGGCGTGGCGCCGCGCTTGCGGGTGCCGGCAATGGGGCGAATGGTCACTTCGCCATCCTGCACCCGGACCAGGATTTCCGGGCTCGAGCCGGCAATGGCAAAGCCGCCGAAATCGAGGAAATACATATAGGGGCTGGGATTGGTGCGGCGCAGGGCGCGATAGAGCGCCGTCGGCGGCAGGCTGAAATCGGCCGAGAAGCGCTGGCTCAGCACGACCTGGAAGATATCGCCGGCGGTGATGTAGTCCTTGGCCCGGGCGACCATGGCGAAATAGGCGTCTTTGGACGTATTGCTGGTGACGGCGATGGTCTGCAGGTCGGGCAGAGCCGGGGTCGTCGGCATGGCCCGGCCCAAGCGGGCAATGGCGTCGTCGATGCGGCTGCGGGCGGCCTCATAGGCCTGGCGGGCCGAAACCCCGGTACGCACATAGACCGGGGCGGTGAGGTAAAGCTCGTCCTTGAGCGTGTCGAAAATGGCCAGCAGCGAGGGGCGCATCAGCACCGCCTCAGGGGTCTGCAGATGGTCCGGATTGCTGTTGGGCAGCACTTCCATGTAGCGGACCATGTCATAGCCGAGATAGCCGTAGACGCCGGCGGACTGGGGCGGCAGGCCGGCCGGGACCTCGATCTTGCTGTCGGCCACCAGCGCCCGCAGGGCATCGAGCGGCAGGGCCGTGACCGGCTCGAATCGGTTGTCGTCAAGCTGGGCCGAGCGGTTGATCGCGGCCGATCCGGCCTCGACCTTGAGGATCACGTCCGGCTGGGTGCCGATGATCGAATAGCGGCCGCGCACCGTGGCGTCCTGCACCGATTCGAGCAGGAAGGTGTTGCGACGGCCCTCGGCCAGCTTGAGATAGGTGCCGACCGGCGTTTCGAGATCGGCCACGATGCGCCGCCAGACGATCTGCGATTTCCCGGCCTCATAATGGTCAGAGAAGCGCTGAAAATCGTCGTCCATCGGGATCGTGTCCAGTTAGGTCTTCGTTGCGGAACGGCCCTAGAGGCCGGTGTCGAGGGTCTGCTGCAGGGCCTGCTGGTTGATACGCAGGCCGGCGTCGTCGCGGATGGCGGTGACGAATTCGCCGTAGAGCCCGACGCGGGCCTCGTTTTCGAGGCTGGCCTGTGCATCGGTGGCGAGCGACGTGGCGGCGGGCAGGATATCGACCACCTGGAAGACGATATGCTCGCCCGCCTGGTTCTGCACGGCGTCATGGTGCGTCTCGTCGCCGGCAAAGGCAGCACCGGCCACGACGTCGTCGATGCTGGAATCCGGCGCGCCGAAGCGGGTGAACGGGGCGCTGAGCTGGGGGAACACATTGTAGCCGGCGGCCACGTCGGCAATGGGCGTGCCGGCGTCGAGCTTGGCCAGGGCCGCGGCGCTGGCGGCCAGCAGGGCATCGTTGATGCGCTGGGCGGTCAGGTCTGCGGCGACCGCGTCGCGGACTTCCTCGAGCGTCTGATCGCGGGCCGGGGAGATGGCGGTGAGGTCGAAATAGAGATTGCCGCTGCCGGCCAGCGGGAGCGCTGCGGTCAGCTGGCCCTGCTCGGCGCGGAAGATGGCCTGGCTGACGCGGCTGGCGTCTTCGGGGGCCAGATCGGGCAGCACGCTCAGTTCGGCGCCACTGGCGCTGACATCGGCCTCGTAAAGGTCGAGACCGAAGCGCTCGGCGATTTCGGGCAGCGGCCGGAAGGCGGCGCGCAGCTCTTCGACCTGGTCCTGGACCTCAGCGATCTCGTTGCGGGCTTCAGCGCGGGCCAGGCTGTCGGCAATCTGCGCCCGGGCTTCTTCGAGGCTCGGCACGCCGCCGGCTTCGATGGCCGAGACGTGAACCGCACGCTTGCCGGCGACGCCGTCGATGATGGCGAAGTCGCCATTGGCGAGGGCGAAGGCGGCCGTGGCGAGATTGGCATCATTGATGTCGCTCTGGGCCAGATTGCCCAGATCGGTCGGGGTCAGCGCATTGTCGGCAAGCAGCGTTTCGAACGGGGTGCCGGCGGTCTTGCCCGCCTCGAAGGCGGCGACCTGGGCGTCGTTGAGCACGACCTGCTGGATGGTGCGGCGCTCCGGCTTGTTCAGGCTGGCCTTGGTGCGCTCATATTCGGCCGCAATGGCAGCGTCGTCGATGGTCTTGCTGGCGGCCAGATCGGCGGGCGACAGGCGCAGCATCTGGACGGTGCGCGTCTCGACGGTGCGGAACTCGGCCTGGTGCTCGGCCAGATAGGCGACCAGTTCGGCCTCGGTGGGTTCGGCGGGCGTTTCGATATTGGTCTCGCCCAGCACGAAATAATCGATGGTGCGCTGGTCGGCAACATAGCGGTTGATCAGCTCAGCGGCCGTGGCGGGCAGGGCGGTATCGGCGAACAGGCTCAGGATCAGCTGCTCGCGGCGCGCGGCATTGCCCTGGTCCTCGAAATATTCAGCTTCCGTCAGGCCGCTCTGGCGCAGCACCTGGGTGAAGGTGGAGGGATCAAAGGCGCCCAGCGTGCCCTGGAAGGACGGATCGGCGCGCAGCATCTCGCTCAGTTTCTGCTCGGAGACACCCAGGCCAAAGCGGTCGGCAAGTTGGTCGAGAGCGGCGTCCTGGGCCAGGTTTTGCAGCACCATGGAGGGAATGCCCAGATTGATGGCCTGCTCGGCGGTCGGCAGCGAGCCCAGTTGCTGGGCCACCTGGTTGATCTGTCCCTGATAGGCGCGCAGGAAGGTGCGCGAGCTGATCTCGGCATCGCCGACGCGGGCCACCGTGCTGGAGCCCAAATCGGTAATGACGTTGTTGATGCCGAATCCGGCTACACCAACCAGCAGGAACGCCCCCAGGATCTTGCCGGGCCAGGATTTCGCGAAAAGACGCAAACTATCGAGCATTTCAGACGTTCCGTTCAGAGACTTGCGCTTTACCGCATGTGCGGCCGAGCATTAGTAATCCATATCGACAGCCGGGGTTAGGGCAAAGCCCGTCCCGGTGCAAGAGGCAGGAGTAGCATAGAGTGACCACGACAATCTCGCCGCTGATCGCAGGCAACTGGAAAATGAACGGCACACGCTCGTCGCTCGATGAACTGGCGGCCCTGGCCGGGATGCTCACCACGGGCGAGGCGCCGCGCGCCATTGTTGTGGTCTGCCCTCCCGCCACGATGCTGGCCGCCGTGGCCCGCCAGGGCGCCACAGCCGGCATCCAGGCCGGCGGCCAGGACTGCCACGCCGCCGCTTCCGGCGCCCATACCGGCGATATTTCGGCCGGCATGCTGGCCGATGCCGGGGCACAATATGTCATTGTCGGCCATTCGGAACGCCGGGCCGACCACGGCGAGACCGACGAGCAGGTCCGCGCCAAGGCAGAGGCGGCCATTGGCGCCGGGCTCAAGCCGATCATCTGCGTCGGCGAAACCGAATCCCAGCGCGACAGCGGCGCGGCGGAGACTGTCGTGTCGGCACAGCTGGCCGCCTCGATCCCCGATGCCGCCGAGTTGCACGAGGTCATCGTCGCCTATGAGCCGATCTGGGCCATCGGCACCGGGCGTACCCCGACCGTGCAGGAAATCACTGAAATGCATGCCAGCATCCGGGCCCAGCTGGTCGCGCGCTTCGCCGACCGGGGCCCCGGCATCCGCATTCTCTATGGCGGCTCGCTGAAGCCACAGAATGCGCGCGAGATTCTCGAGGTGGAAAACGTCAATGGCGGGCTGGTTGGCGGCGCCAGCCTCTTGGCAAGAGACTTCTACACCATTATCTCGGCCGTATAGCGACGCCGATGGCCAAAGGCAGGACGGAAATTCCGCCCGGCCTCTGGCATTTGCGAAGCGGGGCGTGTATGACGCGCCATCTTTTGACAGACCAATAGACTGAGACACGATGGCGAACGTCCTGATTGTGGCCTATCTGCTGATCGTCCTCGCGCTGATTGCGGTGATCCTGCTGCAGCGCTCAGAGGGCGGCGCGCTGGGCATTGGTGGTGGCGGCGGCGGTGGCGGCCTGATGACGGCCCGCGGCTCGGCAAACCTGCTGACCCGTACCACGGCCATCCTGGCGACGCTGTTCTTTGCCACGGCCATTGGCCTGACGGTGCTGAGCGAACTCGATCGCGGCACTTCGAGCATCCTTGACCGGGCCGTGACCAGTGATGGCGAAGCGGCGCCGACAAGCGTGCTGGATGCGCTCAACTCGCTGCAGGGCGAGACGCCAAGCGATCTGCCGGTGCCGGTCCAGGCACCTGCCACCGATGCCGCGCCGGCTGCCGAAACGGCACCGGCTGCAACCGATGCGCCGGCCACCGAGGCTGCGCCCGCCAATGACAATCTGCCGGTGCCCGATGCACCCGCTGCAACGCCGGCTGCGCCGGCGAGCAACTAACCGCCGCAAGGCAGGATGATGGAGGGGATGGCAACATCCCCTTCTTCTTTTGTGTAGAGCCTCAAGCGGGCTCTGCGAATCGATGCTGAAATGATTAAGGTGAGCGCCCATGGCTCGGTACGTATTCATCACCGGAGGCGTGGTCTCCTCATTGGGTAAAGGTCTTGCATCGGCGGCGCTCGGCGCTGTCCTGCAGGCGCGCGGCTACAAGGTCCGCCTGCGCAAGCTCGACCCCTATCTCAATGTCGATCCGGGCACGATGTCGCCCACCCAGCACGGCGAGGTCTTCGTGACCGACGACGGGGCCGAGACCGATCTCGATCTGGGCCATTACGAGCGCTTCACCGGGCGCGCCGCCAACAAGCGCGACAATATCACCACCGGCCGCATCTATTCCGATATCCTGGCCAAGGAGCGCAAGGGCGAGTATCTGGGCGCCACCGTCCAGGTGATTCCCCACGTGACCGACGCCATCAAGAACTTCGTGCGCGAAGGCAATGACGACTTCGATTTCGTGTTGGTCGAGATCGGCGGCACGGTCGGCGATATCGAGGGGCTGCCGTTCTTCGAGGCGATCCGCCAATTGGGCAATGACCTGCCGCGCGGGGATACCTGTTACCTGCACCTGACGCTGATGCCCTATATTTCCTCGGCCGGCGAACTCAAGACCAAGCCGACCCAACATTCTGTCAAGGAGTTGCGCTCCATCGGTATCGCGCCGGACGTGCTGCTGGTGCGTTGCGACCGTCCGATTCCGGAAGGCGAGAAGAAGAAGCTCAGCCTGTTCTGCAATGTGCGCGAAAGCGCCGTCATCCAGGGCCTCGACGTCAGCTCGATCTATGACGTGCCGCTGGCCTATCACCATGAGGGCCTCGACCGCGAAGTGCTCGCCACCTTCGGCATTACCGATGCACCGGCGCCCGATCTGGCGGCCTGGCAGGAAGTGTCCAACCGGCTGCACAGCCCCGAGGGCGAGGTCAATATCGCCATTGTCGGCAAATATACCGGCCTCAAGGACGCCTATAAATCGCTCAGCGAAGCGCTGACCCATGGCGGCATCGCCAACAAGGTCAAGGTCAACCTGCAGTGGATCGATTCGGAAGTGTTCGAACGCGACGACCCTGCGCCGTATCTGGAACATGTGCATGGCATCCTGGTGCCCGGCGGCTTCGGTGAGCGCGGCTCGGCCGGCAAGATCGAGGCGGCCCGCTTTGCCCGCGTCAAGGACGTGCCCTATTTCGGCATCTGCTTTGGCATGCAGATGGCCTGCGTCGAGGCGGCCCGCAACACGGCCGGCATCAAGAATGCCTCGTCAACCGAGTTCGGCCCGACCAAGGAGCCGATCGTTGGCATGATGACCGAGTGGGTCAAGGACAACGATACTGAAAAGCGCGCCAATGACGGCGACCTGGGCGGCACCATGCGCCTGGGCGCCTATCCGGCCCAGCTGACTCGCGGCAGCCGCGTCGCCGACATCTATGGCACGACCCGCATTTCCGAACGCCATCGTCACCGCTATGAGGTGAACATGGATTATCGCAAGCTGCTGGAAAAGAACGGCCTGCTGTTCTCGGGCGTCTCGCCCGATGGCAAGCTGCCCGAGATCGTCGAGCGGACCGACCACCCGTGGTTCATCGGCGTGCAGTTCCATCCCGAGCTCAAATCCAAGCCCTTCGAGCCGCATCCGCTGTTTGCCAGCTTCATCGCGGCAGCCATGGACCAGAGCCGTCTGGTCTGATGCAGCTGCGTACGGCGCGCCTGCTGCTGCGCCGCCCCACAATGGATGATCTCGAAGCCTTCTTCGGGATCATGTCGCACCCGTCAGCCATGCGTTACTGGTCGACGCTGCCGCATGCGGATATCGACGTGACTCGCGTCTGGCTGGAGCGGATGGTGGCCCGCGAGGGTACCGGCGGCCAGCATTTTGCCATCGAACTGGACGGCGTGGTCATCGGCGAGGTCGGGGCAGGGCGCCTGCCCGAATTCGGCTTCATCCTGCATCCGGACCACTGGGGCCATGGCTATGCCACCGAGGCCTCGCATGCCGCAATCGACCATATTTTCTCGGCGACCGATGCGGCCGAGCTCAAGGCCGATGTCGACCCGCGCAATGCCGGCTCGCTGAGGACCCTGGGCAAGCTTGGCTTCGTGCAGACCGGCAGCGCCAGCAACACGTTCCTGCTCGGCGATGAGTGGTGCGACAGCGTCTATCTGGCGCTGCCACGGCCGTGATCGACTTGGCCGGCTTATGCCTGCCATGTTAGCCATGGAGCAGGAACCGCTGGAGCCCGCTATGGCCGAGATCATCAGCCTCAAAACCGTCCGCAAGCAGAAGGCCCGCGCGGCCAAGGAAGCCCATGCCGAGCAGAACCGCATCAGCTTTGGCCGGACCAAGGCGGAAAAGCAGCTGACGGCCGCGGAGAAGGCGCTGGCGGACAAGCGCATTGCCGGCCACCAGCGCGACGACAAGGATCAGGAAACGCCATGAGCAAAATCGTCGTCATCGGCGCCACCGGCCATATCGGCACTTTTCTGGTGCCGCGCCTGGTCATGGCCGGGCATGAGGTGGTCGCGGTCAGCCGGGGCAAGGCGCAGCCCTATCAGCTCGGCCCGGTCTGGAACCATGTGCAAAGCGTGTCGCTCGACCGCGACGCCGAGGAGGCGGCCGGCAGCTTTGGCAGCGCCATTGCCGCGCTGGGCGCCGATATCGTGGTCGACTGCATCTGCTTTACCCCGGCCAGCAACAATCAGCTGGTCGAGGCGCTGGCCGGCAAGGTCAGCCACTTCATCCATATCGGCACGATCTGGACGCATGGCACCTCTGCCGTAGTGCCGACGCTGGAATCGGCCGCCAAATACCCCTTCGGCGACTATGGCGTGCAGAAGGCGGCCATCGAGGCCGACCTTTTGGCGCGCGCCAGGGGTCAGAACTTTCCGGTGACCATCCTGCATCCGGGCCACATTGTCGGTCCGGGCTGGGCGCCGCTCAACCCGGCCGGGCATTTCAATCCGGCGGTGTTCAGCGCCATTGCCCGCAATGAAACGCTGCTGCTGCCCAATTTCGGCATGGAAACCGTGCATCACGTCCATGCCGACGATATTGCCCAGCTGGCGGTCCGCGCCATCGACCATCGCAGCGCGGCGCTGGGCGAAAGCTTCCACGCCGTGTCGGAAGCGGCGCTGACGCTGCGCGGCTATGCCGAGGCGATGTATCGCTGGTTCGGGCACCCGCCCAACCTGGTCTTTGCCGATTATGCCGACTGGGCCAAGGCGCAGGTGCCCGCAGAGGCCCAGGCGACCTGGGAACATGTCGCGCGCTCGCCCAATTGCTCGATCGAGAAGGGCCGGCGCCTGCTCGGCTATGCGCCGCGCTATAGTTCGCTCGAGGCGGTGCAGGAATCGGTCAGCTGGCTGGTGGCACAGGGTCAGGTGGAAGCGCCGCGTCCGCGCGACTAGGCGCGTCGGTCTGCCCGGTTGGTGGTGTGGCTGGCGCCTCTGTCGGCGCAGCGTCGTCGCGCACGGCGGTGATGATCTCGGCCAGCAGGGCGTGCAGGGCGTCTCGATAGCCATTGCCGGCCGAGGGTGAGTTCTCGTCGGAGGTCATCACCACGCTGAGTTCGAGCGCGGGAACGATATAGAGCATCTGCCCGCCATAACCCCAGGCATAGCGGACGTCTTCGCCGCCGATATGGCTGAGGAACCAGCCATAGCCATAGCCGTCGCCGGTATGGCGTGACCTGGTGCGCCTGACCCAGGACTGGTCGATCCAGTCCTGCGACAGGATGCGGCTGCCATCGGGGGCGAGGCCGCCGCTGCGGAACACCTCGCCAAAGGCGAGCAGCGAGCGCGGGCTCATGGCCATCTGGTTGCCGCCAAGATAGATGCCCTGCGGGTCGCGCTCCCAGCCGCCGATGGCAAAATCGTCGACCTTGGCAAACCAGTCCCGGGCATTGGCGAGGCTTGAGACGCCGGTGGCCTGGGTCAGGATGGCCGAGAGCAGATGCGTCGAGCCGGTGGAATAGAGCATGGGGCCGCCAGGGTCGGCGGTGAAGGGCTGGTCGAGCGCCGCGCGCACCCAATTGCGGCTGGCCACCCAGCGCCCGTAATTGGGGCCGGAGGTGGGGCGCAGGCCCGCCTGCATCGACAGCAGATTGCCCAGAGTGACCTCGGCCAGGCGCGGATCAGGGTCCGCCGGCAGGTCATCGGGGAGCAGGTCGACGAGCTTCTGCTCGACCCCGTCGAGCTCGCCGCGTTCGATGGCCATGCCGATCAGCGCCGACACCACGGTCTTGGAGGCCGATTTTATATTGGTCGGATCGGTGAGCTCATGGCCATCATAGCCGCGCTCGGCGAGGACATCGCCGTCGCGCGCCACGATCACCGTTTCCAGGGCGTCGAGCCCGGCGGCGGCGTCCAGGAGGGTGGCTAGGGCCGCTTCCTGGGCGAGGCTGGGGACCGTCAGGGAGAGGAGGGCGGCAAGTAGTAGCGGGCGCATGATCATGCCCCGTGCCTCGGCAAAACTTGCGGCGAAATCAAGGGCATGGAAGGCAGTTTCAACCACAAGCGCGTGAGGGAGCTGCATGAAGGCTCGCTGCGACAGTGCCCGCGGCGCCGCCCGGCCGTGCCGAAAGTCGGATTTTTTGCTGGTGCCCTCTTTTCCTTGTCATGGGGGGCGTCTAACAGAGAGCCAGCAATCGCGAGAACCGATACCGGAAGGGCTTTCCATGTCTTCAATCATCCATGTCACCGGCCGCCAGATCTATGACAGCCGCGGCAATCCCACGGTCGAAGTTGACGTGGTGCTGGACGACGGCAGTTTCGGCCGCGCGGCGGTGCCATCGGGCGCCTCGACCGGCGCGCATGAAGCCGTCGAACTGCGCGATGGCGGCAAGAAGTACAATGGCAAGGGCGTGACCCAGGCCGTCGAGAACGTCAATTCGGTGATCTTCGACGAGATCCAGGGCATGGACGCACTCGACCAGCTCGGCGTCGACCAGGCCATGATCGAGCTCGACGGCACCCCCAACAAGAGCCGTCTCGGCGCCAATGCCATTCTGGGCGTGTCGCTGGCCGTGGCCAAGGCCGCTGCCGAGTCGAGCGAACTGCCGTTCTACCGCTATATCGGCGGCCCCAATGCCCATGTGCTGCCCGTGCCGATGATGAACATCATCAATGGCGGCGAGCATGCCGACAACCCGATCGACATGCAGGAATTCATGATCCTGCCCGCCGGCGCGGAAAACCTGGCCGATGCCGTCCGCATCGGCTCGGAAATCTTCCATACGCTCAAGAAGAACCTGTCGGCGGAAGGCTTCAACACCTCCGTTGGCGATGAAGGTGGCTTTGCTCCCAATCTCAAGTCGGCCGACGAAGCGCTTGGCTTCATCATGCGCTCGATCGAGAAGGCCGGCTACAAGCCCGGTGAAGACGTGTTCCTCGGCCTCGACTGCGCTGCCACCGAGTATTTCAAGAACGGCAAATACGAGATGGTCGGCGAGGGCAAGTCGCTGTCTTCGGACGAAAACGTCGCCTTCCTCGCCGATCTGGCAGCCCGCTACCCGATCATCACCATCGAAGACGGCATGGGCGAGGACGACTGGGAAGGCTGGAAGGCGCTGACCGAGGCCATCGGCGACAAGGTGCAACTGGTGGGCGATGATCTGTTCGTCACCAATACGGCCCGCCTCGTGTCGGGCATCAAGATGGGCGTCGCCAATTCCATCCTGGTCAAGGTCAACCAGATCGGCTCGCTCAGCGAAACCCTCAATGCCGTCGATACCGCGCATCGCGCCGGCTACACCTCGGTGATGTCGCATCGCTCGGGCGAAACCGAAGATTCCACGATTGCCGACCTAGCCGTGGCGCTCAACTGCGGGCAGATCAAGACCGGCTCGCTCAGCCGCTCGGATCGCCTGGCCAAGTACAACCAGCTGATCCGCATCGAGGAGCAGCTGGGCTCGTCGGCCAAATATGCCGGCTATTCGGTGGTCAAGGGCCGCTGATCGCCGAAATGAATGCAAAAGCCCGGTGGTGACACCGGGCTTTTTGTTTTCTGAACGGAAATGACGAGCCCTACTGAAACGCCGTCTCGGCAAAGCTGCGCAGCTTGCGCGAGTGGAGCCGCTCGGGGGGCTGGTCGCGCAGGATTTCCATGGCGCGCAGGCCGATCAGCAGGTGCCGGTTGATCTGGGTGCGGTAGAAATCCGAGGCCATGCCGGGCAGCTTGAGCTCGCCATGCAGCGGCTTGTCGGAGACGCAGAGCAGCGTGCCATAGGGCACCCGGAAGCGGAAGCCATTGGCGGCGATGGTGGCGCTTTCCATGTCGAGCGCCACGGCGCGCGACTGGCTCAGCCGCTGGGTGATCTCGGTCTGGTCGCGCAGTTCCCAGTTGCGGTTGTCAAACGTCGCCACGGTGCCGGTGCGCATGATCTTCTTGGTCTCCAGACCTTGTGTCTGGGTAATCTCGTGCACGGCCTGTTCGAGGGCCACCTGCACCTCGGCCAGAGCCGGGATCGGCACCGAAAGCGGCAGGTCGGCGTCGAGCACGTGGTCCTCGCGCACATAGGCATGGGCCAGCACGTAATCGCCCAGTTCCTGGGAATTGCGCAGGCCGGCGCAGTGGCCCAGCATGATCCAGGCATGCGGGCGCAGCACGGCGATATGGTCGGTAATGGTCTTGGCGTTGGATGGACCGACGCCGATATTGACCATGGTGATGCCACGGCCATTGGGACCGGTCAGGTGATAGGCCGGCATCTGCGGCGCCCGGGCCGGCGAGGTGCCCGCCACCTTGCCACCGGCGAGCGCATTGTCGGTCACGACATTGCCAGGCTCGATGAAGCTTTCGTAATGGGCATGGCCATCGGCCAGGTACTGCTTGGCGACGCGACAGAACTCGTCGATGTAGAAGGCGTAATTGGTGAAGATCACGAAGTTCTGGAAATGGGCCGCATCCGTGCCAGTATAGTGGCTGAGGCGGAACAGCGAATAATCCACGCGCGGCGCGGTGAACGCGGCCAGCGGGTAGGGGCCACCGCGGGGCGGCACGAAGGTGCCATTGGCGATTTCGTCATCGGTATTGCCCAGGTCGGGCGCATCGAAGACGTCACGCAGCGGGATATTGAGGGCGTTGAGCGCCTCGCCATCGATCCGCTCATTGGCGGGGACCGCGAAGTGCAGCGGAATCGGGGTATCGGATTCGCCGATGTCGATGGTGCCGCCATGGTTCTTCAGGATGACGGTGAACTGCTCGATGAAGTAATTGCGGAACAGGTCGGGCGCGGTCACCGTGGTGCGATAGATGCCCGGGGTGTGCAGGAAACCGTAGGGCAGGGTGCTCTCGCTCCGGCTGTAGCTGGTGGAGCGCACCTCAATCTGCGGATAGCAGGCGCGCACCTGGCCGGCCGGGACGATGCCCTTGGTCAGGGCGGCCAGATGCCCGCGAATGAAGCCGGTATTGCGGTGATAGATTTCGGCCAGATAGGCCCATGCCTGCTCGGGATCGGTGAAGGATTGCGTCTCGGCGCGCGGCGGGCTGATCGGGGTCATTTCTTGCTCTTTCATGTCGCGGATTCCGGATTGAATCCGCCCTCGGCTGAATCGCGTTGCATATCCGGCAACGTCTAGCTCCTCCTGATGACAGCTTCTGTGCGGCGCTTCAACTGCGGGCCGATTTTCGCGCGTTTTCACATCGGAGTGATGGGCACTTTTATCGCCGCAATTGGCCACCATCTTCTTAGCCAGTTCACTGGCATCGCAAACGACCCCATGCAACCGGTGAGCGAGGAACGTCGTGCTGGCCGCTTGTCCCCCAAGCCCTCAACAGTGCGGTAGGCCGATGGTCCCGAGGGCTGCCAGGACAGAGATGTCCTGGCAGCCCTTTTTATTGGTCCGGCCAAGCGGCGCGCAGTTGCTGCACGGATAGCGCGGCCAGTTCGCCCAGGGGATCGAGGTCGATGTCGCTCAGGCGCTTGACGTAAAGACAACCCTTGCCCAGCCGGTGCTTGCCCAGGCGCGCCAGCAGGGGCTCGCGCTGTTCGGTCGCTTCGGGGAAGTCGCATCCCAGCAGATAGAGACTGAATGCGGCCTTGCGCGGCGCAAATCCGATAAGGAAGGCGTCACCTTCGTGGCCGCTGGCATAGCGGTAGTGATAGTGGCCAAAGCCGATCATGCTGCCCCAGAGCACCGGCATTTCTCCAGAAACCTGCTGCATCAGTGCCAGCAGCACCAGGCTGTCGGCGCGCCTGACGGGATCCTCCAACTGGTCGAGAAAAGCGTTGACGTCGCCGGTTCCGGCTCGGGTTTTCTGCGCATACATGGCTGACCTCCCCGTTATCGAGACGAAGACGGTAGACGAACCGCATGGTGTTTTCTATTGCTGTCCCGCCCATTGCATCAGGAGTTTCCCATGACCGCCCGCATCATCGACGGCAAGCGTTTCGCCGAGGGCCTGCGCGCCCGCATTGCGGGCCATGTCACGCGGCTCAAGGCCGAGCATGGCATCACGCCGGGCCTGGCCGTGGTCATTGTCGGCCATGATCCGGGCAGCCAGGTCTATGTGGCGCAAAAGGCCAAGCAGACCGTGGAAATGGGCATGCATTCGGAAAAATACGAACTGTCCGAGACCGCCAGTGAGGCCGAAGTGCTGGCCCTGGTGCAAAGGCTCAATGCCGATCCGGCCATTCACGGCATCCTGGTGCAATTGCCGGTGCCCGACCATATCGACTCCAAGAAGATCATCGAAACCATCGACCCGGCCAAGGATGTCGACTGCTTCACCCCGGCCAGCGTCGGCAAGCTGGTGATCGGCCTGCCGGGGCCGGTCTCCTGCACGCCGCTGGGCTGCCTGATGCTGCTGCGCGACACGCTGGGAGACCTCTCGGGCCTGCATGCCGTGGTCGTGGGGCGCTCCAACCTGGTCGGCAAGCCGATGGCCCAGCTGCTGCTGCGCGAGAACTGCACGGTCACCATGGCGCATTCACGCACCAAGGACCTGCCCGCCATGGTGCGCCAGGCCGATATCGTCATTGCCGCGGTCGGCCGGCCCGAAATGATCAAGGGCGACTGGATCAAGCCGGGCGCCACCGTCATCGATGTCGGCATCAACCGCATCGACGCGCCCGAGCGCGGCGAGGGCAAGACACGCCTTTTAGGCGATGTCGACTTCGCCTCAGCCAGCGCGGTCGCCGGCGCCATTACCCCGGTACCTGGCGGCGTCGGTCCCATGACCATTGCCTGCCTCCTGGCCAATACCGTCACGACGGCGAGCCTGATCAATGGCCTCGTGCCGCCCAGCGACCTGACGGCCTAGGACGGCCTTGATGAGCCCAGACGCCCATGACCCCGGCGGAAAGGTGCGCCTGGCGCTGATGCCGGGCGTCCGCGGCGATGCGACCTTCAGCGCGGATGGCCGCTATCGCCAGCTGATGCGGCGCTGGACCGGCGAGACGTTTCCCGGCCGCTACATTCTCTTCATCGGCATGAATCCGAGCACTGCGGATGCGTCGGTCAACGACCCGACCTGCGCCCGCGAATGGACCTTTGCCTGCCGCGAGGGGTTTTCCGGCATGGTCAAGGCCAATGTCGGGGACTATCGCGCCACCGACCCGAAAAATCTGCTGGCGCCGGGCATTGCGGCGGTGTCGCCGGACAATCTGCCGGCCATCCGAGCGGCCGCGGCCGGGGCGGACCGCGTGGTGCTATGCCATGGCAAGCTCAACAAGGCACTGGCGCCAGCCGGGCGCATGCTGGTCGAGGCCCTGCGGGCCGACGGCATTGTCCTGTGGTGCTTTGGCACCAATGGCGACGGCTCGCCCAAGCATCCGCTCTATCTGCGCGGCGACACGCCGCTGCAGCCGTTTCCCGGCTGAGGGCGACGTTCAGTCTGGCCTGATGCCCCGCAGGCGGGCTTCGATCACCGGCAGGGCCTGTTCTGCCGCCGCCCGGCCGGCGGCGATGGCCTCGGCGGCGCGGTGAAATTCCAGCAGGCCGATGCCGCTGACGGCGGGCAGGATCATGGCATGGGGCGGCTCACCGGCCAGGCGCGAGCGGGTGATGTGGTTCTGCATGATGTCGACCGAATTGGCCAGCACGTCGAAATAGCCCGGCGTCTGGCTGGCGCCAAAAAAGCTGAGCGATGACATCTGCGCCTGCACCGAGGCCGGGATCGAGCGGATCAGGTCGAGCAGGCTTTCCGGCCGGGGCGGCGCGGCGGGGGCCGGCTCAGCCGGGCTGACCAGGGGGCGTCCGGACAGTTCGTCATTGAGATTGATGGCAATGGTGAAGTCGGCGCCCATGGCGCGGCACAGCGAAACCGGCACCGGATTGACCAGACCACCGTCGGCGAGCCAGCGCCCGTCGATACTGGTGGGGCTGAACAGGCCCGGCATGCCGATCGAGGCCCGGACCGCCGCTGCCAGCGGGCCGGAACGCAGCCAGATCTCCCGGCCGCTGGTGATGTCGGTGGCGACGGCGGCGAAGGGCAAAGGCAGGTCCGCCATGGTGGCGGGCAGGCCCAGGCCGGTGAGCCAGTTGACGATATTGGTCCCATCGACGAGGCCGCCGGCCAGCACATTGACGTCGACCATGGCGGCCACGGCACGCCAGTCGGCGCCCATGGCCCAGTCGCGCAGCGCCTCGAGCCGGCCGCTGGCATGCACGGCGCCGACCAGTGCGCCCATGGAGGTGCCGCAGACGATGTCGGGCTTGATGCCGGCCTCGGTCAGCACGTCGATGACGCCGATATGGGACCAGCCCCGGGCGGCGCCGCTCCCCAGGGCCAGGGCAATCGTGGTCTTGGCCATACTCGGTCTCCCGCTGGTAACCGTAACCTGTTGGCTAGGCGGGAGGAAGTTTACGCTGCATCGGCCAGATAGAACAGCCGTGCCACGCTGTGGTCACGCAGGGCCTGCGCCGGCAGCTTGCCGGTCAGCGCCGCCACCACCACCGAGGGATCGGGCAGGGCGCTGGCATCGACGATCACCCGGGTGAAGGCCGGGCGCAGGCCGCGCTTGACCTCTTCGAGCAGGTCATAGAGCAGGGCCCGCACATCGGTACGCGTTGCGCAGGCCAGGCAGTGCTGGCCATCGGGGTGGCCGTGCCCGCTATTGGCCGGCAGGCGCAGCAGCACGGTGCCGGCGTCGAGCGCCAGCAGCTTGCCGGGCTCCGATACCAGCACCACGGGGATGGGTTCCACTTTGGCCATGGCTCACTCCGCCGCCGCGATGGCGGGACCGGGAATGTAGTTCAGGATCGGCCCGAGCCAGCGTTCCACTTCGGCCACGCTCATGCCCTTGCGCCCGGCATAGTCGAGCACCTGGTCGCGCTCCACCTTGGCCACGCCGAAATAATAGGCTTCGGGATGGGCATAATAGAAGCCCGAGACCGAAGAGCCGGGCCACATGGCAAAGCTCTCGGTCAGGGTTACCCCGGCATTCTTCTCGGCATCGAGCAGGCGGAACAGGGTGGTCTTTTCCGTATGGTCGGGCTGGGCCGGATAGCCGGGGGCCGGGCGGATGCCGCGATAGGTTTCGAGCGACAGCTCGGCCGGGCTCTGCGTCTCGTCACTGGCATAGCCCCAGAACTCGCGGCGTACCCGGGCATGCATCATCTCGGCCAGGGCCTCGGCGAAGCGGTCGGCCAGCGCCTTGACCAGGATGGACGAGTAGTCGTCATTCTGCTTTTCGAAACGTTCGGCGATGGCCACCTCTTCGAGGCCGGCTGTCACCACAAAGGCGCCGAGATAATCGGCCACGCCGCTTTCGACGGGCGCGACGAAATCGCTCAGCGCCATGTTCGGCTTGCCGTCGCGCTTGCTCAGCTGCTGGCGCAGGGTGAAGAGGGTTGCCAGTTCTTCCTGGCGGCCCTCGTCGGTATAGAGCCTGATGTCGTCGCCACTGGCATTGGCCGGCCAGAAGCCGACCACGGCGCGCGGCTTGAACCAGCTTTCGTCGATGATCAGTTTGAGCATGGCCTGGGCATCGCCGAAGAGCTGGCGCGCCGCCTCGCCCTGGCGTTCGTCCTCGAGAATGGCCGGGTAGCGACCCTTGAGCTCCCAGGTCTGGAAGAAGGGCGTCCAGTCGATATACTCGGCCAGAGCGGCCAGGTCGAAATCCTCGAACACTTTGGTGCCAGTAAAGCTCGGCTTGGGCGGCGCATAGGCGTTCCAGTCCGCCTTGAAGGCATTGGCGCGCGCCGTGGTCAGCGGCAGGCGCTTCTTGTCCTCTTCGGCGCGCAGATGGGCATTGGCGGCCTTGGCATATTCGGCCTTGATGTCGGCGATGAAGCTGACCTTGGTATCGGCGGACAGCAGATTGCCCACCACGCCGACGGCGCGGCTGGCGTCGTTGACATAGACGGTCTGGCCGCGCTCGTAGCGCGGATGGATCTTGACGGCCGTATGCACGCGACTGGTGGTCGCCCCGCCGATCAGCAGCGGAATGTCGAAGCCTTCGCGCTCCATCTCGGCGGCCACATGCACCATTTCGTCCAGCGAGGGCGTGATCAGGCCGGAGAGGCCGATGATGTCGACATTCTGTTCCCGCGCGGTCTGCAGGATCTTGGCCGTCGGCACCATGACGCCGAGGTCGATGATCTCGTAGTTATTGCAGGAGAGGACCACGCCGACGATGTTCTTGCCGATATCGTGCACGTCGCCCTTGACCGTGGCCATCAGCACCTTGCCGGCGCTCTGGCGGCCGGTGGCATTGCCGTCGGCATTCTTCTCGGCTTCCATATAGGGCAGCAGCAGCGCCACGGCCTGCTTCATCACCCGGGCGGATTTGACCACCTGCGGCAGGAACATCTTGCCCGAACCGAAGAGGTCGCCGACAATGCTCATGCCAGCCATCAGCGGGCCCTCGATGACATGCAGCGGCCGCGCCGCCTTGAGGCGCGCCTCGTCGGTATCGGCGTCGATATATTCGGTAATGCCGTTGACCAGAGCATGGGCGATGCGGTCCTCGACGGACTTTTCGCGCCAGCTCAGGTCCTTGGCGGCGGCTTCCTTGCCGGCCGTGCCGCGATAGCGCTCGGCGATCTCGAGCAGGCGATCGGTGCTGTCGTCGCGCCGGTTGAGGATCACGTCCTCGCAGGCGTCGCGCAATTCAGGGTCGATGCTCTCATAGACCGCGAGCTGGCCGGCATTGACGATGCCCATGTCCATGCCGTTCTGGATGGCATAGTACAAAAACACCGCATGCATGGCCTCGCGCACCGGCTCATTGCCGCGGAACGAGAAGCTGAGATTGGAGATGCCGCCCGAAACATGGACGTGGGGCAGGGTGTCGGTGATGATCTTGGTCGCCTCGATGAAGGCAACCCCGTAACCATTGTGTTCCTCAATGCCGGTGGCCACGGCGAACACATTGGGATCGAAAACAATGTCTTCGGGCGGAAAGCCGACTTCTTCGGTGAGGAGCTTGTAGGCGCGGCTGCAGATCGCCACCTTGCGCTCGAGCGTATCGGCCTGGCCCTGCTCGTCAAAGGCCATGACCACGACGGCGGCGCCATAGGCGCGCACCAGGCGGGCATATTTGAGGAAGGACTCCTCGCCCTCCTTCATGGAGATGGAATTGACCAGCGCCTTGCCCTGCACGCATTTCAGGCCCGCCTCGATCACGTCCCACTTGGACGAGTCGATCATCAACGGCACCTTGGCGATATCGGGCTCGGCGGCGAGCAGGTTGAGATAGTCGATCATCACCTGCTGGCTGTCGATCAGGCCCTCATCCATGTTGATGTCGATGATCTGGGCCCCGTTGGCCACCTGGTCGCGCGCCACGTCGAGCGCGGCATGGTAATCGCCCGCGGTGATCAGCTTGCGGAAGCGGGCCGAGCCGGTGACATTGGTGCGCTCGCCGATGTTGACGAAGGGGATTTCCGCCGTCAGCGTAAAGGCTTCGAGCCCGGACAGGCGCAGCTTGCGCTCGATCTCCGGCACGACGCGCGGGGCATATTTGCTGACCGTCTGGGCGATGGCGCGGATGTGGTCGGGTGTCGAGCCGCAGCAGCCGCCCACGATATTGAGCAGGCCTTCGCTGGCGAACTGCTCGAGCTGGCTGGCCATCAGCTCGGGCGTCTCGTCATAGCCGCCGAACTCGTTGGGCAGGCCGGCATTGGGATAGGCGCAGATCAGCGTATCGGCGACCGATGAGAGCTCGGCAATGTGTTCGCGCATCAGGTCGGCGCCCAGGGCGCAGTTGAGGCCGATGGTGAAGGGCTTGCCGTGGCGCAGCGAATACCAGAAGGCCGTCGGCGTCTGGCCCGACAGGGTGCGACCGCTGAGATCGGTGATGGTGCCCGAAATCATGATCGGCACATCGATTCCACGATCCTCAAAGAGCCGCTGGGCGGCAAAGATGCCGGCCTTGGTGTTGAGCGTGTCGGTGATGGTCTCGAACAGCAGCAGGTCGGCGCCGGCATCGACCAGGCCGCGAATGGCCTCGCCATAGGCGATGACCAGCTCGTCAAAGGTGATGGCGCGGTGACCCGGACTGTTGACGTCCGTCGACATGGACGAGGTCTTGTTGGTCGGCCCCAGCGCCCCGGCGACGAAGCGCCGGCGGCCGTCTGCCGCCTGCGCCCGTAAGGCGGCGCGGCGGGCCACGACCACGCCCTGGAAATTGATGTCATAGACGTCGCCTTCGCAGCCATAGTCGGCCTGGGCGACCGAGGTTGCCGAAAAGGTATTGGTCTCGGCAATGTCGGCGCCGGCCATGTAATATTCGAAATGTATGTCCTCGACGGCCTGCGGCTCGGTCAGCACCAGCAGGTCATTGTTGCCCTGCAGCGGCAGCGTCCAGTCCTTGAAGCGGGTACCGCGGAAATTCTCCTCGGTGAATTTCAGCCGCTGCAGCATGGTGCCCATGGCGCCGTCGAGGATCAGGATACGCTCCTGCGCGGCCTCAGCCAGCGCGGCGCGCACTTCGGTCCAGTCAGGGATAGCGGGCAGCTGCTCGGAAAGGCTCATCGCCATTCACCTCGGTTCATCAGTCATCTCAATTGACATAAAGATATCTTTATATCCGCTCGGGCGCAAGCTTTGCCCAATCCAGGGTGCCTGGCTGGAAAATGGCGCGCATTCGATCCAAATGCCACGGGCGGCGATAACAATCTGTTCGCCTTAACCTCCTCTAAACCAGAAATCTGTTCTTAGCGGGCGTCGGCCGGCCAATGCGTTACAATCGGCAGTCGCAGTTAGGTAAGCGTATGAGTATGAGTATCGTGACGACACCATGGCGCCGTGCCCTTAATTTCGTCGCCCTGGCGGCCCTGATCGCCCCGATGATCGCTGCCTGCGGCGGCGGCGGCCTGGGTGCCACGGTCAAGCGGTCGGCGTTCAGCTCCAAGGAATATGGCGTCACCTCGTCGCCGCGCGTTACCAACAATCCCAATCCGCCCAAGGGTGGCGGCCGCTATCAGGTCGGCAAGCCCTATACCGTGCGCGGCAATGTCTATGTGCCCAAGGAAGATCCCAACTACGTCGCCAGCGGCGACGCGTCCTGGTACGGCTCGGATTTCCATGGCCGCCGCACGGCCAATGGCGAGATCTTCTCGGCCAATGCCATTACCGGCGCGCATCCGACGCTGCCGCTGCCCAGCTATGTGCGCGTCACCAACCAGGCCAATGGCCGCTCGGTGGTGGTCCGGGTCAATGACCGCGGCCCCTATATGCCCGGCCGCATCATGGACCTGTCGCATCGCGCTGCCGAAATGCTGGGCTATGTGAACAATGGTCATACCCAGATCCAGGCCGAATATGTCGGCCCGGCTCCCCTGGAGGGCGACGATACCCGCATGCTGCTGGCCAGCTATTCCGGTCCGGCCGATTTCGGCGGCACAGGCAACAGCAATACCCGTTACGCCTCCAATGACGGCACCAACAGCATGGTCGACATGGCCGGCAATTTCTTTGGCAGCCTGTTCTCTTATGCCGATACAACGCCTGAGGAGCAGGACCTGGCCATTGGCAGCGCCCATGCGGCGGTGACGGCCATGGCGACCCGCTCGACCGCGCTCGATACCTGGGTGCAGTCGATGGATGCCGACGCCCGCTCGATCAAGCTGGGCCTGGGCGTGTTCTCGAACCAGGACAATGCCATTGCGCTGGTCGAAGAGTTCGCTTTGCTGGGCGCGGTCGACGAGGAACCGGTCACGGTCAACGGCAAGGCGGCAACCCGACTGACGCTGACGCAGCTCAAGCCAGGCGTGTCGCGGGTCGATGCGCTCGATCTGGCCCGCCAACTTGGCCTGAACGACATAATTCTCTATTAGTCATGTTTGCCGGCAGCAGTGCCGGCAAACAGGGGAGAAGCGGCGCGTGAAACGGCTCGGCACTATTCTGGCAGTCCTCGTAGCGCTGACGTTTCCGGCCTGGGCCCAGGCGGACTTCGACACCCAGGCCAAGTTCGCCATTCTGATGGATCAGGAGACCGGCACGGTCATCTTCCAGAAGGATGCCGATCTGCCCATGGAACCGGCCAGCATGGCCAAGCTGATGACCATTGCGGTGGTGTTCCACGAGCTGGCTGACGGCCGGCTCAAGATGAGCGACGAGTTTTTCGTCTCCGAACACGCCTGGCGCACCGGCGGCGCTTCGTCCGGCGGCTCGACCATGTTTGCCGAACTCAATTCCAAGATCTCGGTCGAAGACCTTGTCCGCTCCGTCATCATCCAGTCGGGCAATGATGCCGCCATCATCCTGGCCGAAGGCATTGCCGGCTCGGAGGCCAGCTTTGCCGCGATGATGAACGAGCTGGGCGAGGAGATCGGGCTGACCGATTCCAACTTCACCAATCCGACCGGGCTACCGGACCCGGACATGTATGTCACCGCGCGCGACCTGGCCGATCTGGGGCGCTATCTGATTGGCGAGTTTCCGCAATATTACCACTACTTCTCCGAGCCGGAGATGGAGTGGAACGGCATCAAGCAGCCCAACCGCAACTCGCTGATCGAAATGGGCATCGGCGTGGACGGGCTGAAGACCGGTCACACCGAGGCGGCCGGCTACGGCTCGGTGATCTCGACCGCGGAGGGCGGGCGGCGCCTGATCGCCGTGGTGCATGGCCTCACCTCCATGTCGCAGCGCGCCGAAGAGGGGCGCAAGCTGGTCACCTGGGGTGCAAGGGCATTCGAACGGGTGGCGGCCTATGCCGACAATGCCGTGGTGGCCTATGCCGATGTCTATGGCGGCGAAAGCGGCAGTGTTGGGCTGATCGGTAACGGCGAGATTGCGCTTTACCTGCCGCGCGGCTCGCGCAAATGCCTCAGCGCCGAGGTGCACTATACCGGGCCGCTGCTGCCGCCGGTGGTGGAGGGAGATCAGGTCGCCGAACTGCAGGTGTTCTGCGATGATCGCCTGGTGCAGGTGGCGCCGCTCTATGCTGCCCAGAGCGTCGACAAGGGCGGCATCGTCCGCCAGGCCACGGACGCGCTGCGGCAGCTGGCCCTGGGCTGGCTCTAGGCGTTTCAGCGTTTGCCGAAACGATGCAGGCACCTTAGCTCTTTGATTTGTCGCGTTTTCGCAGCGCATAAGTGGCGACACTTTTGCTGAAAACGCTCCAGGACTCGGATACAACGCTCCCATGCTCGATGCGTCCAAAGCCACCCATGCCCGCTTCATCACCTTCGAGGGTGGCGAAGGCGTCGGCAAATCCACCCAGGTCAAGCGCCTGCTGCAGAACCTGCAGCGGCACGACATTGCGGCCGTGCGCACGCGCGAGCCGGGCGGTACGCCCAAGGCCGAGGCCATCCGCTCCTTCATCCTGCAGGGGCGCTCGGAGAGCTGGGGGGCAGGCGCCGAGGCGGTGCTGTTCGCCGCCGCGCGGCTCGATCACGTCAACCAGCTGATCGCCCCCAACCTGGCCAATGGCACCTGGGTGCTGTCCGACCGCTTCCATGATTCCACCCGCGCCTATCAGGGGCTGACCGGCGGCGTCGACGACAAGCTGATCGATGCGCTCGAAACCCTGGCCCTGGACGGCCATACGCCGGACCTCACCATCATGCTCGACATGGACCCGGTGGCCGCCTTCAAGCGCGTGGCCGACCGGGCCGTCGAGGATGGGCTGGCCGTCACCGGCGACCGCTTCGAAAAGGAGGAGCTCGACTGGCATATCCGCCTGCGCGAGGGTTTCCTCGCCATTGCCCGCGACAATCCCGGCCGCTGTGTCGTCATTTCCGCCGCCCAGGACGAGGATACGCTCGAAGCGGCCATCTGGTCCGCAGTCAGCCGGCGCTTTCCCGAACTGCTGCGGGGGTCGCAGGCGTGATCGACCCCAATGCTCTTGACGGGGTGACAACGCCCGAACGGCGCCAGCGCGCCCGAGGCCATCAGGCGGCACGCGCCGCTATTGCCAGCCAGGTCGCCGAGCGCCGCCTGCCGGGCGCGATCCTGCTGCATGGGCCGATGGGTGTCGGCAAGGCCACCTTTGCCTTCGAGATGGCCGCCGCCATGCTGACGGCTACCGGCGACGAGGATGGGCACCGGGTCGAGGAGCAGGTTGCGGCGCTGTCGCATCCCAATATTTCCCTGCTGCGCCGCCGGCCCAAGGATGCCAAGGGCTATTACACCGTCATCCGCGTGGAGGATGTGCGGCAGCTGCGCGACAGCCTGCACCATACGCGCGGCAGGGCAGGGCACCGCGTCGCCATCATCGACAGCATTGACGACTGCAACCCCGCCGCGGCCAATGCCCTGCTCAAGACGCTCGAAGAGCCACCGGCGGACACCACCTTCCTGCTGGTCTCGCACCGGCCGGGCCAGTTGCTGCCCACCATCAAGTCGCGCTGCCACAACCTGGCTTTGCGGCCGATCGCGGCAGACGATGTGCGCGCCATCCTGCTCGAGCACGATACGGCGCTGGCCCCAGCCGAGCTCGACCGCGCCATTGCCCTGTCCGGCGGCCGGCCGCGCCGCGCCTTCGAGACCCTGGCGCTGGAAGCGGATTCGGCGCTGGGCGCGCTGCAGAACTGGCTTGCCGATCCGGGGCATCACCCGGCCGGGGTGGCGCTCAGGCTGGCCGAGGTGCTGGGCGCCGACAGCCAGAGCCCGGAACTGTCCTTTGCCCGCGAAATGCTCGACGACTGGATGGCCGACGAGGCGCGCAGTGCCGCCATGCAGCCGGGCGCGCGGATGCGTCTTGCCTCGGCCAACGAGCTATGGGACAAGGCGCACAGCCTTTTTGCCGATGCAGACGCTATCAATCTGGACATGAAACAGACCCTTGTCGCCATCTTCGACGCGATCAGGAAGCACGTATCGACAACCATCCCCGTTTCCGCCGAGACCCTATGACCGACAAGCCCTTTTACGTCACGACCGCGATTTCCTATCCCAATGGCGTTCCCCATATCGGCCACGCCTATGAGATGATTGCGACGGACGCGATCGCCCGCTTCAAGCGGCTCGAGGGGCGCGCGGTATATTTCCTCACCGGCACGGACGAGCATGGCATCAAGATGGTGCAGACGGCTGCCGCGCAGGGCGTGACGCCGCGCGAACTGGCCGATGCCAATGCCGCCCAGTTCAAGGCGCTGGCCGGCGCGCTCAACGTCTCCAATGATGATTTCATCCGCACCACCGAGCAGCGCCATTTCGAGTCCAGCCAGGCGATCTGGAAGAAGATGGAAGCCAACCACAATGGCGATATCTTCCAGTCCACCTATAAGGGCTGGTACTCGGTGCGCGACGAGGCCTATTTCGACGAGGAAGAACTCAGCGAAAAGGACGGCAAGCGCTTTGCCCCGTCAGGCGCCGAGGTCGAATGGGTGGAGGAGCCGACCTATTTCTTCCGCCTCTCGGCCTATCAGGACAAGCTGCTGGCGCTCTACGAGGCCAATCCCGATTTCATCGCCCCCAAGGAACGCCGCAACGAGGTGATTTCCTTCGTCAAGGGCGGGCTCAAGGATCTGTCGATCTCGCGCACCACCTTTGACTGGGGCATTCCGGTGCCCGATGCGCCGGGCCATGTGATGTATGTCTGGGTCGATGCGCTGACCAACTACATTTCCGGCCTGGGCTTTCCTGACGAGACGGCCGAACTGTTCACCAAATTCTGGCCGGCGGACCTGCATGTCATCGGCAAGGACATCATCCGCTTCCACACCGTCTATTGGCCCGCCTTCCTGATGAGCGCCGGCATTGCGGTGCCGCATCGCGTCTTCGCGCATGGCTTTCTCACGGTCGACGGCCAGAAGATGAGCAAGTCGCTGGGCAATGTCATCGACCCGTTTGCGCTGATCGAGGAATTTGGCGCCGATGCGCTGCGCTATTTCCTGTTGCGCGAGGTCTCCTTCGGCAATGACGGCGACTATAGCCGCGACAAGCTGGTCAACCGGGTCAATGCCGACCTCGCCAACAATCTGGGCAATCTGGCGCAGCGCTCGCTGTCGATGATCAACAAGAACTGCGAGGCCAAGGTGCCGGCTTTGGGTGCCCTGACCGAGGCCGACACGGCGATCATCGCCGAAGTGGGCGCGGCCATCGATGCTGCGCAGCAGGCCATGGACGAGCAGCTGGTGCATGAGGCCAGTGGCGCCATCATCGCGGCGCTGAGCTCGGCCAATAACTATTTCGCCGGCCAGGAGCCCTGGGCGCTCAAGAAGACCGATCCGGAGCGCATGGCCACCGTTCTTTACGTCACCGCCGATACGGTGCGGCGGCTGACCATTCCCATGCTGGCCTTCGTGCCCGCATCGGCGGCGCGCCTGCTCGACCAGCTGGTGGTGCCCGAAGGCGAGCGCACTCTGGCAGATGCCAAGACGGCCAACCGCCTCGTGGCCGGCACCGAACTGCCGGTGCCACAGGGCGTGTTTGCCCGCATCGAGCGCAAGGCCGAATAGATGCTGATCGACAGCCATTGCCACCTCGATTTCGAGGCGCTGGCCAATGATATCGACGGGGTGATGGCCCGCGCCGCCGCTGCCGGGGTGACCGGGATGGTGACGATATCCACACATGTGGAAAAGTTTTCCACATACACGGCCATTGCCGAGCGCTTCGACAATGTGTGGTGTTCGGTGGGCACGCATCCGCACCATGCCGACCAAGAGCTGCATATCACCACGGATGAGCTTGTCCGCCTAAGTGCCCATCCCCGTTGCGTTGCCATCGGCGAGGCGGGGCTGGATTATTTCTACGACAATGCGCCGCGCGAGGCCCAGGCCATCGGGTTGCGGCGGCATATCGCGGCCGCAAGGATCACCGGTCTTCCACTGGTTATCCACAGCCGCAAGTGTGATGACGACATGGCGGCGATCCTGACCGAAGAAGCCGGGCAGGGGAGCTTTCCATTCCTGCTGCACTGCTTCACCGCCACCCCGGCTCTGGCCCGCACGGCGCTCGATCTGGGCGGTTATATCTCGTTTTCGGGCATCATCACCTTCAAGAATGCCGAAGAGATCCGCGAGGTCGCGCGTTTCGTGCCGGCAGATCGTTACCTGGTCGAGACCGACGCGCCTTATCTGGCGCCGATCCCGCATCGCGGTGAATCCAATGAACCGAGCTTTGTGCGCCACACGGCCGAGAAGGTGGCTGAAGTGCGTGGCATCAGCCTCGAGCAGCTGGGCGCCGAGACCACAGCCAATTTCGCCCGCCTCTTTGCCAAGACCGGGTTGGCCTGATCCATGCCGGCGGCGCAGCGCATCATCGCCACCATTCTGGGATGTGGCTCGTCGGGCGGGGTGCCGCGCATCGGCAATGACTGGGGCGCCTGTGATCCGGCCGAGCCGCGCAACCGGCGCCGCCGCTGCGCGCTGCTGATCGAGGGCTGGAGCGCGGGCAGCGACCAGCCTACCCGCGTGCTGATCGATACCGGCGTCGACCTGCGCGAACAGCTGCTCGACGCCGAGGTCGATCGCGTCGACGCCGTGCTCTATACCCACGAACATGCCGATCATACGCATGGCATTGATGACCTGCGCGTGCTGGCGCTGCACAATCGGCAGCGCGTCGACGTGTATTTTGGCGCGGCAACAGAAACCCGGCTACGCGAGGCGTTCGGCTATTGCTTCGAGAGCCCGCCGGGCAGCGACTATCCGCCCATCCTCAATGGCCACAGGATTGCCGCCGGCGACCAACTCGACATCGTCGGGCCCGGCGGCTCGCTGCTCATTTCGGTGTTCGAGCAGGAGCATGGCAATATCAGCTCGCTGGGCTTTCGCCTGGGCGGGTTCGCCTATAGCTGTGACCTGTCGGGGTTTCCGCCAGCTTCGCATGCCGCCATATCCGGGCTCGACCTCTGGATCATCGACGCCCTGCGGATCACCCCGCATCCGAGCCATCTCAGCCTGGCCGAAACGCTGGACTGGATCGGCCGCTTTGCGCCCCGCCAGGCGGTGCTGACCGACATGCATGTCGACCTGGACTATGCCCGGGTGGAAGCGACAACGCCGGCGCATGTGACGCCGGCATTCGATGGCATGCGGATCGACGTGCTGACCGGGACGATCCTCAACAAGTAGCCGCAGGCTTACCGGAAAGCCGGGATCACGTGGCGGCCATAGCCGGCGATGATCTCTTCCTCGTCGCCGCTATCGAGATAGATGTTGAACTGGGTCACGCCGGCGGCCTTGAGCGCGTGCATCTTGGCGATGTGCTCGTCAGGCTCGCCCAGCACGCAGAAATTCTCCACCACATCGGGCGTGATGAAATCCAGGAACGGGTTATCCGCCTGGCCGTGCTTGGAATAATCGTAACCGCGGCGTTTCTCGATATAGCTGGTCAGGCTTGCCGGCACCTTGTCGCTGTCGGCGCCGTATTTCTCGACAATATCGGCCACGTGATTGCCCACCATGGCCGGGAACCACTTGGTGGCTTCGATGGCGCGGGCCTTGTCGCCGAAATAGGCGGGCGCCGCAGCCATGACGCGGAAGCCGGACATGTCCTTGCCAGCCGCGTTGCCGGCGTCGAGGCACTGGTCGGTGAACCATTTGCAGAGGCCCGGATCGGCCAGCTGCAGCACCACGCCATCGGCGTGTTCGCCGGCGGTCTTGAGCGCCAGCGGGCCATAGGCGGCAATCCAGCTGGGCATGTCATGGCCGACAGCCCAGGGGAATTTCACCGGGGCAGGAATTTCGCCGTAGGAGACTTCTTCGCCACGCACCATGGCCTGGGTCTTGGCGATGAAATCGGCGACGCGGGCCAGGGTCGCCGGCTTCTTGCCCATGACGCGCATCGAGCTGTCGCCGCGGCCGACGGCCAGATCGAAGCGCCCGCCGCTCTGCTTGGAGAGCGAGCCGAAGATTGAGGCCGCGACCGACCAGTCGCGCACGTCGGGATTGGTCACCAGCGGGCCGAAGCGCATCCTGGTGGTGTGCTCCATGCACATGGCAATGGCGGCGTAGCAATCGCGCCAGAGAATGTGGGAATCATAGAACCAGCAATAGCTGAAGCCGGCATATTCTGCGGCGCGCACCAGATAGCGCGCCCGTTCGGGTTCGATGAAACCCTTGAAGGTAATGCCGAATTCCATGGAGCCCTCCGCCTGTCACTCGGTCATAAATTTGACCAGTCGATCAAAATTCTGGTTCCGCGCCGCGCCAATGTCAATTGCCTTTCAGTGCCGAACGTCATTCGGAGGGCATGTCATAGGCGATCATCGGCCGGCCCGTGCCGGGATGGCGCAGCAGGCTGGCCCGCACGCCATAGACATCGTGCAGCAGAGCCGGGGTCAGCACGGCTTCCGGCGCACCCTGCGCCACCACGCGACCATGCTGCAGCACCACCAGTTCATCGCAGAACGCCGCGGCCAGGTTGAGGTCATGCAGTGCCAGCAGCACAGTAGCACCCGCGCGGGCCCGGCGTCGCAGCAGGTTCAGTATGCTCAACTGGGCCTGCACATCGAGATGATTGGTCGGTTCGTCGAGGATCAGCAGTTGCGGCGCCTGCGCCAGGGCACGGGCCACCTGCAGCCGCTGTTGTTCGCCCCCCGACAGCGTGTGATAGGCCCGCTCGGCAAAGCTTCCCATGCCCACATCCGCCAGGGCCGCGTCGACGGCCATATCGTCGGCGGGGGAGGGGGCTGCCTGCCAGATCGACTGGAAGGGAATGCGCCCCAGGGCAACGACCTCGCGGGCGGTCAACTGCACCTCTGCTGCGCCGCTCTGCTCGACAAAGGCGCTGAGTTGCGCCCGGACCCGCCGGTTCATCCCTGGCAGGTCGGCATTGTCAAAGGTGATGCGTCCTCGCTGCAATGGCAGCAGGCCCAGAGCGGCCCGCATCAGTGTGGACTTGCCGGCGCCATTGGGGCCGATCAGACCGGTCAGCCGGCCACTATGCGCCTGGCAACTAACGGCGTCGAGCAGCACGGCCAGACCGGCGCGCAGGGTGACGGCGTCGACCTGCAGGCCCGCGCTCATGTGGCCCGCCGGTAGCGCAGCAGGACCAGCAGGAAAATCGGCGCGCCCAGCAGCGCCGTGATGATGCCTACCGGCAGTTCGCGCGGCGCGAACAGACTGCGCGCCGCCGTATCGGTCCAGATCATGAAGCTGGCGCCCAGCAGCATGGCCACCGGCAGCAGCAGCCGGTGGCGCGAGCCGGTGCCCAACCGCACCACATGGGGAATGATCAGGCCGACAAAGCCGATGGCGCCGCCGACGGCAACCAGGGCGCCGGTCAGCAGCGCCGTCGCGCCCAGCAGCAGCCAGCGCAGCCGCACGACGTCGATGCCCAGCGTTGCGGCTGCATTGTCGCCAAAGGCAAAGGCGTCGAGCGCCCGTCCGGCCAGCAGCATGGGCAGGCCGAGCAGCAGCACCGCTGCTGTGACGATGCCCGCATCGGCCCAGGTGGTGCCGCTTAGCGAGCCCATCAGCCAGCTCAGGATTTCCCGATAGGAATCGCCCGTCGCCGACCAGAAGATCAGGAAGGATGTCGCCGCTGCCGCCAAGGAGGAGACGGCAATACCGGCCAGGATGGCGCGCGACGGCGTGGCGCCGCCCAGCAGCCGCGTCATCAGCAGGGTCAGCGCCATCGCCGCGCCGGCGCCGAGAAAGGCCCCGACCGGCATCAGCAGGGCGGCGCCGGCCAGCAGGAAGGTCACCGCGCCGAAGGAGGCGCCGGACGAGAGGCCCAGCAGATAGGGATCGGCCAGCGGGTTGCGGGTCAGCGCCTGCATGATGGCGCCGCACAGCGCCAGGCCCGCGCCAATGCCGGCGGCGACCAGCACGCGCGGCAGGCGCAGCTCCCAGACAATGGCATCGCGCAGCCGGGTGACCTCGGATTGCAGCGGCAGGCCGAGATGATGGGCGATGGTCTGCCAGACTTCATGCGGGGCAATGTCGGCGGGACCGAAGGTCACCGCCAGCACAATGGAGGCAGCCAGCAAAGCCCACAGGCCGACGCGCAGCGCGATCTGTGGGCCTCGCATCATGGTCACTGGTCGAAGGTCAGCGCCGCCAGTTGCGCCGCCATGTCCGCCGTGGCGCCGACATTGCGTATCCCGGCTTCGGAAGCGGGAAATGGCACGACCAGATAGCGCTCATGCAGGACAGCATCGAGCTGGCTGGTGATGGGGTTTTCGGCCAGCAGGGTCTTTTTCTGCGCCGCCGAATTCCAGGCGGCGTCGACCAGCACGATGACGTCGGGATTGGCGTCGACAATGGCTTCCCAGCTCGCCGAGATCCAGCCGTCATCGACGTCGCCCATGATATTGTCTAGACCGAGCGCTGCCATCATCATGGCCGGCGCATTGCTGCCGGCGCCGACATAGGGCGCCTTGGTGCCCGAGGAATACCAGACGGCGGTCAGGCCGCGGCTGTCTGAAGCGATGGTAGCCAGTTCTGCCTTCTGTTCGGCGACCAGTGCCTCGGCGGCCGGCCTGACATCAAAGATGGTGCCCATTTCGGCAATGTCGGCGAAGAGACCGTCAAAACTCAGCTTGACCGGTTTGATGGACCGACAGGCCGCTGGCGAGACATAGCTGGCAATGCCCAGTTCGGTAAGGCTTGCGCGTTCGCCGACGCCGTCAGCGGCAAAATTGCTCTCCCAGCCGCCATAGACGAAGTCCGGCTCGGCTTCGAGCACCACTTCCTGGGAGGGCAGCTTTTCCTCCAGGACCGGCAGGCCGGCGCCCGCCGCCGCCCAGGGCTCGGGCACCGGGCCATCCTGGAAGCCGACGCCGACAATGCGGTCGCCGAGGCCGAGCGCCAGCAGCATTTCGGTCGCGGTCGACTTGATGGTCACCACGCGCTGCGGCGCGGCCGGCAGGGTCAGGTCGACCCCGCAATTGGCGATGGTCAGGGGATAACTGGTCTGGGCCCAGGCCGGGGCGACGGACAGGGCCAGGCCGGCAAAAGCGACCAGATGGAAGGAGACACGCATGGATCAATCCTGCTGTTGTTTGACGCGGGGCGCGGCAGCGGCGATCTGGCCGCCATCGCGCGTTTCGGCAAGCGCGGCGTCATAGCCGAGCCGGTAGGCCTCGGCCGAGCCGAAGCGGAACATGTCGTCATCGACCGAGCGCACCAGCGAGCGGGCGCCGGGCGTGGCCTTGTCGGTGACGAGGCGCGCCAGGCCGCGCACCACGGCCACCGGGATGCCGCTGACCTTGCCCTTGACCAGGTCGGCAGCACCGGCAAGCTCGTCGGCCAGCACGGTAATGGTCACCTGCAGCGGCCTGCCATTGGCGTCGACGCCGCCGCGCATGTCGTCGGTGACGACGACGCCGGCCGCGCCGATGGCGACATCGGTCTGCCCGACGCGCCACGGCCGGCCGAGCGTATCAGTGATGATGATGCCCAGGCGCCGGCCAAGCCGCGCCTGCAGGCCGTCACACAGCGCCCGCGCCGAGGCATCGGGATCGACCGGCAGCCGCAGCGCCACGCCCTCGGGCACATTGGAGGTATCGATGCCTGCCGCCGCCATGATCAGGCCGTGCCTTGTCTCGACGATCTGCGTCACACCACCCGGATGCACCCGTTCGGCCACGACGCGCACGGTTTCCTGGGCGATCATCTGCTCGCGCTGGCTGGCGGGAAACTGCTGCCCCTCAGCCTTGGAGACGATCTTGCTGGTGACGACGAGAATGTCGCCATCGCGCAAAGCCGCCTCTGCATCGTCCCGGGCCTGCGCTGCAACGGCGTCAACGATCAGGCCGACCAGATCGTCGCCGGCGGCGACTTCGGGCAACCCCGGAATACCCCACACACTATATCGCGGCACATGCATGGCTCAGATCCGTATCAGGGGAGGGGGCTAGTGCCCGGCCGGCGCCAGGGCCCGCAGGCGCGGCAGGATTTCCTGGGCATAAAGCGCGAGAAACCGGCTCTGGTCGTCGCCCGGCGCGTGGAACACCAAGTGGTCGAAGCCGTAGTCCATATAGGTCTTGATCGCCGCCACATGCTCTTCGGGATCGCTCGAGACGATCCAGCGCTTGGCGATGCGCTCAATCGGCAGCTGCGCCGCCAGTCGTTCCATTTCGGCCGGGTCCTCGATCGAATGCTTTTCCTCGGCGCTCAGCGACAAGGCCGCCCAGCCGCGGGTATTGTTCAGCGCCGCTTCCGGATCGGTATCGAACGAGACTTTGACCTCGATCATGCGCTCGAAGGGCTTGTCCTTGAGCGGCGAGTCGGCGCGGCCCAGCGCCACATTGGGCAGCAGCTGGTCGACATAGAGCTCTGCGCCCTTGCCGGAGGTACAGATGAAGCCGTCGCCGGCGCGGCCGGCATATTTGGCGTTGAGCGGCCCGCCGGCGGCCAGATAGATCGGCACCATGTCGTCGGGCTTGTCATAGATGGTGGCGTTCTGCGTCCTGTAGAATTCGCCGTCGAAACTGACGCGATCCTCGCTCCAGAGCTGGCGGATCAGCGCCACGGCCTCGCGCAGCCGCGCCGAACGTTCCTTGAGCTCGGGCCAGACCATGCCGGTCGATGGCACTTCATTGAGCGATTCCCCGGTGCCGACACCCAGGATGACGCGGCCGGGAAACATCGCGCCCAGCGTGCCGAAGGCATGTGCCACCACCGACGGATGCAGCCGGAAGGTCGGTGTCAGCACGGATGTACCCAGCACGACGCGGTCGGTCTTGGCCAGCACCGCGGCCATCCAGGCCGGCGCGAATGGCGCATGGCCATCGGTATGTTTCCAGGGCTGGAAATGATCGCTGACAAAGACCGAATCGAAGCCGGCCTGCTCGGCCTCGATGGCAAATTTGAGCAGATTATTGGGTGAAAACTGTTCGGCCGAAGCCTTGTAGCCAAAGCGCACGTCTTCCTCCAAAGTCAGTGACAGGCTGGTCAGTCAGGTGAGTTTTGACCAAACGGTCAAATCTGTCCATCGGATTCTTGTGCCGGACGGCGGCAAGCTGGCAAAGGCGCGCGCGGCTGCGCTTTTGGGCCCTCTGGATTGAATGGATGGCGGGCTGCCCGCGACGGAGGCTGACCGGCGCCGCGTCGCCGAGCGCGTGGCACTGATCGACTGGGATGAGGCCCATGTCGACGTGGCCGATCTCGACCTGGTCCTGCCGCACAATGCTGCGGGTCTGGACGGTGCCAGCAATGACATCGCAGCGCAGGCTTCCGCCGCATGGGAGGCAGCCGTGTGCTGGAAAGACGACTATGCCGTGCAGCGGCTCGCCGAGGTTCGTGCTAGGTCGTACAGGCAAAACCCAGCTTTTCTGCCAGTTTCACGCATCCGATAGTTCCATAATATATATTATGCGAATTGCGGATATGGGTATTTGGGGGAGCGGTGAGTTGGATTGGTCTGCTGCCCACCGTCCCCTCATCTTGTTTTGCCTGGCCCGTTGTGCGGCGATCCGTCACCACCTGTTCGCGCCGGTGTTGAACGGCGTCTCCACCGACCACCGCCGTGACGATTTTTTGCGCGACCCCTCTTGAAACGGCCTGAGGCCCGCCAAAATCAAGTGTGCCGGTGGCCCGGATGGGCCCGGCGGTAAAACTGGGAGGCGCGAGTCCATCCCGCCTCTCAAATCCATGTTGCTCAAGGAGGATGTGGTTATGAGGACGAACCTCGATTTTTCACCCCTGTACCGGTCGAGCATCGGCTTTGACCGGCTGTTCAACCTGCTCGACAATGCCAGTCGTGTGCCGGTGGTCGATACCTGGCCGCCCTATGACATCGTCAAGCTCGGCGACGACGACTACCAGATCGTCATGGCGGTTGCCGGCTTTGCGCCGGACGAGCTGACGGTGACGCATGAGCCCAACCTGCTGATGGTCAGCGGGCAGAAATCCGGTGAGGACAGCGCGCAATATCTGCATCGCGGCCTGACCGGCCGCAGCTTCCAGCGCCGTTTCGAACTGGCCGACCATGTCAGGGTCGCCGGCGCCACGGCGATCAATGGCCTGCTGACCATCGATCTCAAGCGGGAGATCCCCGAGGCCAGCAAGCCGCGCCGTATCGAGATCGGCACAGCTGCGGCACGCACTGCCGCCAGCCCGCTCCAGCTCGCGCCCGAGCCACAGGCCGCTTAGACCCGCGTCGGGCCAGCATGACAACGGCGCCGGAGGATCGCTCCGGCAATTCCACGACAAAAGGAGAAATCAGATGAGTGTACGTGATCTTATTCCCTGGGGCCGCAACAGCAACCAGGCCCCCGCCCCCTATCGCGGCAGCGACGACAATCCTTTCCTGTCGCTGCATCGCGAGGTCAACCGGCTGTTTGACGATGTGTTCCGCGACTTCGACGCGCGGCTGCCCGGATTTGCCCCCATGGCAGCGTTCGGCGCGGCCTGGCCGAGCGTGGAGATCGCCGAGACCGGGAACCAGATCACGGTAACAGCCGAAATTGCCGGTCTGGAGGAGAAGGATATCGAGGTGCTGCTCGACGATGGCGTGCTGACGCTGCGCGGTGAGAAACGCGCCGAGAGCCAGGACCAGGCGCGGCAATTCTCCGAACGCTATTATGGCCGCTTCGAGCGCCGCATCCCGCTGCGCGTCGAGGTGGAAGAAGACAAGGTGGAGGCGGCGTTCAAGAACGGCGTGCTGACGGTGACCCTGCCGAAATCGGCAGATGCGCAGTCCAAGGTCCGCCGCATCGCCGTCAACGGCCAGAAGCAGATGCACTGACAAACCGGGAGCCGGGCCCCCTCGCCCGGCTCCGCCCCTGGGCTCCCCGAGTTCTCTGGAAAAGCCCGGCAATTGCGGGACGCGCGGCCACCGGGCCTGTTAGGCTGAGGGCATTACTTCTCCAGAACCCGAGCCCGTCATGCAGCCCTCACGCGACATTTCCCGCCTCATCGAGATCATGGCCGCCTTGCGCAATCCCGATGGCGGCTGTCCCTGGGATCTGGAGCAGGACTTTGCCTCCATCCGCCACTATACGATCGAGGAGGCTTATGAGGTGGCCGACGCCATCGAGCGCAACGACATGGGCGATCTCCGCGAGGAACTGGGCGATCTGCTGCTGCAGCCGATCTACCACGCGCAGATGGCCAGCGAGGCCGGCCATTTCGACATTGGCGACGTCATCTTCGGCATTACCCAGAAGCTGATCCGCCGCCATCCACACGTCTTTGGCGCCGATGCGGCCCAGAATGCCGAGATGGCCAAGGGGCGCTGGGAGGCCATCAAGGTCGAGGAACGCGCCGCCAAGGCCGCCCGACGGGGCGACGCCACCCCTTCCCTGCTCGACGATGTGCCTCAGGTGCTGCCGGCTCTGGCCCGGGCCGAAAAGCTGACCAAGCGTGCCGCCAAGGTCGGCTTCGACTGGCCCGATCTGGCCTCGGTCGTGGCCAAGGTGGAGGAAGAGCTGGGCGAGGTGGCCGAGGCCCATGCCAGTGGCGACCAGGCCGCCGTGCATGAGGAAATCGGCGACCTGCTGTTTGCCGTAGCCAATCTGGCGCGCAAGGCCGGTGTCGATGCCGAAGGCGCGCTGCGCGACGCCAACCTCAAGTTCACCCGGCGCTTCCACCATGTCGAGGCGCGCTGCCGCGAAGACAACATTGCCCCGGCCGAGGCCGGCCTCGAGCGGCTCGATGGCTATTGGAACGAGATCAGGGCGGCAGACAAGGTGTAATCAGACGGCATCACCCAGTAGACCTCGTGGTTATGAGGTCTACTGGGTGATTGATTGATGCCACTAGGCGTCCGAGCTGTCGATGCGGCCGTTGAAGCGTTCGAGGAAGGCCGTCTTGTGCCGCGGTTCGACCCGCACCTCAAAGCCGGTGCCCTGCTCGGTCGGTTCGTCGCGCGCGATCACCTCGGTATGCGAGTGCAGCCAGCCGATATCGCCGCCAGCCGAATGCGGCACATGCACGTGATAGGTGCGGCTTTTCTCGCCCAAAGCCGTCTCGATGGCCAGCAGCAGCTCATCCATGCCCTGCCCCGTCACCGCGGACACCGGCACCACCTTGGCCACCTTGCCGGCCGGGGTCACATTGGCCAGCGCATCTTCGAGCGCCAACGGCCCCTGCCCCAGCAGGTCGATCTTGTTCCATACTTCGATAATCGGCGTGGTTTCCGGTGAGACGCCCAGATCGGCCAGCACGCCGATGACGTCATGCGCCTGCGCCAGATGGTCGGGATTGGCGACGTCGCGGGCATGCAGGATCACGTCAGCATCCAGCACCTCTTCCAGCGTGGCGCGGAAGGCGGCCACCAGGTCGGTCGGCAGGTCGGCGACGAAGCCCACCGTATCGCTGAGCATGATCTCGCGGCCATGCGGCAGTGTCAGCTTGCGCACCGTGGTGTCGAGCGTGGCAAACAGCAGGTCCTTGGCGAAGACTTCGGAATGCGTCAAGGCATTGAAAATGCTGGATTTACCGGCATTGGTATAACCGACCAGCGCGACGATCGGCGTGCCGCTCCGCTGCGCCCGCTGCTGCATGCGGGTCTTCTTGACCTTTTCCAGCCGGTCTTCGAGCAAGACGATGCGATCCATGATCTGGCGTCGGTCGCTTTCGATCTGGGTTTCGCCGGGGCCGCCCATGAAGCCGCTGCCGCCACTGCCGCGCTGGCGCTCAAGGTGGGTCCAGGACCGCACCAGGCGGCCCTTCTGATAGTTCAGATGCGCCAGTTCGACCTGCAGCACGCCTTCACGGGTGGCGGCGCGGTCGCCGAAGATTTCCAGGATCAGCCCGGTGCGGTCGAGCACCTTGGCGCCGGTCTCGGTTTCAAGGTTGCGCTGCTGGATCGCGGTCAGCTGGCAATCGATCAGCAGCAGGTCGATCTTGTCTTCCTTGACCCGCGCCTTGAGCGTCTCGGTGTGGCCGCCGCCGATAAAGGTCGCCGGCTTGATCTCGCGCACCTTGACCACTTCGGAAAAGATCACATCGAGGGCAATGGCGGCGGCGAGGCCCTCGAACTCGGCCTGCCGGGCGTCGATGGCGTGGCGGGACTGCTGGCCGCGCGTGTCCGGCACAACGATGCCAACCCGGAACGGCTGGTCGCGCTGATCAATAAACGCCTGCGGGCCGCCCTTCTGGACGGCCCCGTCTTCGTCGTCGAATTCGTTCATGAAAACTCGTTAGTCGCTGTCTTGGTTCTGCTCGGGATCGAACAGCTGGATGGGGGCCCCTGGCATGATCGTGGAGATTGCATGCTTGTAGACCAGTTGCGACTGCGCATCGCGGCGCAGCAGCAGGCAGAAATTGTCAAACCAGGTAATCACGCCCTGCAGCTTGACGCCATTCACGAGGAAGATCGTGACCGGCACCTTCTGCTTGCGAACGTGATTGAGGAAGGAGTCCTGAAGGTTTTGTTGCTTTTCGTTCGCCATTTAGGCCTCTTTTTCGCGGCATTGTCTGTCGCTGTTGTCGTGGCGCCGGTGCGCCTGCGGACTGCCGCCCAGCCCGCCATGTGCATTCACCACACAATGTTGACTATTGCACACAACCCGTTTCGTGCCTACCCGCCCCGGCTGCATGGTAGATCGGTAATATTGTCCTTTCTTCTAGAGCCCAAGCGACTTTATCTTGCGATGCAGGGCGCTGCGCTCCATGCCGACAAATTCGGCGGTCTTGGAAATATTGCCGCCGAAGCGCTCGATCTGGGCCAACAGATATTGCCGCTCGAACACTTCGCGGGCGTCGCGCAGCGGCAGACTCATCAGATGGGCCGAGGCATCGGTGTCGCCCACGGTGGGCAGCACTTCACCGATATCGGAGGGCAGCATGGCGGCGGTGATGACGCCGTCCTCGGGCTGCTGATCCTTCATCAGGATCAGCAGGCGCTCGATGGAATTGCGCAATTGCCGCGCATTGCCAGGCCATTCCTGCGCCTGCAGCACCGCCATGGCATCCGAACCGACCGCCAGCCGCTGCAGATTGTGCATGCGGGCCACCTGCTCGATGAAGACCTGGACCAGAGGCGGCACGTCTTCGCGGCGTTCCTTGAGCGGGCTGAGCGGCAGCGGCACGATGGAGAGGCGATGAAACAGGTCCGAGCGGAATTCCCCACTCTCGACCTGTGCCGCCACGTTCTGCGAGCTGGAGGCGATGATGCGCACGTCGATGGGCACGGCCTGGGTGCCGCCGACGCGGTTGAAGCGGTTTTCCACCAAGGTGCGCAGCAGCACGGCCTGCGTCGCCGGCGGCAGTGTGGTCACCTCGGACAGGTAGAGCGTGCCACCATGGGCCTTTTCCAGCGCCCCGACCTCGACCTTGAGAATGCCGGTCTTTTCGCGAACTTCGCGGCCGAACAGCACCACCGAGACCTCCTCGGGGGCGTAGAGCGAGGCATTGATCTCGACAAAGGGCGAATCGGCGCGCGGACTGCGCTGATGGATCATCCGGGCGACGAGGCCCTTGCCAGCGCCCGAGGGGCCGGAAATGAAGATGCGCGAATTGGTCGGCGCCGATTTCTCGATGATGCCGCGGACGGTCTGCAGCGCGCCCGAGGTGCCGACCATGTCGATGTTCTTGCTGGCCGAGCGCTCGCGCAGTTCGGCGACTTCGTTGCGCAGCCGGGTGGCCTCCATGGCGCGCTGGGTGATGTGCAGCAGCCGGTCGATCTTGAAGGGCTTTTCGATATAGTCATAGGCGCCGCGCCGGATCGCCGAGACGGCGGTCTCGACATTGCCATGACCGGAAATCATCACCACCGGCATGTCCGGATGCTGGCTCTGCAGCACATCGAGCAGTTGCAGCCCGTCGAGGCGCGAGCCCTGCATCCAGATGTCGAGAAACACAAGGCTGGGCCGACGCCGGGCGATTTCGTTGAGTCCACTGTCGGCGTCATGCGCCTGGCGGGCTTCAAAGCCCTCATCTTCCAGGATGCCGGCAATCAGGTCGCGGATGTCGTCTTCGTCGTCGATAATGAGAATATCAAGAGCCATTACTTGTGAACCGCCGCTGCAACCAGCGGCTCCTTCTGTTGGGCGATTTGGACGGCCGGTTCGGCCGACGCCTCCGCCACTGATGGTTTGTTGGGAGCCTGCAAAGGCAGCGTGAAGGTGACGCAGGCGCCGATCCGCCCGCTGGCGTCCGGCTCGGCATCGACCAGTTCGACGATGCCGCCATGCTGTTCGATGATCCTGGCCACGATGGCCAGGCCCAGTCCGGTGCCCTTTTCGCGTGTGGTCATATAGGGTTCGAGCAGGCGCTGCCGGTTTTCCTTGGGCCAGCCCTTGCCATTGTCCGATACCGAAATGCGCGCATGATTGCCCTCGATATGGCCTTCAACGGTGATGCTGGGCTGCAGTTCCTCGCTGCGGTCGACCGTCTCGAAGGCCTCCACGGCGTTCTTGATCAGATTGGTCAGGGTCTGGGAGATCAGCCGTGTGTCGCACCAGGCCAGGATCGGCTCGTCCGGCAGGATGGTGGTGATGGCAATCTCGGGCAGCCGTACGCTTTCGAGGAACACCGCCTGGCGCACCGTGTCGGAGAGATCGGCGATTTCCGGCGCCGCCTCGGGCATGCGGGCAAAGGCGGAGAACTCGTCGACCATGCGGCCGATATCACCCACCTGCCGCACGATGGTATTGATGCATTTGTCGAAAATCTCGCGATCGTCCTCCAGCCGGCTGCCGTAGCGGCGGCGCAGGCGCTCGGCCGAGAGCTGGATCGGCGTCAGCGGGTTCTTGATCTCATGGGCGATGCGGCGCGCCACGTCGGCCCAGGCGCTGGTGCGCTGCGCCGATTCGAGGTCGGTAATGTCGTCAAAGGTCAGCACATAGCCCTTGGATTCGGTGATCGAGCCCTCGCGCGTCAACTGCACCTGATAGGTCCGGCGATCGGTCTCGTTGCCAAGGTGGATCTGGTCGCGCACCTGGCCGCGGCGGGCCGAACGGGCGCGTTCGAGAATGGGCGCCAGCTGCGGCATGACCACCTCGATGCGTTCGCCCATCAGCCCGATCTCATCGCGCTCCAGCATTTCGCAGGCGCGCGCATTGACCAGCGTCACCGTACCGAAGGGATCAAGCCCGATAATGCCCGCCGACACGCCCTCCACCACTGCCTCGGTGAACTGGCGGCGCTTTTCGTTCATTTCATTGGCGGCCAGCAAGGCTTCGCGCTGATGTTTAAGTTGCTGCGTCATCCGGTTGAAACCGTTAGACAAGTCACGCAGGTCGCCACGACCCTCCTGCACCGGCACCTGCACGTCGAGATCGCCGCCACGCACGCGGGTCGAGGCAATCATCAGGTTGCGGATGGGATCGACGAAGCGATTGGCCAAAGCGATGCCGATCCACAGGGCAGCCAGCAGCAGCACCACGGCGAGGCCGACATACATGATGGTGAAGGTGATCTGGAAGACCAGCCGATTGGAGGCATATTGGCGGTATTCGGTGATGTTCTCGTCGGTCAGCCGCATATATTCGAGCACTTCGGCTTCCACCGGCCGCGCCACGAAGAGATAGGTGTCGTCATAGCCGCGCAGCTTGATCACCGAGCCGACCAGGTTCACCCGTCCGGGCGCAATGGCGGCCGGCACGCCCTCCACCAGCCCGGTGGTAATGCCCTCGGGCAGCGCGGGATAGGCGCCCTGCACGGCGATCTGCGCCCGCATCAGGGTTTCGCCATCGGCCTTGACCAGCGAGGTGAAGGGCAGCGAGCGGGTTACCGCAAGGGCGGTGAGAATGCCCTGGAAGCGGGCCGGGTCGGTGTCATAGGTGGCCTTGGCCTGTTCGAGCTCGGTGGCGGTCCAGATGATGTCGTCGCGCAGCACCTGGGCGTGTTCGAGCATGTAGGAGCGGGCCACCAGGCGCGAACTCTCCACCATGGCCCTGGTGCGTTCGCTGAACCACTGGTCCAGCCCCTGGTTGAGCGCGATAGTGGCCACCACGGCGACGATGGCGGCCGGAATCGCGGCCACCAGGGCAAACATGGTCACCATGCGGATCTGCATGCCCGCGCCCGCCTGCTTGCGCATGCGAGCCTGGAAAAGCAGCATGGCCTCGGTCAGCACCAGGGCGATCATCAGCAGGACCAGCAGGCCGGTGACGATCCAGATCACCGTCCACATGGTGGTGGATGGTTCGATATTGGTGGTGCCCGACAGGATCAGGAAGGAGATCGAGGACATCAGCACCGAGGCGACGACCACGACAAAGCCGAGCACGCGCAGGGGAGCATTGCTGTGCATGCTGAACAGCGGTACGCGCGCAGGTTTGCCCGCATCGCCCTGCACCCGCATCGGCTCGTCTTCAATCGCTGTTACTTCACTCATCAATGCCCGAGGGCACTCCATCTCCGCCGCAGGCGGCGAGCCTGCCGTAATTCGGCGGACCCTTCAAGACAAATGTTGCCAAAATGTGACACTGATGACCGGCGCTCCGCGCCAAATCGCGCCGGTGGCGCGATTTTAGGTCGTCAGGCCCGAAGAGCTATGCTCGCAGGGCCCAGGTAGGTCACAGGCACAATCCATCCGCCGGCTGCGCCGCAAAAACGTGCCGGTGACGCGTTTTGACGGGTCGGACGCCCGAACAGCTACGTTCGAAGGGTTCCCGGCCATCGGGCTTAAACCACTCTGAGCGCTTAGGTTCAAGCTCTGGGGCCGAAGAAGCGAGATTGACCGCGTCGCCTGCCTATCCCCCTCGACAACGGCGCCGCCACCGGGCACATCTTGTGCGTCCTTCAGCACAGAGTCCCCCGGTGTCCGCCCCCGCCCCTGCCCGCGTCGAAGCTGCCAGCCTGGCCGGCATGACATTGGGTATCGCCGCCTATTCGCTGTTTGCCCTGCATGACGCCATGGTCAAGGCCGTGGTCTTCACCCTGCCCGCGCCGCAGATCCTGTTCTTCCGCAGCCTGGTCATCATCGCCATCTGCCTGGCCATCGGCCGACGACAGGTCGTGGTCGATCTCTTGCACTCGGGCAACCGCATGCTGGGGCGTGGGCTCATGACGATGTCGGCCTGGGTGATGTATTACAGCGCCGGCCGCCACCTGCAGCTGGCCGAGATGACGACGCTCTATTATCTCGCGCCGGTGCTGACCACCGTGCTGGCGGTGATCTTCCTGCGCGAACAGCTGACGCTGGCGCGGGTCGGGGGCGCCGCGATCGGCTTTTTCGGCATCATCGTGGCCGCCAATCCGAGCGGCTTTGCCATCGGCTGGCCGGTGCTGATGGTGCTGGCGGCCGCTCTGTGCTGGGCCGTGGCCATGATCCTGATGCGCACCATATCGCGCAGCGACCGCACCCTGGTGCAGGTGCTGGCGCAGAACGGCATCCATTTCGTGCTGATGGGCGCGATTTCTCTGCCGTTCTGGCAGGCCATGGGGCCGCGCGAGATCGCCCTCTGCATCGCCGCGGGCCTCGTGGGTGGCCTGGGCCAGTTCACCGTGGTCGAAGCGGCCCGCGCCGTGCCGGCAAGCGTGCTGGGCACGGTGGAATACGGCGCGCTGATGTGGAGCTTCGTCTTCGGCTATCTGTTCTGGGGCGAAATGCCGGCACCCACGGTCTATGTGGGCGCCTTCTTCGTGGTGGCCGCGGGCCTGATGCTGGCGCTGAGCGAGCGTCGCCGCCGGCGGGACATCATCGACGCCGCCTAAGGGGCGGGTGTCAGCTGCGCCGGCTGTGCTTGACGATCTCGATGCTGTGGGTGCGGATCTTCTTGCGCAGCGTATTGCGGTTGAGGCCGAGCAGGTCAGCTGCCTTGATCTGGTTGCCGCCACAGGCATTGAGCGCCATGGCGATCAGCGGGGCCTCAACCTTGTCGATCACCCGTTGATAGAGCCCCGGGGGCGGCAGGTTGGGCTCATATTCGCGCAGCACCTGCCCGACATGGGTTTCGACCGCCATGGAGACGTCTACCGGCCCGGTGGAGCCGTTGGAGGACGGCCGCTCGACGATGTTGAGCTCGTTCTGCACGATCTCGGCCGAGATGCTTTCGTCGGCATAGAGGGCCGACAGGCGCCGCACCAGGTTCTCCAGCTCGCGCACATTGCCCGGCCAGGAATAGTTCTGCATCAGCTTGATGGCTTCGGGCGAGATCGACTTGATCGCCTCGCCTTCGCGCTGCGCCACCTTGAGGAAATGCTGCGCCAGGTCGCCGACATCGTCGATGCGCTCGCGCAGCGGCGGCAGGCGGATCGGCACGACGTTGAGGCGGTAGTAGAGATCCTCCCGGAACAGGCCCTGGCGGATCATCTGGCTGAGGTCGCGATGGGTGGCGGCGACGATGCGCACATTGGTCTTGATCGAGGATCGCCCGCCGACCATGGTATATTCGCCCTCCTGCAGCACGCGCAGCAGGCGGGTCTGGGCATCCATGGGCATGTCGCCGATCTCGTCGAGGAACAGCGTGCCGCCCTCGGCCTGCTCGAAGCGGCCGGACGATCGGGTATTGGCGCCGGTAAAGGCCCCCTTTTCGTGGCCGAACAGCTCGGCCTCGATCAGGTCGCGCGGAATGGCGGCCATGTTGATGGCCACGAAAGGCCCGTTGCGGCGCTTGCCGAAGTCGTGCAGCGCCCGCGCCACCAGTTCCTTGCCGGTGCCGCTCTCGCCGGTGATCATCACCGTCAGGTCGGTCTGCATCAGCCGCGCCAGGGCGCGGTAGATGTCCTGCATGGCGGTCGAGCGGCCGACCAGCGGCATGGTCTCGCCCGGCTCTTCGGCCTGGCGGTCGGCATTGGTGGGCTTTTTGGCATCGGCCAGCGCGCGCGCCACCACCGAAAGCACCTCGGTAATGTCGAAGGGCTTGGGCAGATATTCATAGGCGCCCACTTCAGACGCCCGGATGGCCGTCATAAAGGTGTTCTGCGCGCTCATCACGATCATCGGCAGCTCGGGGCGCAGCTTCTTGATCTTGGGCATGACCTCGAAGGCATTGCCGTCGGGCATGGCCACGTCGGTGATCAGGATGTCACCTTCGCCACGGCTGACCCAGTTCCACATGGTGGAGATATTGCCGGTGGGGCGAACCTCATAGCCGGCGCGGGTCAGTGCCTGGTTGAGCACCATGCGGATGGCCGCATCATCATCGGCGAGCAGGACAACATGGCTCATTGTGCCATTCCCTCTTCTTCTGGAATTTGAAAGACCCCGCTCGCAACGGGAAGGAGTATGCGGAACTTGGTGCGGCCCGGCCGGCTGTCGCAATCGATGACGCCGCCATGGTCGCCGACGATCTTGGCCACCAGAGCCAGGCCGAGGCCCGAGCCGTTCTGTTTGGTGGTGACGAAGGGATCAAACAGGAAAGGCAGGATATCGGGCGGCACGCCCGGACCATTGTCCTCGATGGTGATCTCGAGCGGCAGCGAAATGCGCTCGGACACGCCCGTCACGGCAATGCGGATGCCCGGCCGGAAGGCAGTCGAGAACTTGATCTCGGGGTTCTGCGTCCGGTCCAGCGATTCCGAGGCATTCTTGACCAGGTTGAGAAAGACCTGGATCAGCTGGTCGCGGTTGCCATAGACCGGCGGCAGAGACGGATCATATTCCTCGGCAAAGGCAATGCCGCGGGCGACGCCATTGCGCGCCAGCAGTTTCACCCGGTCGAGGATGACGTGGATATTGATCGGCTCGCGCTCCATCGGGCGCTCGTCGCCGAACACTTCCACCCGGTCGATCAGGTGGACGATGCGGTCGGTTTCCTCGCGGATCAGCCGGGCCAGCGGCACCTCGTCGCTGGTGACGGTCTGCTCGAGCAACTGCGCCGCGCCGCGAATGCCCGAGAGCGGGTTCTTGATCTCGTGGGCCAGCATGGAGGCCAGGCCCGTTACCGAGCGGGCGGCGCCGCGCGACACCATCTGGCGGTCGATCTTGTCGGCCATGGTGCGCTCCTGGATCAGCAGGGCAATGCGGCCATCGCTGTCCGAGAGCGGACTGGCAAAGACGTCGGCGACCCGCTCGTCGCCGAAGCGGGACGAGCCGACCCGGACGCGATATTCGGTCATCGGCGCACGCCGCAGCGCCACGGTTTCCACCAGGCTGATGATGGGCGAGCCAAAGGCGATCAGGTCATCGAGCTTCTGGCGGACCAACACGCTCAGCGAGGCGCCGAAAAACGCCTCGGCCGCGTAGTTCACGAAAACGATCTGGCGGTCTTCGCCACAGACGATGATCGGCTGCGGCAGGGCCTGCAGCACGGCCGACGAGGCCACTTCCGACACGCCGCGCTTGGCCTGTTCCACACTCATGCTGCCGCTTTCCGGTCATCGGCAAAGATCGAGCGGATCATGCTCAGCACCTCGGCCGGGGTTTCACTGTTGAGAAGGGCCGTGCGTGCCGGCTTGTCGAGCCCGACGCCGGCTGCCTCGGCATACCAGCCCAGATGCTTGCGGGCGGCCCGCAGGCCGACGGCAATGCCATATTCGCCCAGCATGTCTTCGTAATGCTCGCAGATCAGCGCCACCAGCGCCGCGCCCTGCGGCGGCGGTGCCGCCAGCTGCCCGGCCAACCCGGCGCCGATCTGGCCGACCCGCCAGGGCTGGCCCTGGGCCCCGCGCCCGAGCATGACGGCGGCGGCACCGGACAGCAGCAGCGCCTCGCGCGCGGCCGCCAGGTCGGTGATGTCGCCATTGACCACGACGGGTACGTTGACGGCGTCCACCACGGCGCGCACCAGCTCCCAGCGGGCACTGCCCTTGTAGAATTGCTGGCGCGTGCGGCCATGCACGGAAATCATCTGCACGCCGGCATCGACGGCCCGGCGCGCCATATCGGCGGCATTGAGGCTGTCATCGTCCCAGCCGAGCCGCATCTTCACCGTTACCGGCAGCGGCGTCGCCGCGACCACGGCGTCGACCAGCCGCATGGCCTGGTCGGGCACGCGCATCAGCGCCGAACCGGCAAAGCCGTTGGTCACCCGCTTGGAGGGGCAGCCGAAATTGATATCGATGATGTCGGCGCCGGCGTCATAAGCCAGCTTGGCCCCGCGCGTCATCCACTCGGCCTCGCAGCCGGCCAGCTGCACCATATGCGGCAGCCGCGCGGGCTTGCCCAGCCGGCGGGTCATTTCCTTGTTGCCGGTGGCCAGGGCATTGCTGGCGATCATTTCTGATACAACCATGCCGGCGCCGTGCCGTTCGGCCTGCTTGCGGAAGGCCAGGTCGGTAATGCCAGCCATCGGGGCGAGGAAGGCGCTGTTATGCGCCACATGGCTTCCGATGCTTAACTTGCAGGCACCTTCAGACACAAAACTGCCCCAGAAATGGTCAACGACAAAAATATGCCCGCACAATAGTCAAAAGCGCTTCAGGCGCAATCCCCTTTATGGGCATTGTGCGCGTTCGGCAGCCCTGCACTTGCCGCATAAGTAAGCCAGCGCTAGACCAGCTTTATGTGACTGTTTCTTGTCCGAGTGCGCCGCTCCATGTCTGAAAAATCCATTGCCGTGATCATCGTGGCGGCCGGCAAGGGAGAGCGCGCCAGCGCGGATGCGTCGGCCGATCCCAAGCAGTATCGCCCGATTGGCGGCGTGCCCGTGCTGAGCCGCACCATCGGCGCCTTCCTGGCTCATCCCCAGGTCAGCTCCGTGCTGACCGTCATTCACCCTGACCACGGCCAACGCTATGCCGCGCTTGGGCTTGCCGATGCGCGCCTGCTGCCACCCATCGCCGGGGGTAGCGACCGGCAGGCTTCGGTGCTGGCGGGCCTGCAGGCACTGGCCCCGCGGCGCCCCGATCTGGTGCTGATCCAGGATGCGGCGCGGCCCTTTGCATCCCCAGCGGTGATCGACAATGTCATCGCCGCGCTTGAACACCATGATGGCGCCCTGCCCGTGGCGCCGGTCACCGATACCATCAAGCGCTCGCTCGATGGCCAGCGGGTCGCCACGACCGAGGATCGTGCCCAGCTCTTTGCTGCCCAGACGCCGCAGGGCTTCCGCTTCGGCCAGGTATTCTCGGCGCATATGCGCGCCTCGACCATCCGCCGTCAGTTCACCGACGATGCCGAGATCGCCGAATGGGCCGGCCTGCGCGTCGCCATGGTTGGCGGGCACCGCGACAATATCAAGATTACCCATCCCGAGGATTTCGCCCGGGCCGAACGCCTGCTGGCTGGAGACGTGACCATGGAGACCCGCATCGGCACCGGCTTTGACGTGCACTCCTTCGAGCCGGGCGACCATGTCTGGCTGGGCGGGGTGCGCATTCCCCATAAATTCAAGCTCAATGGCCATTCCGATTCCGACGTCGCCCTGCATGCGCTGACTGACGCGCTGTATGGCGCCATCGGCGCCGGCGATATCGGCGTGCACTTCCCGCCCAGCGATATGGAATGGAAAGGTGCGGCTTCCACCCTCTTTCTCAAGCATGCCGGCGAACTGGTCGCCCAGGCCGGTGGTCGCATCGTCAATCTGGACGTGACAATCGTCTGCGAAGGACCCAAGATTGCCCCGCACGTGCCGGCAATGCGGGGGATCATTGCGCAGACATTGGGCATTGCGCCTGCCCGCATCGCGGTCAAGGCGACAACAAGCGAGAAGCTCGGCTTCACCGGGCGCGAGGAGGGTATTGTGGCCATGGCGAGTGCAAGTATCGAAGTGCCGAGGGTCGATTGATGGCCCTCAAACCAGCGACTACAGACCAAACCGATCCCGCCCAGCAGGTGATCACCCTGCTCGGCGCGGCCGGCAAGACCATCGTTACCGCCGAAAGCTGCACCGGCGGCCTGATCGCCGCGGCGCTGACCGACATTCCCGGGTCATCCAAGGCGTTTTTCGGCGGCTATGTCACCTATGCCAATGAGGCCAAGTCGCGCATGATCCATGTGCAGGCCCGGCTGATCCGCGACTATGGCGCGGTCAGCAACCAAGTGGCCCGCGCCATGGCCGACGGCGCCCGCAATACCGCCCATGCCGATTACGCCGTGGCAGTCACCGGCATTGCCGGCCCGGATGGTGGCAGTGACAAGAAGCCGGTGGGACTGGTCTATGTGGCGGTCTCGACCGAACTGGCCACCGTGGTCATCGAGCACCAGTTCGGCGATATCGGGAGGGCGGAAATCCGCCAGGCCAGCGTCAAGGCAGCGCTTGATCTGGTGCTGCAGGTGCTGACCAGCGCCTAGAGCAGTTCACCGTTTGTCTGAAACGGTTCAATGGCTCTAGCTCTTTGGATTGTCGCGTTTTCGAACCGCAAAGTGGAGCCACTTGTGCTGAAAACGCTTTAGCCAAACCGCCGGTCGGCCTCGTCGCTGAAGGCCTGCATGATTTCTTCCTGCTTGGCGGCAAAGGCCGGCTCGGCAATGGCGGCGACGAAGGGGTTGGAGATCTTGAAGTCGATCTCGAAGCGCACCCGCGTGCCCATGCCCTCGGGCTCGAAGCGCCAGAGGCTGTCGAGATAGGCAAAGGGACCGTCCACGGCCTTGGCGGCAATGGTCAGCGCCTGCGCATCGGCCGTCACCCGGCTGGTATAGGCCTGGGTGATCGGGCCAAAGCTCAGGGTCATCCTGGCCAGCTGCGTCTTGCCGTCGGCGGCTGGATCGGGACGGACGTCCATCGCCTTGCAGTTGGCAATAAAGCGCGGATAGTCCTTGAGATCGGCGACGATCTCAAACATGCGCTGGGGCAGATGCGGCACGTGCCGCTCGAAAAACCGTTTCATCAGTGACCCAATTTGGCCAATCGAGCGGCCTTGAGCGCGGCGAAATCCTCGCCAGCATGGTGTGACGAGCGCGTCAGCGGGCTCGAGGAGACTAGCGAAAAGCCCTTGGCCGTGGCGACAGTGGCATAGGACTTGAACTCGTCGGGCGTGACGAACTCGATCAGCGGCGTGTGCTTCTTGGTCGGCTGCAGATACTGGCCGATGGTCAGGAAGTCGACATCGGCGGTGCGCAGATCGTCCATCAGCGCCAGCACTTCGTTACGCTTCTCGCCCAGGCCCACCATGATGCCGGACTTGGTGAACATGGTAGGGTCGAGTTCCTTGACCCGCTGCAGCAGCCGGATCGAGTGGAAGTAGCGGGCGCCGGGGCGCACCTTGAGATAGTTGGACGGCACGGTTTCGAGGTTGTGATTGAACACGTCCGGCTTGGCCGCCACGACGATTTCCAGCGCCCCCGGCTTGCGCAGGAAGTCGGGTGTCAGGATCTCGATGGTCGTGCGTGGATTGCGCGCCCGGATGGCCAGGATCACATCGGCAAAGTGCTGCGCCCCGCCATCGGCCAAATCATCGCGGTCGACCGAGGTGATCACCACATGCTGCAGGCCAAGCTTTTCGACGGCCAGAGCGACATTTTCGGGTTCGCGCGGGTCGAGAGGCCCCGGCATGCCGGTGCGCACATTGCAGAAGGCGCAGGCGCGGGTGCAGATCTCGCCCATGATCATCATGGTGGCGTGCTTCTTGCTCCAGCATTCCCCGATATTGGGGCAGCCGGCCTCCTCGCAGACGGTTACCAGGCCGTGCTCGCGCACAATGGCCTGGGTTTCCTTGTAGACCGGCGAGCCCGGCGCGCGGACGCGGATCCAGTCGGGCTTGCGCAGCACGACGCTGTCGGGCCGGTTGGCCTTTTCAGGGTGCCGGGGCTTGAGCGCGGAATTGTCTATGAGCGTAACCAATTGAGGTCCTGACTGGGCAGTGTGCCCGTTATATCGCTCCCGAGGGCGGCCAGTTCAACCCGGCCTTTTTGCTTAGAGTGCCTTCGCCTATTGCATGATCTCGGCGATTTCGACCCAGTCGCCGCCGCGCGAGGCCGACAGAATCGTCGCCTGGACCAGCGCCAGCGAATGCAGGTTGTCGGCGCCCGAGCTGAAGCGGGCCGGCACGGTGCCGGTCTCGATCACCTTGGCAATGGCGCCCAGCGTGCCCCGGCGGTCGGCCAGCCCGATCGGCGCGAGATCGGTGGGCAGCAGCGCCTGGCCGCGCTCGCGCAGCGCCAGCCGGTCCGGTCCGGCCACGCCCATGAAATGGTCGCGCGAGCTCCAGATGATCTCGCCCTCCGAGCAATCCATGGTCCATTCGCCGGCCCAGGGCGTCACCGGGCCAGAACTCATCCAGGAGCCGCGATAGGAGACGATGGTGCCCTTTTCGAATTCCAGCGTCGCCACCCCGATGGGGTGGAAGTTGAACGGGCTGCCGACCGGGTTCCAGGTGCGGCAGGAGACGCGCTTGGGCTCGTCGCCCAGCACCATGCGCATCAGGTCGAAATGGTGGATCGACATGTCCGCCAGCAGCGGATCGGGCATGTCCCAGTAGCGATAGCCCTGGCTGGGCGCGTGGCGACGGAAATCGATCGATACCAGGTTGACCGGGCCGAACTTGCCGGCCCCGACCAACTCGGCGGCCGCGATCGGCGCCGGCTGGAAGCGATAGTTCTGGCTGACCATCAGCACCCTGCCCCGTTCCCGCGCCAGAGCCACCAGTTCCTTGGCCTGGGCAATGGTTGAGGCAAAGGGTTTTTCGACGATGACGTTGAGCCCCAGCTCAAGGCACTGCTTGACCACCGGGTAATGCGCCTCGGTGCGCAGGGTACAGATGGCCAGGTCCGGCTCGACGGCCTGCATCGCAGCGTCCAGGCTCAGAAAGCACTTGGACTCGGCAATGCCGAGTTCGGCCTGGACCCGGGCCAGCGCCTCGGGGTTGGAATCCACATAGCCCACCATCTCAACAGTGGGAACATTGGGGATAACTTCCTTGGTCCAGCTGAATCCCCAGTGTCCCAGCCCAACCTGAATAGCTTTGACCATGTGGACAACTCCTTGAAAATCTGTGGAAGCAGTGTGGATAAACCGGCGACTACATGTTCAGCGCGCGGCCATAGGCGTCCAGCACGCTTTCCTTCATCGTCTCGCTGAGCGTTGGATGGGGGAAGATGGTGTGCATCAGCTCTTCCTCGGTGGTTTCGAGGTTCATGGCGATGACAAAGCCCTGGATCAGTTCGGTCACTTCGGCACCCACCATATGGGCGCCGAGCAGTTCACCGGTTTTCGCATCAAAGATGGTCTTGACCAGCCCGTCGGGCTCGCCCAGTGCAATGGCCTTGCCATTGCCGATGAAGGGGAAGCGGCCGACCTTGATCTCGCGCCCGGCCTCCTTGGCCTTGGCCTCGGTCAGGCCGACGCTGGCCACCTGCGGCTCGCAATAGGTGCAGCCGGGGACCAAAAGCTTGTTGAGCCCATGCACCTTCATGCCGGCGATCTTTTCGACGGTGATCACCGCCTCATGCTCGGCCTTGTGCGCCAGCATGGGCGGGCCGGCGACGTCGCCAATGGCCCAGATCCCGGCAACATTGGTCGCGCCATAGCCGTCGATGACGATGGCGCCGCGCTCGGTCTTGACGCCGACATTCTCAAGGCCAATGCCCTCGATATTGCACATCACGCCGACGGCCGAGATCAGCTTGTCGCCGGCGATCTGCTGCTTGCTGCCATCCTTGAGCACGACATGGGCCACGACGCCGGCGCCTGACTTGTCGACCTTTTCCACCTTGGTGTCGGTCAGGATCTTGATGCCGCGCTTTTCCAGCCGCTTGCGCGCCAGGGCGGAAATTTCCGCGTCTTCCACCGGCATGATCTGCGGCAGCAGCTCGATAATGGTCACCTCGGCGCCCATGGAGCGGTAGAAGGAGGCGAACTCGACGCCGATGGCGCCCGAGCCCATGACCACCAGGCTTTTGGGCATTTCGGCCGGCTTCATCGCCTCGAAATAGGTCCAGATCTTGTCGCCATCGGGCTCGATGCCGGGCAGCACGCGCGGCCGCGCGCCGGTGGCGATGATGATGTTCTTGGCCTTGTAGGTGCCCGCGCCCAGCGGGTTCTTCGGCACCGGGCCCTGCGGCTGCACAATAGCCTTCTTGGTCGGCGCGACGGTGACCTCACCCGGCTTGGTGATGACAGCCTCGCCCCAGATGATGTCGATCTTGTTCTTCTTCATCAGGAACTGCACGCCATTGTTCATCTGCGCCGCAATGGCGCGCGAACGCTTGACCACGCCGTCAATGTCGAAGCCGAACTTTTCCGCCGTCAGGCCATAGTCCTTGGCATGGGTCATGTGGCCATAGACTTCGGCCGAACGCAGCAGCGCCTTGGTCGGGATACAGCCCCAGTTGGAACAGATGCCGGCCATGTGCTCGCGCTCGATAATGCCTACCTTCATGCCCAGCTGCGCGCCACGAATGGCCGCAATATAGCCGCCGGGACCGGCGCCGATAACGAGAAGATCGTATTGGTCAGCCATTTGGGCCTCCAGAAAAGTCACAGGAATAATTGGTTGCGTAGGTCAAAGGCCCAGCATGGATGTGACGACAGGCACCAGGGCAACCCCGATCGCCCGGGTATTGCTGGCGTCAAGGTGGACGCCGTCTTCCGGATCGGCCTGGGCCACGGTGGAGGCGTCAAAGAAGCCGGTGTCCCACTCCTCGGCGCGGCGGGCATAATGGGCGGCGAACTGGCTCGACTGCTCGAGGCCATGGGCCAAGCCGCCAAAGTGGCCCATCATGTCAGTGTTCTCGCTCTGGCAGAGCAGCGGCGGGGCGATCAGCAGGATCCTGGGCGCCGTCTCGTCCTTGCCGGCATAGTGGCCGCGGATGATCTGCACCAGCCGGCGCATGCCGAACGAGGCCTCCAACGCCGAGCCGCAGATGGCCGGCTTGATGTCATTGGTCCCCAGCATGATGATGACGAGGTCGAGCGGGCTGTGGCTTTCGAGCAGCGTCGGCAGAATGCGGGCGCCATTGCGGTCGGCATTGGCATACCAGTCGTCCGACACCGTGGTGCGGCCGCCCAGCCCCTCGGCAATGACCCGCGCCTTGCCGGCGAGCCCGGCTTCGAGCGCGCTCGGCCAGCGATCTTCATAGGCGTGGCGCATGCCGCCGGTCGGATTGGCCCCAAAGGTCAGACTGTCGCCATAGGCCAGAATGGTTTTCATGGAGCCAGGCCCTCCTAGGCCAGCATCATCACGGGATTTTCGATCAGCCCCTTGAACACGCCGAGCACTTCGGCGCCCAGGGCGCCGTCGACGGCACGGTGATCGCAGCTGAGCGTCACGGTCATGAACTGACCGATCTTGATCTCGCCCTTGTCGGCGAAGACGCGTTCTTCACCCACGCCGACGGCCAGGATCGTGCCATGCGGCGGGTTGATCACCGCCGAGAAGCTGGTAATGCCGAACATGCCCAGATTGGAGACCGAGGAGGCCCCGCCCTGATATTCATGCGGCGCCAGCTTCTTGGACTTGGCGCGCGTCGCCAGGTCCTTCACGGCTTCGGAAATCTCGCGCAGGCTGAGCGTATCGCAGGCCTTGACCACGGGGGTGAAGAGGCCACCCGGCACGGCCACGGCAACCGCCACGTCACTGCGCTTGTGGTAGAGGATGCTGTCGCCGGCCCAGGTGGCATTGGCCAGCGGCACGCGCTGCAGGGCGACGGCCCAGGCCTTCATGACGAAGTCATTGACCGAGAGCTTGTAGCCCGGCTTGCCATCCTTGCCCTTGGGCGCGGCGGCATTGATCTGCTCGCGCGCCGCCATCAGGGCGTCGATGCGGCAATCGAGGTTGAGATAGAAATGCGGCACGGTCTGCTTGGATTCGGTGAGGCGTGCGGCCACCACCTTGCGCATGCCATCGTTCGGCACGAGGTCGTAGCTGCCCTCTTCATAGAGCGCCAAAACCTGCGCCTTGGTCATGCCGGTGGCGGCAGCACCACCCGATGCCGGAGCACTCGCAGCGGCGGCAGCGGCCTTGAGCGGGGTTGCGCCCGACTTGGCAGCAACCACGTCGGACTTGACGACGCGGCCCTTGGGACCGGTGCCGGAAATGGCGGCGACATCGATGCCGGCATCCTTGGCCATGCGCCGGGCTAGCGGCGAGGCAAACACCTTGCCACCCTCGGCCTTTGGCGCAGGCGCCGCAGCCGGCTTGGCCGGTGCAGGGTCAGCCTTGGCGGTCTGGGCCGTCTGCGTTGCCGCATTGGCTTCCTTGATCGCGCCAGCATCGGCCTTGGCCGGCTCGGCAGCTTTGGGCGCCTCAGCCTTGGGCGCTTCTGCGGCAGGCGCGGCCTTTGGGGCACCCATGTCGCCGGCGCTTTCGCCGTCCTGCAGCAGCACGGCGATCACGGCATTGACCTTCACATTCTCGGTGCCTTCGGGCACCACGATCTTGCCGATCTTGCCCTCGTCGACGGCCTCGACTTCCATCGTGGCCTTGTCGGTTTCGATTTCGGCGATCACGTCACCGGAGGAGACGGTGTCGCCCTCCTTGACGTGCCACTTGGCAAGCTTGCCCTCTTCCATCGTCGGAGAGAGCGCCGGCATGGTGATATCAATTGGCATCCCGGTTCTCCTTACGAGCGATAGGTCACGGCATTGACCGCGGCGATGACGTCATCGACATGCGGCAGCGCCAGCTTTTCGAGATTTGCCGCATAGGGCATGGGCACGTCCTTGCCGGTCACGCGCATCACCGGCGCATCGAGATAATCGAAGGCCTGTTCCATGACGCGGGCCGACAGTTCGGCACCAATGCCGCCCTGCGGCCAGCCCTCTTCCACCGTGACGAGGCGGCCGGTCTTCTTGACCGACTCGATCACCGTATCGCTGTCGAGTGGCCGCAATGTGCGCAGATCGATCAGTTCGACATCGACGCCGGCAGCGACCAACTTCTCGGTGGCCTGGGTGGCGTAGCGCATGCCCATCGAGAACGAGACGATGGTGACGTCGGCGCCCTTGCGGGCAATGCGCGCCTTGCCGATCGGCAGCAGGAAATCGTCCATCTTGGGGACGAGGCCGGTCGAGCCGTAGAGGATTTCGTTTTCGAGGAAGATGACGGGGTTGGGCGAGCGGATGGCTGCCTTGAGCAGGCCCTTGGCATCGGCCGCGCTATAGGGTGCGATCACGGTCAGGCCCGGAATGTGGCTGTACCAGGCCGAATAGTCCTGGCTGTGCTGGGCGCCGACGCGCGAGGCGACGCCATTGGGGCCGCGGAACACCATGGGTGCCGTTACCTGGCCGCCCGACATATAGAGCTGCTTGGCCGCCGAGTTGATGATCTGGTCGATAGCCTGCATGGCAAAGTTCCAGGTCATGAATTCCACGATCGGCTTGAGGCCAGCAAAGGCCGCGCCGACCGCCAGGCCGGCAAAACCGTGCTCGGTGATCGGGGTATCGATGATGCGCTCGGGGCCGAATTCCTGCAGCAGGTTCTGGGTGATCTTGTAGGCGCCCTGGTATTCGGCGACTTCCTCGCCGATGACGAAGACGTCCTTGTCGCGGCGCAGCTCTTCGGCCATGGCCTCGTTGAGCGCCTGGCGCACGGTCATCTCGACCATTTCGACGCCGGCGGGCAGGTCGGGATCGCTCTGCGCCACAAATTTGGGCGCTTCGGCAGCAGGCGCCTTGGCCTCGGCCGGCACGCTGGCGGCGGGAGCCTCTGCGGCAGCAGGCGACTCGGCGGCCGCGGCGCTGGTCGTCTGCTCGGCAACCTTGGGGGCGGTCTCGCCGGCCGTTTCGCCTTCGGCCAGGACCATGGCGATCGGGGTATTGACCTTGACGCCCTCGGAGCCCTCGGCCACCAGCAGTTCGGTGACCACGCCCTCGTCGACCGACTCGACTTCCATGGTCGCCTTATCGGTCTCGATTTCGGCCAGCACGTCACCGGACTTGACGGTATCGCCGACCTTGACGAGCCACTTGGAGAGTTTCCCCTCTTCCATCGTCGGCGACAGTGCGGGCATCAGGATTTGAGGCATATCAGCTCTCCACAAGAGGGGCGCCGGGCATAGCCACACGGCGAAGATGGGTATTGAAGGCAAGGTCGGCTGGCGCGCCGGCCGGATTGACGAGCAGCCCGGAGGTCACCGGTGCCGGTGGCATGGCGGCCTGGTTGACCGCCCAGCCGCTGAGCGTGACGCCCAGCACGATGAAGACGAGAAAGGCGATGGCAGCCCGCTGGTAGATCTGGACATGCTGTGCCGCCGCCGGACCCGCCTTGGCCGCAAGCCGGTGGAATTTCCACCAGCCCAGCAGCATGAAGGGGCCCAGCTCTTCGCGGGCGGGTGCCAGCTGCACCATCTTGACGGCCTGCATCACTGCCACGACCAGTGACAGCAAGGCAAAACCGGCAATGACCCCAAGCAACATGCTCATTATTGAGCCTCTCAGGCGCTGATGGTGATGTCAGTCCACAGCTCGGCCGGATCGGGCTCGGGCGCATTGGTGGCAAAATCGGCTGCTTCGGTGACGATAGCGCGGATTTCGTTTTCGATGGCCTTGAGCGATTCCTCGGTCTGGGCGCCGGATTCCAAGAGGCGCGCCTTGACCTGTTCGATGGGGTCGCGTTCCTGGCGGTACTTGGTCACTTCATCCTTGCTGCGATACTTGGCCGGGTCGGACATGGAGTGACCACGATAGCGATAGGTCAGCATTTCGAGGATGTAAGGCCCCTTGCCGGACCGGGCATGCTCGATGGCGCGCTGGGCGGCGTCATGCACCATGCGCACATCCATGCCGTCGACCTGTTCGCCGGGAATGTCGAAGGAGGCGCCGCGCATCGAGAAATCGGTGGTTGCCGAGGCGCGCTCGGTCGACGTGCCCATGGCGTATTTGTTGTTCTCGATGATGAACACAACCGGCAGCTTCCACAGCTTGGCCATGTTGAAGCTCTCATAGACCTGGCCCTGATTGGCCGCGCCGTCGCCGAAATAAGCCAGCGATACCGAGCCATCGCCGCGATATTTCGAGGCGAAGGCCAGGCCATTGCCCAGCGATACCTGGGCGCCGACAATGCCATTGCCGCCGTAGAAGCGGTGTTCATTGGAGAACATGTGCATCGAGCCGCCCTTGCCGCGGCTGAGGCCAGCCTCGCGACCGGTCAGTTCGGCCATGACGCCCTTGGGGTCGAGCCCCATGACCAGCATGTGGCCATGATCGCGATAGCCGGTGATCTGGGCGTCCTTGCCCTTCTCGCTGGCCATGGTAACGCCGGTGACCACGGCTTCCTGGCCGATATAGAGGTGGCAGAAGCCACCGATCAGGCCCATGCCATACATCTGGCCGGCCTTTTCCTCGAAACGCCGGATCAGCAGCATTTCGCGATAGGCCTCGAGCTCCTGCTCGGGCGTGAATTCGGGGATATTGGATTGCGTCTTGGCCTGGGTGGCCACAGCTTTACGCGCCATTAAGAACGCTCCGCATCGGATTGGAATTGCCGCTTCGGCCGGTTTGGCCACAGTCCGCTACCATAACCCCGGCGACTGGCGAAAAGCAATGCTCATTCAAACTGGAAGATAAGCTTTAAAGCGTTGAATCCGCTTCAATAATTGCACTTAACTCGTCTGTGGTTAATTCTTGAAATTTACTGGAAATAGGTTGACCGGTGGTCTTGTCGACCATGACGATGACGTCGTCGGCATTGGCCATGTTGAGCAGCGCGCGGGCCCGTTCGGTGACGATATCGGGGTCCAGACGACGCGGATCCATCAGCGTGGCGCGGTGGCGATAGTCATCGATCTCGGCCTGCAGCGCCGCCGATCTGGCCTTGAGCTGGTCGATGTCGAGCAGGATTTCAGTGCGGTTATCGATGCCGAACTGCCCGCCAATCGCGGAGAATCCCAGATAGCCCTGGAAGCCAAGCAACGCGACGGTCAATGCGAGAGGGCGCCAGATGGCAGGGCGTTTGAGACGGGTGGTGGGCATATGACTGGGCAAACCGGAACTTGACCGTTCCAGTGTGCCCGAAAGGACTTAACGTGGGGTTGCGATGCGCTCTGCCAACTGCCTGGCGCCAGAAGCCCCCTGCGCCCGCTCAACCGACCATCAGGGAATAGAGGGCGATAGCGAGTGCAAGCAAACCTGCCCAGCTGGCGGCCGCCAGCACAATTATTGTCAACAGCCGGTGCCTGCGCAGCCAGTCTATTGCCGGCTTGGGATAGCCCCAGGCCTCAATGCGCTTCAACAGGTTTTCCAGAACTGGATTCCTTGCGGTCCATTGCAGCTTTTTCACGAGGGCGTTGCCCCCAAGTCAAACCGGCACGGCCGAGTCAGTGGGGCCAGGCCAGGGACAGGCAAGGTCATCGCCTCGAACCAGACTCATCGTTTCTGGTAGCCGATTTCCAGGCGGCGCTCAACATTGGGGGCCTGGGGCCGCGCCGACGGTATCATGCAGCCCAGGCATGGCCGAGAATTCGGCAGCCACATGGCCAGGGACCCCAGAGCCATCTCGAGGATGCCAGCCCGCCGCACGCCTATCGGGCAGCGACACCACCGCCGAGGGGAAACCACAGCTGCGTGGCGATAGCGTGCAGACCCATGCCAATGGCGACAACGCTGACCCAGCTCAACAGCGCCAGCACGACAATGACGAGGAGACGCCGGTTGCGGAGCCAGTCGATCGCGGCAAGGGGACAGCCCCATGCCTCCAGTCTTCTATAGATTGTCTCCACCCGGCATGCTCCCCACCCTCACCTTAATATATGCTGGAGAAGAATTTGATGGAAAGCCGTGTTTGCAGTTCATTAGCCAATTTGGTTCGGCGTGGCATCCAGCTCGCTTAGAGGGCCTCGTAGTCGAGCTCCATGAAGCGGGTGACTTCGGGCACCCAGCGCTCGGCGACGAAACCGGCATGGAGCGGATGGGCATCATAGGCGGCATAGGCCGCCGCATCGGCAAAGGTCATCGAGAAACCGAAGGCAAAGTCGGTCTTGGGACTGACCTGACGGCGCTGTTCGAAGTGCTCGACGCCGGGTATCTCGGCCAGCACCATGGCACTGCGCAGGAAGTCGTGCTCTTCCGGCGATCCGGGCGCATGCTTGAGGCTGAAGGCCACGGTATGAATGATCATGCGTCGGTCCCCATCGCCTCGGTGGCGGCAATGGCGGCCATGTTGACAATGCCACGACTGGTGGTCGAGGGCGCTAGGATATGGGCCGGCGAGCTGGTGCCCATCAGGATCGGGCCAACGGAAAGCGCGTTGTTCATTTCCTTGAGCAGCGTCATCGACAGGTTGGCGGCGTCCAGATTGGGGAACAGCAGCAGGTTGGCTTCCCCGCCCAGCACCGAGTCGGGCACATAGCGCTCGCGTAGTTCCTGGTTGAGCGCCAGGTCGCCCTGCATCTCACCCTCGACGATCATCTCGGGGGCGACCAGCTTGAGCTTCTTGTACACTTCGCGCATCTTGTAGGCGCTGTCGCCGTCGCGTGAGCCGAAGTTGGAATAGCTCAACAGCGCCACCTTGGCCTCGATATTGAAGCGCTTGAGATGGTCGCGCGCCTGCAGCGCAATGCCGACAATCTCGTCGGGCGACGGGTCGATATTGACATAGGTGTCCGCCAGGAAGAAGGCGCCGCGCGGCATCAGCAGCAGCGACAGCGCCGAGACGTCCGCCACCCCATCCTGCAGGCCGATCACCGAGCGGATGTCGCGCACATGGCGGATGAACCGCCCCTGCAGCCCGCAGATCAGCCCGTCCGCCTCGCCGCGGCGCACGGCCAGAGCCCCAATCACCGTGGTATTGGTGCGCACCACCTGCCGGGCCGTATCGGGGGTCACCCCGTCGCGGCCCACCAGCGAATGGAAGAGGCTGACATAGTCGCGATAGCGCGGATCGTCCTCGGGATTGATCACCTCGAAATCGATGCCGGGGCGCAGGCTGAGGCCGAAGCGCTCGATGCGCGCCTCGATCACCGAGGGGCGACCGATCAGGATGGGCCGGGCAATGCGTTCCTCGAGCAGGACCTGGGTGGCGCGCAGCACGCGTTCATCCTCGCCATCGGCAAAGGCGATGCGCTTGTTCTGCCCCTGCGACCGGTCGATGATCGGCTTCATGACGAGGCCGGAGCGGAAGACGAAGCGGTTGAGCCCGTCCATATAGGCCGGCCAGTCGGTGATCGGATTCTTGGCGACGCCCGATTCCATGGCGGCGCGGGCGACGGCCGGCGCGATGCGCAGGATCAGCCGCTGGTCGAAGGGGTTGGGAATGATGTGGTCGGGCCCGAACACGGCCGGCGCGCCCGAGGGCGAGACTTCGAGGCCCGGCTCATGCGCCAGCTTGGCGATGGCCCGCACCGCAGCCAGCTTCATTTCCTCATTGATCGTGGTAGCGCCGACATCGAGCGCGCCGCGGAAGATGAAGGGGAAGCACAGGACATTGTTGACCTGGTTGGGGAAGTCCGAGCGCCCGGTACACACCATGGCGTCCGGCCGCGTGGCCTTGGCCAGTTCGGGCAGGATTTCCGGGTTGGGATTGGCCAGCGCCAGCACCAGAGGCTTTGGCGCCATCCTGGCCAGCATTTCCGGCTTCAGCGCCCCGGCGGCCGACAGGCCGAGGAAGATGTCGGCGCCGTCAATGACTTCGGCCAGTGTCGTCGCGTCGCTGACGCGGCGGAACTGGCCGCGCCACTTGTCATTGATGTCGTTGCGCTTGTGGGTGACCAGGCCATCCTTGTCGGCGACCCAGATATTCTCGTATTTGGCGCCGAGCGCCACGAGTACGTTGAGGCAGGCAATGGCCGCGGCCCCTGCCCCGGAGGCGCAGATCTTGACGTCCTCGATCTTCTTGCCCTTGAGCTCGAGACCGTTCAGCACGGCGGCGCCGACGATGATGGCGGTGCCATGCTGGTCGTCATGGAATACCGGAATGGGCATGCGCTCGCGCAGCGTTTCCTCGATCTCGAAACAGTCGGGTGCGCGGATATCTTCGAGGTTGATGCCGCCAAAGGTCGGCCAGAGCGGCGCCACGGCGTCGATGAACTTTTGCGGGTCGATCTCGTCGATTTCGAGGTCGAACACGTCGATGCCGGCGAACTTCTTGAACAGGACAGCCTTGCCTTCCATCACCGGCTTGGAGGCCAGCGCGCCGATATTGCCCAGGCCGAGCACGGCCGTGCCGTTGGAGATCACGCCGACCAGGTTCTGCCGCGAGGTATAGCGGGACACCGCCTCGGGATTGGCGGCGATTTCCTCACAGGGGGCGGCGACGCCAGGCGAATAGGCCAGCGCCAGGTCACGCTGGTTGCCCAGAGGCTTGGTGGCCTGGATCTCGAGCTTGCCGGGCTTGGGGAACTCGTGGAAATGCAGCGCGGCGTCGCGCAGGGCTTTCCGCTGTTCATTGACGTCAGTGGACACCTGGTTCTCCTCTGCAACACGCGCTCGCAACGAGCCCATGCACCGGTATGGGTCCGCGTTCGTGCCACCAATTGCCGGCCTTGAAAAGGGGCTAGCGGCCGCGGGCAAACATCCATGGGCGGTTTTCCGCCATGCGGATGCAGCGGTCGCGCCGCAGAGACCGGCCTGCCCCCTCCAGGGGCAGGCTTGGACCAGCCGAAAAGCGCCCGCAGCCCCTAGGCGGCGCTGGCGACAACGGCAGCAATCGTGGTCGGCTCGGCCTGATTGGCGTGCAGGGCCAGAGCCAGCTCCTTGAAGGCGCCATGCTTGAGCGCGGGGGCAAAGATGAAGCCCTGCGCCTGCACCACGCCGCGCGCCCGCAGATAAAGCGCCTGAGTCTCGGTCTCGACGCCCTCGGCGACGATCTCGCAGTCGAGGTCCTTGGCCATGGCGATCAGCCCGTCGAGCACCGGCACCTGGGTGGTCCCCGGTTTGATCATGTCGACGAAAATCCGGTCGATCTTGATGATGTCGATGCCCAGAGTGCCCAGATAGGCCAGGTTTGAATGGCCGGTGCCGGCGTCATCCATGGCGAGGCGACAGCCCAGCGCATGCAGGCCGGCGATCACGCTATTGGCCACGGCCGAATTGGCCAGCGGGTGCCGCTCGGTGATTTCAAACACGAGCTGACGGAAATTGACCGGCGAACCGCCAAAGATGGCCTGCACGTCCTCGACGATGCTGTCGTCGCGGAAATGCCCCTCGAACAGGTTGATGGCCACCTTCATCTCGGGCATCAGCAGGCACAGGTCGCTGAGGTCGAACTTGACCTGCTGCATCAGCGACAGCGTCATCGGGATGGCCAGACCGGTCACCTCGGCATAGTCGATGAAGGCGCCGGGCGGCACGATCTCGCCATTCTTCTTTTCCCAGCGGCACAGCACTTCGCAACCCACCAGTTCGCCGGTGCGCAGGTTGATGATGGGCTGGTAATACGGCTTGATCTCGCCGCGCGCGATGCCGCGCTCCAGATCGAAGGCCGGCACGCGGGAGCGCCGTACATAGTTCAGCGCCAGCACCAGGAAGGCTGCGCTCATCAGGCAGGCGACGATGGTGAAACTGACGTCGAGGTCGGCATAGCCGGCCCGCGCCACGGCAAAGGGCATGGCATATTCGACCTTGAGCGGCAGCTCGCCGGCAAAGGCCTGCCCATAGACGAATTCGGTCGACTCGGCGCGGCGGTCAAAACTGGCGGCGTCACCGATGGTCATGATCGAGGTGCCGTCAGTGAGCAACACGCGCAGCATGGAGCCAGGAGCGATGCCTTCGCTCAGCGTGCCCTTGGTCTGGCCGAGGATCGGCACGAAGGCCGAGACCCGACGCAATTCCCCAAAAGCCTGGGTGATCTTGAGCGCCGGCATGTCCATGCCGGCGAACTGCACCAGGGTGATGGTTTCGATATGACCGGGCACCGGCAGTTCGCGCGACAGCGGCGAATAGCTGACATTGCGCCCGAAGGCATCGCAGTATTGAACACCATCGGCGTTCTCGACCAGCACCTGCTTGAGGTTGAGGCTGGATTCGATGGCCACCTGCACATTGGCCACGAAAGTGGGCGTGCAGAGCGAGGGACTGTCGGCCAGGATGCGCCGCAGGGCGGCTATGGCATCGTTGGAGCCGATCGAGATCTGCGAGGTAATGGTTCTAACATATTGCTGAGAAATGTCTTTCTCTCGCACCCGGATATAGGCGTCGAGCAGATAATCCACCGCCACGATGGGGACGAACGCCAGAATGGCGCCCAGCAACATCAGGATATTGGAGTATCGGGTCTTCAATGGACGAATCCGAAACGGCGAACGACACCATCATCGGTAACAACCAGCCTTTAACGGATCATTAACGCTGGTTAATTTCCAGCAAACTCCCGGCCAATACAGTGACGGCCCCCGCTTGCGGGGGCCGTCTATGCTCGGTTTCGGCAGCGGCCTATTTCTTGTCCTGCACGTTCAGGCGGATGCTCAGCTCGCGCAGCTGCGCGGCCGAGGCCTGGCTGGGGGCGCCCATCAGCAGGTCTTCGGCCTGCTGGTTCATCGGGAAGGCGGTGATCTCGCGCAGGTTCTGCACACCGCAGAGCAGCATCACCACGCGGTCGACGCCAAAGGCAGCGCCGCCATGTGGCGGGGCGCCATACTGGAAGGCGCGGTAGAGGCCGCCGAACTGCTCCTCGACCTCGTCCCTGCTCTTGCCGGTCAGCTCGAAGGCCTTGACCATGGTCTCGGGCAGCTGGTTGCGGATCGAGCCGGAGGCGATCTCATAGCCATTGCAGACCGCATCATATTGATAGGCCTTGATGGTCAACGGGTCCTGGCTGTTGAGCGCCTCGATCCCGCCCTGCGGCATGGAGAAGGGGTTGTGCGCGAAGTCGACCCGCTTGTTCTCTTCGTCCCATTCGTAGAACGGGAAGTCGACGATCCAGCACAGCGCGAACTGCTCGGTGTCGATGACACCCAGATCGGTGCCGACCTTGGTGCGGGCGTCGCCGGCAAATTTGTAGAACTTGCCCGGGCGGCCGCAGACGAAGAAGACGGCGTCGCCATCCTCGAGCCCGAGCTCGGCCTTGATTGCGGCCGTGCGTTCTTCACCGATATTCTTGGCGATCGGGCCGGAGCCCTGCCCTTCCTTGAAGAAGATATAGCCCAGGCCCGGCTGGCCCTCGCCCTGCGCCCAGGCATTCATGCGATCGCAGAAGGCCCGGCCAATCGGCTCGGCGCCGGCCTTGTTCCTTGCGGGAATGGCCCAGACCTCGACCTTGTCGTCGGCCTCGATCTGATTGGCAAAGACCTTGAAGCCGGAGCCGGCAAAGTGCGCGGTCACGGCCGACATCTCGATGGGGTTGCGCAGGTCGGGCTTGTCAGAACCATATTTGCGGATCGCCGTGTCATAGGGAATGCGCGGCCAATCCTTGGTGACGCGCTTGCCCTCGGCGAATTCCTCGAAGATGGCTGTCATGATCGGCGTCATGGTGTTCCAGACGTCTTCCTGGGTGACAAAGCTCATTTCCAGGTCGAGCTGGTAGAACTCGCCCGGCAGGCGATCGGCGCGCGGATCCTCGTCGCGGAAACAGGGTGCGATCTGGAAATAGCGATCAAAGCCAGCCACCATCAGCAGCTGCTTGTACTGCTGGGGTGCCTGCGGCAGGGCAAAGAACTTGCCGGGATGAATGCGGCTGGGCACGAGGAAGTCACGTGCGCCTTCCGGCGAGGACGCGGTCAGGATCGGGGTGGAATATTCACCGAACCCGGCTTCACCCATGCGGTTGCGCATCGAGGTGATCACCTTGGTGCGCTTGACGATATTGGCGTGCAGTTTTTCGCGGCGCAGATCGATGAAGCGGTACTTAAGGCGGACATCCTCTGGGTAGTCCTGCTCGCCAAATACCGGCAGCGGCAGTTCCTTGGCGGCCGAGAGCACCTCGATCTCGCGGATGAAGACCTCGATCGTGCCGGTCGGCAGGTTTGGATTGACCACCGAGGCGTCGCGCAGCTTGACCTCGCCATCGATGCGGATGACCCATTCCGAGCGGACCTGTTCGGCGGCAGCAAAGGCCGGCGAATCGGGGTCGACCACGGCCTGGGTCAGGCCGTAATGGTCGCGCAGGTCGATGAACAGCAGCCCGCCATGGTCGCGGATACGGTGGGCCCAGCCACTGAGGCGGACGGTTTTACCAGCGTCAGCGGCGGTCAGGGCCCCGCAGGTGTGCGAGCGGTAGCGATGTAGCGTCATGGTGAAAAGCTCTGCAAAAGGCCGGAATCTTGGGGCGGAAAAGCGCATGGGAGCCCCCAATTGTCAAGGCGAACACCCAGCCGCGGCCGGATTGCCCCTGCCCGCGGCTAAGGCCTTGCTGCCGGGGCAAATCCGGTCTGGAGTGGGCCTGCCGCACCTGCTAGTAACAATCTTGACGATTTTGAGACGGGCGCTCGTATGGACCTGATAGTTTCCACAGACGTTCTCGCTGCCTTTTGCGAGCGCGCTGCAAAGTTCGATTTTGTAACGGTCGATACCGAGTTCCTTCGGGAAACCACCTACTGGCCCAAGCTCTGCCTGGTGCAGGTGGCCACCGATGACGAGGCGGTACTGATCGATCCGCTGGTGCCCGGTTTCGACCTCGACCCGTTCTACGAACTGCTGGCCAACCAGGCCGTCACCAAGGTGTTCCACGCCGCCCGGCAGGATATCGAGATCTTCGTCAAGGCCACCGGGCAGGTGCCCGAGAACATCTATGACACCCAGGTCGCTGCCAGCGTGTGCGGCTTTGGCGACAGCGTCTCTTACGACAACCTGGTGCGCGCCGTCACCAATGTCGAACTCGACAAGTCGAGCCGCTTCACCGACTGGTCGGCGCGGCCGCTGTCGGAAAAGCAGCGCCTCTACGCCATCGCCGACGTCACCCATCTGCGCGACATCTATCGCGAACTGGTCAAGCAGGTTGCCGCCACGCGGCGCGGCGATTGGGTCGAGGATGAAATGGCCATCCTGCGCAGCGTCGATACCTATGTGGTGCAGCCCGAACAGGCCTGGGAACGCCTCAAGATGAAGATCAGCCGGCCACGCGACCTGGCGGCCCTCAAGCAGCTGGCAGCCTGGCGCGAACAGCGCGCGCAGGACAGTGACCAGCCGCGCAGCCGCGTGCTCAAGGATGACGTGCTGTTCGAGCTGGCCATGCAGCGCCCGCTGACCGCGGATGCCTTCGAGCGTCTGCGGGCCGTGCCGCGCGGCTTCGGCCGCAGCTCGGCTGCCGCCGAGATCATGGCCCTGCTCAAGGATGTCGAGTCGCTCGGCAAGGCCGAGTTGCCCATCATGCCCGAGCGCTATCGCGGTCCCTCGCCCAAGGGCGCCGTCGGCGACCTGGTGCGGGTTCTGCTCAAATCGGTGGCCGAGCAGCATGGCGTGGCCGCCCGCATCATTGCCACTTCCGACGAGATCGATGCCCTGGTGCTCGATGACGCGGCCGAGGTGCCCGCCCTCAAGGGCTGGCGGCGCAAGCTGTTCGGCGAAAAGGCCCTGGCCATCAAGCATGGCCGCATCGGCCTTGTCGCCACGCGCAAGGGTATTGTCGAATTTGCCATCAAGGATCACGAGGACGTGGCCGCCGCCGAATAGCGGCGCGGCGCCCTGGGTCTAGAGCACGCGGACCGTGGCGGTCTTGTAACCGACGATGCCGGCAAAGGTCTCGAGCCGGTTCTGCAGGTGCTCGCCGTCGAGAAAGGCCAGCTCGCTGGGCAGGACCAGCGACAGGCCGTCACCCACCAGCTCGAAATGGATGCGCGGCAGCACGCCGGGCATGGCCGCCGTCATCGGATAGGCGACGCGGAACAGCGCCCCGATCACCCGCGCCCGCTGCGTCAGCGCCGCATTGCCCAGCGAGACCAGCGAGGCCGCCGCCTTGCTCTTGGGGCCGTCATAACGAATGGCGATGACCTGCGCGAGGAAGGCCCGGCCGGGATGATCAACGCCGCTGAGCGAGCCATAGGCGACGGCGTCAATGCTCTGGGAGCCGCGATAGTCCGGATGGGTGCGCCAGCCGATATCGGAGAGCAGGCACGCCACGGTGCGCAACCGGGCCTCGTCAGCGCTTTCCGCGACGCCAGCAACGGCGAGGAATTGGCCGGTAAAGGCGATCAGGTCATTGGCATGGGCCGGCGAGCGCGACCGCAGCACCGAGAGTTCCTCGGCGCCCTGGATCAGCGGGTCGATGGCCTGTTCGCGCGGATCGAGCATGCCGTAGAGGAAGCCCTCGCGCACGCCCAGGGCGGAAAATACCACTTCCTTGAACCGCCCGGCCTTGAGCACCTCGCCCAGCACCGCGGCGCCATAAGGCACCAGCTCGCGCCGGGAGGAGCTGACCTGGTCAGCGCCGTCATAGCCCTTGGGGGAATTGGCGGCGACGATGCCGGCGCAGAAGGCGATCATTTCCTCGGCCGGCACCACATAATGCTGCACCATGTGCAGCGGATATTTCGTGACGATCTGGTGCAGCTTGGCCAGAGCGCGCCATGTGCCGCCAATGGCGGCAAAGGCGCTGCCCTGGTCGGCGCTGGCCAGAATGGACTGGGCCAGGCGCGCGCCGACGATCTCGGCGGCCTTGCTGGGCGAGCCATTGCTGTCATCCTGCAGCCGGATCACGCCAAGCTCGAACGACTGCCCGTCGGTATCGCTGCCATTGGAGATGCTGGAGAGTTCAAGGCTGCCGCCGCCCAGGTCACCCACCAGGCCGTTAAAGCCCAGAATGCCGGCAACCGCACCGAGCGCGGCGTAATGGGCCTCCTGCTCGCCGCTGAGCACCTGTACGCTGCTTTGCATCAGCGCTTCGACCGCGCCGACGAACTCGTCGCGATTGGCCGCGTCGCGGACGGCCGAGGTAGCGAGGATGAAGACCTTGCCCACCCGCATCATCCGGCTCACCAGGGCAAAGCGTTTGATGGCGTTGAGCGCCTGGGCCATATTGGCCTCGGCGAGGCGGCCGGTCTGGCCGACCCCGCGCCCCAGGGCGCAGGCGGATTTCTCGTTGTAGAGCGGCGTCAGCGCGCGGGCATGCCGCTCATAGACCACCAGACGCACCGAGTTGGAGCCGATATCGAGCACGGCCACGGGCTTGGCGCCCTTGATGCGGCCCTGGGCCGTCGGATCGGCGTCAACGCCCCAGAACTTGTTCAAGCCTAGTCCTCGTCTGCTTCGACCGGGCCGGCGCTGCCGCGGCCCGACAGCGATGGATTGGTCATGAAGTAGTCATGCGCATTGAACGGCTCTTCGCCGTCGGCGACCCGCATACGATGTGAACTGCCATCCGGCAAGACTTCCCAGCTCTGCTGGTTGTCACGCAGATAGGCAACCAGAATCCGGTCGAGGATCTGCTTATGCACGGTGTTGTTGAGAATGGGCACCATGACCTCGACCCGCCCGTCCAGGTTGCGGCCCATCAGGTCGGCCGAGGAAATATAGACCTTGGCGCGACTGTTGGGCATGGCCTGGCCATTGCCGAAGCAGTAGATGCGGCTGTGCTCGAGGAAGCGGCCAACCACCGACTTGACCCGGATATTGTCCGAGAAGCCGGGGATGCCGGGGCGCAGGCAGCAGATGCCGCGCACGATCAGGTCCACCTTCACGCCGGCCTGGCTGGCATCATAGAGCGCATCGATGATGGGTGGATCGACCAGCGAGTTCATCTTGAGCAGGATGCTGGCGGGCTGGCCATTGCGGGCAAACTCGATCTCGCGATCGATATCGTCGAGCAGTTGCTGGCGCAGGTTGACCGGGGAGACGGCGATGGATTCCAGCTCGGTGGGGCGAGCATAGCCAGTGATGAAATTGAACACCCGTGCCACGTCGCGCGTGATGGCGGGGTCGATGGTGAAGTAGCTCAGGTCGGTATAGATCTTGGCGGTGATCGGGTGGTAATTGCCGGTGCCGATATGGCAGTAGCTGACCAGTTTGCCCTTTTCGCGCCGCACCACCTGGCTGAGCTTGGCATGGGTCTTGAGCTCGATGAATCCGAATACCACCTGCGCCCCGGCCCGCTCCAGGTCGCGGGCCCAGCGGATATTGGCCTCCTCATCGAAGCGCGCCTTGAGCTCGACCAGACACGTCACCGACTTGCCCGCTTCGGCCGCCAGCACCAGCGCCTTGATGATCGGGCTGTCAGCGGAGGTGCGATAGAGCGTCTGCTTGATGGCCACCACGTCGGGATCGCGGGCGGCCTGCATCAGGAACTGCGCCACCACGTCGAAGCTCTCGAAGGGGTGGTGCACCAGGATATCCTTGGCGCGGATGGCGGCAAAGCTGTCGCCGTTATAGTCGCGGATGCGCTCGGGGAAGCGCGCGTGATAAGGGGTGAACTTGAGGTCCGGGCGGTCGACATCGCAGACCTTGCTGGCATCGGCGAGACCGAGGAAACCGTGCACTTCGAACACGTCGGCGTCCTTGACGCCCATCTGCTCGCCGATCTGCCGCTTGAGGGCGCGTGGCATCGAGCTTTCGATCTCGAGCCGGATCACCTGGCCGCGGCGGCGCTGGCGCAGGGCGCTTTCGAACTCCACCACCAGGTCGGCGGCCTCGTCGTCGATTTCGATTTCGCTGTCGCGGATCACCCGGAAGGCGCCCGAACCGGCCACTGAATGGCCGGGAAACATCTTGTGGAAGAAAATCTTGACCAGCGTGTCGATGGTGACGACCTCGCTGCGGCCTTCAGAGACCAGCGCATTGGGCAGGTTGATGAAGCGGTCCAGATTGCCCGGGATGCGCACCAGCGCGGTCAGCGGCAGGTCGCTGTCGGGGCGCTTGAGCTCGAAGGCGAGCGCCAGGCCCAGATTGGGAATGAAGGGAAACGGGTGCGCCGGATCGACCGCGATCGGCGTCAGCACCGGGAAGATTTCCTCGCGGAACAGCTTTTCCAGATACCCCACCTGATCGGGGGTCAGGTCGTCCTGTTCGTGGATCACCACGTTCTGGGCGAACAGTTCCTCGCGCAGGTCCTGCCAGTGATCCTGCTGCTCGAGCTGCAGGTGCTGGGCAAGCGTGGCGATTTCCTCAAGCTGCTCGGCCGGCGTCAGGCCGTCAGCGCTCTGCTTGGAGAGGCCGGCGCGCAGCTGGCCCTTGAGGCCGGCCACGCGGACCATGAAGAATTCATCGAGATTGTTGGCCGAAATCGAGACGAAGCGCAGGCGCTCCAGCAGCGGGTGATGCACATTGCCGGCCTCTTCGAGCACCCGCATGTTGAACTGCAGCCAGCTGACCTCGCGATTGACGAAGCGGGCCGGGCTGGTGCGCAGCGCCTGGCTGTCCGGAACGGCGGCATCGGCGTCGGTTTCGGAAAACTCGCTCATGTCATTCATCGGCTAGACCATCCCCATCCTGTTCATCGCGCGCTTCTCCCCGGTCGATGCGGCGGCGATCGAGCGCATCGGCAGCAATGGTGCGGGTAATGGCACTACCCTTGGCCAGAGCCAGTCTATCCATCAGATCGGCAAGAAGCACGGCCTCTTCCGTCGAGCGCTCCATGCGGGCCACCAGATAGGCGATGATGCGCGGATCGACCTTGATCTGCCGGTCGCCGAACAACTTCACGAACATCTGTGACAATTGAATGTCGTCGGTCAGCTCCAGGGCAAAGGCCGTGGCCCGGCGGGCCCGCGAGCGCACATCATCGGTCAGCAGCGGCCAGCTCGCAATGTCCTCGCGCGCCGTCAGCAGGATCGGCCGCTGCTCGCGCAGCGACTGGTTGAGCAGGTGGAACAGCCCGGCCTCGTCATAGCCCAGCCTGTCGACATCCTCGACGATCAGGGGCAGCCGGCCGCCCTGGGTCGCCAGAGCAGCCAACTCATCGACCCGCGCCAGCCGCGCTTGGCTGCGGTCGGCAAAGATGCGCGCCAGGTGCGATTTGCCGGACTTGGCCGGCCCGACCAGCAGGGTTACCGGTTCGGACCAGTGCGGAAAGGCCATGATGCGGGCATGGGCCAGGGCATTGCCCTCGCCGACGAGGAAATCGGCTTCGCCCTGCGCCGGCGTGTGGTCGAGCTCGAGCGCCAGCTGCCGTGTGGTTCCCAGATCTTCAGGGGGCACGGAGTAGGTCATTGCTCGCATCAGGCTGGGTGGTCGCGACCGCCTCGCCGCCATAACCCTGGTACAGGCTGCTGGCCTTGTACTTGCTCACCCCATAACGCACCAGCACGCCGACAATGGCCGCCAGCGGCACGGCCAGCAGCAGGCCGACAAAGCCGAACAGGGCGCCAAAGGCCAGCAAAGCAAACATCAGCCAGACCGGGTTGATGTTGATGCTGGAGCCCACCAGCTTGGGATAAAGGATATTGCCCTCGATGAACTGCCAGCCGAGGAAAATCCCGGCAACCGCCACGACCATCCAGTAATTGGGCCAGAACTGCACCAGAGCGATACCGATCGACAGGCAGAAGCCGAAGGCAAAGCCCATGAAGGGCACAAAGCTCAGCAGGCCGCTGATCAGGCCGACGGCCAGGCCGAAATTGAGGCCAACCAGGCTCAGCGCCGTGGCGTAGAACACCGCATCGATCAGCAGCACGCCGCCCTGCCCGCGGATCACCCCGGCCATGGACTTGTCGATATCGCCCAGAATGCCGTTGATCTCGGTCTTGTGGTCGCGCGGCAGCAGGCCCTGCAACCCGCGCACCATGCCTTCCCAGTCGAGCAGCAGATAAAAGGCCACCACCGGCGTCAGCACGGTCAGGCCGATCACGGCTGCCCCGGTATAGCCGATATTGACCAGTTCGGCCGGCAGCGTGGCGATGAAACCGAGCACCTGGCGCGTCAGATCGTTGATCGAGGTCTGGAACTGCGCCGCCCGCTCGGGGCCGAGCCACTCATAGAAAGATGGCGACCATTCGGTGACCAGCCCCTGCAGGTCCGACACCAGGCGCGGCAGGCGCTGGATCAGCTCGATGAGCTGCTGGCCCACCATGGGCACGAAGAGAAAGAACATGCCGACAAAGATGGTGATGACGCTGAGCAGCACCACGGCGGTGGCCCAGCCGCGGCTGAAGCGCCAGCGCTGCAGCTGGTTGACCAGCGGGTTGAGCAAATAGGCCAAAGCCGCGCCGATCACGAAAGGCAGCAGTACGCCGCGAAACAGCCAGAGCATCAGGACCAGGACCACCAGGAACGCGATCCAGATCAGCACTTGATTTCGCAGCGTCATGGTGGCGGGCGGCCCTTGCATGGATGAAGTGGAGAAGCTATCAGGCCCTCTAGCTTCCGGCCCTGGAATTGGCAACTGCCTTGCTCTCCCGGTGACGGCTTTACCCACGCTTTCCCCATCGAGGTTCTAGGCCCATGTCCGACCCGCAAAACCTGACATCAAACGGCCTGTCATACAAGCAGGCTGGTGTCGACATCGATGCCGGCAATGCCCTGGTGGAAGCGATCAAGCCAGCGGTCAAGTCCACCCGCCGGCCTGGCGCCGATGGCGAGATCGGCGGCTTTGGCGGCCTGTTCGATCTCAAAGCCGCCGGTTTTGTCGATCCGGTGCTGGTGGCGGCCAATGACGGGGTCGGCACCAAGCTCAAGATCGCCATCGACACCGGCAATCACAGCACCATCGGGCAGGACCTGGTGGCCATGTGCGTCAACGACATTATCGTGCAGGGCGCCGAGCCACTGTTCTTTCTCGATTACTTCGCCACCGGCAAGCTCGATGTCGAACAGGGCACCGCCATCGTCACCGGCATTGCCGAGGGCTGCCGGATTGCCGGCTGCGCCCTGATCGGCGGCGAGACCGCTGAAATGCCGGGCATGTATCACGGCAAGGATTATGACCTGGCCGGCTTCGCCGTGGGCGCCGCCGAGCGCGGTACCCTGCTGCCCCGCCCCGATATCGCCGCCGGCGACACGCTGGTGGCCATCGCCTCCTCGGGCGTGCATTCCAATGGCTATTCGCTGGTGCGCAAGATCGTCGAGCTCTCCGGCCTCGACTGGTCGGCCGATGCGCCCTTCGCGCCGGGCACACCTTTGTCGGCGGCCCTGCTGACCCCGACCCGCATCTATGTGAAACCGCTGCTGGCCGCACTCAAGGCGGGCCTGGCCATCAAGGCGCTGGCCCATATCACCGGCGGCGGCTTCATCGACAATATTCCGCGCGTCCTGCCCGACCACCTGGCTGCCCATGTCGATCTTGATGCCGTGACCGTGCCCAAGGTCTTCGGCTGGCTCAGCCGCACCGGTGGCGTCGACCAGCATGAAATGCTGCGCACCTTCAACTGCGGCGTCGGCATGCTGGTGGCCGTCGCCCCCGCCGATGCGCAGGCCCTGGTCGATCACCTCAATGCAGCCGGTGAAATCGCCGCCATTGTCGGCAGTCTCACCGAGCGTACGGGCGAGGCCGTCACCTTTGCCGGCAAGCTGGCGCTGTGAGTCGCAAGCGCGTCGGTATCCTGATTTCAGGCCGCGGTTCGAACATGTCGGCATTGATCGCGGCCGCAAAGGCGCCCGATTATCCGGCCGAGATCGTCGGCGTGCTGTCCAACCGGGCTGCCGCGCCGGGCCTCGAGGTCGCCGCCAGCCACGGCATTGCCACAGCCTCGCTGGCGCAAAGCAGGTTCCTCAGCCGCGACATGTTCGAAGACGTCATGACGCAGATGCTGGAAAGCTGGGCGGTCGACATTGTTTGCCTCGCCGGCTTCATGCGCATCCTGGGCGATGATTTCGTCGACCACTGGGCCGGCAGGATGATCAATATCCACCCGTCCCTGCTGCCGCTCTACAAGGGCCTGCACCCGCACCAGCAGGCGCTGGACGCCGGCGCGACCGAGCATGGCTGCTCGGTGCATTTCGTCACCCGTGGCATGGATGAAGGTCCGGTGATCGCCCAGGCCAGGGTGCCGATCGTGCCGGGCGACACGGCCGAGAGCCTGGCCGCCCGCACCCTGGTCGCCGAACACCAGCTCTATCCCGAAGCCCTGCGCCTGCTGGCTTTGGAACAGGTCACCGCGCCGGTCTGATCAGCCGCTCTTTTTGGCATTCTTCTTGAGCTTGGTCTGATTGTGCACGATCGCCGTGCGCACCAGCGCCGTCAGTTCGGGGCCCCGCACCGGGTCACCCTCGAGATAGTCGATCACCCGCCGTGCATTGCCTTCGAAGCCGGCATTGAACAGCCTGTCCGGATCGGCCAGCTGCGCGCCATGGGCAAAGGTCAGCTTGACCTTGGCCTTGTGCGCATTGCCGACGGCGATCATGCCGTCGCGCGACCAGACCGGGCTGCCCATCCATTTCCACTCCTCGACAATGGCCGGATCGGCGGCGAGAATCGCGGCGCGCACGGCAGCCAGAGTGGCGCCGCGCCAGTCGGTCGTCTCGGCAATCAGCTGGTCGATGCGGTCGGATGCCTCTGACATGTCGCCAATCCTGGAGTTCGGTTTCGAGGCTGGCGCGTGGTCATGCCGCCTGCTGGGGCGGATCCGCCAGGGACCTGATGGTGACGGCAAATTTAGCCCGGCAGCGGCGGCGGCGTCCAGTCCAGGCATCACCAATATTGATCCGGCCCATTGTCAAAATCGGTTCGACCTTTGTTCTACAGAGGCCTAGTTTCCCCCTCTTGAAAAGGAGTCCCGCATGGTTCGCCGCGACTGGTTCTGGATTATTCTGCTCGGCGCCATTTGGGGCTGCTCGTTCATTTTCAACGCTGTGCTGATCCGCGAAATCGGCCCGCTCTGGGTCACCTCCTTCCGCGTCGGCATTGGCGCGCTGGGCTGCTGGGCCGTGCTGGTGGCTTTGCGCAAGCCGGTGCCGCGCGACCCCGTGCTGTGGTTCAAGCTCGGCGCACTGGGCGTGCTGGCCTATGCCATTCCCTTCGCGCTGTTCCCTCTGGCCCAGGCCAACCTGGCCAGCGGCGTCGCGGCCATCATCAATGCGCTGACCCCGCTGATGACCGTCATCGTCAGCCATTTCTGGCTCGGCGGCGAAAAGGCCAGCCGCATCAAGGTCGCCGGTGTTGCCGTGGGCTTTGTCGGCGCCTTCATCCTGGCCTGGCCGGCGCTGTCGAGCGGCGGCGATTCCCATCTCTGGGCCATCGGCGCCTGCCTTCTGGCCACGCTCTGCTATGCGCTCTCGCTCAACATCACCCGCAGCTTCAAGGCCATCGAGCCGACGGCACTGGCCGCCATTGCCCTGACCGGCGCTGCCGTGGTGTCCATTCCCATCGCCCTGCTCGCCGAGGGCGTGCCGGTCATGGTGCGGCCCGAGACCTGGATGGCGGCCCTGGCCATCGGCCTGATCTCCACGGCCTTCACCTTCCAGATCATGTACCGCATCCTGCCGCGCGTCGGCCCGACCAACTTTGCCACCACCACTTTCATCGCGCCGATCTCGGCGGTGTTCCTGGGCGTCACGCTGCTGCGCGAAACCGTGCTGCCGATCCAGATCCTGGGCATGCTGGTCATCTTTGCCGGCCTGCTGCTGATCGATGGCCGCATCGGCAAGCTGTGGCGCCGCGTCGCGGTCTGAGCGTTTTCAGCGAAAATGGCTTAATTTTGCGGTACGACGACGCGACAATCCAGTTCACGGGGCGTATCACCGTTTCAGCGGGGCAATGCCCCGGCGGAACAAGCCCGGCGCTGGGACGTTCCTGTAAGCAAAGGAGCGTCCCCATGTCCGTATCGATCACCGAACCCGGCCCCGATATCAATCCGGTGGCCCCGCCAGAGATCATTCCCCAGCCCGAGCCGGCGCCGCCCCAGCCGGTCGATCCGGTGCCACCCGGCCCCTCCGAACTGCCCGATGTGCCGCCGCCGGTAGAAGATCCCACCCCCGGCCAGCCGGCACCCACGCCCGGCCCTGGCGGCGACCAGCCGCCGACCTGGAGCTAAACAAAAAAGAACGGCGCCCGCGGGCGCCGTTCTTTTTGATTTTGATCGGCGCGGCCTACTCGATGCCGAGCTTTTGCTTCATCAGGTCGTTCAGCGCCTGCGGATTGGCCTTGCCGCCCGAGGCCTTCATGGCCTGGCCGACAAACCAGCCGATCATGGTCGGCTTGGCCAGGACCTTGGCTACCTGGTCGGGATTGGCGGCGATGATCTCGTCGACAATAGCCTCGATGGCGCCCATATCGGTCACCTGGGCCATGCCGCGGCGTTCGACGATCTCGGCCGGCTCGCCCTCGGGCTCCTCGGCAATGATCACCTGCAGCAGATCCTTGGCGCCCTTGGACGAAATCGTCCCGGCGGCCACGAGATCGACGATCCCGGCCACCTGGCGCGGCTGCAAATGGGTCTGCCAGATGGCCAGGCCCTGGCTATTGGCAAAGGCGGCGACGTCGGCATTGAGCATATTGGCCACGGCCTTGCCATCGCGCTTGACCCCGCCAAAGCCCACGACAGCCTCGAAATAGTCCGCCGTCTCGCGGTCCAGCGTCAGCACCATGGCGTCATAGGGCGTCACGCCGAAATCGGCGATGAAGCGGGCGGTCTTTTCGTCGGGCAGTTCGGGCAGACCGGCAAGCAGTTCGGCCACAAAGGCATCGTCGAATTCGAGCGGCAGCAGGTCTGGATCGGGGAAATAGCGATAGTCCTGCGCATCTTCCTTGGAGCGCATCGAGCGCGTCTCGCCGGCCTTGGGATCATACAGCCGGGTTTCCTGCTCGATGGACCCACCGTCCTCAAGAATATCGATCTGGCGCCGGGCTTCGAATTCGATGGCCTGGCCGGCAAAGCGGATCGAGTTCACATTCTTGATCTCGCACCGCGTGCCGAATTCGCCGCCCGGGCGACGTACCGAGACATTGACGTCGGCGCGCATCGAGCCCTGCTCCATATTGCCGTCGCAGGTGCCCAGATAGCGCAGGATGGAGCGCAGCTTGGCGAGGTAAGCCTTGGCCTCGTCGGACGAGCGCAGGTCGGGCTTGCTGACGATCTCCATCAGCGCCACGCCGGCACGATTGAGATCGACAAAGCTCATGTTCGGGTGCTGGTCATGCAGCAGCTTGCCCGCATCGGTTTCCAGATGCAGCCGTTCGATGCCGATCTCGACATGGTCGCCATTGACGTCGAGCGCCACAACGCCTTCCCCGACGATCGGGTCCTTGTACTGGGAGATCTGGTAGCCCGGCGGCTGGTCGGGATAGAAGTAGTTCTTGCGGTCAAAGACGCTGCGCTTGTTGATCTTGGCCTTCAGGCCCAGCCCTGTCCGCACAGCCTGGCGCACGCATTCCACGTTGATGGTGGGCAGCATGCCGGGCATGCCGGCGTCGACAAAGGACACATTGGCATTGGCCGGATTGCCGAAGGCCGTCGACGAGCCCGAGAACAGCTTGCTCTCACTGGTCACCTGCGCATGCACTTCCATGCCAATGACGATTTCCCAGTCACCGGTGGAACCGGCGATGAAGCTTTTCGGATTGGGCGTGCGCGTATCGATAAGGGTCACTGGAGCATCCTGCGAGGCAAGGCGAAATGATGCCAAACGCATAGAGCGAAGGGCTGGACGATGCAATGGTTTGAGCAGCTAGCGCCTAATCCTCGTGGCCGATATCGCCGGCGAAGGGCATCAGCCGTTTTTCCAGGTGCACGCTCATGAAGGGTTGCGCCGCGTCGCGGCCGTCGGGGCGCAGGGCCAGTATGCGATAGCCCTGCTTTTCATAGAAGCGCACCGCCGGCACATTGTCAGCAGGCGTCTCGAGAAATACCCGTTCGGCGCCGGCCAGTTCGAGCATGGATTCCATGCGCCGCAGCAGGATCGAGCCGAGGCCGTTGCGCTGCAGTTCGGGCATGACGAAGAGGTAGGGGATATAGGCGCGCCGCGCCGCCCGCGAGCACCAGCCCACCACGATGCCGTCGACTTCGGCCACGATGATGCGGCTGAGGGTTTCGGCCACCACCTGGGTCAGCCGGTAGCGCTCGGCCTCGCGCAGGCCGGGTCGCGGGGTCAGCAGTGGGTAGATACCGTGTTCCCAGGCACTATAGGCAATCACGGCCAGCCGCCGTGCATCGGCACTTTCCGCCTTGCGAATGGTGATGCATGGCATGTTGACCTCCGCTATTCGCGGCGCCGCGCCGCGATGATGCCCTTCTCGTAATTGATGTTCCAGTCGATCAGGGTCCGCCACACAAGTTCGGCCTGATCTTCGTCAAGATCAAGAGCCAAACTGCGGTCGCGGACCTTGTTGATCACGGCCTCGATGCGTACCGGATCGCGCGCCTCGTGCGGATCGGTTTTGATCTGCGCCATGCGCGTCACATAGCGGTGCCGCTGGGCGAACAGAGCCAGCAGTTCGGCGTCAAGCCGATCGATTTCGGCGCGGACATCGTCCTTGGTCTGGCAGTCGGCGGGGGTCTTGATGGCGGTCACTTCAGCTTCCAGTCAGCAGGTCATGTTGCAGGTTTGCACCGGGTGGCGCGCGATTTCAACCGCCCGGCTTGCCCAAATGTGCGCAGCTGCGCTATCAATTGCCCATGTTGAGCCAGCCGGAAACCGCCTGACGCCTCGTCCAACTGCGACGAGGCATGAATGAACCATCGGCCGCCCTGCGTCTGCGGGCCGCCGGTCTTGTTTGTTCGCGGGCTCGTGCCCGCCGCTCAGGCTTTCGACATTTCCATGGACATTTCACGCGACGAACAGCGTGTGCTGCACGCCCTCGCCCAGGGCGGCCGCATCGCGCTCATCCGCAACCCGGCCGGCAAGGTCACCGACCTTGAATTTTTCAACCGCGACGGCTGGCTTACGCCTGGCTGCACCCTGCTGCTCTTCCGCAAGCTCAAGGCGAAGAAGGCCATCAAATCGGCCAATGGCCAGCCTTATCGCATCACGCGTCGCGGGCTCGAGCTGGTGCGCAGCGAGTATGACAACCGGTAACCGGGCACTGACGTATAATGCCGGGCCGCCATGCTTCCGCCCGTCGGGGAGCATGGCGGCCCCCCGGTCGCGCCCGCCTCGTGATTTGACAAAGCAGGCCCGGCCCCGCCCATTCCTGCCATTGGGGAACCATCGATGACCAAGCAGATTCGCATGGGCGCCATCTTCTGGGTGCTGACTGCCGAATTCTTTCTCGCCCAGTTCCTCGCCCAGGCGGCCTGGCCGGGCTATTCCATGGCCGTGGAAGACATCAGCCTGCTGGGCGTCACCAGTTGCGGCGCCTATATCAATCCGGCGCCGGGCGGCATCATGCCGGTCTGTTCACCGCTGAGCCTGGCCTTCAATATCGGCATGACCCTCAACGGCGTGCTGGTTGTGCTGGGCGTCTGGTTCACCCGCGATCTCTGGCCGCAGACGCGGCTCAAGGTGGCCGCGCTGTGGCTGCTGGCCCTGGGTGGCGACGGCACCATGCTGGCCGGGATTTTTCCGCTTGATACCAATCCAGTGCTGCACCTCATCGGCGCGGTGCTGGCGCTGGGGCTCTCCTGCTTTGGCTTTATCGCCCTGGCCCGCGTGGTCTGGCACAGCCATCGCGGCTTTGCCGTTTATAGCCTCGCCACGGGTGTCCTGGCCCTTACCGGCTTCGTGCTCTACGCGGCGGAAATTTATCTGGGCGGGCGCGGCACCGTCGAGCGGCTTGCCGCCTGGCCGCAGACGCTGTGGTATGTGGTGACGGGCGTGCTGATCCTGCGCGGGCACTTCAAGCCTAGTGCTTGGTAATGCCGCTCAGGGCCGCCGCGATATGTTCCCACTCGCTGGCCACGCTGGCCGTGGCGCGCTTCTTGCCGGCGCGGCGATACCAGTAATCGGCATTGCCCATATCGGCCTCGATCCAGTGCATCAGCGCGTGCACCCAGTCAAAGGCCTGCACGCCCTCCATGGCCTGGACGATGTTGTGCGCCTGCTCCCATTCGGGCCCGACGCGCATTTCGCCCTTCTTGAGCCACCACAGTGCCTGCAGCGGCATGCTCATGTCCTTGGGCGGCTCGGACCAGTCCTGGGTGGTGAAAATATCAGTGGCCATGGGAGATACTCTAGTCGGCCCGGACGCCGCCCGCGGCGACGTCACAACCAGTTTCAACTTGTGCATGCCCGCCAAATAAGGCGGATCGCCGCCGCGATCAAGTGGTGAGCACGATGCCGCGACCATATCACCCTGACCGCCGGCATGCCTACTTCAGTGCGGAATAGACATCCGTCAGCAATTCGGCTTCCGTTACCTGGTCGGGGTCGTTGAGATAGACCTCCCAGGTCGGCGCCCCGATCTCGCGGCCAAGCGTGGCGATATGCGCCATCATCAGCCCGTAATCGTCGCGCAGGCTGGCATAGGAGCCCTTGTGCTGGAAGTAGATGACCTCCGCGATGGGAGTCGTGTCAGCCTTGACCTCGCCCTCGGCTTTGGCAGCGTCCCGCGGCGCGATGATGAAGCCGGCCCGGAAGGTCATCTTGTCAGGACTGTAGTCATAGTAGACCGACAGTGCACCGCCCGCCGGCTGGATGGAATTGGCCTGCATGAAGGCCCAGACCTCTTGGAAGGCGGTACCCATATTGCGCGAAATGTCCTGCGGATCCATCGAACAGGTCCGCGTGACATAAAGGTAGGTCGTGGCTGGCGCCTGGACGAGCTTGAAATCGGTCATGCCATTCTCCTCTCAGTGAACAGCACCGGGATAGCGGATGGCGGCAGATTGCACTTTGATCGCGATCAAGCAGGCAGGAGCAGCCGGCAGCGGCAGCGCCTGTGGCGCCGCCGCCCTGCCTTTACCACCAGGGCTTGGGCGAGAAGTCCATATTGGCGCTGCGCTCGATGACGCGGGCGGCGGCAAACAGCGTCTCTTCGTCGAACGGCTTGCCGATCAGCTGCAGCCCCAGCGGCAGGTTCTGCCCGTCCTTGCCGGCCGGCACGGCGATACCGGGCAGGCCCGCCATGTTGACCGTGACGGTGAAGACGTCCTGCAGATACATGGCCACCGGATCAGCGGCTAGAGCCTCGTCGCCGATGCCGAAGGCAGCCGAGGGCGTGGCCGGGGTCAGGATGGCGTCGACGCCGGCATGGAAGGCGTCCTCGAAATCCTTCTTGATCAGCGTGCGCACCTGCTGGGCCTTGACGTAATAGGCGTCAAAGTAACCGGCAGACAGCACGTATGTCCCGATCATGATGCGGCGCTTGACCTCGCGGCCGAACCCGGCGGCGCGGGTCAGCTCATACATGTCGGTAATGTCCTTGCCGGTGACGCGCAGCCCATATTTGACGCCGTCATAACGCGCCAGGTTTGACGAGGCCTCGGCTGGCGCCACGATGTAATAGGCCGGCAGCGCATATTTGGTGTGCGGCAGGCTGATATCGCGCACCGTGGCGCCCTCGGCCTTGAGCCATTCCAGCCCCTGGGCCCAGAGCTTTTCGATCTCCGCGGGCATGCCGTCCTGGCGATATTCGCGCGGCACGCCAATGGTCAGACCCTTGACCCCGCGTTCGACCGCGGCGGCAAAATCGGGCACCGCCACGTCGACGCTGGTGGAATCCTTGACGTCAAAGCCCGACATCGAGGTCAGCATCAACGCCGCGTCTTCCACCGTGCGGGCGATCGGCCCGGCCTGGTCGAGCGAGGAGGCAAAGGCCACCGTGCCCCAGCGCGAGCAGCGACCATAGGTGGGCTTGATGCCCACCGTGCCGGTCAGTGCCGCCGGCTGGCGGATCGAGCCGCCGGTATCGGTCGCCGTTGCCGCAGCGCAGAGCCAGGCCGACACGGCTGCGGCCGAACCACCCGACGAGCCGCCCGGCACGAGGTTGGCATTGCTGCCCTCGGCGCGGAACGGGCTGATCACCGGACCATAATAGGAGGTCTCGTTGGACGAGCCCATGGCGAATTCGTCCATGTTGAGCTTGCCCAGCATGACCGCGCCGTCGCGCCAGAGATTGGCGGTGACGGTGGATTCGTATTCGGGCTTGAAGCCGTCAAGGATATGGCTGGCCGCCTGGGTATGGACGCCCTTGGTGGCGAACAGGTCCTTGATGCCCAGCGGAATGCCTTCCAGCGTCCCACCCTGCCCGCTGGCAAGCCTCTCGTCGCTGGCCTTGGCCATGCTCAGCGCCTGCTCACCGGTCACCGCCACATAGGCGTTGAGACTCGGATTGGCCTTGTCGATGGCGCCCAGATAGGCCCCGGTCAATTCGCTGGCGGTAAAGCTCTTGTCGGCAAGGCCCTTGCGGGCGGCGGCCAGGCTCAGTTTGGTCAGGTCAGTCAACGGGGATCTCGCTCAGATTATCGCAGCGGTGATAGAGGGTCGTTCCCACGGGATTGTCCGAGGGTGGCGCGTCGCTGCTGGCCAGGGCCAGCGTCGTGTCGGCGCCGGAGACGACAAGGATGGAATCTGGGCCATTGGGGGCAATGGCCAGGATATCGGGGTAGAGCGCGCCGGGAAATTCGCAGACGGCATCGACGAACAGCAGCGGCGTATTGGGGCGGCTCTTGATATCATAGAAGTTGCAGTGGAATTCCATGGACTGGATGCCGCTGGTAAAGCTCAGGCTGAGAAAGTCCAGGTCCAGCCAGGCATCGACCCCCTGCTGTTCCAACGCCTGGCAGGCCGATGGCTCGGTCACATAGAGCTTGCTCTGGTCGATGGCCATGTCTTCCTGCGCCAAGACGGGCGTCGCCATTATCGCAATGGCCAGCGCCAGGCGCCTCATGGAATGAAATCCTCGGCCGTCAGCGCCTCGCACAGCGTATAGATGCCGTCATAGCCGTCAGCGGCGGCCAGATCCTCGCCGCCGAGATCGGCGCGCATGGAGATGATTTCAACCGTCGGGGGAATCGGCTGGTCGGCATCGCCATAATGCAGGTTGATGTTCTGGCTGACATTGGTGATGACCAGATGGTCCAGATAATCCTCATAGGGTGCGTAGCAGCGGGCCGTGGCGAGGATTTCGGTATCGGCGGGATCCCAGTGCATGGCCGAGGGCATTGTGCGCACATCCACCAGATCGCAGCTCATTTCGCCACCCACCCAGATCGCCTGGCGCGGCGACGCCGCCGCCGCCTGCAGCTCGAACAGCACCAGGTTCATATCGGCTTCGCCGGCCCGCGCGCAGACCGCCGGATCGGAAACATAGAGGGCGTCATAGGCATCGGCCGCCATGGCGGAACCGATCGAGGCCAGCATGATCACCGTCGCCAGAGCAAGTTTCATGCGGTCTGCTCCACGCGCAGTGGCATTTCGAAGAATGCCGACCACTGGCTGTCAGGATAGTCCAGAAACGGCCCGCGCCCCACAAAGCCGGCATTGGCATAAAGCCGGTGCGCTTCAGGCATGTCGGCGCTGCCGCCGGTTTCCAGCATCAACATGGGCAGATTTCTATCACGCGCCAGCGCCACGATGGCTGCCAGCAGCGCCGAGCCCACGCGCTGCCCGCGTACTTCGGGCAGGGTGAACATGCGCTTGACCTCGCCCAGCTCGGCAAAGTGCACCTTGAGCGCCCCCATGCCGACGGCGCGGCCGGTGTCATCGCGCGCGACGAAGACCGTGGTGTCGTCGCCGGCCATCTGCTCGACGGTCATCTTGAACTGGAATTCGGGAGGCGACAGCGGCAGCAGATGCGCGTTGAGCTGCTCGACGAGGAAGCGCACGTCGTCCTGCAAAGCCGTCTCGATGGCGATGCTGACGCCCATTATTCGATCACCTTGGGCACCATGAAGAAATTGTCCTCGCTCAGCGGCGCATTGGCGACGATCTGGGCGGGATAGTCACCATCGCTGACCACGTCGTCGCGCAGCCGCAGCGTCATCGGCATGACCGAGGTCATCGGCACCACGCCGGTGACGTCGACCTCGCCCAGCTGCTCGATGAAACCCAGAATCGCATTGAGCTCTTCCTGGTAGCCGGCAACCTCGTGCTCCTCGATGCGAATGCGTGCCAGGCTCCCGATGCGCTTAACGGTCTTGGCGTCGACGGACATGGGTAACTCCACAAAGATCGGCTGAAAGGTTGGTTATTGGCCGCTTCATTAGCAATTGCAGCCCGCAAAAGACAATAAAAAGCTCTGATGCGCCCGATCAGATTTCCAGCGCCAGCCCGGCCTCGAGCGCGACGAGGCTCGTGCCATCCAGTCCGTCGCGCAGGATGGCGATCGCCACATCGACCGCCGTCTCGTCGCCGGCCAGCGCCAGCAGCCGCGGCGCCCGCTGCGCCAGCGCCGCCAGGCCGATCGCCGCCAGCCCGGCGCCATCGCCGAACAGCACCACCACGGCCCCCTCGGCCCAGCGCCCCAGTGCCGGCACGGTGCCGCGCACCAGCAGCAGCGGCGCCTCGCCCATGGCATCCACCAGCACGGCGTCGGCGCCCGCCGACCAGCAGTTTACCACCGGCGCGTCGCCATCATCGTCCAAGGGTCGCGCCGGCTTTTGCGGCTTCCAGCTCGCCGTCTCGACAGCCGGCAGGCCGGCGCCAAAACCGGCGACAACGCTGTCGGCGCCGGCGACCAGTTCGGCCGCATCGATTCCCGCCGGCGCCCCGCCCGGGTCGAGCACCACGATCATGCCGCCGATATAGATGCGCAGCGTCGTGCCGCCGAACCAGGTCAGTTTCATGCCAAGCTTTCCAGTCGCCAAATCCTGCCGCACCCTATAGGACGGCTCCATTGTGGCAAGCGAGCAACCCATGACTGAAGAAACGGAAGACTTCGCCAATCCGCTGGCCGGCATTCCCGCCACCGGGCGCATCATGGGGCTCGACCTGGGCACCAAGACCATTGGCGTCGCCATTTCCGACGGCATGCGCTATTCGGCTACCCCGCTAGAAACCATCAAGCGCACCAAGTTCACCGCCGACGCCGTGCGCCTCGACGAGCTGATCGCGCAAAACGCCATCGTCGCCGTCATCCTGGGCCTGCCGCTCAATATGGATGGCTCGGAAGGCCCGCGGGTGCAGTCCACCCGGGCCTTTGCCCGGAGCCTGGCCCAACGCATCACCCTGCCCATCGCCTTCTGGGACGAACGTCTGTCCACCAGCGCGGTCACCCGCATGATGATCCAGGCGGACATGCGCCGCGACCGCCGCGCCGAGGTCGTCGACAAGCTGGCCGCCAGCTATATCCTGCAGGGTGCGCTCGACCGCCTGCGCCACGCCTGAACTACGGCGTGGAAAATTCAACAAGATGTTGAATGGCTGGCCCCCCTCCGCTACACCGCTGCAAACTTAGGGAATGGGAGCGCATGGCCCAAGCTCGCGCCAGCACAGCCTCGACTTCGCCCGCCGGCTCCTCCGGCGATTATCCCCCGTTCAATCAGCGCCATCTGCTCTCGATAGCCGATCTCCAGCAACATGAGATCGTGGATCTGCTCGATCGCGCCGAAGCCATGGTGCCGGTGAGCCGGCAGGAGCGCAAAAGCCTGCCCACCCTCAGCGGCAAGACCCAGATCAACCTGTTCTTCGAGCCCTCCACCCGCACCCAGGGCTCGTTCGAGATTGCCGGCAAGCGCCTGGGCGCGTTGGTGATGAACATGTCGGTCAAGACCAGCTCGGTCTCCAAGGGCGAAACCCTGATCGACACCGCCGCGACGCTCAACGCCATGCGCCCCGACGTGATCGTGGTGCGCCATTCGGCGGCTGGCGCCGTGGAACTGCTGAGCCAGAAGGTTGGCTGCGCGGTCATCAATGCCGGCGATGGCGCCCACGAGCACCCGACCCAGGCCTTGCTCGACGCCCTCACCATCCGCCGCCACAAGGGCCGCATTTCCGGGCTGACCGTCGCCATCTGCGGCGACATCGCCAATTCGCGCGTCGTCCGCTCCAATCTCCTGCTGCTCGGCGCGCTCAATGTGCGCACCCGGGTCATCGCCCCGCGCAATCTGCTGCCCGCCGGCATCGAAAACCTCGCCACCGAGGTCTTCACCGACATGCACGAGGGCCTCAAGGGCGCCGACGTGGTGATGATGCTGCGCCTGCAGCACGAGCGCGCCCAGGGCCGCATGATCCCCTCGGTGCGCGAATATTACCGCTTCTATGGCCTCGACGCCGAAAAGCTCGCCTATGCCAAGCCCGACGCCATTGTCATGCATCCCGGTCCGATGAACCGCGGCGTCGAGATCGATCCGGCCATTGCCGATGGCGTGCAGTCGGTCATCAACGAGCAGGTGGAAATGGGCGTCGCCGTCCGCATGGCCGTGCTTGATGCCCTGCTGCCGACGAGGAACGAGGCATGACCGCCCCCCTGCTGATTGAAAATGCCCGCATCGTCGACCCGGCCTCGGGCACGGACGCGATTGGCGCCGTGCTGGTCGAGAATGGCCTCATCGCCGAGATCGCCATCGGCCGGCCCATCGGCGTGCCCGACGGCGCCGAGGTGATCAATGCGCATGGGCTGATGCTGGCGCCGGGCCTGATCGACATGCGCGTCTTTACCGGCGAGCCGGGCAAGGAATATCGCGAGACCCTCGCCTCGGCCGGCGAGGCCGCCGCTGCCGGCGGGATCACCAGCTTCGTCATGATGCCCGATACCACCCCGGTGGTTGACGATGGCGCCCTGGTGGATTTCCTGATCCGGCGCGCCAAGGCGACGTCCAAGGTCAATGTGCTGCCCGCCGGCGCCATTACCAAGGGCCTCAACGGCACGGAAATGACCGAGTATGGCCTGCTGCAGGAGGCCGGCGCGGTCTGCCTCACCGATGGCCGCCATTCCATCCAGTCCACCTCCATGCTGCGCACGGCGATGAGCTATGCCGCCAATTTCGGCCTCACCTTCGTTCACCATGTCGTCGATACCGACCTGGCCGGCCCCGGCGTGATGAATGAGGGTCTGTTCGCCACCATTCTGGGCCTCAAGGGCATTCCGCGCGAAGCAGAGACCATTCCGCTGGCGCGCGACCTGCAACTGGCCGCCCTCACCGGCGTCAAATACCACGCCGCCCAGATTTCCTGCGCCGCCTCGGTCGAGCTCGTCGCCGCCGCCAAAAAGCGTAACACGTCAGTTACCGCAGGGGTTTCCATCAATAACCTCGCGCTCAACGAGAACGACATCGGCCGCTACCGCACCTTCTTCAAGCTCTCGACGCCCCTGCGCTCGGAAGATGATCGCCAGGCCATGATCGAGGGCCTGCGCAGCGGGGCCATTGACACCATCCATTCCGACCACGATCCGCAGGATACTGAGGTCAAGCGCCAGCCCTTCGCCGAAGCCTCGGACGGCGCCATCGGCCTTGAAACCCTGCTCGCCGCCGCCCTGCGCCTGGTCCATTCCGGCGATGTCGATATCCTCACCGTGCTGCGCGCCATGACCAGCCGCCCCGCCGAAATCCTCGGCCTCCCATCCGGCCGCATTGCCGCGGGCGCGCCGGCCGACCTGATCCTGGTCGATCTCGACTATCCCTGGCAGGTCGACGAAACCGCGCTGCGCTCCCGCTCGCGCAATACCAGCTTCGAGGGCGCGCGCCTGGCCGGCAAGGTCATGCGCACCATTGTCGGCGGCGAAACGGTCTACGTACACGCGGACTGAAGTTCACGCTCTTCATCCTCTCCCGTTCACGGGAGAGGGGGACCACGCTTCGCGTGGTGGAGAGGGGAGCCCCACACGCCAGCCATCGCCTGTCCACCCTGTCGGACCGTTATCCTCGTGGATGCTGCCCCCCTCCACCGCCTGACGGCGGGCCTTTCGAGCTTAGCTCTCAAGGCCTCCTCACCTAAAATCGCTCCACCGGAGCGATTTTGCCTTCGGCCGGCTCGAAGCCCCTCCCCCGCAAGCGGTGGAGGATAGGCGGCGGCTCGACACTCCCCCCTTGCGGTGCAACAGGGCGTCGGGGTATTTTCTTCCCATGCCCGCAAAGGATTGCCCGTCATGCCGTTCGACTTTCTCCCCCTGCTCTACGCCACCGTCCTGGGCTATCTTTGTGGCTCGGTCCCGTTCGGGCTGCTGCTGACACAGGCCGCCGGCCTGGGCGATATCCGGGCTATCGGCTCGGGCAATATCGGCGCTACCAATGTGCTGCGCACCGGCAATCGCTGGCTTGCCGCCGCGACCCTCGTGCTCGACGCCGCCAAGGCCGCCATGCCGGTGCTGCTGGCGCGCGGGCTCTGGGGCGAGGAAGCCGCCATGCTGGCGGGCCTGGGCGCCTTTGTCGGCCATTGCTTTCCGGTCTGGCTCGGCTTCAAGGGCGGCAAGGGTGTTGCGGTCTTTATCGGTTCGCTGCTGGCGCTGAGCTGGCCGGTCGGGCTGATCTTCTGCGCCGTCTGGCTGTTCATCGCCTTTGCCCGCAAGTTCTCCTCGCTGGCCGCGCTCACCGCCGGCGCCACGGCGCCGATCTTTGCCTATGTCGTGGTCGATGAGCGCCTCGCCGCAACGGCCGCTCTCATGGCCCTCTTGCTGTTCTTCCAGCACCGCGAGAACATTGTCCGCCTCATCGCCGGGACCGAACCGACGATCGGCGGCGGCAAGAAAACCGCCTAAGCGATGGCGCCTGACCCGGGTGCCACAATCCTGTCTCCGGCGCAGCGCCTCTGCTGGCTGCGCCTGATCCGCACCGAAAATGTCGGTCCGGCCACGTTCAACCAGCTGCTCAGCCGCTTCGGCTCGGCCGAGGCCGCTCTTGATGCCCTGCCCGCGCTGACGCGCCGCGCTGGCAAGCCCGTCCGCATCACCACAAAGGCCGAAGCCGAGGACGAAATGGCCGGCCTTGCCCGCTATGGCGCCCGCCTCGTTGCCCGCAGCGATGCCGATTACCCGCCGCTGCTGCGCTTCATCGCCGGCGCCCCGCCACTGCTGACCCTGGCCGGCGGCGATGCACTCGATTGGCAGCGCACCGTGGCCATTGTGGGTGCCCGCAATGCCTCCTCGGCGGGCATCAAGATGACCCGCCTGTTGGCCAGTGATCTGGGCGGCGCTGGCTATACCATTGTCTCGGGCCTGGCCCGTGGCATCGACGCCGCCGCCCACGCCGCCAGTCTCAGCACCGGCACCGTTGCCGTCCTCGCAGGCGGCTTCGACAAGATCTATCCCGAGCAGAATATCGGCCTGGCCCATGACATTCTTGACGCTGGCGGGGCGCTGCTCAGCGAAATGCCGCTCGGCTGGGAGCCCCGCGCCCGCGACTTTCCGCGCCGCAATAGGCTGGTCTCGGGACTTTCATTGGGAGTGGTGGTGGTCGAAGCGGCGCAGCGCAGCGGGTCGCTGATCACCGCCCGCCTGGCGCTGGAGCAGGATCGCGACGTCTTTGCCGTGCCCGGCTCGCCGCTCGATCCGCGCGCCGAAGGCGGGAATCTGCTGATCCAGCAGGGCGCCAGGCTCGTCATCAGTGCCGCCGACATCATCGAGACCCTGGGCAGCGCCGACCCGGCCCGGACGAGTCTGTTTGAAGGCGACTGGCAGCCCGACCTCGCCGCCGACGTCTCGCCGCCCAGCGACAGCGACAAGTCCCGGCTGCTGTCGGCGCTCAGCGCCACGCCGATCGACGTCGACGAACTGATCCGCCAGTCCGGCCTCTCTGCGGCCGCCATGCAGATGCTGCTGCTTGAGCTCGACCTGGCCGGACAGATCGAATGGTCGAGCGGGCAGTTGGTGGCGCTTCGATACGCCTAGCAAGCAACGCAATACCGCGTAGAAAGATCAGGTGGGGGCTTACCCCCACCTGTTGTTAGCCCTACCGCCCGCCCCCGATGTTCCGGTTGCGCTGGCCGATGCCGCCGGGGCCATAGGGATAGTCGCTCATTTCAGGCTTGCTGACATCGGTCAGCGCGGCGATCTCCTCGGCGCTCAGCACCAGGTCGGCCGCGCCGAGATTGTCCTTGAGCTGGTCGGTCGTCCGCGCGCCCAGGATCACCGAGGTTACGGCTGGCTGCGCCGCGACCCAGGCCAGGGCCACCTGCGCCATGCTGGCGCCGCGTGCCTTGGCCAGGTCTTCCACGGCCCCGATCACATCCCAGGTGATCGATTTGCTGTTCCGCTTGTCGAAGGCCTCCATGCCGCGCTTGGGGTCTTCGCCCAGCCGCGTCGCCCCAGTGGGCATCTGATCGCGCTTGTACTTGCCAGAGAGCCAGCCGCCTCCCAAAGGCGACCAGGGCAGCAGGCCAATTTCGGCATCGAGCGCCGCCGGCACGATCTCGTGCTCGATGTCGCGCACCAGCAGGTTATATTGTGGCTGCAGCGTCACCGGCGGGGCAAAGCCTTTGGCCTTGGCGGTCCAGACCGCCTTGGTCAGTTGCCAGCCGAGGAAGTTGGAAAAGCCGTAATAGGCAATCTTGCCGCTGGTAATGGCGTCGTCGAGAAAGCGCAGCGTCTCCTCGATCGGCGTCAGCGCGTCCCAGGCATGCATCTGGTAGAGGTCGATATGCTCGACGCCCAGCCGCTTGAGCGAGGCGTCCAGCGCCTCGCGCAGGTTCTTGGCCGAGAGGCCGAGATGGTTGGGCCCCTGCCCCATGGGAAAGCGACCCTTGGTGGTGATCACCAGGTCGCGCAGCACGCCAGGCTTGTTCTTGAGCCAGCGGCCGACGATCTCCTCGGACACGCCGGCGCTATAGACATTGGCGGTGTCGATGAAATTGCCGCCGGCCGCGACATAATCGTCCATCAGCTGAAATGAGGTGGCTTCGTCCGATTCCGCACCAAAGGTCATGGTGCCCAGGGCATAGGCCGAAACGACGGTACCGCTGTTACCGAGCTTGCGGTATTGCATGGTCAATATCTCCTCTTGATCGACCCGGCGCGCGAGCCGACACCGCGCCAGGGGCGCAGGCAATCGAGGTCGGTCGCGATGGCATTGGGTCCGGCGCAGAAATGCGCGCCGGCCAAGTCTGCACCGGCTCTATCTTGTATGCAAGATTTCTCTCCCCTTTGGGGAGCCGGCGGCGGTCACAATGTGCCCGTTGACACTTTGTTCTGGCTTGACCATGTTGCGCCACTTCTCACAAAGCGGTTGCAGACAGGTATTCCATGAAGGTCGTTGTCGTTGAAAGTCCGGCCAAAGCCAAGACAATCAACAAATATCTGGGCTCGGACTACCATGTCCTGGCCAGCTTCGGCCATGTCCGCGACCTGCCGGCCAAGGATGGCTCGGTCCGTCCCGATGAAGATTTCGCCATGTCCTGGGAGGTCGATACCGCCTCCAGGAAGCGCATTGCCGACATTGCCGCAGCCCTCAAGGGCGCCGATGAACTGATCCTGGCAACCGATCCGGATCGCGAAGGCGAGGCCATTTCCTGGCACGTGCTCGACGTGCTGCGGCAGAAAAAAGTCATCAAGAAGGACATGATTGTCCGCCGCGTGCTGTTCAACGCCATCACCAAGGACGCCATCCTGGCGGCCATGCAGGTGCCGCGCGAGATCGACATGCCGCTGGTCGATGCCTATCTGGCCCGCCGGGCGCTCGATTACCTCGTCGGCTTCACCCTCTCGCCCATTCTCTGGCGCAAGCTGCCCGGCTCGCGTTCGGCCGGCCGCGTGCAGTCGGTGGCCTTGCGCCTGGTCTCGGATCGCGAAACCGAGATCGAAAAGTTCAAGCCCGATGAATACTGGTCGGTCGAGGCCAAGCTGGCCCAGGCCGGCAAGAGCTTCCTGGCGCGTCTGCTGTCTGTGGATGGCAAGAAGACCGACAAGCTGGCGATCAAGGACGGCGAAAACGCCGCCGAGCTGAAAAAGCTCATCGAAGCCGGCCAGTTCAATGTCTCGGCCGTCGACAAGAAGCCCACCAAGCGCAACCCTTATGCGCCCTTCACCACCTCCTCGCTGCAGCAGGACGCATCCTCGCGCCTGGGCCTCTCGCCCAACCGCACCATGCAGATCGCCCAGCGCCTCTACGAAGACGGCCTCATCACCTATATGCGTACCGACGCCGTGCAGATGGCGCCCGAGGGCATTGCCATGGCCCGTTCGGTGATCGAAAAGTATTTCGGCGAGGAATACCTCCCCGACAAGCCGCGCATCTACCAGACCAAGGCCAAGAACGCCCAGGAGGCGCACGAGGCCATCCGGCCCACCGACATGTTCAAGCGTCCGGAAAGCCTGAGCCTTGATGCCGACCAGGCCAAGCTCTATGGCCTGATCTGGCGCCGGACCCTGGCCAGCCAGATGCGCTCGGCCGAGATCGACCGCACCACGGTCGATATTGCCGTCAATGTCCCCGGCCGCCATGTCGAACTGCGCGCCGTCGGCTCGGTCGTGACGTTCTCTGGCTTCCTCAAGCTCTATGGCGTCGAGGTCAAGTCCGACGAGCCCGATGACGAGGACGAGGAAAGCCGCGAACTGCCGCCCATCGCCGTCGGCGACAAGCCGGCGCTCCAGGCTGTCGATATCGAGCAGCATTTCACCCAGCCGCCCAGCCGCTATACCGAAGCCAGCCTGATCAAGAAGATGGAAGAGCTCGGCATCGGCCGGCCCTCCACCTATGCCGCGACCCTGACCACGCTCAAGGACCGCGACTATGTGCGGCTTGAGGGCAAGGCCCTCCACCCCGAGGATCGCGGCCGCATCGTCACGGCGTTTCTGGAAAACTTCTTCAGCCGCTATGTCGAATATGGCTTCACCGCCGGCCTCGAGGAACAGCTCGACGAGATTTCGGCCGGGACGCTGGACTACAAGCAGGTGCTGCGCGATTTCTGGAAGGATTTCTTCGCCGCCACCACCGAGATCAAGGACCTGCGGGTCTCCGAAGTCCTCGACGTGCTAAACGAATCGCTGGCCAGCCGCATCTTCCCGCCCAAGGAAGATGGCTCCGACCCGCGCCGCTGCCCCACCTGCGGCACCGGCCAGCTCTCGCTCAAGCTGGGCAAGTTCGGCGCCTTTATCGGCTGCTCGAACTATCCCGAATGCAAGCACACCATGCAGCTGTCGGACGCGGCCACCGGCCAGTCTTCCGAGGCGGCGCCGGGCGATGGCGTCCTCGGCACCGATCCGGAATCGGGCGAGGAGGTCTTCCTCAAGACCGGCCGCTTCGGCCCCTATGTGCAACTGGGCGATGCCGGCGGCAAGGAGGCCAAGCGCAGCTCCATCCCCAAGGGCTGGGATGCCGCCACCATCAATCTCGAGGGGGCGCTCAAGCTGCTGTCGCTGCCGCGCGATGTCGGCCTGCATCCAGAAACCGGCCTGCCGATAACCGCGGGCCTGGGCCGCTATGGCCCCTTCATCCTCAGCGACGGCAAATATGCCAACCTGCCCGACGTGGAAGAGGTCTTTACCGTCGGCCTCAACCGGGCCGTCGACCTGCTGGCCGAAAAGGCCAAGGGCGGCTTCAAGCGCGCCGGCAGCGTCGCCGCCATCCAGACGTTCGAGCATGACAATGGGCCGATCACCGTGCGCGGCGGCAAGTATGGCCCCTATGTCAACCAGGGCAAGATCAACGCCACCATCCCCAAGGATGTGCAGCCCGAGGCCGTGACGCTGGAACAGGCCCTGGGCTGGATCGCCGCCCGCGCCGAAGTCACCGGCACCAAGATCAAGAAGGCCCCGGCCAAGAAGGCCGCCGCGAAAAAGCCGGCCGCCAAGAAGCCTGCCGCCGCCAAGGCGACAGCGACCAAGGCGACCGCTGCCAAAAAGCCGGCAGCGAAAAAGCCCGCCGCCAAAAAGACTGTCGTCGCCGACGAAGACGTGCCGTTCTAGGCACCTACCCTGCCCACCTTCTCCCCCGGGGGAAGGTGGACCTTACCCGATCGTCTGCTCGATCATGCCCAGCCAATTGCCATAGGCAATTTTGCCCACGAGCTCATCCCCATAGCCCTTGTCGAGCAGCGCCTGCAGCAGCTTGGGCACGCCTGTGACGTCGCCGATCTCGGCCGGCAGCATGGCCCCGTCGAAGTCGCTGCCCAGCGCCACGCCATCCTCGCCCAATGCCGCGACCAGCGCATCGACATGGCGCACCACCACGTCCATCGGCGTATCCTTGAGCCACTGCCCGTCCGGCCGCAGGAAGCCGGCGGCAAAGTTGACCCCGACGATCCCGCCGCTCTCGGCGATGGCCGCCAGCTGCCAGTCCACCAAGTTGCGCGAATTGGCGCAGATGCCATGCACATTGGAATGGGTCGCCACCAGCGGCTTGTCGCTGAGCGCCGCCACGTCGCGGAACCCGGCAGCGTTGAGATGGCTGAGGTCGATCATGATGCCGCGGCCATTGCATTCGCGTACCAGCGCCTTGCCCGCGTCGCTGAGCCCCGGGCCGATTTCGGCATCGGAGGGAAAGCGGAACGGCACGCCGCTGGCATAGGCATTGGCGCGGCTCCAGACCAGGCCGATCGAGCGCAGCCCGGCGGCATAGAGCACCTCCAGCGCGTCGAAGCGGGTATCGATGGCCTCGGCCCCCTCGATATGCAGCACCGCTGCCAGTGTGCCGGCGGCGACTGCTGCGCGAATTTCCGCCGCGCTGCGGCAGATCGCCATGCCGCCGGCACGCTCGATCTGCAGCGCAATCGCCGTCATCGCCAGCGTCGAGGCCTGCGCATCGGCCAGGCCCAGTTCGGGCGGCAATTCGCCCTTGGCATTGCCGGCGCCGGCCACCACCGATCCCAGATTGCCCTTGAGCGGCGGCGGGAACATCGCAAAGAACCCGCCCGCCATGCCCGCCGCTTTGGCCCGAGGCAGGTCGATATCGGCCGCCGGCATACCCTCGATGAACAGCCGCGCCTTGTCCCCCTCGGCCTCCAGCAGCTTGAGCAGGGTATCGTTGTGGCCGTCGAAGAAGGAATTGGTCATGGCAGGGAATCGCTTTCTGTTGGCCTGATAGCAGCACGAAGCAGGCGCGCTTGCGACCGGCTTTGGTTGCCGCATGGCCATCCTGGCGATGTGCAGCCGGACGGCATTTGGCAAACTGGCCGCCATCACCTACATGTCTTGCAACATGACAGTCAAAAAACCCACAAAACCAAAAAACCTCTCCGGTCCCCGCCGCCCCACGGCGCCGCGCGCCGATGCCTTGCCCAGCCGCGAAGCGCTGCTCGCCGCGCTGGCCGAGCAGACCGATATCAAGGGCAAGCGCGATCTGGCAAAGGTGTTCGGCATTCGCGGCGACATGCGTCGCCCGTTCAAGGCCATGCTGGCCGAGCTCGAGGGCGAGGGTGTCATCACCCGCACCCGCAAGGCGCTGCGCCGTACCGCCGCCCTGCCCCATGTCACCGTGCTCGACATCCCCGCCGATGCCGATCCGGAAGACATGCATGCCTTTCCCGCACAGTGGAATGACGAGGAAGGTGAAAAGCCGCGCGTCACCGTGCTGAGCGGTCGTGATGCCCGCGTCGCCCCGGCGCCGGGCGACCGCATCCTGGCGCGCATCGATGCCGGCGAGGCCGACATTCCGGTCTATACTGCCAAGGCGATGAAGATCCTCGACAAGCCGCGGCGCGGCCAGATCGGCATTGTCCGCATGGACGACGACGGCGCCCGACTCATTCCGGTCGATCGCAAGCAGAAGGAAATGCGCATTCCGCTGGGCGACCTGCTCAATGCCGGCGACGGCGACCTCGTCGAGGTCGAGGTCAAGCTGTCCGGCCGCCTGATGATCCCCCGCGCCAAGGTGGTGGCCGTCATCGGCAATCCGATGTCGGAGGGTGCGGTCAGCCTGATAGCCATCCACAACCTCGAAATCCCCTATCGCTTCCCCGCCTCGGTGATCCGGGAGGCTGACGAAGCCACCGAGATTGGGCTCAAGGGGCGCGAGGACTGGCGCGACGTGCCGCTGATCACCATCGATCCGGCCGACGCCAAGGACCATGACGACGCCGTCTATGCGCAACCCGATACTGACCCCGCCAATACGGGCGGCCATATTGTCATCGTCGCCATTGCCGACGTCGCCGCCTATGTCCGTCCCGGCACGGCGCTTGATCGCGAGGCCTATACCCGCGGCAATTCGGTCTATTTCCCCGATCGCGTCGTGCCCATGCTGCCCGAGCGCATTTCCAATGAGCTGTGCTCGCTGAAACAGGGCGTGCCGCGCGCTGCCCTGGCCGTGCGCATGATCATCGGTGCCGATGGCAAGAAGCGCAGCCACAGCTTCCATCGCATTCTGATGCGCTCGGCCGCCAAACTCTCTTACCAGCAGGCCCAGGCGGCCATTGACGGCAAGGCTGACGAGCAGACCGGCCCGCTGCTCGGCCCCGTCCTCGGCCCGCTCTACGCGGCCTATGACGCCATGGCGCATGCCCGCGACCATCGCGGCCCGCTGGCGCTTGACCTACCCGAGCGCAAGATCCTGCTCGACGACAAGGGCATGGTCAAAGAGATCCACATTCCCGACCGCCTCGAGGCGCATCGTCTGATCGAGGAAATGATGATCGCGGCCAATGTGGCGGCCGCCGAAACACTCGAGCAGAAGAAATCGTCGCTGCTCTACCGGGTGCATGACGAGCCCAGCTCGGAGAAGCTGCAGGCCCTGCGCGACTTTCTCGGCTCGCTCGATATTGCCATCAAGAAGTCCGACAGCGTGCGGGCCAGCGATTTCAACGGCATCCTGGCGCAGTCGCGCAAGGCGGGCAATGTCGAGCAGGTCAGCGAAATGGTGCTGCGCAGCCAGGCGCAGGCCGAGTACAATGCCGACAATTACGGTCATTTCGGCCTCAATCTCGACCGCTATGCCCATTTCACCTCGCCCATCCGCCGCTATGCCGATCTCATCGTGCATCGCGCGCTGATCAAGGCGCTCGATCTTGGCGATGATGGCCTCAGCGAAACCGAGCTGCTGCACCTGCCCGGCATCGCCCAGCACATTTCGGCCACCGAGCGCCGGGCCATGCGGGCGGAACGCGAAACTGCCGACCGGCTGCTGGCGCAGTTTCTCGCCACCAAGATCGGCGCCCGCTTCGAGGGGCGCATATCCGGCGTCACCCGCTCGGGCCTGTTCGTGCGCCTGCTCGAAACCGGTGCCGACGGCTTCATCCCCGCCTCAAGCCTGGGTCAGGACTTTTACCGCTATGTCGAGGAGCGTCAGTCGATGATCGGCGACCGCGGCGGCGAGAAGTTCACCCTGGGCGATCGCGTCACCGTCCGGTTACTGGAAGCCGCGCCGGTGGCCGGGGCGCTGCGGTTCGAGCTGCTGTCGGAGGGCGAGCGCGTCAATCCGTCATCTGTTCGCCGGGGCAACAAGCGCCCACCTAAGTCATTCGGGCCCAAGGGCCGCAGAAAGAGGTGAACTGATGCAAGGCAAGGCAAAGGCAATCGACCAGCGCGATGTTGGCCAGGCAATGTGGCGCGGCACGCTGTGCAAATGCCCGCATTGCGGTCAGGGCAAGATGTATCGCGCCTATCTCAAGGTGGCGGAGCATTGCGACAGCTGCGGCGAGCAGTTGGACCTGCACCGCGCCGATGACTTCCCGCCCTATATCGCCATCACCATTGTCGGGCACATCCTGATCCTGGCCATGCTGCACATGGAGATGGTCTGGCACGTCAACCCGCTGGTCTATCTCTACACCATGGTGCCCCTGGCGGTGATCCTGCCCATGGCCATGCTGCCCTCCATCAAGGGTGCCATTGTCGGCCTGCAGTGGGCCAATGGCATGTATGGCTTCGGCACCGGCCAGCGTGACTGAAAGCTGTACTTGGGTACCAGCCGATGCGATTCAGGTCAGGCCGAGACGAAAACGCCGTTTTTTGAGCATCGGAGCGGAGCGTACCTGAGTACGTGAGCACCGAAGCGCAGAAATACAGGGTTTGCAGGCCGACCTCACCTGAATGGCGAAGGCTGGCTTGACAATCTGCGGTAAATCCGTAGGTTGCGGCCAAATTCCGGCGCCGGGGAATCCGCGGCGCCATTTGCTTTGTGAAGGACTACAACATGGCCAAAGCTGCTTCCGTCAAGATCAAGCTCGTGTCGACAGCTGATACTGGCTTTTTCTACGTCACCAAAAAGAACGCCCGCACCCAGACCGAGAAGCTCTCGTACAACAAGTACGATCCCGTAGTGCGCAAGCATGTCGAGTTCAAGGAAGCCAAGATCAAGTAATCTGGCGCCTGTTCGACGTCCCCAAAAGCCCCGCATCATCGATGCGGGGCTTTTTGCTGTCGGTCGTTTGTCACCAATGCGCCAAAGCGTGACGCTCTAGGTTAGCAGTCTGCTAACCAGTTCGGGGCAAAGGGGACCAGAGATCGAATGAGGAGTGGCTGGTCCGGAGCGGCATGTCGAAGAGGCCACTCTGTCCGCGTCCGGACCAACCGCCCTACGGGGCTCAGGAGTTGCGGCGGACCTGAGACGAGCCGTAGGGAACCATCGGCTGCATCTCGTCTAGAGCGCCGGCCGGTGTTGAGGGCAACCTATCCTGCAGCCGTAGAAACACAAGGCAAACCAGGCCTTTGCGGCTGGCAACCTTTTGTTAATTATAACAAATAACCCTAACATCGACAATTGCACTGACATTTCAGGCGGCGTCGAACACCACCCTGTTGCGGCCTTCGCGCTTGGCGCGATAGAGCGCCACGTCGGCCCGCTTGATCAGCGACTCGGGCGTGTCTGTTAGGCTTTCGTTCAACGTGACGCCAGCCGATACCGTCACCGAAAGCGGTCGCGGCGCGCCAACGTCAAAGCCGCGATCCGAGATGGACTGCCGTACCCGCTCGGCCACGGCCTCGGCCTGGCGATAATCGGTGTCCGGCATCAACACGACGAATTCCTCGCCGCCGAATCGGCAAGCTAGATCAATGCCTCGGATGTTTCGCTTCAAGCGGGCTGCGAACTCGCGGATGACCGCGTCGCCGATATCGTGCCCGTGACCGTCATTGACCGCCTTGAAGTGATCGATGTCGAGAATCATCAGCGCCATGTCGCGCTTGAGCGCCTGCGCCTTGCCCAGCATGACCCCGAGATGGCGGTCAAAATAGCGCCGGTTATAGAGGCCCGTCATGTCATCGGTCACGGCCAGGGCCATGGTATTGTTGACGCTTTGCCGCAGTTCCATGGCGTAGCGATGCCGCAGGATCTGGGTGCGGACGCGGGCCGCCAGCTCGTTGCGCTCGACCGGGCGGGAGATGAAGTCATTCACCCCCAGATCGAGCGCCCGCACCACCTTGGGTTTGTCGGCATCCTCGGCCATCAGGATGATGGGCAGGTTGCGCGTATGCTCGAGCGTGCGCATCTGCGAGCAGACCCGCAGCGGGTCAAACTCGTTGAGCGCCATCGAGACCAGCGCCAATTCATATTGTTTGCCAGTGACCTGGAACACCGCGTCGGCCGGGGTGAGCAAGATATCCACGTCATGCTCGGGCGTGATATAACTCTTGATGCGCTCGGCATGGCGGGCATCCGTGTCGATGATCAGCACCGAACCGCCGGCCGTGCTGATGGTATCCATGGCCCGCAGCGCATCTTCGATGGCGATCTGCTGGCCGGTCATGGCCCGCGCGCGCAGCTCGTCGGTCAGCGATTTCAGCCGCACCAGGCTTTTGACACGCGCCATCAGCTGCACGTCATCGACCGGCTTGGTCAGGAAGTCGTCGGCGCCCACCTCAAGCCCGCGAACCCGGTCGGAAGTCTGGTCGAGCGCGGTCACCATCAGCACGGGCACGTGCTGGGTCTTGGGATTTTTCTTCAGCCGCTCGCAGACTTCAAAGCCGTCCATATCCGGCATCATGACGTCGAGCAGCACGATATCGATGTCCTGGCTTTCGCAGATGGCCAGGGCCTGCGGCCCGGAGGACGCGGTCACGACATCGTAATATTCAGCACTCAGTCGCGCTTCGAGCAGGCGGACATTGGTGGGGATATCATCGACGATCAGTACGCGTGCGGTCACTATCGGCCCCGAAAAACCAGTTCGCCTGCCGGGGATATCCGGCATCAGGCGGGCCGATCAGGCAGCAGGCGGCAGCGCGCTGCTACGATCAGGCAGGGCCAATGTAGCGGGCAATAGTTTCCAGAAAGTGAGGCACGGAGATGGGCTTGCTGATGTAGCCCTCGCAGCCGCCCTGCAGGATACGCTCCTCGTCGCCCTTCATGGCAAAGGCCGTGACGGCGATAACGGGAATATGGGCGAGCTCGTCGTCGTCCTTGAGCCATTTGGTCACCACGAGCCCGGAAACCTCGGGCAGCTGGATATCCATCAGGATCAGGTCGGGATGATGGGCGCGGGCAAGATCGAGCGCCTCCATCCCGTTGCGGGTCTGGATGACGGCATAGCCGCGCGATTCGAGCAGGTCGTTGAAGAGCTTCATATTGAGCTCATTGTCTTCAACGATCATCACTGTCTTGGGCATTGATCCTTCCTCGCGCCGCTAAGGCGCTGGCAGCACTTCGCTTTGCTGCCCGTTTCAGCTAGCATCAAAACGCTTACAAATCATCAAAAGAGCCCAGCCTTGCCCCGCCCCGATCCCGCAACCGCAGCCCTGGCCAGCTATGCCGACATCTGCCTGGGCTATCTCGCGGAGAACCCCGAAGAATTGCTGGCCTTCATGCAGCATGCCGGCCTTGATCCGGCCGCCCTGCGGGGCGCCGTTGGTACGTCTGCTCTGCAGCGCGGCCTTGTCGACTATGTTGCCTCAAACGAACCGATTCTGCTCGCGCTCTGTGCGAATGCGAACATAGCGCCCGAGGCCTTCATGCGGGTGTTCCACGAGATCAACCGGACGGAGTATTGATTGGCGCATGACTGGCTGTGCCGGGATTGTCTGCAATATGGTATGGCGGCCGGCATTCCCGAGCGCTGCCCAGCCTGCGGCTCGCCGCGCCTGCGCAGCCATGCAGAACTCTTCGCCCTCACCACGGCCCATGTCGATTGCGACGCTTTCTATGCCTCGGTGGAGAAGCGCGATGACCCTAGCCTGCGCGACAAGCCGCTGATCATCGGCGGCGGGGTGCGCGGCGTGGTGTCGACCTGCTGCTACATTGCCCGCCAGTCTGGCGTCCGCTCGGCCATGCCCATGTTCAAAGCGCGCGACCTCTGTCCCGATGCGGTGATCATCAAGCCGAACATGGCCAAATATGTCGAGGTCAGCCGGCAAATCCGCGCCAGGATGGACGCCCTGACGCCGCTGGTCGAACCGATTTCCATCGACGAAGCCTTTCTCGATCTGGCTGGCACGCAGATCCTGCACAAGGCGCCGCCCGCCGTGGTGCTGGCCCGCTTTGCCCGCGCCGTCGAGCGCGAGATCGGCGTCTCGATCTCGGTCGGGCTCAGCCACAACAAGTTCCTCGCCAAGGTCGCCTCCGACCTCGACAAGCCGCGCGGCTTTGCCGTCATCGGCGCTGCCGAGACTTTGGAATTCCTGGCGCCCCGGCCGATCAGCCTGATCTATGGCGTCGGCAAGGTGCTGGCCGAAACGCTGCGCAAGGATGGTCTGCTCACCATCGGCCAGCTGCAGAACGAATCGCCGGAGCGGCTGATGCGCCGCTATGGCGAGACCGGCGCCCGCCTCGCCCGGCTGGCCCGCGGCGAGGACAGCCGGCGCATCACCACACAGGGCGAGATGAAAACCGTCTCGTCGGAAACCACTTTCAACAGCGACATTGCCAGCCTCGACGAGCTCTCCACCGAACTGCTCAAGGTCACCGAGCGCCTCTCTGAGCGGCTAAAGGCCAAGAATATTGTGGGTGACACGGTGACACTCAAGCTGAAATCGGCCGGTTTCCGCTTGCGCACCCGTGCCCGGCACTTGATGATCCCGACCCAATTGGCCAATGTCATTTATGAAACCGGCCTGTCACTGCTCGGCCCCGAGGCCGATGGCACCGCATTCCGGCTGATTGGAATCGGCGTTTCAGGTATCGACACCGCCAGCGGCAGTGATCCGGCAGACCTGCTGGAACCGGCCGTGGCCCGCAAGGCCGCGGCGGAACGCGCCATGGATCGCGTGCGCACCCGCTTCGGCCGGGAAGCGGTGATCCGCGGCAAGCTCTACAAACACCCGCCGGCGCCGCCGGCCGGGCCCGACGACGACCAAAGCGAAGGCAAGACCACATGACCAGCCCGATCGAAAAGCTCCGCGAGTTTGGCTACGAACTCCCCGCCCCCAAGGCGCCTGTCGCCAGCTATGTGCCCGTCAATCGCAGCGGCAACCTGCTCTATGTCTCAGGCCAGATTTCGTCCAACGACCAGGGCGTGGTCACCGGTCTGCTGGGCGACAATATGAATGTCGTGCAGGGCGGCAATGCCGCCGAACTGGCCGCGCTCAACGTGCTGTCGCACATCGTGCATACGGCGGGCGTGCCGCTCGAGGAGATCAAGCGGATCGTCAAGATCACGGTCCTCGTCGCCTCCACGCCCGACTTCACCGAGCAGCATCTGGTGGCCAATGGCTGCTCGAACATGCTGGTGGCCATTCTGGGCGATAAGGGCAAGCATGCCCGCGCCGCCTTTGGCGTGGCCTCCCTGCCCTTCGGCGCTGCCGTCGAGATCGAGGCCATCGTCGAGATCTGACCGTTACATCGCCGTCACAGTCCGGTGTCACTGGAGACGCTCACGCCACGACGAGATCCAGCATGACCCAAACCCTGTTCCCCCGACCGATCGCGCACCGCGGCCTGCATGACAAGGCCGCGGGCGTCATTGAAAACAGCGCCGCCGCCTTCGAGGCCGCCATTGCCGGCAATTTCGCCATTGAATGCGATGTGCAACTGACCGCCGACGGCGTCCCGGTGGTGTTCCACGACGACAGCATGGAGCGGCTGGTCGGCCTGGCCGGCGCCGTTGCCGATGCCGGCAGCGCCCAGCTCACCGCCACACCCCTGCTTGGCAGCAGTGGCGGCGAATGTCCGCAGACCTTTGCCGCCTTCCTTGCCCAGATCTCCGGTCGCACCCTGCTGCAGATCGAGCTCAAGCAGCAGCGCGATGCCAGTGCCACCCAGACCCTGGCCCGCACGGTGGCGGAAGGCCTTGCCCGCTATACTGGCCCCGTCACCGTGGAATCCTTCGATCCAACCCTGCTGACCGCCATCCGTGCGCATGGCTTTGCCGGCCCACGTGGCATCATCACCTATGGTTATGACAAGCCGGAATGGAACGGCAAGCTGACCGCGGCCCAGCGCTTTGTCCTGCGCCACCTGCTGCACTGGCCGCAGACGCAGTTCGATTTCATCTCCTGCCACGACGCGGCGCTCACCCTGCCGGCGATCAAGTTCTGGCGAGCCCTCGGAAAGCCCGTGACGGCCTGGACAATTCGGTCCAGTGTTGCAGCCGAGGCTGTCCGGCCCCATATGGATCAGATCGTCTTCGAAGGTTTCAATCCCGACAGTGCCCGATAGCGGTTATACGGCGACCATTCATCCCACGACCGCCAGCATTCCGGCGGCGGTGTGGAACAACCTTGCCCCCTCGACCGCCGGCCGGGTCGACAACCCGTTCCTTGATCACGCCTTTTTCCTGGCACTCGAGGAATCGGGTTGTGCCACGGCCCGCACGGGCTGGCAGCCGCAGCATATCCTGCTCAGCGACGCCCAGGAGCAGCCCGTCGGGCTGATGCCGCTGTTTCTAAAATCCCATTCCATGGGCGAATATGTCTTTGACCATGGCTGGGCCGATGCGCTGGAACGCGCCGGCGGCAGCTATTATCCCAAACTGCAGTGTTCGGTGCCGTTTACCCCGGCGACCGCGCCCAAACTGCTGGTGCCCTCGGGCAATCCCCTGGTCCGCTCGGCCCTGCTGTCCACGACCCGCCAGCTGGCGAGCCAGCGCGATGCTTCGTCGGTGCATGCCACCTTCGTGCCGGAGGCCGAAGCCCATGAGATCGAGGCCGAGGGCTGGCTCAAGCGCGTCGATACCCAGTTCCACTGGCACAATGAGGGCTATGCCAGCTTCGACGATTTCCTCGAGACCCTGTCGTCGCGCAAGCGCAAGATGATCCGGCGCGAGCGTCGCGACGCGCTCAGCGACGGGTTGACCGTCAAGTGGCTGTCAGGCGCCGACCTCAAGGAGCATCACTGGGATGCCTTCTATGATTTCTACGAGGATACCGGCGCCCGCAAATGGGGGCGGCCCTATCTCAACCGGGAATTCTTCTCGCGGCTCAACCAGTCCATGGCCGATGCCATCGTGCTGATGCTGGCCTATGACGGCGACACGCCGATTGCCGGGGCTATCAACTTCGTCGGCCAGGATCGCATCTTCGGCCGCAACTGGGGCTGCACGCGCGACGTGCCGTTCCTGCATTTCGAGCTGTGCTACTACCAGGCCATAGACTACGCCATTGCGCACAAGCTGGCCGTGGTGGAAGCCGGCGCCCAGGGTGAACACAAGCTGGCGCGCGGTTACGCCCCCTCGACGACTTATTCGGTGCACTGGCTGGCCCATCCCGGGCTGCGGGCGGCCGTTGCCGACTATCTCGAGCAGGAGCGCCGCTCGGTGGAGCACAATCAGGACGTGCTTGACCAGTTCACGCCATTTCGCAAGGGCGAGCGCACCGATCGCTAGGGTGGTGGCAATCTCTGCTTTCCCCGATGGCCCCTGGGCCCTATGTAGGTAACCATGATCTGGGACATTTTCGTATTCGCGCTGCAGGCCGCTCTGGCATTTGTAGTCTCAACCGCCTTGTTCGACGTGCTGCACTGGACTCTGCACCAGTGGGAGACCTCATCCAGTCCCCTGCTGCGGCGCCTGTCGTCCTGGCACTGGGTGCATCACAAGTTCCTCGGCCGCGACATGCAGGTAAACCCGGCCTATGCTCGGGCCAATATCTGGTTTCATATCCTGCCGGAATATCTGACGGCCATGGCCGGCACGGCGGCATTCCTGCTGGTCTTTCCCTGGCAACCCATTGCCCTGGTTGCCGTGCTGCGCACTTTCATGCTCGGCGCGACGCTGCGCGAGGAAGGGCTCGACTACAACCACATGTCGATGGAGCGGGTCGGCGGCCAGCAGGGCCTGCTCTGGGTGGACAACAATTACCACGCCATGCACCACGTCTATCCGCACAACTTCTTTTCCTCCTTCACCAATGTGTTTGACCTGATCGCCGGCACGTCCTGCCAGATCAGGGGCCGCAAATTCCTGATCACCGGCGCCAGCGGCGCCCTGGGCTCGGCCATGGTGGCGCGGTTGCGGGGCTTGGGCGGCATTGTCGAGACGGCCAAATCCGGGGTGGACTTTGCCGCCGGCGACTACACGGCCATGCGCGCCAAGCTCGAAGCCGCCGATGTGCTGATCCTGGCGCACGGCGCCAAGACCGAGGATTGCTGGAACGCCAATTTCGTCACCTTCCGCGATCTCACGACGCTGTTCACCGAGCTCGGTGCCAGTCGCCTCGCGCCACCGGAAGTGTGGGCCGTTGGCTCTGAGGTGGAGTTCCATGGCGACATGGGCATGGATGAGCTCAAGGCCTATTCGGCCTCCAAGCGCGCCTTCGCGGTCAAGGCTCTCGAGTTCTACAGTTCCGATGCGCTCATCTACCGGCACATCGTCCCCTCCTCCTTCACATCCGCGATGGGCAAGGGCGCCATGAGCGCGGACACGGCCGCAGCAATCGCCCTGTTCTTCATCCGCCGGGGCTTCCGCTACGTGCCGGTTACCTCTACCGGCCTGGCGGTACTGAATTTTTTCCGCTTCCGTTTCTTCCAGAAGGGCCAGCCGGATCTCACCCAGCCGGCGGAGTGAACCATGACCTATGACCCCTCCAATATCTTTGCCAAAATCCTCGCCGGCGAGATCCCGGCCCACAAGGTGTTCGAGGACGACAGCGCCCTCGTCATGATGGATATTTTCCCGCAGTCGCGCGGCCATGCCCTGGTCATCCCCAAGGCGGCGTCGCGCAACCTGCTCGATGCCGACCCGGCGGTGCTGTCAGCGGTAATGCCGCTGGTGCAGCGGGTTGCAAGGGCGGCCAAAGCGGCCACCGGGGCTGACGGCGTCCGGTTGGCGCAATTCAACGAGGCGCCGGCCGGGCAGACGGTGTTCCACCTGCACTTCCACGTCATTCCGGTATTCGACGGCGTCGCGCTGGGTTCCCATGGCGGCGGCCAGGCGGACAAGGCCGAACTGGCCGCCCTCGCCCAGGCGATTGCCGCCGCACTCTAACGCCGGGGCCGTCCCATCCCCTAGAGCGTGTGGGCGACGACCAGACCGCCCTTGAGCGTGACGATGCGATCGGCGCGCCGCGCCAGGTCGTGGTTATGGGTGGCGATCAGAGCCGCCGCGCCTTCATTCTTGATCAGGTCGGCCAGCGCGCCGAAGACGATGTCGCTGGTCTCGGGATCGAGATTGCCCGTGGGCTCGTCCGCCAGGATGACCTTGGGATGGTTGGCCGCGGCCCGGGCAATGGCCACGCGCTGCTGCTCGCCGCCCGACAGTTCGGCCGGCCGATGGCTGGCGCGGGCGCCGATCCCCAGCAGGTCGAGCAGTTCCATCGACCGTTTGTCGGCTTCCGCCTGCGACTTGCCCGCGATCAGCTGCGGCATTGAGACATTTTCGAGCGCGGTGAACTCGGGCAGCAGATGGTGGAACTGGTAGACATAACCGACCGTCGACCGGCGCAGCTGCGTGCGGCCGCGGTCTCCGAGATGGCTGGTCTTGATCCCCATCAGCTCGACCTCGCCGCCCTGCGGGCTCTCCAGCAGGCCTGAGAGGTGCAGCAGCGTCGATTTGCCCGCGCCGGAGGGTGCCACCAGGGCCACAAGCTCACCGCTGTTGACGGTAAGGTTGGCGGCCTCCAGCACGTGCACGATCTTGTCGCCCTGGCCGTAATGGCGATGGACGTCGGTCAGAACCAGGTGTGGCTTACTCATAACGCAGGGCCTCCACCGGATCATATTGCGCAGCACGCCAGGCCGGATACAGCGTCGCGAGAAAACTCAGGCCGAGCGAGAGGCAGACCACCACGGTCACCTCCAGCGGATCGGTCTTGGAGGGCAGCGAGGACAGCAGGAATACCTCGGGCGGGAAGATCGCCACGCCCAGCGTGTTGGAGATGAAGGCCCGCAGGGTTTCGGCATTGGCCGCCACCACCAGGCCCAGGATCACCCCCGACACCGTACCGATGACGCCAATGGTCGTCCCGGTGATCGAGAAAATCCGCATGATGGCGCCCCGCGTGGCCCCCATGGTGCGCAGCACCGCGATGTCGGAGCTCTTGTCCTTCACCAGCATGATGAGGCTTGAGATGATGTTGAAGGCCGCCACGAGGATGATCATCGAGAGGATGGTGAACATCACCACCCGCTCCACCTGCAGCGCCGAAAAGAAGGTCTCGTTGCGCTGCTGCCAGTCGGTCAGCACCAGCGGCCGTGTCGCCGTGTCGGTCTGCAGCCGTTGCCGCATCACCGTGACATCATCGGGATCGTGAATGAAGATCTCGGCGGCCGACACCCGGTTGATGCGCTCATAGGCGGCGTCGATCTCGGCATCGCTGGCCAGGGGGTCCAGCGGCCCCATGCCGGGCTTGAGGACTTCCTCAAATTGCTTGAAATAGGTCTGGGCCGCTTCAAGCGGCATGTACATGAAGAAGCTGTCGAACTCGACCATGCCCAGGTCAAAGATCACGTCGACCGGATAGGAGCGGATCTGGGGCGTCGAGCCAAATGGCGTCATGGCCCCATCGGGATTGATGATCTGCACCTGGTCGCCCAGCGAAACGCCCAGCGTCTGCGCCAGCCGGTAGCCGATCGCCACGCCCTTGGAACTGTCCCACTGGTCCCAGCCGCCTTGTGTGGCCGCATTGTAGAGAAGGTCGAGCTTGGCGATGTTTTCCGCGTCCATGCCGCGCACGGTCACGCCGGTCGAATTGCCCCGCCCCGAGGCCAGCACCTGGCCCTCGACGAAATAGACAGCGAAGTCCACGCCCTCGATCTGCTGCAAGGCAGCGATGGTTTCCTTGTAGTCGGTGAATTCACGCTCGATCGGATAGGCCGTGAAATGGCCGTTGAGGCCCAGGATTTTGGTCAGCAGTTCGGCCCGGAAGCCGTTCATCACCGACATGACGACGATCAGCGTGGCGACGCCGATGGCGACGCCCACCATGGTCAGGCTGGCGATCACCGAAATGAACGCCTCCTTGCGCCGGGCCCGCAGATAGCGACCGGCAATGAGCCACTCAAAGCGCGAAAAGGCGCGCGTGCCCTTGTTCAGTGCAGCCGGCGCCAGATCGGTCAAATGTCGTTCTTTCTCTGTGGTTCGATCAGACCCTTGAGCCGGGCCACGGCCGCAGCGATTGGCAGGGTCTCGCGCTCGCCGGACTTGCGATGCTTGATCTCGGCTTCGCCGGCCTTGAGCCCGCGCGGTCCGATGATGATCTGATAGGGAATGCCGATCAGATCGGCCGTGGTGAACTTGGCGCCGGCGCCCTGGTCACGGTCGTCATAGAGCATATCGAGGCCCGCTGCATTGAGCTCGGCATAGAGTGCATCGCAGGCAGCATCGCATTCGGCATCGCCGGCCTTGAGATTGATCAGCACCGCCTCGAAAGGCGCCACCGAGACCGGCCAGACAATGCCGTTCTCGTCGTGGAAGGCCTCGATCAGGGCCGGCACCAGGCGGGACGGCCCAATGCCATAAGAACCCATATGCACGGTGATTTCCTTGCCCTCTGGGCCGGTGACGCTGGCTTTCATCGGCTCGGAATACTTGGTGCCGAAGTAGAAAATATGGCCTACCTCGATGCCGCGTGCGGAAACCCGGTGTTCCTCCGGAACGGCGGCTTCAAACTCGGCCATGTCCACCATGTCTTCGGTGGCGGCATAGCGCGACGTCCAGTCCGCAAAGATCGGGTTGAGATCGCCGCGGAAATCGGTGTCGGGGCCGGGAATCGGCTTGTCGAGCAGGCGCTGGTCGCAGAACACGGCGCTTTCGCCGGTTTCGGCCAGCACGATCCATTCATGGCTGAGGTCGCCGCCGATCGGGCCGGTATCGGCACGCATCGGAATCGCCGTCAGGCCCATGCGGGCATAGGTGCGCAGATAGGCAACGAACATGCGCTCATAGGCCTTGACCGCGTCTTCCTTGGTCAGGTCGAAGGAATAGGCGTCCTTCATCAGGAATTCCCTGGAGCGCATGGTGCCGAAGCGCGGCCGCACCTCGTCGCGGAACTTCCACTGGATGTGGTAAAGGTTGAGCGGCAGATCCTTGTAGGATTTGACATAGGTCCGGAAGATGTCGGTGATCATCTCCTCATTGGTCGGGCCATAGAGAAAATCGCGCTCGTGCCGGTCCTGGATGCGCAGCATTTCCTTGCCATAGGCGTCGTAACGGCCGCTTTCGCGCCACAGGTCGGCCGACTGGATGGTGGGCATCAGCAATTGCACCGCGCCGGAGCGGTCCTGCTCCTCCTCGATGATCTTCTGCACCTTCATCAGCACCTTGTAACCCAAGGGCAGCCAGGAATAGAGGCCCGAGGCCTGCTGGCGGATCATGCCGGCCCGAAGCATCAGCCGATGCGAGACGATTTCGGCGTCCTTGGGGACGTCACGCAGCACCGGCAAGAAGTAGCGAGACAGGCGCATGGTAACTCCCGAAAAATCAGTCGACTCGTGGCTTTTGTTGATGCCCACTCAAATCCTACTCGTCCATCCGATGCAAGCATGGAAGGCATGCAGAATCTGCGTGACAGACCGTTGAACCCTTGTTAGGGTCGCAAGCAATAAAGCACAGGTGGTTACAAACCGCCGGACGTCGACAACGTCAAGGGAGGAGCGTTGGCTGCGCGCTTAAGTAGCGCACCTAAGACCAGCGTATTGTCGAACAAACTTATTCAGCGGGGCCTTGTGCCCCGCTTTTTTCTGTCTGCAACGCCGTACTGCACAAAACGCAGCCGGAAGCTGACCCAGAGGAATCTGGCGGGTCGCTGTGTTCAGAATATGATGAGCTCGGATTGAGCTGGAAAGACCGGCAGGCGGGCCTAGCGGTTCCAGTAGTGGTGCAGCGTCTGGTTGGACATGGCCCAGAGCAGCAGCAGGGTCAGCAAAATGGCCAGAGCCGTCGCCATCAGCGCCTTGCGCAATAGCCGCGGCGCCACCGGGGCACCCGGATCACTGCCGGCGACCACGGGCGCACCCGCCTCGTGGACACTCTGGTTGCCGATCGGCAGCACGGCGACGAAGCTGATCCACCACAGCACGAAAAACACGGCGATGAGTGAACCGACCTGCATAGTCATTACCCGTTCAGACTGGTGACCAAATGGCGACGAAATCGTGGCGCCAGTCTTATCGCATCGCAGCGGAGGAAGGAAGTTGCGACAGTGTCGCGGCCCGTTTCCGAGCCGCGACACCGGCGGAATCAGACGCGGTGGACAAACACCGAGACGTTGGGCTTGCGGCCCCAATAGGCGTTGACCTCGTTGCGAATGCCCTTGAACAGCGCAGAATTGAGCACTTCGGTATCGCTGCGGCGCTTGGGCGGCATCGACTTGAGCACGCCGGCAATGGTGTCCTGCACCAGCTCGGTCAGCGATTCATCCTCGGTCTCGGGCAGGCCATCGATCACCAGATCGGGGCCCGATACCACCTGCCCGCCAGCATTGACGCAGAGGCTTACCACCACATGGCCGCCAAACGAGAGCCGACGACGACCCTTGATGCCCGACTCGTCCGGGGTGCAAAGTACCAGCCCGTCTAGATAAAGTTCGCCAGTACGCACTTCGCCGGGGAACATCTGGCTGTCGGGGAACAGGCGCACCATGTCGCCATTGCGCGCCTCATGCACCGTCGGGATGCCGCATTCGCGGCCCAGCTTGGCATGCGCCTTGAGGTGCACGGCCTCGCCATGCACCGGGATCAGCACGGTTGGCTTGACCCATTCATAGAGCTGGCGGATTTCGCCGCGACGGGGATGGCCGGTCACATGCACCAGACCGTCATTGGCGGTGATCACCTCGACGCCCTGGTCGATCAGCTGGTTCTGGATGTCGATGACTTCGCGCTCATTGCCCGGAATTGCCCAGGACGAGAAGATCATGCGATCGCCTGCTGCGAGGGCAATCACCGGATGATCGCCGCGCGCAATGCGCGCAATCGCCGCCCGGGCCTCGCCCTGGCTGCCGGTGCAGATCAACACGATCTTGTTGCGCGGGATCGAGCGGTACGCGTCCTGGTCGAGCAGCGGCGGCAGGCCTTCGAGCATGCCCAGTTCGCGGGCAATGCCCATGATCCGATGCAGCGAGCGGCCCGACATCACCACCTGGCGACCGGCCTTTTCGGCGGCCCGGACGATGGAAATCACCCGGCCGACATTGGAGGCAAAGGTCGTCACGGCGACGCGATTGGGGGCCTCGGCGATCATCGCGGCCAGATTACCCGCAACCTCTGCCTCGCTGGGGCTTTCGCCATCCTTGAGCGCGTTGGTCGAATCGCAGATCAACGCGAGCGGGGTGGAGGTGTCCTCGCCGATCTTCTTGAGCCGCGCCACATCGGTAGGCGCATTGCCGACCGGGGTCGGATCGAGCTTCCAGTCGCCGGTATGCAGCACGCGGCCGATGGGCGTGGTGATCAGCAGGGCGTTGGATTCGGGGATCGAGTGGGCGACATTGATCGCTTCGATGGTGAACGGGCCCAGATTGAAGGGCTTACCCGGTACCATGATGGTCAGGTCGACATTTTCGACAATGCCGTCGCCGGCGCGCTTGGCGGCCAGCATGGCGCCGGTGAAGCGGGTGGCAAAGACCGGCTTTTCAAAGCCTGGCCACAGGTCGAGCACGGCGCCATAGTGGTCTTCGTGGCTGTGGGTCAGGATCAGGCCCAGCACGTCGTCGGCGCGTTCCTCGAGAAATTCGGGATTGGCCATGATCAGTTCGATCCCCGGCAGGTCAGGCCCGCCAAAGGTCACGCCGCAATCCACCACGATCCATTTGCGCGACTTTTCCGGGCCGAAGCCGTACGCGCCCATATTCATGCCGATCTCGCCAACGCCGCCAAGCGCCACAAAGACGAGTTCATCCCTTTGGGTTTTAGCCATGGGTCAGTTCAGTCCTTTCGAACGCAACGCCGGAGCGAACTTTGGTCGCCGGTCGCCTGCGTAATTAATGGTCAGCTTCGGGCGCTGGCCGTTGCCCCAAAATGCACGTCACCCGCGGTAATCGCGATGCGACGATCATCCTCGACGCGGACGATCAGTCGCCCGACGTCGTCGATAGATTCAAATATGCCTCGCAGCACCGCGCCGTCCTGATTGACCGCCACGGGCGCTCCGATACCGGCGGCCGAGGCACGCCATTGCGTGAGAACCTCGGCAATGCCGCTTCCGTCATTCCATAGGCCGAAGGTTTCGGTCCAGGCGTCACTCAGCGCAGCAAATACATCGTCAGCACCACGCGGCACGCCAAGTTCCTGCAAACTTGTGGCTGGATACGGCAAACCCTGCGGCGCAGCAACAACATTGACGCCGATGCCGATGGCAACGGCCTGGCGGCCGTCCGGCAATTTATGCGCTTCAAGCAGGATGCCCGCCAACTTGGCCCCGTCTGCCAATACGTCATTGGGCCATTTCAGCGCGATGCGGGACTGCCCATCGCGGGAATCCCCGCCATCAAGGCCGATTCGAACCAAGCCGCTGGGCAAAATGACAGCCAGGGCGCGGCTCAGCGAAACGCCGGCCACGAAGCCCAGTGTTGCCGATAATGTGGGGTCACAGTCCGGCACAATCAACAGCGTGGCCGCGAGATTGCCATGGGGGCTTTCCCAGCTCCGGCCGCGGCGTCCCCTGCCCGCGGTCTGCTGACGCGCAGCAAACCAGATGCCGCCCGGATCACCGGCCGCTGCGGCCTCCAGAGCCTCGGCATTGGTCGAGCCGATCGTGTCGTAGCCGCGCAGCCGATATCCGGCCGCGCGTGCCTTGGGCCCGAGCGAAAAATCGTTCACCTAGAACAGGCTTCCGGCCGCAATGTGGGCAAGACTGGCCAGTGGCGCGCCAATGGTGAAGTAGTAGCTCGCCACCAGCACGGCGCTGAGGCCCATGATGAGGTTGAGTTCGACTGGCACCGCTTCAAACTCGTTCACCGGCTCATCAAAATACATCACCTTGACGATGCGCAGATAATAGAAGGCGCTGACTGCCGAAGCGAGTACGCCGATCACCGCCAGCACATAGAGCCGGGCGTCGATGGCGGCCAGGAACACGTGCCATTTGGCAAAGAAGCCGGCCAGTGGCGGCATGCCGATCAGCGAGAACATGCTGATCGCCATCACTGCGGCCACGAAGGGCCGCTTCTGTGCGGCACCGGCCATGTCGCCAATGGTCTCGACATAGCCCGAACTGGTGCGCAGCGAAAGGACGCAGGCGAACAGGCCGACGGTCATGATGACGTAGATCGCCATATAGATTGCCACGCCTTCCACACCCACCTGGGTGCCGGATGACAGGCCGACCAGGGCAAAACCGACATGGCCGATCGATGAGTAGGCGATCAGGCGCTTGATCGATTTCTGGCCGATGGCTGCGAAGGCCGCCAGGACCATGGAGGCAATCGACAGGAACACCACGATCTGCTGCCAGTCGGCGGTGATGCCCTGGAAGGTATCAATCACCAGGCGAACCATCAGCGTCATTGCCGCTACTTTGGGTGCCGTGGCGAAGAAGGCCGTCACGGGCGTCGGCGCGCCCTCGTAGACGTCAGGCGTCCACATGTGGAATGGCACCGCAGAGATCTTGAAGGCGACACCGGCCAGCAGGAATACCAGACCGAAGATCAGGCCAATGGACCGGCCCTCGTCAGCGATGGCGAGCACGATTTCCTGCAGGTTGGTATGGCCGGTAAAGCCATAGATCAGGGACGCGCCGTAGAGCAGCATGCCCGAGGACAGGGCACCGAGGACGAAGTACTTGAGGCCCGCTTCGGTCGCCCGGCTGTCATCGCGCTTGATCGCGGCCAGCACGTAAAGCGACAGCGACTGCAGCTCAAGCCCCACATAAAGGCTCATCAGGTCGTTGGCTGACACCATCATCATCATGCCCAGCGTCGCCAGCAGAACGAGGACGGCATATTCGAACTTGTGCGTGCCGTTCTCTTCGGCACGCGGCAGGGCCAGCAGCAGCGAGAACGCCGACCCGCCCAGCACGAGCACCTTCATGTAGCGGGCAAAGCTGTCGGCGATGAACACGCCGTTGAACAGCACGCCGTCCACAGGCGCAAACATCACCAGCGCGCCAACGGCGAGCAGCAACAGCACGGCGCCATAGGACACCAGCAGCGAACGCTCCTTGTTGATGGTCACGCCCACCAGCAGCAGCACCACGGCGCCAATGGCCAGCAGCATTTCAGGATATGCGGGAGCCAGGCTCGCGAAATCGGTAACGTCTGAGTTCACGGGACTCTCCTAGTGAGCAGCAGGCTCGGCCGCGGGCGCTTCGGCGCCCACAACCGGTTCGGCATAAACAAGCGGCGCAGGTGCGTCGGCCAGCGATACGGCCGGATCCAGCCCAACCGCGATCGCGTAATGCGACACCAGATTGTCGACGGCGGCGGCGGTCGTGTCGAGGATCGGCGCGGGGTAGAAGCCGAAGACAATGGTCAGCACGATCAGCGGGTAGAGCATGACCTTTTCACGCAGATCGAGATCGAGCATGCCCTTGAGGCTCTCCTTGGTCAGCCCGCCAAAGATCACCCGGCGATAGAGCCAGAGGGCGTAGCAGGCCGAGAAGATCACGCCGAAGGCGGCACCGAAAGCCACCCAGGTATTGACCTGGAACACGCCCATCATGGTGAGGAACTCGCCGACGAAGCCCGACGTACCCGGCAGGCCAACATTGGCCATGGTGAAAACCATGAAGGCAAAGGCATAGCGCGGCATGCGCTCGACCAAGCCGCCATAGGCAGCAATTTCGCGGGTATGCATGCGGTCGTAGATCACGCCGACGCAGAGGAACAGCGCGCCGGACACGATGCCGTGCGAGATCATCTGGAACATGGCGCCCTGGATGCCCAGGGCATTGCCGGCAAAGATGCCCATGGTGACAAAGCCCATATGGGCCACCGACGAATAGGCGATCAACTTCTTCATGTCGGTCTGCACCAGGGCGACCAGCGAGGTCACGATGATGGCCGCCACGGACAGGAAGAAGATGACATTGGCAAACTGTGCCGAGGCATCGGGGAACATGGGCAGGCTGAAGCGCAGGAAGCCGTAGCCGCCCAGCTTGAGCAGAATGGCGGCCAGGATCACCGAGCCAGCGGTCGGCGCCTGCACGTGCGCCTCGGGCAGCCAGCGATGGAAGGGCCACATCGGCATCTTGACGGCCAGCGAGGCGAAGAACGCCCACCACAGCCAGGGCTGCCAGGACAGCGGGAAATCATGGGTCAGCAGACGGGTAATGTCGGTGGTGCCGGCATTCCAGTACATGGCCATGATGGCCAGCAGCATCAGCACAGAGCCGGTGAAGGTGTAAAAGAAGAACTTGTAGCTGGCCTGGATGCGGGCCGTGCCGCCCCAGATGCCGATGATCAGGAACATCGGCAGCAGCGTGCCTTCAAAGAACACGTAGAACATGGCCAGATCGAGCGTGGTGAAGACGCCGATCATCAGGGTTTCCAGGATCAGGAAGATGACCATGTATTCCTTGACGCGCGACTCGACGGGCCAGCTCGCCAGGATAGAGAACGGCATCAGCAGGGCGGTCAGTACCACAAACAGCACCGAAATGCCGTCGACGCCGACGCGATAACCGATGGTGTCGCCGATCCAGGCGTAGTTCACCACGAACTGGAAGCCGGCATTGGACGGGTCGAAGGCCGACCACATCACCAGGGACAGCACCAGCACGACAACCGTGATGGCAAAGGTTACCCAGCGGATGGCTTCAAGCGCCGCCTTAGGCATGAACAGGATCAGCGCGGCACCGATCATCGGCAACCAGGTGAGGACTGAGAGGATGGTATTGTCGAAGGTCATCAGATCAGTCCCCCGGCCAGAATGGCCCAGGTCAATAGAGCCGCAATGCCGATCAGCATGGCGAACGCATAGTGGTAAAGGTAGCCCGACTGGAGCTTGGTGACCCAGCCGGTCACATTCTGCACCCGGCGGCCAAGACCTTCGGTGATCTTGTCGTCGATGAGCCAGTCATCAAAGCCCTTCCAGAAGGCTCGTCCGACCCACAGGGCCGGCCTGACGAAGATGAGATCGTACAGCTCGTCGAAATACCACTTGTTGAGCAGGAACTTGTACAGGCCCGGATTGGTCGCCGCCAGACGCCCCGGCATTTCCGGGCGGCGGATATACATCATATAGGCGGTCGCAGCGCCGAGCAGCATGGCCACGGTAGCGCTCCACTTCACCCAGAGCGGCACATGATGAGCCGCCTCGATGATCTCATGGTCAACGACCAGGGCCCCGGCGAAGAAGTGCTCGATATGGGCGACGTCGTGGAAGAACATCGAGTAGAACACTGCGCCTGCCAGAACCGCACCGGCAGCCAGCACATAGAGCGGGATCAGCATGACGTTAGGCGCTTCATGGGCATGGTCATAGGCCGAGCCGTGATGCGCATGGTCGTCGTGCGCATGATCGTGCCCGAGATCGTCGCTCAGGGGTTCGTCATGGCTCTCCAGCGCGGCGTGGGCAGGATCAGGATGCGGGCCTTCGCCGGCATGCTGCGCGTCGCGCGGCGAGCCATGGAAGGTCAGATGGATCAGGCGCCACGAGTAGAAGCTCGTGAACAGCGCCGCAATGACCAGCATCCAGAAGGCAAACATGCCCGTATTGCCGCCGACCGCATAAGCCGCCTCGATGATGGAATCCTTGGAGAAGAAGCCGGCAAAGCCCAGCCACTCGCTGCCGGGAATGCCGACGCCGGTCAGCGCCAGCGTGCCGATCAGCATCATGGCATAGGTCACCGGGATCTTCTTGCGCAGGCCGCCCATATTGCGCATGTCCTGCTCGTGATGCATGGCGTGGATCACCGCACCGGCGCCCAGGAACAGCAGTGCCTTGAAGAAGGCATGCGTGAAGAGGTGGAAGACACCCGCCGAATAGGCCCCTGCCCCCAGCGCCACGAACATGTAGCCCAGCTGCGAACAGGTCGAATAGGCGATGACGCGCTTGATGTCATTCTGCACGAGGCCAACCGTGGCCGCGAAGAATGCAGTGATGGCACCGATCACCAGGACGAAGGTCATGGCAGCCGGCGAGGTCTCGAACAGCGGCGACAGGCGGGCCACCATGAAGACGCCGGCAGTCACCATCGTGGCCGCATGGATCAGCGCCGACACGGGCGTCGGGCCTTCCATGGCATCGGGCAGCCAGGTGTGCAGCAGGAACTGCGCCGACTTGCCCATGGCACCCATGAACAGCAGCAGGCAGACCACAGTCATGGCATCGAGCTGGAAGCCCAGGAAGTTCATCACTGGCAGGCCGGTGGTGGCCAAGCCCTCGGCGGCATGGAAGGCACCGTCGAAATCAATGTGACCGAGCACCATGAAGGCGCCGAAAATACCCAGGGCGAAGCCGAAATCGCCGACACGGTTGACCACGAAGGCCTTCATCGCCGCGGCCGTCGCCGATGGCTTGGTGTACCAGAAGCCGATCAGCAGATAGGACGCCAGACCCACGCCTTCCCAACCGAAGAACATCTGCAGGAAGTTGTCGGCGGTCACCAGCATCAGCATGGCGAAGGTGAAAAGCGACAGATAGGCAAAGAAGCGGCTGCGATGCGGGTCTTCGGCCATGTAGCCGATCGAATAGACGTGCACGAGGGCCGAAACGGTATTGACCACGACCAGCATGATGGCGGTCAGCGTGTCGACGCGCAGCACCCAGCGCAGGTCCATGTCGCCAACCTGGATCCAGCGCATCAGCTCGATCTTGATAACGGCGGTATGGCCGTCGACGGCGGCGCCCATGAGACCGTCACCAAAGGCGACGGGCAGGAAGACCACCCAACTCAGGATAGCGGCAATGATGAGCAGACCGGTGGTGATGAACTCACTGGTCCGGTGCCCGATGGTGCGCCCCAGCAGACCGGCAATGAGCGCGCCGATGAGGGGCAGGAAAACAATCGCTTGAATCATAGCGGAGGTTCTTAGCCCTTCATCATGTTGACGTCTTCAACCGCGATGGAACCGCGGTTGCGATAGAAAATGACCAGGATGGCCAGCCCGATGGCCGCTTCGGCAGCCGCCACCGTGAGGATCAGCAGCGCAAAGATCTGACCCTGAAGGTCATTGAGCTGCGCGCTGAACGCTACGAAATTGAGATTCACCGCGAGCAGGATGAGCTCCACCGACATCAGGATGACGATGATGTTCTTGCGGTTGATGAAAATGCCGAACACGCCCAGCGTGAACAGAATGGCTCCGACGGTCAGGTAGTGACCGAGCCCGATACCCAAGCCCATAATTGCCTCCTACAGCCCTTGACCGCTTTTGACTTTGACGACTTCCAGCGTTTCCGACGGACGACGCCCGACCTGCTTGACCGGATCCTGGCGCTTCACGTTGGTCTTGTGGCGCAGCGTCAGCACGATGGCGCCGATCATGGCAACCAGCAGCACGGCAGCCGCACCCTGAAACAGGAACACGTAGCGCGTATAGAGAACCTGGCCGATCAGCCGGATGTTGTCGCCGCCGTTCATCGGCAGCACGGCCGCGCTCGTCACCTCGGGCGACACCACGAAGCTGCCGGCGACCATCAGTAGTTCGAGCAGCAACACCACGCCGACCACCACGCCCACTGGCGCATATTGCAGAAAGCCCTGTCGCAACGAGGCGAAATCGACGTCGAGCATCATCACCACGAACAGGAACAGCACGGCGACGGCGCCGACATAGACCACGATCAGGATGAGCGCGAGAAATTCGGCGCCGGCCAGCATGAACAGACCGGACGCGTTAAAAAACGTCAGGATGAGGAACAGCACGGCGTGCACCGGGTTCCGGGCCGAGATGACCATGAAGGCCGAGCCCACAGCAATCGCCGCGAACATGTAGAAGAAGAATAGCGGAAGCGTCATGGTCTTCCCTCTCAGCGATACGGGGCGTCGGCGGACAGATTGGCAGCGATTTCACGCTCCCAGCGATCGCCATTGGCGAGCAGTTTCTCCTTGGAGAAATACAGCTCTTCGCGCGTTTCGGTCGCAAACTCGAAATTGGGGCCTTCCACGATCGCGTCGACCGGGCAGGCTTCCTGGCAGAAGCCGCAATAGATGCACTTCACCATGTCGATGTCGTAGCGCACCGTACGGCGCGTCCCGTCATTCTGGCGCGGGCCGGCCTCGATGGTGATGGCCTGGGCCGGGCAGATCGCCTCACACAGCTTGCAGGCAATGCAGCGTTCTTCGCCATTGGGATAGCGGCGCAGTGCATGTTCGCCGCGGAAGCGCGGGCTGACATGGCCCTTCTCGAACGGGTAGTTGATCGTTGGCTTGGGCGAGAAGAAGTAGCGCATGGTCAGGAAGAAGGCCTTGACCAGCTCGGTGAGGAGCAGCGTGTTGACGAACTGGGCGGCGCGCATCAGGCCATCCCTCCATGCCAGCCCCAGCCGGTAAGCTGAAGCACAAAAGCAACAATAATGACCATGCCTAGCGACAGCGGCAGGAACAGCTTCCAGCCAATGCGCATCAACTGATCGTAGCGGTAGCGCGGCACGATGGCCTTGGCCATGGCGAACATGAAGAACACCATGCTCAATTTGATGACGAACCACACCACGCCCGGAATCCAGGTGAAAGGCGGCAGGTCGATGGGCGAGGTCCAGCCACCGAGGAAGAGCACCGTGGTCATGGCGCACATCAGCAGGATCGAGATGTACTCGCCCAGCATGAACAGCATGTAGGGCGTGGCCGAATATTCGGTCATGAAGCCGGCCACCAGCTCGGATTCGCCTTCGGCCAGATCGAAGGGCGGGCGGTTGGTTTCCGCCAGGGCCGAAATGTAGAAGATCACGAACATCGGGAACAGCGGCAGCCAGAACCAGTTGAGGAAGGTCAGCTGCGGCAGGCCGATCATGTGAGCCAGGCCCATTTCATGCTGCGCCATGACGATGTCGCTCAGATTGAGCGAGCCGACGCAGAGCAGCACGGTGATGATCACAAGGCCGATGGAAACCTCATAGGACACCATCTGCGCCGCGGCGCGGAGCGAACCGAGGAACGGATATTTCGAGTTCGAGGCCCAGCCGCCGATGATCACGCCATAGACGCCGAGCGAAGAAATCGCCAGCAGGTAGAGAATACCCAGGTTGATATCGGCGATCGCCAGGCCGGGCCCGAGCGGCACAACCACCCAGCCCGTCAGAGCCAGGGTCGCCGTCAACAACGGCGCCAGCAGAAACAGGATCTTGTCAGCGCCGCCCGGAATGACAGGCTCCTTGAGCGCGAACTTGAGCAGATCGGCAAAGCTCTGCAGCAGGCCGAACGGGCCCACCACATTGGGACCACGGCGCATCTGCACCGCCGCCCAGATCTTGCGGTCGGCCAGCAGAATGAACGCCGTAAAAACCAGCAGCGAGACCAGCAGCAGCAGGGCCTTGTAGACAAAGCCCACCTGCATCCCCCAGCCAAGTGGCGGGATTCCCAGCAGGTAATCGAGGGCAGCGAGAATGAAGTCCATTGTGCTCCCCTACTCCGCGGCCTGCCGGAGACCGGCTGCGGTAGCTGCGCATTCACCCATCACGGCAGACGCGCGGGCGATTGGATTGCTGAGATAGAACTCAGTGACGGCCGAGCCGAAAGGCGCCGACTTGGACTTGATCGCTGCCTTGCCCAGCTTGACGATATCGGCTGGATTGCCCGGGGCAATCTGATCGATCCGCGCCAGATGCGGGAACTCGGCATAGATCGCTGCGCGCAGCTGGGTCAGCGAGTTGAACGGCAAGGGCTTGCCCAAGGCGCCAGACAGCGCGCGGACGATGGCCCAGTCTTCCTTGGCATCACCGGGCGGGAACACGGCGCGGTTGGTCACCTGCACACGACCCTCGGTATTGACGTAGGTCCCCGATTTCTCCGTGTAGGTCGCTGCCGGCAGGATCACGTCGGCGCGGTGCGCCCCGGCATCGCCATGCGAGCCGATATAGACCACGAATGCCTTACCCATGGCGGACAGGTCATATTCGTCTGCACCCAGCATGAACATCACCTCGAGCTCGCCCTTGCCGGCCAGAGCGATCTGGTCGGCGGAGCACACCCCACCATCATGTGGCACGAAACCGATGTCGAGGCCGCCGACGCGGCTGGCCGCATTGTGCAGCAGTGCAAAGCCATTCCAGCCCTCGGCAACCGAGGCGCCGGCAGTCGCCAGCTTGGCGGCCAGAGCGATGGTGTCGCGGCCAACCTGCTTGCCCAGCGTGGCATGCGATACCGCACCCTCGCCGACAATAATCAGCGGACGTTCGGCCTTGGCGAGAATGTCGGCAAAGGCGCCACGACCGGCAGCCAGTTCGACCAACGATTCAAAGCCTTCGCCGAGATAGCTATAGTCATAGGTCAGTTCTGCCCGCTCGCCGATCACGGCGATCGGCAAGCCCTTGGCGCGCCAGGTCTTGCGGATGCGGGCATTGATCAGCGCCGCTTCCCGGCGCGGATTGGCGCCGATGATGAGGATGGCATCAGCCTGTTCGATCCCGGCAATGGTCGGGTTGAAAATATAGGCCGACCGCGGCATCGACGGATCGATACCGGACATGGCCGGACGCACATCCGTCATGCCCGAGCCGAGCGAGGCCAGCAGGCTCTTGAGCGCATACATCTCTTCGACTGCAGCCAGGTCGCCGGCAATAGCGCCGACCTTGCTGCCGGCCTTCTTGAGCCGTGCCGTAACAGCCGCTAGAGCCTCGTCCCAACTGGTCGCCTGCAGCTTGCCACCCTTGCGGACGTAAGGCCGATCGAGGCGCTGGCTCTTGAGACCATCCCAGATGAAACGGGTCTTGTCGGAAATCCACTCCTCGTTGATCGCTTCGTTGACGCGCGGCAGGATGCGCATCACTTCTCGGCCGCGGCTATCGACGCGGATATTGGAGCCAACGGCGTCCATGACGTCAATGGATTCCGTCTTGGTCAGTTCCCAGGGACGGGCATTGAAAGCGTAAGGCTTTGAGGTCAGCGCGCCCACCGGGCACAGATCGATGACATTGCCCTGCAACTCGCTGCTCAGGGCCTTTTCGAGATAGGTGGTGATCTCGGCATCCTCGCCGCGGCCCAACAGACCCATCTCGGCGATACCGGCAACCTCGGTCGTGAAGCGCACACAACGCGTGCAGTGGATGCAGCGATTCATCGAGGTCTTGACCAGCGGGCCAATGTACTTGTCCTCGACGGCGCGCTTGTTCTCGGCGAAGCGGTTCTTGTCCACGCCATAGGCCATGGCCTGGTCCTGCAGATCGCACTCACCGCCCTGATCGCAGATCGGGCAATCGAGCGGATGGTTGATCAGCAGGAATTCCATCACGCCTTCGCGGGCCTTCTTGACCATGGGCGTATTGGTGAACATTTCCGGCGGCTCGCCATTGGGGCCCGGACGCATGTCCTTGACCGCCATGGCGCAGCTCGCCTGTGGCTTTGGCGGGCCACCCTTCACCTCGACCAGGCACATGCGGCAATTGCCGGCGACCGACAGGCGCTCATGGTAGCAAAAGCGCGGAATCTCGGCGCCGGCCGCTTCCGCTGCCTGCATCAGGGTAAAGTAGTCGGGAACTTCGACGAGAACACCGTCAACCTTGATACTTGCCATCGGCCCTACTCCGCCGCGATCGACGGCACTGCGCCGTCGCTGGTGGATGAATATGTGTACTGGTCGATCCGCTCTTCGATCACGTGACGGAAGTTGCGGATAAGCCCCTGGATCGGCCACGCTGCCGCGTCGCCCAAGGCACAGATGGTGTGCCCTTCGATCTGCTTGGTGACTTCGAACAGCATGTCGATCTCGCGCTTCTGGGCGCGACCTTCGACCATGCGTTCCATGACCCGCATCATCCAGCCAGTGCCTTCACGGCACGGCGTGCACTGGCCACAGCTCTCATGCTTGTAGAAGGCCGAGAGGCGCCAGATGGCCTTGATGATGTCGGTCTGCTTGTCCATCACGATGATGGCGGCGGTACCCAGCGAGGAACCGGCTTCACGCAGGCCGTCGAAATCGACGATGGCATTCTGGATCTTCTCACCCGGCACGCAGGGCACAGAGGCGCCGCCCGGAATGACGGCCAGCAGATTATCCCAGCCGCCGCGGATGCCGCCGCAATGCTTTTCGATGATGTCCTTGAAGCTCTCGCCCATGGCCTCTTCGAAAGTCGCCGGCCGGTTCACATGGCCCGAGACGCACATCAGCTTGGTACCGGTATTGTTGGCGCGGCCGATCGAGGCGAACCAAGCGCCGGAGCGGCGCAGGATTTCCGGCACCACGGCGATAGACTCGACATTGTTAACGGTCGTCGGGTTGCCATAGACGCCCATGCCGGCAGGGAATGGGGGCTTCAGCCGAGGCTGGCCCTTCTTGCCTTCCAGCGATTCCATCAGGGCGGTTTCTTCGCCACAGATATAGGCGCCGGCGCCGTGGTGGACGATGATGTCCAGGTCCCAGCCGTGGATATTGTCCTTGCCGATCAGCTTGGCCTCATAGGCCTCTTCGACGGCACGTTCGAGATGCTGGCGCTCGCGGATAAATTCGCCGCGCACATAGATAAAGGCCAGATGCGCGTCCATGGCGCGGGCGGCCAGCAGGCAGCCCTCGACCAGATGGTGCGGATCGTGGCGCAGGATATCGCGGTCCTTGCAGGTGCCGGGCTCGGATTCGTCGGCATTCACCAGCAGATAATGCGGGCGCCCGTCATTGACCTTGGGCATGAACGTCCATTTCAGCGCCGTCGGGAAACCCGCGCCGCCACGGCCGCGCAGACCGGAAGCCTTGACCTCATTGGTAATCCAGTCACGGCCGGAGTCGATGAACTCCTTGGTGCCGACCCAGGCGCCGCGTTCCCGCGCGCCAGCCAGCGTCCAATCGTGTTGACCGTAGAGATTGGTGAAAATGCGATCCTTGTCAGCGAGCACGCTTCACACTCCTATCGCCGCTTCCTGCATGAGGCGCGGACATATTCAGTCTCGCCGTTTCCGGCGAATGCACAGCCGTGCAGATTCCAGCCGTCATGGCTTTTCCTCGCCAGGCTTGGCCTTCGGCTTGATGATGGTCCGTGTCTTGCTGGCTGGGCCCCCGGCCGATGCCGGCTTGGGAGACTTGCGCACGGCCTTGCCGCCATCGAGCATGCCGCCTTCGGCTTCCGAACCGGTGGCGCCGGGGCGCATGGCCTTGTTCGGCTCTCCGTCGGCGCCTGCCGCCACGTTGGCTGCCTTGCGCTCGCCTTCGGCCTTGGCTTCCGACACCTTGGCCGACGCCGGGGTTCCCTTGAAGGCGGGCGCGGACTCTTCGCTCACATCCTTGGGCTTGCCGGCCGTGGTGGGTGCCTGTGGAGCAGCGGGCGCCGCCGCAGCAGGAGCCTCCGGTGGTGGCGCCGGTGGAATGAATTTCTCGCGCTGCGCCGTTGGCTTGACCAGAAGCGTGGTCTGGCCGCCCTCGGCAGCCGAATGCAGGCGGCCGATCTGGGGGCCCGGCTTGATCGTGTCACCCTTGCCAGCGGCAAAGGCGTCGACGATTTCTTCAAACCGCTCGGGCGTCAGGTCTTCGTAGGTGTCGTGATAGATGGTGACCATGGGCGCATTCACGCAGGCGCCGGCACATTCAACCTCTTCCCAGCTCATCGTGCCATCGGCGTTGAGGTGCTGGGGATCGTGATGGATCTTGCTCTTGCAGATCGCGATCAGATCGCCGGCGCCACGCAGCATGCAGGGCGTGGTGCCGCAGACCTGGATGTGGGCCCGCGTACCAACTGGCTGCAGCTGGAACTGGGTATAGAAGGTCGCCACTTCCAATACGCGGATGTAGGCCATGCCGAGCATGTCCGCGATCGATTCGATCGTGGCGCGGCTGACCCAGCCGTCCTGATCCTGGGCCCGCATCAGCAGCGGGATGACGGCCGATTGCTGCCGGCCGGTCGGGTACAACCCGATCTTCCACTCCGCCCATTTGGCGTTTTCAGCACTGAATGCGAACGACGCCGGTTGAACCGACTCGTCTGCTAGGCGACGCGCAACCATCAGCGATCAACCTCTCCGAACACGATATCGAGCGAGCCAAGGATGGCCGAGACGTCGGCCAGCATGTGGCCGCGACACAGGAAATCCATGGCCGACAAATGCGCAAAACCCGGCGCGCGAATCTTGCAGCGGTATGGCTTGTTGGTGCCATCACTGACCAGATAGACGCCGAACTCACCCTTGGGCGCTTCCACGCAGGCGTAGACTTCGCCGGCGGGAACCTTGTAGCCCTCGGTATAGAGCTTGAAGTGATGGATAAGCGCTTCCATCGACTGCTTCATCTCACTGCGCTTGGGCGGCACGACCTTGCCGTCGAGCGAGGACACGGGGCCCTTGCCGTCCGGAGCGTTCAGCTTGTCCACGCATTGCTTCATGATCCGCGTCGACTGGCGCATTTCTTCCATGCGGATCAGATAGCGATCAAAGCAATCGCCGTTCTTGCCGATGGGGATGTCGAATTCCATCTCGTCATAGCATTCGTAGGGCTGGCTCTTGCGCAGATCCCAGGCCGCGCCGGAGCCGCGGACCATCACCCCCGAAAAGCCCCAGTTCCACGCATCGTCCAGCTGCACCACGCCGATATCGACATTGCGCTGCTTGAAGATGCGGTTCTCCGTCAGGAGCGTGTCGAGGTCGACGATGAATTTGGGAAATTCGGTGCAGAAGGTGTCGATGTCATCGATCAGGGCCTGCGGCAGGTCCTGATGCACCCCGCCCGGACGGAAATAGGCAGCGTGCATGCGCGCACCGGAAGCGCGCTCATAGAAAATCATCAGCTTTTCGCGCCACTCAAAGCCCCAGACCGGCGGCGTCAACGCGCCCACGTCCATGGCCTGTGTGGTGACGTTCATCAGGTGCGCCAGGAGGCGGCCAATTTCCGAGTAAAGCACGCGGATCAGCTGGCCGCGACGCGGCACTTCCAAACCCAGCAGCTTTTCGACGGCAAGCGCGAAGGCGTGCTCCTGGTTCATCGGCGCCACATAGTCGAGGCGATCGAAATAGGGAACGGCCTGCAGATAGGTCTTGGACTCAATCAGCTTTTCGGTGCCGCGATGCAACAGGCCGATATGCGGGTCGACGCGCTCGACGACCTCGCCATCGAGCTCCAGGATCAGGCGCAGCACACCATGGGCCGAGGGGTGAACCGGACCAAAGTTGATGGTGAAATTGCGGACATTGGCTTCAACGGTCATTGTTTGGCCTTCTCGTCACCGGGCAGCACATAGTCGGTACCCTCCCAAGGCGACAAATAGTCAAAGGTGCGGAATTCCTGCATCAACTGCACTGGCTCGTAGACGACGCGCTTGCGCTCCTCGTCATAGCGCACCTGGACAAAGCCCGAGACCGGGAAGTCCTTGCGCAGCGGATGGCCGTCAAACCCGTAGTCGGTCAGGATGCGGCGCAGATCGGGGTGACCTGAGAACAGCACGCCATAGAGGTCATAGGTCTCGCGCTCGAACCAGTCGGCGCCGCGGAACACGCCCGTAATGCTGGGCACAGGTGTGACGTCATCTGCTGACAGCTTGACCCGGACGCGATGATTCAGATGCGGGCTCATGAAGTGATAGACAACCTCGAAGCGCTCATCGCGTTCCGGGTAGTCAGCGCCACAGACATCCGTGAAACTGATGCAGCGGCACTTGGGATCGTCGCGCAGAAAGGTCGCCACGGAAACGATCGAATCGCGCTGCACCGTCAGGGTCAGCTCGCCAAAGGCGATTTCCTGCAAAATGACCGCAGCGCCCAGAGCGCCAGCTATGTGCTGGCCCAGGTCCACAAGCGGATCAAGCTGGATGACGTCATCCATTTTCAGCGATCCTAACGTTCGATGGTGCCGGTGCGGCGGATCTTCTTCTGCAGCAGCAAAATGCCATAGAGAAGCGCTTCAGCGGTCGGTGGGCAGCCAGGGACATAGACGTCGACAGGAAGCACGCGATCGCAGCCGCGGACAACCGAATAGGAATAATGGTAGTAACCGCCGCCATTGGCGCAACTGCCCATGGAGATGACGTAGCGCGGCTCCGGCATCTGGTCGTAGACCTTGCGCAGTGCGGGCGCCATCTTGTTTGTCAGCGTGCCGGCGACAATCAGCACATCCGACTGACGTGGTGAAGCCCGCGGCGCCGTTCCGAACCGCTCGATGTCGTAGCGCGGCATCGACATCTGCATCATCTCAACGGCACAGCAGGCCAGACCTGTCTGCATCCACATCAAGGACCCGGTACGCGCCCAGGTCACCAACTGGGACACCGTGGACACCAGGAAGCCCTTGTCGGCCAACTCGTCGGTCACATCGGTGAAGAACGGATCGTTGGCGCCGGCAACCTGCTGGGTGCGCGGGTCGATCAGTCCCGCGGGGCGGGGCGCGACAAGCGTTTCGTTATCGCTCAATCCCATTCCAGTGCCCCTTTGCGCCATTCATAGATAAATCCAACCGTCAGCACGCCCAGGAAGATCATCATCGACCAGAAGCCGAACCAACCGACATCGCGGAACGCAACTGCCCAAGGGAACAGGAATGCCACTTCGAGATCGAAAATGATGAACAGAATCGACACGAGATAAAATCGCACGTCGAACTTCATGCGCGCATCGTCAAACGCGTCGAATCCCGCCTCGAAGGCCGAGACCTTCTCGGGATCCGGATTCTTGACGGCAACGAGGAAGGGAACCACCAACAGGGCCAAGCCAATGACGGCCGACAAGCCAAGAAAGATGATTATGGGCAGATAGTCGCTGAGCAAATCAGTCATGCGGCAGCCTGTTACTAGTCCGGTCGGGCGACCGGCATCGCGTGAGTTACGGAGGCAATTGGGGCCAACGAACCGACACGACAAATGATGGCTTGGGCTTAGACCTTTGGCTATCGGGTTTCAAGGGAAAGAAAATATGACTATAATGTTCATATATAGAGGTGCCGCTTACAGCGGGATACGGCGCAGGTTGGTACGCTTTTGGCGACGCCAAGTCGTCGACCCGCGAGCGCCTTCGGTCCGCCAATGAGAATATCCGGAGAATCGACACCTAGAATCGCCCCCCATCGGGGGGGGCAACGACTCCGCGATGGAGTGACCGACAAACAAAAACGACGAACCGCGGAGCGGTTCGCCGAATTGGGATGCAAGACTGGATCGAAGGGGCGGCAGGCCGCCCCTTCGGCAGCAATCTTAGAAGTGGTAGAACACGCCGACGGTTGCCTTGGCGCCGTCGAAGAACTGGTCGCCAGCAGCGTTCGAGAAATCGCCGAGGCCGAGGACTTCGCCACGAACCGACACAGCGTCGGTCACAGCAACTTCAACACCGCCGCCGAGGGCGTAGATGCTGTCCGAAGTGCCCGAACGGCTGGTCAGGCCAACGCCGCCAGCTGCGTACACGACGACCTGGTCGGTCACGACTGCGCCAACGCGAGCCAGTGCCAGGAAGATGCCGGCGTCGTCGCCGTCCTGGAACACGTAGTCACCCTGGACTTCAAGGCCGAGCAGGATCGGGTCGTAAGCGATGAAGTTGACGCCAACAGCGCCACCAACCGAAAACTGCGAAGCATTGCCCTGAAGGTTGGTCAGGCCGTTGGTGTTGGTGAACACGCCACCGACGTTAACGCCTGCATACAGACCTTCCCAATCGAAGCCAGCAGCTTCATAGATTGGCTGTGGGGTCGTTGGGATGATCAGATCGGCAGCCTGAGCGCCGCCGACGAGAAGCGCGGCAGCTGCCACACCGAGAGAAAGGGAACGTACGCTCATGGAGCACTCCAAATTCAAAGTTTAACTCCACGCAAAATATCGCGAAAGTTATTGATCAGGCAATAACAACCACTGCTTGCGCCGATTTTAAATGCGGTCAGTGCTTATCGGCAACACATGGCATGGTGTCGCGAAAGGTCAAGGACAGCGCATCGACGCACTGGCTCACAACAGACCAATCCATCGGCCAAAACGGCTTGACCGAGCAGGGCCGCGGACGCCGGCAATGGCGCGCAGTGGCTGTGCCCCCTGCCCAGTCCCACGTCTTAAGTCGCTCCAAAGCCTCGATCTAAAAGCAAAACGGCGAATCGCTTTCGCGATTCGCCGAATTGGGTTTGCAAGACGCTAGGTCGGGAGGGCGGCAAGCCGCCCTGCCCGATTGCATATCTTAGAAGTGGTAGAACACGCCGACGGTTGCCTTGGCACCGTCGAAGAACTGGTCGCCAGCAGCGTTCGAGAAATCGCCGAGGCCGAGGACTTCGCCACGAACCGACACAGCGTCGGTCACAGCAACTTCAACACCGCCGCCGAGGGCGTAGATGCTGTCCGAAGTGCCCGAACGGCTGGTCAGGCCAACGCCGCCAGCTGCGTACACGACGACCTGGTCGGTCACGACTGCGCCAACGCGAGCCAGTGCCAGGAAGATGCCGGCGTCGTCGCCGTCCTGGAACACGTAGTCACCCTGGACTTCAAGGCCGAGCAGGATCGGGTCGTAAGCGATGAAGTTGACGCCAACAGCGCCACCAACCGAAAACTGCGAAGCATTGCCCTGAAGGTTGGTCAGGCCGTTGGTGTTGGTGAACACGCCACCGACGTTAACGCCTGCATACAGACCTTCCCAATCGAAGCCAGCAGCTTCATAGATTGGCTGTGGGGTCGTTGGGATGATCAGATCGGCAGCCTGAGCGCCGCCGACGAGAAGCGCGGCAGCTGCCACACCGAGAGAAAGTGAACGTACAAACATATCTTGCACTCCCATAGAGTTAACCGTAGTCCACCGTTAGATGCATCAGCACCACGCGTGTGACAACCCTTCGCCATTCGAATTTTGGCGGTGCGGATAACATTCCATGAGCATTTGGGATGGGGTGTTGCGCCAATGTCGCGCATTTGGCTCAATTTGATACAAATCCCATCTTGCAACAGCCGCCTAGACGACCGTGCGGCAGATGTATTCACGACTGAGTCGCGCCGTCAAGCCACACCATCGCCATAATTGGGCCACCCCAGCGCCGGATTTTGTGGTTTCGGATTCAGAATGGGGCCGGGCCCGATGCTGGCATGCCCCTCAAAAAGTCAAGCAGTTGCGGGCTTTACAGGGACTGAGCAATGCAATGGCCAAGGATCAGCGGGTGTGAGCCGGCGCGTTCTGCCTGGCTGCTTCCAGATCGGGGGGGAACACATTTTTTCGCATTCACGCCCTGATTCTTCAGGTCGATGGCTCTCGCCGACGAACCAGACTGCATCCCCCTGCCCCTCCGGCAGTCGTTTTAGGCGCGACGTCTGCACCGGGACGGGGACTGCCGACCGGCCATAAAGGCGCTGGTCAGAAGTGACCGGCGCGGATTGCGCCGGTCTATTCGCGATCGCCTAGAGCGTTCCCACCAGCACAGGATCGGCTCGATACACCTCGGGAAAGATTGCCTTGAGCGCGGCAATCTTAGGCAAGTCGTGCATGACGATATAGGGCCAGGTCGGATTGAGCGTCAGGAAGTCCTGATGGTATTGTTCGGCGGGATAGAAGGCCTGCAGGGGTTCGATGGTGGTGACAATCGGCCCCTCGAACAGGTCGGCTTCATCAAGTTGGGCGATATAGGCTTGAGCTGTGGTCGCCTGCTGTTCGTTGACGGCAAAGATAGTCGACCGATACTGGGTGCCGTGATCAGGACCCTGATAGTTCAGCTGCGTCGGGTTGTGGGCCACCGAGAAATAGATCTGCAGCAGGTCGCCATAGCTTACCACCGAGGGGTCGTAGGTGATCTGCACGGCCTCGGCATGGCCCGTGGTCCCACTGCCGGTCTGCTCGTAGGTGGCCGTGTCGGCCGCGCCGCCGGAATAACCCGACACGGCATTGGTCACGCCGACCACGTGCTGGAAGACGCCTTGCACTCCCCAGAAGCAGCCGCCGGCAAAAATCGCGGTGGCCGTGTTGCCAGTCTCGGCAAGATCGGTGGCGGGCGCAGGGATTGTCACCGGGGCTTCCTGCGCCACGGCCGGCTGATTGAACAGCCCCATCGCAAAGACGGGCATGACCAGCAGCAAGGCGAGTGTCGCACGCCGGCTATTGTAGGGGGTAAGGCGAAGGGCACGGGTGCTGGACATAAGCGATCCTCGGTTGGAGCTATCTGCACGTCAGTTCGCATTATAGGGCCAACTGGTTACGGCAGATCAGTCCATCACGGCGATATGAACCATCACGCGCTGCGGCCCGGGCTCAGTCCGGCCGGACCGACGTCACCCGGAACACGTGCATCTTGCCGTCATCTTCCTGGATCGACACATATTCACCGACGACAAAGCGTTCTTCCGACAGGCGGAACCCGGCCTCGTCGTCGGTGCTGGTCTTGACGTCATAGTCGAAGATCCAGCCATTGTCCGGGCTGTGCAGGATACGGCCCCGCGCCTCCTCCTCGCCGGGGCGACGGCGCACCACGCGGCACCAGTCGGGCATGTCGCGATAGGCTGAAGGGTCGATATGCCCCTCCGCTGTCAACGGAAAATACAGGCGGTAGCTGTGTGCCGGGTCACCTTCGGGGTGCCCTGGCTCACGCGCCAATTCAAGTTCGATGCGGTAGAGTACTGCCTTGGTCATTACGGTCATCCTGCCTATTGGGCGGTATAGCCGCCATCCACCAGATGGTAGCTGCCGGTGATGAAGGAGGCATCGTCCGACAGCAGGAAAGCCGTCAATGCCGCCACTTCGGCGGGCGTCCCAAGGCGGCCCACCGGATGCATGCCGGCAATGGCGGTGAGGGTAGCGGCATCGAGATTGTTGCTCAGCAGCGGCGTATCGATAAAGGCCGGCCCGATTGAGTTGATGCGAATGCCGTGCTTGGCATATTCGATGGCCGCCGTCTTGGTGAGGCCGATGACGCCGTGCTTGGCGGCGACATAGGCGGGGGCGGTGGCAAAGCCGACCGAGCCCAGGATCGACGCCATGTTGACGATCGAGCCGCCGCCAGAGGCCAGCATGGCCGGAATCTGGTAGCGCAAGCCGTAGAAGACGCTGGTCAGATTGGTGGCGATCACCTTGTGCCAGCTGTCGAGCGGATACTCGCCCGTCGTGGCGGCGGCGCCGGCTATGCCGGCATTGTTGACCGCCAGATGCAACCCGCCGAACTCACGCTGGGCCGCTGCGACCATGGCCTCGACTTCGAGCGCATCGCTGACGTCAACGGCAAAGCCCTTGGCGACGCCGCCCCGCGCAACGATGGCGGCAGCAATGTCCTGCGCCCCATCCTCGTTCAGGTCGGCGACCAGCACCTTGGCGCCCGACGATGCGAGCAGCTGGGCAACGGCGGCGCCAATGCCGGATGCACCGCCGGTGACGATGGCAACCTTGTCTTTGAAATCGAAGGCCATGGCAAATCTCCTTGAAGGCAATGGGTTGAACATCGGCGACCGCCTGGCTGCGCCAGTCGATCTTGCCCGTTCTCCTGCTCCTACAGATCAGATTTGCCACTCCTGCTTCTTGATCTCGCGCAAACGGCTGGCAATTGCGTGCACCGGCCGAGCCGGACAAAGCCGATGATCGCGTGCCGCCGTAGCGTTTCAGACATCAGGCTATCCTTTCGCGCGGCAGGCCTGTGCCACCCGTTGAATGCTGCGCTGCGCTCACATCGGGACCCTCGAGAATGTCCCAAGCCTTGAGCAAGAGGTCCGGGGCGCCAATGTCGCCGGGCAAGAGCGCCAGGGCCAGGTCGGGGCCGACCAGGCTGCGTGTCCAGGCCAGTCCCGGGGCGATTTCCGGTCCAATCCTGAAGGCATGTACCCCAAGTGCTGCCACGATGGCGTTGGACGGCTCACCATCGGCAATGATGAAGCGGGAGAAGCCGTTGTCGCCCAGAATGACGGCGAGATTGGCCAGCAACTGGTCGATCAGCATGCCAGCGGGTTCGACACCAGGCCCGTTCGGTACGGCATCGGTTTCACTGCTGGAATAGACCAGTACCGGCCCCTTGCTGGCATGGCGCAAGACCCAGTTGGCCACATCGGCCGCTGCCTGTGCCCCCGATGCCACTTCGGCCGCGCTGATCTGCAGGGCCGGCACGCCAGCGTCGATGGCGATCTGCACCTGCTCGCGCAAGGCAGCCGAACCCAGGCCGGCCAGGATAATCGCCCTGCCCTTCGGCGCGACCATGCGTTCCGGTTCGGCGGCCATGCCGAGCCGACCCCGGCGTCGAAAATTCTCCAGCAGCCCCACAGCGATGCCCGGACCGCCCGTGACCAGGCGGGTGCCGGTCATGGCTTCACCCAGCACGCGCAGATCGGCATCGCGCACCGCGTCGGCGACCATCAGGCGGAAGCCGGCCTGCTGCGCGCGAAACAGCAGGGCGCGGATCGCTTCGTGTCCGGCCGAGACGATATCGAGGGGGATCAGGCCCACCCGCGCAGCGGTTTGCGACTGCAAGACACGCACCAGATTGGGGTCGGCGATCGGCGGCAGCTTGTGCTGATGCATCGGGGTATCCGACACCAGGCTCGAGCCGACGAAGAGATGCCCCTGATAGACCGTCTGTCCCGCCGCGGGAGATGCCGAACAGGCGAGCACTATCGGGACCTCGAGGAAATCCATCAGCGCCTCGGCAACCGGGCCGATATTGCCGGCAACAGTGGAGCCAAGCGTCGCGCCATAGCTGAAGAGGAACTGCTCGGCGCCGGCATCGCGCAAGGCCATGACCGAAGCCAGGGCCATGGCCACGGCCTCGTCGGCGGGAACGGCGCGCGACGTGAGGCCAACGACCACGGCCTCGGCATCGCCAAAACTGATGCCCTCCTGCGGTACGCCCCTGACCTGAACCGTCTTCATGCCGTGGCGCGCGAGCACCAATGCCAGCTCCGTCGCCCCGGCCAGATCATCGGTAATGGCGCCCAGCAGGATCGAATTGGTCATGTGGTCCTCAGCAGTGGCGCCGGCAGAATCCGGGAGCGACATCGGCAATGCCAGCTTGCGCGGCCAAGGCATGTTGAGCAAGCGATCTGTCAATTGCATGCCTATCGGCCGAGCAGCGGCCAAGCGCTGGCGCCGGACGGCCGGCGGCCTCCGGGGACGGATGGATGGACGAACCCCGAGACGATCAGCGCCTCTGGTAAATTTAAAAATGAGACGATAACCGCCTCGGGGCGCCGGTTTTTGGAACTGTCCGGTCCTAGGGGTCGCTCGCCCTGTCGCAACCGAAGCGTGGAACCTGTGGGAGAGGCGTCTCCCACCCGGCTCACCCCACCACTGTTCGCCTGCAGGCCGCCCATGCGGGGTGATGGGCATGAGTTTAATCGAGGCTGCGCAGCCGGGGATAAGATTTGTGTCCGAACACCCGGTGGGCGCGAAGACCGCGTGGCGCCGTGTTCATTGCCACAGAGCGGTCGCGCCTGCGGACGGGGACTGCCAAATCGGCGCCGGGGACGCTTTCAGGCGGCAGGTTCCTGCACCACAAGGTCGCTTAGCTGTACTGCTTCCTCGTCGCCGACCACCGAGACCGCGCCGGCGGTCCCCAGATCGAAGTTCTCCTTCTCCGCCTCGGGCAGACCTTCGCGCCGGCTGAGGCGGACGGCAACAAAGCCGATCAAGATCAGCATCACCAAACCATTGGTGATGAACATGCCGGCCGGCCCGAACAGCTCTATGCTGAGAGAGGTTAGCAAGGGGCCGACTGTCGATCCCAGGCCGTTGAGCAGCAGCAGGCCGGCGGAGATTTCCACATATTCCGAACGATCGGCAAAGTCGAAAACATGCGACGACGCAATGGCATAGGCAGGAAGCAGGCCCGCGCCGAAGACAAATCCCAGCGTGAGCCACAGCCAGGTCACGTGCGGCGACAACAGGATAACCACACCCATCAATCCCGAGACCAAGGCCAGCGCGATGATGACCAGGCGACGATCAATGTGATCAGAAATCTTGCCTGCGGGCCATTGCAGCAAAGCCCCACCGACGACGGCCGCACTCATGAACAGGGCGGCGTCCGTCACGTTGCCGCTGACCGCATTGGCGTAGCTAGGCCCCAGTGACCAGAACGAGCCGGTGGCCACCCCGATCAGGAAGATGGCGACAGTTCCGGTTGGCGACAGCCTAAACATGTGACGAGGCCGAAACCGCACCATGGTGATTGGCGGCGGCTGGCTGGACCGCGTCATCACGATCGGCACCGCGGCCAGCGACACCAGCACGGAGGCGATCGAGAACAGCACGAAGGAACTGGGCTGCACCAGGGTGACCATCATCTGGCCCAAGGTGATGACGGTGAAGTTGACGGTCACATAGGTGGAGATCAGCGTGCCACGGGTTTCGTTGGTGGCCTGATCGTTGAGCCAGCTTTCGACCACCAGATAGAGGCCGGCCAGACAGAAGCCGGTGATCAGGCGCAGCAGTACCCAGATGAGGGGATCAACCGCCAGCGGATAGCCAAGCGCTGCCGCCGAAGCGATCGACACCAGAGCGGCGAAGGTGCGGATATGGCCGGCGCGAATGATGAACAGCGGCGAGAAGGCGCAGCCCAGCACAAAGCCGAAAAAATAGCCCGAGCCCAGCATGCCGACCTCAAAGGCCGAAAAGCCCTCGATGCCGCCGCGGATCGGCAGCAGCATGACCTGAAGGCCGTTGCCCATGATCAGCAGGGCCACGCTGAGCAGAATGGCGCCAGCGGCCAGCAAGGGCGAACGAACCGGCGCTTCTGTCATCGCATCTACCTTTGCGCTCCGCTATCGCGGGCTCAGCCAAGTCCGCGCTGATGCCGCACAAAGGCGGCCGTTTCTAGTCCGCAGACGATTCTGTCCCCAGCCAATCGGCCGGGTGCGGCGTCAGACTGGCTCGGTTGCCTTGTCACGGGTGTGCCAGGCGCCGTCCTGCCACTCGCGGACCGTAACGACGATCTTCTCATCGCCGATGTCGATGAGATTGTAGGCGTTCGACTCGCCGCGCAGCCGGGTCGAGATCGCCGAGGATGCCTGGGCGATCAGGATGGGCGCCACGGTGGATTCGCTGACGCCAAGCGGTTCGCCCTCTCGGACCACCGGCTTGGCCTCGTGCTTGCGCACATAAGAGAGGTGAAAATGCCCCGACAGGACCAGACGGACGCCCAGACCGGCAAAGGTCTCGAGCGCATCGTCGGCGCGTTTGACCCGCTTGGTCTTCTGCACCATGGGCTGGGTGGGAAACAGCAGTGGATGATGCGCCACGATGACGCGCACGGCGTCAGGTGACGCCTTGGCAAAGCGCTGCTCCAGGTCTTCGAGCTGGCCGCGCGAAATGGTGCCATGGCCCCAATTCCATTCGAGGCGCGCGCGGCGCGAGGTGCGCATGCCGACCAGGGCCACGCCATCCATTTCGAGAAAGGGCTCAAGATCGGGCGAGATATAGCGTTTGTAAAAGCCATAGGGGTTGAGGAAGCGCTTGAAGATGTTGACCGCCGGCACGTCATGGTTGCCGGGGACGGCAAAGACCGGGGCAGTCAGCGTGTCGAGAAATTCACGTGCCTGCTCGAACTCCTCCTTGGTGCCGATCTGGGTGAAATCGCCACTGGCCACGATGAGGTCGGGCTTTTGCGCATTGATGTCATCGGCAAAGCCCGCGGCCAGCGCCGGGTCATGGTGACCGAAATGCAGGTCGGAAATGTGCAGGATCTTCATGCTACGGCCGCCGCGCTGACAGTTTCCATCGGCACGATGACCGAGAGGGATCGTGGGCGGATGGTGAAGTTGAGAGGGGTTTGCAGGTTTTCGACCTCGCCGTCAAACATGACCTTGAGCAGGGACTTGCGCGAGTCGATGGTCACCGACTGAACGCTTTCCATGGTCAGCGCCTCGTCATTCTGCCAGTGGCCCAGCAGCATGCTGGCGGTCAGGCGCAGAAAGTCGCCAATATTGAGGTGCCGCAGCACGTAGAGTGTCAAGGTGCCGCCATCGAGGACATGGCGGGAAAAGAACTGCCCGAGGCCTTCGTCATAGGCATTGCTGGACACGGCAATGGCCTGCACGCGCTCGACGCGGCGATCACCCTCGCTGGGATCGATGACCACGGCGATGCGCCGGGCGCGGGCCAGCCGGCGAAACATGTAGCGCAGAAAGCCGATCTTGGCGGCGGCGTCATAGCGGCCGCGAATATGTTCGCGCCCGGCGGCCAGGCCCGGGATCAGGCCGACCACCACCTTGTGCAGGAAGACCCGGCCATTGACCTCGCCGACATCGATGCGATGGGCGACACCGGTGGCCAAAGCGGCGACGGCGGCGGGCAGATCGAGCGGCACGTGCAGGTCCTTGGCGAGGGCATTGACAGTGCCCAGCGGCAGAATGGCCAGGTTCCGGTCGGTGCCGACCAAGGTCGCTGCCAAGGCGGTGATCGTGCCATCGCCGCCCGCCGCCACGATGGTGGACGCGCCGCTGGCCATGGCTGCTTCGATGCGGTCGGCCAGGGGAAGATCGCCATCGGCGTCGATAGTGGCCGTCAGCCCATTGGCCTCGAACAGATCGCCCAGCGACTCCGCCGTGACCCCGGTGGCATTGGCTGTCCCCGCATTGGTATTGAGCAGGACGTAGTGCGAGACGGGGCTGGGGGGACTGAGGCTCATGGCAGATCGATCCGGTAACGGGCATTGTTCAGCATGGGAACGTGTGCGAGGACGAGACGTTGCGTGGTGAGCACGAGGAAAGCGTCAAATGTTCAATCGACTGGTCCAATCCACCCCCTATCGTCGCCTGCATGGCCTGGTCACCGGCGAAGCCTGGCTGCTGGCTTCCATTGCTCTCGTCAGCGGTTTGATCCTGGCCTTCCTGCAGATTGCCGACGAAATGATCGAGGGCGAAATGGAGGCGTTTGACAATGCCATCCTGATGCTGTTCCGCGATCCGGCCAATCTGGACAGCACCATCGGCCCCCCCTGGGTGCATGAAATGGTGCGCGACGTGACTGCGCTGGGCAGCTTCGCGCTGCTCGGCCTGATCGTCCTGGCAGTCTGCGCCTATCTGCTGTTGGCTCGCATGCGGGCGGAAGCGCTGCTGGTCATCACCTCGGTGCTGGGCGGCACGGTCCTCAGTACGGTGCTCAAAATGGGCTATGATCGGCCGCGGCCGGATCTGGTGGCCATGTCGCACCAGTTCACGGCTAGCTTTCCCAGCGGCCATGCCATGCTGTCGGCCGTCACCTTCCTGACCCTGGGCGCCTTGCTGGCCCGGTTGGCGCCGACCCGACCGCTGCGCATCTTCAGCATCAGCATGGCCCTGATGCTCACCCTGCTGATCGGCCTGAGCCGGATCTATATGGGCGTGCATTATCCCAGCGATGTGCTGGCCGGCTGGTGCCTGGGTGCTGCCTGGGCCCTGTTCTGCAGCGCCGTAGCGGCGCGGCTGCAACGCGGCGGGGCCATCGTGCACGGCACGGAGCAAGACTGAACCCGGCCATTGTGGGCCTCAGGGGCCTGCCGGAATCTCTGTGGCAATGCTGCCATCGGTGCACCCTCAGGAGCTCGGCTTCACGACGGTTTGGATTTGGACCGGAGCAGTGTAAAATGAATGGCAGACTCCACCTGGGCCAAGGACGTGACATTGAACAGCATCGAGCGAGGCAGGCCAGCGCGCGTCACCCTGCGCACGATCGCCCAGGCCACCGGCCTGAGCCTGTCGACGGTATCGCTCTCGCTGCGCGGCGGCACTACGCTGAAGCAGGAAACCCGCGACCGGGTCGCCGAGGCCGCGCAGAGACTGGGCTATGTTCCCGACCGCGCCGGGGTCCGTCTGCGCACGGGCAAGACCAATGTCATCGCTCTGGTGCTTGATGGCGCCGAGGATTCCATCGATTTTGCCCGGCAGATGATCCAGGGCATCGGCCAGGCCATCCAGGGCACCCGCTATCACCTGACAGTGGTCCCCGAATTCGTGCGGGGGGCCAGTACCGAGACGATCGGCTATATTCTGGACAACCGCACCGCCGACGGGGTGATCCTCACCCATACCACGCCGCGCGACGGCCGCGTGCAGATGCTGGCCGATGCCGACTTCCCCTTCGTCACCCACGGGCGGACCGACTTCCACACGCCCCATGCTTTTCACGACTTCCATGCCGAGGTGTTTGCCCGCCAGGCGGTCGAACGGCTGGCGCAAAAGGGCTGTCGCAACGTCATGCTGGTGGCGGGCGATGACAGCACCACCAATCACCAAAATATCGTCACCGCCTTCCACCAGGCCGCCAGGCGGCTGGGCCTGCAGTCGCGCGTCCTGGGAGGCAGACAGGGCATGCCGCCCGAAGAGATGCGGCGTATGGCGCTGGCGCTGGCGGGCGCGGGTGACCGGCCGGACGGCATTATCTGCGATAGCGAAATGCGCACTATCGCCCTGGTTGGCGGGCTGCAGGAAGGTGGGCTGGAGCTGGGCCGGGACATGCACGTGATCTACAAGCAGACCTCCGGCATTCTGCCCACCCTGTTTCCCAGCATGGACAGCATCCGCGAAGATGTCTTTGCTGCCGGCGCCGAGCTGACGCGGCTGCTGCTGCAGCGCATCGAGGGCGCTGACCCCAGAGACCTGCAGACGCTGGCCGAGCCAGAGCCACAGTGGCGCGCGCCGGAGAACGCCAGCGCGGCGAACGGCAACGGACAGCGTCGATGACCGTTACAGGGCCAGTCACACCGTGAGCGCCAGGGGCGACAAGTCGGGTGTCGGGCCACACGCGCCGCGGCAGACCGAAGGCTTCACCCTCACGCTGAATGGCGGTTCCTCAAGCCTCAAGTTTGCCCTGTTCGAAAGCGACGGCCGGACGCGGCATCTGGCGGGCAAGTTCGACCGGATCGGGCAGTCCGATGCCAGGCTTGTGGTCGCTGGCAGAGACCGTCCACACCATGCCGAAAAGGTCGCCGCGGCCACACATACAGAGGCCCTCGAGGCGCTGTTCGCCTGGCTGTCCCGGGAGATCGGGCCCAAGGCGATTGCTGCCATCGGGCACCGCATCGTGCATGGCGGACCGCAATACCGTAGCCATGGCGTCATCGACGATGCCCTGATCGGCGCACTCGAGGCCATTGCCGATTATGCGCCGGAGCATCTGCCGGCGGAGATCGCGATGATCCGGGCGTGCCGGGCGCATTTCGGCGCCCTGCCGCAGCTGGCCTGCTTTGACACCGCCTTTCACCGGGACATGCCCACCGTGGCGCGGATGCTGGCCATTCCGCGGCGGTTTTTCGAGCAGGGCGTGCAACGTTACGGCTTTCATGGCCTGTCCTATACCTACCTACTTGAGGCCCTGCGCCAAGGTGCTGGGGAAGTGGTCGCGGATGGAAGGCTGGTGCTGGCGCATCTGGGCAATGGCGCCAGCCTGACAGCCGTACACCGGGGCCGTAGCGTCGATACATCGATGGGTTTCACCCCGGCCGCCGGGGTGCCCATGGGGACCCGCAGCGGCGATATCGATCCCGGGCTGGTCCGCTATCTGGCGCAGGCGCATGGCATGGATGCCCGGGCCTTCGACCGCATGGTCAACCATGAATCGGGCCTGCTCGGCCTGTCGGGCAGCAGTGCGGATGTGCGCGAATTGCTGGCGATCGAATCCAGTGACCTGCGGGCCGCCGAAGCGCTGGCCGTGTTCTGCTACCGCATAAGGCAGACAGTCGGCGGTCTGGCCGCCACGCTGGGTGGCCTCGATACACTGGTCTTTACCGGCGGCATTGGCGAAAACGCGGCGGTCATCCGCGCCCGCATCTGCGCCGATCTCGGTTTTCTGGGCATCGACATCGACAGCGCGCTCAACGAGGCCGGGGCCGCTGTCATATCAAGTTCAACGTCGCGGGTGTCAGTTCGCGTCATTGCCACCGACGAGGAAGCGGTTATCGCCGCTGCCGTCGCCAGCCTGTTGCAGCACAAGGATCGCCCCGCATGACGTCGCCCCTTTCCCCCGACCAGCTCGCCAGCATGAATGCCTATTGGCGCGCTGCAAACTACCTCTCGGTCGGGCAGATCTACCTGCGCGACAATCCGCTGCTGCGCGAGAAGCTGACGCTGGCGCATGTCAAACCGCGCCTGCTGGGGCACTGGGGCACCACGCCGGGGCTCAACTTCATCTATGTACACCTCAACCGGGTGATCAAGGCGCTCGATCTGAACATGATCTATGTCACCGGACCCGGCCATGGCGGGCCGGGCCCGGTCGCCAATACCTATCTGGAAGGCACCTATAGCGAGCTCTATCCCGCCGTCAGCCAGGACGTGGACGGGCTCAAGCGGCTGGTGACGCAGTTTTCCTGGCCGGGCGGCATTCCCAGCCATGTCGCGGCCGAAGTGCCCGGCTCAATCAACGAAGGGGGCGAACTCGGCTATTCACTGATGCACGCCTATGGCGCGGCCTTCGACAATCCGGACCTGGTGGTGGCCTGCGTGGTCGGGGACGGCGAGGCGGAAACCGGAGCACTGGCGACCAGCTGGCATTCCAACAAATTCCTCAACCCGGCGCGGGATGGCGCGGTGCTGCCGATCCTGCACCTGAATGGCTACAAGATCGCCAGCCCCACCGTGCTGTCGCGCATCAGCCATGACGAACTGGAGGCGCTGTTCCGCGGCTATGGCTATGCGCCGCATTTCGTGGAGGGCGACGATCCGGCCAGCATGCATCAGCTGATGGCCGCGACGCTCGACAAAGTGCTGGCCGATATCAAGGCCATCCAGGACGGCGCCCGCAACGGCGGCGTTACCGATCGGCCAGCCTGGCCGATGATCGTGCTGCGCTCGCCCAAGGGCTGGACGGGTCCCAAAGAGGTGGATGGCAACCCCACCGAGGGCACGTGGCGCTCGCATCAGGTGCCGCTGGCAAAGCTGGCCGAAGTGCCGGGTCATCTGGACATTCTCGAGGAATGGCTGGCCAGCTATCGCCCGGCCGAACTGTTCGACGCGACCGGCCGGCTACTGCCCGAACTGGCGGCCCTGGCGCCGATCGGCAACCGCCGCATGAGCGCCAATCCGCATGCAAATGGCGGCCTGCTGCTCGCTGACCTCAAGCTGCCCGATTTCCACGACTATGCCATTGACGTGCCGATACCCGGCGCGGTGGACGGAGAGGCAACGCGGGCGGCCGGGCAATATCTGCGCGATGTGCTGCGGCTCAATGCCGAAGCCAGCAATTTCCGGGTATTCGGCCCCGATGAGACGGAATCGAACCGGCTGGGCGCCGTGTTCGAGGCCACCAACCGGGTGTTCATCGGCGATCAGCTGGAGACAGACCGGCAGCTCGCCGCCGATGGGCGGGTGATGGAAGTGCTCAGCGAGCATCTCTGCCAGGGCTGGCTTGAGGGCTATCTGCTGACCGGCCGGCACGGCTTCTTTTCCTGCTACGAAGCCTTCATCCACATCGTGGACTCCATGTTCAACCAGCATGCCAAGTGGCTGAACGTCGCCAAGGAAGTGCCCTGGCGCAGGCCGATTGCCTCGCTGACCTATCTGCTGACCTCCCATGTCTGGCGGCAGGACCACAATGGCTTCAGCCATCAGGATCCGGGCTTCATCGACCATGTGATGAACAAGAAGGCCAGCGTCGTCCGAGTCTATCTGCCGGCCGACGCCAACACGCTGTTGTCGGTGGTCGACCACTGCCTGCGCAGCCGCGACTACATCAACGTCATTGTCGCCGGCAAGCAGCCCGCGCCGCAATATCTGGGTCTTGATGCAGCCATTGCCCATTGCACCATTGGCCTGGGAAGCTGGGACTGGGCCTCGACCTGCGGCAGCGAGGAACCCGACGTGGTGATCGCCAGCGCCGGTGACGTCCCGACGATGGAGGCGCTGGCCGCCCTCATGATCCTGCGCGAGCAATTTCCCGACCTCAAGATGCGCTTCGTCAACGTAGTTGACCTGATGGCGCTGCAGGCACCCAGCCAGCATCCGCATGGCATGGACGATGCCGATTTCGACGCACTGTTCACCGCCGACAAGCCGGTGATCTTTGCCTATCACGGCTATCCGGCGCTGATCCACCGTCTCACCTATCGCCGCCGCAACCACGGCAATTTCCACGTGCATGGCTATCAGGAGGAAGGCACGACAACGACGCCCTTCGACATGGCGGTGCTCAACGAGCTCGATCGCTTCCACATCGCCAAGGGCGTGGTGGACCGGGTCGAGGGACTGCAGGACCGGCGCCAGGGCTTCGCCGACTTCGTCGCCGCGAGCCTCGCCGAACACACCGCCTATATCCGCCAGCATGGCGAGGACATGCCGGCAATACTGAACTGGCGTTGGACCTCCGATGCGACGTCAGGTGGTTGAGCCTAATGCGCAGAGCCGTGGTCGCACCCGTTTGACCTAGGCGCGGAACCGGCGTGGTGCCATGCGCTGGAACACGCCGTCTCGCTTGATTATGCCGTGGTAGAGCGCCGCGCCGATGTGCAGGACGATGAGGCCGATCAGCGGGATGCGCAGGGCGGCGTGGATCTGTTTGGCTGTTTCGGCCAGGCTGTCCGACCGCGGCGCGAGCCGCGGAAAGCCCAGGCTGTCGAAGACCTCCAGCGGAAAGCCGCCGGCGGTGACGCGGATATAGCCCGAGATCGCCATGCCCAGCAGCAGACCATATAGCAGCCAGTGCGTCATCTCGGCCACGATGCGCTGCATGTGCGGGACGCTTGCGGGCAAAGATGGCGGCGGGTTGAGCAGCCGATAGGCCAGCCGCAAGGCGACCAGGATGAGGATCACCACGCCGATATTCTTGTGAAACAGGAAGAGCGGGTCCTGCAGCGAGCGCTCGATGCCGGGACGGAGCATGGCGATGGCCACGGGGACGGTCAGCAACACCAGGATGGCCGTGAGCCAGTGAAAGAACCGGGCCAGGGGCTTGTAGGTCAGGGTGGGGCTCATCATCGATTTTCCGGAGCTGGTATGAACCAAGGGCTTGCGGACAGCGTAATATGACATGACTGTCGTATTATAGCGCCAAATGCAAAGCAGGTGACAATGAGTGATGCTGGCCTGGTGGGGCGTCTGCGCCTGCCCAAGGGGTTGCTGGGCGATCGGGGAGACCGATCGGTCAATCTGCACTTCGCCCTGGCCTGCATCCTGCTGGCCCCTGGTGTGCTTGCACTGGGTGCGGTTCTGACTGGCTCATTCATGGGCGCGGCGACCGGGCTGGTTACCTTTGCCATCATGGCCGGTGTCGCGGGACTGGCTTTGAAGGCGCAATATCAGCATGATCGTCTAGGCCTTGCCAATATCGTGACGCTGTCGCGTACGGCCATCATCGCGGCACTGGCTGCCCCGCTCAGCCAGCCCGGACTGCTCGCCATGGATGAGGCCCTGGCCTGGACGGTGCTGGGTGTGGCGGTTTTTTCCCTGTGCCTGGATGGTGTGGACGGCTATTTCGCCCGCAGGCAGAAGCTCACCTCAGATTTCGGCGCCCGGTTCGACATGGAAGTGGATTCCATCTTTGCCCTGCTTCTGGCCATGCTGGCCGTGCAATCGGGTAAGGCAGGTCTGTGGATCTTGCTGCTCGGCGGCATGCGCTACGCCTTCCTGGCCGCCGGCCTGCTGCTGCCCTGGCTTGATCGCCCGCTGCCGGAACGCTTCAGCCGCAAGGCGATCTGCGTCATCCAGATCGCCGTGTTGATCGGGCTGCTGGCGCCGATCATTTCCGGCCCGCAGTCCTGGGCGCTGGCCGCTTCCGGCACGCTGCTGCTGACCTATTCCTTCGGCCGCGACGTGGTGTGGCTGGCGCGGCATCGACCGTGAAGACGATGCGCATGGGCAGCTTCAGCACCGTCCTTGCCGGCCTGGCGCTCCATGCCGTGCTGGCGCAGCCCAATCATCCCGACGCGCTGACGCCCGCCCTCTTGCTGCAGGTGCCGCTCGAGTGGTTTGCCATTGTGGCGCTGTTGCTGCTGCTGCCATCCGACAAGGTCTGGGCGCAGGGCGCGCGGGCCTTGCTGGTGCTCCTGCTGACGCTACTCTCTGTGCTCAAGCTGGCGGACCTGGCCAGCTTCACCGCGTTCAACCGCGCCTTCAACCCGCTGATGGACGTGCCGCTGGCGGAAGCGGCATTCCGGCTGGCGGCCGGTTCGGTGGGGTTGCCGCTCGCCACCACATTGGCCATCGGCGTCGTGCTGTTGCCATTCCTGCTGACGGGCCTGCTGTGGTGGGCCACGGGGCGTCTGATGGCCCTGAACCTGCGGCGCCCGGGGCGCGACGGGATGGGCCTGGTTGGTGGCGTCGCGCTGGTGTTGCTGGTCGCCCATGTTGGGGCGGCGCGCGGCGCCTGGGCCTTGCCGTTCGCCCTGCCGGGCGAAAGTTTTTCCACCCGCCTCGCCATTGACCGGACGGCCACGTTCCAGACGCTTTACGCCGATCTGGCGGCCTTTGAAATCGAGGCCAGCAAAGATCCCTTTGTCGGGCACAGCGATCTGTTTGGCCGCCTTGCGGGGCGCGATGTGCTTGTCATCTTCGTCGAAAGCTACGGCCAGACCGCCTATCGCAATCCGCTCTATGCGCCGACCCACCTGGCCCGGCTAGAGCAGGCGCAGACCAAGCTGGCAGAAGCAGGCCTGGCCATGCGCTCAGCCTGGCTGACGTCGCCGGTGGCCGGCGGCCAGAGCTGGCTGGCCCATTCGACGCTTGCCTCGGGCCTGTCCATCGACAACCAGGCGCGCTATCGCGCCATGCTGGCCAGTTCCCGGGCCTCGCTCTACCACCTGGCGCAGCGGGCGGGATATCGCACGGCCACAATCATGCCGGCCATCACCCTGCCCTGGCCCGAGGCCCGCTTCATGGGCTTTACCGATATCTATGAAGCGGCCGATCTCGGCTACAGGGGCGACGCCTTCAACTGGACGACCATGCCCGACCAGTACACACTGAGCATGGTGGAACGGCTGCTGCCGGCAGACGGCAGGCCAGACTTTGCCATGACGGCCCTATTGTCGTCGCACGCGCCCTGGACCCCCGTGCCGCGTCTTGTCGACTGGGACGCGGTGGGGGACGGCAGCATCTTCGACGCGAACCAGCATGTGGGTCCGCCCGGCGGCGCGGTATGGTCCAATCAGGAGCTGATGCGCGAGCAGTACCGGCTGGCGCTCGACCATTCCCTGGCGGTCGTGTTCGACTTTGCCGCGCGTCAAGCGGGGCGCGACTGGCTGCTCATCATACTGGGTGATCATCCGCCGGCCCAGACGGTTTCGGGTATCGACGGGCAGGACGTTCCCATCCACATCATTGGCTCGGCGGCGGTGCTCTCAGCGTTCGATGATTGGCACTTCACACCAGCCCTTATTCCGGGCGAGGAAGCACCTATTTGGCCGATGGACGCCTTCCGCGACCGGTTTATTGCCGCGCTCTCCCCAGCTGATGCCCGGACGGTATCACCATGAGCGCGCCAGCACTGGCGATCGGCCGCGCTGAACGACACCGCAACAGATGGCGCCTGGTGCTACGGCTGGCGACGCCGATCGTGCTGCTCGGACTATTGTGGCACCTGGCCGATGGACCGGGTGCGCTGTTCCTGCTCGGCGAGCTCAACTGGACCCATGTCGGGCTCGCCCTTGTCGCTGTAAACCTGCAGACATGCGCATCCGCCTGGCGCTGGCATCGGGTAGCCGCGCGACTGGGGCAGATCATTTCACCTCGCCAGGCGGTTGCGGAGTATTACCTGTCGCAGGTGGTCAACCAGTCGCTGCCGGGCGGTGTGCTGGGCGACGCCGCCCGTGCCGTCCGCGCGCGCCACCATGTGGGCCTCGGCATCGCGGCCAAGGCGGTCATCATCGAACGCCTCGCCGGACAGATCGCGATGTTCAGCCTGCTCGCCCTTGGCCTGGCCTGGGCCATGCTGATGCCCGGCGGGCTGGTGCTGGCGATCGAGCCGTGGCAGATCGCCGTTGCAGGCGCGGCCGTTGGCGTATTGGCGCTGGCCATTGGCCCGGCCCGGCGCGCTGCCGGCAAAAGATGGTCGCGCGGTTTCGGCGCGGCGCTGCATGCGGCACTCGTCGCCGATGGCGCGTGGATGGAACAAGCGCTGCTTGCGGTCGTGATCGTGACCCTCAACCTGGCCAGCTTCACGCTTTGCGCGCTGGCGACCGGAACGGCACTGGGCGTTGAAGCCGTTCTTGTCCTGGTGCCGCTGATCCTGTGTGCCATGCTGATTCCGGCCAGCGTTTCCGGCTGGGGTTTTCGCGAGGGTGCCGCAGCCGCGCTGTTTCCCCTGGCCGGTGCCACGGCGACCGCCGGCCTTGCCGCCAGCGTCGCCTTTGGTCTGGTCATCCTGGCGGCCAGCCTGCCGGGGCTTCTGGTTCTCATGCCCAAAAGCCACTCTTCCTCCATCCACCCTGAACAGCGGAGATAATCGTGACCCTTCTGAAGCCCTCACGTCGACAGTTTCTTGGTGCCGGGCTCGGCACAATCGGCATCGCCGCCTTCGCGCCCAGCCTGCTGGCTCAGGAGAGCCTGGCGCTGAAAGATGTCGCCCTGCAGCTGAGCTGGCTGCATTCGGTGCAGTTCGGCGGCAGCTATATCGCCCAGTCCAGGGGCTATTGGCGCGATGGCGGCCTCAATGTCGCGCTCAATCCCGGCGGGCCCAATGCGCCGGTGGAGCCGCCAGTGGTGACCGGCCAGGCGCTGGTCGGCATTTCGGCTGCCGACTATACAGCCGCCGCAGTGGAACAGGGGGCGCCGTTCAAGATCATCGGCGTCGCGATGCAGAAGAACCCCTTTGTGGTGGCGTCGTTGCCCGCCAATCCGGTCAATGCGCCAGCCGACCTGGTTGGCAAGCGTATCGGCATGGCGCTGGCCAATACGCCGGTGCTGCAGGCGCTTTGCACCATCAACGGCGTGGATATCAGCCAGATCGAGATCGTGCCCACCCAGTATGACGCGGCGCCGCTGCTGGCCGACCAGGTCGACTGCCTGCTGTGCTGGGAGACCGACCTGCCGGTCGCCATGGCCATGCAGGGCATCGAGAGCGTAACCATGCTGATGGCCGACCACGGCTATGCGGTGCATTCGCAGACCTATATCGCCACCGACGACAGCATTGCCAACCGCCGCGACGATCTGGTGGCGCTGATGCGTGGCGAGGTTCTGGGCTGGACCGATTATCGCGCCGACACGAAGGCCGCGGCGGCGCTGACCCTGGAAATGTATCCCGACCAGGGACTCGACCTGGCGACCCAGGAGCTGCAGGCCGAGCGGCAGGTGCCGCTGATGTTCTCCGAGCTGACGGACGCCAATGGCTTTGGCTGGTTCACCGAGGACACGGTGGCGCAGAACATCGAGACGCTGGCCCTGCTCGACCGCACGGTTACCGCGGACTTGTGGGACCGATCCATTCTCGAGGATGTGCATGCAGTCGGCTGACGCTGCCGGACCACCCGAAGTGGTCTGCACGGATCTGGCCAAGGTGTTTCGCGTCGGCGGCAAGACCATCGAGGCCGTGCAGCCACTCGACCTGAGCTTTGCCGCTGGGCAGACAACGGCGCTGGTCGGTCCGTCGGGCTGCGGCAAGTCCACGCTGCTGCGGCTGGTGGCCGGGCTGGAGGCGCCCAGCAGCGGAACGGTGCGCATTGGCGGCGAGACACCGCGCGCCGTCAGCCAGCGTGCCGGGCTCGCCATTGCCTTTCAGGATGCCGCGCTTCTGCCCTGGCTGACCGTGCGGCAGAACGTGGCGCTGGCCCTCAAACTGGCGCGCCAACCGGTCGACCCCGTCGGGGTGACAGGGCTGATCGAGCTGGTTGGGCTTGGCCCATTCGCCGAAACAAGACCGGCCGAACTGTCTGGAGGCATGCGACAGCGCGCCGCCATCGCGCGCTGTCTCATCACCGAGCCCGGCCTGCTGCTGCTCGACGAGCCCTTCGGCGCCGTGGACGAGCTGACCCGCGCCCGGCTCAACCAGGACCTGCCCGCCCTGTGGCAGAAACGGGGCACCACGACGCTGCTGGTGACGCATTCGATCACCGAGGCGGTGACCCTGAGCGACCGCGTCATCGTGTTTTCGCCGCGACCCGCGCGGGTCATCGGCGATTTTGCCATCGACCCTGACGCCGGCGATGCCGGCTTAAGGGACATGGTCGCGGCTATCGCCAAGGCTCTCGCGCTGACCGCACAAAGCGTGCAGACGCCGTGAACACACGCGCCCTACCAGCGCTGGGGACGTTGGCGCCACCTGTTGCCCGCATCCTGCTGGCGCTGGTCCTCTGGCAGGCACTGGCATCGCTCACGAATGGCCTGTTCACTCTTGCCGGTCCTGTGGCCGTCGGCGGTCATATCCTTGGCAATGCGCCGCTGCTGACGCGTGCAGCGCTGACGACCCTGCAGTCTGCCGCCATCGGCTTTATCATTGGCAACGGCCTTGCCATCGCCCTCGCCGCCATCGCCATCAGCCTGCCACGCTTCGAGCGCCTGGTATCCGGACTGGCGCTGGTGGTTTTCTGCCTGCCCTTCGTTGCTACCGGGCCCATTCTGCGCGTCATCCACGGCGTCGGCGACGGACCGCAAATCGCCCTGGCGGCGCTGGCGACCTATTACACCAGCTATCTCTGCCTCATGGTCGGGTTGCGCGCGGCACCGGCCAGTTGGCTTGACCTCGTGCGGAGCTATGGCCGCGGCCGGTTTACCGAGCTGGCGCGGGTGCGGGCCAGAGCCTGCATTCCCTATTTCATCGCCGGGCTGCAGATCGGGGCGCCGGCGGCGTTTCTGGGTGCCATGATCGGCGAGTTCACCGGCGCGGAGCGCGGCCTGGGCGTACTCAGCATTCGCGCGATGCGGGCGCTGGACGTCGACATGAGCTGGGCCATCGCCACTCTGGCCGCCGTGATCTCGGCACTGGCCTTCTGGTTGTTCGGCTGGTTGGGGCAGCGGCTGGATGCGGCACCGCCGCCCTTGCTGATCGCGCCGCGGCAGGACGCGACCGCGCCGTCCCGGGGCGCAGGGTTGCTGGCTGCACTGGCCCAGCTGGTGGCGATCACGGCGCTGGTGCTGGCCCTGTGGGCCGGGCTGATGGAGGGTTTCGGGCTGTCACCGTTCTTTGCCAAGCGGCCGCAGGATGTCTTTGCCTTCCTCGTCCTGGCCCCTGATGCGGCGGCCAACCGGGGCGTGTTGCTGGACGCCTTTCGGCAGACGCTGTCGCTGACCATTCCGGGCTATTTCTTCGGTCTCGTGCTCGGGGCAGGCCTGGTTGTCGCCATGGTGCTGCGCCCGGCCCTGGCTGCCACAGCCCTGCCCGTCGCCATCGCGCTACGCTCCATCCCCATCGTCACGACCGCGCCGCTGATCGTTCTGGCGCTGGGCCGGGGCGCGGTTGGCACCATCACCATTGTCGCGGTGATGATCTTCTTCCCCACGCTGGCAGCGTGCCTCGAGGGCATGCGCCGCACGCCCCGGCCGGTGCTCGACATTTTCGACAGCTATGCCGCGGGGCCCTGGCAATGCTTGGTCCATGCCCAGCTGCCCGCCATGGCGCCGGCATTCTTTGCGGCTGCCCGCATGGCCGTGCCCGCCGCGCTGCTGGCAGCCACCACGGCCGAATGGCTGGCCACGGGGACCGGCATGGGCAGCCTGATGGCCCTGACCGCCTCGACGTCCAATTACGCCCTGCTGTGGAGCGCCATCATGCTGCTGGCCGTAACCGCCAGCCTTGCCTATGGACTGGTCCAACTGCTGGAGCGGCGCATGCTGAAGAACTTCGCCAGCGAGCAGCTGGCCCTATGAGCCTGGACAGAACCATGACGCCAAAGCCAGCCGCCTTTGCCATACCGGGCGACATGACGCAAAAAACCGGCGGCTACATCTACGAGTATGAGCTGTTGATGGGGCTGCGCGCACAGGGCCGTCCCGTCGAGCATCTGCAACTGCCGGCGGGCTTTCCGAATGCAACAGCGGCCGAGACCGCTGCGTCGATAGTGGCCATGGCGGCCATTTCCGAAAATGTGCCGCTGATCATCGACGGCCTGGTCTTCGGCTCCATCGACACCGCCGGGCTGCGCACGGTCCGGGCACCGATCGTGGCCATGATCCACCATCCCCTCGGGTTGGAAACCGGCCTGCCGCCGGAAAGGTCACGCGAACTGCTGCGGCGCGAGGCCGACAATCTCAGGCTGGCGCGGGCCATCATCGTTCCCAGCCCGCATACGGCGCGCATCCTGGTCCAAGAGTTCGGCGTGCCCGAAAGCAAGATCACCATCGCCCTGCCCGGCTTTCGGCCAGCGGACCCCGTTCATGCGCCACGCACCCCGCCGCTGATCCTGTCGGTCGGCCTGCTTGCCGAGCGCAAGGGACACGACGTCCTGCTTGCTGCGCTTGGCCAGCTGGCCGATCTCGCCTGGCAGGCGGAGATCGTCGGCAAGACGCACGATGCCAAAGTCGAAGCCCGGCTGCGCGACCAGATCAGCAGGCTCGGACTTGAAGCACGCGTCACCCTGGCCGGCCTATTGCCGGACGCGGCAGTGATCGAGCGTTATCGCTCGGCCAGCATCTTCGCCCTTGCCACCCGCTATGAAGGGTATGGCATCGTGCTGGGTGAGGCCATGCTGCATGGCCTGCCGATCGTCACCTGCCGGACGGGGGCGGTGCCGGACACGGTGGCGGACGGCGCGGGCATGCTGGTGCCGGTCGATGATGTCGATGCCTTTGCCGAGGCACTGCGGACATTGTTAACCGATGCCCCGCAGCGTCGGGCGATGGAGGGGAAATCCGCCGCGGCGGGGCAGCTGTTGCCCAGCTGGCAGGCCACAGCGCAGCGGGTGGGCCACATCATCGACCGGTTGACCCAGCCATGAAGCCGCCTGCAGGTCCCGGCTAAGTGGCGTGACTCAGGGTGCGATACGCGTCCTCGACGATGGCGATATGGGCCCGCATGGCGCTTTCCGCTCCGGGACGATCACCCTGCAGGATGGCATCGACGATCAGGCCATGCTCCTGGTGGGACTGACGCAGGCGCTCCAGCATGGCGAACTGGGCCCGGCGAAACGGCTGCAGGCGCTGCCGGGTGGAGCGGGTGATTTCAGCCAGATAGGCGTTGTGTGCGCCATCATAGATGGCACTGTGGAACTGGTCGTTGGCGATGCTGTAATCGCCGGCGCTGCCGATCCTGACAATGGGGGCCATGAGGCCGTGCTGCCGGTCCAACGCGTCGCGTTCCGGCGCCGTCATGGCCACGGCACTGAGCCCGGCGCAAAGCGCCTCAAGATGGCCCATCACCGCGAACATGCCCGCCAGCGTGGACTCGTCCGGCTTGGCCACCAGCGCCTGGGCGTGCGGCTTCTGTTCGATCAGCCCGCTGGCCGCCAGCAGGCGCAGCGCCTCGCGCACCGGGGTACGCGACACGGCGAAAGTGGTCGCGAGGCTGGTCTCGTCCAGCGGCGTACCGGGCGGCAGCTCGCCGCGGATAATGCGATCCGCAAGCTTCTGCCTGATATCCTCGGCCGAGGTGCGCGTTAGGCGTTGATGCACGTCTGAAAACCCCGTCAGGCAGGCATGGCCATCATGCTCACATGCGCCGCCGCCACACGCCAGCTACCATCCTGCTTGATCCATGTCTGCATCTGTCGACCCACCTGCTGCGGAAAGTCGGGCCGGTGGAACAGCGTTGACGCCGTCGCGACGGCATCGCCATAGGTGGTGATCACCAGCCGCTCGAGGCTGCGGGTGAACGGCTGCTGGACGGCACGGAAAGCGCGGATCTCATCGATGCCATACTGGATCTCGCTGACCCCGTAGCGCACTGTTTCCAGCGCGGCCACGAACATGGCGTCCAGCACTGCCCCGTCATTGGCCAGCAGCGCCGCCTCATAGCGCTCGAAGGCGTCGCGCACTTCGGCAATGATGGCCGGATCATTGATGATCATGGCTGGCGCGCCTGCATCTGTTCGCGCAGCCGGCTGAGGAAGGGAATGGTCTCGAACTGGTCAGGGCGCACCTTGGCCCAATCGACCCCCATCGGCCGCGGCAGTTCATTGCCGGTGGTGATGACCTCGGCCTCGGTGGCGACGAAATCGAGCGGGCTGTCATGGCTCTCGATGACGATCTGGCTGTCATCGACCAGCTGCAGCGAATGGATCGTGGTAGCCATCGGTGTGGTGGCCGTGACTGTCCCCAACTCGCGAAAGATCGCCGTTTCGAGATCGGCAAAGCCGGCGCCCTTGCCGGTGCGCCCGCCGGCCCGGCTGACCGCCACCGAGCCAACAACACAGAAGTCGAGCGGCTCGACATCGGCGAATTCCATGCGCTGTCCATGCGCCATGAAGCCCTGAGCGGTGGCCGCCAGTTCGAAGGAAATGTCCCTGGCCAGCGGCACCTGCGGATCGAGCCGCAGATAGGGGAAGTCCTTGGTCAAGTAGGGCACCGGCGTATAGACAATCTTGCCGTCGTAAAGCGCGCGGATGCGGATCGGGGTCTGGGCGTGGTCTGGATTGGTCTTGACGGTGCGCGCCGCCTGCCAGGCCTGGGTCTGTGCCAGGCGCCAGGCGGCGACATCGGCGCCGACAAAATTGGGGATCATGCTCCAGGCCGGCCCGACATTGACACCGGCCTCGGTCAACCGGTTCCAGACAGCGTGGCGGATCAGGTCCTTGCCCGGATTGCGGCCGGCCCAGCGCCCCTGCGCGACAGCGGGCTCAGACATGGGGCACTCCCGCCTGCAGGGCCGCGAGCGGGGCGACCCAGCCGACAATGCCGCTCTGGGCCACGATCATTTCCACGGTGGCCGCCTTGAAGGCAGCGAAATAGCTTTCGGTGGCGTCCTCGACGAGGAGGCACTCATAGCCGCGGTCATTGGCCTCGCGCATCGAGGTCTGGACGCAGACTTCCGTCGTGACCCCGGCAAAGACCAGATGGGTGATGCCCATGGCTTGCAGGCGCTCGTGCAGGCCCGTGGCCCAGAACATGCCCTTGCCCGGCTTGTCGATAACGATCTCGCCACCCAGGGGTGCCAAAGCGTCGACGATCTGGTTGCCGGGTTCACCCGCCACCAGCAGCCGTCCCATGGCGCCAGTCTCGCCGATATGCAGGCTTGGATTACCGCGGGCGATCTTGGAGGGGGGGCAATCGCTGAGGTCGGGCTTATGGGCCTCGCGGGTATGGATGATGGGCCAGCCCTGCTGGCGGAACAGCGCCAGCAGCTCGGCTACGGTGGGGATAATGGCCGCGAGCCGGGCCACGTCATTGCCCAGGCTATCGCCAAAGCCGCCCGGCTCGATGAAGTCGCGCTGCATGTCGATGACCACCAGCGCGGTATGGGCGGGATCAAGTTTGTAGGTATAGGGCCGGGCCACAATCTCGATCATCAATGCCCCGCCATGTGCTGGCCGATGATATTGCGGTCAGTATCCTCGAGCCGGGCGACATAGTTGATGGTGCCGCCGCTCATCACCGCGACACGGTCGGCCAGTTCGAGGATTTCGTCGAGATCCTCGCTGACCAGCAGTACCGCCGCGCCGCGATTGCGCTGCTCCATGATCTGGCTGCGGATTTCCGATACCGAGGCGAAATCGAGCCCGAAGCAGGGATTGGCGACGATCAGCACATCGACATCGCCGCTGAGTTCGCGCGCCAACACGGCGCGCTGCACATTGCCGCCCGACAGCGTCTCGATCGGCGCATCGGGCGAGGTGGTCTTGATGCGATAAAGCGCGATCAATTCATCGGCCCGCTGGCGCATCGGGCCGGGTGACATCCACCAGCCGAGGCTCGCTACCGGCGGCTTGTCGAAGGCGCGGAAGGCCAGGTTCTCCGCCACGCTCATGCGCGGCACGGTTGCATTCTTGAGCGGCTCCTCGGGCAGGCCGAACACCTTGAACTTGTCGAAGGCCGCCCGGGTCGGCGAAAAGCTCTGGCTGTGGATGCGGATCTCGCCATCGCTGAGCGGACGCTGCCCGGCCAGCGCTTCCACCAGCGCGCTCTGCCCATTGCCCGAGACCCCGGCAATGCCGACGATCTCGCCGGCATGCACCTTGAGGTTGATCGCCGATACCAGGTCATTGCCCTCGAGATCTTGGGCGAAAAGGCCGGCCAGTTCGAGCACCTCGCGCTGCTCGTTGTGCTCGCGCCGCGTGGCACGCTCGCGGATTTCGGTATCGCCGATCATCATCTGGCTCATGTCGGCAACACTGGCCGAGCGGGCGTCGCCCGAACCGGTGAACCTGCCGCGCCGCAGCACGGTAAAGCCGTCGCAGAAGGCTTTCACCTCGCGGAACTTGTGGCTGATCATCAGCACGGTGATCTCCTTGCGCGCTGCCATGTCGCCGAGCAGGCCGAGCATTTCGTCGGCCTCGCCCGGCGTCAGCACCGAGGTGGGCTCGTCCAGGATCATGAAGCGCTGGTCGAGATAGAGCAGTTTGAGGATTTCGAGCTTCTGCTTTTCGCCCGCCGAGAGGCTTGATACCTGCGCGCCGAGCGGCACGCGAAAGGGCATCTGTTCCATGAAATCGGCCAGCTGCCGCTTTTCCCTGGTCCAGTCGATGATGGCAGGGGCATCGGCGCGCGAAATGACGAGATTTTCTGCCGCCGTCAGGCAAGGGACGAGGGTAAAATGCTGATAGACCATGCCGATGCCATGCGCCCGCGCGTCGCGCGGCGAGCGGATCGACACTTCCTGGCCATCGAGCAGCACCCTGCCCTTGTCCGGCGCATAAAAGCCCATGATGGATTTGACCAGCGTCGACTTGCCGGCGCCGTTTTCGCCCAGCAGGGCATGGAACGAGCCAGCCGGCACATCGATCGACACGTCATCGAGCGCCACCAGCGGCCCGAATATCTTGGTCATGCCCACTGCCTGCAGCGACGGCGCGCGGCCAGTGGCCAGAACGGGTGCGAGCTGATTCATGGCAGGCCCCTCAGGAAGGTGGCGCTGCCGATGACGGCACCGAACACCCCGCCCTGCATCTTGATCATGTCGATGGCCGCCAGATGGTTCTCCAACTTCGTCGCGGCGCAGCAGTCCTCGAGCAGCAGGCACTCATAACCGCGGTCGTTAGCGTCGCGCATGGTGGTGTGGACGCAGACATCGGTGGTGACACCGGTAAAGACCAGGTTACGGATGTTCTTGAGCCGCAGCACCAGTTCGAAATCGGTGGCGATGAAGGTGCCCTTGCCCGGCTTGTCGATGATGGCTTCGCCCGGCATGGGTTGCAGCTCGGGAATGATCTCCCATCCCGGCTCGCCACGCACCAGGATGCGCCCCACCGGGCCCTGATCGCCAATGCCGGCGCCGATGCGCTGGCTGCGCCAGCGCTTGTTGGCCGGCAGGTCCGACAGGTCCGGCTTGTGGCCCTCGCGGGTATGAATGATGGGATAGTTTTTGGCCCGCATGCCGGCCAGCACCGCCTGGATCGGCCCGATCGGCGCCCGAGTCAGGGAAATGTCATAGCCCATGGTATCAACATAGCCACCGGGCGCGCAGAAATCGACCTGCATGTCGATCACTACCAGGGCGGTATTGTGCGGCCCCCAGTCGCCATCGAAGGGCCAGGGATAGGGATCGGCGGCCAGCGTGGTGCCGCCCGGGATCAGCGCCGCATTGATGCGTTCGTCGACGAGGCTCATTCGGCCGCCTCCGGCAAGGTTTCCCCGAAACGGCGCACCGGCCTGGCAAAGCCCGACGGCGTGCCGTCGGTGACCTTGACGCTGTCTTCCCAGGGCAGCTTGTAGCGGCCATTGATCAGGTCATGCATGTAGGAATAGGGCGCGTCCTGGGCGCCGGCCTCGACGGCGGTAAAGCCGCGATGGCCGAGCTGGTAGATATTGTTCTCGACGCCCCAATTGGCCCGCGCCTCGCGCACCAGATCGGGCCGCACCTCGGCGGTGATGATCTCGTCGACCCGGCCGGTGACACCCTCGGCGATGATCGAGCCGTCGAAATTGACGATCATCGCCTCGCCCATGCTGTCAAACGTGCCATCGGAGCCGCACATGCAGACATTGGCGGTGACCATCAGGTTGCAGAATGAATTGGACTGGTTGGTGAAGCGCCAGGCCTGGCGGATGGGCGCGGTATAGCCGGCGGTGCGCAGCATGATCTCGGCGCCCTTGTAGGCCGCCTCGCGCGCCATTTCGGGGAACATGCCATCGTGGCAGATGATCAGGCTCAGTTTGCAGCCCTTGGGGCCGTCGATGACGGGGATGCCGAGATCGCCCGGCTCCCAGGGTTCCACGGGCACCCAGGGATGCAGCTTGCGGTAGTAGAGCTTGAGCTCGCCCTGATCATCGATGATCAGGCCGGAATTATAGGGATTGCCGCCCGGATTGGCCTCCATAATGGAGAAGCACCCCCAGATGGCGTTGTCGCGGCAGGCCTGCTTGAAGGCGGCGACTTCCGGACCATCCAGGCGGCACATGATGGCCGGATTGGTATCCATGGACAGCCCGTGCAGTGCATATTCGGGGAAGACGACGAGGTCCATCGTGCCCAGATTGCGTCGCGCCTTGCCGACCATCTCAACGATGCGCGCCGTCTGGGCGGCCAGTTCCGCCGGCGTCTTGATCAGCGGCAGCTTGAGCTGCACCAGCCCGATGACGACGCCATTCTCCGATTTGTTCAACCCGCCAAGACCGGACATGGGCAGCTCCTATTTGGTGATGGACAATTCGCCGGGCACTTCACGGGCAGCGCCCTTGGAGCGCGCGGAGGCGATCATGATGAACAGCGTCAGGATGTAGGGGGCGGCATTGAAGAAGTAGTAGCCCCGCGAAATACCGACCGACTGCAGCGAGGGGCCAATCGCTCCGGCGGCTCCAAAGAGCAGCGCCGCCCAGATGCAGCGGATCGGGTCCCAGCGGGCAAAGATCACCAAAGCCACCGCCATCAGCCCCTGCCCCGAGCTCAGACCCTGGTTCCAAGAGCCGGGATAATAGAGCGAGAGAAAGGCCCCGCCGATGCCGGCGAGAAACCCGCCCGCCGCGGTGGCGAGGAAGCGCACCCAGTCCACCGATACGCCCATGGCCCGGGCCGAGGCGGCGCTGTCGCCGGTCATGCGCACGATCAGGCCCCAGCGCGTATTGGCAAAGGCCCAGCGCATGACAATAGCCAGGACGATGCCGACAAAGAACAGTGGATTGACCTGCAGCGCCTGGGCCAAAGCGGCATTGCCGGTCCAGTCGCCCAGCGCGATGGCGTCGAGCCGCGGCGCGGTGGGCTGGATGAAGGGCTTGCCAAAAAAGAAGGCTAGCCCGGTGCCAAAGCTCATGATGGCAATGCCCACGGCGATGTCGTTGACCTTGGGCAGCTTGCAGATATAGCCGTGCAGCGCGCCCAGCAAGAGCCCCGAGCCGCCGGCCGCCAGCACGCCCAGCCAGGCATTGCCCGAGAGATAGGAAACCGCATAGGCGGTCATGGCGCCGAGCACCAGATTGCCCTCGAGCCCCAGATTGATGCGGCCCGATTTCTCGGTCAGGCATTCGCCCAGACCGACAAACATGAAGGGGGTCGAGACGCGGATGGCGCCCCCCAGCATGGCGATGAGAACGGTGATGACGGCGCTGTCCATCATGTGCGGTCGGCCCCCGTGCCCGGCTGGAAGAATTTGATGCGGCCATAGAGCGTCTCGCTGGTGAGCAGCACGACGAAGATGATGCCCTGCAGCACCAGCACAGTGGCGTCGGGCATGCCCATGCGCCGCTGCACCAGCCCGCCGGCCGCCGCAATGGCACCGAACAGGATCGCCACCGGCAGCACGGCCAGCGGATTGTGCCGCGCCAGGAAGGCGACAAGAATGCCGGTAAAGCCATAACCGGCCACCAGCGAGGCATTGGCCTGGCCATGGATGGCGGCGACCTCGAAAAAGCCGGCCAGCCCGGCACAGGCGCCGGCAATGACGCAGCAGGTCACCACCAGAAAGCCCACCGGCAGGCCCTGGGCCAGGGCGGCGCGCGGATTGCCCCCGGTCATGCGGGCGGCAAAGCCGAAGGTGGTGCGCGACATCAGGATATAGAGCGCCACGGCCAGCACCACCCCGGCGCCCAGGCCCCAATGCACGTCGGAAAACGGCATGGGGCCGATGCGATAGGCGTCGCCGATCGGCATGGTGCTCGGCTTGTTGGCCGAAGCCGGGTCGCGCAGCGCGCCCTCGACAAAGAAGCTCATGATGGCAATGGCGATATAGCTCAGCAGCAGGGACGAAATGGTCTCGTTGACGCCGCGATAGTGCTTGAGCCAGCCCGCCAGCCCGATCCAGCAGCCGCCCGCCAGCATGGCCGTGATCGCCATGACTGGCAGGGTGATCGCGGGCGGAACCGTGGCGCTGACCAGCGGAATGGCGATGGCCGCGGCGGCAAAGCCGCCCAGCACCAGCGCCCCTTCGCCGCCGATAATGGTCAGGCCGATCCGCGCCGGCACCGCAAAGGCCAGGCCGGTCAGGATCAGCGGCGCCGCGCGCTGCAGCGTGTTCTGGATGGAAAAGGCACTGCCGAAGCCACCGACCCAGACGAGGGTGAAAAAGTCGATCGGCGACTGGCCGATGACCAGCAGGAACAGCGAGAAGAGCAGCGCCGACGCCACCAGCGCCGCGACGGGGATGACGACGGATTCGGCGAGTTTGAGCGCCCGCACATTGGGGGTGCGGGTTTGCGACTCAAATCCTGCATTGACGATGGTCATTTATCCACTCCGCTGAACATTTCGTGGTCGCCCTCCCCATTGGAAGAGGGCGACCGGCGAGCATGCGGGGTACCGTCAGGTGATCGAGCCGACGACGCCTTCGAGCAGGTAGTTCATGCCGTCGAGCACGGGGTCGTAATTGTCCATGCTGCCCTCGATGACGACATTGCCGGCATTGTCCTTGAGCGGGCCGACATAGATCGGCTCGCCCGCCTTCAGGCCGGCAATGGCGGCGTCGGCTGCGGCGATGGATTCGGGCGTCGCGCCGGCGCCGTAGGGCGTGTTCTGCAGCATGTCATTGTGGTAGCCGCCAGCGACGAAATTCGGCAGGGGCTCGCCCTTGGCCAGCAGTTCGGCATACATCGAATAGATGGTGCTCCACTTGTATTCGGCGCCGGTGATGAAGCCCTTGGGCGCCAGCGGGGCCTGGCTGGCGTTGTGGCCGCAGGTCTTGACGCCGCGGGCCTCAGCGGTTTCCACCACCACCTTGGGGCCATCGACATGGCAGGTGATCACGTCGCAGCCGGCGTCGATCAGCGCATTGGTGGCCTCGGCCTCGCGCACCGGCATGGACCATTCGCCGGTGAAGATCACCTGCACGGTGGCTGATGGATTGGTCTTTTTGGCGCCGAGCAGGAAGGAATTGATATTGGACAGCACCGAAGGGATCGGTTTGGCGGCGACAAAGCCGAGCTTGCCGGTGGGGCTGGAGAGGCCGGCGGCCACGCCATCCACATAATGGGCCTGGTTGAGATAGCAGAAGTAGGAGCCCGCATTGGCCGGGTCGCCCTCTTTCCATAGCGGCGCCGCATGGCGGAACTGGACGTCGGGATATTTCTTGGCCATTTCGACCACGAAGGGGCTGTAATAGCCGAATGAGGTGGCCAGGATCAGATTGGCACCGTCCAGGTTGATCATGGACTCCATGGACTGGCTGACGGCATCGGTCTCAGGAACGTTTTCTTCCTCGATGACGGTCACGCCAGGTACGGATTTGAGGATCTCCATGGCCACGGCATGGGCCTGGTTCCAGCCATAGTCATCGCGCGGCCCCACATAGACGGCCCCCAGCACGATGGGAGATTGCGCCCGGGCCAGGCCCATGGGCAAAGCCGCGGCGGCGAGGCCGGCAGCGCCGGCCTTCAGCACAGACCGACGGGATAGTGATTGAAATGTCATGACGAACTCCCTGCACCCCAGAGCGCGCCCCTAGCGGGCAGCGCCGCCGACAGACAATGCAAGGCACGTGCCAAGCCAGTGCCGATGAAATCCGCCTTCACTAACAACATGTTAACAAAAGTCAGCCATCAGCCGAGCCGGACAGTTTGCGCAAATTATGCGCTCAAGATCCGCATATGCATATATTTTAGCCTTTTAATCGGTCATTGCATACAACTTGGTGTGCGAACCCTGAGAATGGGCCGCTACCACCCTGCCGCAGCGGTCTTGCAGGCAGCGCAGGTCAGAAAATCGCCTCAAATGCTGGGTTTACCGCGGCTTCGGTCACGGCCGGCCCCGTCGATGCATGTGCTCACTATTTGTGCATTTTTGGCGCAGACGCTTAGAAATCGTCCAGCCGACCGCGTGCGTCGATTGGCCATCCCTCTGATTTTAAAGACTTTTCAAAATGGCACACCGCTTGCTTCTTGACAGTCGAGTATGAGGCTAGGGTTCCGGCGTCGGTGACGCGTCTGGTCCGAGAGCTTTCACCATCCGGGAGACATCCGGGCGGACACACGGCGGGACAAAAGCCCGGGAGACCTCGATAGCCAAGGGATTGGCGCGATGGTTTCTGCCAATCCCTTTTGTGAGACACGCAAAGGGGAATTGAGATGAAGTTTCTGACCAGAACCGCAGCAATCGCCGCCCTGTCGGTCGCCCTTGTGACCGGCACGTCGCCACTGGCCCTTGCCCAGTCCAAGACCGAGTTCAAGATCGCCTGGTCGATCTATGTCGGCTGGATGCCCTGGGGCTATGCCGCCGATACCGGCATCGTGCAGAAATGGGCCGACAAATACGGCATCAGCATCGAGGTGACCCAGTTCAACGACTATGTGGAGTCGATGAACCAATATACCGCCGGCGCCTATGACGCGGTGACCCTGACCAATATGGACGGCCTCTCCATCCCGGCCGCCGGCGGCGTCGATACCACCGCGGTGATCATCGGCGATTTCTCCAACGGCAATGACGCGGTGATCCTGAAAGGTCAGGCCGCGCTGGCGGCCCTCAAGGGTCAGACCGTCAATCTGGTGGAGTTCTCGGTGTCGCACTATCTACTGGCCCGGGCCCTCGAAAGCGCCGGCATGAGCGAGCGTGACGTCAATGTCGTCAATACGGCCGATCCTGACATGGTCGGCGCCTTCCAGACGGCCGATGTCACCGCCATGGTGACATGGAACCCGATGGTTTCGGAGATCCTTACCCTGCCCGACACGACCAGCGTCTTCGACAGCAGCCAGATACCCGGCGAAATCATCGACATGCTGGTCGCCAATACCGACGTATTGGAAGCCAACCCCGACTTCGGGAAGGCCCTGGCCGGCATCTGGTACGACACAATGGCGGTGATGACCGCCGACACGCCCGAGGGCGCAGCGGCGCGTGAAGCCATGGGCGTGGCCTCGGGCACCGATCAGGCCGGCTTTGAGGCCCAGCTGGCCGCCACCAAGCTGTTTGCCACACCGGCCGAGGCCGTGGCCTTTACCACTTCGCCCGACCTGGGCACCACCATGGACCGCGTGCGCACCTTCCTGTTCGACAAGGGCCTGCTCGGCTCCGGTGCCCCGTCTGCCGATGTCATCGGCATAGAATTGTCCGACGGCACGGTGCTGGGCGACAGCGCCAATGTGAAGCTGCGCTTCAACGCCAGCTACATGTCCATGGCCGCCGACGGCGCCCTCTAGGTCCAACTGGCCGGCGGGTGACCGCCGGCCGTCATGGCGGAGCCCCATGCATGCGCTGGATCAATACCAAACCGAGCCCGGGAATGCAGCTGGCGCTGATGCTGGCGCCCTTCGTGCTGCTGGTCGTCGCCTATGGCCTGGGCTCGGCGGTCCGACTGGCCGACAATCCCAGCGACAAGCTGCTGCCGGCCTTGGCCAGCCTGACTGATGCCATCAACCGCATGGCCTTCATCCCCGATGTCCGCACCGGCGAGTATCTCATGCTGACCGATACAATGGCCAGCCTGTCCCGCCTCGGCTGGGCCCTGGCCATCGCGACGGCGATCGCCCTGGTCTTTGGCATGGTGGTGGGCATGTTACCCTATATGCGGGCGCTGCTGGCGCCCGTCGTCGCCACGATCTGCATGGTGCCCCCTTTGGCGCTGCTGCCGGTGCTGTTCATCGTGCTGGGCCTGGGAGAAACCGCCAAGATTACCCTGATCGTCATCGGCATCGCGCCAGTGATGATCCGCGAGCTGGCGCTGCGGGTGCAGGAACTGCCGCGCGAACAGCTGATCAAGGCGCAGACTCTGGGTGGCTCGTCCTGGCAGATCGCCCTGCGCGTGGTACTGCCGCAGACCCTGCCCCGGCTCCTGACCGCTTTGCGCCTGCAGCTGGGGTCCGCCTGGCTGTTCCTGATCGCGGCAGAAGCCATCTCGGCCGATGCCGGGCTAGGCTACCGCATTTTCCTGGTGCGGCGCTACCTGGCCATGGATGTGATCTTTCCCTATGTCGCCTGGATCACCCTGCTCGCCGTCATCATGAACTTTGCCCTCGACCGGTTGCGCATCGCCGTCTTCCCCTGGTCCAATCTGGAGCGACAGGGATGAGCGCCATCGTCTTTGACAATGTCTGGAAGGAATATGGCGACCAGATCGTGCTCGAAAAGATCACGCTGACCATCGCCCCGCGCTCCTTCGTGGCCCTGGTTGGACCCTCTGGTTGCGGCAAGACCACCTTCCTCAAGCTGCTGCTGGGCGACGAGGCCCCCACGCGCGGGACGATCACCCTGGATGGCGTGCCGCTGGTTGCCGAACCCGGGCCCGACCGCGGCGTGGTGTTCCAGCGCTATTCGGTGTTTCCGCATCTGACGGTGCTGGGCAATGTGCTGCTGGGCGCCGAAATGGCTCGCCCGCTCACCGCCCGCCTGTTCGGCGCTGCGCGACGGCGCGCCGTGGCGGCGGCCCGGGCACTGATCGCCGAAGTCGGCCTCAATGGCGCCGAGGACAAGTATCCCGCCCAGCTGTCGGGCGGCATGCAGCAGCGCCTGGCCCTGGCGCAGGCTCTGAGCATGCGCCCCAAGGTGCTGCTGCTCGACGAGCCGTTTGGCGCGCTCGATCCCGGCATTCGCGCCGAGATTCACGTGCTGATGAAGCGGCTGTGGCACGAGACCGAGCTCACCGTCGTCATGGTCACCCATGACATGCGCGAAGCCTTTACCCTGGGCAGCCGCGTCATCGCCTTCGAGCGGCCGCGCGACCGGCCCGAGGAGCGCGAGCGCTATGGCGCCCTGCTCAGCCGCGACATCACCATCTGGCCGCCGCGGATTGCCGGCGAGGCCAGCATTTTCGATCCGGACCGGGACGACCCGGTCACCCCCTTGGGATCTGGCCGGGACGACCTGGCGCCATTGCAAGGAGACAGGCCATGAGCCGCACCCCAGATCAGATCGCCGCCGACCGCGCCCGTTATGAGGAACATCAGCGAAAGGGCCTGCAGAGCGCGCCGCGCGCCCTGCCCGGCCCCAGCGCCATTCCGGCTGCGATGATTGCCGAACCCATCCATATCGAGACCATTCCGGGCGGCTGGTACTGGTCCACGGTGATGCAGGCGGGCGACAGCCTGCGCATCGCCCAGGATCATGGTGCCTCCGCGGTGGCCATGCTGGCCTGGAGCGCCGCCGACCCGAGCGAACGCCTCAACCTGCCCGACACCATCAAGGTGCAGTGGACTACCGCCATCGCGAAGGGACGGGTGCTGTTCTCCGATATGGGTCGCGTGCTGTTCTCGGTGACCGAGGCGGCGTCATCGGCGCATGACGGCCTGATCGGCGGCTCGACGGCGGCGTCCAACGCCCAGAAATATGGCGGCGATCAGCGCAACAGCCGCGATAATTTCATTTTGGCGGCCGGCAAGCTCGGGCTCGACCGGCGCGATATACCCTCGGCACTGACTTTCTTTGCCCCTGTCCGCGTCCAAGACGACGGCGCATTCACCTGGCGCGAGGATCTGCGCGTCGACAATGACTATGTCGAGCTGCGCGCCGAGATGGACCTGATGGTAGCTTTTTCCAACTGCCCGCACCCGCGTGATCCAAACCCCGTCTATGCCGCCAACCCGGTCACCGTGACCCGCTTTCGCCTGCCCATCGCGGCCGATGACCTCTGCCGCACCGCCACCGCCGAAGCCAAGCGCGGTTTCGAGAACAACGTGCTGCAGCGGATGGGAGGGCACTGACCATGGCAAGCCAGGAATTTCTCATCGCCGCCGAAAAGCCCTGGTCTGGCCTTGTGCGCAAGGGGCAGACCATCACCATCATCGATGCCGAGGGCCAGCAGGCCGTCGATACGCTGTTCTACAAGGCCGGTGACTTTGCCGAGCGCTATTCCGGCCAGGACACGCTGCGGGTGCAGGGCAGCGCCTATGTCGGCGTCGGCACCAGGATCATCAGCAATGAGGGCAATCTCATGCTGACCGTCACGGCCGACAGCTGCGGCCGACACGACACCTCCGCTGGTGCCTGCTCCTGCGAGAGCAACAGTGTGCGCTTCGGTCACGACACGAAATATCTGCATGCCTGCCGCGACAATTTCCTGCTTGAGGTCAGCAAATATGGCATGGGCAAGCGCGATATCGTGGCCAATATCAACTTCTTCATGAACGTGCCGATCGATCCATCCGGACAGATGACCATTGTCGATGGCCTATCCGCGCCGGGCGATCATGTGGGGCTGCTGGCAGCCATGGACGTGCTCTGCGTCATCTCCAACTGCCCGCAGATCAACAATCCCTGCAATGGTTTCAACCCGACGCCCATCCGCGTCGTGATTGCGGATTGAGCCCATGTTCAGCAAGGTTCTTGTCGCCAATCGCGGCGAAATCGCCGTGCGTATCATCCGCACGCTCAAACGTCTCGGCATTGCCTCCGTCGCCGTCTATTCCGACGCCGATCGCTTCACCCAGGCGGTGCGGCTGGCCGACGAAGCCGTCAGCCTCGGGCCGGCGCCAGCCAGCCAGAGCTATCTCGATATCGACGCGGTGGTCGCCGCCTGCCGGGCCACCGGCGCCGCGGCCGTGCACCCTGGCTATGGCTTTCTGAGCGAGAATATCGGCTTTGCCGAGCGCCTCGCCGCCGAGGGCATCGTCTTTATCGGCCCGACCCCCGCCAATATCGCGGCCTTTGGGCTCAAACATACCGCCCGTGACCTGGCGCTGGCCAGCGGCGTGCCGCTGCTGCCGGGTACGGGCCTGCTGGACGGTGTCGACCAGGCTTTGGCCGCGGCCCAGAGTATCGGTTATCCGGTGATGCTCAAGAGCACCGCCGGCGGCGGCGGCATCGGGATGTCGCTCTGCGCCGACGCAGATGCGCTCACGGCGGCCTTTGCCGGCGTGCAGCGCACCGCCAATGCCAGCTTCGGCGATGCGCGGGTCTTTCTCGAGCGCTTCGTCGCCGATGCGCGCCATGTCGAGGTGCAGATCTTCGGCGACGGCAAGGGCAAGGTCATTGCCCTGGGCGAGCGCGACTGTTCGCTGCAGCGGCGCAACCAGAAGGTGGTCGAGGAAACCCCGGCGCCGGGACTCTCGGACACCACCCGCGCCCGCCTGCACAAGGCGGCAACAGATTTGGGCACTGCAGCCCATTACGCTTCGGCCGGCACGGTGGAATTCATCTACGATCCGGTGCGCGAGGATTTCTATTTTCTTGAGGTCAATACGCGACTGCAGGTTGAGCATCCGGTGACCGAAGCCGTGTTCGGCATCGACCTGGTCGAATGGATGATCCGCCAGGCCGCCGGCGAGGACCCGATTGCCCTGGCCGGTCCCCTGTCTCCAACAGGCGCCGCCATCGAGGTGCGCCTCTATGCCGAAATCCCCCATGCCAACTTTCAGCCCAGCGCGGGGCTGCTTACCGAGGTGCGCTTTCCCGCCGGTGCCCGCGTCGACAGCTGGATCGAGACCGGCACGGAGGTGACGGCCAACTACGACCCCATGCTGGCCAAGCTCATCGTCCACGCGCCCGACCGTGCCGCCGCCATCGCCCGGCTGCGCGCGGCACTGGACGAGACTGCCATTGGCGGCATCGAGACCAATCTTGCCTATCTGCGCGCCATCGCCGCGTCCGACCTGCTGTCCAGCGGCCAGGTCGCCACCACGGCGCTCAGGGATTTCGCCTTTGTGCCCGATGTGGTGGAAGTCCTCGCGCCGGGCGCCCAGTCGAGCCTGCAGGAACTGCCGGGCCGTCTCGGCCTCTGGCATGTCGGGGTGCCGCCGAGCGGGCCGATGGACGCGCGTAGTTTTAGGCACGCCAACCGGCTGGTCGGCAATGAAGACGATACGGCAGCGCTGGAACTGACCGTGGCCGGGCCGACGCTGCGCTTTCACGCCCCGGTCACGGTGGCACTGGCCGGCGCCGCCATGGCGATAACGCTTGATGGCGTGCCGATGGTCCATGACACCGCCATTGCCGTGGCCGCCGGGCAGATCCTCAGCATCGGCGCCATTGCCGGACCGGGTCAGCGCAGCTATCTCGCGGTCGCCGGCGGCTTTGCTGCGCCCGTCGTCCTCGGCTCGCGCGCCACATTTGGCCTCGGCCAGTTCGGCGGCAACGCCACAGGCGCCCTACGGGCCGGCCAGGTACTGCAACTGGCGCGGACGACACAGGCCGACACGCTGCCTGCAGCGGATGCCGCGCCCCTTGCCTGCCACTGGGATGTGGGCGTGCTCTATGGCCCACATGGCGCGCCGGACTTCTTCCTTGATGGCGACATCGAGACGCTTTTCGCCACCGATTACGAGGTACATTTCAACAGCGCGCGTACCGGCGTGAGGCTGATCGGCCCCGCCCCGAAATGGGCCCGTGCCGATGGCGGCGAAGCGGGTCTCCATCCCTCCAACCTGCATGACAATGCCTATGCCGTGGGGGCGATCGACTTTACCGGCGACATGCCCATCATCCTCGGCCCCGATGGCCCCAGTCTCGGCGGCTTTGTCTGTCCGGCCGTCATCGCCCGTGACGAGTTGTGGAAAATGGGCCAGTTCAAGCCCGGCGACACCATCCGCTTTCACCCCGTCGCCCGGCCGGATGACCCCGTCGCCAGCCGCTCGATGCACCGCCCCGCCGACGACAGTGGCGCCGCCATCCTGGCCCGATCGGAAGACGGCGCCGTGCCGGTGGTCTATCGCCGCCAGGGCGATGACAATCTCCTTGTCGAATATGGCGACATGTCGCTCGATATCGCCTTGCGGCTGCGCGTGCATCTACTGATGCAGGCGGTGCAGCGCGACGGCCGGATTTCGCCCATCGATCTCACGCCGGGCATTCGCTCGCTGCAGATCCATTATGATAGCGCCACCCTCAGCCGCACGCGCGTGCTGGGCATTCTGTCTGAAATCGAGGCATCCCTGCCCGCCGCCGAAGACGTCGTGGTGCCCAGCCGCATCGTGCATCTGCCGCTGTCCTGGAACGATCCGGACATCCAACTGGCCATGCAGAAATACCAGGAACTGGTGCGCCGCAACGCGCCCTGGTGCCCGGACAATATCGAGTTCATCCGCCGCATCAATGGGCTGGACAGCATCGAGACGGTCAAGCAGACCATTTTCGACGCCAGCTACCTCGTGCTGGGCCTGGGCGACGTCTATCTCGGCGCGCCCGTGGCCACTCCGATTGACCCCCGGCACCGGCTGGTGACCACCAAGTACAATCCCGCCCGCACCTGGACCCCGGAAAACGCCGTGGGTATCGGCGGTGCCTATATGTGCGTTTACGGCATGGAGGGTCCCGGCGGCTATCAGCTATTCGGCCGTACCATCCAGGTCTGGAACACCTGGCGCGCGACGCCGGTATTCCACAAGGACAAGCCCTGGCTGCTCAATTTCTTCGACCAGATCCGCTTCTTCCCCGTGAGCCACGAGGAGCTGACCGAGGCCCGCGCCGCCTTCCCGCATGGCGCCTATCCGATCCGCATCGAGGAGACGCAGTTTTCCTATGCCGACTACGCGGCAGAACTGGCGCGCAATGCCCCCTCAATCATCGCCTTCAAGGCCCGCCAGCAGGCCGCCTTCGACGCAGAACGGCAGCGCTGGAAGGCCGAAGGGCTCGACAGCTTCATCGCCGACGACGCCGGCAATGGCACGATCGAGACCGATATGCCGGCCGACTGCTTTGGCGTCGCCAGCAGCGTGCCGGGCAATATCTGGAAAATCCTCGTCGCCCCCGGCGAAGCGGTCAGTGCCGGCCAGGCCGTCGCCATCATCGAGTCCATGAAAATGGAAATCACCGTAACGTCCCATGCCCCGGGCCGCATCCGCGATATCCGCGCGGCGCCCGGCCGCAATGTCAAAACCGGCGATGTCGTCGTCGTTCTGGAGAATATCTGATGCTGCCCATCATGCTCGACCTCGCCACGCTGCGCACGCTTTATGCCGACCGCAAGGTAACCCCTCTGGAGGTCATGGACGCCGTCATCGAGCGCCGCGCTGCCTGGCCCGACCAGGCGGTGTTCATCACCCCGACCAGCGACGACGACCTGCGGGCTGCAGCCGAAAGGCTGATGGCAGAGCATCCCGAGCCCAACAGCCTGCCACTCTGGGGCGTGCCCTTTGCGGTCAAGGACAATATCGACGTGGCAGGCCTGCCCACCACCGCCGCCTGCCCCGCGTTCGCCTATCAGCCTACGGCCGACGCCACCGTGGTCGCCCGGCTGCGCGCGGCCGGCGCTCTGGTCATCGGCAAGACCAATCTCGATCAGTTCGCCACTGGCCTCAACGGCACCCGCTCGCCCTATGGGGCGCCGCGCTCGGTCTTTGATGCCGACTATGTCTCAGGCGGCTCCAGCTCGGGATCGAGCGTTGCCGTCGCCGCCGGCTTTGCCAGCTTTGCCTTGGGCACCGACACGGCCGGGTCGGGCCGCGTGCCGGCGGCCTTCCAGAACCTGGTCGGCATCAAGCCCACAGTGGGTCTGCTGCCCAATAGCGGCGCCGTGCCAGCCTGCCGGAGCCTTGATTGCATCACCATCTTTGCCGCCACAGTAGGCGACGGTGTTGCCGTGCGGAAAATCGCCGAGGGTTTCGATGCGGCCGACCCCTTCTCGCGTCGGCCGGCCAAGACCAGCCTGCCCAGCCAGGGCCTGCGCATCGGTGTGCTTGAGGGCGCCGAGCGGGAATTCTTCGGCAATGGCGAAGTGGAAAAGCGCTACGACGCCGCCATCGAGCAGGCCCGGTCGCTAGGCGCTACCGTTGTGCCGTTCGACTATGCGCCGTTCCGCGAGGCGGCGGCGCTGCTTTATGATGGTCCCTGGGTTGCCGAGCGCCTCGCCGCCATCGAGAATTTCTTTGCCAGCAATGCCGATGATGTTGACCCGACCGTGCGGGCCATCATTGGCGGCGCCAAGGGCAAGACGGCCGTCGAGGCCTTCAACGGCAAATACCGGCTCGAAGAACTGCGGCGACTGACCGAAGCAACCTGGGCCAAGGTCGACCTGCTGCTGCTGCCCACCAGCCCCACCACGTACACAGTTGCCGAGATGCGGGTCGACCCGATCACCCGAAACAGCCACTTCGGTCGCTATACCAATTTCGTCAACCTGCTCGACTGCGCCGCCATTGCCATCCCTGCCGGCTTCGACAGCCAGGATCACCTCCCCGCCGGCGTGACCCTGGTCGCCCCGGCTTTCACCGATGACGCTCTTGCCCCCTTTGCCGATGCACTGCACCGGCGCCTGGCACGCGGCATGGGTCGCGACAAGGCAGCGGCACTGCCCATGGCCAGCAAAGTGCCGGCCAGCGCCGACGACCTACTGACCCTTGTCGTGGTGGGCGCCCATCTCAGCGGCATGCCGCTCAACCACGAACTGACCGGACCGCGTGGAAAGCTGATCAAGGCCTGCCGCACGGCCGGCGATTACCGGCTGTTCGCCCTGCCCGATACCACCCCATCCAAGCCGGGTCTCATCCGCGAGCCCGGCTTTGCCGGGGCAGGCCTGGAGGTGGAGGTCTGGGCCCTGCCCGCAGATGCCTTCGGACGCTTCGTGGCGCGTATCCCGGCGCCGCTGGGCGTGGGCAAGATCACGCTCGATGACGGCAGTGCCGTCACCGGCTTTCTGTGCGAGGCCCATGCTCTGGTCGGCGCCGAGGAAGTGACCGCGCATGGCGGCTGGCGCCCCTATATCGCGTCCAAATCGCGCCAATAGCCCTCAGCAATCTCTTCCCTGGCAAAGCCGGCTATCCGCCGCTGTCGTCATATCCGGCAATAGCGGCCCCGGAATTGTCGATATGGAGCATGGTCGTATCGCCCCGGTCGCAGCAGGGAAAATATCCAACCAACCAGTTGAACCGCGGCCGTTCGGGGTGCAGTTTCCCGGGCCTGATCAGGTTCACCCGCTGAACCGGCCCCTTGTGGAGAAGAAAATGAAACTCGCGAAAATCCTGCTTGCGGTCGGTGTGCTGGCCGTGGCCACCCCGGCCTTCGCCCAGACCGCGCTCGACGCGGTCAAGACCGCCGGCGCGCTGCGCATCGGCACCGAAGGCACCTATGCGCCCTTCACCTTTCACGATGCCAGCGGTGCGCTGGTCGGCTTTGACGTCGAGATCGGTCGCGCCATCGCCGAAAAACTTGGTGTCGAGGCTGAGTTCGTCGAAGGTCCGTGGGACGGGCTGATCGCCGGCGTGGACGCCAATCGCTACGACGTGGTGATCAACCAGGTCGGCATCAACGCCGAGCGGCAGGCCAAGTACGACTTCTCCGAACCCTATATCGCTTCCAAGGCGGCGCTGGTGGTGCGGGAAGACAATACCGACATCACCAGTTTCGAGAGCCTTGCCGGCAAGAAGGCGGCGCAGACGCTGACCAGCAATTTCGGCAAGCTGGCACAGGAATATGGCGCAGAGATCGTGGGCACGGAAGGCTTTGACCAGTCGATCGCTTTGGTCATCCAGGGCCGCGCTGACGCCACCATCAATGACAGCCTGTCGTTCTTCGACTTCAAGACGCAGCAGCCCGATGCCGAAGTAAAGGTCGTCGCCACCGCCGCCGACGCCGATTTCTCCGGCGTACTGCTGGCCAAGGGCAAGCCCGAGCTGCTGGCGGCGATCAATGACGCGCTGGTCGCGATCAAGGCCGACGGCACCTATGCGGAAATTTCGCAGAAGTACTTTGGCGAAGACGTCTCGCAGTAACCTGCAAATCGCCTAGTATCGACAGGGATCGGCCGATCAACGGCCGATCCCTTCTTCTTGAGGACCGCCCGATGCCGCCCTGGCTTTCACTAATGACGGACGCGCTGCCTTCCCTGCTCTGGGCGTGCCTGATCTTCACCATTCCCCTGACGCTGCTATCCTTCGTGCTGGGGCTGGGGGTCGGCTTTCTGGCGGCGGTGGCCCGGCTGTTCGCGCCCAGGCCGATCGCGGCCATTGTCCGCTTCTATGTCTGGATCATCCGCGGCACGCCGCTGCTGGTGCAGCTGTTCCTGATCTTTTATGGCCTGCCCAGCGTCGGCATCGTGCTCGATGCCTTTCCGGCAGCGCTGATCGGCTTTACCCTCAATGTGGGAGCCTATACGTCCGAGATCATCCGCGCCGTGCTGCTGGCGGTCCCCAAGGGCCAGTGGGAGGCCGCCTATTCGATCGGCATGACCTGGGCGCAGGCCATGCGTCGCACCATCCTGCCGCAGGCCACGCGGATCGCCGTACCGCCGCTGTCGAACACCTTCATCTCGCTGGTCAAGGACACCTCGCTGGCCGCCGCGATCACCGTGCCCGAGCTGTTCCGGGCCGGGCAGCGCATCGTTGCAACCAGCTATGAACCGCTGATCATCTATGTGCAGGTGGCGCTGATCTACCTGGTTGTCAGTTCGGTGCTGTCGAGCCTGCAGGCGCATGTCGAGAAGCGCTATTCCCGCTATGGCGGCTATATCGAGGCGCAGTCATGATCACCGTCCAAGACATCCACAAGAGCTTTGGCGACAACCACGTACTCCAGGGCGTCAGCATTACCGTGCCGGAGGGCGGCGTGACCGCGCTGATCGGCGCGTCAGGCAGCGGCAAGAGCACGCTGCTGCGCTGCGTCAACCTGCTGGAAATGCCGCAGTCCGGCGAGGTGCGTATCGATGACGCTGCGATCCGGTTCACGCCGGGGGGCAAGGTCGGCCAGGACGCCATCCTGGCACTGCGGCGCAAGACCGGCATGGTGTTCCAGAATTTCCAGCTTTTTCCGCACCTGACGGCCTTGGAAAATGTCATGGAAGGCTTGCTGGTGGTGCTCAAATGGCCGCGCGAGCAGGCGCGGCAGCGGGCGCTCGAACTGCTCGACAAGGTGGGCATGACGGCCAAGGCCGATGCCTGGCCATCGAGTCTGTCGGGCGGCCAGCAGCAGCGCGTGGCAATCGCCAGGGCGCTGGCCCCTGCGCCAAAGGTGCTGCTCTGCGATGAACCGACCTCGGCGCTCGATCCGCAGCTGGCGGGCGAAGTGGTGGAGGTGCTGGCGCAACTGGCGCGCGAAGGCACGACCATGCTGATGGCGACGCACGATCTGCGTCTGGCTGCTACCATTGCTAGCAATGTGGTGTTTCTGGAAGGCGGCGAGGTGGTGGAAACCGGCAGCGGAGCGGATGTCTTTCACCACCCGCGTGACGCCCGAACAAAGCGGTTTGTCTCAACGCTAACTGCGCAGGTTTCGGGCCTCTAGTGGCGTGAAACCGCCAGCTTGCCGCAGATGGGAGGGCTGACTGCGTGCGGCTGCGCACCAGAATTGGCCATTTGATTTTGCATGACGTCCATTCATCGCTGGTCAATTTGGCCGCAGTCTGGTCCGCGCTAAGACGTCGGCCAGGCAGCGGTGGTCCGCTGTCCCCGACCGAAAGGATACGAACGATGACTGAGATACACGCTCTTGATGCACAAGCCGGCACGGTGCGCGGTGGTGTACGCTGGCTGCTGCGGGGCGAGGCCCTGGCGATCATGCTTGCGACGACAGCCGCCTTCTTCGTCTCCGGCGCCAGTCCCTGGCTTTACGCCATCGTGTTCTTCATGCCCGATCTGAGCTTTGCGGCCTATGCGATCAACGCCCGTGTCGGAGCGGCCGCCTACAATGCCGTGCACAGCTATATCCTGGCCGTGCTGCTGGGCGGGCTTGGCTGGCTGCTTGGCGTCGACCTGCTGTGGCAAATCGCGCTGGTTCTCGGAGCGCATGCGGGCTTTGACCGCAGCCTGGGCTATGGACTGAAATATGCCTCCGGCTTCGGTCACACCCATCTCGGCAGCATTGGCAAGGCTCGGTGACGTCGGACGGCGCAATGGGAGGCTAGAACCGGCCCATGGCCTCTCTGACCTTGGCCAAAAAGCCCGATAGTGAGGCCGGGGTGCAGTTGTTCATGTCGTAGTGCGCCAGATAGCGTGGGCGGGTGCGAAAGGTGACCCAGGCCCAGCGCATGGCGAGGCGACGGGGCGGATCGCCCATCACCCAGCTGCGGAAACGGTCGCCGCCATAGCTGGTGACGAAGGCGACTTTCCTGATGTTATCCAGGCACGGCACCAGCTTGCCGCGATCGTCGCCCCCCTCCATGACGAAGGAGACACCGGGCAGGAAGACGCGGTCGAAATAGCCCTTGAGGATGGCCGGATAGCCGTAGTTCCACACCGGATGGACGATCACCAGCGCCTCGGCGGCGCGCAGGCGATCGACATAGGGCTTGATGGAGGGCGTCAGGTTGCCCGGCACGTCATGATAATTCAGACGCTCCGCGCGCGTCATGACGGCGGGAAATTCTTCTGCGTAGAGATCGAGCGGATCGACGGTATGACCGGCGGCCTCGAGGCTTTCGACCACGGCGGTGAACAGGGCGCGATTGTAGCTGGTCTCGACCGGGTGGGCGTGAATGACGTGAACGCGCATCAGGCAGGACCAACCGGGCTGAGACCGTTGAACAGCCAGGCCTTGCCGGCCGAAAAGTCGAAATCGGGATTTTCCCAGGCGACCATCTTGCCCGGATTGAGCATGCCCTTGGGATCGGCCTGGCGCTTGAAATCGAGCTGCTTCTGGTCGGTGCGCTTCATGCCGCCCTCTTCGAGCGTATAGCGATGGGGATTGAACACGTCGCAGCCATTGGCCTCGTGGATGGCGACGATCTCGTCGAGTCGGGCTTCACTGGTGTAACGGACCAGTGGCAGGCCCGAGAGGGTGACGACGCCGTCCTGGCGGGTGATTTCGAGATGGACAGGCAGTTCATCGCCCAGGATGGAAATGATCTTTTCGAGATGGGCAATGCTGGGATAGCGCGTCTGCAGGTAGGTGATGGTGGGATCGACCTTGAGGGCCCGCAAAGTGGTGTGGTTCCAGGCCAGCTCATAGACCGGCGGCAAGCGCTTGAGCTCTTCCTCGGTGGCGGTGTCGGAGCGGTAGCGCAGGTCGCCCTTGTGGTGGCTGATGAACAGCGTCATGGCGGCCACCGCGACCGGGGCCACCATCAGCAAGACCACGGACTGCCCCTCCTTGAGATATGGCTTGTGACGGTTGAAGTAGGCGTCGGGAATGGGGGCGGCGTAGCTGGAGACTTCCTTGACCAGCAGGCCATCCTGCAGGGCCACGGCCTGGCCGAACCGGGTGGCGGCGATGAAATCGTCAAAGCCGACCACCATGTCGATCCAGGCATGGGACTGGGTCAGCGGCATCTCGGCTTCGACGATGATGCCATTGGTGCCATAGGCATGGGCGACCTTGAGGATGTCCTCGCCCTGCAGATCCAGCTCGCGCGGCTCGGCCTCGCAGGTGATGACCTTGAGGCCCAGGATGCTGCCCAGATTGCGCAGACCGCCCCAGCGCACCGAGCCGACGCCGCCCGAGCCGCCGGCGATGAAGCCGCCGATGGAGGCCATGCGATAGGTCGAGGGGTGGAAGCGCAGTTCGGCGCCGACCTTGGCGATGGTTTCCTCGTCGATCTTTTCCATCACCGCGCCGGCCTGGGCCCGCACCCGGTCCGGCTTGATGTCGAGCACCTTGTCCATGTTCATCAGGTTGAGCATGGCGCCGCCCGAGAGCGGCATGGCCTGGCCGTAATTGCCGGTGCCGGCGCCGCGCGGGGTGATGGCGACGCCATGCCGATAGGCGGCGGCCAGCACGGTCTTGACTTCGTCATTGCTGCGCGGCGAGACGACGATTTCGGCTGTGACGTGGTCAAGCTTTTCCTTGAGCACGGGCGAATACCAGTAATGGTCTCGGCTGCGCTGCTGGACGATGCGGGGATGGTCTTCAACGGGAATGTCGCCGAGCTCGGCGCGGAAGCTGGATATGGTCACGGCACTTGTCCCATCAGGTCGTCGAGTTCGCGGTAATCAGGCAGGGTGGTGTCGATGGCGGCGCCGGCGCGCAGCACGGTGCGTCCGGCTTGCGGCCGGCTCATCAGTTCGCTCCAGCTGCGAGCGCCAAACACCACCAGATCGGCGGGGGCATTGGCGGCTAGTTCGGCCGTATAGGCAAAGCCGGCAATGGCGGCCGGATCGGCGCCGACCGACCGGGCCCAGGCGAAGGCGTCGGACTGGGGGTGATCGAACTGCAGGATGCGGGCACCTTCGCGCAGCACCTCGAAGCCGTCGAGATCGCCATAGGCATAGAAAGGGTCGCGGGTATTGTCCGAGGCGATGGCCACCGGCACGCCGGCGGCCTTGAGCTCATTGAGCAGGGTGACGCCGCGCCAGCGCGGCGTGCGGGTGCGCCCGACATTTTCGCGGTCCTGCAGGTACATGTTGCACATGGGCAGGGAGACGACCGCGACGCCGGCTTGGGCCACCTTGGCGATGACGCGCTGGGCGACATCGTCAGACTGTACGGCCAGCGAGCAGCAATGGCCGGCCGTGACCTTGCCGGTGAAACCGGTTTCGATGACGGCATCGGCCAGGCTTTCGAGCGCATTGGCAGAGGGATCGGGGGATTCGTCGGTATGCAGGTCGATGTCGAGGCCAAGCTCGCCGGCGATGTCGAGCAGGCGGCGCATGATGGCGGGATTGTCCGGGTGTACCGCGGTGGAGCCGCCCAGCACACCGCCGGCCGCCTTGATGCGGGTGGCAATGTCGCGCAAGGCGACGGGATCGAGAATGGTATCGGGGCCCATCAGGCCGACGCCCTGCAGCTCGATGCGCCCCGCCCAGCGCGTGCGCATGGCCTCAAAGACGTCCCAGGTGATGGAATGCTGCGGCGGCGCCATGTCGAGATGGGTGCGGATGGCGGCGGTGCCGTGGGCATAGGCGCAGCGCAGGGCGAAATCCATGCGCCGTTCGATATCGGCGGCGGCCCAGTTGGCCTGGCGGTCTTCGAGCACCGCCATGAGCGCACCAATCCAGGTGCCGTCGGGGTTCTGCTTGCGGGGCCAGATATGGCCCTTGTCGAGATGGGTATGCAGATCGACAAAGGCCGGCAGGACAATGCCACCCCCGAGGTCGATGGTGTTGGGTCCGGACGCGGTCCCGGCCGGCAATAGGGCGGCAATGGCGCCACCGGCAACCACGATATCGACGCGGTCGAGCGCGCCCGAGGTGGCCTCGCCCATGACCGAGACCGGCACGGACGCATTGGCCAGGACATAATGTCCGTCGGCGGGAATGGTGACGGCCATGCTCAGTTCTCCCGCCGGATGGCGCTTTCGTGCCAGCGATGCAGCACCAGCCAGGAGATCAGCGAGGTGATGGCAAAGATGGCGATGCCGATGATGCTCAGCATGATCAGGCAGACGAACATGCGCGGCAGGTTCATGCGGTACTGGCTTTCGATCAGCCGGAAGGCCAGGCCCGAGCCCTGCCCGGCCGAGCCGGCGGCGAATTCGGCCACGACGGCGGCGATCAGCGCCAGGCCGCCGCCGATGCGCAGGCCGGCCATGAAGTAGGGCATGGAGGCAGGGATCTTGAGGTAGAACAGCGTCTGCCAGCCCGAGGCCCCATAGAGCTCGAACAGATTGAGCAGGTTGTGATCGACGCTTTTGAGCCCCTGGGCCATGTTGGACAGGATCGGAAAAAAGGCGACGAGAAAGGCGCAGATCAGCAAAGCCGTCTGGGTATCAGGGGCATAGATCAGCAGCAGCGGGGCAATGGCGATGATCGGGGTGACCTGCAGCACCACGGCATAGGGAAACAGGGCCAGCTCGAGCAGGCGTGACTGGACGATCAGGATGGCCAGCCCGACGCCGCCGATCAGCGCCAGAGCCAGGGCCATCAGCGTGATCCGAATGGTCACCAGCATGGCCGGCCACAAGGTGCTTGAGTCCGTGAACAGCGCCGTCACCACGTCGACCGGACCGGGCAGGATATAGCGCGGGATGTTGTTGATGCTCACCAGCAACTGCCAGCCAAGGATGGTCAGCAGCAGCGTGGTGAGCGGGATCACCACCCGCAGGATCTTTTCGCGGCGCGGCGTACCGGCCAGCAGGACGCCAGCGGCGCTATCGGTGCCAGCTTCGCTGGCGACGACATGTATCTGGCTCATTAATGCACCTCTGCGGCGCCGATGGCGCGTTGGAGGGCGTCCGAGACGTCCTGACAGGTTTGCCTGTAGGCCTCGGACACGCGATAGGCCTGATTGCGCTCGGCCGGCTGATTGACCGCCATATCGGTAAAGACCTGGCCCGGACGGGCCCGCATGACCACGATGCGGCTCGACAGATAGGCCGACTCATAGACCGAATGGGTCACGAAGATCACCGTGACACCGTGCTGCTGCCAGAGGCGCAGGACGTCGTCATTGAGCTTTTGCCGGGTGATTTCGTCCAGCGCCGCGAAAGGTTCGTCCATCAGCAGCAGCTTGGGTCGGGTGACCATGGCGCGGGCGATGGAGACGCGCATGCGCATGCCGCCCGAGAGTTCGCGTGGATAGGATTTGGCGAAGTCAGCCAGGCCGACCGAGGCGAGGTTGTCCATGATGGTCTCGGTCGCCGCCGCCCTGGAGATGCCGCGCAGCTTGAGCGGGAGATGGACATTGTCGAAGACTGTGGCCCAGGGCATCAGCGTGGGATCCTGAAAAACAAAACCGACGTCGCCCTCGGGAAGTCCCCTGGAATTGATGCTGGAGGATGGCCAGTCGATGCTGCCCGAGGATGGCGCACCCAGTCCGGCAATGATGCGCAAGGCGGTGGACTTGCCGCAGCCCGACGGGCCAAGCAGCGAGATGAACTCGCCGGCCTTGACGTCGAGCGACATGTTCTTGAGCGCCAGCGTGCCATTGGAAAAAATCTTGGACACGTCGCGTATTTCCACAACGAGGCGGCGCGTGTTCTGGACCGGCGCGGCGGTGGCCGCGGAAGAAGCAGTTTCTATCACTATGCAAACCCGGATTAGGGTCAAACGGCGCGAGCAGGATCGCCCGCGCCGATATCATTCAGGCAGCCGGATTACTTGACGAGGTCCATGCCGACGCTCTTGCAGGTGAACTGTGTCGTATAGGCCTTAGAGATGTCGACGCCCGCCTCGTAGACGCCGGCCGTGATCATCTTGTCGTAGAATTCGCTCCAGCGCGCATCGGTCATGCAGCCAATGCCGCTGGTCTCGGCATCGCCGGAGACGACGATGCCATATTCCTTGAGTTTCTCGATGGAATAGGCGATCTGGCCGTCGGTCATTTCTGGATTGTCGGCCTTGATCAGTTCATTGGCGGCGGCGTTGTCGCCGTAAAGATAGTTATACCAGCCTATGGCTGTGGCATCGACGAAGCGCTGCACCAGGTCGGGATTGGCGTCGACGATTTCCTGCCGCGTCTCGATGGTGGTCGAATAGGGATCGTAGCCGTAGTCGGCGAGCAGGAAGACCTGCGGATCCCAACCGGTCTGCTTGCCGATCTCATAGGGCTCGGACGTCAGATAACCCTGCTGCACCGCTTTGGGATCGGCGATGAACGGGGCCGGATTGAAGGTGTAGGGCTCGTACATTTCATCGGCAAAGCCGGTGAAGGCCGATTTCATCCAGGGCCAGTAGCCGGCAAAAAAGCTGTCCTTGCCCATGATGATCTTGCTGGCGCCCGAAAGGCTGGCCAGATCGGTAAAGCCAGCATCGGGATGGGCCAGCAGCACCTGCGGGTCCTTCTGGAAGATGGCGGCGACGGCCAGAACGGGAATGCCTTCCTTGACCGAGTCGATGGTGGACATGCCGCCCATGTAGAAATCGAGCTGACCGGCAATGAGCAACTGCCCGTTGGGCGCCTGCGGCCCGCCCTGGCGGATGCTGACATCGAGGCCATACTTCTCGTAGGTGCCATCGGCAACCGCCTGATAGTAGCCGCCGTGTTCGGCCTGGGCCAGCCAGTTGGTGCCAAAGGTGACGGCGTCCAGTTCCTGGGCAGATGCTGCCGTGGCGGTCATCGCCATGGCCGCCAGCATGATCGTCTTGATAGAACCCTGCATAATGCGCTCCCTGCGCGGCGTCTTGTTGCCGCCGCCGAATATTGTCGCGGCCGATACCGCCAATCGGAGAGAGTTCCGCATTCGCCACTAACTGTGAAGCCAAAAAATAGGCACTCACAGTGAATGCCTGCCATGCGTGCAAATGAGTCATTTCTCCACTGGTCAACCGCGCGATCGGCCATTATCGTTCGCGCAGAAATTGTGGACCGCCATGCTCACCACGCTCGCCCCCCCCGATATCCACCCACCCTTTGCAGCTTACAGCCATGGCATTGTCGTGCCGGCAGGACAGCGCCTGGTGTTTTGCTCGGGACAGTTGGGCATCGGCGCCGACAAGCAAATTCCTGTCGATTGCGCCGGTCAAGCCCGAATCTGCTTTGCCAATATTGCCGCCATCCTGCGCGAGGCGGGGCTGGGGATGGAACATGTGGTGCGCATCAATGCCTATGTGACGGGTCGGGAGCACCTGGCCGACTATATGGCGGTGCGCAATGGCCTGTTTGCGCCCCCCTTCCCGGCATCGACGTTGATGATCGTTGCCGGGTTTGCCCGCCCGGAATTCGTCGTTGAAATCGAGGCCATTGCGGCCGGACCTGCCTAAAGGACACACATAGTGCGCAAGATCTGGTGGACCGATTTCGCGGCCCGTGAATTCAACAATCTCGACCCCGAAAAGACCATCGCCATCCTGCCCATCGCCGCCGTGGAGCAGCATGGTCCGCACTTACCGGTGGGGACCGACACGATCATCAATACCGAGATGATGAATCTGCTCGTGGCACATGCGCCAGCGGACCTCGATATCCGCGTGCTGCCGGTGCAGGCGATCGGCAAATCCAACGAGCATATCTGGGCCAGGGGGACAATTACCCACACCGCCACCAACCTGATCGACGCCTGGACGCAGATCGGGCTGGAGGTGGCGCGTGCCGGCATCCGCAAGATCGTGTTCGTCAACTCGCATGGCGGCAATGAGGAGATCATGGGCATCGTCGCGCGCGAGTTGCGCGTCCGCGCCGGCATGCTGGCGGTCAAGAGCGGCTGGCGCTTCACGCCCGAGGGTGTGCTGAGCGATCTCGAACGCCGACACGGCATTCACGGCGGCGATGCTGAGACCTCGCTGATCCTGCATTTTCGACCCGATCTGGTCGATATGGACCGCGCCGAGGATTTTGTCTCGGTTGCCGCCCGGGACGAACAGCAGTTCCGCTATCTGCGGCCCACCGGCGCCTTCGGCCATGTCTATGCCTGGAGCGCCGATGATATCAATCCATCCGGCGCGGTGGGCAATGCAGCGATTGCCACCGCCGAAAAGGGGCGTCTCATCGCCGAGGCCAATGTGGCCGGCATGCTCGACATGCTGGCCGAGGTGGTGGCCATGCCGCTGCCCGGCGCCCGCTAGCGGACAAAACCCAGGGGGATCGCGACAGCCTTGCTGGCCAGCCCGGCACCGGCCGGGATGGGCGGAAAGGGCGCGGCGCGGGCCACGGTATCGAGCGCGGCCTGATCGAGCACCGGATTGCCCGAAGAGGCCTGGATGCGCAGTCCGGAAAGCGCGCCGCTTGCCGAGACGGTGAAACTGACCAGAACATCGCCCGAGGCACCATTGGCAGCGCGCGGATAGCGCTGGGCGCTGGCCAGCTTGCGCCGTATTTGGCGCTCCCAAGGCGCGATTTCCGCCGTGCCGCCGCCGCCGGTACCAGCCTGCTGCCCAGCAGCCGCCTTGCCGGCTGCCGCGTCCGCGGTGTTGGGGCCGCCATTGCCAGCGGCCTGGGCAGGCGGCGGTGGCGGCGCCGGTTTGCGCGGGGCGGCGGGACGCGGCGTTGGGGCACTTGGACGGGTGAAGCTGAGGGTCTGCGGGACGGGCGCCGTCTTAGCATCAGAAACGGCCACCGGTTCAATGGCTTCGGCGGGCGCAGGAAGGACCGACCCGACCCTGGTTTCGTCGGGCGTGCTGGGTTCGAGCGGCGCGATAGAAGCAGCATCGAGGGCAGCGACCGTCGTGGCCAGAACGCTGGGAACCGCATTTGACAGGCTGGACAAGATTGAGGCAGGCGCCGACGGCTCGATCGTCGCGATGGCAGCAACCGGCAACGGCTGCACAGGCTGGGCTTGCGCCGGTTCGACTGGCGTCATGGTCTCGGATTCGACCGGCTCGACCGTCTGGCTCTGCACGGCTTGGGCGCCCGCCGAGACCTGGTCGTGCGTCGACATGGATTCCTGCGTGGCCGTCAGATTGGTCGAGACGGTTTCCATGGTGACGATGTCAACCGTCACCGCACCGGGCGCCGGGGCGTCCTCGGGCTGGGGCCAGACAAAGCCCAACAGGGCCGTGCCGAAAATACCGGCATGCACCAGGACTGAGCCTGACAGGGCATAGCGCATGGATCAGGGCGTCCCGGCTGGCGTCGTGACCAGGCCGATGCGGGCATAGCCGGCGGCCGCCAGCTCGCCCATGACCGCCATGACGGTGCCGTAGCTGGTGGTGGTATCGCCGCGCACATAGAGCCGCTCATCGGTGCCCTCGACGGCCAGTTCGGCGACCGCGGCGACCAGCGTATCGAGCGTTTGCGGCGCCTCGTCGATGGAAAGGGCGCCATCGGGCTCGACGGTAATGGTGATCGGCCGGGATTTGGGCGGCAAGGACTGCGCGCGGGTTTGCGGGAGATCGACCGGCACCCCCATGGTCATCAGCGGGGCGGCCACCATGAAGACGATAAGCAGCACCAGCATGACATCGACCATGGGGGTGATGTTGATCTCGCTGATCGGCGCCCTGCCCCGGCCGCGCCTGGCCTTGCCGCCCAATGCCATGCCCATCAGAGGGACCTTCCCGCATCTAGCTGGCGCGACAGCAGCGCCACCAACCGGTCGGCAAAGCCCTCGAGCCGGGCAATCAGCTTGCCGGAGTCAGCGCTGAGCTTGTTGTAGGCAATGACTGCCGGGATGGCCGCCAGCAGGCCCAAAGCGGTAGCCAGCAGCGCCTCGGCAATGCCGGGAGCGACGACGGCCAGGCTGGTATTTTCAGCGGCGGCAATGGCGGTGAAGGCATTCATGATGCCCCAGACGGTGCCGAAAAGCCCGATAAAGGGGCCGGCGCTGCCAATGGTGGCGAGAAAGCCGAGGCGCTTCTCCAGCTCGGCGCTCTGTTCGCTGACGGCCAGATCCAGCGCGATCTCGAGCCGGCTTTGCAGGCCGATAGCGGTGGCGGCCTGGGCGGCGTGGCTCTTGTCCCATTCCTCCATGGCGGCAAGGAAGACCGCGGTCAGGCCGGTCTGGTCGTGCCCGGCATAGTCATTGCGCAGGTCAGCCAGCGGGCGGCCCGAGGCAAAGGCCTGGTCGAAGGCGGCCATGGCCTTGCGCGCCCGGGCATAGGCAGCAAGGCGATTGGCGATGATGGCCCAGACATAGACCGAAGCGATGACGAGGCCGATCATCACCGATTTGACGACCCAGTCGGCCTGCATGAACAGGGCGAACATGGAAAAGTCATGGGCTGGGAGCGTTTCCATGCGGGCTTTCTCAGATGCCAAAGGTGATGTCGGGGCGGCTCGTGGTGACGAGATTGCCGAGGCATGCGGTGGGGGCGATATCGGTACCCTCGCAGGCGGTGATGTCGTTAATCAGCAGGCGGCCGAGCTGGGGACAGGCCAGGCCCGCCAGCTCGAACTGCAGCACCTTGGTCTTGCCGGGGCTGAGTGCCTTGAAGTCAAGGGTGACAATGCGGTCGATGCCGCCATCCTGAAGGAAGAAGGCGATCTCGACGGCCACCCGATCGATCTGTCCAGCCAGGCGATTGGTGGCGAGGAACGTGACGCGACACCCGGCTTCTGCCGGCTGCAGGGCATTGAGCTCAAGCGCCAGCCCGGATTTGGCGGCGCTCTCCTGCGCCAGCGCGGGCTGGAGGGCGACAATGGTCAATAGGGCAGCGATGACAGGACGAAGCATCAGGCAACCTTGCTGGCATGGACCACGGGGGCGCTGGACTGCACCGATTGTGGCAAGACGAAAGGAACGGCGCGACCGGGCAAGGCGCCCACGCGCAGCGGGCAGTCGAAGACGCGGGCGATCAGCGCATCGGAGAGGACCTCCTGGGGGGTGCCGGCGCCCGCCACCCTGCCCTCACGGAGCGCGACGATGTGGTCGGCATACATGGCAGCCAGGTTGAGATCGTGCAGGATGGCAATAACGCCGCCACCGGCGGCGGCATATTGGCGCGCGACGTCCATGATCATCAACTGGTGGCGGATATCGAGGCTGGAGACCGGCTCATCGAGAAACAGATAGCGCGGTACGCCGTCCAGCACCGGTATCCATACCTGGCAGAGGACGCGAGCCAGCTGGACGCGCTGCTGCTCGCCGCCAGACAGTTCGCCGTAAAAGCGCCCGGCAAAGCCGGTGAGGTCCACCTGCGACAGGGCCGCATCGGGCAAGTCGCGCAGGAATCCGAGGGAAACGCCAGGCCGGCCGGCAGTCAGACCCAGGGCCACCACTTCGCGCACGGTGAACGGAAAAGGCAGGCTGCTCGCCTGGGGCAGCACGGCACGGAGCGTCGCTGCCGTCGCCAAGTCCATCCTGGCGACATCGCGGCCGTTGACAGTGATGCTGCCGCTATAGGCGAGGTCGCGGCAGAGGGCTTTGAGCAGCGTGGATTTGCCGGAGCCATTGGGGCCGATGATGGCGGTCACAGCGCCCGCCCTGGCGGCTAAGCTGACACCGTCGAGGATACGATGTAAGCCGATCTGCACGGCTATATTGTCGACTTGGATCATGGTCTCACCAGGCAAAAGCCGCGCGCTTGCGCAGCAGGATCCACAGGAAAAACGGACCGCCGACCGCCGCGGTCACGATGCCGATAGGCAGTTCTGCCGGAGCGACGATCACCCGGCTGATGGCATCGGCGAGCAGCAGGAAGGACGCGCCCAGCAAGGCCGTGGCGGGCAGCAGGTAGCGGTGGTCCGGGCCGATCACCAGCCGCAACAGATGCGGCACGACAATGCCGACAAAGCCGATGCCGCCGCTGACCGCGACCGAGGCGCCGGTGGCGGCCGCGACGGCGACCACGACCACGCGCTTGAAGCGCTGCACGGGAATGCCGAGATGACCCGCCGTTGCCTCGCCCAGGGTGAGGGCATTGAGCCCCTTGCCCAGAAAGGCGGCGACGAAGAGGGCAGCCAGAATGATCGGCCCCGAGGCCATGACCTTGGTCCAGTTGGCACCGGACAGCGATCCAAGCCCCCAGAAGGTCAGGTCGCGCAACTGGCTGTCGGTGGCGATATAGACCAAGACGCCAGTAATGGCGCCAGCCAAGGCGCCCAGGGCAATGCCGGCCAGCAGCATGGTGGCAATGGCGGTCTGGCCGGCGCGGGTGGCGACCCGATAGAGAACGAAGGTGGTGAGCAGGCCGCCGGCAAAGGAAGCCAACTGCAGGGCATAGATGCCCAGAAAGGCGGTCAGCGGTGCCAGAGCCGTGGTGCCCAGCACGATGATGCCCACAGCACCGAGGCCGGCGCCCGCCGAAACGCCAACCAAGCCGGGATCGGCCAGCGGGTTGCGAAACAGGCCCTGCATCAGCAGGCCCGAGACCGCCAGGGCGGCGCCGATCAGCACGCCCAGCACCATGCGCGGCAGGCGGATATTGTAGATCACCGCATGGTCCCGCAGAGCCTGCAGCTCGCTGGCGGGCGCCATGCCGAACCAGCTGTAAATGAAGCTGCCGGTCGAGACCCCCGAGGCGCCGGTGGTCATGGAAATGACCATGGCGCCGAGCAGCACGCCGACCAGAGCCAGTACGGTGAACCGGCCCAGCGCGCTGCGGTCGCCGGAGGGCGTTGCCGTTGTCAGGCGGTCGATGGACATGACTGCCATTGGGCTACTCGCCGTACAGGGCGTCGACCAGTTCCGACACGGCATCTGCCGTGCGGGGGCCGAAACCGAGCAGATAGGAGCCTTCGAGCCGGATGATGGCGTGGTCGCGGCCGGCCGGCGTAAGCGCGATGGCGGGATGGCCAAACAGTTCGGAGTCGGTGGCAACGTGGTCGCCGCCCCGGTCCATCATCAGAATGACGTCGGGCGCGGCGGCGATGATCGCCTCTTCGGTGAGCGCCTTGTAGCCGGAATAATCGGCAATGACATTGACAGCGCCGGCCATGGCGATGATGCCGTCGGCCGCCGTATCGGTACCTGAGGCCTGGATCTTGCCGCCATCGGTAGAGAGCACGAAGAGGACACGCTTGCGTTCGGCGATATCGACCGTACGGGCGGCGACAGCCTTGAGTGCCGCATCGAGTTCGCTCGCCAGGGCTTCGGCTTTTTCCGCGACATCAAGAGCCTGGCCGACGGCGCGCACCTTGGTCAGGATGGCCCCGGCGCTATAGCTTTCGGGCACTGCCTGATATTCGACCCCGGCAGACGACAGCACCTCCAGCGCCTCGGGCGGGCCACTGCCTTCGAGCACCAGCAAGGCGCTGGGCGACACCGACAGCACGCCTTCAGGCGCCAGACGACGCATATAGCCGACATCGGGGAGTTCGGCTGCAGCCGCGGGATAGACGGCGGTCTGGTCACGCGCGACCAGGCGTCCCTCCTCACCCAGAGCAAAGATGATTTCGGTGAGGGAACCGCCGATCGATACGAGGCGCGAACTGTCGGCGAAGGGATGCAGGTCCTGGGCGGCGGCTGGCGCCGCCAGAGCTGTCAGGAGTGCCAAGGCGACGGTAAAGCGATGAAATGAATAGGTCATGGACATCTCAGGCAGCATGGGACTGGGCAAACAGTGGCAAGGACTCCACGATGGCGCGCCATTCGCTGCGCTCGGCACTGCCCTCATGGCGCTTGCTGAAGAACTGGATGATCAGCTCGCGATTGGCGTCATAGACTTCCACCGAGGTCACATGGCCGTCGGCGGTCGGCTTGCGCACCGCCCAGACCGCGGCAACCTGGTCGAGGCGCAGGTGCAGGTGGAAGGTGTCGTCCATCACGTTAAGCCAGGGCCCCACGGGCTTGACGGTCTGTATCGGGCCGGAATGGATCTGGATGCAGCCGTGATTACCGACAAAGGCCATGATCGGCAGCTGTTCGGCGACGGCGGCCTCGAACAGGGCGGACACCGCGGCATGATCGAGCTGGAAGGCCAAATCTTCGCCGACCATTTCGAGCGCATCCATGCGATGCAGGTTGAGTTCGCGCAGCAAGCCGAAGAACTGGTGGGTGTCGGTCATGGCAGACCAGCGCTCGCGCAGTTGGTCCACCCCGGCCGGCGCCCCCAAGACTTCTGGCGTCTTTGGCGGCGACAGGGTGATGGCATCGACCTGATCGGGGTGACGCAGATTGTCGATCAGGACAGCCCAGGCTTCGAGGTTGGTGACCGGGCGCGCATGCACCTTGTGGATGGCCATGCCCCGATGGTCGAAAAACTGCAGCGAGCGGCGTACAGCGCCGTCTTCGGCGACCTTGTCTACGGCAAAGCCGAAGGCCCATTGGCCGGGGAAAACGCGCAGGTCGATCTGGGCACCCAGAACCATCGAGGCCCGCGCGCCAAAGACCACCTTTTCATAGGGGCCGATCTTTTCGTGCACCGCGCTCTCGTTGCGGGTCAGCGCCATGACCTCGCCGCAGGCCGTCAGGCCATTGAGCAGGGTGTCGACATCGGGCCGCAGGCGGACGGCGCCGGCGCCGACCTGGGAGGCGACCAGTTCCGCCTCCGAAATGGCGTGGATGCGCGCAAAGTCGCGCTCGCGCATTTCGGGGTGCAGCGCGCGCAGTTCGCGGATTTTGGCAGGCGTTTTTGCAACAGGGATTGGAGTCATGGCGATGGCCTATTTGGTCAGAATGAGCTTGTCCTGGCGGGTGACGCGCAGGCGATAATGAGCGCCGTTGTGCACAACCACGATCTCGTCCGCGCCCTCGAACAGCTCAGCGCTGGTAAAGGTGCGCTGGCCGGATGGTGGCGAGGGCCTGGTCTCAAGGTGCTGCGGCAAATCGTTTTTTGGCGTCACACATGCCTCGTCTGGTCGCGGCAGCAACAACCTGGACAGGGTGTCGCGGTGCCTCACTATTAGTTGACTCTGATAATCATGTTATCTAGATCATGCAATAGGTGATTATTGAGGTCAGCTTTAAAAGCGACACGATCACCGTCAGCCAGCCATCCGCCAGCCAATCCAAAAACACGAGACGACTGGAGAGAATAATGGGGCTGGTAAGATCACAGGCGGCGGCACTGATGTGTGGCGTGGCGCTGGGCGTGATGGGTGTGCAGGCCAGTGCTGCACAAGCCGTCAACGTCAATGCAACCAATGTAACACTGCTGGAGCGCCTAGTGATCGGTGCCGGCAAACCCAAGGTAGCCATCGATACGCCGCAGGCGGTGACCGTGGTCAACCAAGATGACATCGATGCCGCACAGGCCACCACAATTGGCGACGTGCTCGATACGGTGCCCGGTGTGACGCTGATCGGCTCGGAACGTGTCCTGGGAGAATCGTTCAACATCCGCGGCATCGGCACGGCGGAGACCTCGGGTGACGAGGCCCGCATCGTGGTCAATGTCGATGGCGCCAAGAAGTTCTATGAGCAGTACCGGATGGGTTCCTTCTTCTCCGATCCCGAGCTCTACAAACAGGTCGAAGTGCTGCGCGGGCCGGCGTCATCGACGCTCTACGGTTCGGGCGCACTGGGCGGCGTGATCAACTTCACCACCAAGGACGCCTCCGACTTCATCGCCGAGGGCAAGACGGGCGCGGCTCGCCTCAAGACCCAGTACAGTTCGAACGGCAATGGCACACTGGTGTCGGGCGTGCTGGCGCAGCAGGTCAATGAGACCTTCGACATTCTGGCGACCGGCAACTGGCGGCGCTCGGACGTCTTTACCCTGGCCAATGGTCAGGCGCTGTCGGGCTCCGACTTTGCGGCCCTGTCGGGGCTGGTCAAGGGCACAGCGCGGTTCGGCGATAATGACGAGCAGGCGCTGCGCCTGTCCTATCAGCGCTGGAGCAGCAATGCGGACAACCAGGATTATGCCCAGACCGGCACCCAGGCGGCTTTCGGCAAGGTAGACCGCGACGTACTCGATCAGACCGCGGTGCTGAGCTACGAAAATGACGACAGCGACAATCCCTGGGTGGACCTCAAGGCCAATGTCTCGTTTTCCGATACCGCCGTGTCGCAGACGAAGTCGGCCGTCGGCAGCTTCGGCACTGCCGAATATGGCTATCGGACGTGGCAGGCCAATATCGAGAATACTTCGGAGTTCGATACCGGCGCCTGGGAGCACTATCTGACCTATGGCGTGCAGGGCTCGTTCCAGGACCGGATCGGCTACACGACCCTGGCCGTGCCCGATCCCGGCATCACCACGCACCCCGAAGGCCAGGAGAAGCGGCTCGGTCTATTCGTGCAGGATGAAGCGATCCTCGATGAGCGGCTGACCCTGATTGCCGGCGTGCGCGGCGACTTTGCGTGGCAGACGCCCAAGCGCACCACCAAGGGCGAGGTCAATATCGACGACTCCGCGATCTCGCCCAAGCTCGCGGCGCTGTATGATCTGAACGACAATGTGTCGATCTTTGGCTCGATCGCGCATACCGAACGCATGCCAACGCTGGACGAGCGCTACCAGTACAATGCCACCAAGACAGCAAGCCTGGGGCTGAAGAAGGAAAGCTCCAATTCCGTCGAGGCCGGCTTTGCCCTTTCCGGCTACGAGCTGGTGCAGGACGGCGACCAGGCCAGCGTCAAGGTCACTGGCTATTACAGCGACCTCACCAACATGATCGAGTCATCTCCTTCGGTGGTCGGCAATCCCTACCACCGCAATATCGGTGAAGCCACGATCTATGGCGTGGAAGTCGAGGGTGCCTATGAATCGGAGAGCCTATTCAGCCGTATCGCCTATTCGGCAACGGTGGGAACAAACGATCTGACCGGCGCGGCACTGACCTCGATCCCGGCGCACAAGCTGGTCCTCACCTTGGGCAGCCGCATTCCGGAATACGAACTGGAATATGGTGTCAAAGCGACGCTGGTCGCGGCTACAGAAACCGGCGTGACCCCGGCAGCGGGCGGCTCCACCGCCACCAATGGCTATGCCACGCTGGACCTGTTCTCGTCCTGGCAGCCCACCAACGGCGCCTTTGCCGGTACCGAGTTGCGCGCCTCGATCGACAATGTGCTCAATGCCGACTTCCGCGACAACCAGCAGGCCGATCGCTCAACGGGGCGGACTTTCAAGCTGTCGCTGGCGAAGCAGTTCGACTGGTAAGCATCGCGTTACGGGCCCTCGCAGATCTGCGGGGGCCTTCTCTTTGTGCGTTCGGCTCAGCCGATCATGAGATGGCGGATCTGGGTGTAGTCGATCAGCGATTGCATCGACAGATCAGAGCCATAGCCGGAGTTCTTCATGCCGCCATGCGGCATTTCGGTGGCCATAACACCGTGGGTATTGATCCAGGTGACGCCATATTCCAGCGCATTGGCCAGGCCCATGGCCGTGCCGGTATCGCGCGACCAGACCGACGATCCCAGGCCATATTCCGAATCGTTGGCCCAGCCCAGAGCCGTCTGTGCATCCTCAAACGGGGTGATGCTCAGCACCGGGCCGAAGACTTCCTTCTGGACGATTTCGGCGTCGATGGGTGCGGCGACCAGGGTGGGGGCGAAGAAATACCCGCCTGATTCAGCTGCAGTGCCCTGCATGACGTCGGCGCCGGCAGCGCGGGCGCGGCTGACAAAGCCGTCGACACGCTCAAGCTGGCGCTCGCTGATCACCGGGCCAAATTCGACATCGTCGCGATCGGGCTGGCCATAGACCAGCGAGCCGATCATGGTCTCCAGCTTGTCGGTCAGGGACTGGGCGATATTGGCCTGGACGAAGATGCGGCAGGCGGCGGTGCAATCCTGGCCGGCATTGTAGAAGCTGGCCTCGCGCAGCGTCTCGACCAGCTTGTCGAGATCGGCATCCTCGCAGACGATCACCGGCGCCTTGCCGCCGAGCTCAAGATGGGTGCGCTTGATCATCGGGCCGGCGGCCGCCTGCAGGACGGCCCGGCCGGTGCGGACATCGCCGGTCAGCGAGATCATGCGCACGGTGTCGTGCGAGATGAGCCGCTGGCCGACATCGAGGCCATTGCCGCAGATGACGTTGACCACGCCGGGCGGCAGGACCTCGGCAAAGATCTTGCCCAGCTCGAGCAGGCTGAGCGGCGTCAGTTCGCTGGGCTTGATGACCACGGTATTGCCTGCGGCAATGGCCGGCGCAATTTTCCAGGCCGACATCAGCAGCGGGTAGTTCCAGGGGGCGATCTGGGCGACGACGCCGATGGGGTCGCGGCGGATCAGGCTGGTGAGAGCGGGTGAGCGGAAATTGCCGGCAGCGGGGGCCGGCATGTTACGGACGGCGGTGGCGTAAAAGCGGAACACGTCGGCGACATTGGCCAGTTCCCCGCCCTTGACGAAGCGCAGCGGCTTGCCGGCATTGCGCGATTCAACGCTGGCCAAAGTATCGGCCCGTTCCTCGATCAGATCGGCAATGCGCCAAAGGGCGGCGCTGCGCTGTTTTGGCGTGGTCTTGGCCCAGCTCTTGAAGGCAGCAGCAGCCGCGGCGACGGCGGCATCGACCTGGGCCGGACTTGCCGAGGCGACTTCGGCCAAAAGCGTGCCGCGAGCCGGCTCGAAGGCGACTTCAACCGCGCCCTGCCCCTCGACAAACGCGCCATTGATGAACAGCCGGGTCTCGAATTCGGTCATGGGGTCAACTCCGGAGCTTTGGCTGGCTGATAATGGGTACGGGCGGCCTGTCCGACATAGTGCCAGAAGGCCAGGTCATGCGGGCGCTCCTGCGGCCGCCATTCGGGATGCCACTGTACGGCAAAAACCGGCGCCGGCGTGGCGGTGGCCGCTATGGCCTCGATAATGCCGTCCGGACCGGTGGCATTGACCATCAGGCCAGGCGCCAGCCGATCGATGGTCTGGAAGTGCACGCTGTTGACGGTCAGCGCGTCGCTGCCCGTCACGCCAGCCAGGACACCGCCAGGCGACAGCGCGATCGGGTGGGCGTGGCCGAACATGGCGTCGAGATCGGCGTCGTCAGAGGCGTGGTGCAGCCCTGCCCCGTCGGCGCTGCGCATGTCGCGCAACGTGCCGCCCAGGGCGACGTTGATTTCCTGCAGGCCGCGACAAATGCCGAAGACCGGCTTGCCGGCGGCGATGGCCGCCTGGATCAGCGCCGTGCTCAGCACGTCGCGCGCCGAATCGATGGGCGCCTGCCCAGGATGGTCCGAACCATAGTGGACCGGGTCGATATTGGAGTTGCTGCCCGTCAGCAGCACGGCATCGAGACGCGCCACGATGTCGGTCGCATTGGCAGCGGACTGATGGGAGGGGATCAGCAGCGGCACCGCGTCGGCAAAGCGCTCCACGCCCTCAATATAGCGGTGTTTGACGATCTGGGCGGGCTCGCCTTCGACGGCACGACCGCAGGCGATGATGCCAATGACGGGACGGTGCTGTTCTACCATGTTGCCTGGGCCTTTGGGATGCGGAAGGCCGAGGCCTCCCTAAAGTGCGTGGCACCTGCTAGGCTAACGCTATGACATACAAAAAACCCGTCGGACAGGCATGAGCACCGAATTGAACAACAGCGCGGACATCGTCACCTGGCTGGACCAGAACCCCCAGGTGGAAGTGCTGCACACGGCCGTCGTTGATCTCAACGGCATCATGCGCGGCAAGCGCATCCCCATCGACCAGGCGCGCCGCATTGCCGACAATGGCATTCGCATGCCGCTGTCGATCGTGGGCGTGGACGTGTGGGGCGAGGACATCGTGGGCAATCCGATGGTGTTCACCAGTGGCGACACCGATGGCATCTGCAGCCCGACCGGCCGCGGCGCGCTACCCATCAACTGGACGACAAGGCCGAGCGCCATGATCCCGCTCTGGTTGTTCCAGGACGTGCACACACCCTTTCTGGGTGATCCGCGCCAGGCGCTGGCGCATGTGGTGCGGCGCTTTGCCGAACATGGGCTGACGCCGGTGGTGGCGACCGAGCTCGAATTCTATCTCGTCGACCCCGAGGCCGATTCCGCGCGACCGCCGATTTCGCCCTATACCGGCAAGCGGCTGGATTCGGACGCCATTTTGTCGCTCGACGAGCTCGAGGATTTCGGCGAGTTCTTCCGCGACGTCTATCTGCAATGCGAGCAGCAGAACGTGCCTGCCGACACCGCGGTGGCCGAAAACGGCATCGGCCAGTTCGAGATCAACCTGCTGCACAGCTCCGACGCGCTCAAGGCGGCCGACGACGCGGTGTTGTTCAAGCGGATCGTCAAGGGCGTGGCGCGCAAGCACAAGCTGGTTGCCACCTTCATGGCCAAGCCCTATGGCGGCCGCTCGGGCAATGGCTTTCACGTGCATTTCAGCCTGAACGACGCCGCCGGTATCAATGTGTTCGATGACGGCACCGAGACCGGGTCGGAAGTGATGCTGCATGCCGTGGGCGGACTGTTGCAGGGCATGGCGGAATCAACGCTGCTGTTTGCGCCGCATTTCAACTCCTACCGCCGGCTGCGCCCCGATACGCACGCCCCAAGTGCGGTGTCCTGGGGCTATGAGAACCGGACCACGGCAGTGCGCATTCCGGGTGGGAATCCGAAGGCGCGCCGTATCGAACACCGCGTCGCCGGTGCCGATGCCAATCCCTATCTAGTGCTGGCTGGCATTCTCGGCGCGGCACTGGCAGGCATCGAAGACGAGATCAAGCCGCCCAAGCCGTTCAAGGGCCGGGCCTATTCGGAGCGGTTGCCCAAGCTGCCGGCTGACTGGGCCTCGGCGGTGAACGCCTTTGAAGATGGCGACATGATTGCCCGTATTTTCGATCCGACCCTGCACTCGATGTTTGTTGCCTGCAAGCGACAGGAAATTGCCGGCTTTGCCTCGCAGGTCTCCGACCTGGAATTCAGTGCCTATCTGGAGATCGTGTGATGACGGCCAAGAGTTACGCCGGCGACGGCAGCTACCCGCCGAGCTATTACGCCGCCTCGCGCAATATCATCCGCCAGCCGGTGACCCTTGAGGGGGAGGCACAGGCCGATATATGCGTCGTCGGCGCCGGCTATTCTGGCCTTTCCGCCGCGCTGCATCTGGCTGAGCAGGGTTTCAAGGTGGTGGTCGTGGAGGGCGCCAGCGTCGGGTGGGGCGCCTCGGGCCGCAATGGCGGCCAGGTGGTCAATGGCCTCAATGCCAGCCTCGACACCATCGGCAAGCGCTATGGTGCGCAGACCGCCAATTTCGTCGGCGGGCTGGTACAGGAAGGCGCCGGGATCATCTACGACTGGGTCGAACGCTATGGCATCGACTGCGATCTGCAGCGCGGCAATATCTATGCTGCCTATACGCCGGCCCATATGCGCGACCTGGAAGCCAAGCAGGCGCTGTGGCGCCAGCATGGCATGGATGACCATGAGATGCTCGACAAGGCCGGCATCCGCAAGCATATCGGCAGCAATGTCTATGAAGGCGGCATGATCGACCATTCGGGCGGCCATATGCATCCGCTCAATCTGGTGCTGGGCGAAGCCAAAGCCCTCGAAGGCCTGGGCGGGGTCATTTACGAAAACTCCCCGGTCACCAAGGTGGAGCAGGACGCTGACAAGGCTACCGTGACCACCGCCAGGGGCCGGGTCACGGCCAATGCCGTGCTGGTCTGCGGCAATGCCTATCTGGGCAATGTGGTACCAGAACTGACGGCGCGCGTGATGCCGGTCTCGACCCAGATGATGGCCACGGCGCCCTTGGGCGAACAGCGTGCCAAGGCCCTGCTCCCGACCGGCATGTGCGTGGAAGACGTGCGCTACATTCTCGACTATTTCCGGCTGAGCGCCGATCACCGGCTGATCTTTGGCGGTGGCGTCGTCTATGGCGGCACCGATCCGGCCGACGTGATCGCCAAGCTGCGGCCCAATATGGACAAGGTATTTCCGCAACTGGCCGACGTCAAAATCGACTATGCCTGGAGCGGCAATTTCGCGCTGTCCTTCTCGCGCGTGCCGCAGCTCGGCCGGTTGGGCGACAAGGTGTATTTCGCGCATGGCTATAGCGGCCACGGTATTACCGGATCGCACCTGTTCGGTCGCATCCTGGGTGAAGCCGTGCGCGGCGACCTGACGCGCTTCGACACCTTCGCCAAGCTGCCCTGGATCTCCTTCCCCGGTGGCAGAATGTTCCGGGCGCAGTATTCGACGCTGGGCTCGTGGTGGTACGCGCTCAAGGACAGGCTGGGGATCTGACGGCGCGACGGCCGTTAATTTGCCCGGAATGGCGCCGCGCAACAGGCGGCGCCATTCTCTCGGATAATATGACAATAATGATCTTGTTTTCTGGCGGCCTTGTTTGGTAGATGGCGGGCGCCGCCGGTTCGCCTGGCGCGCCTTCCGCCAACAGGATCTCCCCCATGCCCCATTCTGCCGTCGCCCGCTGGTCGCGCCTTGCCGCCACCGCACTGATTCTTGCCAGCAGCCTGACCGCCGGCGCCGCTTTTGCCGGCCCGACCAGCTATCCGCTGACACTGTCCAATTGCGGCGTCGACATCACCTTTGCCAAAGCGCCGGAACGGGCGATGGCGCTGGGGCAGAACAGCGCCGAGATCATGCTGCTGCTGGGCCTTGAGGATCGCGTTGCGGGCACCGCCTTCTGGCCGTCCAAAGTGCTGCCCGAGCTGGCAGCGGCTAATGAAAAGGTGAAGCTGCTGACGGTCGAAATTCCGACATTGGAAACCGTTCTAGCCGAGCGTCCCGACTTCGTGGCCGCCCAGTTGCTCAATCTGCTCGGCCCTAACAGCACCATTGCCACGCGCGAAGACTTCGCCAATCTCGACATTCCGAGCTATCTGTCGCCCGGCGTCTGCGCCACATCCGACAATGTGGCCGACGTGCATGGCAGCCGCGCCAGCCTGTGGAATATGGATCTGCTCTACCAGGAGATCGACGAACTGGCGCAGATCTTTGACGTCAGCGATCGCGGCCAGGAACTGATTGCCTCGTTCAAGGCCCGCGAGGCGGCCATCCGCGAGCGGGTGGCGGGCAGCGATGGTGATCCATCCTTTGTCTTCTGGTTCTCCAGCCCGTCGCCGGCCGATGACGCCTATCTGGGCGGCAAGAATGGCGCATCCGGCTTCATCGCCGACCTGCTGGGCGGCCACAATGCCATCACCACCGAAGCCGAATGGCCGACGGTGAGCTGGGAAGGCATTGTCGCTGCCAACCCGACCGTGCTGGTGATCGCCGATCTCGACCGCAATCGCTGGGATCTGGACAAGCCTGCGGCCAAAAAGGCCTTCCTGACCAGCGATCCGGTGGTCAGCCAGATCGATGCCGTCAAGAACGGCCATATCGCGGTGATGGACGGACAGGCGATGAACCCGACCATCCGCACCATCTATGGCGCTGAGCAGCTGGTCGATCAGCTCGTGGGCTTTGGTCTGATCAAGTGAGCCTCGTCAGCCGCACTCTGAGCGGGCGGGCCGGTCTCGGTCTGCTCGCCGTGCTGTCGCTGGCGCTGCTGGCCGTATCGATTGGCGCGGGCGTGGGCATTGGCGAGCTGGCGATTCCGCCATCGACGACGTTCCACGCCATCACCAACCGGCTGGGCTGGACGGCGGTGCCACTCGACAAGATCCATGAAAGCGTCATCTGGGACTATCGGTTGAGCCGCGCCCTGGTGGCCGCGCTTTGTGGTGCCGGGCTGGCGCTGTGTGGCGCCATCCTGCAGTCTTTGCTGCGCAACCCGCTGGCAGAGCCCTATGTGCTGGGCATTTCGGCCGGCGCATCAACCGGCGCCGTCTCGGTGATCGTGCTGGGCGTTGGTGCCGGTGCGGTTACGCTTTCCAGCGGCGCCTTTGCCGGCGCGCTCGCGGCGTTTCTATTCGTGGTCATCTTGGCCAGTGGTGCGCGGGGCGGGGCTGACCGCACCATTCTGGCCGGCGTCGCTGCCTCGCAACTGTTCAATGCGCTGACCTCCTACATCGTGAGCACCTCGGCCAATGCGCAGCAGGCGCGCGACGTGATGTTCTGGCTGCTGGGCAGTTTCGGTGGCGTCCGCTGGCCGGAGTTTCAACTGGCATTGGTCGTGGTGCTGATCGCCCTGGCCATCTGCCTCTTCTATGCAAGGGCACTCGACGCGTTCACCTTCGGTGACGATGCGGCATCATCGCTGGGCATTCCGGTGGTGCGGGTCCGCATCATCCTGTTCGCCACCACGGCCATGCTCACGGCGACCATTGTGAGCATGGTGGGATCGATCGGCTTTGTCGGCCTGGTGGTGCCCCATGTGGCGCGATTCCTGGTCGGGCCGCTGCACCTGCGACTCCTGCCGGCCTGTGTCGGGATCGGCGCCATCTTCATGGTTCTGGCCGACATTGTCTCGCGGATCATCATTCCCCAGCAGGTACTCCCGATTGGCGTGGTGACGGCGCTGATCGGTGTGCCGTTCTTCTCGGTCATCCTCTATCGGGCGAGGCGCGCCGTATGACCATCAAGGCAGACAGAATCAGCTGGGCAGCCGGCAAGACCGTCATTGTCGATGACGTTTCGATCGCCGCCGAGCCTGGCAAGATGCTGGGGCTGCTGGGCCCCAATGGGTCGGGCAAGTCGTCGCTGCTGCGCTTGCTGGTGGGTCTGCGCAAGCCGGATTCCGGCCAGGTGACGCTGGACGGAGAGCCGATTGACCATATTAGTCGCCGGCGGCTGGCCCGGCGGGTGGCGCTGGTGGAACAACACGCCACCACCGACGCCAGTGTCACCGTGCTCGATGTGGTCCGGCTGGGCCGCACGCCGCATCGCTCGGCGCTGTCGCCCTGGACCAGTGCCGATGACGCGGCGGTCGAGGCGGCGCTGGATCGTGTCGGGTTGACCGCCCGGCGCGGCCAAAACTGGCAGACGCTGTCGGGGGGCGAGCGGCAGCGGGTGCACATCGCGCGAGCACTTGCCCAAATGCCCAGTGAAATCGTGCTGGACGAGCCGACCAATCATCTCGACATCCAGCACCAGATCGAAATTCTGCGACTGGTGAATGCTCTGCCCGTCACCAGCATTGTGGCATTGCACGATCTCAATCATGCCGCGATGTTCTGCGACCGGCTGGCGGTGATGGACAAGGGACGCATCGTTGCCACCGGAACGCCTGAGGAGGTGTTGAGTGAACACTTGCTGCGGGAGGTCTTTCGCATCGAGGCCAGAATCGCGCCCTCACCACATCACAGCAAGCTGCATATCCACTATTTGCTGTAGCCGCGGCGGCGGATGAACCGTTCGCCGCGGTTTTGGCTTCCCGGCTCCTGCAGACCTCCCCTAGTGTGGCGGCAGCAACGGAGAGTCGAGTGAGCCAGATAGCCGATAAAGTGCCAAGCAGGCGCGAGTATTTTCAGCCGGTCATGGCCGGTGCATTGGCGGCGATCGTCGGCTATGCCAGCACCTTTACGCTGGTGCTGGCGGCGCTGACCGCGTCGGGTGCCTCGCCGCAGCAGGCCGGCTCGGGCCTGATGAGCGTCTGCATTGCCATCGGCATTCTCAACATCGTGGTCAGTGCCCGTCTGCGGGTGCCGGTCAGCTTTGCCTGGACGACCCCCGGCGTCGCGTTCCTGTTGACGGTGGGCGAGCCGGTAGGCGGCTTTCCGGCCGTGTCGGGGGCCTTCCTCGTAGCGGCAGCGTTGATTCTGCTCACGGGCCTCATCAAGCCGCTGGCGCGGCTGATGGCGGCCATTCCCGCGCCGATCGCCAATGCCATGCTGGCCGGCATGCTGCTGACCCTATGCCTTGCACCCATTACCGCCGTGGCCAAGATGCCGATGCTGGCTTTGCCCATCCTGCTCGCCTGGATCATCGGCCTGCGCTTTGCCCGGCGCTATGCCGTGCCGATTGCCGTGCTGGTGACGGGGATCGTGCTTGCGCTGACGACCAATCTGCCGCCGGGCGCGCTGGATTCGAGCTGGCCGGCGCTGGTGCCGGTCATGCCGGTCTTCACGCTGGACGCTATCGTGCGCATCGGCCTGCCGCTCTATATCGTCACCATGGCGTCGCAGAACCTGCCGGGGCTGGCGGTGATGCAGGCCAATGGTTTCGTGCTGGCGCCGGCGCCGCTCTTTGTCATAACCGGTATCGCCAGCGCCGTGACGGCCCTGTTTGGCGGCCATACCAGCAATCTGGCGGCCATCACGGCGGCGATCTGCGCCGGTCCGGAAGCGCATCCCGACAAGGACAAGCGCTGGCCGGCGCCGATTGCTGCCGGCGCGGTGTATCTGCTGCTGGCTCCGGCAGCCAGCCTGGCCGCGGCGTTCATCGCGGCATCGCCGCCGCTGCTGATCCAGGCGGTGGCCGGACTGGCACTGCTGTCGAGCCTGACGGCGGCACTGGCGGGGGCGCTGGTGCATGAGGAGACCCGCCTGCCGGCCATCTTCACCTTCGTGATCACGGCCTCAGGGATCACCATGATCGGCGTCGGGGCACCCTTCTGGGGCCTGGTGGGCGGCATTGCCATGCTGGTGCTGCTGCGGTTCGGCATCAAGCCGCCTGTCGAGACCACCGGGGCATGACGCTGCCCCATGCCGTGATCATTGCCGGCGGCCAGGGCACGCGCCTGGGCGGGGTGCGGAAGGCGGACCTGCGCCTCGGTGGAGAGCGCCAGCTTGATCGGGTGGTCAGTGCACTCGGCGCGGTGCAGTTCCCCATCCTGGTGGCCAGTGGCCCACCCGGACACAGGCTGGACCTGCCGCCGACCTGTGTAAGCGTGCCGGATCGCGACTCACTCTGCGCCGGGCCGCTGGCGGGGTTGGCCGCCGCAGTGGCGCACCTGGCAGAATCGGGCATCACAGACGGACTGCTGGTCAGCGTCGCGGTTGATACAGGTTTTCTGCCGACCGATTTCGTTTCCCGGCTGATCGACGGATTGGGCGACGCCAGGGCTGTCTATGCCGCCTGGCACCAGGACTTCTACCCACCCAACGCGGCCTGGCGGCTGGAGGCCCTGCAGGGCCTGCCAGCGTGCGTCAGTGGCGCCAGTGGCCCGGCCAGCCTCAAGGCCTTGCAGCGCAGCCTTGGCGCGCAGCGTGTTGACTGGACCGCTGGTGCGAGCAGCAATCCCTTTGCCAATATCAATACCCTTGCCGACCTGCTGGCCCTGCAGCGCCGCGCTTCGCTGTAGGCGCTGCCGCAACTTATTCACATGCACGGCAATTGGGGCTTGGCAAAGCAAAGCAAGTTCGGTACATGGACCTCGCCTTCGCAAGAAGGTCAACGAAGGTGTTCCGCGGTAGCTCAGTGGTAGAGCAATCGGCTGTTAACCGATTGGTCGTAGGTTCGAATCCTACCCGCGGAGCCATTCGTTCCCTGCTCGAATTGAGCAATCTCCCCACCATGTCAGATCGCTGCGTCCGCCCTATCGGCGCGGCAGTGCTCGGCGCTATCGCCGGGCCGGACGGCATCGGCTATATCTGAAGTTTGTCAGCGTTCCTGGCCAACCGGCCGTGATCGGGCGCTGCTCGCCAACAAAGAGGTGCTCGCATGAGCAATGGCATGGACTTGGACGGCGAAAGCCAGATTACCCTGACCCGGACCATCGACGCCCATGTCGATGACGTGTTCAAGGCCTGGACCGATCCGGCACTGATCGAACAGTGGCAGGCCGATCAGGCCGAACTCGATGCCTTCGAGGGCGGAGAATACACCTTCACCACGTTCGGTGACGACGAAGATCCCGAGGATCATACCGTCAGCGGCGAAATCCTGGCCTTCGTGGAAAACCAGAAGCTGGTGATGAGCTGGGTGCACAAGGACGAGGAGGACGAGGAGGACGATCTGATATTCGTGCTCGAAATCCTGTTCAAGGCATTAGGCGACGAGCAGACGCAGATTACGCTGACCGAACGCGGCCTAGCGCATGCCGATCCGGAATCGCGCATTTTTTCCATCGAGGCGTGGAACGCCGCGCTCGAACATCTTGCCGAGGTCATGGCCTAAGCTGAACCGATCGGGCCGTCCGTGCGTAACAGGCGCGGAGGCCCGTAATGCGTTCGACCCATATTGCCTGGCTGCGCAACGATCTGCGCGTTTCTGACAACCCGGCCCTGATGGCCGCGATGCGCGGCGCAGACCGGGCTATAGCCCTTTACATCCACGAGGAAAATATCGGCGTGCGGCCGCCCGGTGCGGCCGCACGCTGGTGGCTGCACCAGAGCCTGAACGCCCTGGAAGCAGATCTGGCAGCGCTGGGTGTCGATCTGCTGGTCCGCCGTGGAGTCCCCGGCGTGATCATTGCTGACCTGGTGGAGGAGCAAGCCATCGATGGTGTGTTCTGGAACCGGCGCTATGCACCAGGCGAGCGCGCGGTCGATGCCGCCATCAAAACCTGGCTGACGGCGCGGGGCACCAAGACCGAGTCGTTCGGAGCCAATGTCCTGATCGAGCCGTGGGAGATCAGCACCGGCCAAGACAAGCCCTATTCGGTTTTCACCCCGTTCTGGAAAACACTCAAACAGCAGCGCCTGACCGCGCCACTGGGGCGCCCCGAGGCGGGGACGCCGCGAGCCCCCGTCCCTGTCGATACCGAATACCAGGAACCGCATTGGGCGGAAAAACTGGGCGGCTACTGGTATGTGGGGGAGGCCTCGGCGCAGCGCATGCTGGCCGACTTTCTCGACCACCGTGTCGGCGATTATCCCGAGCGGCGTGACATCCCCGATTGCGATGCCACTTCGGGCCTGTCGCCGCATCTGCGCTTTGGCGAGATCAGTCCCCGGCAGATCTGGCAGGCTGGCATGCTGGCGGCGGAACTGGCGCCAGAACAGGCCGGTGCGGTCGACAAATTCCTGTCCGAGCTGGCGTGGCGGGACTTCAGCTACCATCAACTCTATCACCGCTGCGACATTACCCAGGAACCCATGCAAGCCAAATATGTCGGCATGGCATGGCGGGATGCACCCGATGATCTTGCCGCCTGGCAGCACGGGCAGACGGGCCTGCCAATCATCGATGCGGGCATGCGCGAGCTGTGGGAGACGGGCTATATGCATAACCGGGTCCGCATGCTGGTGGCATCGCTGCTGACCAAGAACCTGCTGATCGACTGGCGGCTGGGCGAGCGGTGGTTCTGGGACTGCCTGGTGGACAGCGATGTGGCCAGCAATCCAGCCAGCTGGCAATGGGTGGCGGGCAGCGGGCTCGATGCGGCCCCCTATTTCCGCATCTTCAATCCGGTGACACAGGGTGGGCGCTTTGATGCGGCGGGTGGATATGTGCGGCGCTGGTTGCCTGAACTGGCGGCGCTGCCGGACGACTGGGTACACAGTCCCTCGGAGGCGCCGGCTGGCGTGCTGGAACGGGCGGGTGTCATCATTGGCCAAACCTACCCTGCCCCGATTGTTGATCTGAAGACGTCAAGAGCGCGGGCCCTGGCAGCCGCGGCCGCCCTCTAGGGAATGATATTGCGCCGGCAAGCGTGGCGCGCACTGCCATTGCGTTGACGAGCCAATGGGCGGAAAGCTCCGCCCGTGCAGGCGGTTATGGCTTGCAGCCGACGCGGGCCGGCCCTACGGTCACGGTTTACCAGCTCCAGCAGATTGCGCCATGGCCAAGCACAAAGACCTTATCTCCGCTATCGGCAATACGCCGTTGATCCGTCTCAACCGGGTTTCGACCCTGACGGGATGCGACATCTGGGGCAAGGCGGAGTTCCTCAATCCTGGGCAGTCGGTCAAGGATCGCGCAGCGCTGTTCATCATCCATGATGCCGTCAAGTCCGGCCGGCTCAAGCCCGGCGGCACCATTGTCGAAGGCACGGCCGGCAATACCGGGATCGGCCTGACGCTGGTGGCCAACTCACTTGGCTTCAAGTCGGTGATCGTCATTCCCGAGACGCAGAGCCAGGAAAAGAAGGACGCGCTGCGCCTTTATGGGGCCGAGCTGATCGAGGTTCCGGCCAAGCCGTACAAGAACCCCAACAATTACATCAAGCTGTCCGGCCGGCTGGCCGACAAGCTCAATGCCGAACTGCCCGAGGGCGCCATCTGGGCGAACCAGTTCGACAATATCGCCAACCGGCGTGCGCATGTGGAAACCACCGGTCCGGAAATCTGGCAGCAGACCAACGGCCGTATCGACGGCTTCATCTGTGCCGTTGGCTCGGGTGGCACGCTGGCGGGCGTGGCCGAGGCGCTGCGCGCCCGCAATGCCGACGTCAAGATCGGCCTGGCTGACCCCGAGGGGGCGGCACTCTACAATTACTACGCGCACGGGGAGCTCAAATCGTCAGGCGACTCGATCAGCGAAGGCATTGGCCAAGGCCGCATCACCGCCAATCTCGAGGGTCTGACGGTCGACAATCCGTACCAAATTTCCGATGCCGAGGCCCTGCCCTACATCTTTGATCTGCTGCAGCATGAGGGTCTGTGCCTGGGCGGGTCGAGCGCCATCAACATTGCCGGCGCCGTGCGCATGGCCCGCGATCTGGGGCCGGGCAAGACCATCGTGACGATCCTGTGCGACTATGGCAATCGCTATGCCAGCAAGATCTACAATCCCGATTTTCTGCGCGGCAAGAACCTGCCGGTCCCGCCCTGGATGGAAGACCGCACCCCCATCGATATTTCCAGCGTGATGGAAGCTGACGCGGTCTGAGCCGGTCGACGCCGTTGGCATTGTTCGGGCCAGTAAGGCTGCTAGTGTCAGCGATGACGTGTCTGGGTGATAATCTTGGTTGGTCTTGACGACATATTGCGGGCAATCATTGCCGACTTCCACATTGTCGCCGCCATCATGGCAGCGATCTATCTGCTGGCCTTCATCTGCGCGGTGCGCGAGATCATGATCTCGAGGACCTCGCAGGGGTCGATCGCCTGGATCCTGGCGCTGGGCCTGCTGCCGTTTCCGACAGCCTTTCTCTACCTCGTCGTTGGCTGGAAGGCGTTTGACGACTATGCGACGGACCGGATTCGCAATGGCCGGGCGGCGCGTCCCTTGCGCGCCAAGGACCTGGCGCTGATCGACCACAGGGCAGGCGCCCGCTGGCCGGTGCAGACCAAAGTTTCCGAGGTACCGTTTCTGAGCGGCAATGATGTGGAGCTGCTGGTGGATGGGCGGGCCACCTTCGATTCCATTTTTGCCGGCATCGCGGCCGCCAAGTCATATCTGCTGGTGCAGTTCTATATCGTGCGCGACGACGCGCTGGGGCAAGAACTGGCGGAGCGCCTGATCGAGCGGGCCAATGCCGGCGTGAAGGTCTACCTGCTCTACGATGACATTGGCAGCACGGGCATGCCAAGGCGATATCGCGCCGCATTGCGGGCCGCCGGCATCAAGGTTGCCGGCTTCAACCAGCGCCACAAGTTCATGCGGCTCTATGGTCCGACGCGGATCAACTACCGCAATCATCGCAAGATCGTGGTTGCGGATGGCGAGCATGCCTGGGTTGGCGGTCACAATGTGGGCGTCGAATATCTCGGCGAAGACCCAAAATTTGGCCGCTGGCGCGACACCCATGTCCGTGTTTCGGGACCGGCGGCGCTGGGCTGCGCGCTGCTGTTTCGGGAAGACTGGGAATGGGCGACCGGCGAAGTACTGCCCTCGACGCCCCCGGCCAGCGTCGCCACGCCCGGCGGGCAATCGGTCCTGGTCATGGGCACCGGGCCGGCTGACCGGCTGGAGGAGTGCGCCATTGCCTTCACCGACATCATCGGGCGGGCGCGAGAGCGACTGTGGATCGTCAGCCCCTATTTCGTTCCCGACACCGACATTCGTACCGCGCTGTTCGCCGCCAAGCTGCGCGGCGTCGATGTGCAGATCATGTTGCCCAATGAACCCGACCACAAGCTGGTCTGGCTCGCCAGCATCGCCCATGCCGACGCCATGGTGAACCACGGCATCTCCATCCGGCGTTATACCGACGGCTTCCTGCACCAGAAGGTGCTGCTGATGGACGACAAGATCGCGACCGTGGGGAGCGTCAATTTCGACAATCGCTCGTTTGCGATCAACTTCGAGATCACGCTGTGGTTCACCGACCCCAAAGCCATCAGCGATGTCGAAGCCATGCTGACTGAAGATTTCAAGAACTGCCGGGAAGTGACTGCCGACGAAGTCAGATCCCGGTCATGGACCATGCGTTTCCTGACCCAGGCCGCCCGCCTGCTCTCCCCCGTGCTGTAGGTATTGACGATGACCGAGTTCCTGTTCCGTGATGACAGCTATCTGCAATCGGTGCGCGCCACCGTCACGGCTGTGACATCCGAGGGCGGGATCGTGCTCGACCGGACGGTGTTCTATGCAGCGTCCGGCGGCCAGCCCGGCGATAGCGGCGGCCTGCTGCGCGAGAATGGCTCGACGCTGGCCATCGTCACCGCCCTGCACCCTGACGGAGACAAGACAGCGATCGTGCATGTGCCGGCCGGTGACGGTAGCCTGCCGGCCATCGGCGAGACGGTGACCGCCACCCTCGACTGGGTTCCGCGCTATCGCCTGATGCGCATGCATACGGCGCTGCATCTGCTCTCGGTGATCTTTGACTATCCGGTGACCGGGGGCGCGATCGGGGCCGACAAGGGCCGGCTGGACTTTGCCATGCCCGAGGCGCCGGACAATCCCGAGGCGCTTGAAGCCGCGCTCAATGCCATGATCATCGCCGATCATCCGGTCAGCCAGGAATGGATCACAGACGCGGAGATGGCAGCCAATCCCGAGCTGATCAAGACCATGAACGTCAAGCCGCCCATGGGTCAGGGCCGGGTTCGGCTAATCCGGATCGGCGATGTCGACCTGCAGCCGTGTGGCGGCACCCATGTCCAAAGCACTGGCGAGATCGGGCCGGTCAGGCTCGGCAAGATCGAGAACAAGGGCAAGCAGAACCGCCGCGTCAACCTGCTGTTTGTCGAGTAGCTGCGTGGCTCAGCGCACCGGCGGCGCGTAGAGCAGGCCGCCATTGCTCCAGAGGGAATTCTGGCCACGCAACAGGGCCGCGCCCGTTTGCGGGCCGAAGTGGCGATCATAGAGTTCGGCATAGTTGCCGACGGCGCGGATGGCATCGGCCATGAAGGTTGGCTTGAGGCCGAGCGGCGTGCCGAAATCACCTTCGACGCCGAGAATGCGGCGAATGGCCGGCGTGTGCGAGGCCGCGAGGGATTCGGTGTTGAGTGAGGTGATGCCGACCTCTTCGGCATTGACCAAGGCAAACAGCGTCCATCTGACAATGTTGAACCATTGCGGGTCGCCCGTACTGACCATTGGCCCCAGCAATTCCTTGGAAATGCGCTCGGGCAGGATGCGATGGGCGTTTGGCTCCGGCAGGGCGCGACGGATGGCCTGCAACTGCCGGCCCGAAGCCGATATCGCGTCACATAGCCCGGTCCGATAGGCAAGCGAGAGGTCTTCGATGTCCTCATAGGGCACCTCGACATAGCTGGCCTGATTGGCGAAGAAGAATTCCTGCATGCGCTCGAGGTCATCACCGCCGTCGATCACGCAGATGCGGACATTGTCGAGCTCGAAGGCGGATACCAGGCCGAGCGATTGCGGCACGAGGAATGACTGGCCGTCGAAGAAGGCGGTACCAACATAGTTGGCGCCATAGAGCGTGTCACGGCGCTCCGTCCAGGGACCATTGCGTGTCAACACGTCCACGCCATCGGTCTGCAGCGGCGCAAAGCGCGTCTCCCCGCGCAGAGCGCGAAACTCGATGCGATCGGGATCACCGAATACGGCTGCGGCAATGGCCCGGCAGAGATCAACGTCGAAGCCAGACCAGCGGCCATCGGCATCGACTTGGGCAAAACCGGGCAAGGCATTGGTGGCGCCGCAGATCAGGAAGCCGCGAGCCCGCACCAGATCGAGGGTCTGGGCATTGGCGGGCAGCACGGCCAGACCCAGCAGGCAGACCAAGGCGGCCAGCACAGCCGGCATTCGCTTCACAATTGCGGCCAATCGGATCGTTTCCTTCACTCGCATGCGCATATTGGCAGGCGACGGGGCCCGGTCAACCCAAGCCGGGCGGATTGCCCCGGGCAATTTGCCGGGACAATCCACATTCGATGGTCAGTGCAGGATCTGGCTGAGGAAGAGCTTGGTCCGCTCGTGCTGGGGATTGGAGAAGAACTCCCCAGGCTCGTTCTGCTCGATGATCTGGCCCTGATCCATGAAGATGACGCGATTGGCGACCTGGCGAGCAAAGCCCATTTCGTGCGTGACGCAGATCATGGTCATGCCCTCTTCGGCCAGACTGATCATCACGTCGAGCACTTCCTTGACCATTTCCGGATCGAGCGCCGAGGTGGGCTCGTCGAACAGCATGATCTTGGGCTGCATGCAGAGCGAGCGGGCAATGGCCACGCGCTGCTGCTGGCCGCCCGAGAGCTGGCCGGGGAACTTGTTGGCCTGCTCGGGGATTTTGACCCGCTCGAGATAGTGCATGGCAGTCGCCTCGGCTTCCGCCTTGGGCGTACCACGCACCCAAATCGGCGCCAGGGTCAGGTTCTGCAGGATGGTCAGATGCGGAAACAAGTTGAAGTGCTGGAACACCATGCCGACTTCGCGCCGCACTTCGTCGATGCGCTTGAGATCGGCCGTCAGTTCGACCCCATTGACGATGATCTGGCCTTCCTGATGCTCCTCAAGGCGATTGATGCAGCGGATCAGCGTCGATTTGCCCGAGCCCGACGGGCCGGCAATAACAATGCGCTCGCCATCATTGACCGTCAGGTTGATGTCACGCAGGACGTGGAAATCGCTGTACCACTTGTGCATGCCGATGACCTGGATGGCTGGCCGCTTGCCCGCATTGGTGGCTTTGCTGGTGCCCGGCTTTTCGGTTGCAGTAGTCTGGGGAGTTTGTGTCATTTTCAGCTACCTTTTGTGGCCGGTATTGAGACGGCGCTCCATGAACATGGAATAGCGCGACATGGAGAAGCAGAAGACCCAGAACACCATGGCGGCGAACAGGTAGCCGGTCGTGGCCGTATTGGCCGACTGCCATTCAAGGGCCGAGTCATTCTTGGTTTTGACCGCCTCGAGCAGGTCCTTCATGCCCACGATGTAGACAAGCGAGGTATCCTTGAACAGCGCGATGAAGTTGTTCACGATGCCGGGGATCACATGCTTGAGCGCCTGGGGCAGAATGATGAAGTACATCCGCTGCCAGTAGCCCAGCCCCAGGGAGGCGGCAGCTTCGTATTGGCCACGCGGGATGGCCTGCAGGCCGCCACGCACGACTTCAGCCATATAGGCGGAGGTGAACAGGGTGACGCCAACCAGGGCCCGCAGCAATTTGTCCACCGTGGTGCCCTGGGGCATGAACAGCGGCAACATGATCGAGGCCATGAACAGGATGGTGATCAGCGGGACAGCGCGGATCAGTTCGATGAAGGCCACGCAGAGCGTCTTGATGACCGGCAGCGAAGACTGCCGACCCAGTGCCAGGACGATCCCGAGGGGGAAGGACAGCGTGATGCCGACAACCGAGATGATCAGCGTCACCAGCAGGCCGCCCCACTTTTCGGTCGGCATCGGGGACAGACCGAACACGCCGCCGGCCAGCAGGAAGTAGCTGACAATGGGATAGACAAACAGGAACAGCGCCGCGTTGAGCCGCTTGTAGGGAAGCTTGGGCATCAGCAGGGGCACGAAAAGCAACGCGCCCATGGCGAAGACCAGGTTTGGCCGCCAATGCTGGGGGATGTCGTAGAAACCGTAGATGAAGAATTCCATCTCGTTGTAGATGTAGGCCCAGCAGGCCCCGGCTTCGATGGCGCGGCACTCTTCAACCGTGCCCATCGGCCCCACGGCGTGGCCGATGACGAAGTTGAACAGCGGCGGCACGATCCAGAGCAGGAACAGGGCACCTAGCACGGTCAGCAGGGCGTCCAGTGGTGTGGCGAACAGGTTTTTCTGTACCCAGACGATCGCGCCGCTGGTGCGGTTTGGCGCTGGTTTGGCGGGTACCAGTTCAGAACGAACAAATCCAATATCGGTCATGGCTGATCTCCTACCGCTCGACCAGGCTGACGCGGGCATTGTACCAGTTCATGATCGCCGACGTGATCAGCGAGAAGGTCAGATAGACCAGCATGGTCAGGGCGATACACTCGATCGCCCGGCCCGTCTGGTTCAGCGCTGTGCCGGAAAACACGTTGACCAGTTCGGGATAGCCGATGGCCGCGCCCAGTGACGAGTTCTTCGTCAGGTTGAGGTACTGGCTGGTCAGCGGCGGCACGATGACGCGCATGGCCTGCGGCACGATGACCAGACGCAGTCGATCGCCCTCCTTGAGCCCGAGCGACTGGGCGGCCTCGGTCTGTCCGTGGCTGACGGCCTGGATGCCGCCGCGCACCGTCTCGGCAATGAACGACGCCGTATAGATGGTCAGGCCGAACAGCAGCGCGAGAAACTCCGGCGGCAGCTGGACGCCACCCTTGAAATTGAAGCGCTCCAGGACGGGCAGCTCAAAGGCCACATTGGCGCCGCTCAGCAGACCGACCAGGAGCGGCAGCAGCACCAGGATGGCGACGGACGACAAAAAGACCGGAAAGCGCTTGCCGGTGGCCTCAAGGCGCTTGCGCGCCCAGATACGCAGCGCCACAACGCCGGCGATCGCCAGGGCAAAGGCAATCCAGACAAAGATGAATTGCTCATCGGGCAGCGGCTTGGGGACGAAGATGCCGCGCTGATTGATGAAGGAATCGAAGGGCAGTTCATAGGATGCGCGTACCGCCGGCATGGTCTTGAGGACGGCGAAGTACCAGAAGAATAGCTGCAGCAGCAGGGGGATGTTGCGGATGGTCTCGACATAGACGGTGGCGAGGCTTGAGACGATGAAGTTGCTGCTCAGGCGCGCGATGCCGATGGTGAAGCCAAGAATGGTGGCGGCGATGATGCCGATGAAGGCCACCAGCAGCGTATTGGTGATGCCGACGAGGAAGGCCTGCCAGTAGATGGAGGCGCGTGTCCAGGGCAGCAGGGTGAAGCTGATGTCGAAGCCGGCTGTGCTCCAGAGGAAGTCAAAACCCGTGGTCTTGTTCTGGGCAGCCAGGTTGGCCGCTGTGTTGCCGATGATCCAGAGAATGAACGACACCAGGATTGCGGCCACCACGATCTGGTAGACAATGCCGCGGATTACCGGATCGTTGAAAAAGAACGTCTTGGGGGCCGCCGAGGGCCCCGCGTCGAGCGCAGTCATGTGATTAGTCCCCAAGCCGCCAATAACACGGCTGTTTCACGCGTCGCCCCGCGGGCAACGACCCTAGAAACAGAAGACCCGGCGCTCCGTCAGGAACGCCGGGACTATGGTCAAGTTAGCGAATGGGCGCGGCGTACTGGATGCCACCGTCGCTCCACAGGGCGTTCAGACCGCGCTCGAGACCGATCGGGGTCGATGGGCCGACGTTGCGCTCATAGGTCTCGGCATAGTTACCGACCAGCTTGACGATCTGGTAAGCCCAGTCCTTAGTCAGGCCGAGCGGGGTGCCGAAATCGCCTTCAACGCCGAGCAGGCGCTTGATGGCTGGGTTGTCGGAGCCGAGCATCTCGTCGACATTGGCCTGCGAAACGCCGAGTTCCTCAGCTTCGAGCAGGGCAAAGTAGGTCCAGCGCGCAATGTTGAACCAGGTCGGGTCGCCAGCGCGAACCACGGGGCCCAGTGGCTCCTTGGAGATGATCTCGGGCAGGATGATATGATCATCCGGCACGGCGAACTTGGAACGTTCAGCGGCCAGAGCCGAGGAGTCCGTGGTGTAGACGTCGCAACGGCCGTCTTCATAGGCCTTCACGACTTCGTCCTGATCGACGAACACGACGGTGTTGAATTCCATGCCATTGGCAGCGAAATAGTCAGCAGCGTTCAGTTCGGTGGTGGTGCCCGATTCCAGGCAGATGGCGGCGCCGGACAGGTCGAGTGCCGAATCGATGCCGTCGGCCTTGCGGACCATGAAGCCCTGGCCGTCATAGAACATGGTGCCGACAAAGCTGATGCCGAGCTGGGTATCGCGGCTCATGGTCCAGGTGGTGGTACGCGACAGCACGTCGACTTCGCCAGCCGAGAGAGCGGTGAAGCGTTCCTGGCTGGTCAGCGAGGTGAAGCGAACGGCGTCTGCGTCATTGAAAATGGCGGCGGCAAGGGCACGGCAATAGTCGACTTCCAGACCCGTCCAGACGTTGTTTGCGTCGGGGGCGGAGAAACCGGCCACGCCACCAGTCACACCACACTGGATGTAACCCTTGGCCACTACGTCTTCGAGAATGGCTGCCTGTGCAGTAGTCGCGCCAACGAGGCCGATCGAGGCCGCGAGTGCGAGCGTTACGAGCGATTTTTGCATGTTGTTGCCTTTGTTTCCTGACCGTGTGTCCCGGGGTGGTGGGCGAACCCAATTCCCCGGTGGCACCTCCACTCTTTCAAGAGCAGTTGTGATGCTGCTAAGCATGCAAGCGTCTATTGACCGATACGTCAAGGGTAGAAGGCGGCTTGAGACAGCGACGCTGACACTTATTTGGACACCGCCATGTGTTTGACTGGATATTGAGCAACGAGCCCAGCATGAATGATAAAAAAAGCGGCAACGCAGAGCTTTCCGTCGAAACCATCCTGACCCATCACGGTCGTGAACCGGACGACCAGTTCGGCTTCGTCAATACGCCGGTCTATCGCGGCTCCACCGTGCTGTTCAAAACCCTCGACGATATGACGGGGCAGAAACAGCGCTATCTCTATGGCCGCGCCGGCAATCCCACCACGGAAAGCGTCGAGGCGGTGATCACCGAACTCGAAGGCGCCTATCGCACGCGCCTGGTGCCCTCGGGTCTGGCGGCGATCACCATTGCGGTGCTGAGCTGCGTCAAGGCGGGCGACGATGTGCTGATCTCGGACAGCGCCTATGAGCCAGGCCGTTCCTTTGCCGATGGCTTCCTCAAGCGCATGGGTGTCACCGCACGCTATTACGATCCGCGGATCGGCGCCGGCATCAGCGGGCTGATGCAGCCCAATACCACCGCAGTACTGGCGGAAAGCCCCGGCTCGCTGACCTTCGAGGTGCAGGATATTCCGGCGATTGCCGCTGCGGCACATGCCAATGGGGCGCGGCTGATCGTCGACAATAGCTGGGCCAGCCCGCTCTATCACCAGCCGCTGGCGCTGGGCGCCGACTTGGTCGTGCATGCCGGCACCAAGATGTTCGTCGGCCATTCGGACGCCTTTGCCGGCACCATCTCGACCACAGAGGCGGCCTGGCCTGAAGTGGAAGCGACGCGGGCGCTGCTGGGCTTTTTCACCTCGGGCGATGACGCCTTCCTGGTGGCGCGCGGCCTGCGCACGCTGGCGATCCGCATGAAGGAGCATCAGGCGCGGGCGCTCGATATTGCCGGCTGGCTCGAAAGCCAGGACGAGGTGGTGCAGGTGCTGCATCCAGCGCTGCCCAGCCATCCCGACCACGCCCTATTCAAGCGCGATTTCACGGGGTCGGGGAGCCTGTTCAGCGTCATGCTGGCCCCTGCCCCGCGCGCGGCGGTGGCGGCCTTTGTCGACGGCCTGGGTATCTTCACCATGGGCTATTCCTGGGGCGGCTATGAGAGCCTGTGCATCCCGGTCAAGCTGGGGGCCAACCGCACGGCAAAACCCTGGACGGCGGCGGGCAATCTGTTCCGGCTGCATATCGGGCTGGAAGGCGTCGATGACCTCAAGGCCGACCTCAGCGCGGCGATCGCGCGCTACGCTGCGGCCCGCTAGGGACGCGCAGCCGCGCCGGACGGCCAGATGGCCTCCGGTGCCAGCAGGAGCGGGCCCCGAGGCGGGTGCCGCCTCCGGTAAGTTAAAGTAGTGAGACGATAACCGCCTCGGGGCGCCGGTTTTTGGAACTGTCCGGTCCTAGGGGTCGCTCGCCCTGTCGCAACCGAAGCGTGGAACCTGTGGGAGAGGCGTCTCCCACCCGGCTCACCCCACCACTGTTCGCCTGCAGGCCGCCCATGCGGGGTGATGGGTAGAGTATGCGCGCAGTTTTACAGGCGGGGATAAGCGGGACAAAAGGGCGATCAGGCGATCAGGCGCGACCGCGGAACAGGCGGCGCAGGCTGGGCAGGCCGCGGAAGCGTATGCTGCCGTCGGCGCGGGCGGCAAACAACCAGCGCCGGCGGGCAAATTCGTTGCGGATGATGTAGGCCCCTAGCCCGCCGACAACAAAGCCGGCAATGACGTCCGTGGCGTAGTGCTGGCCGGTGACAATGCGCGACAGGCCGGTCATCACGGCGATGAAGAGGATGAGCGAAAAGAAGCGCGGAAACAGGAAGCCAACCACCAGGGCGGTGCCGATGGCCGTGGTGCTGTGACCGGAGGGAAAGCTCTGGAAGCTCCAGTCGTTGAGAATCGGCTGGAAGTGGAAAGCCCCCAGTTCCGGGTAATGGTCCGGGCGGGCGCGACCGAACAGGCGCTTGAGCAGGTTGCCCGCCAGACCCGGCAGGCCGACGGCGACAAAGATGAAGCCCGACAACAGACTGAGTTCGGCAATGGCCGCCCGATAGCGCCTGACAGGCAGACGCAGGGCGAGCAAGGCCAGCAGCAGAATCAGCAGCGAGGGGATCAGCACCCAGTCGGACAGGCCAAAATGGGTGACAAAGCCAAAGGGCGCCCGCCATACCTCGGGCCAGGCCCGCAGCGTCACCGAGATCCAAGCGTCAAAAAAGAGCAGCACAAACAGTACCAGAATGACCGCCGCAGCGGCGTCGGGCCAAGACTTCCGGGTCAGCCCAAAGGGCCAGCGACGTTCAAGGTTCTGCATGCCAGTTCAATGAACGTGCGGGAAGTTTTCGTCAATCCAGAGAAAGTTGGTGTGGTTGCGCTTGCCCTTGGTCGGAGAACAGGCTAGGTGACGGCGGTGATCTCGGAGTGTAGCTCAGCCTGGTAGAGCACTGGTTTTGGGAACCAGGGGTCCAAAGTTCGAATCTTTGTACTCCGACCATCACAATTCGCCTTTTGGCGCACCGCATCGTGTTGAGGACTTTGCATGACCGCCCGCATTTACCGCCCGGCCCCAAACGCCATGCAGTCGGGAAAAGGCAAGTCCAAGCAGTGGGTCTTGATACACGAAATGGCCGCGCCGCGCGGCATTGACCCGTTGATGGGCTACACCACTTCCAGCGATACCAGGCAGCAGGTTCGCCTGTCGTTCGACACGCAGGAAGAGGCCGAAGCCTATGCCCAGAAGAATGGCATCGCCTATTCGGTGCAGCCGGCGCACGAGACCACGCCGCAGCGTTCAAGCTATCCCGACAATTTCCGGGCCGACCGCAAGACTCCCTGGACGCACTGATCTTCCATCCCGCCGCCTGACGACCATGTGCTGCAAGCGATTGCGGCGCATTATTCTTGTTGCCGGTGTTCTGGCCAATCTGGCCACGAGCGCACCACAATAGTCCCCCTCGCCCGCCGTGCACGCGATCAATTCGCGGCCAGAGGCTTGCCCAGGCGACAGGCTTGCGTGTTTGCTGGGTGCAGCAGGGAGTGGCGATCATGGGCAAGGCTACAGGCATAGGCGGGGTTTTCTTTCGGGCGCAGGACACTGCCGGGCTCGCTGCCTGGTACGAAACCCATCTGGGGGTAACAGGTTTCTGGAATCAGGAGGCGGGCCTGACCGTGTTTGCGCCGTTCAAGGCGAATACGGATTATTTCGCGGCCGACCGGCAGTGGATGATCAATTTCCGGGTCGATGACATTGGCGAACTCATCGCCCAGCTGCAGCAGGCCGGAATCACCGTCGAGACGCGGGACGAATGGGACACGCCGGAAACCGGCCGCTTCGCCCGCATTCACGACCCCGAAGGCAATCCAATCGAGCTGTGGCAGCCACCGGCGGGTCCGGTCGACTCGTCGACCGAATAAGTCTTTGGCATTGGCAATTTGAGCTGCCAGACTGGCCCATCGAGGAGCCGTTCATGATGTCCCTTTCTGCCCGCCTGTTCGCCGCCCTCTGCATGTTGGGCCTGGCCGCGCCCGTCGCCGCTGCGCCGGCGCTTTGGGAGGTCCGCGATGGCAATAGCGCCATTCGGCTCTTCGGCTCGGTTCATGTCCTGCCCGAGGACCTGGCCTGGCGTACCCCTTTGTTCGACGCCATGCTGGCCAGGGCCGACCGGGTGATCTTTGAAACCGATCTCAGCTTCGCCGCCATGACCGAACTGGGGGCCCGTGCCTATGTCGAGGGCATCTATGTCGACGGCACGCTGCTGACCGACATCATCGATGACGAGATGGAGCGCAAGCTGCGCGAATTTGCAGCGTCAGCGGCCGTGCCCTTCGGCACGCTGCTGGCGATGAAGCCATGGATGGCGGCCAATACCGTCTCGGCCGCTGCCATGGCATCGCGGGGCTATACGGCAGCGGGCGTCGAGCTGGTGCTGCTGCCGGAACTGGAGGCGGGGCGGATGGGCTATCTCGAGACCGGCGACGAACAGCTGGCCGTGCTGACTGGCGGGTCGGTGGAGGAGCAGCTGGCGATGCTGGCCGCCACACTGGACGATATGGCGAGCCTGTCCAAGCTGATGAGCAAGGTGCTGCAGCGCTGGGTAAGCGGCAATCCCGACGCCCTGGCAGCGGTGCTTGCCGTGGAAGCGGGGGGCATGGACGCGGCCTTCATGGACCGGCTGATCCATGCGCGCAATCGCAACTGGATCGCACCGCTCGAGACGATGCTGGCCGATGATGTGGAAAGCCTGGTGATCGTGGGTGCCGGCCACCTCGTGGGCGATGGCAGCGTGCTCGAGCTTCTCGAGGAAGCCGGCTACACCGTCGAACGCCTGCAATAGACGTGGGGCCCGCCTCGCGGTAACGCGCCGCTGTAACGGCGCGCCGCCCTGCGCTAGACGTCGACCTTGAAGTCGAGGTCCATTTCGGACGCCGGGACGCCGTTGAGCCCCCAATTGGGCCGATCGACCTCCACCAGCAGCACCTTGATGTCGGCGGCGACCAGGCCAAAGGGCGCCAGCCGCGTGACCAGCGCCTGGTAGAGCCGGCGCTTGGCCTCGATGCTGCGGCCGGTGAACAGGGCGATCTCGATGGTGGTGCGACAGGGATTGGCGCCTGCGGGCAGCAGGAAATCCTCGGGATCGAGCTGGATCAGCCTGATATCGCGATCGCGGTCGGGGATCAGCAGACCCTCGACCAGCGATTGCTGCACGGCCTCAAGGAAATCGGCCCGGCGGCTGCCGAGCCAGCCCTTGCGGGTTTCAATGCGGGTGGATGGCATCGCCGCGGCCTCTAGACGTCACTCAACCTGGTCCACTTGCCGTCATTCTTGCTCGACTGCACCGAAGCCATGATGAACTGCATGCCCTCAACGCCATCGGCCAGGGTGGGCAGCAGCCCTTCATAGGCGGCGCCCTCGCCGCGGATGACGGCGGCGAACTGGCTGTAGAGCGTGGCGAACGCTTCTAGATAGCCTTCGGGATGGCCCGATGGGATGCGCACATTCATGGTCGAGGCGGCATTGCCCGAAATGGCGCCGCCGCGGGTCAGCAACTGCCTGGGTTTGCCGAATTCGGTGAACCACATGTAGTTGGGATTGTCCTGGCGCCACTCGATGCCGCCCTTGTCGCCATAGACGCGCAGTTGCAGGCCGTTTTCGCAGCCGACGGCGACCTGGCTGGCCCAGAGCATGCCCTTGGCGCCGCCCTCGAAGCGCAGCATGATATGCACATTGTCGTCGAGCTGGCGGCCTTCGACAAAGCTGGTGAGGTCGGCCGAGACGGAATCGGTCTTGAGGCCGGTGACGAAGCGCGCCAGGTTATAGGCATGGGTGCCGATATCGCCGATGGCGCCGCCCGCCCCCGAGCGCGCCGGATCGGTACGCCAGGAAGCCTGCTTGTTGTCGTCGCTGGTGGCTTCGGTCAGCCAATCCTGCGGATATTCCACCTGAATGACGCGGATCGTGCCCAGGGCGCCGGATTCGACCAGTTCGCGGGCCTGCCGGATCAGCGGATAGCCGGTATAGTTGTGGGTCAGCAGGAAGCGCGCGCCGTTTTTCGGCTGGATCGCGGCCAGCTTGCGCGCGTCCTCGATGGTGGCGGTAATCGGCTTGTCGCAGATGACGTGGATGCCAGCCTCGAGGAAGGCCTTGGCGGGGCCGTAATGCATGTGGTTGGGCGTGACGATGGAGACGGCTTCGATACCGTCCGGGCGGGCTGCCTCGGCGCGGGCCATTTCCTCATAGGAGGTATAGATGCGGTCTTCCGCCAGGCCGATATTGCGGCCGGACTCCAATGCGACCTCGGGGCGCGACGACAGGGCGCCGGCCACCAGGTCATAATCGCCATCGATGCGGGCCGCGACGCGGTGCACGTAGCCGATGAAGGCGCCGGTGCCGCCGCCAACCATGCCCAGACGAATGCGCTTTGCGCCGTTTTCAGCCATTGGTGTGCTCCTAGCTCAGACCGAGGATTTTGCGATTGGCGGCCAGATCGGTGCCGGCCGAGGCAAAATCGTCGAAGGCGTGTTCGGTGACGTGGATGATGTGGTTCTTGATGAACTCGGCGCCCTCGCGCGCGCCGTCCTCGGGATGCTTGATGGCGCATTCCCATTCCAGCACGGCCCAGCCGGCAAAATCGTACTGCGCCATCTTGGAGAACACGGATGCGAAATCGACCTGACCGTCGCCGAGCGAGCGGAAGCGCCCTGCCCGGTTGATCCAGCTCTGGTAGCCGCCATAGACACCCTGGCGACCGGTCGGGTTGAACTCGGCATCCTTGACGTGGAACATCTTGATGCGCTCGTGATAGATGTCGATGTAGTCGAGATAATCGAGCTGCTGCAGCACGAAGTGGCTGGGATCATAGAGCAGGTTGGCGCGCGGGTGGTTGTTCACGCGCTCAAGGAACATCTCATAGCTGACGCCGTCATGCAGGTCTTCACCGGGGTGAATTTCGTAGCAGAGGTCGACGCCGTTCTCGTCAAAGACATTGAGGATCGGGGTCCAGCGGCGGGCCAGTTCGTCAAAGGCCTCTTCGACCAGGCCGGCGGGACGCTGCGGGAAGGGATAGAGGAAGGGCCAGGCCAGCGCGCCCGAAAAGGTCGCGTGTTCGGTCAGGCCCAGATTCTGTGACGCCTTGGCGGCCCAGAGCAGCTGCTGCACCGCCCATTCCTGGCGCGCCTTGGGATTGCCATGCACGGAAGCCGGGGCAAAGCCATCCAGCATGGTGTCATAGACCGGATGCGCCGCGACCAGCTGGCCCTGCAGATGGGTCGAGAGCTCGGTGATCTCGATGCCATGGCTGGCGGCGGTACCCTTGAGTTCGTCGCAATAGGTTTTTGACGTCGCCGCCTTTTCCAGATCGATCAGGCTGCCGACCCAGGTGGGAATCTGCACGCCCTTGTAGCCATAATTGGCGGCCCAGCCGCAGATGGCATCGAAGGAATTGAACGGGGCAGCGTCGCCGGCGAACTGCGCCAGAAAGATGGCGGGACCCTTGATCGTACGCATGATTTTCTCCTCTGATGGCGCTTGGCGCCCTGGTCTTTTGCCGCTTTTGCAGAAACAGGCGGAGGGGTTGGCCGCCGCCTGCTCAATCATCGCGTGAGTGTCGACCGGCACCCTGTGCCTGTCAATGAGGTACGAACCTCACTATTTCAGCAGTGCCTGGGCGTCGGCCGGCGTCAAGGCCATCGGGCGTTCGCAGGTGGTGCTGAGTGTCAGCACCTGGCCGCTCTCGCCGGCCTTGAGCAGGCTGGTCATGACGTCGACGGCATGCAGGGCCACGTCAAGGCCGCACCGGGCGGTATAGCCGCCGTCGATGGAGGCCATCATGTCAGCGAGGCCCGCCGTGCGGTAATTGGCGCGGGGGGTGGGCTTGTCGAGGTCCTGGTTGGCAATGCCGAAGGGGTGATCCCAGGGCGTGACCGTGCTGCGGGTGCCAGCGATGTCGGCCGTAACCAGATCGCCGCCGAAGAAGTTGGGATCGGGCACGAAGATCGAGCCATCGGTACCATAGAGCTCGATATTGTGGTGGCCATGCGCCGCCACGTCCCAGCTGGCGCCGATGGTAATGATGGCGCCGGAGACGAATTCAAGCACGCCATGGATGGTGGTAGGCGTGCCGACCTTGACGAAGGTGCCCTTGAACGGCCCTTCGGCGGTTACTTCGCGCTCGGTGCGGGCCATGTTGGTGAAGGCCGAGAGGCGCTTGACCGGGCCGAGCAGATGGATCAGCTCGGTGACGTAATAGGGGCCGAGATCGAGGATGGGACCGGCGCCGACCTGGAAGAAGAAGTCGGGGTTGGGGTGCCAGTGCTCCATGCCGCGGCTCATCACATGGGTGGTGCCGCTCATGATCTTGCCGAGCTGGCCGCTGTCGATGATCTGGCGGGCCTGCTGATGGGCGCCACCGAGGAAGGTGTCCGGCGCGCTGCCGACCTTGAGCTTGCGCTCCTCGGCGGCCTTCTTGAGCGAGGTGCCCTCTTCGAGCGACAGCACGAAGGGCTTTTCCGAATAGGCATGCTTGCCGGCCGAGATGATGTCCATCGACACCGAATAATGGGTCGAGGGAATGGTCAGGTTGACGATGACGTCGAGCTCGCTGTTCTTGAGCAGCTCGTCGGGCGTCTGGGCGGTGACACCAAATTCCTCGGCCCGCTTCTGCGCGGCGGCGGGAATGATATCGGCCACGGCGCGGACCTCGAGCCCCTTGAACAGGGGCGCGAGGCGCAGATAGGCGGCAGAGATATTGCCGGCACCCATGATGCCGACGCCAAAGGTCTTGGCCATGCTTACTTCCACTTCTTGGCGGCAGCGATCGAGCGCGTGGCAAAGCGCACCGCATCGGACGGCTTGTCGTGTTCGGCGACGAAATATTCAGCGCGGGTCTTGGAGGTGACCTTGCCGATCAGCTCATCCCAATTGAGGACGCCCTGCCCGACATCGGCCCAGCCGTCTTCGTCGAGGCACTCGCCCGCCGGCGCGATATCCTTGACGTGCACGGCGGTGATGCGGTCGCCATATTTGTCGAACCAGGCGACCGGGTCGGCCTTGCCGCGGACGATCCAGGCGACGTCAGCCTCCCATTCGATCTGGGGTGCGGTCTCGAGGATGATTTCCATCGGCGTGCGGCCCGAGCTGGTCGGCACGAATTCGAAATCGTGGTTGTGCCAGCCGAAGCCATAGCCATGCTTGGTATAGGTCTCGGCGGCGCCGGCCAGCATTTCAGCCAGTTCGAGCCACTTGGACTCGTCGGTGCTGCGGCCCTCGGGGCCGATATGGGGACAGAAGATCTTCTTGATGCCCAGCGTCTCGGCGGTCTTGAGCGTGGTCGAGACATCGGCGACCTGGGCCGGGCCGAAATGGCCGGTCGGCATGGAGAGGCCGTTCTTCTTGAGATTGGCGGCCAGCGCCGCCGGATCGGCGTAGAGGCCGCCATAGCCTTCGACCTGAGTGTAGCCAAGGGTGCCGAGCGTGGCGAGGAAATCCTCGAGCGAAGGGACATTGCGGGCGCTGTAGAGCTGGAATGACAGTTCGGTCATTTTGGCCTCATTGTAACGTTGGAATTGGGCATTGCGACGCGTCTGGCGGTGCCAGGTAGCTAGCGCTGTTTGAAAATGGTGTCCTGCGCGACGGGCAGGTCAATTGCCGTAAAGTAACATGACCGGCGATTGCGTCGGGCGGGTGGCGGGGCGCAACGGAGCGCCCCGCAGTTCAGGGCAGGCCTAGAGGCGATTGGTGGTATCGCTGCTGAACAGCGAGCCACGCCCGGGATCGAAGCCGAGGCGGACCTTCTGGCCGGACTGGATGACCACGTCGCTGTCGCAACGGAAGGTCACCGACTGGCCGGCAATATTGGTCCAGGCCAGGGTGTCCGAACCCATAGGTTCGACGATCTCGATCTCGGCATCGGTCTGGAACGGCATGCCGGCGGCGGCATCGCCCAGAACGATATGCTCGGGACGAATGCCCAGCACGGCCTTGATGGCGCCGGTCACCGGGGTGGTGAAGCCATAGGTGCCGACCGGAACGGCGGTGCCGTCCTTGGCCGTGAAGGTGGTGCCGTCCAGCGTACCCTCGAACATGTTCATCTGCGGCGAGCCGATAAAGCCGGCCACATAGAGGTTGACGGGCCGGTTATAGATGGTGTGCGGGTCGCTTAGCTGCTGAATGACGCCATTCTTCATGACGGCAATGCGGTCTGCCAGGGTCAGGGCCTCGATCTGGTCGTGCGTCACATAGATCATGGTATTCTTGAGCCGGTGATGCAGCCGCTTGATCTCGACGCGCAAATCCGAGCGGAGCTTGGCATCGAGGTTAGACAGCGGCTCGTCGAACAGGAATACGTCCACGTCGCGCACCAGGGCACGACCGATGGCCACGCGCTGGCGCTGACCGCCCGACAGGTTGGCCGGCTTGCGATCGAGCAAGGCTTCGATCTGGAGAATCTCGGCGGCGCGGGCCACGCGTTTTTCGATCTCGTCCTTCTTCATGCCGGAGACACGCAGGCCGAAGCTGAGGTTCCGCTCGACCGTCATCTGCGGATAGAGCGCATAGGACTGGAACACCATGCCGATGCCGCGATCCTTGGGCTCGAGCCAGGTGACATTCTTGCCGCCGATGAAGATCTGCCCGTCGGAGACATCGAGCAGGCCGGCGATGCAGTTGAGCAAGGTCGACTTGCCACAGCCCGAGGGCCCCAGCAGCACGATGAACTCGCCCTGGGCAATCTCGAGGTCGAGATGCTCGAGGACTTTGACGCTGCCGAAATTGAGCGACAGGTCGCGGATGGAAACGCTATTTTGCATTCGAGTTATCCCTTCACCGCACCGGCAGCAACACCGCGGACGAACCACTTGCCGGAGACGAAATAAACCGCCAGCGGCACAAGGCCGGTCAGAACGGTAGCGGCCATGTTCACGTTGTATTCGGGCGTGCCCTGGGCCGAGTTGACGATGTTGTTGAGCTGGACGGTCATCGGGTAATTCTGCGTGCCGGCGAAGACGACACCGAACAGGAAGTCGTTCCAGATACCGGTGATCTGCAGGATCAGCGCCACCACGAAGATCGGCAGGCTCATGGGCAGCATGATCTCGAAGAAAATGCGCCAGAAGCCGGCACCATCCACACGTGCCGCCTTGAACAGTTCCTGGGGCAGCGACGCGAAGTAGTTGCGGAAGAGCAGCGTCAGGATCGGCATGCCGAAGACGGTATGGACGATGATGACGGCCTGCAGGGTACCGAAGATGCCCAGCTCGCGGGTAATCATCACCATGGGATAGAGGAACACCTGGTAGGGGATGAAGGAGCCGAAGATCAGGATGGCAAAGAAGATTTCCGAGCCCTTGAAGCGCCAGTTGATCAGCGCATAGCCGTTCACGGCGGCGATGAAGATCGAGATGATGGTGCTTGGAATGGTGATCTTGACCGAGTTCCAGAAACCCGGGGCCAGACCCTGGCAGGTCAGGCCGGTGCAGGCGCTGGTCCAGGCCTTTACCCAGGCGTCGAAGTTTGGCGCGGTGGGCAGCGAGAAGATGTTGCCGAAGCGGATTTCGGGCATCGACTTGAGCGAGGTGGTGAACATCACGTAGAGCGGAAACAGGTAGTAGAGCGAGAACATCACCAGGATCGAATAGATGATGATCTTGCGGGGCGTGAAGAACGGCTTTGGCCGGGGGCCGCGCGGCTCGACGGCGCCGTCGACAGTGGCCGGCATGGCGCCGGTCATGGTTGAGGTCTGGCTCATGTGCGACGTCCCTTTCCACCGAATTCAAGATAGGCCCAAGGGATCATGATGATCAGCACGGAGAGCAGCATCATGGTTGCAGCGGCAAGGCCCTGGCCGATATTGCCGCCCGAGAACATGTAGTTGTAGACGTATTTAGCGGGCACTTCCGAGGAGATGCCGGGGCCGCCATTGGTGAGCGCCACCACAAGGTCGTAGAGTCGGACGATGCCTGAACCAATGATCACCACGGCCGTGACGAGCACGCCGCGCATCATGGGAATGACGATCGAGACATAGGTGCGCCAGGTGGGAATGCCGTCGATGCGGGCAGCCTTCCAGATTTCCTCATCGACGCCGCGCAGGCCGGCCAGCATCAGAACCATGCAGAAACCCGTGCCATGCCAGAGACCGGCGATGAGCAGGGCGAACAGCACCATGCGGGGATTGGCGATCCAGTCGAAAGTGAAATCGGTCCAGCCCAGATTGCGCATCGTCCCCTGCAGGCCCAGGGTCGGGTTCATGATCCACTGCCAGACGAGGCCGGTAACGATGAAGGACAGGGCAAAGGGATAGAGCATGATGGTGCGGAAGGCGCTCTCGAAGCGGATCTTCTGGTCAATCAGCACCGCCAGGATGAAACCCACGACCAGGGTAAAGACCAGCGACATCACGCCATAGGCGACGAGGTTGGTGATCGATACGTTCCAGCGGGACGTGGCGAACAGGCGCTCGTATTGCTCGATGCCGACGAACTTGCCGGTGGGCAGAAGTTTGGAATTGGTAAACGAGTAGTAGATCGTCCAGAGCGTGCAGCCGACGAAAACGACCAGCACGGTGACCATCATGGGCAGCGCAGCGATCTTGGCGGGCAGGTTGTGGAAGAGGATTCTTTTCAGCAGGCTGGGTCGATTGACCGTCGCGCCGGCTTCCAAGGGAAGGGCAGAGTCCGCCATCAATGTATCTCCAAGAGTGGGTGGCCGACCTTGGAGAAAGGTCGGCCACCGCTTTCATTCCTGGGAGCAAGCTCCCAGCTGAAAAGCCGGAGGCTTACTCAGCCGACTCGATGATCGAAGCATAGCGCTCGATGTAGTCGTCGACAGTGATGCTGTCGTCGGCAATGAACTCGGTGCTCAGATCCTGCAGCTGCTGCTGGGTATCGCTGGTGAGGGCGAAGTCACCCGATGGCAGCAGACCGTTGCCGAGCATGCCGAGAGCCTTCTGCATGCAGGGATTGGCGGCAGCCAGGTCGATGTCTGTGCGGATCGGCATCGAGCCCTTGACCATGTTGAACTTGAGCTGGGCTTCAGGCGAGATCAGGATGCGGGCCAGCTGGGCCTGGGCATCGAGGACGGCCTGATCGGTGCCTTCTGGCAGCTTGGGGAAGTAGAACGAATCGCCACCGCCGGTGAGCTGGTCACCCAGACCCAGAGCAGGCAGACATTCGTAGTTTTCACCGGGGACGCCGCCGGCCACCTGCAGGTCACCCTGCAGCCAGTCGCCATGGATGTTGCCGGCTGCAGTGCCTTCGAGCAGCTGCGTACCAACGTCGCCGAAGGACGGCACCATCATGTCAGGAGAAATCACCGAACGCAGCGAATCAAGGGCTTCGGCAACCTTGCGGAATTCAGGGCCACGCACGGCTTCGACGTCCTTGTCGCGGTTGATGGCGAGCACCAGATCGCTGCCACCAAGGCCCGACATCAGCACGCCGGGAACGCCCGAAATCGGCCAGCCGGTCGCCAGACCGAATGGCAGGACACCGGCTTCCTGCAGCGCCGGCCAGGATGCTACATACTCGTCCCAATTGGTGGGAACGGGCTGGCCGATCTTTTCATAGGCAGCGGTGGACAGCCACAGCCAATCCCAGGAATGGATATTGATTGGCAGGCAGTAGAGGCCGCCTTCGAACTTGCAGGGCTCGAGCAGGCTCTTGTCGACATAGAAGCTCTCGATGTCCATGTCGGCGACGACATCGGTCAGATCGCGCATCAGGCCGGCCTGGATGAGTTCCTCGGCGTCGCGGCCGGTATTCATCTGGGTGGCACCCATTGGATCGCCGCCGATGATGCGGCTGATGATGACGGGGTTGGCACCGGTGCCCGAGCCGGCCAGGGCGCTATCGACCCAGGTATTGCCGGTCTGCTCTTCGAAGACCTTGGCGAATTCGGCGATGGCGGCAGCTTCACCAGCCGACGTCCACCAGTGCGTGACTTCGAGATCAACGGCCATGGCCGCAGTCGTGCTCATCAACGCAGCAGCCATAGCGGCTGCCACTGTAAACTTCTTCATAGATTGTCCTCCCAACGATCACTTGGAGCGAAACGCTCCCGCGAAGCCGTCAGCCGCAAGGTTGTCTTCTTGTGAGACATCCCGAGCTGACTGCGTGTAATCGATTGCATTTCCGGCATGCCGAAATCTCTGCAATCGATTGCATTAGTTTCATACACGACTTGCAGACCTGTCAAGATCGATTTAGACAAATGCGTTGCTGACAGCGAGAGGGGGCGCTGCCAGGCATGACAATCTCTAAAAAAACGCCTACGATTCAAGACGTTGCCCAATTTGCCAAGGTGTCCACAGCGACGGTGAGCCGAGCCTTGTCACGCCCGGAGCGGGTCAGCTCGCAGACCCGCGAGCGGATCTCGGAGGCGGTTCGCCTGACGGGCTATACGCTCAACCAGGCGGCCCGTTCGCTGCGTCAACGGACGGCGCGGACGATCCTGGTGGCCCTGCCCGACATCCGCAACACATTCTTCTCCAGCATTCTTGATGCCATCGAGCGCGAGGCCTGCCAGCGCGGCTATGGTGTGCTGGTGGTGAATCGCTTTGCCGGCGAGGGGGCGGTGCGCCGGCTGCACGACTATTTCCTCTCCAACCGCGCCGATGGCCTGCTGCTGCTCGACGGCTCGGTTGACCTGGCGCAGTTGCTGGTACTGACCGGGGAACCGGCCAATGTCCCGCTGGTGATGGCCTGCGAAACCATTGATGGCGCGCCATTCCACACCGTCACCACCGACAATATGTTCGCCGCCGAGATTGCGACGCGGCACCTGATCGGGCTGGGCCATACCCGCATCGGCCATATCAGGGGCCCGGCGCATAACGGGCTAACGCTGGCGCGCGAGACGGGCTTTGGCAAGGCCATGGCGGCCAGCGGGCTGGCGGTGCATCCGCAATGGATGTTCGCCGGCGGGTTCGACATGGAGCGCGGCCTAGCGGTCGCCGAGCAGTTCATGGCCCTGGCCGAACGCCCCAGCGCCGTGTTTGCCGCCAATGACGAATCAGCCATCGGCTTCCTGTCCGGCCTGCGCCGGCATGGCGTGGAATGTCCGCGCGACGTGTCGGTGGTGGGCTTCGACGACCTGGCGGTGGCGGCGCATGTCTGGCCGCCGCTGACCACGATGCGCCAGCCGCGTGCGGCGTTGGGCCGGCTGGCCGCGGAGGCGCTGATCGACCTGATCGAAGGCAAGCCGCGCAATCGCGTGCCGCTGCATACCGTGCTCAGTTCGGGGCTGGTGGTGCGCGGCAGTACCGCGCCGATGGTGGCGGCCACCGCGACCGTTGGCCCGCAACGACGGGAGAACACGGCTGCGGCCTTCCTTTTGTGACAGAATCCGCTACATGGAGCAGGTCTGGGTGTGGTCCCGTAGCTCAGCTGGATAGAGCAGCAGCCTTCTAAGCTGTTGGTCGCAGGTTCGAGTCCTGCCGGGATCGCCAGATATTCTCCCCCTGCCGGTGGCTAGAAATCAAAGCCCATCTGCGAGACGGCGGTGGGCCGGGCTGGTTTTGCCGGCGCCGGGACCGCGGCTTCTGCAGCAAGGATTGGCAACGGGAGGGCGGGTGTCGCAGCCGGTTTGGCCTGGCGCCTGGCCTTGGGCTGCGGTGGCGGTGCGTCTGCCGGGACGACAACAACCGGCACCTCAGCGATCTTGGAGGCCGGCAGCAGGCCGGCCAGCCAGCGCTGCACCGGCGCCAGCTTGCCGGGGTGCAAGGCATAGCGGTTTTCCCGGCCGAATTTCTTTTCGCTGATCAGGCCGGATTGCTTGAGCACCCGCAAATGCCGCGAAATGGCCGGCCGGCTGATCCGAAAGGCAGCCGCCAGCACGTGTACGGGCTGCGGGCCGCCCTGCAGCAGCTCGATCAGGCGGCAGCGAGTCGGATCAGCGAGGGCGACAAGAATGGCGATCGGGGGCATGGTGGTTCCCAGGCGTTTCCTGCTGCCTAGGTAACGATGGGGTTACTCGTCAAGGGGCGCACTGGATATGCAACCGATTGTTCACCAGATACGTTGGTCCGGCGTTCATGATGCCCCGCGATCGGTCGGCATTGGCAATATTCTGGTCACTTCCCTGCGCGAAGGTCGGAACAGGGAGACATGGCATGGAAAAATCTCAGGCGGCCTATTCGTGGTGGAGCCGGGCACATCGCCCCTATACCACCGCTGAGCTGATCGCCGACGGCATTGTGCATGTGCTTGGCCTGCTCGGCGCCGGCGCTGCCGGTGCGGTTCTCCTGGCCTTTGCCATCATGGAAGCGGCGCCAGAACTGCCGGCGCTATCGATCTATGTCACCAGCCTTATCGTCGTGCTCGGGGTGTCGCTGGCCTATAATCAATGGCCCGTTTCGCCGATCAAGATGTGGCTGGCGCGCCTCGACCAGGCGGCCATATTCCTATTCATCGCGGGCACCTATACCCCCTTCCTGGCGGTGCTGGGCGGCACGACGACCGGCGCGTTGATGACGACGTTCGTGTGGGGCGCGTCGCTGGTCGGGGTAGCGCTCAAGCTGATCGTGCCCGAGCATTTCGGCCGGCTGGCCATCGCGCTCTACCTGGCCATCGGCTGGAGCGGCATCCTGGTATTCCAGTCCCTGGCACAGACCCTGCCCCACTCCACCATGATGCTGGTGCTCGCCGGCGGCGTCACCTACTCGCTGGGCATCATTTTCCATCTGTGGGAAAAGCTGAAGTTCCAGAATGCGCTATGGCACGTCTTCGTCGTGGCCGGCGCCAGCCTTCACCTCTGGGCGGTAATCGACTTCATGGTGATCCACCCGGTCTAGACCATTTCACCGTTTCTCTGAAACGGCTCAATGGCTCTAGCTCTTTGGTTTGTCGCGTTTTCAGCAAAAGTGGAGCCACTTTTGCTGAAAACGCTCTAGTCGACCGGCGCGCCGACCCGCTCGTGTTCGATGGTGTCACCCGGCTGCAGGCCAAGCTCTTCGGAGCGACCACCGGGAATTTCCAGCACGAACTGCACCGGCACCTGCGAGGGAATGGAGGTCAGGTCCTGCGGCCGCGCGTTGGCATGGATGGTCTTGACCACCCCGTCGGCGCCGACAAAGATCATGTCGAGCGGGATCAGGGTATTGCTCATCCAGAAGGAGACCTCGCGCTCCTGCTTGAAATCAAACAGCATGCCAGCGTCGTCGGCCAGTTCCTCGCGGAACATCAGACCCTTGGCGCGGCTTTCCGGCGTGTCGACCAGTTCGACATTGAAGACGTGCTCGCCCGTGGCGGTATGCAGCACCAGCTTGCCCTCGTCGCTGCAGGCGGCAAGCGGAGCTGCCACCATGAGCACGGCCAGGAGCACGCCAGCACGCCGTAAAGCGGGCGCAAAGCCTTGGGCATTCATCATCAGAATATTCCTAGTGCGAGGAGGGAGCGTCGCCCCAACCATCGGGCCGAATTTCGGCGACCATAAGGCCCTTGGGGCCATTGCCGTAGCGGACCAGCACAAACTGCCCGGGCCGCAATTCGGTGATGCCGAAGCGGCGCAGGGTTTCCATATGCACGAAAATGTCGGGCGTGCCCTCGCCGGCCGAGAGAAAGCCGAAGCCGCGAATGCGGTTGAACCACTTGACCTCGAGACGCACCATGCCGGAGGTCGCCTCGACCACGACATGGGTGCGCGGCGCCGCCATCTGGGCCGGGTGCCGGGCGGTGGATTCATCCATTGAAACGATGCGGAAGGCCTGCAGCCCACCGGGCCGGTTGAGCGCCTCAACGACAATGCGGGCACCCTCATGGGCGCTCTGGTAACCGTCGCGGCGCAGGCAGGTCACGTGCAGCAGGACATCGGGCATGCCATTGTCGGGCACGATGAAGCCGAAACCCTTGCCGGCGTCGAACCATTTGATGGATCCGGCAATCTCGATGGTGTCGAGCCCGGATTCGCCGGAACTGACAGAGGGATCGGCGTGCGTCACCGCACTATCCTCCTGCGACAAGCCCAAGGGCTCGTCACCATTGCCACCAGAATCGGCCCCCATCGTCCCAGCCCCTTGTACTCGCCCCGCCACTGCGAGGTACTCCACACTAGACGCCACTCTGTCCGATTCAGGGTCGCTTGTTAAGCATCTCTTAGGAATTTGTTGTGTGGTGCGGCGATTGCGGCATGGCGCGACACTTGCTAGGCCAAGACCAGAGCGAAATTGCACTGAGGAACACGCCATGCGCTATTTGCACACAATGGTTCGCATCACCAATGTCGAGGACAGTTTGCGCTTCTACTGCAACGGCTTGGGCCTGGAAGAAGTGCGCCGCATCGAGAATGAGAAGGGGCGCTTCACGCTGATTTTCCTGGCGGCACCGGGCGACGAAGGCGGACAGGTCGAGCTGACCTATAACTGGGATCCCGAGGTCTATACCGGTGGTCGCAATTTTGGCCACCTGGCCTATCGGGTCAAGAACATCTATGCGCTATGCCAGCATCTGAGCGACATGGGCGTGGTGATCAACCGCCCGCCGCGCGACGGCCACATGGCCTTTGTGCGCTCGCCGGACGGGATTTCGATCGAGCTGATCCAAGAAGGTGATCTGGCGCCGCAGGAGCCGTGGCTGTCAATGCCCAATACCGGCAGCTGGTAACCGGCGCTGCGAAACCTAACGATTTGCTAACCTTGGCGCTTAGGGTGCGGTTAGCAAAACCGATGGTATTTTACTGACTTCAGCGACGGGCCATTGCCTGTTGCACGAGAGCAACACAAGCGTCCTCGGAAGTCACCATGTTCCCCGCCTTGCGTTCCCTTGCCGCCATCGCCGTCTGTACCCTGAGTCTGGCGGCCTGTGTGCCGATGGCGATGTTTGCCAGCTCGAGTGGCGCCAGCTATGCCAACAAGCGCAGCGACTGGGGCACCTACGTATCCAGCCGCGACGTCAATGCCCTGTGCCTGAGCCCCAAGCTGCGCTTCCTCGTATGGGAGTTCGAGGGCCATTTCGGGCGCAAGGTGATCATGAATTCAGGCTATCGCGACGGCAACCACAATGCCCAGGCCGGCGGCGCCGACAATTCCTATCATACGCGGTGCATGGCCGCAGACTTCTACATTCCGGGCGTCGACAAACGCGACCTGATCCTGTTTGCCATGCGCACCGAGGCGGTAGGCGGATTAGGCTGCTATCCGGGTCGGGACTTCATTCATGTCGACGTGCGCGACCGTCCGCGCGGCTACAACCGGCCAGTGACTTTCTCGGGCTGTTAAAAAAAACGGCAATGAATGCGCAAATGGGTTGCACAACCCAAATGTCCCAATTATACGACCGGCAGCGCTTAAGCGCCCTTCGTCTATCGGTTAGGACGGCACCCTTTCACGGTGCAGAGAGGGGTTCGATTCCCCTAGGGCGTACCATTCCTTCCCGTTGAAGGATGGTATAAAATAAGCGAGAGTTTCTAGGTCTGCGCCCATCGTCTATCGGTCAGGACGGCACCCTCTCACGGTGCAGAGCGGGGTTCGATTCCCCGTGGGCGTACCAGAAACCTTCTCTTCTCCCACTCTATGCCCGTTCTGCTGCCATTGCGGCGGGTCTGAGGGCAGGCAGATTGCCTGTACCGCAGTCAACATATGCCCATTTGCATGATCCGCCGTCGAATTGCCTGCGTAAGAGGGCTGACAGGTGCGGAGCTGCCGATGTATGCCTTTGCCATGACAGATCCAGAAATCGCACGCATAGCCGGAACAGTGGCGATGGATGATCCAACAAGCCTGCTGCTGCGCGTCGCCGAAAGCCGCGACAAGGCCGCCTTGGCCGCCCTGTTCACCTATTTCGCGCCGCGCGTGAAATCCATGATGCTCAAGCTGGGCGCAGGCGATGCGCTGGCCGAAGATCTGGTGCAGGAGACCTTTGTGTCTGTATGGCGCAAGGCCGCGCTCTATTCCAGCCAGCGCGGCGCGGCCAGCACCTGGATCTTCACCATTGCCCGCAACCTGCGTATCGACCAGCTGCGCCGGCAGTCGAACAAACCTTACGAGGATCTCGAATCGCTGGAGCTCGCCAGTGACGCACCGCTGGGCAGTGCCCTGGTGGAGCAGCGCCAGGTGATCGACCGCGTCACCCTGGCGCTCAAGAACCTGCCCGCCGAACAACAGGACGTCGTGCGCCTGAGTTTCATCCACGACATGCCGCATGCCCAGATTGCCGAAAGCCTCGGCGTTCCCCTGGGCACCGTGAAATCGCGACTTCGCCTCGCCTATGGACGGCTCCGGCCCCTGCTGGAGGATCTGCAATGAATGTGAACCACCACCCCGATATCACCAGCCTGATGGCGTTCAGCGCCGGAACACTCGAAGACCCCTATGCCACCGTGATTGCGACGCATCTGGCGATGTCGGAAGGCGGCAGGGAGACCTTGCGCCATATCAACACCATTGGTGGCGCCCTGCTGACGGACGAGCCCGAGGCGGACCTGGCCAATGGCGCGCTCGACCGGCTGCTGGACGCGCTGGGCGACGACCGCGATCGCATCTCCGTAACGCCGCACGATGCCCGCCCTGCCGCCAGTGACGTGCCCCTGCCCTTGCAGCGCTACCTGCCGCAGGGGCTGGGCGGCGTGCGCTGGAAGTGGACCGGGCCCGGCGTGGCCACGGCTGATCTGGCCTGGGGCCAGGACAGCCGTTCGCGACTGATGCTGCTGCGCGTCGCGGCGGGCCGGCCGGTACCCGAGCATGGCCATGGCGGCCAGGAACTCACCCTCATCCTCTCGGGGGCCTATCGCGACCGCTTTGGTGTCTTTGCCAAGGGCGACATTGCCGACCATGACGAGGAGGTCGAGCACCAGCCGATCGCCGAGCCTGGCGAGGACTGCATCTGTCTTGTTGCCGTTGATGCGCGGCTGACCTTCCGCGGCCGGCTGATGCGGGCGCTGCAGCCGCTGTTCGGGCTATGAGCCTGCAGCCGGGCGTCGCCTGGATCATTGGCGGCGGATCGGGGATCGGCGCCGCCGTCGCCCAATTGCTGGCGCAGCGCGGCTGGACCGTGGCCATTTCGGGGCGCCGGGAGGACAAGCTGGCTGCCGTTGCGCAGGGTCATCCAACCATCTCTGGCTACCCGCTCGACGTCACCGATGGCGCGGCCATTGCCAACACGGTGCAAAAGATTGCGGCCGAGCTTGGCCAGATCGACCTTTTCATCTTCGGCGCTGCCGCCTGGCAGCCGATGGATGTCGGCGATTACGACTATGAGAAATTCGCCAGGATTGTGGACACCAATTATCTCGGCGTGATCCGCGTGGCCAATCCGCTGCTGGCGCAGATGGAACGCCAGGGCGGCGGCCACTTTGCCGTCATCGCCTCGGTAGCGGGCTATTTCGGCCTGCCGCGCTCGGCGGCCTATTCCTCGACCAAGGCCGGACTGATCAACCTGCTCGAAACCATGCGGACTGAACTGGCGCCCCGCAAGATCACCGTAAGGATGGTCGTGCCGGGCTTTGTCAAATCCGAGCTCACCGACAAAAACGACTTTCCCATGCCCTTCCTGATGGAAACGGCGGACGCGGCGGTGCGGATCGTCGATGGGCTGACGCAGTCGGACCGGTTCGAGATCGCCTTTCCCAGGCGGATGGTCTGGCTGATGAAGACGGTGCGCTGGCTGCCCTACCCGGTCTTCTTCTGGCTGACCAGCAAGATGCTGCCCAAGGATTGAACCTTTGCGGCGCTGACGGCTTTTCCCTGCACCACAGGAGAACTGCCATGGATGCGTTGCAAGACCCCAGCCGCCGCCAGCCCAAGGGCGACCATAACCGCCGTCTGTCGCTGGAACTGGACGACGAGACCTTTGCCGCCGAGGCCGGCGTCACAGTCGAGCAGCTGCGCGATTATGAGCGCACCAGCCCGGATCATTCCTTCGATATCGAGGTCGCCCGGCGCGTTGGCCTGGCGCTGGAGCGGCTGGAGCAGGTTTTGCCCAATTCCCAGACCGGCCGGAACAGTGTGGCCGCTGAGCCGTTATCCCCGGTGAAACCCCATTCAGGAGATTTTACCATGGATCACAGCAGCCACATTCGCCTGTCGCCCGACGAGCTGACGCCAGATGCCCTGGAAGGGGCCAGCATCTACGGCGCGGATGACCACAAGGTCGGCCACGTGTCCCATATGCACGGCACCGGCATTTCCAGCCGCATCATCATCGATGTCGGTGGGTTTCTCGGCCTGGGCGCCAAGCCGGTCGCCGTTCCCGCCAATGAGCTCGAATTCATGCGCGACGCGGATGGCCATGTCCACGCCGTCACGACCTGGACCAAGGACCAGCTCGAGCAGATGCCCGAGCATCACCACTGATCCTGCCGCGCGCCAACAAAAAACCCCCGGACCTATGGTCCGGCGGTTTTACTTTGCCGCCAGGCCCTCAGGCCGGGCGGCGATACTGATAGATGCCGACGTCGATCGAGCCCTCGGCGAAGCCGGCTTCGCAATAGCTGAGGTAGTAGATCCACTTGCGGCGGAATTCGTCGTCATAGCCGAGCGGGGCGATGACTGGCCAGCGCTCAAGAAAACGCTCGCGCCACAGCTTGAGCGTCTTGGCATAGGACAGCCGGAACGTGTCGACATTTTCCAGCACCAGGCCGTACTTTTCGCCGAACTCCTTCATCACCGTCTTGGTCAGCAGCATGCCGCCCGGGAAGATGTAGCGCTGGATGAAATCGGGCCCGCTGCGATAGCCGTCGAAATCCTCTTCCTTGATGGTGATGGCCTGGATGGCGGCCGTACCGCCGGGCTTGAGGCGATCGTGCACGGTCTGGAAGTAGCTGTCCCAGTTGTCCTCGCCAACGGCCTCGATCATCTCGATCGAGCCGATATGGTCGAACTGGCCCTCGGTATGGCGATAGTCCTCAAACACCAGGGTGGCATATTCATCGAGCCCCTGCTTGGCGAGGCGCTCTTTGCCATATTTGAGCTGCTCGGCCGACAGGGTGATGCCGCGCAGATTGGCCTGGTAGTCGCGCGCCACCGTCTCGGCAAAGCCGCCCCAGCCGCAGCCGATTTCCAGCACGGATGAGCCAGGCTTGATGCCAGCCAGGTCGGCGACGCGGCGGTATTTGATATTCTGCGCTTCCTCCAAGCTCTGATCGCCCGAGGTGAACAGAGCCGAGGAATAGGTCATGGAGGGATCGAGCCACTGGCCGTAGAAATCGTTGCCCAAGTCATAGTGCTCGGCAATGTTCTTCTTGGAGCCCTCGAGCGTGTTGCGACGCGACAGGTGGTAATGCAGATCGCCGGCGGCACGGCGGAAGAAGCCCGGATTGGCCTGTTCGAACATGTCGCGGTTCTGCAGGAAGAAGCGCAACAAGGCGGTGAGGTCGTCGACCTCGATGTCGCCGTTCATATAGGCCGCGGCAAAGCCCACGGTGCCGCGCTGCATGGCTTCACTGAGCACGCGGAAATTGTTGAGTCGCAGCACGGCGTGTTCGCCGGTCGCCGGATTGCCGATAGTGCGGGTGCGACCATTGGGGAAAATCACCGTCACCGAGCCGTGCTGCGGCTTGCCCACCAGCCAGACGCCGATGCGATCGACGGCCCAGGAGACCAGACTCGTCCACGGCGTGACGCCGGTATTGCTGTTATCGATTGCTGTTTTAGTCATTGGCCCCAGAGATCCAACTCGTCCACTAAGCTTGGTGTCCACGCTTGAGGTGGCGCCGCAGTTTCAATGTCAGCGGCATGCCTTTCAGCAGAAGCAGCAGGGCCTCCCAATGTATGCCCAGCACCACTTTAGCGGTCATAAATGGATATGCAAGCAGCAGTTTCAAGAGGGTTTTGTCGGTCAGCGGTCGGCGCTTACCTTCAAAATAGGCTGTCAGTATTCCCCCCTCCCCGGTCGACAGGGTAATGCCGACAAAGACCTGTTCATCCGGCGGACGAATGGAAAAGCGGTAGCTGCCCTCCAGCGTGTTGAAGGGCGACACATAGAAGGCTTTGCGGGCCTCGTGATGCAGTTCCTCGCCATGGCCATCCACCACAGCCTCGTAGAAATGATGCTCGCCAAAGGTATTGCTGACCTCATAGGCCAGGAACCGCGTGACTCCCTTGGCGTCGTCGCAGAAATAGACGGTGATCGGATTGAAGGCAAAGCCGAGAAGGCGCGGATAGGCCAGCATGCGGATGCGGGCGATCTCGCCTGCCCCCGCCGCTGCCGCCTTGCCGCGAATGAAGGCGGCGATGCTGGAGCCGTCGCGCGGGCCGAAGTCACGGGTGACCAGCGAGACCAGGTTGAAGCGGTCGAGCGAGAAGAACCGCAGGCTCCTGTCGAGCGACTCGAGCTGGTCGAGATCGACCAGCATGGAAAAGACACGATAGCGCAGGGCGTGGCGTTTCGGCCGGGCCCGCTTGTGCACGACGTCACCGGCATAGATGGCGCCGGACATGTCCGTGCCAGCGGTCACTCTGCCGCCCGCAGGCTCTGGTCGCCGTCGGCCCAGTTATGGGCGATGCGGTCGCGCTGATGGCCGACCTGCCAGGGGCGCTGCACGGGGCCGATGCGCTCGGCCACTTCAAGCCCCGCCTGCAGCCCGTCCTCGTGGAAGCCATAGCCCATCCAGGCGCCGGCAAACCAGGTCCGCTGCACGCCCTGGACCTGCCAGAGGTCCTTCTGCGCCGTGATGGCGGCGGCGTCGAACAGAGGGTGGGCGTAGTCGACCTCGTATTGCACCGTGCCGGGGGCAAAATCGCGATGCGGGTTGAGCGTGACGAAGAGATTGGTCTTGGTGGCCAGCGGCTGCAGGCTGTTCATCCAGTAGGTCAGGCTAAGCGCGCTCTCGCCCTTGGCGGCGCGCAGATAGTTCCAGGATGACCACAGATGCTTGCGGCGCGGCATGAAGCTGGCATCGGTATGCAGCACGGCGTGATTGCTGTTGAAGCGGAAGGCGCCCAGCACGCGGCGTTCGGCCTCGGTCGGCTCGGCCAGCAGCGCCAGCGCCTCATCGGCATGGCAGGCGAAGACCACCTGGTCAAAATGGCGGCGGCTGCCATCGGCAAAGACCAGATCGGCGCCATCGGCGTCGCGGCGGACCGACGAAATCTCAGCGCCCAGCTCTGTGGCAAAACTGCTCTGCGCGGCCAGGCGCTGCACATATTGCTGGCTGCCGCCCTCGACAGTGCGCCAGAGCGGGCGGTTGTTGACCTGCAGCAGCGAGTGATTGGCGAAGAATTCGATGAAGGTGCGCGCCGGAAAGTCGAGCATGCCCTGGGAGGGCGTCGACCAGATGGCAGCGGAAATTGGCAGGATGTGATCCTGGATGAAAATGCGCGAATAGCCGAAGCGTTCGAGGAACTGGCCGATCGAGAGATCATCGCTGCAGGTGGCGATCTGCTGCTCGGCCTTGCGGAAGAAGCGCATGATGTCGCTGACCAGGCGCCAGTGCTGCGGGCGGATGATGTTGCGGCGCTGGCCGAACAGGCCGTTGAGATATTCGCCGGAATATTCGCGCTGGCCCTCGCCGATGGAGACGGCAAAGCTCATCCAAGAGGGCGCCGTCGGTGCGCCGAGATGGGCAAAGAAGGCGGTCAGATTGGGATAGTTCTGCTCGTTATAGACGATGAAGCCGGTATCCACGGCGACCTGGCCCTCGGGGGTGGTGGCCATGAAGGTATTGGCATGGCCGCCCAGCCGCGACTGGCGCTCGAAAACGGTGACATCCTGGGACTTGGAGAGCAGCCAAGCGGCTGAGAGGCCTGAGATTCCCGATCCGATAACGGCGATGCGGCTAGCGGTCATGATCGAGAAGTCTCCGTCCTGGCTGTGGGCCTTGTTACGCATGCAGTTACGGAGTGGATCAGCACAAAGTTTCTGATTTCACTTGGGTTTTGCCAGATCGATCAGGCGGAACTGCACCTGCTCACGGCCCTGATAGTGATCGATGCTGAGGCTGCCGGCGAAGTGAAAGGCTCCCTCGTTGCCACGCAGCAGGGCGTCGCCGATGGCGGTGCTGGCGGCACGGAAGGCGATCGCCTTGAGCCGGGCGCCGTCTTCGGAGACCAGGGCAAAGCTGACATGGCCGCCCTTGCCGACCACCTGGGCAAACTTGGCGCGATGGGCGGGAAAGGCGATGACCGGTCCGGGATTGCCCGAACCATAGGGCCCTGCCCGCTCGAGATCCTTGACCAGGTCGATGCTGGCGCCGCGCGCGGTCAGCGCTGCGTCGATCTTGAGGGCCGTGGCGGCGCGGGCGATGGCGACGTCGACCGACAGGGCGTCAGCAAGGTAGGCCCGGAAGGTCCCGAGCTGACCCGGCTTGATGGTGATGCCGGCCGCCATGGCATGGCCGCCGCCCTTGACGATCAGGCCGGTCTCGACGGCCTGGATGACGGCGCTGCCCAGATCGACGCCGGGCATGGAACGGCCCGAGCCGGTGCCGGTGCCGTCGGCATTGAGCGCGATGGCAAAGGCGGGGCGTTCGAAGCGGTCCTTGAGGCGCGAGGCGATGAGGCCGACAACGCCGGGGTGCCAGTTGGCCGAGGCCAGCACCAGCACCGGTGGTCCCTCGCCGCTGCCGATCTCCAGCTCGGCCACGGCGACGGCTTCCTCGACCGCCTCGACCTCGATGCGCTGGCGTTCGGTATTGAGGTCGTCGAGGCGTGCGGCGATGGCGAGCGCATGATGCTCATCCTCGACGGTCAGCAGTTCGGTGCCCAGCGCGGCATTGCCGATGCGGCCGCCGGCATTGATGCGCGGGCCGATGAGAAAGCCCAGGTGATAGGGGTTGAGCGGGCCCGAGACCCGGGCCGCCAGCGCCAGAGCGGCAATGCCGACATTGTCGCCGCGGCGGGCGACCTCGAGGCCGCGTACGACAAAGGCGCGGTTGAGCCCGACCAGTGGCACCACATCGCAGATCGTGCCCAGCGCGACGATGTCGAGCAGCTTGAGCAGGTCGGGCAGCCCGGTATCGCCGCGCAGGCGCAACACCCGGTTGACGGCGACCAGCACCATGAAGGTCACGCCGGCGGCGCAGAGGTAGCCCAGGCCGGAAATGTCGTCGGGCCGGTTGGGATTGACCAGGGCATTGGCGTCGGGCAGCGCGTGATCGGCCAGATGGTGGTCGATGACCAGCACATCGGCGCCGCGGCTGCGGGCATGGGCGATGGGTTTTTCGCTGGTGGTGCCGCAGTCGAGCGTGATGATCAGCGTGGCGCCGGCATCGATCAGCTTGTCCATGGCCGCGATATTGGGACCATAGCCCTCAAAGATCCGATCCGGGATATGCACCTGCGGTTCGAGGCCGAAGTGGCGAAGATAACGCGCTATCAGGGCGCAGGAGCAGGCGCCATCGACGTCATAGTCGCCAAACAGGGCTACCGATTCATTGTCGGCGACCGCCTTGGCCAGTCGGTCAGCCAGCGCGTCCATGGCAGTCAGCGTGGACGGGTCAGGCATCAGCCCGCGAATGGTGGGCTCAAGGTATTTTTCGGCGTCATCCAGGGCAATACCGCGCGCCGCCATGACCCGGGCCAGGATCTCGGACGTGCCATTGCGCTGGGCAATTGCCGTGGCGATGCGGGTGGCGGCTGGATCGAGACGATCCACCCAGGCGCGGCCCGTGACCGAGCGGGAGACATCAAGAAAAGGGCGCGGCGCATCGAGCATGGCTCAGAGGTAGGCGATTTGGACGCGGGGCGAAAGGTCTATCCCCTCACCGCGCATGCCGCGCCTTGATCCAGCGTACCGTCTGGCTCCAGGAGCGCATGACCACGGTGCTGGTCTCGACGCGGTGGCGGCGCAGCCGTACGCCCTCAAGCAGGGTGCCGTCGGTCACGCCGGTAGCAGCCACCAGCACGTCGCCGGCCGCCAGATCGGTAACGTCATAGATACGGTTTGGATCGGTAATGCCCATTTCGCGGGCGCGTTCGCGCTTGGCCGGCGTATCGAGGATCAGCTTGCCCTGCATGTGACCGCCGATGCAGCGCAGGGCCGCTGCGGCCAGCACGCCTTCGGGCGCACCGCCAGAACCGAGATAGATGTCGATGCCGGTGTCCTCGGTGCTGACGGCATGGATGACGCCGGCAATGTCGCCGTCGCTGATGAGTTTGACCGCTACGCCGGTGGCGCGCAGTTCCTCGATCAGCCCGGCATGGCGCGGCCGGTCGAGCACGATGGCGGTGATTTCATTGAGCGGCACGCCCTTGGCCTTGGCCAGGGCGTTGACGTTCTGGGTGGCGGTCCAGTCGATATGCACGGTGCCGGCAGGATATTCGGCGCCGATGGCGATCTTGTGCATATAGACGTTACGGGCGACGTTGAGCAGGCCGCCGCGCTCGGCCATGGCCAGGACAACGATGGAATCGGGCTGGTTCTTGGCACAGAGGGTGACGCCTTCGAGCGGGTCGACGGCGATATCGACCTGCGGACCGCTGCCCAGACCGACCGCCTGGCCGATATAGAGGTCATCGCATTCGTCTTCCTCGCCCTCGCCAATGACGATGCGCCCGGCAATGGCAACGCTGTCCAGTTGCGCCTTCATGGCCTGCACGGCCGCGTCATCGGCGGCCTTTTCATTGCCCTTGCCGCGCCATTCGGCGGCGGCGATGGCGGCGGCCTCGGTGACGCGCACCAGTTCGAGTGCCAGGCTGCGGTGCAGGTTGGCGGGGCTCTTGCCGCCCTCGACTTTGCTCAGTTTCATGTGTCCTCCCTCAAGGCACATCGCGAGAGCGTGATGACGGCCTGCGAATCCAGGTTCTCTCCGCTTCCGGTGCTCACGTGCAGAACGCACGCTGCGCGCCGGTTCTCGACAACCCGTCTTCCCGACCCGTCCCAACGCACTCTCAATGCACCTTGCCGGTGATCTAGAGCGTTTCGATCCGGATCAATTGCGGTTGCCCGACGATAAACCCGTCGGCGGCGATCTGCGCAAGCGATTCACGCACGGCCGATTCCAAAGTCTGTTGAGTGATCATCACCACCGTGCGGGTGGGCGAGCCATCGGGTGCGATGGCCTTGGCACTCAGATCGGACCGCTGGATGACAGAATCGATGGAAATGCCGCGCTCACCCATGCGGGTGGCGATGGCGGCGAGCGCCCCGGGCACGTCCTTGGCGCTAAGGCGGATATAGTAGCCGCCGTCATGCGGACGCATGGCCGCCTCGCGATAGGGCAGCAGTTCATCGGACGGGACGCCGAGCGGCGGCACCCGCGTACCGCGGGCAATGTCCAGAATGTCCGACAGCACCGACGAGGCCGTCGGCGGGCCGCCAGCGCCCGGGCCGGCCAGCAGCAGTTCGTGCACGTGGTCGGTTTCGAGCGCCACGGCATTCATCACCCCGTCAACGCCGGCAATGGCGCTGCCCTTGGGCACGAAGGTGGGGTGGACGCGCTGCTCGATGCCATCATCGGTGCGCTGGGCAATGCCGAGCAGCTTGATCTTGTAGCCGAGATCGGCCGCCACCTGGATATCGTGCTGGGTGATGCCGGTAATGCCCTCGACCCGGATCTTGTCGGGCGCCAGCTCATAGCCGAAGCAGAGCGTGGCCAGGATGGCCAGCTTGTGGGCGGTGTCGTAGCCGTCGACGTCAAAGCTCGGATCGGCCTCGGCATAGCCGAGCGCCTGCGCATCCTTGAGGCAATCGGCAAAGGAGATGTCCTCATTGCCCATGCGGGTGAGGATATAGTTGCAGGTGCCGTTCATGATGCCGAAGACCTTGGCGATGCGGGCCGAGCCCAGCCCCTCGCGCAGGGTCTTGATCACCGGAATGCCGCCGGCGACCGCGGCCTCGAAACCCAGCTGGGCGCCGGTATCCTCGGCCAGCTTGGCCAGTTCGGTACCATGCTTGGCCAGCAGCGCCTTGTTGGCGGTGACCACGGGGCGACCGATCTCCAGCGCTGCCTTTACGGCAGCCAAAGCCGGGCCGTCTTCGCCACCGATCAGCTCGACGAAGAGATCAATACCATCGGACTTGGCCAGGGCCACCGGATCGTCAAACCAGTCCAGTTCCGAGATGTCGATGCCGCGATCGCGCGAGCGCGACCGGGCGGCCACGGCGGTGACCACCAGCTGGCGGCCAAGTTTTTTGGTGAGCTCGGCGCCGTCCTTTTGCAGGATGCGCACCAGGGTGGCGCCGACATTGCCCAGACCCGCCACGCCGACGCGCAGCGGTGGCAGCGCGGTGCCGTCGCCGAATTCCTGCATCGCCTTGAGGATGCGGGTGCGGGTGTCCGAGCGCGGTTCGCGGCCCTCGCGCAGGTCGAACACGAAAAGCGGGTCGCCCGCCACCGTGCGCCCGAAGCGGGTCGGCGTCCACCCGCGGGCGGAGATGAAGGTTTCGACGGCTTGGCGGAAGGACTGGATATCGCTCATGGTGGCGACATCTGCATAGGATTATGCCTAGCCGTCAATAGGAGTTTGCTGAAAAGCCTTGCAAATCCGGGCCATGCCGCCCGATTGGTCGGCATGGCCAGATGCAGGTCGATCAGCCTGCCAGCGGCACCACATTGCCGGCGCCGGCCTTGCCGCCGAGCAGTTTCTTGACGTTGCGCGCGGCCTGGCGGATGCGCTGCTCGTTCTCGACGAAGGCGAGGCGGATATACTGGTCGCCATATTCGCCGAAGCCAACGCCCGGCGCGACGCCGACGCCGGTCTCGCGGATCAGCAGCTTGGCAAATTCGAGCGAGCCGAGATGGGCGTATTGCGCCGGAATCGGGGCCCAGGCGAACATGGTCGCCTTGGGCACAGGAATGTCCCAGCCGGAGCGGCCAAAGCTCTCCACCATGACGTCGCGGCGATATTTGTAGACCTTGCGGATCTCGTCGATGACATCGTCCGAGCCATTGAGCGCGGCGGTGGCGGCGACCTGGATCGGCGTGAAGGCGCCGTAGTCAAGATAGGACTTCACCCGGGCCAGCGCGGCGATCAGGCGTTCATTGCCGACGGCAAAGCCGACGCGCCAACCGGGCATGGAATAGGTCTTGGACATCGAGGTGAATTCCACAGCAATGTCGATGGCGCCGGGCACCTGCAGGACGGAAGGCGGCGGGTCGATGTCGAAATAGATCTCGGAATAGGCCAGGTCGGAGAGGATGAAAATCTCGTGCTCGCGGCAATACTTGACCACTTCAGCGTAGAAATCGAGCGTGGCGGTATAGGCCGTCGGATTGGCCGGATAGTTGAGCACCAGGGCGATGGGCTTGGGAATGGAGTGGCGCACGGCCCGGTCGAGCGAGCGCATGAAGTCTTCATTGGGGTCGGCCGGCATGGAGCGGACGACGCCGCCGCTCATGATGAAGCCGAAGGAATGAATGGGATAGGTCGGGTTGGGCACCAGCACCACATCGCCGGGCGCGGTGATGGCCTGCGCCATATTGGCGAAGCCCTCCTTTGAGCCCAGCGTGGCCACGATCTGGGTGTCGGGGTTGAGCTTCACACCGAACCGGCGGCCATAATAGCTGGCCTGGGCCTTGCGCAGGCCGGGAATGCCCTTGGAGCTGGAATAGCGGTGCGTGCGCGAATCGAGCACGGTTTCCTGCAGCTTCTTGACGATGTGGTCGGGCGTTGGCAGGTCGGGATTGCCCATGCCCAGGTCGATGATGTCGACGCCTTCGGCCCGCGCCTTGGCCTTGATCGGGTTGATATGCTCGAAGACATAGGGGGGCAGACGGCGGATGCGATGGAACTCTTCGCTCATGATTTCCTCTGCGGTCCGTTTGAGGACCTGACCTGGGCCGCGACGCGCATAGGGCGCCAAACCCCATTATGGGGCCGATTATCGCGGAATTATGATTGTAAACGGGTTAAAACCCGCAAGGGCGGCCTGGGATATTCGGCTCTTCCCGGCCCGAAAGGGCCATGCGGGAAGAGCTAGCGGGCGTTTGCCGCTGCCGCCAGACGCGCAGGCGCGGCCACTGCACTGCCGGCGAGCGAGGCTCCAACCCTAGCAACAGTGTACAGAGACTGCATGTCCCTTGCCCTTCGGAAGCGTTTTTTGTATTGAAATCAACTTTAGACAGCCGTTCATAATTCCTCGTCGAGGTATTGTAAATGGCGCAGCGAACGCCATTTCTGGGCTCAACGGCTGCCATATGAGGTGAGACACTTGAAGCGGATTGCCCTTGTCACGATCGGCACGCAGGGCGACGTTCAACCCTATCTCGCGCTCGCGATCGCGCTCAAGGACCGCGGTTATTCGGTCGTCCTGGGCGCCTCGGAAGAATTCGAGGGCATGGTCGAAGGCTATGGCATCGAGTTCCATACGCTGGGGCCTTCGATCCAATCCTTCCTGACGCAGCAGCGCTTCGAGAATGCGATGAGCCAGTCCATGCTCATCAACGGCCCTTCCCTGCTCCGCCAGGGCCAGCAGATCGTCGACACGGCGGCCCGCCATGCCTGGAACATGTGCCAGGGCGCCGACATGCTGATCCTCAACATGAATACCAGCTTCGGCATCGACATCGCCGAGGCCCTGCATGTACCGGCCATCATGGTAGCGCTGCAGCCGCTCAATTCGACCAGCGAATTTCCGCTCTGCATGTATTATGGCGCCGATTTCGGACCGGCTTTCAACAAGCTGAGCTACACCGCCATGACGGTGCAGCAGATCTATTACAACCTGCCGCGCAACAAGCTGCGCCGGGAGCTGATGGGGCTGGATGCGCGCAAGAAGGGCGGATTTTTCCGCAATACCGACGGCACGCCGCTGACCACGCTCTATCCCTATTCCTCCGTGGTGTCGCCGCGGCCACGCGACTGGCCCAAGAGCGCCATCGTCACCGGCTATTGGCAGCTCAAGGACCGTTCGGACTGGCAGCCCTCCCCGGAATTCCAGAAGTTCCTGTCCGAGGGTGACGCGCCAGTCTATATCGGCTTCGGCTCGATGCCGTTCGGCGCCGAGCGCAATACCAAGATCCTCAAGGAAGCCGTCGCCATGTGGGGCGGCCGGGCCGTCGTCGCGCGCGGTTGGGGCGGCATCAATCCTGAGGACCTGCCGGACAGCATTTTCGCCATCGAGAAGGCGCCACACGACAAGCTGTTCAAATATGTCTCATCGGTGGTGCATCACGGCGGCGCCGGGACGACCTCGGCGGGACTGCATCTGGGCCGCCCGACCTTTGTCGTGCCGCAGCTGGTCGACCAGCCCTATTGGGGCCGTCGCGTCTATGAGCTGGGCTGCGGCCCCAAGCCGGTGCGACTGCGCAAGCTGACCTCGGAAATCCTGGCCGGTGCGCTGGCCGACCTCACCACCAATCCCGATTACCGCCGCAACGCCACCGAGATTGCCGAAAAGCTGCATGCCGAGGACGGCACCGGCAATGCGATCAAGGTGATCGAGCGGGTGATGGACAGCTATGTGCCGGCCGTTGTCGGCGCCAAGAAACCCAAGAAGATCAAGTCGGTGCTGAAAAAGGTCAGTTGACCCGGGCAGCGGCCAGTAGGCCGACCGCAATCGGCAGCAGGAATGCCGCCGCAATGCCGACCAGCAGGACCACGGCGTCAGCGGTGACCCCGGCCAAGGCCAGCAAGGGGAGGCCGCAGAGCATGCTGGCAAGTCCGGCCGCGCGATGGGTCTTCTGCCAGACCAGCGGATCGGACAGCGTCCAGGGCAGCCGGATGCCGGCATAGTGGTTTGGCTGCGTCTTGGGCAGGGCATTGCCCATGACGAGCAGCAGGATGCCAAGGCCCGCGGCAATCAACCGGACCACGTCCACGGCGAAGCCGGCGCCGATCAGGACCATGCCGGTGGCGATGACCACAAAGAGCAGCAGCAGCACCGGCAGCATGGCCGCCAGCAGGTGACGGCCGGATTGCAGCCGGTCGGCGGGAGCGTAGCGGACCAGCACGGCAGCGAGCAGCAGCATAGCGGCGGCAAAGCCTGGCGGGAGGAGCAGCGCCGCATTGCGCGGCAGGAAGCCGTCGGCCTGCCCGGTCATGCCCCAGTGCACGGGGAGCATGGCGTCGCCCGGGACCACGACAAAGCCAATGACGGTGACGATGGCCAGAGCCGCCGCGACAATCAGGGTGGCCGGGCTGAAGATGTCCTTGAAGGTCATTGGTCCTGCTCCTTGAGCGAGATCACATCCGCCAGTGCCTGTTCGAGCACGGAGGTGTTGAGGTGATAGATCAGACTGGTGCCCTGCCGCTGCACGGCGACGAGCTCAGCCTGTTTGAGCTTGGCGAAATGGACCGACAGCGTGGGCCGGCTGATGTCGAAATGCGCGGCCAGGTCGCCGGCACTCAGCGGCCCGGACTTGAGCAGGCCAAGCACCTTGCGGCGTACCGGATGCGACAGCGCTTCGAAGACGGTGTTGATACCCACACGGCGATCCATCTATTTCGTTGCTTCACTAATTAGCTTTCATGCTAATTAGTGTCAAGACGAAATAGCGGCGCAAAAAAGGGGAAGGCGCGCGCCCTCCCCTCTAGCTTGATCGGCAGATTGGCGGCGCTATTGCGCCGGGACGGCCTCGTTGACGTCGAGCGCGTCGATGCTCTCGCCGCGGTCATAGACGGCCTGGTCAAGGATGCCCTGGCGCTTGGCCACGATGGTGGGCACCAGCGCCTGACCAGCCACATTGACGGCAGTGCGGCCCATGTCGAGGATCGGATCGACTGCCAACAGCAGGCCGACGCCTTCGAGCGGCAGGCCGAGGGTGGACAGCGTCAGCGTCAGCATGACCACGGCGCCGGTGAGGCCCGCCGTGGCGGCCGAGCCCAGCACCGAGACGAAGACGATCAGCAGGTATTCCTGCAGGCCAAGCTGGATGCCGAAGAACTGGGCGACGAAGATGGCTGATATGGCCGGATAGATGGCGGCGCAGCCGTCCATCTTGGTGGTGGCGCCCAGCGGCACGGCGAAGGCGGCATATTCGCGCGGCACGCCCAGGCTCTGCTCGGTGATGCGTTCCGTCAGCGGCAATGTGCCGATCGAAGAGCGCGAGACGAAGCCCAGCTGGATGGCCGGCCAGGCGCTCTGGAAGTAGCGGATGGGGTTGAGGCCATTGGCCTGCAGCAGGACCGGATAGACCACGAACAGGACCAGGGCCAGGCCGATATAGATGGCGGCCGAGAACCAGCCCAGTTGCGCCAGCGCGTCCCAGCCATAGACGGCCACGGCATTGCCGAGCAGGCCGATGGTGCCGATCGGCGTCAGGCGGATCACCCACCAGAGGATCTTGTGGATGATCTTGAGGAAGGAGCGGTTGAAGGCCAGGAAGCCGTCAGCCGCCGGACCGACGCGCAGGGCGGCGACGCCCACGGCGATGGCGATGACCAGGATCTGCAGCACGTTGAAGTTGAGGCTGGTGGTGGCCGCGCCGTCGGTGACCCGGGTGGAGGCCTGCAGGCCCAGCATGTTGGACGGGATCAATCCCTTGAGGAAGTCCAGCCAGGAGCCGGAAGACGACGGCAGCTTAGCCGCCTCGGCCGTGACAGCGGTATGCAGGCCGGGCTGGATGATCAGGCCCAGCGCGATGCCGATGGACACAGCGATCAGCGCGGTGATGGCGAACCACAGCAGCGTCTGCCAGACCAGTTGGGCGGCATTGTTGAGCTCGCGCAGATTGGCAATGGAGGCGACGATGGCGGTGAAGACCAGGACCGGCACCAGCGCGCGCAGCAGCGAGACGAAAGTGGAGCCGATGGTGGCCAGCGTCTGGGTCAGCCAGTTGGCATTGCCGGCAAGATCGGGACCCATCTGGCGGGCGACAAAGCCCAACAGCAGGCCGATGACCATGGCGGCGAGGACCTGGAAGCCGAAGCTGCGATAAAAGGGTTTGGCCGGGCGCGGTGCGGCGGCGGAAACGGTAGTGGGCGACATGGCGGACCTATCCAATGGCGAAGCGATGCTCAAAATCTGAGCGAACAGCCTCATTATTGCGCAGCACCCTACGCTCTTGGTGGCAGGTCCGCGGCGCATGGATTTCCAATTGTGGGTGGCTGGCCGGAATATCCTGCCGTAGCCGGGGCGGTTGCGACAATCGCTGTGCGAAAACAGCTAGAGACGGCCAAGCAGCGTGGTGAGTCCGGCCACGAGGCCGGGAATGACAATGGCTGACGCAAAAGCCAACGACAGCAAGCCGATACCCACGTCGAACCAGGCCAGAACCAGCAGCCCCATTCCGACCAGGGAGGTAGCAGTGCCGGTGGCGCGATGCACCAGGGTCCAGGCGGCGTCGGTGGCAATCGGCCAGGGCATGCGCAAGCCGGCATAGGTGTGCCGTTCGGCCTCGAACAGCACCACGCCTAGCACCAGCAGGACAATGCCCAGGCCAAAGCCGGTGAGGCGGATCACATCGAGGTCAGAGCCGATCCCTGCCAGCAGGAGGCCAAGCTGGGTGGCGGCGAGCACGCCCAGCAGGAGGCTCAGCAGGGGATCGAGAATGTGCTGGGATTTGGCAAACTGATTCCGGGTCAGCAGACGGCCCAGAACGAAAAAGCCCACCAGTAGCGCTAGCGCCAGGATGGGCGCACCCGCCAGAGCCAGGTCGCGCGGCCAGAGCCAGTCGGCCGCGCTGCCTGACCAATGAGCGGAAAAGGCGAAGGTGGCGGGAATCCGCAGCAGCGCCACGCCGGTAATGGCGAGCGTCACGGCCAGAAGCAGAAGGTGAAAGCGGGTAACCAGGCTGGGCATGGATCTTACATAGGCGTGGATCGGCGCGCTGCCAGGGGCGAGACCGCCGCCGGTGACAAAGAAAAAGGGCCGGTTGCCCGACCCTTTCCAAATATCGACAGTTCCAGCTTAACGCTTGGAGAACTGGAAGGACTTGCGGGCCTTGGCCTTGCCGTACTTCTTGCGTTCGACGACGCGGCTGTCGCGGGTCAGGAAGCCACCCTTCTTGAGCACTGGGCGCAGGCCCGGCTCGAAGAAGTTCAGCGCCTTGGAGATGCCGTGACGGACAGCACCGGCCTGGCCGGAGAGACCGCCGCCGGCAACGGTGACGACAACGTCGTACTGGTCGGTGCGTTCAGTCGCCACGATCGGCTGCTTGACGATCAGCTGCAGCACGGGACGAGCAAAGTAGGCGGCAAATTCACGACCATTGACCGTGACAGTGCCCTTGCCTGGCTTGATCCAGACGCGGGCAACCGCGTTCTTGCGCTTGCCGGTGGCATAGGCACGGCCCTGGGCGTCAAGCTTCTGAACGTGTACCGGTGCGGTGTTGACGACAGGCGCGACAGCCGAGGTGCCGAGATCTTCGAGGGAGTTGATGGTTTCGGCCATATTACTTCACCCGCGCATTCTTGGGGTTCATCGCAGCAACGTCCAGCTTGGCCGGGTTCTGCGCTTCATGGGGATGCTCAGCGCCGGTGTAGACGCGGAGATTCTTGAGCTGCGCACGGGTCAGCGGACCGCCCGGCATCATGCGGCGAACCGCATTCTCAAGCACGCGCTCAGGGAAACGGCCTTCGAGGATCTCGCGGGCCGTCCGGTCCTTGATGCCGCCGGGATGGCCGGTGTGCCAATAGAACTTGTGCTGGTCCAGCTTGCGGCCGGTCAGCTTCACCTTGTCGGCATTGATGACAACGATGTTGTCGCCCATGTCCATGTGTGGGGTGAAGGTTGGCTTGTGCTTGCCGCGCAGACGGCTGGCAATGATCGAAGCAACGCGACCCACGACGAGCCCTTGGGCGTCGATCAGGATCCACTTCTTGTCGATCTCGCTCGGTTTTGCCGAGTAAGTGCTCATGCTTGAATTCCCTAAATTCCTGGAGTGACCGACCTTCCAGACAGGAAAAGCGGCACGTTCGAGGGCCCGTGTATGAGGGATTCCGCATCCCGTCAATAGGCTAGATTTTAGTTAGCAAAATCAATGACTTACTATTGCGGTATTATATTACCGCAGAATTGCACCCTACAGCGTGGTGCGGGCGGCGCGGCGCATGTCGGCGATATAGGCCATGGTGACGCCGGCCAGCATGAAGGCCAAGGCCTGGTGGCCAACGGCCAGGCTGATCGGCACCGCCATCAGCAGCGTGCCAATGCCCAGGACCACCTGCAGCACGACCAGCAGGCCGAGCCGTGGCAGCCAGCCCTGCAGGCCGGCAAAGCCCCCACTGGCACGCTGCTGCTGCCACAGCATGACGCCGACATAGGCGACGATGATGTAGGCCAGCGTGCGGTGGATGAACTGCACGGTAAGGGCATTCTCGAACAGGTTGCGCCAGGCGGGCTGCATGGCACCCAGGCCGTCGGGCACGAGGGCGCCATCCATCAGCGGCCAGGTATTGTAGCCCATGCCCGCATCAAGGCCGGCAACGAAGCCCCCTACCCCGATCTGCAGAATGAGCAGTGCCAGCAGCATCACGGCCCAACCCATATTGCGGGTCGGCTCGGGGCCGGTGAGCCTGCCCGGTTCAAGTGAGCGCGGCAGATAAACCAGGGCGATGAAGAGCAAGGAGGCGGCCGTTAGATGGGCGGACAGGCGATATTGCGACACGGAGGTGAGTTCGCTGAGGCCCGAAGACACCATCCACCAACCCAGCACCCCCTGAAAGCCCCCCAGAATGAACAGGCCAAACAGCGGCCAGGCCAGTTGCGGGGTGAAGCGCTTCTGCGCCAGAAAGACCAGGAAAGGCACAAGGAAGGCGACGCCGAGCAGGCGCCCGAGCAGGCGGTGGACGAATTCCCAGAAGAAGATGACCTTGAAGTCATCCACGCTCATCCAGCTATTGTTCACTTCGAACTGCGGGATCTGCTTGTAGGCATCGAATTCGGCCTGCCACTGCGCATCATTGAGCGGCGGAATGATGCCCGAGATCGGCTTCCAGCTGGTGATCGACAACCCCGACTCGGTGAGCCGGGTAATGCCGCCCACGACCACCATCAGCAGTACCATGGCCGCCATGGCATAAAGCCAGATGCGGACGGGCCGCAGGCGGTCGCTGGCATAGTGTGTTTCACTCAGTGCGGCATTGTGAACGGTGGTCACAGCAATTTCCCGGTGTCGATCAACCGGGCCGAGTGGTATGCCCCACCGAGTTCTCCTGCAATAGGCGCGATGCCGCACATGACCCAGCGTAACCGCAAGTTGACCGGTGTCTTCCTCATCCTGGGGTCGATCATCGCCTGGCTGTCGATCTTCACCTCGGTCTATCTGGCTTTTCCGCCCGATTTGCCGATCTGGATCCTGATGCCCTATTTCATGCTCGCCGGCATGGGCTGGCTTTACCCCGCCATGGCCATCATCCGCTGGATGTCCCGGCCGGACGCCTGATCAGCCAGTAATCCTGCCCAGCAGCGAAAATACTGCTCCGGTCGTGAAAACATCGACATAGCGGCGAGACTGAAAGTAGCCGTTGAGGGAAATGCGCGGCAGCGCATGAGGATCGTCCGCGTGGTGCGGGTACAGTCCGCCGGGTCGCGTGGTGACGGCAGAGGCAAAGCCGAGCTCCCTGGCGAGAGCGAACTCCCGCGGGCCCGCCGATTGCGGGCCGCCCAAGGGATACGAAAAATGTCGCGGCCGCTGCCCAAACTGGGCCAGCAGAATATCGGCCGACTGGGCCATCTCGTCGCGGGCCTGGGCGAGCGGCAGCTTGGCCAGCTCATAGTGGTGAACTGTATGGGCGCCGATGGTGCAGAGCGGTTCGGCGGCAAAGTGGCGCAGTTCCGACCAGTCCATGATCAGCGCGCGGCACTGCGCGGCCAGATCAAAGCCATAGGCCGCGGCGAATTGGTGCAGCAAAGCAAGCCGCTGGTCTTCGGGCAGCTGGCGCATCTGGCCGTAGAGGGCTGCGAACACTGACTGCTTCTGGGCACGGGTGCGCGTCTCGACATAGTCGGTCTGGTTGCCGAGCTGCAGGGCCACCGCGTCCCGGCGCGCGATGATGTCCTCGATGGCCTGCCACCACAATTCCCCCACCCCGTCCACCAGGGCGGTCGGGACATAGAGCGTGAACGGCGCCTCGTGCCGCCGCAGGATGGGCAGCGCATGGCGCAGATTGTCCTTGTAGCCATCGTCAAAGGTCAGCACGACGAAGGACTTGGTCTTGCCCGGTGCCGCGAGGCGTTCCAGCGCTTCGTCGAGACTGACGATATCGATGCCCAGCGCCCGCACCCGCTCGATGACATAGTCGAGAAAGGTCGGTTCGATCTGCAATATGGCATTGGGGGAGAAGTCGGCCGGCGCCTCCGGCAGCACGCGATGCAAAGTGAAGATCACCCCGCGCGACCGTGACAGGGCGCGTAGCAGCCCCGGCAGGCGCGAGAGCCAGATCAGCTCGAAAAGCGCACGGATGGCTGCGTACTTGGCCGACATGGCAGGCTCCGATCAGGCCGCGACGCGAACCGGCCCCAGCGTGACATCGACGGCACTGAAACCGGCATCGAGCAATTGCGCGCGGCTGTCCTCGATGCCGGCGCCCTCATCCTCGGGGCCGGCAACTAGCACGACGCGGCCATCGAGATCGGCAAACATGGGCAGCGCCGAGTTCATGCCGACGCGGCCGGTCAGCAGCACCACGACCTCATAGATGTCGCCCAGGGCCTCGACCAGGGTCAGCGGCTTGGTGGATTTGCGGGTGATCGAGCGCGTCCGTCCCCAGGGGATCTCGGCAAAGCTGTTGTCGGTCGACTTGTGGACGACGTCGCCGAAGCTGGCCGTATCGCTGCTGAGATCGGAAAGCCCGGGCAGTTCGCTGAGGCGGCCGCTGCCGGCATCGACCAGCGCCACGCTGAGGCCCCGGGCCTGGGCATCGGCGACCAGCTCCTCGGCCAAAGCCTCACAATCGGCGTTGGCACGATGGGCGGCCAGCATGACCAGGTGGGTGCGCCCCAGCACAAGATCGGCCGTCAGATCGGCCAGGGTGATGGCGTCCGCGATGGCGGCTGGCGCCGCACGGTGGGCCGGCGATACGGGTGCCGGGTCATTGGCCGGCAGGCTGCCCAAGGCGGCCAGTTCCTCGATCAGCCGGGATTGGGCAACGGTGGCATCCGCATCGGCCGCGCCCATGTCGGTGACCGCGGTGGACCGCGGCAGCTCGATCACGGGTTCGGGCGCGGCGAAGAGATCGGGTTCGTCGGCACCTTCTTCGTCGGCCTGGCTGTCACTGGTAGCGGCCAGCTGTTCGGCTTCCAGCTCGGCTGGCGAGAACGGCACTTCATCGAGCTCGTCCTGGGGCCGAACGACCTCCCGGCCGGTGATGATGGCCCGGCCGGACATGAGTTCGGCGAACAGGATCACGCCGATCTGGGCCAGGACGGCGACTATGCCGACGGCAACCAGGACCAGCTGGATCTTGGGCGAGGCCGGCGTAACCGAAGGGGCCGCCAGGCTGACGACACGCACGTCGGGCAGAGCCGAGTTGGTCTCGGTGCGGGAAAAGGCCTCGTTATAGCGCTGCAGATAGCCCTCGAGCAGGTCGCGCTGCGCCTTGGCCTCGCGCTGCAGCTCGTCAAGCGTGACGGTATCCTGGGTGGCAGTGGAGGCGGAGACCTTGGCATTGTCCAGCTCCGCCTTGAGCGAGACTTCGAGGTCGGCCTCGATCTGCGCTTCAGCGTCGAGGGCGCCGGCGACCCGACGGCCCTCAATGGCGATCTGGTTGTCGAGCTCACGGATCTGCGCGGTGAGGGCGCGAATGGTCGGATGGCTCGACAGCAAGGTGGCGGAGCGCTGGGCCATTTCGCCCTGCAACCGGGCCTTGTCCTCGCTCAACTGCTGGATGACGGCAGAGTCCCGCACATCGGCGACGCCCTCGATGGACTGGCCGCGCTCCAGCATGCCGCGGATCAGGCTGGCACGGGCCAGGGCCGTGCTCTTGCGCTCCTGGGCGGCGCTGATCTGGCTGGCAATGGTGGACAGCTGCTGGTCCGCCAAGCCGGTATTGTTGCTGCCGACAAACAGGTCATTGGCGACCTTGAAATTGGCGACGGCGGTTTCGGTCTCGTTGACCACCACGCGCAGGCGGTCGATTTCGTCGCGCAGCCAGCCCGACGCCACGGCGGTGTCGGAGAGCGAGAGCTGGGCGCGCCGGGCGACATGGGCATTGGCGACGGCATTGGCGATATCGGCGGCGCGCTGCGGATCGGTTGACTGCACCGTCACCGAGATCAGGCGGGAGTCCCGCTCCTGGCTGACGGCGAGACGGCTGTAGAGATTGTTGAGCACGGTTTCGTCAATGCTCAGCGGCGTGGCCTTCCGGCCCAGCAGACGGCCGATGAGAGCCATGGGCGAGAAGCCGCCGCCGTCGCCGCCATTGAACTCGGCAACCGAGCGCAGGTCGAGCTGATCGATGACCGTCAGCAGGGTGTCGCGCGACTTGAGCAGTTCGATCTGGCTGGAAACGACACCCGTGTCGCTGCTCGAGGAGGACGGCGCCTGCTCGTTGGCGGCGCGGGTATAGACGCTGCTGCGATCTTCCACGAGAATCGAGGCCGAGGACTCATAGAGCCGCGGCATGAACATCAGCACGGCAAAGGCCGCAGCGAGCAGGACCAGAGTGAGCACAATGATGCGCGGCAGCCGCTGCGCTACAGCGCCAAACAGCGCGGCAACGTCGATCCGGTCGTCGCGCATGGCGGGTGACTCATAGGTCATTGCTATTCCTCGTTGATGCCCTGTTTTATGGACACGACGTGGTAAGCATTTGGTTAAACCAGACAAATCTCGGCAACATCGTCGGCTGCGAAAGGTTTGTTAACCATGGGGAAGCGACACTGCGGCAACTCCAAATGCCGGGAACATGATGCGCTGGCTACCCCTGCTATGTCTTGCCCTGATGCTGCCCTTGGCGGCATGCGCCACCACGCGTCCCGCCACCTATCTGGTGGAGACAAAGGGCCCCTATCAACTAGACACCGGCGATGCCGTACGGGTGACCGTCTATGGCGATGCGGAACTGACGGGCACCTACAAGGTCGATGACAGCGGCGCCGTGGCGTTCCCGCTGGTCGGCCCGGTACAGGTGCGCGGCGCCACCACCAAAATGGCTGCCGGCAATATTGCCGCCGCGCTGGCCAATGGCTACATGCGTAACCCCGACGTTGCGGTTGAAGTGGCCGAGTACCGGCCATTTTTCATCCAGGGCGAAATCGACAATGCCGGCCAGTTTCCCTATGTCTTCGGCATGACGGTCCGCGCCGCCATCAGCACAGCCGGCGGCTTTACCGACACGGCCGACCGGCAAAGCGCGGTGGTCTATCGCCGCCAGGGCGGGCAGATGGTCAAGGGCAGCGTCAATCTGGATTTCCCCATCTTCCCCGGCGACACGATCGTGATCCCGGAACGGTGGTTCTGACGGAGCTGACCATGAGCGCGCGCAAGCTGCGTATTCTGCAGATCATGCGCGCGCCGGTGGGCGGTTTGTTCCGCCATGTTGCCGATCTTACCCGGGCGCTTGCGGCGCACGGCCACAGCGTGGGCCTGGTGGTCGATAGCCTTGCCAATGACGCGCAGACGGAAGACCGCCTGACCGCCCTGCTGCCCCATGCCAGCTTGGGCATCCATCGCTTCACCATGCCGCGCCTGCTGGGCGGCGGCGATCTGGTGACCCCGCTGGCAGTGCGTCGGCTGCACCGATCGCTGCATATCGACGTGCTGCATGGCCACGGCGCCAAGGGCGGGTTCTATGCCCGACTGGCGGCATTTGGCGGCAGCGCGCCCGCGACAGTCTATACACCGCATGGCGGCGTGCTGCATTTTGAAGCCGCATCCGTCTCTGGCCGGATCTTCCACCTGCTGGAGCGTCGCCTGCTGGCCAGCACCGGCGCCATCGTGTTCGAGAGCGCCTATGCCCAAGCGACGTATGCGGCGCTGATCGGTCCGCCCACCTGCCCCACCCAGGTCATCCACAACGGACTGGCGCCCGACGAGTTCGTGCCGGTTGCGCCTGATGCCGATGCGGCCGATTTTGTCTTTGTCGGCGAGTTGCGCGACCTCAAGGGCGTGCATGTGCTGATCGACGCCCTGGCGGGCGTGACCCGGCCGGACGGCCAGCCGGCGACGTTGGTGATGGTCGGCGACGGTGCCCGTCGTGCCGCCCTTGAGGCGCAGATCCAGACGCTGGGGCTGGTCAACCACGTCACCCTGGTCGGCGCCCAGCCCGCCCGGCCCAGCTTTGCCCGCGGCCGCATCGCCATTGTGCCATCGCTGGCGGAGTCGCTGCCCTATGTCGTGCTGGAAGCCGCAGCCGCGCGGCTGCCGGTGATCGCCACGCGGGTGGGCGGCATACCCGAAATATTCGGCCCGACAGCGGCCAGCCTGGTGCCGTCCGCCGATATCAAGGCATTGCGCGCCGCCATGCAGGCTGCGCTCGACGATCCGCAGGCAGCGGCAGCACAGATGACGGTTCGGGCAGACTATATCGCCGAGCAGTTTTCACTCGGACGCATGGCCGGCGAGATCGAAGCGCTTTACACGCGACTGGCACAGCCAGTTTAGGCGCCGGACTTCACCGAACCTAAACTCCTTCTGGGGAACAATGGCGGCGAGAGTTCTGGATCGGTAACCCCCATGTATCGCGTCGACCCCAAGCAGGCCCTAGATCACGCTGCCCGGCAAACCGGGGCCAGCGCTGGCGGCCCCCTGTCCGCCGCCGCCGAGGCGGTGATCGCGGCGCCGGCCGAAAAAGTCATGTCGGGCGCGGTGGTCGTTGGCGTCGCGCAGATCGTTGAAGCGCTGCTGCTGGCGGCGCTGGGCTACGGCATCTACGAAGTCTATGTCTCCCTGGGACAGCCGGCATTCTACATTCCGGTGATCCTGGCGGCGTGCCTGCTGGCCAACGTGGTCATGAATGCGGCCCGGACGCACCGCATAACGGCCTATCGCACGGTGCTCAACCAGACGGGCCGCGTGCTGGCGAGCTGGACGCTGGTCATGGTCGTGCTGGCCGTAGGCATCTTCTTTTTCAAGGGCGGCGACCTGTTCTCGCGGGTATGGCTGGCCAGCTGGTTTGCCGGCGGCGCGGTGCTGCTGGTGGTCTATCGCATGGCGCTGCGCAGCCTGGTGCTGCGCTGGACCAGGCAGGGCCGGCTGCGTCGACGGACGGTCATCGTCGGTGGCGGCGGCGATGCCGAGACGCTGATCAACCAGGTCCGGGCCAGCGCCAGCAATGACATTGCGCTGCTGGGCCTGTTCGACGACCGCATCGACGTGCGCTCGCCCGACAGCGTGGCCGGCGTGGCCAAGCTGGGCAAGGTTGCCGACCTCATCGATTTCTCCCGGCGGACTGCGGTGGACCTGGTGATCGTGTCGATGCCGCTATCGGCCGAAAAGCGCGTGCTCGACATGCTGACGCAGCTTTGGGTGCTACCGGTGGACATCCGGCTGTCGGCGCATATGAGCAAGCTCAAGTTCACCAACAAGGCCTATTCCTATGTGGGTGACATTGCCGTGTTCGATATGGCCGACCGGCCGATCTCGGACTGGAACCTGGTATTCAAGTGGGTCTTCGACAAGACCGTCGCGCTGACAGCCCTGGTGCTGCTGAGCCCGGTCATGCTGGCGACCGCGCTGGCCATCAAGCTCACCAGTCCCGGGCCGGTCTTTTTTCGCCAGAAGCGGCACGGCTTCAACAATGAGCTGATCAATATCTTCAAGTTCCGCTCGATGCGCACCGACATGGCCGATGCCGGCGCCGCCACGCTGGTCACCAAGGACGATGCCCGTGTCACCGGCGTCGGCCGGTTCATTCGCAAGACGTCGATCGACGAGCTGCCGCAACTGTTCAACGTGCTCAAGGGCGAATTGTCCATCGTCGGCCCGCGGCCGCATGCGCTGCAGGCCAAGGCCGACAACCAGCTCTATTACGAGGCCGTGGAGGGCTATTTCGCCCGCCACCGGGTCAAGCCGGGCATGACGGGCTGGGCGCAGATCAATGGCTGGCGCGGCGAGACCGACACGATCGACAAGATCATGCAGCGGGTGAACCACGACCTCTACTATATCGAGCACTGGTCCTTGCTGTTCGACCTCTACATCGTGGTGATGACGCCGTTCAGCCTGTTCAATTCCGAAAACGCGTATTGAGGCCGTGATGCGCATTGCCCTGCTCCGAGCCGCCGGAATTGCAGCACTGGCCATGCTTGGCATTACCGCTTCCGTGGCGGTGACGCGGGCCGAGAGCGCGCTGTGCATGGATTGCCTGAGCGTCCGGGTCGGGCCACCCACGGTCGTCCGCGGCCCATTTCCGGACGAGCTTGACGCGACCTTTACCGCCCTCAGGCTCGCCGACGGGTCGTTTCGCGGCTTTAGCGCCAATGGAGCAACCTATGCCATTGACGGCACCAGCCTTTGGGACCTGGGCGGCGCGCGCCGTGTGGTCATGCAGCCGGGCGAGCCCGGCAAGGAGAACGAGTGCGGGCGCTGGCTGACCAGCACGACGCGCACCGGCGGCGTGGTGCTCGGCTTCGTGCATCAGGAAAGCATCTGTGACTATGGCCCGCAGGGGCAGACGGACAAGACCATGGCCATTGCCAGCTCATCCGACGAGGGACTGACCTGGACCGACCTCGGCACCGTCATCAGCGGACCGGATGTCCAGCGCAAGGGGTCCATATCCGGCGAAGGCGACTGCGCGCTGGTCGATGGCATGGACGCCTTTCTCTATGCCTATTGCCTGCGCAATTCGGATTGGCAGACCATTGTCGCGCGGGCCCCGGCAAGCGACCCGACGGACTGGCACAAATTCAACGACGGCGCCTGGAATGAACCGGGGCTGGATGGCGCAGCTACCGCCATCGGCTTTTTCGGGCCCGCCGCCGCCTATCTGCAGGACCTCGCCCAGGTTGCCACCGTCACCACCGATCCGTGGTTTGGCGGCGTGCGGCTGTCGCTGTCGGCAGACAAGGTGAGTTTTGTCGATCTCGACGAACCCTTGCTGACCATTGACGGGTCGGACTGGAACCGGCCCGCGGCATCCGACCTGGTGGCCTATGCGACCATGCTCAATCCCGACAATGGCAGCAACATCGTCAACCAGGATTTCCTGCTCAGCTATATCTATGTCCCGCCCGGCAAGGGCTTCGAGAGCCGCTACCTCGTGCATCACGAGGTGTCGCTGTCAGTGGCGGACAAGCCGCTGCGGGCGCAGGTCGGGACGGCCCTGTCGCGCTGGTCGGATCCCGAGCGGCATATCTACGTCACTTCGACCGGACCGCTGACGGGCGACCGGCAGGCCTATCAGAACAATAAAGTGGTGGCCTATATGCTGACACGCCCGCCCGAGGGCATTGCCAGCATCAAACTGGCCGAATGCTCGAGCAATGGCCGCGGACATCTCGACCAGCTGCTGGCCGAGGATGGCTATTGTGGCGAGGGCTATGTCCGGGACCGCAGCGCGGGCTGGCTCTATGCCGCCGAGCAGCCAGGCACGGTGCCCATCTATCGCTGCTATGCCGTGACCGCGCAGACGCACTTCGCCTCCAGCGCTGCCGACTGCGAGCGTCTGGGCGACATGGATTTCCTGCTCGGTTATGGGCTGGCGCCGTGAGTACGGGCGTGGACACCCGTACGGGACCCGGCGCGATCGGCGTCAGCCTCGACGGGCTGCGCTTTGCCGTGTTCAGCACCCGCAACATGGTCTTCCTGATCGCCGTGCTGGCCATGAACTACACGCTGATGCGGCCCTCGCCGGTCGACATGCTGTTCATCGGCTCGTTCCTGATCACCCTCGTGCACCTGACCCTGTTCCGGCGCCAGGAGGTGACGCGGCGGGCAGTGCACCTGGCGCTGCTGCTGGGCGCCTGGGCCATGTCCTATTTCATCGCCTCGCTGCCGCATCTGGGGCAGGAATTCGTCGCCTTCGAGCTCCTCGCCAAGACCTTTGCCATTTCGATCGGCGTGATTGGCGCCTTTGTCTCGATGAGCTGGAACCAGCGCCATTTCGAGACCTTCATGATGGTCTACATCGCCTCCTGCGTCATTGCCTCGCTGCTGGGCACGGTGGGTTTTCTGACCCAGATGGAGCTGCTGACCTGGGATGGCCGGGCCAAGGGCCTGATCGACGATCCCAACATGTATGGCTCCTTCCTGATTCCGGCCGTGGTGTTCTGCGCCTATTTCCTGTCTCGGGGGCGAGGCAGCAAGGTGCTGCTCAGCGGCGCGCTGGCGATTGCCCTGCTCGGCATCCTGCTCTCGTTTTCGCGCATCGCCGTGGTAGCCGCCATCTTCTGCCTGACGGCCTATGTGTTCTTCCACAACCGGCGCAATCCGCGCCGGCTGCTGCTGATCATCGGCGGCCTGGTGACGACCAGCGTGGTGCTGTTCGTCATTGCCGGCCTCACCTCGGCCGAATTCACCGCCAAGCTCATGGACCGGCTCACCTTTGCCAAGGATTATGACCTCGGCGAGGAAGGTCGCTATCACCGCTATCTGCTTGTGCTGCCGATGATCCTGCAGAATCCGATCGGCATCGGGGTGCTGCAGCTCGAAAAGATCTTCCCCGAACCGATCCACAACATCTGGCTCAGCTCCTTCGTCAACTATGGCTGGGGCGGCGGCATCAGCTATGTGACGCTGGCCATCGGCAGCGTGGTGGTGTCAGTGCGCAACTACCGCCGGACCCGAAACGAATTGCCGATCGCGCTGCTCATCTCGCTGGTCGGCATCATCTTCTGCTCGACGCTGCACGAGGGTGAGCACTGGCGCCACAGCTGGCTGTTCTATGGGCTGGTATGGGGATTGAGCGTTGCCAATATCAGCCCGACCGGGCCGGCCGGCAGGGCGCGTCCCCGTCGGATGGCCAGGCCATCCGCGACACCGCCCCAACCGACTGCCAGCGTCGGGCGCTGATACCGCACTAATCCAGCCAGAGCGTGCCGCGCAGGTAGCGCTCGCCCAGGTCGGCGGTGCCATCGGCGAAGCCGGGCGCATGCAACTGCGCCAGACCGGTTTCGGCATGTGAGCCGATCCAGGCCAGGAGCGACATGCGCCGCAGCATGACCATGGCATTGATGGAGTCGATGTCCATGCCGTAGAGGGGGCGAACGGCCTGATACTGGGCCAGCCAGGCCGCCTTGAGCGCGGGCACCAGCGGATGGGTTTCGTGGAAGGAGATGGCGGCGGCAAAGTCATAGGTGAACCAGCAGAAGCCGCTATCGTCGAAATCGATCAGGGACACCACGTCGCCATCCACCAGCAGGTTGCCCAGCCGCATGTCGGCATGGATCAGACCATAGCGCGACGGGTCCAGGCCATATTCGGCCAGGCGCATCCACAGCGTCGCGTCGAGGCGATCGAGGATCGGACGGTTGTATGCGTTGATACCCGGCGCCAGGCGCCAGTCGCCCCACGGGCCATCGGCATCGAGGATCGTCGAGGCCTGCCAGCTCTGGCGGGTGAAGCCGGCGGGGCGCGGCCAGGTAGTGGCATGGCGGTGCAGGGTCGCCGCGTAGCGCCCCAGCGTCCCGAACAGGCCGACCAGATTGCTCTCCAGGCAGGGTTCGTCGCCGGCAATATAATCAAACAGCACGGCGAGATGGTCCGTGCCATCGGGCCCGCGGAACGCCTGCAGCAGGCGGCCGTCGGCACCGGCAACCGGCTGGGGCACGGGTATCTCGGTGTCGCGCCGCAGCGCCAGCAGCCAGGCCAGTTCGCTGTCGATGGATTGCCCCGACTGATAGCCGGCGCGGTGCACGCGCAGCATGAAGCTGCGGCCACCCGGGCAATCGATACGGAAGGTGTGGTTCTCTGAGTAATTGACCAGGGCGGCACTGCCCCCCTGCGTTTGGGGCCACAGCAAAAGGGCCGGCGCAATGTCCTGTACGGTCATGGGCATTGGCAACTCCGACAGTCAGCCGCCTGCAGCAGAGCTGCAGCGGCGAAACCAGGCCGTTGTGAGTGTGATGGTCGGAGCGACAGGATTTGAACCTGCGACCCTTTGTCCCCCAGACAAATGCGCTACCAAGCTGCGCTACGCCCCGACTGCGCGGAGACATAGAGAAGCCGGAGTTTAGGTGCAACCCTGAATTTGCGGAGTGTGTGAACAAAGCGAGATATTTTCGCTGATATGGTTCGTCGTGGGAGCGAAAGTCCCACGCATGTTCTCCTCATGTTCACGAGGATAGCTGGCCAGCTTTCCACGGTACGGGGGGGACATTCCGAGACTCGACGCTCGATGTATGCGTCGCGGGACAACGTCCAAACGCAGACCGGCGCACCAGCGCCTACCTGGAGGTTCCTGTCCAGACACGAAGCGCAGATGTCCTCTGTCGGTTGCTGCTATCTCGCCACAAACAGCAGGAGTCTGTGCGTCTGGCTCACCCGGGAGCCAGACGCAGATCGGGTCGGTTACTCCGCTCGACTGAGGTCGCGGGGGTAACCGTCCCGATGCGGCCGGCAAGCCCGCCTTCTCAACGACGGAAGGGATAGTTGATCCCTTCAGAGATGCCGTTCCGGCAGCCGCTAATCAGAAGAAAGAGCATCCGAGCCAGAGGTTGACGCCGGAGAGGTCCGCCCACCCTTCCCACCCCAGCTTCCATCGAAGCTGGGGCGCCGCCGCAGGCGCCAGCGGACAAATCCGGAGTCAAGTCGGCCTCCGGGCCCCATCCTCAAAATGTGCGCGACAGTGCAAGCAATGCCGCATTGCCTTCTGGTCCGCATTAGCGGACCAGAGCAAACCAAGCGGCATGCCCACAGCACAATATAAGGGCCATCGAACGAGTGGCCCACAGTGGCGCTGGATCGCGGGAGGCGCCGAATAGCCGTCATGGTCCTGAGCCAGAGTGGGGTTGCGGATTAGCAGGAGAGCTTATTCCGCATCGCGGAAAACTTGCACCCGACAGCAGCGACCGAGACAGCACAGGCCTAGGATGCGCGCAGTTGCGGATCGAGGAGTGGTGCATGCACGAGACCAGAGGCGAGCTTGCGGTCGATGAAGAACTGGTGCGCTTCATCGACACCGAGGTAATGCCGGGCACGGGGGTAGAACCATCCGCTTTCTGGCAGGGCTATGCGCGGTTGATCGAAATGCTGGCACCCGAAACGGCGCGCCTGCTGGGCGAGCGCGACCGGCTGCAGGCGCTGCTTGATCGCTGGCACCAGGACCGCCGGGGCCAGGCACACGATGCGCCCGCCTACAAGCAGTTCCTGCTCGATATCGGCTATCTCGTCCCCGATGACCTGCCGCTGTCCATCACTACCGCGCCCGTCGATGCCGAGATCGGGGTGCTTGCCGGCCCGCAACTGGTGGCGCCGGTGATGAATGCCCGTTTTGCCCTCAACGCGGCCAATGCCCGCTGGGGCAGCCTTTATGACGCGCTCTACGGGTCCGATGTGGTGCCGCAGGACGGCGCGCTGGAACCGGGGAGCGGCTATAACCCCGAACGCGGTGCGGCCGTGATGGCGCGGGCCGCTGCGGTGCTGGACTTGGCGCTGCCGCTCGACGGCGCCAGCCATGCCGCGGTGACGGCCTATTGCTTTGACGCCGGAAAGCTCACGGTCCAGGTCGGCGACGAAATCGTTGGACTGCGCCAGCCCGAGGCCTTTCTGGGGCATGCCCGGCGCGGGCAAGCGCTGGTGCTGCTGTTTGTCCACCACGGCCTGCACGTTGAGCTGATCATTGATCGGTCGACGCCGGCCGGCGCCCAGCATGCCGCCGGTCTGGCCGATGTGGTGATGGAAGCAGCGCTGACCACGATCCAGGATTGCGAGGACTCCGTCGCCGCGGTCGACGCTGCCGACAAGGTGGCGGTCTATCGCAACTGGCTGGGACTGATGCGCGGGGACCTGGTGGAAAGCTTTGACAAAGGCGGGCGCCAGGTCAGCCGTCGGCTCGCGCCGGACCGCAGCTATGTCGACACGTTCGGCGCCCCATTCACGCTACCCGGCCGCAGCCTGATGCTGGTGCGCCATGTCGGGCATTTGATGACCACCGATGCAGTGCTCGACCGCCACGGCGCCGAAACGCCCGAGGGTTTTCTGGATGCCATGGTGACGGTGCTGGGAGCCCTGCACGACCTGCGCAAGATCGAGGGGCCGCGCAATTCAAACTGCGCCAGTATCTATGTGGTCAAGCCCAAGATGCATGGCCCGGCCGAAGTCGCCCTGGCAGACGCCATGTTTGCGATGGTGGAGGACATTTTCAGTTTGCCTCGCAATACCATCAAGATGGGGGTGATGGACGAAGAGCGCCGCACCTCGGTCAACCTGCGGGCCTGCATGCGCGAAGTGAAGGACCGGCTGGCCTTCATCAATACCGGCTTTCTCGACCGGACCGGCGATGAAATCCACACCCTGATGCAAGCCGGTCCGGTTGTCTGCAAAGGCGCGATGCGGTCCGCGACCTGGCTCGACGCCTATGAAAACAACAATGTCGATACCGGTCTTGCCGCGGGCCTGCCCGGGCATGGGCAGATCGGCAAGGGCATGTGGGCCAAGCCCGATGCCCTGGCCGAAATGGTCGCCACCAAGGCGGGCCATCCCCGGGCCGGCGCCAGCACGGCCTGGGTCCCCTCCCCCACGGCTGCCACCCTGCATGCCGTGCACTACCACGAGGTCAGCGTCGCCGATGTGCAGGCGAGCCTGCGCTTGCGGCAGCCGGCCTACATCGACGCCATTCTCGAGCCGCCCCTGCTGGGTGGCACCAATCTGTCTGCCGAGGCGGTGCAGCGCGAGCTGGACAACAATGCGCAGGGGATCCTGGGCTATGTCGTGCGCTGGATCGACCAGGGCATTGGCTGCTCCAAGGTCCCCGATATCGACAATGTCGGCCTGATGGAGGATCGGGCGACGCTGCGTATTTCCGCGCAACACATCGCCAACTGGTTGCGGCATGGTTTGGTCAGCGATGATCAGGTGCGCCAGGCCATGGCGCGCATGGCCGCCATTGTCGACCGGCAGAATGCGGGCGATGCCAGCTACTCCGCCATGGCGACCAACCTGGACGGCAATATTGCGTTTCAGACCGCCTGCGCCCTGGTGTTTTCCGGCGCAAGCCAGCCGAATGGCTATACCGAGCCCCTGCTGCATCACGGCAGGCGGCGTAAAAAGGCCCTGCTGGCCAATGCCTGAGCCAGATGACGACGTGCTCGCCGCTATCAAAATCCCAGGCGTCGCCGGAAAGTGCTTTCCAGGCGACGCGCAAACCGGGTCTAACGGCACCCAGCCAAGGTGCATTCAATCTGCCTTCCGCCCTCGGCATGCCGAGGCGGCCCCAATCCAAACTGGAGCGTGACCATGCTGAACATCCCCCGCATCGATTTGACTGACGCAGGCATGCTGCTGGCCGGCGCGCGACAGAAGGCGGACGAGATCGGCGTTCCCATGTGCATTGCCGTTGTCGACGAGAGCGGCAATCTGGTTGCCTTCGAACGCATGGATGGCGGCAAGATCACCAGCATTACCATTGCCATCGACAAGGCCTATACCGCGGCCGCCGCCAAGCGCGCCACGCACGAATATGGCCAGGCCAGCCAGCCTGGCGCGGCGGCCTATGGCATCAACAGCGCCATTGGCGGCCGGCTGATGGTGGTCGCTGGCGGCCTGCCACTGCTGGTCAATGGCGACGTCGTCGGCGGCATCGGCATCAGCTCGGGCACGCCGACCCAGGACCAGGCCGTTGCCCAGGCCGGCATCGATCATTTCCTCGCCCGGCAGCCGGCGGCCGGCGACAAAGGCTGAGCCATGGCCAGCCCCGCCCCCCTTGATGCTGCACCCCGCTGCCTTGCCGATGGCGAGGACAAGTTGACCAAGAACCGCGACCTGGTGCAATCGGTGGAGCGGGCGATGCTGCTGCTGGAGGCGCTTGCAGAGGATGGCGCCGGTCTGCGCCTGACCGATCTGGTGCAGAAAACCGGGCTATCGCCCTCAACGGCCCACAGGCTGCTGACCACGCTGCAGACCCGCCAGTTCGTGCATTGCGATCCGGCCAATGCGCTGTGGTTCGTAGGCCGGCAGACCTTTTCAGTGGGCCTGGCCTTCGGGCAGCGCCAGTCGGTGCTGGCCCCGGCCCTACCGCTGCTGCGCCTGCTGCGCGATCTCACCCGCGAAACCGCCAATATCGGTATTGTCGATGACGGAGCCATCGTGCTGATGGGCCAGATCGAGAGCCGAGAAATCGTACGCGCCATTGGCCGGACCGGTGGCAGGGCGCCGCTGTTTGGATCCGCCATGGGCAAGGCAATCCTGTCGACCTATCGCGAGGAGGATGTCCGCGCCCTGGTGAAGCAGGCGGGCCTGACGCGAACCACCAGCGCAGGGCCCGGCGGCACCGAGGCTCTGCTCGGTGAACTGGCTCTGGTGCGTGAGCGCGGCTATGCGGTGGATGACCACGAGTTCTCGCAGGGCCTACGCTGTGTCGCCAGCCCGGTGCGTGACCGGCGCAACGAGGCGATCGCGGCGGTATCGGTGTCGGGACTGGCAGCGCGGTTGACGATGGAGCGGCTGCCGGTGGTGGGCGCCCAGGTCGTCGATGTGGCCCTGCGCCTCAGCCAGTCACTTGCTGGGCGTGAGCGGTAGACCCGGTAACTCGATGGTTTCCATCGCATGCTGCCCTGCCGTTGAATGGCGGACGATCAACTCGCCGCTCAACGAGTTCTGCGTCGGAGGCAGGCCCGAGCGCGCCAGTTGTTCGGTAATCAGTTGCACCGTCAGTTCAACCATGGCGTCGACCGGTTGGCGGAATGTGGTCAGCGAATAGCGTGGCCAGCGGGTGAGCGCCACATCGTCAAAGCCGGCGATCGCAATATCGTCCGGGATGCTGAGCCCCACCGTTTCCTTGAGCGCGTCAAATCCCCCTGCCGCCAGGATGTCATTGGCAAAAAACACAGCGTCAGTGGGTTCGCCCCTGCCGATCTCCAGCCCGGCACGATAGCCGGCGTCGTAGCTATATTCGCCACCTGGAATGCAGCGCGTCAGCTTCATGCCCAGTTCGGCGACCCGCGTGACAAAGGCGTTTTGCCGTTCCAGATTGGTGGAGGTATGCGGCAGGCCGGCGACGAAGGCCACGCGGCGCCGCCCAAGCGCATGGAAATGGTCAGCAATGGCGCGGGCGCCCTCGACATTGTTGCAGCAAACCGAGGTCAGGGTCTCGTCGGGTATGGTGCGATTGACCAGTACAGAGGCGCGTCCTTCGGTCGCCCAGTGCAGCGAGGCGCCAGACAGAACGGTCGCCGAGATGACCACAACGGCATCAACATTGTATTTGCGCAGGGCCACCAGCTGCTCTTCGATATTGGAGCCGCGCGTGATGTTGAACATCAGGCTTTGCAGACCCACCCGCTGCAGCTCCCGCGACAGCTTTTCAATCAGGGTCGGATAGAACGGATTCTGCATCTCGGACACGACGATCCCGGCAATATTGCTGCGGCGTGTCGACAGCATCGAGGCGATGGCATTGGGATGGTAGTCGAATTTTTCTGCCGCACGCAGGATGCGTTGCCGCATCTCCTGTGAGATCGAGGTGCCCGGGGAAAAGGCACGCGAGACTGCAGACTGACTGACGCCCAGCAGTCGCGCCAGATCGCGCGCGGTGATCGGTTTGTGCCGGGTGGCATCGTCCTTGCCATTCGCCTTGGTCATGCCGTCACATCCCCCAACGTTCTGTTCCTTATACCCAAGCCAAGGCGCGAGGGAAGCCTGTACATTGTGATGACATAAAGCCTTGCATCCGGATGCAAGGCCATTCTAGGGTGTCGGCATCAGCGTGCAGTTGAATGCCTCACAGAAGGCGAGTTGCCGCGTTTTCATTTCTGGGAGGAGCGGGCCAATGGGCGACGCCTTGGGCCATCTGCGGGTGGTGGATTTTTCCGACAGCCTCGCGGGGCAATACTGTGCGCGCCTGTTTGCCGACTATGGCGCGTCCGTGATGCTGGTGGAACCCGCAGGCGGTTCGCCCGTGCGTGCCTTGGCGCCATTTTCGCAGGCCGGGGACTCGCTGCAATTCTTCCATCTCAATACCGGCAAGCATTCGCTGGTGCTCGACCGGAGCATGAGTGACGACGCTGCGACCTTTGCCATGCTGCTGGCCGGCGCCGACATTGCCGTGCTGCCCAACGACGCCGATCCCGATGCGATCAGCGTGGCCTATCCGTCCCTGGTGGTCGTCCGTCCCTCCCTGTTCGGCACCGAGGGGCCACGTGCCCACTGGCAGGGTCCCGAGATCGTGCTGCAGGCCCTTTCGGGGATGATGCACAACAATGGTGCGGCGGGCCGCGAGCCGCTGTTCGGCACGGGCAATCGCGCTGCCATCGCCAGCGGCGTCGGCGCCTTTGTTGGCGCCCTGGCAGCACTTTATGTCCGGGAAGATAGCGGACAAGGCCAGGTGGTGCGGATCGATGCGGCCGAGACGGCCGCGGCCATGTGCTTTCCCTATATCATGCAGCACATCTACAACGGCACCGTGCGACAGCGCACCGAGCAGGCCGTGCAGGCCGGTCAGGTATTGTGCCGGGACGGCTGGGTCTGCATCTGGATCTATAATTTCCGCTGGCACGCCTTGCTCGAAGCGCTCGAACTGGGTGAGCTTGAGCACGATCCGCGCTTTGCCGATCCGGCTGAACGGCGCGCCAACTGGGATGTGCTGTTTGCCATTTTTCAGGCCAAGGTCGCCGACATGCCAGCCGAGGATCTCGTGGAGATCCTGCAGCGCGCCCAGGTCATCGCCGCCAAGGCCTACCGTCCCTCCGAGCTGGTCAACAACCGCCATCTCGAGGCCCGCCAGTATTGGGCCCAGGCCGACGGCCGGCGGGTATTGGGGCCGGCCTTCCGGCTGAGCCGCTCGCCCCGCCGCGTCGACGGTGGCGCGCCGGCCCCAGGCGAGGCTCTGCCGCCCAACTGGGCGCCGCGGAGAACAACGCCGAGCAAGGACCACTCCCAGAGCCAGCGCCCCCTCGAGGGTTTGCGCGTGATCGAACTGACCACGGCATGGGCAGGCCCCATGTCGGGCCGCGTGCTGGCCTATATGGGTGCGGAGTCGATCCATGTTGAAGCCCCCAACCGGGTCAATTCCTGGCGGCTCAACAAGGATCGGCCAAACCCGGTCAACTTCCCCGATCTGCAGCCGGGGGACCGCTGGTACGATCGCTCGTTCCTGTTCAATTCGCAGAACGTCAACAAGCTCAGCTGCATCCTCAATCTCAAGACTGAAGGCGGCCGGGCGACGCTGCGACGCCTGGTGGCGGTGGCCGATGTCCTGATCTGCAATTTCCGGCCTGGGACGCTCAAGAAACTGGGCGTGGACTATGAAAGCCTGACGGCCATCAAGCCCGACATCATCGTGGCAGAACTGCCCGCCTTTGGCGTCGAGGGGCATATGTCGAGCTATGCCGCCCTGGGCCCGACCATGGAAATGGCCGCCGGCATGTCCGCCATGATCGGCTATCCGGGTGGTCAGCCGGAGGTTACGGGCCCCTCCTATCTCGATCCGATCGGCGGCTTCAATGCCGCGGCGGCGATCCTGACGGCGCTGATCCACCGCCAGAAAACCGGCGAGGGACAATATGTCGAGGTGCCCCAGGTGGAGGCGGCCATGCAGCTGATCGGGGCCGAGATCCTCAAGGCGGGTGAGACCGGCGACGATCCGGCACCCAATGGCAACCGCGTCAGCTTTGCCTGCCCGCATGACGCATTTCCGACCAGGGGCGAGGATCAGTGGATTGCCATCGCGGCGCTGGATGACAGTCAGTGGCGGGTGCTCTGCCGGGCCATGGTTCAGCCCGAACTGGCTGACGATCCGCGCTTTGCCGACCTGGCACGCCGCCGCGACAATGAGGACGAACTGACTCGCATCATCGCGGCCTGGACCATCGGCCACGACAAGCACGCGCTGGCTGAAAGCCTGCAATCGGCGGGCGTTGCGGCTGCGCCAGTGCAGAATCCCAAGGATGTTTCCGAAGATCCCTATCTGGACCATCGCGGTTTTTTCACCGAGCTCGATCATCCCGATGCCGGGCGGCATCGCCACCCCAGCCTCCCCATTCATCTCAGCATCACGCCTGGCGCCCAGCTCCGATCCGCCCCGCCATTCGGCTTTCACAACCGGCACGTGCTCGAGACTATCCTCAAACTCTCGCCCGAGGAGGTGGCCGCCATCGAGGCCAGTGATGCCATGGGCACCGAACCATTGGCGGGCGCGTAAGATGGCGTCCGGTTTTCCGAGCAGCTTCGAGGTGCACGTCCTGCTCGATGACGCACCGCATTATCCCGGTTCCATCCATGACGACGTGGTGGCGCGGGCGCGTGGCTACAAGGCCGCGCTGATCCCGGGGGCCTTCGTCTATGGCCATATGAGCCGGGCGGCTATCAACGCCTGGGGCGTCGACTGGGTCGAGCGCGGCGCCATGTCGGCTAGGTTTCGCAAGCCGGTCTACAACCATGATGACATCACCGTGAGTGCTGCCGTACTGGAGGATGATGGCGTTTTTCTGCGCAGTGCCATCAGTGTGCGCAATGGCGATGACGAGGAAGTAGCCACGGGCTGGGTTGCGCTGCCGCACCAGCCGGTGGAGGCCTCCGATGTCTCGGCCCTGCAGCTGCTCCCCATGCCCGAACTCCCTCCCCCAGTTGCGGCAGGGGCATTGCCCGTCGGGGCGCCGCTGCACGGGCGCGACCGGGTGCTGACCGCGGAAGACTATCGGGCGTCGCTATCGGCTTTCGCCGAGCAGCATCCCCTCTATTCCCAGCACGGTTTCGTGCATTCCGGCATGCTGATGCGCACCGGGATGGGCGACGTGAACGGGGGATGGAAGTTTCCGGCAGCCGTGGTGCTGGTGGAAACCGAAGCCCAGCATTTCCGGCCGGTTTATCCGGGCCAGACCATCCGCACCGCCGGCACCATTGCCCAGACCTATGAGCGCAAGGGCAAGCATTACTTCGTATCCGACGAGGTGCTGCTGGCCGATGGCCTTCCCGCCGCGCGCTTCAAGAGGACCCAGATCTATGGATAGCGACTGGGCCAGCTCGGTCACTGACCTGACCGCGTCCTACACGACGACGGTAAGGGCGGAGGATATTGCGCTGTTCGCCGAGTTGAGCGGCGATGATTACGCGGCCCATACCGATCCGCAGCTGATGGCGTCGTCGCCCTTCGGGGGCATCATCGCTCATGGTGCGCTACTGGTGGGCTATATGTCGGCGGCCGGCACCAAAGCGATCCGGGTAGCGCAATTGCAGGGCAACCAAACCACACCCGTCGCCCTTGGATATGAGCGCATGCGCTTTGTTGCGCCCGTGTTCCCCGGTGACGTCGTCAGCGTAGCCTATACCGTCAAAAGCATCGATGCGGCGCGCCATCGCTCGCTCGCCGACATCGTCATCACCAACCAATCGGGCGCCACTGTCGCTGTCGCCGAACACATTATGAAATGGCTGCCAAATACCACCGTCTAGTCGGGAATTCGCCCTTGCATCCGGATGCATTCGATGCAAGGTTTAGTCGCCGGTGACAGGTTGACGCCAGAAACAACCGACCGGCCTGCAGGGAGACAATCAATGCGAGAACGCTTGCCGCGCATGGCTGCGCCATGGGTCGGTCTGTCATGAATGAGCGAGCCCCCATCGAGCGCCGTGAGGCGTTTCGCTGGTTCACCAACGTCACCTTGCGCTGGAACGACATCGACATCTTCGGGCACGTCAATAATGCCCGCTACTACGAGTTTTTCGACACGACAGTCCTGGGTTTCCTGCACACCAGCGATCTGGGGATCGGCACGGAGAAGGCGGCCATGGTGGTCGCCGAGAATGGCTGTCGCTTCCACCGCGAGATCGTCTTTGCCGACGGGCTCGAGATGGGGTTGCGGGTGGAGCGGATTGGCACATCGTCCGTGCGTTACGGGCTGGCGGCCTTCGTCAATGGCGGCCTGGAAGCGTCGGCCTCCGGTCATTTCGTGCATGTCTTTGTCGACCCGCAGACCAGACGGCCAGTGCCGTTTTCGACCCCGGTGCGCGAGCACCTGCAAACCATTCTTGCTGCGGCCTGAGGAGGGCTGACCAATGGCCAAAGCATCTGTCATCAAATCTGTCGATGCCTTCCAGGTTACCTGGAATCCCAATGACCCACCGGGGCGGCGCAGCGCTATCGTCCGTGTGACCACCGAGGAGGGTATTGTCGGCTATGGCGAGGCCTCGCCCATGTTCGGCGGCGAGCATTCGCTGTGGGTGCTGCGCGACGCCGCCGAAACCCTGATTGGTGCGGACGTGCTCGACCATGCGGTGATCTACGACCGGTTGCTGCACCGCTATATCAAGCTGGGGCCGGAGGGCGCCGTAACGGGCGCTCTGGCCGCGCTCGACATCGCCTTGTGGGATATCAAGGGCAAGCTCTTCGACCTGCCGATCTACAAGCTGCTCGGCGGTGCCTGGCGCACCGAAGTGCCCTTCTATGCCTCGATTGGCGGCAATGCCAATCGCAGCGTCGACGACACGGTTCGTGTAGTGGAAAAGCGCTGGCTGGCCGAAAAGCCGGCCGCGATCAAAATCCGCTGGGACGGCGATCGGACGCGACAGGATTTCGATGTCCCGGGCGATATCGCCAAGGCCAGGGCCGTGCGCAAGCTGGTGGGTGAGGATTTCCCGCTCGCCTTTGACGCCAACAATCAATATTCGGTCGGCGGCGCCATTCGCGTCGGCCGTGCGCTTGAGGAACTGGGCTATATCTGGTTCGAGGAACCGGTGCAGCACTATGACGTCCGCGCCATGGGTGAGGTCGCCCAGCGGCTCGACATCACCGTGTCCGCCGCCGAGCAGACCTATACTACCCAGGCGCTGGTGGACATCATCAATGCCGGTGTGCGCATGGTGCAGCCCGATATCGTCAAGATGGGCGGCATCACCGGGCTGATGCAGTGCGCCGCCATCGCCTATGCCCATGGTGTGGAACTGGTGCCGCACCAGACCCAGCCGACCATCGGCCATATGGCGAACCTGCATGTCCTGGCCACCATCATGCATCTGACCAAGCCCGCCGAGTTTGCCGATCCGGACAGCCGAATGCACCCCGCATTCCGCAACCCGCCCAAGCCGGTGGATGGCAAATTCCAGATACCCGCCGGCCCGGGCCTCGGGCTCGAAATAATCGACAGTGAACTTGAACAAAGACGCGTCCGTTAAGGCGCCGACTACCCCTGAGGAAACCAGCATGACTTTGAATCGTCGCCACTTCATCGAGTTGGCCGCAGCATCCACTGCCGTGACCGCCTTCAGCGCGTCGGCGGCGCGCGCCCAGAGCGATGGCACGATCCGCATCGGCATTGCTGCCAACAATCCGCGCCACTCCGACCCCAACCAAACGACCCAGGGGCCAGACAACTGGGCCGTCGAGCAGATGTATGAGCAATTGGTGCGTCCCGAGGATGGGCGGTTTGCGCTGACCCCGGAAGACTATCTGCCGGTACTCGCGACCGAGTGGAGCGTTTCGGAAGACGCCAAGACCTGGACCTTCAAGCTGCGCGAAGGCGTGCAATTCCACCGCGGCTATGGGGAGATGACTGCCGAGGATGCCGCCTTCACCTTTCTCAAAGCCAAGGAATTCGGCACGTCGCGCGTGATCTTTGCCAATATCGCCGACGCGGTAGCGACGGGCCCCTATGAACTCGTCATTACCCTGCTTGCGCCAGACGTGAACTTCCTCGGCACGACGGTCTTTTCGCTCAACGCCAATATCATCTCCAAGAAGGCCTATGAGGAAATCGGCGTCGAGGCGTTCACCACCGACGCGGTTGCCACCGGCCCCTATGAACTGGTGCGCTTCGATGCCGAAAGCGGGCTCTACCTGCAGCGCTTTGCTGATTACTGGGGCGAGCCAGCCAAGGTCGCCAATATCGAATGCCTCTACATTGCCGATACGACCGCCCGCACCCTGGCGCTGGTCTCTGGTCAGGTCGACATGATCGAAGCCGTGCGGGCGCCTGGCTGGATCGACTCCATCCTGCAACGTGATCCGACCCTGATCGTCGACATGACGGTGCCCGGCTCGTTCAACACGCTGCATGTCAACCTCAACCGCGCGCCTTTCGACAATCTGCTGGTGCGCCAGGCGCTGATGCATGCCATTGACCGTCCCACCGTTGCTCAGGCTCTGGCGCCCATGGGCGGCCTGCTGGTCGGGCTGCAGCCGGACTTTTTCCCGCCCAACCTCACGACCGGGGAACTGCCCGAAGAGCTGCGCTACCCCTATGATCCCGAACGGTCGCGAGCTTTGCTGGCCGAAGCCGGTTTCCCCGATGGCGTGAGCTTTGATGCGCTGTGCAGCCAGCGCGAGGACTATTCCTCGACCATGCTGATCGTGCAGGAGCTGATCCGTCCGGCCGGGTTCAACATGAACCTGATCATCGGCGATCACACCGCCTACCATGCCGACAACCGCTCGGACAAAAACACGCTGGCCATGCATGCCTCAAGCTATCCGCCCATCCCCTCGCAGCTGTACATCCAGCAGCTCTATTCCAAGGCCGAGGTGAAGGCCGACGGCTCGGGCGGCGGCAATTACAGCCACTATGGTGTGGCCATCCCTGGCGTCGATGACCTCATCGAGCAGGCGCTCAGCGCCACTAACTATGACACCTATCTTCAATTGTGCCGCGACATCGAACTGCAGGTCCTGCGTGATCTGCCGCTGATCGGTCTGTCGACACTGTCCTACACCATGGTGCGCAATCCGCGTCTCGACCTCGGCTACGAGGTCCAGAGCGGCTACGCACGATGGAGACTGAACCGCGCCACCAAGGCGTAAGGGTGGCGGCGCCTGGTGGAGGCCAGGCGTCGTCTCAACTGGGAGGAGGATCCCCAAATGGCACTGAACAGACGCAACTTCATGGAGCTGGCAGCCGCAACGACGGCCCTGTCGGCAATAAGCCTCAACACGGCAAGCGCGCAGGAGGGCGATACCCTGCGCATGGGTATCGCGGCGAACAATCCGCGCCACTCCGATCCGAACCTGACCACGCAGGGCTCGGACAACTGGGCCACCGAGCAGATGTATGAGCAATTGGTCCGTCCCGATGACGGCCGCTTTGCCCTGACCCCCGAAGAGTACCTGCCCACGCTGGCGACGGAATGGACGCAGTCCGACGATGCCAAAGTGTGGACTTTCAAGCTGCGCGAAGGGGTGCAGTTCCACCGCGACTATGGCGAAATGACCTCAGAGGATGTGGTGTTCTCCTACGAGCGCGCCATCGCCGAGGGCACCAACAAGACCATTCTGTCCAATATCGACAGCGTGGTGGCCAATGGTCCCTATGAGGTGACGATTACCCTCAAGCAGCCGGACGTGAACCTGCTGGGCACCTCGATCTTCAACAACAATACCTCGATCGTCTCCAAGAAGGCCTATGAGGAAATCGGCGCCGAAGCCTTCGCCACCGATGCCGTCGGCACCGGACCCTATCAGCTGGTCGAGTTCGACCCCGAATTCGGCACGCGCCTGACACGGCATGACGGCTATTGGGGCGAAAAGGCCAAAATCGCCAATGTCGAATGCGTCTATATTGCCGACACTACTGCACGGACGCTGGCTTTGCTTGCTGGCAATGTCGATATCATCGAAGCGGTGCGGGCGCCCGGCTGGATCGACTCGATCCTGCAGCGCGATCCGACCCTGATCATCGACATGACGGTGCCGGGCTCGTTCAACACGCTGCACATCAACCTGACGCGTGAGCCTTTCGACAACCTGCTTGTGCGCCAGGCGCTGATGCATGCCATTGATCGTCCGGCCGTGGCAGCGGCGCTCGCCCCCATGGGCGGCACGATGAATGGCCTGCAGCCGGACTTCTTCCCCGCCGGCTTTGCCACCGAAGACCTGCCGGAGGAGCTGCGTTACCCCTATGACCCGGAAAAGGCCCGCGCCCTGCTGGCCGAAGCGGGTTTCCCCGACGGCATCAGCTTTGACAGCAATTGCAGCCAGCGCGAGGACTATTCCTCCACCATGCTGATCGTGCAGGAGCAGTTGCGCGCCGCCGGGTTCAACATGAACCTGATCATCGGCGATCACACGGCCTATCACGCGGATAACCGCTCGGACAAAAACACCCTGGCGATGCATTCGTCGAGCTACCCGCCGATCCCCACGCAGATCTACTTCCAGCAGCTGGCGTCGGCGTCCGAGGTCAAGGCCGATGGTTCGGGCGGCGGCAATTACAGCCATTATGGCGTTGCCATGCCCGGTATCGATGATCTGTTGACCCAGGCGCTCACGGCCAGCGATTACGAGACTTATCTTGATCTATGCAAGCAGATCGAGCTGCAGGTGCTGCGTGATCTGCCGCTGATCGGGCTGTCAACGCTCGGCTTTACGGCCGTGCGGCGGGCCCAGATCGACCTCGGCTACGAGGTCCAGAGTGGCTATGCCCGCTGGCGTTTCCATCGCGCGACCAAAACGGTCTGATTTTTCCTGCATTCCGGGCCCCTTTTGTTGGGGGCCCGGTCGCTACAAGGCGGTACACGACAAATGGCCCGATATCTGCTGCTTCGCCTGGGCGATGCGATACCCACATTGTTGCTGGTGCTGACGCTGGTGTTTGTCGCCATGCGTATTCTGCCAGGCGATCCCGCCCTGGCGGCCCTTGGCGACGCCGCCCTGCCCGAGCAGTTGGCTGACTTCCGCGAGCGCATGGGCCTCAATGTGCCGCTCTGGCAGCAATATCTCAACTTCATGGGCGGGGTGCTGACGCTCGATCTTGGGCGTTCACTGCTGACCAATACGCCCGTGCTGACGCTTATTGCGCAGAACCTGCCCTATACGATCGAGCTGACCGCAGCGGCCATGCTGATGGGCATCGCTGCCGGCATTCCCATGGGCGTGGTGGCCGCGACCAACCGCAACAAGCTGCCCGATACCGGGGTGCGGCTGTTCTCGCTGATCGGCTATGCGATCCCCGATTTCTTCCTCGGCGCCATCCTGCTCATCGTGTTTTCGCTGAATATGGGCTGGTTCCCGATCAATGGCGCCGGCACTGACTTTGCCAGCCGTCTGCACCACATCTTCCTGCCGGCCCTGACCCTGGCTTTCGTCAAGGCGGCTTTTCTCGGTCGTCTCACCCGCACCAGCCTGCTCGAAGTGCTGGGCAAGGACTATGTCCGCACGGCGCGCGCCAAGGGCGCCAAGGAAAACCGGGTCATCTACCGCCACGGGTTGCGCAACGCCATGCTGCCCATTTCCACCGGCCTCGGACTGAGCCTGCTGTCGACGCTGTCGGGCTCGGTGGCGGTCGAACTGGTGTTCAACCGGCCGGGCATCGGGCGCCTCCTCATCGACGCCATCGCCCAGCGCGACTACGCCGTGATCCAGGGCGGCGTACTGGTCTTTGCGGTGTTCGTGGTGCTCATCAACCTGATGATGGACCTTGTCTATGTGATCGTCGATCCACGTGTGCGGGTGAGCTAAGATGTCAGTCATTACCGAAGAAACCCGCATCCTGCCGCCCGCCGAACCCGGCTTTTTCGACACGGTGCGCAAGATCCTGCTCGGGCGCCCCGAGACGGCCTTCGCCACCGCCATGATCGTCATCTTCGTGGCCGTGGCGGCGCTGGCGCCCTGGATAGCGCCCTATGACCCGCTGTCGCAATCGGTGCTCAAGATCAATCGCCTGCCCAGTCCCGAGAATTGGCTCGGCACCGACCAGTTCGGCCGCGACGTGTTGAGCCGACTGATCTATGGCTCGCGCAATTCACTGCTGTTCGGCTTCATTTCGCCGGTCCTGGCCGCCATTTTCGGCACCATGCTGGGAGTGATTGCCGGCTATTTCGGTGGCACGATCGACCGCTTGATTTCACGCCTGATCGATCTGCTGCTGGCCTTTCCCGAACTGCTGCTCGCCATTCTGATCGCCGCCGTCTTGGGTGGCGGATTCTGGAACATCATCGCGGTCATCACCGTCGCCTTCATTCCCGGCTTTGCCCGGGTGGCCCGGGCGCAGACGCTCTCGATCAAGCAGGAGCCGTTTGTCGAGGCGGCGATTGCTGTGGGCGTGCGCACCCCGGTCATCATCTTCCGGCATATCATCCCCAATATCATGGCGCCCATTGTCGCCCTGATGACGCTGTGGGTTGCCTCCGCCATCCGCATCGAGGCCTCACTCAGCTTTTTGGGCATCGGTACGCGGGCGCCCAATCCGAGCTGGGGCAATATCATCCGCGACGGGCTCAACAGCCTGTTCGGTTCGCCCTGGCCGATCATCGGCGCCGGTATCGCCATTACCCTTGTGGTGCTGTCTTTCAACCTGGTTGGCGACGCGGTGCGTGATGCACTCGATCCCTCAACCGCGCGCTAGGAGGACAGCATGGCTGCCATGAGCACTGTCACCGCCGAACACAAGCATGCCGAAGCCGCACCCGCCTCCGTCCTGTCGGTGCGCGACCTCAAGACCGCGTTCAACACCACCCGGGGCTGGGTGGAGATCGTCAAGGGCATCAGCTTTGACATCGGTGCCCGTGAAACCGTCGCCGTGGTGGGGGAGTCGGGGTCCGGCAAATCGGTCACCGCGCTCTCGATCATGCGCCTGCTCGATCCGGCCATGAGCCGCGTGGAGGGCTCGGTGAAGCTGGCCGGACGTGAACTGCTCCAGCTGACGCCCGGCGAGATGCGGACCATTCGTGGCCGCCAGATGGGCATGATCTTCCAGGAGGCCATGACCAGCCTCAATCCGCTGCAAACCATCGGCCAGCAGATCGCCGAGGTCCTGACCATTCATGGCCTGTATTCGGGACAGGCAGCCTATAAGGAGGCCGAACGGCTGCTCGAGCGGGTGCGTATTCCGGGCGCAGCCTCCCGGCTCAAGGACTTTCCGCATGCGCTGTCGGGTGGCATGCGGCAGCGTGTGATGATCGCCATGGCGCTGGCCTGCAAGCCGCAGTTGCTGATTGCCGACGAACCGACGACGGCGCTCGACGTGACCATCCAGGCCCAGATTCTGCAGCTCATCAAACAGCTGCAGCAGGAGGAAGGCATGGGCGTGCTGTTCATCACCCATGATATGGGCGTGGTCGCCGAGGTGGCGGACCGGACTGTGGTGATGCTGCAGGGCAAGGCGGTGGAATCCGACAGTACCGAGGTCATTTTCGCCAATGCGCAGAATCCCTATACGCGGGCACTGATCGCCGCGGTGCCCAAGCTGGGCGAAGGCAGCCAGAACGGACCGCAGCATTTCCCCATCCTCGATCGCGCCACTGGCCTGCTGTCGGCAGGGCGTGAGCGCCCCGACACGGTGCGCCAGGGTGGCGATCCGGTGCTGCGGGTGCGTGACCTGGTCAAGCGCTTCGATATTCCGGGCGGCCTGTTCAGCGGTCCGGCGGGCCGGGTGCACGCCGTCGAGAACGTCAGCTTTGATCTGCGCGCTGGGGAGACGCTGTCGCTGGTCGGGGAATCGGGCTGCGGCAAGTCGACGACCGGCCGCGCTATCATGCGCCTGATCGAACCGCAGAGCGGCGAGATCAGCATCGAAGGCACAGATATCAGGGCGCTGGACAAGGATCGCATGCGCGCCATGCGCAAGCATATCCAGATGATTTTCCAGGATCCCTATGCGAGCCTCAACCCGCGCATGAATATCGGCGACGCCATCGCCGAGCCGTTTCTCACGCACAAGATGGGCACCAAGGCCCAGGCGCGCGACAAGGCAATGGACCTGCTGGAACGGGTTGGCCTCAGCGCCGACATGGCAAGCCGCTACCCCTCCCAGTTCTCGGGCGGCCAGCGCCAGCGCATCTGCATTGCCCGGGCGCTGTCGCTTGAACCCAAGGTGATCGTTGCCGACGAAAGCGTCTCGGCGCTCGACGTGTCGATCAAGGCCCAGGTGGTCAACCTGATGATGGACCTGCAGGAGCAATTTGGCCTGGCCTACCTGTTCATCTCGCACGACATGGCCGTGGTCGAGCGCATCAGCCACCAGGTGGCCGTGATGTATCTCGGCGAGATTGTCGAGAAGGGGCCGGTAGCCGCCGTGTTCGGCAATCCGCAGCACCCCTATACCAAACGGCTGATGGCCGCTGTGCCGGTGCCCGATCCTGCCCGGCGCAAACAGGTGCGCCCGGTCAGCAATGACGAGATCAAGAGCACCATCCGTCCCGTCGACTTCATCTCGCCCGAGCGCCAGTATCGCGAGATTTCGCCGGGCCACACTGTGCAGGTCTGGGGTGACGACTGGAAGGTCTGACCCGCCCTGCCCTCGCCATTTGTTTCAAGAAGGACTGATCTCATGAGTTTCCAAGCCCTCGTCACCAACAAGAGCGATGACGGCCGTGTCGTCTCCAGTGTGGAGACACTGACGGATGACCGGCTGCCGGAGGGCAACGTGACCGTCGACGTGGAATGGGCGGGCCTCAACTACAAGGACGGGCTGTGCCTGACCGGCGCCGGTGGCCTGGTGCGCACCTATCCCCATGTCGCCGGCATCGACTTTGCCGGCACTGTCGCCGAGAGCCAGGACGATCGCTACAGCAAGGGCGACCAGGTGGTGCTCACCGGTTGGCGCGTCGGTGAAAGCCATTGGGGTGGCTATAGCCAGCGCGCCCGCGTCAATGCCGACTGGCTGGTGCCGCTACCCAAGGGGCTCAGCACCCGCGAAGCCATGATGGTTGGCACGGCTGGGCTGACCGCCATGCTGGCGATCAACCGCCTCGAGGCCGCCGGCCTGACGCCGCAAAGCGGCGAGGTGCTGGTGACCGGCGCGGCGGGCGGCGTGGGCACCATTGCGCTCTCGCTGCTAGGTGCGCTGGGCTACCAGTCGGTGGCGCTGTCGGGCCGGCCCGAGCATGCCGATCGCCTCAAGGCGCTGGGCGCCGGCACCGTGCTGGCCCGCGACGAATTTCTCGCCCAGCCCGACAAGCCGCTGGAATCGGCCCGCTGGGCCGCCGCCATCGACAGCGTTGGCGGCAATATACTGGGCAAGCTGCTCAAGCAGATCAAATATGGCGGCGGCGTCGCCGCCATCGGCAATGCGGCGGGCATCGAGCTCAACACCAATGTGCTGCCCTTCCTGCTGCGCGCGGTGACGCTGACCGGCATCGACAGCGTCATGCAGCCCTATGACGTACGCGTCGCCGCCTGGTTGCGCATCGCCAAGACCCTCGATCTGGGCGCCTATGCCGATCTGATCGAGGAAATCGGCCTTGAAGAGCTCCCGGAGGCGGCTGGCCGTATTCTGGCCGGCAAGGTCAATGGTCGCATTCTGGTGCGGACTCGCTAGACCGCATGGCGACGACCATCGTCCATCAGTACGGCGTGAGCCTAGCCGCGTCCGTCGCGGCCGGGATGCCGGCCGAAGTGGTCTTCCAGGCACTCGGCGCGACACCCGAGACGGCCTGGAATATCCCTGCAGAGGCGGAGGTGCTGCTGGTCAATCAAGCCAGCGGCGAGGTCGGGCTGCACAAGGACATGGCAGCGCCGCATGGCTGGCCGTTCAATCTTAAATGGGTGCATCTGCGTTCCACCGGCATCGACAAATATCCAAGGTGGATTTTCGACGTGCCTAAGGTCACCGTGACCCGGGGCGGCTATGCCGTGCCCATCGCCGAATATGTGCTGGCCGCCATGCTGAGCTTTGCCAAGATGATGCCCGACATCTGGGCAACATCGCCGGCCGACTGGCGCCAGCACAAACTGGACAGCCTGCAGCAGCGGACCCTGGGCATTATCGGCTTCGGCGAAATCGGCAAGGCCATTGCCCAGCGCTCTTTGCCCTTCGGCATGACGGTGCTCGGCACACGGCGTTCGGCCGGTCCGAGCGGCATCGAGGGCGTGGCCATCGTGCCGTTGACACAATTGCTGCCGCGCTCGGATCATATCGTGGTCTGCACGCCGCTGACGCCGGAAACCCGCGGCCTGCTGGACCGCGATGCGCTGGCCGCCATCAAGCCGGGCGCCCATCTGATCAATGTGGGGCGCGGCCCGGTGATCGACACCGAGGCGCTCCGCGACGCCCTCGACACGACGCTGGGGGGCGCCACGTTGGACGTCACCGATCCCGAGCCGCCGCCGGAGGGGCACTGGCTCTATGGGCATCCCAAGGTGCGGCTGTCGCCGCATATTTCGGGTAATTCGCCGGAGACGCGCGCGCGTATCAACGCCTTCTTTTTCGACAATCTGGAGCGCTATTGCCGAGGGCAGGAACTTCTGGGCCTGGTCGACAAGGCGATGCCTTACTGAGCTAGCTGGTTCGGGCGCTTGGCGCGACCCAATCCTGGGACGATTTCGGCGAGATCATCGTCTGCGACAGCTAGGACGAGATGCTGGTTCTGGCCGACCATATCGCCTGCGAGCATATGCAGATGCTGCGCATCATAGCGCGTCCGAAAGCAAGGCACGCCGACCCGATCCGACAAATGCTTGTGGCTGCTCGGCTCATGACGCAATGCCGACCACGAAAAGAGCTTGACCCTCCTGGGGACGAAACGCAGGGGAAGCGTAATTGGAGCTAGACCTCAATGCCCGGTTAAAGAAGCTGCCGCACCGCCGATGAGCTCGTGATGACGGGTCGTGGAGGTCAACAGGACGATAGTCTCCGTGCCATCGCAACGATGGCACGGAGGCACCAGAGATCACTCGGCTGCCGCGACGCGCTCCATGCCGGCGCCCGAGGGCAGGTCATACATGCCCTGGCTAAGGGTGTTCAGATGCCCGATCACCTCGTCGGACGGCATGACGTTGGCGTATTTGGCATGCATGTCACAGAGGTTGATGGCGTGGTTGGCCTGGGCGCGGTCAAAGCAGCCGTCCTCAACCACGGTGACGCGGTAGTTCAGCGAGAAGGCGTCGAGCACGGTGGCGCGGACGCAGCCCGACGTGGTGGTGCCGGTGACGATGACGTGTCGCAGCCCAGCAGTTGCAGATAGGAGACCAGCGGCGTCCCGGCAAAGCCCGAGGGCTTTTGCTTGCGGATGACGATGTCGCGCGGTCCGGGCTCGATTTCGGCGACGATGTCGTTGCCGTCCCGGCCATCGCTGGTCAGAATTGGCGCCGGGGCGAGAGCTTCGTCCTTGCGGCGCGCGCTCTTCCAGGCCCAGGAGCCGGCGTCCCACTTGTCGGCGCGCTGGGTGCCGGTGGTGTAGATCACCGGGATGCCCTTGCCGTGACAGGTATCGATGAGCTTTTCCAGCACCGGCATGGCTTCCCAGGCATATTCGCCGCAGGAGGTGCGCCACTTCTTGATACTTTCCAGGATCGGCGTCGGCTTCTCGTCGCAGAAGGCGTGGTTGACGTCGATCACCAGCAGAGCAGGACGCTTGCCCCATTCGGCCAGCGAGCCGAAGCCCGAAGAGGCGAACACCGCCTTGTCTTCTTCGCTCAGATACTTGTCCCAGATACGGTCCGTCATGATCAAAGGTCTCCTAGGTTCGCGGGGATGGGTGTGCTCGTGTGGGGTTGTGATCAGCAGGCGCCGGCCGCCGAGCACGAAGACGGCGCCGAAGGCAACGAGAAGCAGGGCGTTGATGAAGAGGCCGCCGTCGTAGCCGAGCTCGCTGACATCGACGATGGTGCCGATGGCCAGCGGACCAACGAGGTAACCGAAGTCGCCGGCAAAGCGCAGCACGCCCATGGCCGAGCCCTGCTGGCGGGCCGGGACGACATCGACCGCATAGGCGCCGATGGCGGGGCCGCCGATGCCGGTGGCCAGGCCAATGGCGATCATACCGGCGAACAGCATCGCTGCGCTGTCGGCCATGGCGATGCCGGTAAGGGCGGCAGCCGTGGCCAGCAGCGAGAAGGCGATGATGGTGGCGCGCGGCATCCGGTCGACGATATAGGCCGCGACCGGCAGGGCGACGAGATTGGCCACCGCCGACAGCGACATGGCGAGGCCGAGCTGTTCGGGACCGATGGCATAGCGCTGGTCGGCCAGTAGGGGGATCATCTGCCACTGCCCGGCAGTGCGGGTAAGGAAGAAGCCGAAATTGGCGAGCAGGACGCAGAGGAAGGGGAAGATCAGCAGCAGGCCGAGTGCGCCGCGCGATCCAGCCTGCTGCGGCTCGTCGCGTTGGATGGCGGTTTCCTTGAACAGGATCAGCGGCAGCAGGCCGGTGACGAGGCCGATCACGGCGGCAACCCAGAACGGCCCTGACAGGCCAAAGAGACTGGCGGCGAGCCCGCCGACGCTGGGGCCGAAGGCACCCCCGACCAGGGTTGCGCCCTGGAACATCGACATGACCTTGCCGCGGCTGCGGCGGTCGCTGTTCTGCGCCAGGTAGATCATGGCGGCGGTCATGAACAGGCCCGAACCGATGCCCTGCATGACACGTCCGGTCAGCAGCATGGCGTAGCTGGGCGCCAGGGCGCCGAGGACGGCACCGAGGGAGCAGAGCAGGAGGCCGAATCCGAGCAGCGGCCGGATGCCGACGCGTGAGGCAAAGTGGCCAGCCGGCAGGTCTGCGGCGAGGCGTCCGGCCGCGAAGACGGTGATCATCAAGCCGATCTGCCAGTCGGGGACGGCAAAGCTCTGGGCATAGATGGCCATGACCGGCGTCAGCATGCCGAACAGCATCATATGGCCGGCCACGGCCACCAGTGTTATTGGCAGGTATGGCATGGCCTTGAGGGTTTCACGCCAGGTGGCCGGATTGATCGGCAGGTCGCCAAAGAGCGCGTTCATACCTATTCCGCCGGCTCGACGGACTTGTCCGGCGTTTTGAGTGGACCCTGATGCATGGTGTAGGCGGAAAAGCCGACCACGGTAGCGACCAGCACGGCGCCGCCGCTGTAAAAGGCCGCTGTCAGCCCGAAGAGCTGCCCGAGAATGCCAAACATGGCGGGACTGAGCACCTGGGAGAAGCGGTTGGCGAGCAGGCGCAGGCCCATGAGCTTGCCGCGCTCATTCTCGCCCACCGCATCGACCATGATCATGATACTGACGGGCAGATTGACGCCGACCGCGCCGCCGATGACGGCTGCCAAGGCTAACATAGTCACCTGATTGCCTACAGCCAACGGCGTCAGGACAACGCCGATAGCGGCGACAGTGCCGGCGCAGAGCAGGATGATTTCGAGGGAGTAGCGCTTCATCAGCCCGTTGAGCGCGAAACGGGACAGCATGCCCGCCAGACCCTTAAGCGAAATGGTCAGCGCGATAAGGAAGGTGGCAAAGCCGTTCTGGGACAGATAGAGCGGCAGGAAGCTCATATAGAGCGCCTGGATATACATGACGAGGAAGGTGCCGGTCAGCCCGAACTGCACCGGTCGAGAACCGGCGAGGCCAATGCCGCGCTTGTAGCTCGTGAGAATCCCAGATGGACTGAAGACCTCGCGGACCCGGACATGGCTGGCATCGGGATGGGGGTAGCGTGCGCTCAGCCAGAACAGCGCCATCATGAACAAGATGCAGGCCACGAGGGAGGCGACGAAGGCGGCGCGATAGCCGTCATTGGGCGCGGCGAAGGTCGAGGCGATGAGGCCACCGATAATGGGCCCGAGCATGCCGCCGCCTGACATCCACATGGAATATTGCTTGATCGCGTCGTTGCGTTTTTCGCGATCGCCCTGCGCCACCAGCACCTGGAAGGAGGAGGCCATGATCACGACCGAGGCGCCGATGAGCACCTGCGACAGCGCCAGCAGTGGTATGCCGGTGGCAAAGACCGTGCAGACCAGCGAGGCGAGCAGGAACCAGGAGCCGTATTTCAGCATCTTCATCGGCCCGATCGAATCGATGAGCTGGCCGGCCGGCATGGCGATGACGATGGGCAGCAGGGCCTTGAGCGTCACCATCAGCCCAACGGCGAAGGTGGAGGCGCCTAGTTCGGTGGCGTAGAGGGCAAAGAACGGGTTGGCGAGACCCTGGATGGTGAAGAACACACCGCCGCCAATGACACCGAAGCGGGCGAAGCGCGCTGCGGGGTCAACAGACGCAATTTCAGTTGGCATAATGGCAGGCTACCTGTCTTGCGAGGTCATGAGTGGGCAGCGCCGGCTTTTCGGCGCGGCAGTGATCGGTGGCCATGGGGCAGCGCGAGGCAAAGGCGCAGCCAGTCGGCAGGTTGAGCGGGCTGGGCAGTTCGCCCTGCAAGGGCGTGCTGGTGCGGCGGCTTTCGATGGCCGGATTGGGCACGGGCACGGCGTCGATCAGCGCTTTGGTATAGGGATGGCGCGGATCGGCGAAGACTTCCTCGGCGGCGCCATATTCCACCACCTCGCCCAGATACATGACGGCGATGCGGTCGGCGATATAGCGCACAGTCAACAGGTCATGGGAGATGAAGACGAAGCTGATGCCCAGTTCCTGCTTGAGGTCGACGAGCAGGTTGATGATCTGGGCGCGGACCGAGACGTCGAGCGCCGAAGTCGGCTCATCGGCGACCACGACGGATGGATTCAGCGCCAGGGCGCGGGCCACGGCGACGCGCTGGCGCTGGCCACCGCTCAACTGATGCGGATAGCGCTCGGCAAAAGTTGGGTCGAGGCCGACCTGGCTGATCAGCCGCCGGACGGTTTCGAGCCGTTCGGACTTGCTGCCGCGCGCCTTGACCACCAGGGGTTCGGCGACAATGTCGCCGATGGTCATCTTTGGGTTGAAGGACGAGGCCGGGTCCTGGAACACCATCTGGGCGAGGCCGGCGATGTAGATATCGCCCGAGGTTGGTTTTTCGAGGCCGAGCAGCAGGCGGGCGACGGTGCTCTTGCCGCAGCCGCTTTCGCCGACAATGCCGAGGGTCTCCCCCTTGTGGACGCGCAGATTGACGCCGTTGACGGCACGCACGACCATGTTGCGCGAGGTGACGAACTGCTTCCACAGGGCGTTGAGCTCGACCACCACGCTGCCATCGGGCTCGAAGGGCTTGTTGGGACGATTGGGCTGCTCGACCTTGAGCGTCGCCCCCTCGCCCAGCCCGTGCGGGGCCCAGCAGGCAGCGGTGTGATCGATACCGCGATCGGTGAGGCGGGGCGCCTCGACGCAGCAACGGTCATGGGCAGCGGCACAACGTTCCTTGAAGGCGCAGCCGGTGATAGGGAAGCGCATGTCGGGCGGCAGGCCGGGGATCTGTGGCAGGCGCTCTGTCTTGAGCATGGACGTGCTTGGAATAGTGCCGAGCAGGCTCTGGGTATAGGGGTGCGCGGGGTGGGCGAAGATGTCCTCGACCCGGCCGAACTCGACGATGCGGCCGGCATACATCACCGCCACCTTGTGCGCGAAGCGCGCCACCAGCCCCAGATCATGCGTAATGAACAACATGGCGGCACCGGACTCGGCGGTCAGGGTCTTGAGCACCTCGACGATCTGGGCCTGGATGGTGACGTCGAGCGCCGTGGTGGGCTCGTCGGCGATGACCAGTTGCGGCCGGCTCGACAGGGCCATGGCGATCATGACGCGCTGGCGCATGCCGCCGCTCATCTCGAAGGGATAGGCCTCGATGCGGCGCTCGGGCTCGGGAATGCCGACTTTGCCGAGCCACTTGATCGCCTCCTCGCGCGCCTGCTCGCGGTTGAGCCGCAGATTGCGCATGATCGGCTCGATCATCTGCTTGGAGATGCGCATGACCGGGTCGAGCGAGGACATCGGATCCTGGAAAATGGTGCCGACAAGGCGGCCGCGGATGGCGTTGAGCTGGCCTTCACTGAGTCTTGAAATATCGCGGCCATCAAGCAGCACCTCGCCGCCGGCCACCTTGCCGGGATGGGTCAGCAGCCGCAGAATCGACATGGCCATGGCGCTCTTGCCCGAGCCGCTCTCGCCCACCACCGCCACGCGCTCGCCGCGCTCGATGGCGAAGGAGACGCCGTCTACCGCCTTGACCGTGCCCGTGGCGGTATGGAATTCGGTGCGCAGGTTGCGCAGTTCGAGCAAGGTGGTCTTGACCGGAGCCTGGTAGTTCATGGTGTGTCCTCCGGTCAGCGTGAGCGTGGATCGAGCAACTCGCGGACGCCGTCCGAGAGAAAGTGCAGGCCGACGGCGATCAGCAGGATGACCACCCCGGGCAGCGTCGATATCCACCAGGCCTGCTCCAGGTAGGTCTGGCCATCGCGCACGATGTTACCCAGGGAGGGCTGCGGCGGCATGATGCCCAGGCCCAGAAAGCTCAGGCTGGCTTCGACGAGGATGGCATTGGCCGCCGCGATGCTCGCGGCCACCAGCATGGCGGCCAGGGTATTGGGCACGATATGGCGGGTCATCAGCCAGTATTGCGAGGCATCCACGGTACGCGCCGCATCGATGAAGGCGCGGGAGCGCAGGCTGAGCACCTGGGAACGCTGCAGGCGGATGAAGCGCGGCACATCAGCCAGCGAAATGGCGAGGATTACCGGCACCATGCCGGTCCCCATCACTGAGACCAACCCGATGGCCAGCAGCAGCGAGGGAAAGGCGAGGAAGATGTCGACTACGGTCATGATGGCGCGGTTAATGAGGCCGCCGTAAAAGCCGGCCAGCGTGCCCAGCACCATGCCGAACACCAAGGCGATGGCGGCGACGCTGAAGCCGACCAACAGCGAGACCTGCACACCGGCCAGGGTGCGGCTGAAGATGTCGCGGCCCATCTTGTCGGTGCCGAAGACATGCTCGATGGAGGGGAACTGCATCATGGCGCGCAGGTTGGTTTCAAGCGGCTTCTGGATCGGCAGGATCGGCGCGAAAACGGTGAGGAGGATGATGGGGACCAGCAGCACCAGTGCCAGGCGCACCTTGGGGTGGGACAGGAACCGGTGTCGGGTGATGAATGAGCCGGCGGCCAGCAGGCCGGACTTGCGGGTCGGCGCGGCGGGAAGCGAGAGATCTGCCATGATGGTGTCCTTGCCTAGAACTGCACGCGAGGATCGAGCGTCTTGTAGATGAGGTCCGTCGCGAAATTGATGACGACGAACAGCAGCGCGTACAGCACGATCAGTGTCTGAACGAGCTGGTAGTCTCGGCTGTTGATGCCGGCGATGAGCAGGTTCCCCACGCCGGGGATGGTGAAGATGAACTCCACGATCACCGTGCCGCCGAGCAGGTTGCCGAAGCTCAGACCCACCACGGTGGCGATGGGCAGAGCGGCGTTCTTGAGGGCATGGCGGAACAGCACGCGCAGTTCGGACCAGCCCATGGAACGTGCGGTGCGGACATAGTCCTCGTTGAGCACTTCGAGCACCGCCGTGCGGGTGATGCGGGCCAAAGTTGCCACCTGCGATAGCGAGAGGACGATGACCGGCAAAGCAAGGCGCAGCGCCACGCCGCCCGGATTGTTCCAGTCGAGCTGACCGGAGGCGGGAAACCAGCCCAAGCCGAGCGAGAAGATCAGCAGCAGGACCAAGGCCGTCCAGAAGGGCGGCATGAGGTCGATGAGCATGGCCGCGCCGGTCAAGCCGTTGTCGAGCCAGTTACGGCCCTTATGCGCCATGAAGGCGGCGAGGGTGCCCAGCGGAATGGAGATGACGATGGAGAGGACAATGGTCGCCATGGCGATGCAGAGCGTGATCGGGAGTGCGCGCCACAGCAGGTCGGCAATAGGGATGCGGGTGGTGATGGTCTCACCGAGGTCGACCATCGCCAGATCACGCAGGAAGCCAATATACTGGCTCAGCAGGGGCTCATCGAGACCCATCTGGTCGCGCAGGGCCTCCAGCGCCTCGCCGGACAGGGTATCCCCTGCCATGGCCGAAGCCGCATCGCCTGGAATGAGGCGCAGGGTGAAGAAGACCAGCGTGATGACACCCAGGACGGTGATGAGCATCTGAGCCAGTTTCTTTGCGGTATATTCGGCCATGGCGGGCGCTCCTATTGGGCGATATCGACGTCGTAGAAATTGACCTGAGCGGGGTAGTTGATGTGCACCCCGGTCACTTGCGGCTTGCCGGGCCAGAAGACGTTGTTCGAGTAAAGCGGGAGATAGGCGGCGTCATCGGCCACGATCTGCTGGACCTTCTTGTACATCTCGAAGGCGGCGTCCTTGTCGGGCTCAGCGCGGGCGGCTTCGAGCAGGGCCGTGACTTCGGGATTGTCGTAGCGGCCACCGTTGAGGCCATTGGGCACCATGTTGTCGGGGTGCAGGAAACTGAACAGGATCATGTCGGGGTTGACGGCCGGCAGCAGACGCGAAGCCATGTCGAAATCGCCGGCATTGCGACGCTGGTTGAACGTCGGCGTGTCCACCAGCTCCATTTCCATATTGATCCCGACCTGGCTGAGGAAATCGATCTGGAACTGCTGGATTTCGGTGACCCCCTGGGCCGAAGTGCCCAGGTTCTTGAAGGTGAAGCCGTCGGCATAGCCGGCTTCGGCCAGCAGGCCCTTTGCCTTTTCGGGGTCGTATTCGTAGATGGGGATCTCGTCAGTATAGACGTCCATCCAGGGGAGCAGCATGGAGTGGTGCGGCTGGGTCAGGCTGGGAGATATGGCCTGGGTGATGGAGGCATAATCAACCGCATGGGCCATGGCCTTGCGCACCAATGGATTGGCGAAGGGCTCGAATTCGGGATTGAGCACGCCGATGACGACGGCATAGTCCATCACTGAATTCATGGTGAAGCCTTCAGCCTCCAGCGTCGCCAGGTTTTCTTCCTGGCTGGATCGCATCACCAGGTCCACTTCCCCATTGCGCAGGGCGATAGTGGCAGTGGCCTCATCCTTGATGATGTTGAAGACCAGCGTTTCAATGGGCGCCGGGCCCTTGTGGTATGCTTCGTGCCGCTTGAGCACGATCTGGGAGCTCACATCGATGGTATCGAGATAATAGGGTCCGGTTCCGACAGGCTTCCAGCGGACCTGATCGGCGGCCGCCTCGATGGCCTTCTGGCTGACGATCTGGCCCTGGTGGTAATTGGCGACGGTGTGCAGGAAGTTGCCGTTTGGCGCATCCAGCTCAATGATCACCGTGTAGGGATCGGGGGCCTCCATGCTGACGATGCCGGCCAGTTCTGCGGCATATGGCGAGGCGGTGGCGGGGTCCCTGATGCGGTTGAAGCTGTAGATCACGTCCGCTGCGGTGAAGTCGCCGTAGCCTTGGTGGAAGGTCACGCCCTCGCGCAGCTTGAACGTCCAGGTCTTGTTGTCGGCAGTTTCCCAAGACGTGGCGAGATCGGGAACGATTGCCCCGGTTTCCCCATCATAAGTGGTCAATCCGCTGAAGATGTTGAATGCTATATTCTCGTTCTCGATGCGGAAGATGTTGGCCGGATCAAAGCCGGCCGGATCGTCGTAAAACCTGACGGTAAGCGTCTTGCCCTGAGCAATGGCAGCGGACGAGGCGCTCATGACCAGAACGACGGATGCCAGCAGGGTCAGGCTTGCAGCAAACAAATTGCGGGTGACGCCAATCATTGTTGTTCCTCGGAAGGGGGAGCAGGAAGGCCGCCCCCACGGGGGAGCGGCGCGCGCGTGAATTCGATCAGCTGGCCATACGGGCAAGCGCCGGCTCGGCGGCCGCCGCGAGCTTGCGGAAGTAGGACTTGGCCATTTCGGCATCGACGACATCGGCATATTTCTGATGCATGTCGTAAAGGTTCATCCAGTGTGATGCCTCGGTGCGGTCGTAGGCGCAGTCGGCCGGCACACCGACCTTGAAGCGGTGGGTGGCCGCATCGACGGCGCTGGCGCGCAGGCAGCCGCTGGTCGACTCGCCGCACAGGATCACCGTGTCGATGCCCATGGAAATCAGGTGGAAGGACAGCGGTGTCCCCTGGAAGGCGCTCGGGGCGGTCTTTTCGATCACAACCTCGCCGGCAATGGGCGCAACCTCGTCGCAGATCTGCTCGCCCTTGAGCCTCATCTCGGCACTCATGGTGGATGGGCCGCGCTTGCGGTGCACCCATGGCTTCATGCCGTTGTTCAGGCCCTTGATGTGCACCACCGGGACACCGGTTTCCCGCGCTACTGCGAGCAGTTCGGCCGTCTTGTCGACCGCGGCCCAGCCTTCCAGGCCCGTGCTGCCCGGCCAGGTCTTCATCGATTCAAAGATCGGTTCGCGCGTCAGGCCAACGACGCTGTAGTACATGTCGATGAGCACCAGGGCCGGCTTACTGCCGAAGCCCGACAGTTCCTTTTTGCCCCACTGCAGATCGTGCTGTTTGTCGCGCTCGCTCAGGAAGTTTTCCCAGCCATACATGATCACACTCCGTATTCGTGGCTTATGCCTAGTTATTAGGCATTTTCTAGCTATGATCAGAGTATTTGCATTTGGCGCGGGTTCAAGCGAAACTAACTGCGGGTTCTCATAAGCCGGACTAATAGATGCCCCAGCCCCTCCCTTCCCTCGCCAGCCTGCGTTCGTTTGAGGCGAGCGCCCGGCTGGAGAGTTTTTCCAAGGCAGCCCAAGAGCTTAACCTGACGCAAGGGGCGATCAGCCAACAGGTGCGGCTGCTTGAGGATCGTGTTGGGGGGGAACTGTTCCGGCGCGAGGCGCGGCATGTGAAGCTGACCGAACTAGGCCGCCTTTATCTTGGACTCAATGTCGGGGCGCTACGCGACATTGAAAGCGCCTTCGAGACAATACGTGCCTTGGCCCGACCCAATGCCCTCGTCGTCAAGACCACGCCCACATTCGCATCCTACTGGTTGCTTCCCAGGCTATCCAGCTTCCAGCGCGCCTGGCCCGCGGCCAGCCTGACCGTGACGGCGGTGGAATCCTCGAATGTCCAGTTTGACGGGGTCGGCGATGTAGCGATCACGACCGGACAGGATCAATGGGGCGGCTTCCTGACCACCAAGCTCTTTGACATAGACCTCGTTGCCGTTGCGTCCCCGGAAGTTGCCCGGCGGACTGACCTGGGAAAGTTCCTAGCGGGCGAGACAGTTGCGGTCATCCACACGATGAAACGCCTCGATGACTGGTCCCTGTGGTGTCTGGGCGCAGGCGTGCCGAACATTCATCTCGATCGAGGGACGATTCTGTTCAACTCCGCCTTATCCTACGGGGCCGCTGAGAAAGGTATGGGCATCGTCATCGCCGAGGAGGCCATGATCGCCGATCAGCTTGCAGACGGATCGCTTGTCGAAGTTCATTCTGCGAGGGTTCCCTCGGGTCGCGCATACTACCTGCTGCAACCCGACCACAGAGCCAGAAAGCCTATCGTTGACGCCTTCATGCTCTGGCTGCAACAGGAGATGAGCGCGACGACATCCCTCCTTTCGGACCGGCGCGGTCTTGGCCGACCAATTCGCCAGGGCTGAATTTGTCGAAGCGGGAACAAAGCGCCCGCCGGCAGCAGTGCCTGTATAGACCTTCCTCGCGAGGCTGGTACGTGCGCTGAGTCGGCATCGGCAGTTTGAAAGAGCGGGCCGGGTCGCCGACAGCTTTCCGAAATATGCCGCCAACAGCCCCGCTGGTCATCGAGTCCGCCGCGGGCGCCGGCAAAACCCGCTTCGTGCATCGGCTGGCAGCGCTTAGTGACCCGAAACTGGTCTATTTCGACTGCGCGACTATGACCAATATGACCCCGATCATCAGCCAGGATGCGACCCGGTCGGGCGCGCGTCACAGCGAGATCATTGAGGGCCTGGCATCAAGGTCAGCACATCCGATCGTAACCTGGACCCATGGTCAAACTGTCATCTTAGCGCCGACGAGGTGTCACACACCCTCTCTAAAAGGAGTCCCATCCAAGCCAATCACCTAAAGTTCAAGCGGAGCGAGGTTAGACAGATGAGGGTAATACGTAATACGTAACACCCTACACTCGACGCTGTTGCCTGCATGAACCGCGCAGCGCTGTCCAAAACTCGGGCCGTCACGTCGCGGGATGTGGCGCGCGCTGCAAATGTCTCACAGGCGCTGGTTAGCCGCGCCTTTACCGGCAATGGCCGTATCGCCCCTGAAACCCGAGAGCGCATCCTCAGGGTGGCCGCCGAAATCGGCTGGCAGCCCAATGCTCTGGCCGCCAGCATGGTGACCGGCGACGCGCCTCTGGTTGCAGTCATCACGACGCGGTTGAGCTTTGACTGGCGCGCCCAGGTGCTCTCGCATCTGCTCAGCGCGTTTCAGGAGTGGCACATGAAGCCGCTGCTGTTTTATGCCGAAAGCGACGATGAGGTCGATCGCCTGCTGGTGGAAACCATCGCCTGGAGGACCCGCGGCGTCATCGTCACGGCAGGCAATATCGCCCATGAGCGGGCCGAAGCCATCCTCGAACGCGGACAGTTCTTTGCCGCCCTCAACCGGCCGGCCAATCACCAGAGCGCCTTTGCCATTGCCACGGACAATCCGCTAGGCGGGGCCATGGCGGCAAAGCTGCTGATGGCCGAGGGGCGACGGAAATATCTGGTGCTCGCCGGTCTCAAGGACGGCTGGGCCGCCACCGAACGCACCAGAGGCTATGTCGACGCCCTGCGGGAAGCGGGACACGAACCGCTGGTGTGGCACAGCCAGAGCATGACCATCGAGGTGGGCAAAGCCTGCGCGGCCGCGTACCTGCAACTGCCGGCCGGGCAGCGGCCCGAAGCGGTGTTTTCCACCAACGACGCCATGGCGCTGGGCTTTTATGATGGGCTGCGCGGCCAGGGCGTGACCATTCCCGACGACCTGTCGCTGATCGGCTTTGACAATCTGTCGGCCTCGTCCTGGACGCCCTACCAGTTGACCACGTTCGAGCAACCGCTCGACACCATGGTCAGCCAGGTCCTGCACTATATCGACAGCCATCGCCGCGAGGATGGCGGCGCGGCTGCCCCTGTCTCGCTGGAGCAGCGCCATAGCGATGACGGCGTCATCTATTGCGCACCCACTCTGATCCCCCGCCTCACCTGCAAGGGCCAAGCATGACCGACCCAACAAGCCGCCGGCTCGAACTGGCGCACAAACTGATGCAACAGGCCGGCACACTGGCCCTCGCCGCCTTCAACGACCCCCAACTCGCCGTCCGGAGCAAGGGGCCGGGCGACGTCGTCACCGAAACCGACTTTGCCATCGAACGCCTGGCGCGAGAGGCTGTTTCTGCAGGCTTCCCGGCAGATGGATTCATCGGGGAGGAATTTGGCGGCGGACCGCTGGAGACAGGGTTTACCTGGGTCATCGACCCAGTCGACGGCACGGTCAATTTCAGCCGCACCCTGCCCTATTTTTGCGTCGCCTTGGCCTTGCTCAAGGACGGCGCGCCAATCGCCGCCTGGACGCTGGATCCGCTGCGTAACGAGCTGTTCTTCGCCGGCCCGGACCGGATTGCCCGGCTCAATGGGACGCCGATCCGCTGCGCGCACCAGGCCGACCTGGGCGAAGCCGTCATCGGCCTCGGCTTTTCGCCGCGTCACGCGATCGGGCTGGGTGGGGACATGGTCCATGCCCTGTTTACAGCCGGCGCTGAGTACCGGCGACTTGGCGCCGGTGCGCTGTGCCTGGCCCATGTCGCTGCCGGGCGGCTCGATGCCTATGTCGAGCCGCACATGAACCCCTGGGACGCCATCGGCGGACTTTATCTCGCTGCGTGCGCGGGCGCTGTCACCGGCAACTATCTGGCAGCAGGCGGGCTCGCCAATGGCGCCCCGGTCTATGCCGCCGCGCCGGCGATCTCCGACGCCTTACTGGCCATTTTGCCAGACCTGTTTTCCGGCACTCCGCTTCATCGGGAAAATGAGCAACGGAGTGCCGGAGATTTTGCGAGTGATCGCATGCCTTCCCTCAACGTGGAGACGACAACATGAAAGCCTTGATTACGGCGTCTATCACCCTGCTGATGAGCACCACCGCTTTCGCCGTGGAGCCCGTCGGCGCGGGCAGTTTCAACACCGATCCCGGATTCGACCTCGCCACCCTGACGGCAGACAACTTCTATGATGTCATCGTTCCCTTGGCAAAAGAAGAGGGCAGCCTGACCTTCTACGACTTCACCGACAGCTTCGGCCCGCTGTTTTCCGAGACGCTGATCCCGCAATTCGAAGCAGAATACGGCATCACCGTCGACTATATCCGCGGCGAGGGCGCCGCTGCCAACCAGCAGCTGATCGCCGCGCATAATTCCGGTGCGGCGGCGCCCGCCGACGCCTACTTTGTCAGCTCGGGCAGCCTGCCCCTGCTGAGCGGCGAAGGCGTCATCGCCAACCTGCCGCTGCACACCCTGCTGCCCAATGGCGCCGCGCTCAATCCCGATATTGCCACTGTGACCAGCGGCGTCGACCATGGCGGTATCTTCCTGCCGTTCCATCGCAACCAGACCGCGATCGTCTACGACACCCGCGTTGTCGACGAAGCCTCGGTGCCGACCACTTTTGACGACCTGCTCGACTGGGCCACGGCCAATCCGGGCAAGTTCATCGTCACCTCGCCGACCGGTGGCGGTTCGGGCAGCGGCTTCATGCAGTCGCTCGCGCTGGCCAAGGTGGCTGGCGATGCGTGCCGGGCCAACTTCGTCAACTGGGCCATCACCGAGCAGGAGGCCGACGCCTTTGCCGCCAGCGACTGCATGACGCCGGTCTGGGACTATTACGCGGCGCTGCTGCCCGTGGTCGAGCTGACCAATGGCAATGCCGACACGCTCAACCTGATCGCCAATGGCGCCGGGGCCATCGGCACTGCCTGGGAAGACATGGCCTATGACTTCATCGGCCGCGGACTCCTGCCACCGACCGTGCGCCAGCAGCTGCTGGAAGAAGGCCAGGTTGGTGGCGGCGACGGGCTGATGCTGCCCGTTGGTGGCGCTCATCCCGCCGCGGGCCTGCTGCTGCTCGACTTCCTTGTCAGCAGTGACGTGCAGCTGCAGAAGCTGCAGATCAACGGCTCGCGCTCGGCCCGCACCGATCTCGATCCCGCCGCCGCCTTCACTCCCGAGCAGGTCGCCCGGCTGATCCCGACCGATCAGTATGCCGGCCGCGCCCGGATCGGCATGCCCTCCAAACTCGGTGCGCAGCTGTCGGCCTATTTCACGGCCAATGTCCTGCGTCAGTAACAGCCAGCGACAGTGGCGGTGGCGCCGTGTGGCGCCACCGCCATGAAAGGGAGCATCATGCGGGCCTCACTGTCCATCCGCCAACTCACCAAGCAGTTTGGCAGCAATCTCGTGCTCAAGGGCATCGATCTCGAGATCCCGGCGGGCCATCTCGTGGTCCTGCTCGGCCCGTCGGGTTGCGGCAAAACCACGCTGCTGCGGACCATTGCCGGGATTTCCGACCCCAGCGCGGGCGGCATCTGGCTCAACGAGCGGCGCATCGACGATGTGGCGCCCGAAAAGCGCAATTTCGGCCTGGTGTTCCAGACCTATGCGCTGTTTCCTCATCTCAGCGTGGCGCGCAATGTCGCCTTCGGGCTGGAAATGCGGCGGGTCGCGCGCCAGGAGATCGAGCGCCGGGTTACCGCAGCGCTGCAGACGGTCGGCCTGGGCGACTATGCCGATCGGCTGCCCAAGCAGCTCTCGGGCGGCCAGCAGCAGCGCGTCGCGGTGGCGCGGGCGATCGTCATCGAGCCGGATGTGCTGCTGTTTGACGAGCCGTTGAGCAATCTGGACGCCAAGCTGCGCGACAGTCTGCGCGAGGACCTGCGGGCGCTGCAGCGCAAGCTCGGCATCACGTCCGTCTATGTCACCCATGACCAGTCCGAAGCCATGGCGCTGGGCGACGAGATCGTGGTGATGAAGGAGGGCGAAATCGTCGAGCGCGGCGCACCAATCGACCTCTATCGCCGGCCAACATATCGCTTCACCGCCGAGTTTCTCGGCATGACCAATGTGATCGAAGCGCAGATCGACCAGGGCAGTTGCCTACTGCCCTGGGGCGACGTGCGCCCTTTGGAAAACCCCGATGCCAGTGATGTCGAGGGCGTTGCCATTCGCCCCGAGGATCTGCAGGTCGAGCCGGTCGAGAGCGACGAACACGGTGTCATCGAGCAGTCGATGTTCATGGGCGCCGCCACCCATTACTGGATTGCGGCCGCCGGCCAGACCTTCCGCTCGATCGCCTCGGGCGGCGGCAGCCCCATCCTGCCCCGGGGACAGAAGGTCCGCCTCGTCGCGCCGCCACGCCTGCACCTGCTGCGCCGCTACGCCCCCAGCCGGGAGGCAGTGTGATGATGGACAGAGAGGTCCGCCTGTCGACGCTGCTGCTGTGCCTGCTGCCCGGGCTCGGCTATCTGATCGCCCTATTCGGCCTGCCGCTGCTGCGGGTCGTCTATGGCAGTTTTACCAGTCAGGCCGAGGGTGCGCCGACCCTGAGCCTGGTCACCTGGCAGGCCGTGTTCGCCAATCCGGTCTATATGGACGGGCTGGCCTTCTCGCTCTGGCTGGGCGTGGCACCGACCCTGCTCAGTCTCGCGGTTGCCCTGCCGCTCTCGGCCCTGATGCAGGCCAATGAGCGTTCGCGCACGCTGTTCGGCACGCTGTACAAGATCCCGCTGGTGGTGCCGGGCATCGTGGCCGGATTTCTCGTGATGATCGTGCTCGATCGCGGCGGCATGGCAGAGCGCCTGATCACGCCGCTCGGCCTGCCCATGCCGCGCCTGGTGCGCGATCCGCTGGGGCTCGGCGCCATTGTCGGTTCGGCCTGGAAAACCATCCCCTTCATGACGCTGATCATTACCGGCGCCATGGCGGCCATCAGCAAGGACGTGCTGGCGGCGGCCCGCACCCTCGGCGCCGGGCAGTTGACCATCCTCTGGCGTGTCCAACTCCCCCTCGCGCAGCCGGGCATCACTGCGGCTGTGTTGCTCAGCTTCATCGGCTCGCTCGGCTCCTATGTCATTCCCAGCCTGCTAGGGCCCGCCTATCCACTGCCGCTGAGCGTGCACATGTTCGCCGAAGGCTTCCAGAAGGGAAACTGGCCTATGGTCTACGCCATGGGGACGCTGCTCAGCATCATGGCCGTTGCCGTCCTGCTCGCCTACTATGCCATTATCGGCTCGTCCGGGCGCTCCACCAAAGGGGTCGCGTGATGGTCCGGCAAAAACCGGCGCGCGGACAGGGCCTGGTTGGACTCAGTCTCTATGGCTATCTGGCGCTGACCCTGTTCTTTCCCATCGCCATCGTGGCGCTCTGGGCTTTCTATGATCCTGCAGTGGGCTGGTTTCCGCCCGACATCATTCCGCGCTCGTTTTCGCTCTCGGCCTGGCAGGAAGTGCTGGCCGACCGCTATATCCTCCCGGCGGCGGGGATCAGCCTCTTGATTTCCATCATCGTCACCGCCGTGACGGGCGCGCTGGCCTTCCCCACCGCCTGGGCGCTGGCCCAGTTCCCCTTTCGGCTCAAGCGGCTGGTCGAGGTCTTCGTGCTGGCGCCGGTGATTGTTCCGGGCATCGTGGTCGCCGTCAGCCTGGGGGAGATTTTCTTCCGCTTCGGGCTCGCCGGTACGGTGCTGGGCGTCATCCTGGTGCAGATCGTGGGCACCCTGCCCTTCATGATCCGCATCCTCACCGCCACGCTCGAGGGTATTCCCAATGAGCTGATCTATGCCGCCCGCAGCCTGGGGGCGACGCCCTTCGTCGCGGTGACCCGGATTGCCCTGCCGCTGGCCTGGCCCGGGTTTGCCGCAGGAGGGCTGTTGACCTTCATTGCCTCCTTCGAGGAGTTCGAAAAAAGCTTCATGGTGGGCGCCCCCAAGGTGCGGACCCTGGCCACCCAGCTGTGGAGCTATCTGGGCGGCGAGGCGCTTGTGCTGCCGACCGCCGCTGTCGTTACCTTCATCCTGCTCCTGCCCATGCTGCTGATCTTCATTCTCGCCCAACGCCTCGCCAAGGACGATGTCATGGCGGCAGGCATGGGCAAACTCTGAACCCAAAGGACCCATCATGTCGCAAAGCTTTCTCTTCAAGGATACCGGCTTCATCCGGTTGTGCGGCCATCGCGGCCATAGCCTGGCAGCCCCGGAAAACACCCTGGCGGCCTTGCGCGCCGCGCATAGCCACGGCGCCAGCAGCATGGAAATCGATACTGTCCTGACTGCCGACCACCAGATCGTCGTGCTGCACGATCTTCTGGTCGATAGGACCACCAATGGATCGGGCGCCGTCAAGGACCTGAGCGCAGCCGAGATCGCCGCGCTCGATGCCGGCGCCTGGTTCGATCCGCGCTATGCCGGCGAGCCTGTGCCGACGCTGCGCGCCGTGCTCGACCTCGCCCATGAACTGGACCTGGTTCTGGAAATCGAGGTGAAGGAGAAGTTGCACCTTGATGCCTATGACATCGCGCTCGAGGCCGCCCTGAGCGACCCTGCCGATCTGGGCCGCGTGATGATGATCTCGTTCGATCACGCCCATCTCAAAGCCATCAAGGCGGCGATCCCGGGCATCCGCACCGGCGGCATCGTGCATGAGCGCTATGCCGATCCGGTGGCCGTCGCCCGCGCGGCTGACCTCGACGAACTCTGCATCGACCTGTCAGCCTTCCATGCCGACGATGCGGCTGCGCTGCACGATGCCGGTATCGCCATCCGCTGCCATGCCTATAGTCCACAGGCCCTCGAACGGATTGACCGGGCCGGCCTGGGCTGGACGCCGGCGCTGGTGAACTATCTGCGGGCCGGGCTCATCGACACCCTCTCGGGCGACGATGTCGAATGGCTGCAGGGCCTTGCCGCAAAGCACAAGCTGACCATCGGCTGACCCACTCGCTCACCTTCGCTCGACGAGGCAGCCACCCTTCGCTGTCAGCGGCCTTTCGGGGCTGGCGCGCGGTGCTGCACCGGACTTCAGTGGTCGCGGGGCCCACCGAGCAGTAACCGTCCGTACCGGACCCGGTTGTCACATACGGACGGCCGAACATGGTCTGCTCCCGCGCCGTGCCTTTGCCCAGAGTTATGGCCCGCTGCTGAACGAGGGCTGCAACCGCCGAACCCTGATCAAGGGCAAGCGCGCGACGCCTCGGCCCCGCGCCCCATATCGCCGCGGCTTGTCACCGCGTTGTCAAACAGTCCGGCTAAAGCCCCTGCACCGCTGGACTTCCCCGCGGCAGCACAGGAGTTGCTGATGCGCACCCTTCTCACCGCTGGCCTGATGCTGGCCGCCACCCTTTCCCCGGCCCTCGCGCAGGAGGGCAAATTGGTGCTTTATACCAGCCAGCCCAATACCGATGCACAACAGACGGCCGACGCCTTCATGGCGAAATATCCCGGCATTAGTGTGGAGTGGGTGCGCGACGGCACGCCAAAGATCATGGCAAAATTCCGCGCCGAAGTCGAAGCCGGTGCGCCGCAGGCCGACGTGCTGCTGATCGCCGACGTCGTGACCATGGAAGGACTCAAGGCCGAGGGCCTGCTGCTCAACTTCCCCGAAGCCGACACGACCGGCCTCGATGCCAGCCTCTATGACGAGGATGGCGCCTATTTCTCGACCAAGCTGATCACCACCGGCATCGTCTACAATACCGCTGCCACCATGGTGCCGGCGAGCTGGCTTGACCTCACCAAGCCGGAAGCCAAGGACCAGGTTGCCATGCCCAGCCCGCTGACCTCGGGCGCGGCGCTGATCCACACCGTGACCCTGACCGACAATCTGGCCGAAGGCTGGGACTTCTATACAGCGCTCGCCGCCAATGGGGCCCAGGCGGCTGGCGGCAATGGCGACATTCTGACGGCGGTGGCCGGCGGCGAAAAGCTCTATGGCATGATCGTCGACTTCTTGCCGATCCGCGAAGCGGCCAAGGGCGCGCCCGTCGCCTTCGTCTTCCCCACCGAAGGGGTATCTGCAGTGACCGAGCCGGCCGCGATCCTGGCGTCGGCGCCCAATCCGGACAATGCCAAGCTGTTCATCGATTTCCTGATCTCGGAAGAAGGCCAGCAGCTGGCATCGAGCCAGGGCTATATCCCGGCGCGCGACGGTATTGCCCTGCCCGCAGGCTATCCGGCGCGCACCGATATCAAGGTGCTGCCCTATGACGCTGCCGCGGCCCTGGCCAACGAGACTGCCAACAAGGAGCAGTTCGGCGAGATCTTCGGCCAGTAAGCCGGCGTGACGCCAGACACACCATTGATGCGGCCGACCGGGACGGTTCCTCCCTTGCTGGATCCGGACGGCCGCATCAGGAGAGCGGCATGGCTGCTGCCTGCCGTTCTCACCCTCTGTGCCGTCGGACTGATCGCCGTGCTGCCCATCGGCCGGCTGGTCCTGACAGCGTTGTTCGTCGATGGCCAGTTCGACGCGAGCCTGTTGCTCAGCCGGGTGGCGCGGGGCGCCACGCAACGCGCTATCTTCAATACGCTCGACACCGCCCTGTTCGGTGCCCTGCTGGCGCTACTGATCGGCGCGCCCTTCGCCTTTCTGGTCGCTGCCACCGACATGCCGCTGCGCCAGTTGCAGGGCTTCCTGCTCATCCTGCCGCTGATGATCGCGCCCCAGGTCATGGCGCTGGCCTGGATGCATCTTCTGGGACCATCCAGCGCCCTGCTGGGCGCCATTGGCCTCGCGCCGCCGCCCGGCACGGCCAATCCGCTGCTGGGTCGCAACGGCATCATCCTGCTGTTCGGTGTGCAGCATGCGCCCATCGTGTTCATCACCTTGCGCGCCGGCCTGGTGCTGCTGCCGCGCGACTATGTGGAAGCGGCGCGTGCTGCGGGGATGGGGCCGGTGCGCGTGGTGACAGGTGTCGTGCTGCCGCTGCTGTGGCCGTACCTGATCGCCGCAACCGCCCTGGCATTCGTGTCCGGCGTCGGCAATTTCGGCATTCCGGCGCTGCTGGGCATGCCCGAGAACTTTCTGACGCTGGCAACGCTGATCTACCAGCAGCTGTCCAGCAATGGCCCCAGCGTCCTGCCACAGGTGGCCGGCCTGTCCCTGCTGATCTGTCTGATCGCCCTTGCCGGCATTGTCGCCCAGGGCCTGGCGTTGCGCCGCGTGCGCTTCGCGCTGACGCGCGGCGCGCCGATGCGGTTTTCGCTTGGACCATTGCGCTGGCCGGTTGCCGTGGCGGGCCTGCTGCTGCTGACGGCGGTGCTGATCCTGCCGGCGGCGGCCCTGCTCGCCACCTCGCTCGTGCCGGCCTATGGCGTGCCGCTGTCGCTGGCCACGCTGACGCTCGACAACTATGTCGAAGTCCTGGTCCGGCAGGCCTCCACCGTCCGCGCCTTCGTCAACTCCACTTACCTGTCGCTGCTGGCCGCCGCCATCCTGGCCCTGCTGGCCGTGCCGCTGGCGCTGGGCCTGAGCCGCCTGCCGCATCGCTTCGGCAGGGTGGCGCATGGCCTGCTCGAGCTGCCCTATGCGCTGCCCGGCATCGTGCTGGCCATCGCCTGCATCCTGCTGTTCCTGCGACCGCTGCCCCTGCTGGGCAGCCTCTACGCCACGCCGTGGATCATCCTCGTCGCCTATCTCATGCGCTTTGCCGCTCTGGCGCTGAAGCCCGTCGAGGCGGCGCTCGACCAGTTGGCACCCGAGCTTGGTGAAGCCGCCGCCGCCGCCGGAGCCGGCCCGCTGCGGCGCCTGCTGACCATCACCGCGCCACTGGCCGCACCCGCTGCCTTTGCCGGGGCCCTGCTGGTGTTCATGAGCGCCTTCAACGAGCTGACCGTCTCCGCCCTCCTGTGGTCGAGCCGCAACGAGACCATCGGCGTGATCCTGTTCAGTCTCGAAGAATCGGGCCTGTCGCCGCAGGCATCGGCCGTGGCCATCGTCACCCTGGTGGTGGTTGTCGCGCTCCTGGCCGCGCTCGATCGTCTCGGCCGCATGCTGCCCGCCGGCGTGCTGCCCTGGCGCTGATCAGCCCGGCACGATCCAGGCGTCGCTGACGGCCAGATGGACCCGGGCGCCGGGAGCCATGCGCTGCGGCGTCGACAGCAGCAGGGTCTCGCCGCTCGCCAGCCTGGCCGTGGCGTCATAGGCGGCACCGGTATAGCGCGTGGTGGCAATGGTGGCGGCAATGCCGGTCTTGGCCAGCGTCAGATGCTCTGGCCGCAACAGGAGCATGGGCGTCGCGCTGCCGGCCTGGCCACGGGTCGGCACGGCCTGGCCAGCGAAGGTCACCTGCCCATCGGAATATAGGCCTCGCACAATGACCCCCCGCCCCACAAAGCCGGCAACCATGGCATTGGCCGGTTCGGCATAAATCTGCTCGGGCGCCCCGGATTGCTGCACTGTGCCCCTGTCCAGAACGACAATGCGATCGGCCAGCGCCAGCGCTTCGGCCTGGTCATGCGTGACGAAGACGATGGTCGCGCCGGTATCGCGGTGCAGGCGGGCGAAGACATCCAGCATTTCCGCGCGGAGATGCACGTCGAGATTGGCCAGGGGTTCGTCGAGGAGGATTATGTCGGTGCCTGTTACCAGACACCGGGCCAGAGCCACCCGCTGCCGCTGCCCACCCGACAGGGCGTCGACACTGCGCGACCCCAGCCCGGTAAGCGATACCATGGCCAGTGCCCTGGCCACCCGCATGGCGATTTCCGCCTTGGCCACGCCCCGCGCCAGCAGCGGATAGGCGACATTGGCGGCCACATCCATATGCGGCCACAAGGCATAGGACTGGAACACGATGCCCAGGCTACGCCGTTCGGGTGGCACGCTTACATGGGGACCGGCCACCAGACGATGGCCGAGCTGGATCGTGCCGGTGCTCGGCCGTTCGAAACCGGCAATCAGCCGCAGCAAGGTGGTCTTGCCGCAGCCGGATGGGCCGAGCAGGGCAGTGAAGGAACCGGATTCCAGGGCCAGGTTGGTGGGCTGGATGGCCGGCACGCCATCAAAAGTCTTGCCCAGGTCGTCGAGGATGATCGTGGTCATGGCGTCGTCCTAGGCAGACAAGATGACAGTATGGCGACGATGTCGGGCCGGTTCAGTTGACCAGCCGACCGGGCGCGCAACAAGCGGCGATGCGGTTCAGGCTTGCTCGCTTCGCCAAGGCTGAAGACATCTACGACACAGTCATGCTCGGGCGCCTGTGCCAGGCAGCATTGATTTCGTTGGCTGGAGGGGCATTTCATGGGGTCAGCTCGTCCATGCGATGGATTGAGCCATCACGCCGCCAATCGAGTCGCCGAGAGGCATATATTCTTCTGTCTCAGCCGCTCCATCACAAGGTCAACCGAGGTGGTCAGCGCGGTAGGCGGACTCGCCATGTCGGGCCTACAGGCACAGCAGAGCTTCCCGGAAAAGGCCCGTGGCACTTTCAGTCGGAACTCGATGCAGGAGTGACTTGCGTAGTCCGGTAAGAAGCGCCTATGGTGGCTCATCCACAGGGGTGCTCCGTAGGTCGGGGCTGAGATGAGGGCGGGAAGCCTTCGGACCCTATAGCTGATCTGGGTAATACCAGCGGAGCGAGGCGGTTGATGTTTTCTGGCGCACAGATTTCTCTTTATCCCATGACCGACGATTTTGTCGGCGTCATTACCAGCGCCTTGGGCGGGCTCGATCCCTATCGCGACAGGCTGCGCATCGAGACCGACGATGTCTCGACGCTGTTGGTGGGTCCGCCCGAGGTGCTGTTCCCGGCCATGCGTGACCTGTTCAGCGCTGCGGCCGGAACCGGCGTGCACTGCGTGCTGTCCGCCACCATCTCGCGCGGCTGTCCCGGCGAGCCGGACGAGGCCATCTGCCAGTCCGGCCATTTTGACGGCCCGGTTGCGCCGCTGGCCGAGCGGCAGGCCACGGCGCTGGCGGCGGTGCGCAGCGCTCCCGATATGGGCGTTTTCTCGGTTGCCCAGCTGTCGCTCTATGTGATGGGCCAGGGCGACCACATGGCGGAAATCTACGGCTGCACCGATTTCCTCAAGCAGTCGGGGACTTTCGAGACGTCCAAGCATTTCGCCACCAAGCTCAATGGCGATACCGGTGCCCTGTTCGCCGCGCTGGAGCAGGCCTTCTGCCGCTTCGGGCCACCGCAGGGGCATGTCACGATCGATCTGACGGTTTCGGCCAACAGCCCCAGCGCGCACTGAGCGCAGAGGTCAAGCCATGTCGGGTCCATCCGCCTTGCTGCGCGTGCTCGCGCGCCTTTGCCATCACGCCGGCCCTGCCGTGGCCTCGGTTTCCGCGCTGATCCTGGCCTGGGAGGCCTATGTACAGCTGTCGGGGATTTCGCCGACCGCCCTGCCCGCCCCGTCGCGCATCCTCAGCCATGCCTTCGCGCAGCGGGACGCCCTGGCGCGTCACAGCCTGGCGACGCTGCAGGCCACGCTGTTCGGCTTTGCCGCGTCGCTGACCGCAGCCTTTGTGTTTTCGGTGCTGATCGACTTCTACCGGCCGCTGCGACGGGCGCTGTTTCCGGTGTTGATCATTACCCAGACCCTGCCGCTGGTGGCGATCGCGCCGCTCATCGTGCTGTGGTTCGGCTTCGGGCTGACGCCCAAGATCGTGCTGGTGGCGCTGGTGACCTTCTTTCCCATGCTGGTGGCCCTGGTCCAGGGCTACGACGCCACCGAGCGCGAAATCACCACGCTGCTGGCCTCGATGGGCGCCTCGCGCCGGCGCATCTTCATGATGGCGAGACTGCCATCGGCCCTGCCCTATTTCTTTGCCGGCCTGCGCATCTCGATCACCTATGCCGTGGTCGCGGCGATCTTTGCCGAATATGCCGGGGCGGCGCAGGGCCTGGGCATCTACATCCTCAACGCCAAGAACAATTTTCGGCCCGACCTGGTGCTGGCGGCGGTGCTGGTCAGCTCGACGCTGACCCTGGCGCTGTTTGGCGCCACCGTGCTGGTGCAACGCGCCGCCATGCCCTGGACCCGGCTGCCGGGCTCGCGCCCATGAGCCCGCCGCGTCTGCAACTGGTCAATTTGCGCAAGGGCTTTGGCGCTGTCGATGTGCTGGCCGATATCAGCCTATCCGTGCAGCCGGGCGAGTTCGTCTCGATCCTGGGCCCGTCAGGGGCGGGCAAGTCGACGATCCTGCAGCTGCTCACCGGTGCCCTCATCGCCGATGCCGGACAGATCCTGGTCGACGGCGCGCCGCTGTCGCCATCGCGCCATCCCTTTGCCTTCATGCCCCAGGGCGATGCGCTGATGCCGTGGCGCCGGATCATCGACAATGCCACGCTGGGCCTGCAGGTGCAGGGCATGAACCGTCGGGCGGCGCGGGCCAGGGTCACGCCGCTCCTGGCCGAGTTCGGTCTGGCGGGCTTTGAGAACCATTATCCGGCGCAGCTGTCCGGTGGCATGCGGCAGCGGGCCGCCCTGCTGCGCACGACGGTGCAGCAGCGGCCGATGCTGCTGCTCGATGAGCCCTTCGGCGCCCTTGATGCCCTGACCCGGGCGCAGATGCAGCGCTGGCTGGCCGGCATGTGGGAACGGCATCGCTGGACCGTGCTGCTCATCACCCACGATGTGCGCGAGGCAGTGCTGCTGTCGGACCGCATCTATGTGCTGTCGCAGCGCCCCGCCCGTATCGCCCGCCAGTTCATTGTGCCGCTGCCCCACCCGCGGCCCGCGATTGGTTCGCCTGCGCTTGCGGCGATTGAGGCCGATATTTTGCAAACCCTGTTTTATCCGGAGGAAGAACCATGCCGATGATCCGCACGCTTTTGGCCCTGGGCCTGGCGGCCAGCCTTGCCACCGCACCGGCTGTGGCCCAGCCCACGCCTCTAACCATGGCGCTCGACTGGACACCCAATACCAACCATATCGGGCTCTTCGTCGCCCAGGCCAAGGGCTTTTACGACGAGGCCGGGCTTGATGTGCAGATCCTGCCCTATTCGGATACGTCTGCCGGCACGCTGGTGGCCAACCATGTCGCCGATTTCGGTATTCTGGGCTCGATAAGCCTGTTGACCCAGCGCACTGCCGGGGCCGACCTTGTCGCCACCTATGCCCTGGTCCAGACCGAAACCGGCCGGCTGGTGTTCAAGGCCGACCGGCAGGACATCCAGCGTCCGCGCGACCTCGACGGCAAGATCTATGCAGGCTTCGGCAGCGACTGGGAAAATGCGCTGATCGGCACGATGATCCGCCATGATGGCGGGGTCGGCGCGTTCGAGACCGTTACCCTGGGCACTTCGGCCTATGAGGCGCTGGCCAATGGTGCGGTCGACTTCACCCTTGAAGTTTACACCTGGGAGGGCGTCAAGGCCGAGCGCGACGGGCCGGCGCAACGCGCCTTCCGCTATGCCGATTACGGGATACCGGACCAGCATACCAATTTCATCGGCACCAGCGGCGCCTATCTGGCGGAACATCCCGAGACGGCCAGGGCCTTTATCGCGGCCAGCCGGCGCGGCTATGAATACGCCATTGCCCATCCCGACGAGGCGGCCGATATCCTCGTTTCCGCCAATGACGACGCGCTGCTCGACCGCGACTTCGTGCGGGCATCGCTGCAGGCGCTCATCGACGGCCACTATCTGCAGGGCATTGATGGCGCGGTGGGCAGGATCGATCCAGCCAAGATGGCGGCGGTCGGCAAGTTTGTCTTCGAGGCCGGCATGCTCAAGGGCGGCAATGGCGCACCCCTGACGGCCATGCCGGATGTCACCGCCTATTATTCCAATGACTATCTCGGCAACGCGCCCTGAACCACAGGTGGGCCTGACCGCTAAGCGGCGTCTGCGCGCAGCTGGCGGGCAGGCCGCACCGACATGGCCGACCACGTCGTCACCACACCGGTGGCGATGGTGGCCACAACGGCGCCGACAACGACGGCCGCCACGGTCAGCAGATTGGGCACAAAGGGAATGTCCATGACAAAGGTCAGAATGGCCCAGGCCGCTGACATGCCCAGGGCGGCGCCCATGATGGCGGCGAGCAGGCCGAGCGCGCCATACTCGACAAGGAAGGCAACGACGACGTCGCGACGCGTCGCACCCAGCACCTTCATGACCACGGCATCGGCCTCGCGCTGCCGGCGACCGACGGTCATGGCGCCGGCCAGGACCAGCACGCCCGATACCACAGCGAGGCTGCCGACCAGGGCAACGGCATTGGCGAGGCTGGACAGGATGTCGTCGATGCGGTCGAGCGCGTCGCCCACGGGCAGAAAGCTCAGCGTCGGGAAGGCCCGGCTCAGCCGGCTCTCCACCGCTGGCGCCGCGCCGTCGACGACGTCAATGCTGCCCATGATGGTCTGCGGCGCGCTTTCGACCACGCCAGGGGAGAACAGCAGGCGGAAGTTCAGCCCGCCCGCGCGCCAGTCTATGGCGCGGAAACTGGCAATGGTGACCTCGAGCGGCCGACCGGCAATGCTGATCGACAGCTCGTCCCCCACCGACAGGCCGAGCGGTTCGCGCAATTCGGTACTGAGCGAGACCAGCGGCGGACCGGCATAGTCCTCGGCCCACCAGGCGCCGTCGGTAACGGTGGATCCCTCCGGCAGGGTGCGGGCCCAGCTCAGGGCCGTATCGCCCTCGAAGAGGTCGGCGATGTCGTCGGGCACCGGGCCGAGCTCGGCCGTCGGCGTTCCCTTGATCGACTCGATGGTGCCGCGCAGCATGGGGATGGTCGCGAGGGTTTCGATACCGGGATCGGCCGCGGCGAAAGCCTCGACCAGCGGAAGTTGCTCGCGGGGCATGTCGAGCAGCACGAAGGCCGGGGCATCGTCGGCGACGGCGCCATCGATCTGGGCGCGCAGGTTCTGGTCGAGCAGCGTGATCATCAGCAGGAGCGCCAAGCCCAGGCCGAGCGACAGCACCACGACCGGCGCCGCCGCACCGGGACGGTGAATTGCCTTGATGGCCTGGCGCAGCGTGGCATGGGGCAGCGGCGGGAGTCGGCGCAAGCCGGCCTGCAGCAGCCAGGCGGCCAGACGCAGCAGGCCGAAGGCCAGCGCGGCGCCCGCCGCATACCACAGCACGAGCAGAGGCGAGCCTGTAGTAAAGACGGCCAGAATGGCAATGGCCGCCAGTGCTGCAGCCAGCGGCACGGCGGTGCGCCACTGGGCCAGGTCACGCCAGCCCATGGGTGTGTCGGTGCCGGCGGGGGCGCGAAACAGCTCGGCCGGCTTGAGCTTTTGCGCACTACGCAGCGGCAGCAAGGCGAAGGCAAAGCCGATCAGCAGGCCAAAGCCCGCGGCGATCAGCAGGGATCGGCCATCGAGGGTCGGCGGCAGATCGATGGCCAGCATGCCCGACAGGACGGGCAGCGCCAACAGGCTGGTGGTGGCGCCCAGCAGCACGCCCAGCAGCACGCCGGCCAGCGACAAGACCAAGATCTGGGTGAGGAAATGCACCATGATGCGGGCGCTGGTGGCGCCCAGGCTGCGCATGGTGGCGATGGAGGTCCGCCGCTCGGCAATATAGGCGGCCACGGCATTGGAGACGCCGACGCCCCCAACCAGCAGGGAGGAGAGCCCAACCAGCGTCAGGAAGCGGGCGAAGAGGTCAAAGAAGCGCTTGAGATTGGCAGCGGCATCGGCGGGCCGGCGCAGGTCCCAACCGGCGTCGGGGAATTGGGAATCGAGCGCCGTGATGGCAGCATCGGCGTGGTCGTCCTGCAGCATGACCTTGTAGCCATAGCGGCTGAGCACCCCAGCCTGGTTAAGGCCTGCCCCGGCCAAAGCAGAATCGGCGATGATGGCGGGGACTCCGAGCTGGAAGCCCTGCGCCGCCTGGTCAGGCACGCCGAGCAGCGTGGCGCGGATGACAAAATCGGCGTTGCCGATGCGCATGGCGTCGCCCACTGCCAGGTCCAGGCGGTCGAGCGCCCGCGGGTCGACCACCGCGCCCGGCAGGCCGTCCCGCACCGCGGTCAAATCCGCCAGGGCGCTGCCTGCCGCCTCGGGGCCCAGCGTCACCGCGCCCAGCAAGGGGTAGCTGTCGCTGACGGCGCGCAGGCTGAGCAGCAGGCTGGCGTCATTGGCGCTGGCGCGGGCATTGAGGTCGAGCACCCGGGCCGTCCGGCCAAGCGCGGTCACTGCAGCGCGCTGTTCGGGGGTGATGTCCGTGCCGCGACTGCGCACCTCGATATCGCCGCCCAGGATCACCCGGGCGTCACGATCGACGGCCGACTGCAGGGCCGCGCCGACCGACAGGACGGCGGCGATGGTGCCGACGCCCAAAGCAAGGCAGGCCAGCAGAATGATGAACCGCCTCGCATCGCCGCGCAGGTCGAGCAGGGCGATGCGCATCCAGCCCATCAGGCGGCTCATGCGAGGACGCCTTGGGTGACCGGGGACAACCGGCCGTGATTCATGGCCAGCACGCGGTCGGCGCGCCGGGCCAGAGCCGGATCATGGGTGATGAGGAAAACCGCGGTACCATTGTCGCGCGCCAAAGCGAACATCATGTCGATGACCCGGGCGCCGGTATCCTGGTCGAGATTGCCGGTCGGCTCGTCGGCCAGCAGAAGCTTGGGGCGGTTGACGATGGCGCGGGCCAGCCCGACACGCTGCTGTTCGCCGCCCGACAGCGCGCTCGGCCGGTGATCGAGGCGGTCGGCGAGCCCGACGGCGGTCAGCGCTGCAGTGGCAGCAGCCGTGATCTCGGCATAGGCGCGCCCGCTCTCGGCAATCTCCAGCGCCAGCGCCACATTCTCCAGGGCGGTCATGGAGGGAATCAGGTGAAAGTTCTGGAACAGGATGCCCAGGTTCTGCCGGCGGAAAATGGCCAGTTCGTCCTCGCCCCGGCCGGTCACGGCGGTGCCGGCGACAGTCACGCGACCGTCAGTTGCCTGTTCGAGCCCGCCCAGTACCATGAGCAGAGATGTCTTGCCGCTGCCCGACGGGCCGACCACGGCGACGACCTCGCCCGGATCGATGCTGAACTCGATATCCTTGAGGATATGGAGCGGCGTCGCCCCCGACTGCAGGTGCAGGTTCATCCGGGCAGTCTCGACGACGGGGCTGCGCATGGGCAACACTTTCTGGCTGGTCAGGTCTACACAGGTATGCGCTCTTGATGGAAAGCACAGTGACGATGAACAAAATTCTACGTGACAAGCTCAAGAGCCTCGCTTTGGCGGCGGCCTTTGCCATGGCCGCCGTTTCCGCCGCTCCTGCCGCCGAGCGGACGCTCATGCTTTATGGCGATTCTCTGATGGCCGGCCTTGGTCTTTCCGAACAGGATGGCTTTGCCGGCCGCCTGCAGGCGGCCCTGGGCGACGAGGTGACCATCGTCAATGCCAGCGTGTCCGGCGACACCTCGGCCGATGGCCTGGCGCGGCTCGACTGGTCGCTGGGCGAGCGGCCCGATGCCGTGGTGCTCGAGCTGGGGGCCAATGACATGCTGCAGGGCCTGGACGTGGCGGCGATGCGCCGCAATCTGGCGGCCATGCTGGAGCGCTTCGTCGCGGAGGACATCCCGGTGCTGCTGGTGGGCATGCGCGCCAGCCCCAGCCTGGGCAGCGACTATGTGCAGGAATATGAGGCGGTGTTTCCCGAACTGGCTGCGCAGTTCGATACCGCATTTTACCCGTTCTTCCTGGATGGCGTGGTCAGCGACGGGACCCTCAACCAGGCCGACGGCATGCATCCCAACGCGGCCGGCGTCAGCAGAATCGTCCAGAGCATACTACCCTCTGTCCGTGCGCTGCTCGGCAGCGCCGCAGAGGGTTAGGCGCGCGTTGTCTAGAGACCGGCCGGCGGCATTGCGGCCTGTTCGGCCAGGGGCAGCGGCGCCAGCCGGATGAGGCGGAAGGCGACCAGCAAGGCCAGCAGCATGGCGCCGCCGCTGACCAGCATGACGCCGTTCCAGCTCCAGGCCGTCCAGGCATAGCCGCCAATGGTGCCCAGGACAGACGAGCCGAGGTAATAGGCAAACAGATAGATGGCGGTTGCCTGGGCGCGACCGACTACGACCCGGCGCGCCACCCAGGCGCTGGCAATGCCATGCGCCGCAAAATAGCCGATGGTGGCAATGGCGAGGCCCAGGATGATGATCGGGGTGGCCGGGACGGCCGTGAGCGCCACGCCCAGGGCCATGATGACCACGGTGGCCCAATAGACCTTGCGCCGCCCCAGGCGCTGCGCCAGCCCACCGGCAAAGGCCGAGCTCAGGCTACCCAGCAGATAGACGATGAAGATGGCCGAGATGGCGGCGTGGCTGAGCGCGAACGGCGGCAAGGCCAGGCGAAAGCCGGCATAATTGTAGAGGGTGACGAAACTGCCCATCAGCAGGAAGGCCGAGGCAAACAGCCAGGGCAGGCCCGGATCGGTAAACTGCAGCCGGAGCTTTTGCACCAGATCGCGGGCGCCGAGCCGCGAGCGGACCGAATGGCGCGGGCGCGGCAGCAGTAGTACGACCACCAGGGCGGCCAGAGCAACGGCGACGCCGAGCACGGCCAAAGCGGGGCGCCAGCCGATCCAGTCCGCCAGCACGCCGCTGACCAGCCGCCCGGCCATGCCGCCAATGGCGGTGCCGCCAATATAAAGCCCCATCGAGAAGCCCAATGCCTCAGGGTCGATCTCCTCGGCCAGATAGACCATGGACACCGCGGGCAAGCCGGACAGGGTCAGGCCCATCAGAGTGCGGATGGCGATCAACCACGCCCAGTTGGGCGCCAGGGGCAGCAGCAATCCCAGCACGGCGGTGAGCAGGACAGCCCAGATCATCAGCGTCCTGCGGCCGAGGCGGTCCGATACCCAGCTGGCCAGCAGCAGGGCGACAGCCAGGGTGGCCGTGGTGGCTGACAGGGCAAGCGAGCTCGCCCCGGCATCAAGCCCGAATTCGGCGGCAAAGATCGGCAGCAGCGGTTGCACCGAATAGAGCGAGGCAAAGACCGCAAAGGCCGACAGGAAGAACGCGATATTGGCGCGCCAGAATTCTGCGGTGCCCCGGCGGATCACGAGATCAGACGACATGGGTAACTCTCGTGCGCGATCGCATTATATCGGGACAAATACCCATTCGATGACATGTGCGCGGCACTGATCATGCGCCGCGCACCGTAGTCTCAATCCTCTTCGACGAACACTTCCTGGCGCTTCTTGCGAATGCTGGGCAGCACGGCGATGACCACGGCCAGCACGGCCAGGCCCAGCAGCGTGGCCGAGATCGGCCGCGTCACGAAGATCGTCGGATCACCACGCGAGATGATCATTGCCCGCCGCAGATGTTCTTCCAGCAAGGGCCCCAGCACGAAGCCCAGCAGGAGCGGGGCCGGTTCGCAGCCGAAGCGGATCAGCACGTAGCCGAGGATGCCGAAGAAAGCGATGGCATAGATATCGAAGATATTCTGGTTGATCGAGAAGCAGCCGATGCAGGCGAACAGCACGATGGCCGGAAACAGCGCCCGATAGGGGATGGAGAGCATCTTCACCCACAGCCCGACCAGCGGCAGGTTGAGCAGCACCAGCATGACATTGCCGATCCACATCGAGGCGATGATGCCCCAGAACAGAGCCGGCTGGTCGTTGATGACATTGGGACCGGGGGTGATGCCCTGCAAAATGAACGCCCCCACCATCAGCGCCATCACCGGATGGGCGGGGATGCCCAGCGTCATCAGCGGGATGAACGAGGTCTGTGCCGCGGCATTGTTGGCCGATTCCGGCCCGGCCACACCCTCGATGGCGCCCTTGCCGAACTGCTCGGGCGTCTTGCTCAGCCGCTTTTCGGCGGAATAGGAGGCGAACGAGGCCAGGATATGCCCGCCACCGGGCAGGATGCCCAGCACGGCGCCGAGGCCGGTGCCACGCAGCACCGGCCCGATGATGCGCCGGAAGTCATCCCTGGTCAGCCAGAGGTTCCTGACGGCCTTGACCATGACGTCGCGGTTCTTCTCGTTCTCGAGATTGCGCAGGATTTCGGCAACGCCGAAAATGCCCACGGCCACCGAAACGAAGTTGAGCCCCGAATAGAGTTCGCGCACCCCGAAGGTGAAGCGCGGCTGGCCGGTATAGATATCCTGTCCCACCATGCCGAGCAGCAGACCCAGCACGATCATGGCCAGCGCCTTGAGGATCGAGCCATGCGCCAGCGCGATCGACATCAGCAGGCCCAGCACGATCAGGGCGAAATATTCCGGCGCCCCGAAATTGAGCGCCGCTCGCGCCAGCGGCGGGGCAAAGAAGGCCAGCAGCAGCGTGCCCACCGTGCCGGCAAAGAACGAGCCGAGGGCGGCGGTCGCCAGGGCCGGACCGGCCCTGCCCTGCTTGGCCATCTGGTAGCCGTCGATGGCCGTCACCGCCGAGGAGCTTTCCCCCGGCAGGTTGATCAGGATGGCGGTGGTCGAGCCGCCATACTGGGCGCCGTAATAGATGCCGGCCAGCATGATCAGCGCCGTCGATGGTCCCAGCGTGAAGGTGATGGGCAGCAGCATGGCGATGGTGGCGGTCGGCCCGATGCCCGGCAGCACGCCGACCAGGGTGCCCAGCAGCACGCCGATGAAACAATAGAGCAGGTTGGTCGGGTCCAGCGCGACCGAAAAGCCAAGGCTCAGCGAAGCAAGCATATCCATGGCGTCTCTCCTACAGGCCGAGCCAGGGGCCGAACCAGGGCACCTGGAAGCCGAGCCCGATCTTGAAGATCAGCCCGCACATGACGGTCAGCCCGGTTGCCAGCAAGGCGGCGAACAGGGGCGAATTCATCCGGCTGGCCATGGCCGTGACGAAGGCGGAAATCACCACGACCGGCACGAAACCCAGGCCGCGAATGGCGACGGCGAAGAAGACGATAACTCCCGAGATCAGGATGAGGCCGCGCCAAGCCACCGGGTCGCGCAGCTCGATATCGGGTTTCTTCAGCCCGCTGGCCGCCACGCCGATGCCCAACATCACCAGCACCGCGCCGAGCAGCAAAGGCATGAAGCCGGGCCCCATGCGAAAGGCGGTACCGACTTCGTAATTGAGCGATTCCGCGACGAAGTAAGCGCCGAAGGCGGCAAACAGCCCGCCCGACACGAGCTCCTTGGTCGAAGCATTGATGGCCATCGGCCCCCCCACAGATTTTAGCTTGGTGCTCCGCGGCCAGGCCGCGGAGCAGGTTTGCGGATCAGTCTGCGTAGACGCCGGCGGCCTCGATGACGCCCTTCCAGAGCGCGATCTGGCTGGTGAGCGTCTCGGTCAGTGCGGCAGGCGTGGCTTCCGCGGCGGTGACCGGCACGGTGCCGAGTTCGGCGAAGCGGCTGATCACCGTCTCATTTGCCAAGGCCGCCTGCAGGGCGGTCTCGAGCCGGGCAATGATCGCCGCATCGGTGCCGGCTGGCGCGTAGAGTCCGTGCCAGACGCCGATCTCGAGCTCGAGGCCGCCTTCGGCCGTGGTGGCGAGGTCGGGCAGATTGCCCAGGCGCTCGGGCGAGGTCACGCCATAGGCTTTGACTTCGCCCGCCTGGATCTGGCTGGTGGTATTGGTGGTCTGGTCGCAGATCAGGTCCACCTGGCCGCCGATGATGTCGGTCATGGCCGGGCCGGAGCCCTGATAGGGCACGGTGGTCATCTGCGCATCCACCGCATCCATGAACAGCATGCCGCAAAGCTGGCTGGCCGAGCCGATGCCGGCATGGGCATAGGTGATGTTCTCGCCTTCGGCCTGCACATAGGCGATCAGCTCGGCCATCGTGGTGGGCGCGAAATCCTTGCGGGCAACCAGCGTCATCGGCACCGAGGTGACGAGACCGATGGTGGCAAAATCCACTGTCGGATCGTAGGGCAGGCTGCGATAGAGCGTTGGCGCCGTGGACATACCGATATGGTGCAGCAGCAGCGTATAGCCGTCATTGCTCGCCGTCGCGACCTGGCCGGCACCCAGCGTGCCGCCGGCGCCGCCGACATTCTGGATCACGACCTGCTGGCCGAGATCCTGGCTCATGACTTCGGCGACGAGGCGGGCCACCGTGTCGGTGGGGCCGCCGGCGGCGAAGGGAACGACGACGGTAATGGGCTTGGTGGGGTAGTCCTGCGCCATGGCGGTGCCGGCAAAGGTCATGCCGGCCAGCAAGGCGCCTGTGGCCAGGGTGAGTAGGGTCTTTTTCATTATTGGTCCTCCCAAATTTGCGAGGGCGCGGGCTCCCCGCCGCACCTCTGCCCTCTCCGTAGCAAGACGCGTGCCACGGCAAAAATGCAAGGCAGGTATGCAATTCGCCCGCCTCGTGCTAGCAACTTGGGCAAGAACTTGCCCATCGATGGGCGAAGATTCGGCAATTTCTTGCTCAAGGAGCGAGCTTGACCAGTCGTTTCGGCTTTCGTGACCTGCTCAATCGCCGTCAACTGGTCCTGGCGGGCGTGGCGCTGGCTGCCATTGTGCTGACCGGCTGGGCTGCCTTCGAAATTGCCCTGGCCGGCGCCATTGCCAATGCCGGCCAGCAATCGGACCGGCGGCTGGCCTTGTTCGACCGTACGCTCGAGGCGATCATCGAGCGATTTCACTACCTGCCCTCGAGCATCGCCCTGGCCGAAGAGGCGCGCTCCGTCCTCGAAAACCCGGCCGACCCCGCCCGGCGCGAGGCCGCCAATGGCTTTCTGTCCAAGCTCAACGAAACGGCCGGCGCTGGCGAGCTCTTCATCATGGCGCCCGACGGCGCCGTGGTGGCCGCCTCCAACTGGTGGGCCTATGACAGCTTTGTCGGAGAGAACCTGAGCTATCGCCCCTATTTCGAGGAGGCAATGGCCGATGGTGACGCCAAATTCTATGCCGTGGGCACGGTGACCGGGGTCGCCGGCTATTTCCTCGCCCGCCGCATTGACGGGCCCGACGGCCCGCTTGGCGTCGCGGTGACCAAGGTCAATCTCGGCGAAATCGAAGCCAATTGGTGGCGCTCAGGCGAGCTGATCGTCATCGTCGACGTCAACAATGTCACCATCCTGTCGACCCGGCCGGACTGGCGCTATCGCCCGCTCGCCACGCTCGACCCCGGAGCGGTCAGCCGCATTGCCGACCAGCGCCGCTATGGCGCGGCCGGGCTGATCGCCGCTCCCGTGGCGACAGCTGTCTGGCCGTCGCGCGGCACCCAGTTCGCCCTGTTGACCGGCGAGGACAGCGAGACCTCGGGCTATTTCATTCTCGACGAACTGCGCCTGCCCACGCATCAATGGCGCATCGTCGCCTTCACGCCGACCGGGCCGCTGTTCCGCGCCGCCTGGACGGCCGCGGCGGCCGCCGCCCTTGCCGCAGCCGCCAGCCTGCTCATCGTGCTGCTGCTGGTGCAGCGCCGGCGCATTGTCGCGCAGCGCCTGGCCGAGCATGACCGGCTGGAGCAGCGGGTGGCCGAGCGCACCGAAGACCTGCACATTGCCAATGAGGCGCTGCGCGAGGAAATCGCCGACCGCATCCGCGCCGAGAAAGCCGAGCGGGCGGCCCAGCATGGCCTGGTGCAGGCGGCCAAGCTGGCCAGCCTCGGCCAGGCCTTGGCCGGCGTGGCCCACGAGGTCAGCCAGCCGATCGCCGCCCTGCGCATGCAGACCGCCAGCGCCAAGCTGCTGGCCCGCGGCAAGGGACCCGAACTGCTGGACCTGTTGGGCGCCATGGAAGGGGTGCTCGGCCGGCTGACCGCGCTGACCGGGCACCTGAAAACCTTTGCCCGGCGGGAAACCGAAATATCGATCTGCAGCGATGTCGTCCATATCGTGCACAATGCCGTGGAGCTGGCAGGGCATCTGACCGAGGCAGGGCAGATCGTCATCGTGCTCGACGCACCGGACACCCCGCTGCTGGTCATCGGCAATCCGGTGCATATCGAACAGGTGCTGATCAATCTCATCAGCAATGCGGCCGATGCCATGGAGGGGGTCAATCATCCGCTCCTCACCATTGCCGTCGCGCAGCGCGAGCAGAGCGTGGTGCTCACCCTCAGCGATGTCGGCGGCGGCATCGATCCGGCGGTCGTTGAGACACTGTTCGACCCCTTCGTCACCACCAAGCAGCCGGGCAAGGGCCTGGGCCTGGGGCTGTCGATTTCCTGGGGCCTGATCCGGGACATGGGCGGCCGCATCCTTGTCGAGAGCTCCCCCGGCGCCGGCTCCACCTTCACCGTGGTGCTGCCGCTGGCGCCGAGCGAAACACGCCTGGAGTTCGAACCCGCATGACGCCAACGGCTGTACTGATCGTCGATGACGAGGGCATTGTCCGCAATGCCCTCAACCAGTGGCTCAGCCTGTCGGGCTTTGCCGTGAGCGCCGCGGCCAATGCGCGAGAAGCCATGGCCAAGGTCGTGGAGACCCGCCCCCTGGTGGTGATCTCGGATGTGCGCATGCCGTTCCAGAGCGGCCTCGAGCTGCTCACCGCGATCAAGGAACAGGATCCCACCATTGCCGTCATCCTGATCACCGGGCATGGCGATGTGCCCATGGCGGTCAAGGCCATGCGCGATGGCGCCTTCGACTTCCTGCAAAAGCCCTATGAACCCGAGCAACTGGTCAGCGTCATCGAGCGCGCCGCCAACCAGGCCCGGCTGCAGCGCGAACTGCTCGACCTGCGCCGGCGCCTCGACGGCGGCAGCGAACAGCTTGCCGGCCGGCTGATCGGCCCGTCCCGCGCGATGGAGGAGGTGCGCAATCTGCTGCGCGACGTCGCCGCCATCGACACCGATGTCATCGTCCAGGGCGAGACCGGCACCGGCAAGGAGGTGGTGGCCCGCTGCCTGCACGACTTTTCCAGCCGCGCCAAGGGCCCCTTCGTCGCCGTCAACTGCGCCGCCATTCCCGCCGAACTGATAGAATCCGAGCTGTTCGGCCATGAATCGGGCGCGTTCACCGGCAGCGCCGGGGTGCGGATCGGCAAGTTCGAATTCGCCAATCACGGCACGCTGCTGCTCGACGAAATCGAGGGCATGCCGCTGCTGGCCCAGGCCAAGGTGCTGCGGGTGATCCAGGAGCGGACCGTGGAACGGGTCGGCTCCAACCGGCAGATTCCGCTCGACCTGCGGATCATCGCCGCAACCAAGGTCAATCTGGAGCGCGAGGCCCAGGCCGGGCGCTTTCGCGCAGATCTCTATTTCCGGCTCCATACCGCCACCATTGACCTGCCGCCATTGCGCGAGCGGGGTGACGATGCCCTCTTTCTGTTCCAGCACTTTCTCGCGCTGGCGCAGCGGCGCTTCAACAAGCCTGAACTGCCCCTGCATCCGGCCGATATCGGTTCCATCCTCGCCCATAACTGGCCGGGCAATGTCCGCGAACTGAAGGCGGCGGCGGACCGGTTCGCCATGGGCCTGTCGCGGCGCGAGCAGTCGATGAGCGCGCTGCTGGGAGCCAATGATCCCATCGAACCGGGCCTGGCCGAACGCGTCGCCAGCTATGAGCGGCGCATCATCGAGGAGGAGTTGCGGCGCCAGAACAATTCGATTGCCGCGGTCTGCCTCGCCCTTGGCGTGCCGCGCCGCACCCTGACGGAAAAGATGACCCGGCTCGGCGTCACCCGGAGCGGACCGGACTAGTCTCCCCTGCCCGCGGTGCTGTCGCGGACAATCAGTTCCGGATCGATCATGGTCACCCGCGGCTCGGGCAGTCCATCGGGGGCGGCGATCAGCTGCAGCAGGCGTTCCACCGCCAGCTCGGTGACCATATCGACTTCGTACTTGACCGAAGAGATCGGCGTCGCCGCGTGTTCGGCAAACTCGATATTGTCGAAGCCGATGATGGCGACGTCCTTGGGCACGCGCAGATTGTTCTTCTGCGTCCAGCGCAGCGCCCCGATGGCCAGGGAGTCATTGGCGGCAAACACGGCCGTCGGGCGCACGGGCATGCTCATCAGGCGATCCATCGCCCAATAGCCTCGAATAACCGAATTGCCCAGGGGATCGGCCAGCAAGTCCATGTCGACCGCGAGGCCTGCCTCCTGATGCGCCTGAATATAGCCGTCGCGCTTTTCGAGGTTTCCCCTGGCATTGGCGGTGTCGATGATGCCGATCCGGCTATGCCCGATATCGATAAGATGGCGCACGGCCCGATAGGCGCCGCGGCGCTCGTCGATGCAGACCGCGTCAATGCCCGCGTCGGGATCGCCGACCAGCAGCACCACCGGATAATTGGCATCGCGCAGCTTGCGGATATGGGCGAGCTCTCTGTGACTTCGCGGGTAAATCAGCATGCCGTCCACCTGCCGGGAGCGGAACATCTCGATGACGCGCTTTTCCTCGTCCAGATCGTTGTTCGAAGTGGCAAACAGCGTGGAATAGCCCCGTTCGGACAGGGCCATTTCGACAGCCTGGGCCACCTGCGTCAGCGCCGGGTTGGTAATGTCGGTCAGGACCAGGCCGATGGTCTTGGTTTCCCGGTTGACCAGCGATTTGGCGACGTGGTTGGGCAGATAGTTGAGGGCTTCCGCCGCCGCGCGGATCAGGATCGAGGTCTCTTCGGGGATGCGCGGGCTCTGCCGCAGCGCCAGCGACACGGTATTGACCGAAAACCCGGTCCGGTCGGCAATGTCCTTCAAGCGAACGGTGGATTTGCCCATGATCTCAACTTACCCGCATTACCCGAACGCCCCATGGGCGGCATAGCTTGCCCAAGACGCGCATTCATCAGGTCAACAAGACAAGAGCGAAACCATAGGCAATTGTACACGCCAGAGGCTGCAGTAAACTAGACACCTTCTGCATGCAGACGGCGGATGGCCTGATATTGCAGACAGTCGGGGTGCATTTCCATCAATTCGATACGATTGCCGTCCGGATCTTCCAGCCAGGCCTGGCGGTTGCCGTCGAGCCCCGCCTTGGGTTCCGACAGCAGGGTGATGCCGGCGGCCTTGATGCGCTCGCAGGTGGCGTCGAGATCATCGATGGTCCAGCACATATGGGTCATGCCATTGGTGTGCCAGCTGGCGGGCGCCCGGTCATTTTCGGCGCCGGGGAAGATTTCCAGATACTGCTCGTCGGTGATGCGCAGATAGACCAGCCAGGTCTCGCCATCGTCGCGCTTGAGCCGCAGCATTTCGGGAAAGCCCAGCTTGTTGACGTAATAGTCCAGCGACTTTTCGAGGTCGATCACATTGATCGCGACGTGTCCGAGACTGGTAATGCCCTTCATGATTCCTCCCGCCGACATTGCGGCACCGCTACTCGTCCCCGCCAGCCAGAAGCCAGCGGACCGCCCCGATATGTCAGCAGGGGCGACCCAGTAGGAACGTTAATACGACAGGTATTATCGCAAGCCACGACGTTGTCAACAGGCTGCGTTCTGCTCAGTCCCAGTCGGGTCCCCAGGCCGGATCGATGACGCGCTGGCCGCGATCGACGGCCTCGATCGCGGCGATATCGGCGGCGTCGAGCGTCAATCGGGTGGCCAGGTAGTTGGAGCGGATGCGCTCCGCCCTGCCCGATGTGGGGATTGCGATGTAGCCCTTGGCAAATTCGAAAGCGAGCGCAACCTGCTCCGGCGTCGCGCCGTGGCGCGCAGCGATTTCGGCGATTACCGGCACGTCGCCGAGGATGCCGCGGGCGATCGGCAGGTAGCAGGTTACAGAAATTCCCCTTTCTGTGCAGTAGTTTGCCAGTTTCTTGTTCTGCATGAGAGGATTGAGTTCCACCTGATTGTTGGCAATGGGCAGGTCGCCCAGAACGATCTGGGCCGCTTCCAGCATGGCGATGGGGAAGTTGGAAACGCCGATCAGCCGGGTCAGGCCCAGGGCATGGGCCTCGGCCAGCTGCTCGATATAGACCGGCAGGGGCACGGCATTGTGGGGCGAGGGCCAGTGGATCAACGCCAGATCGAGCCGCTCCACCTGCAGGTTGTCGAGGCTCTGGCGCAGCGAGGCAACCAGCGCGCCGGGCCCCAGATTGCCGGTGGCAACCTTGGTGGTGACGAAGACCGCCGAACGTGGCAGGTCCGACCGGCTCAGCGCCTGGCCCACCTCTTTTTCGGTGCCGTAGTCCTGCGCGGTGTCCAGATGCCGATAGCCGGTTTCCAGCGCCACCAACATTGCCGCGATGCCGGCCTCCCCCGTGCGGCCATAAGTGCCGAAGCCCATTTGCGGTATATCATATTGATTTTTCATTGTTTTCCTCCCTCCTCCAGGAATTTCCGGTCGCCGCACTGGACCATTGGGCAATCGAAACAACGCGCGGACAAGCGAAAAGACTATTGACGTATCGTGTGGGACAAATCTAGTTTAACGCTAATACTGCCCGCAAGAGCTGTTGCGTCGAAGAGCGGAAAATCCGCCGCGACGTGCAAGGGAGGACGAGCATGACCCTTCGGTGGAGCCGATGGTCACCACAACTGGCCTTGCTGCCAGCTGGACTGGTGACTCTGGTTGCCTTCATTGGCGCCATTCTATGGACCGTCTATCTGTCGCTGACGCGCAGCCGCCGGCTGCCGGAATACGCGATCGACTGGTCCGAATGGGGTCGCCAGTACGAGCGGCTGTTCAACGACGATGCCTGGCAGATCTCGCTGCAGAACCTCATCGTGCTCGGCCTGGGGAGCGCGCTCGCCATCGTCTTCGGCTTCATTCTGGCCGCGATGATCGACCGGGAGAAGCGCGGCGAAAGCATCTTCCGCACCGTCTTTCTCTATCCGCTGGCCATTTCGCTCATCGTCACCGGCGCGGCCTGGCGCTGGATGTTCAATCCCGAACTGGGCGTGGAGCATTTCATTCACTCCATCGGCCTGACCTGGGTCAATGCCAGCTGGCTGGCCCGGCCGGAAACCGCCATGTATGGCGTCATTCTCGCCTCGGTGTGGCAGAGCGCCGGCTTCTATATGGCGCTGATGCTGGCGGGCCTGAAGTCGATCAATTCGGAGATCTGGAGCGCGGCACGCCTCGATGGCGTCGGCCTGTTCCGCCTCTATACCGAGATCATCATCCCGATGATGAAGTTCACCTTCGTCACCTGCGCCATCCTGCTCTCGCTGGGCGTGATCAAGGCCTATGACGTCATCGTCGCGATGACCAATGGCGGGCCGGGGCAATCGACCTATGTGCCGGCCTATTTCACCATCCAGGCGCTGTCGGCCAAGGGCAATCTCGGCTTCGCCTCGGCCGCCGCCGTGATGATGCTGCTGATCACCGCGATGATCTTCCTGCCGCTGGTGCTGCTCACTGCCTGGCAGCAGCGCCGTTCGGGGGCCGCGCGATGACCGATCTTACCACGGCGCAGCAGGGCCTCGGCGCCGATATCGCGGTGCGCAGCGCGCCCTATTTCCCGCGCAAGAAAAAGGCGATCACCGGCCGCTCCATGGCGATTGTCGCGTTCCTGGCCATCTGCGCGCTGTTCTTCTGCGTGCCGCTCTACGTGGTGATCGTCACCTCGTTCAAGACCATGGACCAGATCCGCGAGGGTGCCATGTTCGCGCTGCCCAATGTGTGGACGCTGGAGGCCTGGGATCACGCCTGGAACAGCGCCTGCTCGGGCACGCGATGCGAGGGGCTCAAGGTGGGGTTCTGGAACTCGGTATCGATCCTGATCCCCTCGCTGATCCTGTCGATCGGGCTGTCCATCGTTACCGGCTATGCGCTGGCGCTGTGGAATGTCCGCTGGGCCGGGCCGTTTCTCTTCGTGCTGTTCATCTGCGCCTTCGTGCCGTTCCAGATCATCATGTTCCCGCTGATCTCGATGACGGCAACGCTCAAGGTCTATGGCAGCATCTGGGGCGTGGCGCTCATCCACGCCATCCTGGCCATGCCGGTGCTGACGCTGATCTTCCGCAATTACTACAAGGACATTCCCCAGGAGATCATGAGCGCGGCCGTGATGGACAGCGGCTCGTTCTGGAAGATCTTCTTCGAGATCATCCTGCCGATGAGCGGCAATATCCTGATCGTGGTGCTGATCCTGCAGATCACCTCGATCTGGAACGACTACCTGATCGGGGTGACCTTCGGCGGCATGGGCGCGCAACCGATGACGGTGAACCTGGCCAACCTGATCACCATCTCGACCGGCACCGTTCGCTACAACGACAATATGGCGGCCGCCCTGCTCACCGCCATTCCGCCCCTCGTCATCTATTTCTTCGTCGGCAAGCTCTTCGTCCAGGGCATTACCGCCGGCGCCATCAAGGGTTGATCGACATGCCGCGTGTCAGCTTCGAGCACATCACCAAGAATTACGGCGCGATGAAGGTCCTCGACGACCTCAACCTGGCCATCGACGACGGCGATTTCCTGGTGCTGCTGGGGCCATCCGGCTGCGGCAAGACCACGCTGCTCAACCTGCTGGCCGGCCTGCTCGACGTCACCGATGGCCGCATCATGATCGGCGAACGCGACGTGACCGATCTCGATCCAAAGGATCGTGGCCTGGCCATGGTGTTCCAGTCCTATGCGCTCTACCCGACCAAGACGGTGCACGGAAACCTCAAATTCGGGCTCTCGGCCAGCAAGCTGCCACGCGAGGAGATCGAGCAGCGCATCGCCTGGGCGGCCAGGCTGCTGCAGATCGAGCCGCTGCTGCATCGCAAGCCGGGCCAGCTGTCGGGCGGCCAGCGCCAGCGCGTCGCCATCGGCAGGGCGCTGGTGAAGAATGTGGGCGTCTTCCTGTTCGACGAGCCACTGTCCAACCTGGACGCCAAGCTGCGCACCGAGATGCGGCTCGAGATCAAGAAACTGCACGACCAGCTCAAGTCCACCATCGTCTATGTCACGCATGACCAGATCGAGGCCATGACCATGGCCACCAAGATCGCGGTGATGAATGGCGGCGTGATCCAGCAGTTCGGCACGCCGGACGAAATCTACGAGCGGCCGGCCAACCTGTTCGTGGCCGGCTTCATCGGCTCGCCGGCGATGAACCTGCGCCAGGCCCGGCTCAGCGTCGTCGTCGGGAAGGTCGAGGCGGTGTTCGGCTCTGGCGTACGCCTTGATGTGTCGGACTATCCGTTTGCCAGCCCGCCCCAGGACGGCGCCGAGGTCATTGCCGGCCTGCGGCCTGAACACTTCGTGCTCACGGCTAGTGGGCCGGTCGCCGCCACCTTCACGGTGCCAGTGCAATATGCCGAGCGCACCGGCCCTGATGCCAGCGCCTATTTCAGTTTCGAAGGCGAACTGCTTGCCCTGCGCGTCGAGCCTGACGCAGCGGCAAAGCTGACGCCTGGCCAGTCTATGACGGTCAGCTATCTCAGGGGCAAGGCCAACCTGTTCGATGCCCGCACAGGGCAGAGAATGTAAGCAATAACAAGGGAGAGAGAACGATGTCTACCAAGAGACTTGCCGGCTTCGTCACCGGCCTGTTGCTGAGCACCGCTTCGTTCGGTGCCATGGCGACCGACCTGGTCATCTACCACAGCTGGTCGGCGCCGCCGGAAATCGCCGCCCTCAACGTCATCAAGTCCGGCATCGAGGCCAAGGGCCATACCTGGACCGACATCGCCATCCCGCACGATACCGGCTCCAATGTGAACCTGATGAGCCTGATCACCGGCGGTCAGCCGCCCAATGTGTTCATGGAATCCAATCCTGGCGTCTATCGCGACATTGCGGGCATGGGGCTGGGCTTCCCGCTGACGCAGTGGTTCAACGACAATGGCATTGTCGACAAGCTGCCCGCCGCGGTCGCCGCCTCGATCTCGGTGGATGGCGAGATCGTCAAGGTGCCGCAGGCGCTGCATATCGACGGCATGGTCTATTACAATATGGAGGTCGCCAAGGCCGCCGGCGTCGACCCGACCAGTTGGACCTCGGTGGACGCCATGTTCGCCGATTTCCCCAAGATCCGCGACGCCGGCTACGCCCCGCTCGCCGTGGGCAGCCAGCCCTTCCAGGTTGGTTACCTGACCCATGCACTGGTCGCGGCAGTGGCCGGACCGGACATCTACAGGAAGCTCTATGGCGAGGAGGTCGACCCCACCGCCCTGGACGATCCGGCCTTCGCCAGGACGCTCGAAACCCTGCGCCTCTTCGCCAACGAGGCCGGTCCGGAGGCGCAGAACCGCCCCTGGAACGAAACGACCAATGAGGTGATCACCGGCAAGGCGCTGATGCAGATCCATGGCGACTGGATGAAGGGCGAATGGCTGGGCGCCGGCAAGGTTGCCGGCTCCGATTTTGGCTGTATCGAGATCCCTGGTGCCCAGGCCGTCGTGGTGACCGTCGATGCCTGGGGCCTGCTTGGCGGTACTGCCGAGGACGTCAAGACGGCCGAGCTCGACTTTGCCGCCGAAGTACTCGATCCGGGTGAACAGGCCAAGTTTGCCGCGGCCAAGGGCTCGACCCCGGTGCGCCTGGACGCCCCGGCCGAAAGCCTCGACGCCTGTTCCACCGAAGTGCTGCGCATTCTCGAAGACCCGGCGCAGCAGGTGCAGAACCCGCACAATACCGCCGACGCCGACTGGCAGGATTCGATCTGGAACGTTGTCTTCAACTTCTGGAGCGATCCCGACATGACCGTCGAAGACGCCATCGCCCAGATGCATGAGAACTACGAGACCATCCTGGGCTGACACAAGTCCCTCCCGGGCCGGCGACCGCAATGGCCGCCGGCCTCCCCCATGACCTGAAATGGACCCATGCTATGGATAAGCGCCTGTTGGATGAAGACGAGGTGATGCAGATCTGCTTCGTCACCGACGATGTGGTGAAATCGGCGCAGTGGTTTGCCGACCTCACCGGCAAGCCCCTGCCCAAGGAAGGCAGGGCGGCCGAGCCGGCCGAGGCCAAGGCCATCTATAATGGCCAGCCGGCCGATGTCGGCTGCCGCATCATGATGTTCAAGTTCGGCAATATCGATGTCGAATTCCTGCAGCCGGGTCCGGAAAAGAGCGCCTGGCGCGACCTGCTCGAGCAAAAGGGCCCCGGCTGCCACCACATCGCCTTCCGCACCCGCAACCTCACCAAACGCGACGCCTATCTCGGATCCAGGGGTCACAAGCTGCTGCAGCGCGGCGAGTTCGACGGCGGCCACGGGCGCTATGCCTATTACGACACGGTCAAGGATCTGGGCGTGATGATCGAGCTGCTTGAATTTGACAAGGACAAGGAACCCCAACCCTAGCCCCGTGCCCCTCTTCCCGGGCGAAGCCGATGAAGCGAGCACGCCAACCCTCTGCAGGCCACCATGTCCTATCCCATTGCCTACCAGCTCTATTCCTCGCGCAACTTCCCGCCGCTGGCAGCGCAACTGCCCCTGCTCAAGGCCATGGGCTACGACGCCGTCGAGCCCTGGTTGCCGGCCTACGAGGCCGATCCAAGACTGTTCCGGCGCCAGCTCGATGATGCGGGCCTGGCCTGCTACGGCTTTCACATGCCGCTGGCCGGGCTGGTATCCGAGCCGAACCGCTTCATCGACATTGCCCTGACCCTGGGCGCGACGGTGATGATCCCGCCCTATGTCTGCGCCGAGGAGCGGCAGAACACGCCGGGCTATTGGCAGGATCTGGGCCGCAAGCTGGCCCGAGGTGCGGAACTGGCGGCGCCCCACGGGCTCAAGGTGGCGTGGCACAACCACGATTTCGAATATGCCCCGCTGCCCGACGGCACAAGGCCCATCGACCACATTTTCGCGGCGGGCGGGCCTGCGGTCTGGTTCGAGATCGACTGCGGCTGGATCACCAGGGCCGGCGCCGATCCGGCCGCCGAACTGGAGCGCTATGCCGATCGCATCGTCGCCATCCAGACCAAGGACACCGCGCCCATAGGCACCACGGAGGATGATGGCTGGACCGCGACCGGCGACGGCATCGTCGACTGGGCCGCCCTGGTGCCGCTGTTTGGCCAGACCAGGGCCAGTCATATCGTCACCGAGCACGACAATCCCGGCGACTGGCAGCGCTTTGCCCGGCGCTCCATTGACCACCTGAAGTCCATGGGCGTCTGACCCGGCAAGGCCGAGCCTACCTACGAAAACACCTCAAATGCCGAGGCTGGCGCGCGCGGCCGGCAGCAGAAAGCCGCTCAGAAATCGTGCAGCTGGACGCTTTGCGCGGCGCTGTCCAGCAAGGTGCGGGCGACCATGGCTTCTTCCTTGGCGCCGCCCGTCAGGTCCACCCGCAGCACAAAGGCATGGGGGTAGCGGGCCTGCAGGTCACCCAGCAGGGAGGAACTGAGCAGCGGGAATGCCCCCACGCGCGAAATCTCGTTCGCGGCCGAGCCGACATCGAAGGTCTCGCAGCGCTCGACACCCTGGCTGCGTAGCTTGGAGGTAACGGCGTCCAGATCAGCGACAGTGGTAAAGATGCCGATCGCGGCGCGACGACGAACCTCAGACATGGGGACTCTCTGCGCGATCAGTGGCTGTCGCCGTCACATTCGGCGAGTTGGCGGAGACGCTCGAGGCTGCGCACCTGGAAGCTGCCGCGGTCAGGAAGGTCAATGATGCGCAAGGAGCGCAGCCGGGTCATGTTGCGGCTGACCGTTTCAATGGTGAGGCCAAGATAGTCGGCGATGTCGGCCCGGCACATGGGCAGCGGCAGGCGCTCGCCCGAGGCCGGATCGGCCGACTTGCGCGCCATGGTCAAAAGGAAGCTGGCGATCCGCTCGATGGCAGTCTTGCGGCACAGCAGCAGCGACAGGTCCTGCAGCGTCTCGACTTCACCACGGGCCACTTCGAGCAGCTTTTCGGCCAGTTCGGGACGATCGCGCATGGCGCGCAGCAGCGACAGCTTGTGGATGACGCGCACGCGGGTGGTGGTCAGCGCATCGCAGTCAAAGCGGTAGGTGTCGCCATGGCCGAAGCCGACGATATCGCCGGGAAAGGCAAAGGCGACGATCTGGCGGCGACCATCGGGGAAAATCTTGTAGGCGCGCACCGCGCCGCTCAGGATCTCGTAGAAGGCGATGGTCTCATCGCCTTCGCGAAACAAGGCATCATAGGGGGCCAGCAGGCGAACAGCGCCGGTACCGGTGCCCTCGCTGGGCCAGAGCGTTTGAGTCTGCAATGGTGATGCATTATCAGAAAGCTGCATGATGAATCTTCCAAACCGCAAATCATCGTGGATGTGGTCTATATGCGCTTGGCCGTGTAAGCGCCGTACGGCAGCTTTGTCGTGATTTGTAACCCAATGTAACGGGCGCCCTGCCCCTGCATGCGAGATGCCGAGCCAGACCCATGAGCGATCGCCAGCATCACATTCTGATCGTCGATGACGACGCCCAGATTCGCCGCATGCTGCGGCGCTGTTTCGAGGATGAGGGCTACCGCGTCAGCGAGGCCATGGCGCAGGCCGGCGTCGACGCGGCGCTGGCCACCGGGGTGGACCTGATCACCCTCGATCTCAACCTGGATGGTACGGATGGGCTCTCGATTGCCCGCGCCGTCAGGCAGAACTGGGATATTCCCATCATCATGATCACCGGCAAGGGCGACATGATCGACCGCATCGTGGGCCTCGAAATCGGCGCCGACGACTATATCGCCAAGCCCTTCCATCTGCGCGAAGTGCTGGCCCGCGTGCGGTCGGTCTTGCGCCGTACGCAGCCGCGGCCGGCCCCGCTCGCCACGTCCTCAACCGCCGCACCGCCCAAGACGGCCCAGGTGCGCTTTGATGGCTTCATGCTCGATCTGGATCGTCGCGATCTGACCGGCCCTGACGGGGAAATCCGCCTGACCAGCGGCGAGTTCGACCTGCTGGCGCTATTCGCCCGGCACCCGCATCGTGTGCTCAGCCGTGATCAGATCATGGATCTGCTCAAGGGGCATGACTGGAGCCCCAATGACCGCAGTATCGACAATCAGGTGGTCCGGCTGCGCAAGCTGATCGAAGCCGATGCCCGCGCGCCCCGCCTGCTCAAGACCGTGCGCGGCGCGGGCTACAGCTTTACGCCACAGTCGCTGCAGTCCTGACCGTCATGACTTGAGGGCATCATCGATGGCGGCGGCGAGCTCGGCGAGCCGATAGGGCTTGTTGAGGATCTTGAGGGGGCCATCCCCGCCGGTGCCGCCCTCGCGCGACAGTTCCTCGGCATAGCCCGAGGTCAGCAATACCGGCATATTGGGATAGAGCGCCTGCACCTTGGCGCGCAGCTCGAAGCCGCTCATGCCGCCGGGCATGACCACGTCGGAGAACAGCAGGTCCACCGGCCTGCCGCCCGCGAGAATGTCGATGGCCTCGGCGCCGCTGCCCGCGGCCAGAACGGTGTAGCCCAGTTGCGTCAGACGGGTCACGGTCAGCTTGCGCACCCGTTCGTCGTCCTCGACAGCCAGGATGGTCTGCCCGGCCCCGACCAGCGTCGAGCCGCCGAGATCGGCATCGACCACCAGCGTCGGCTCGACGCGGTGGCGTGGCAGATAGATGGCAACGATGGTGCCCTTGCCCGGCGTGCTGTCAATGGTGGCCAGGCCGCCCGACTGCTTGGCAAAGCCATAGATCATCGACAGGCCCAGGCCGGTGCCACGCCCCATCTCCTTGGTGGTGAAGAACGGCTCGAAGGCGCGCTCACGCACGCCCGTGCTCATGCCCTCGCCGGTATCGGATACGGCCAGCTGCACATAATCGCCGGGGCTCAGCCCATCGAGCCGACTGGCCATATCGTCACTGATCGTCACATTGGACGTTTCGATGACCAGGCGCCCGCCGCGCGGCATGGCATCGCGGGCATTGACGGCGAGGTTGACGATGGCGCTCTCGACCTGGGAGGGATCGACGCGGACTGGCCACAGGCTGGGGGTCAGCGAACTGGAGAGATAGATGGTCTCGCCCAGGGTGCGGTGCAGCATGTCGGTGAGACCGAGCACGAAACTGTTGAGGTTGATGCTTTCCGGCTCGAGATGGGAGCGACGGGCAAAGGCCAGCAAGCGGGCGGTCAGGCGGGCGCCGAGATCGGCGGCGTCGAGCGCTTCAGTGGTCAGTTCGCGCTGCAGTGGCGTCGTCAACTTGCCTTCGAGCATTTCCAGATTGCCGATGATCACCGTCAGCAGATTGTTGAAATCATGGGCAATGCCGCCGGTCAGCTGGCCCATGGCTTCCATCTTCTGGGCCTGGCGCAGCGCCAGTTCGGTGGCCTTGTGGGCCGACAGATCGTGGATGATGCCGGTAAAGAAAGTGCGGCCGTCCATTTCGAATTCGCTGACCGCCAGCTGCATGGGAAACACAGTGCCGTCGCTGCGGCGCCCGCTGACTTCGCGGCCAATGCCGATAATGCGGCGCCGACCCGTGGTGCGGTAATTGTGCAGATAGCCATCGTGCTCGACCTGATAGGGGGCGGGCATGAGAAATTTGACGTTGCGACCCAGGAACTGGTCCTGGTCATAGCCGAACAGGCGCGCGGCCGCCGGATTGACCGTGGTGATGGTGCCAATGGCATCGATGGTGATGATGGCATCCACCGCCGATTCCAGAATCGACTGCAGTTTGCGCGCCTGACCCAATAGCGATGAATTGCTGTCGTTATCGTCGGTCAAGGCAGGTCACCAATGGTTGTGTTCACCGCGTACAGCATGCCCGAATTCAGCGACAAGCCAATGAAACTGCTGGTCTAATCCGCAATGCTGCGCCTATGGCCTACACGTGTCCCACAATTGGCGGACCTTGGCAATTCAGGCCTGGCTGCACGGCGCCCCACGGCGCCCCGTCATGGCATTCAGTGGCCGGATTGATACAGGTCAAGGGGACCTGGCTCCTGCCCTGCTAGCCTGCGCGGTAATGGAGCCGGCTCTCGATGCACCTGTCGAGGCTGGCAACCGTCCTGGGAGGAGATGCATATGGCACACGTCGTGGTACTCGGCGCCGGACTTGGTGGCACTATACTGGCCTACGAACTGCGCGATGCCCTCGGTGCCGTGCATCAGGTCAGCGTAATCAACAAGGGCCCGGAATATTCCTTTGTGCCATCCAATCCGTGGGTTGCCGTGGGCTGGCGCGATCGCAATGCCGTTACGGTCGATCTGGCGCCGGTCTTTGCCAAGCGCAAGATTGATTTCTATCCACAAGGTGCCCAGCGGCTGCATCCAGCCGAGAAGCGTGTCGAACTGACCGATGGCCGTAGCATCAGCTACGATTATCTGGCCATCTCCACGGGGCCGGAACTGGCGTTTGACGAGATTCCCGGCTTCGGGCCCGAACATTTCACCCAGTCCGTCTGTCAGATCGATCATGCGCTGGCGGCCAAGCCGGCCTTTGACGCGCTGGTGGCCAATCCGGGGCCGGTGATCATCGGCGCGGTGCAAGGCGCCTCCTGCTTCGGGCCGGCCTATGAGTTCGCCTTCATTCTCGAAAAAGCACTGCGCGACGCCAAGGTCCGCGACCGGGTGCCGATGACCTTTGTGACCGCCGAGCCCTATATCGGCCATCTCGGGCTGGATGGCGTGGGCGACACCAAAGGCATGCTCGAGAGCGCCATGCGCAACCGGCACATCAAGTGGATCTGCAATGCCAAGGTGGACAAGGTCGAGGCCGGCAAGCTCAGCGTATCGGAAATCGCCGAGGATGGTTCGGTCAAACAGGCACATGAACTGCCGTTTGCCTATTCGATGATGCTGCCGGCCTTCCGCGGCGTCGCCGCCGTGCGCGATATCGAGGGGCTCACCAATCCGCGCGGCTTCATCCTGGCCGACAAGTATCAGCGCAACCCGGCCTTCCCGGAAATCTTCTCGGTGGGCGTCTGCGTGGCGATTCCGCCCCTGGCCAAGACCCCGGTGCCGGTGGGCGTGCCCAAGACCGGCTTCATGATCGAATCCATGGTCACGGCAACGGTGCAGAACATTGCCCGGCTGGTGGCGGGCGAACAGCCCAATGCCATTCCCACCTGGAACGCCATCTGTCTGGCCGACTTCGGCGATTCAGGCATTGCCTTCGTCGCCCAGCCGCAATTGCCGCCGCGCAATGTGAACTGGTCGGCCGAGGGCAAGTGGGTGCATCTGGCCAAGATCGGCTTCGAAAAATACTTCCTGGGCAAAATTCGCTCGGGCAAGTCAGAGCCCTTCTACGAGCACCTTGCCCTGCAGGTGCTGGGGATCGACAAGCTCAAGGCGGTCAATACAGAGCCGGCCGAATAACGCCCGCCCGCCACCGCCGCACAGAGCAATGGCACCTGCAGGCGCCATTGTTGCCCGGCGTCAGTTCACGGCGCCGCGGGAATTGGCGCGCACCGGTATTGCCGCAGCCGGCCGGCACCGCACGTCGCGGCGAAAATCGGTGGGTGACATGCCGGCGATCTTGCGGAACGACTTGTTGAAGGCACTGAGCGAGCCAAAGCCGCTATCCATGGCCACCTGCAGCACATTGGCCTCTTCCTGCATCAGCAGGGCCTGGGCGTAGCTGAGCCGCATCAGGTTGACATAGTCGTTGAGCGTCATGCCGGTCGACTTCTTGAAAACCGTCATGGCGTATTTGGGATGAATATCGGCGGCGGCGGCAATGTCGGCGGAATCGATGTCCTCGCGGAAATTGTCGGCGATGAAATCACAGATGCGCACCACGATCGGCGATGAATGGTGATCGAGCCCGTCCACCGCGCTGACCACATCGGCCGGTCCCGGCAGCAGGTCATAGGCGTCAAAGCGCACCCGTTCGATGCGCAGCAGCAGCTCATCGACGGCCATGCTGGCCTTCATCGGGTCGCCGGAACGCGCATAGTCGTTCCATCGCGCAAAATTGACCGGGTCGGAGGCGTCGGTGGCGCGGGTCACCAGGGTGGCCCCCTGCATCAGCTTTGACTGCACGTTCTGCGGCAGCCGCAGACGGAAGAAATGCACCAGCGGCAGGTGTCCGCCGGCATAGATTAGGTCGTCCGAGGCATCGTCGAGCCAGTGCGGCAGACCGCCCCAGAACAGGGCCATATCCCCGGCATTGAAGCGCACATCATGCCCGCTCATGCGGTAATGCGCCCAGCCGCGAACAATGAAATTGACCTCGACCTGGGCGTGCCAGTGGGCCGCGCGCATCACCAAGGGCGACGCATGGAACATCTGCAGTTCGGTGGGCAGCCGTTCCACGCCATTGGCCTCGGGCACATAATAGGCTCGGGGCGCCATCTTACTTTCCGCCAACTCTACATACCTTTTGGCATAGACGTATTGCACCAGAAGCATAGCTTAGGAAGGGCTCGCGCTAAGAGCAAATGAAAAGGGAGGATCTTTCATGAACCGCATCGCATCACGGTGGCACCAGAAGCTCGCCGTCGCCCTCGCCGGCATCAGCCTGCTGACCGTCGCCGCCGCATCGGCCGGCGAAATCTCGGTCTGGGTCTGGGACAAGGCCTTCAATGGCGACACCATGCGCGAGGCCGGCGCCCTCTACACAGCCGAGCATCCCGGCGTCACCCTCAACGTCGACGACACCGCCAGCCAGGACGATATCCGCGCCAAGCTGCAGACGCAGCTGCTGGCCGGCAGCACCGAAGGTCTGCCCGATATCGTGCTGATCCAGGACGACATTGCCCAGAAATACCTGCAGTCCTTCCCGGGCGCCTTTGAGCCGCTGTCGGATTCGATCGATATGTCGGTGTTCGCGCCCTACAAGGTCGCCGCCGCCACGCTGGACGGCAAATCCTATTCCGTGCCGTTCGATTCGGGCGTGACGGGCCTGTTTTACCGCTCCGATTATCTCGAGGAAGCCGGCTTCACCGCGGCCGACCTCGAAAACATCACCTGGGATCGCCTGGTCGAAATCGGCACCGAGATCAAGGCCAAGACCGGGCATCTGCTGCTCGACCTCGACCTCAACGATACCGGCCTGATCCGCATGATGATGCAGTCGGCGGGCGAGTGGTATTTCAACGAGGACGGGAGCCTGAACATCGTCGACAATGCGCCGCTCAAGAAGGCGCTTGAAAGCTATGCCAAGTTCTACCAGGCCGGCCTGGTCAAGCCCGTTTCCGGCTGGGCCGAGTATACCGGCGCCTTCACCTCGGGCGAAGTCGCCATGGTGCCGGTCGGCGTCTGGATCACCGCGACCATCAAGGCCAATGCCGATCAGTCCGGCATGTGGGGCGTTGCCCCCATTCCGCGCCTCGACATCGAGGGCTCGGTCAATGCGTCCAACCAGGGCGGCTCGAGCTGGTTCGTGCTGGCGTCATCAGACAACAAGGAAGAGACCATCGACTTCCTCAAGACCGTCTGGGCCGGCAATACCGACTTCTACCAGGACATCCTGATCAAGCGCGGTGCCGTGGGCTCGCTGCTGGCCGCCCGCGACGGCGATGCCTTCAAGGCCTCCGATGAGTTCTTCGGCGGCGCGCCCGTCTGGCAGAATTTCTCGGCCTGGCTCGGCCAGATCCCAAGCGTGGACTATGGCACCTTCACCGCCGAAGTCGATGCGGCCGTGCAGGCCCAGCTGCCCACGATCATCGAGGGCGGCGACATCGACGCGGCCCTGCAGGCGATCAACGACCAGGCCACCCAGCAGATGCAATAGGCTGACTGACGGGGCGGGCTCCGGCTCGCCCCACTGGTCAGGTGCCGCCTGGCGGTACCCGACCGCTATCGGCCACATGGCGTTGCACTATCAGGGAGGCTGACAATTGGCACAGGCGCGACTGGATCGCCGCGAGCAGATCACGGGCTGGGCATTCATCGCCCCTGCCCTCGTCCTGCTTGGACTGTTCATGATCTATCCCATCGTCTGGTCGCTCTGGATGAGCTTCCAGGTCGGCAAGGGGATGAATCTGAGCTTTGGTGGCTTCACCAATATCGTGCGGCTGACCAAGGATACGGTGTTCCTGCGGGCGCTGGGCAATACCTTCACCTTCTTCATCATCCAGGTGCCCATCATGATCACCCTGGCGCTGCTGTTCGCGGTGGCGCTCAATGATGCGACCCTAAAATTCCGCGGCCTGTTCCGTACCGCCATCTTCCTGCCCTGCGTCACCTCGCTGATCGCCTATTCGACGCTGTTCAAGTCAATGTTCGCCACCGATGGCGTGGTCAACCAGGCGCTGATGGCCATCCACGCCATCTCCGGACCGATCTCCTGGTTCGGCGACCCCTTCTGGGCCAAGGTCGTGGTCATCATCGCCATCACCTGGCGCTGGACCGGCTACAACATGATCTTCTATCTGGCGGCGCTGCAGAATATCGACCGCTCGATCTATGAGGCCGCCCGCATTGACGGCGTGCCGGCCTGGGCACGCTTCCGCTACCTGACCATTCCCATGCTCAAGCCGGTGATCCTGTTCACCACGGTGATCTCCACCATCGGTACGCTGCAGCTGTTCGACGAGGTCTACAACTTCACTGCCGGCACCGGCGGCCCCTCGGATTCGACGCTCACCCTCTCGCTCTACATCTACAACCTGACCTTCAAGTTCATGCCCAGCTTCGGCTATTCGGCGACCGTGTCCTGGGTCATCGTCATCGTGGTGGCGATCCTGAGCTTCCTGCAGTTCCTGGTAGCCCGCGACCGGAGGGTCAAGCCATGACCGTTTCGCCGATGACCGACATCGCCGCCGACCGGACGATCGCCACACGCTCCTTCATGCCGGGCAATGCCTGGGCCCTGGTGCGCCGCGGCCTCGTCTATCTGATGCTCAGCGTGGCCGCCTTCATCTCGGTCTTCCCGTTCTTCTGGATGATCGTGGGCGCCACCAACAGCTCGGCCGACATCATCAAGGGCAAGGCCAGTTTCGGCGATGCCTTGTTCACCAATGCCGCCACCTTCTTCACCCAGGTCGATGCGCTGCGGGTGTTCTGGAATTCCGGCCTCATTGCCGTGGTCGCCACCGCGCTGACGCTGGTGATCTCCTCGCTGGCCGGCTACGGCTTCGAGATGTTCCGTTCGCGCATTCGCGAGCGCATCTTCAGCCTCTTGCTGCTGCTGCTGTCGATCCCGTTTGCGGCGATGATGGTGCCGCTCTTCGTGATGTTCGCCCAGGCCAAGCTGGTCAATACCTTCGTGGCGGTGATCCTGCCCACCGTGGCCTCGATTTTCATCATCTTCTACTTCCGCCAGGCGACCAAGGCCTTCCCCAGCGAGCTGCGCGACGCGGCCAAGATCGACGGGCTCAAGGAGTGGCAGATTTTCCTCTTCGTCTACATGCCGGTGATGCGCTCGACCTATGCGGCGGCCACCATCATCATCTTCATGACCAACTGGAACAACTATCTGTGGCCGCTGATCGTGCTGCAGACGGCCGAGAACAAGACCATTACCCTGATCCTCTCCGCCCTCACCTCGGCCTATACGCCCGATTACGGCATGCTGCTGTTCGGGACGGTGCTCGCCACCCTGCCCACCCTCGTCATTTTCTTCCTGCTCCAGCGCCGCTTCGTCGAAGGCATGCTGGGCGCGGTCAAATAGGTGCAATTAACATGAGCAGCTTGAAACTCACGGGCGTGCGCAAGTCCTACGGCAATCTCGAGGTCATCAAGGGCGTGGACCTCGAAATCAAGAGCAAGGAATTCGTCGTCTTTGTCGGCCCCTCGGGTTGCGGCAAGTCGACCCTGCTGCGCATGATTGCCGGGCTTGAACATATCACCGCCGGCGACCTCGAGATCGGCGGGCAGCGCATGAACGAGGTCGATCCGTCCAAGCGCGGCATTGCCATGGTGTTCCAGTCCTATGCGCTCTATCCGCATATGACGGTACGCGAGAATATGGGCTTTGCCCTGCGTTTTGCCGGTGTCGCTAAGGAGCAGATCGCCATCCAGGTGCAGGAAGCGGCGCGCGTCCTGGCGCTGGAGCCGCTGCTCGACCGCGTGCCCAAGGAGCTCTCGGGCGGTCAGCGGCAACGCGTCGCCATTGGCCGGGCCATCGTGCGCAATCCGCAGGTCTTCCTGTTCGACGAGCCGCTGAGCAATCTGGATGCCGAGCTGCGCGTGCATATGCGCATCGAGATCGCCCGGCTGCACAAGGAATTGCAGACCACCATCGTCTATGTGACGCATGATCAGGTCGAGGCCATGACCCTGGCCGACACCATAGTGGTGCTGCGTGATGGCCGCATCGAACAGGTCGGCCGGCCGCTCGACCTCTATGACAATCCGGCCAATCTCTTCGTGGCGGGCTTTATCGGCTCGCCGCGGATGAACTTCATGGCCGGCAGCGTCACCGCTTCGGGCGGGGGCACGATCACCGTCGCGCTGACCCATCAGGGCAAGGCCCAGGTCACCCTGCCCGTCACCGGCACGGCGCCCGCCGTCGGCGACGTCGTCACGCTGGGCCTGCGGGCCGAGCATTTCGGGGCCGCGGGCGCCGGTGGTGCCGATATCCATCTGGATATCGACGTGGCCGAGCATCTCGGCTCCACCAGCTATATCTACGCCAATACCAAGACCGGCGAGCAGATCATCGTCGAGCGCGAGGAATCGCGCAACGAGCTCGATCGAGAGAGCATCACCGTCTCGATCGACCCGGAACGGGCCTATCTGTTCAACGCCCAGGGGCAGCGCATCCAGTAGCGCTGGCCACCTACGACTTCCATCAAACCGGCCGGTTGGCCGGACCTCTGTTTTGACGAAAAAGGACCATTTTCATGGCTGAGAAAATTCGCTGGGGCATTATCGGACCCGGCAGCATCGCCAAGGCGTTTTTTGGCGGCGTCGCCGATTCCAGGCATGGCGTGATCGCGGCCGTTGCCACCCGCAATCCGGACAAGCCGAACCTGGCCACCGACTTCCCGGGCGTCCGCGTCGTCAAGGGCTATGAAGCCCTCCTGGCCGACCCCGAAATCGACGCCGTCTATATTGCCGTGCCCCATACCGGCCATGCCGAATGGGCGATCAAGGCCGCCGAGGCCGGCAAGCATGTGCTGGTGGAAAAGCCCTTTGCGCTGTCCTCGTTTGAAATCAGCGCCGTGCTGCATGCGCATAAAAAGGCCGGCACCTTTGCCGGCGAAGCCTTCATGTATCGCCTGCATCCGCAGACCGCCAAGCTGATCGATCTGGTCCAGTCCGGCGCGATCGGCGAGGTGCGGATGATCCAGTCCAGCTTTGGCTTCTCGATGGGCAAGTTCCAGCCCGAGCATCGCCTGTTCGCCTCCGCGCTGGCCGGTGGCGGCATTCTCGATGTCGGCGGCTATCCCGTCTCGATGGCCCGGCTGATTGCCGGCGCCGCCATGGGCAAGCCCTTTGCCGATCCGGTCAAGGTCTCCGGCACGGCCAAACTCAATGCCGAAGGCACCGATGACTGGGCCGCCGCAGTGCTGACCTTCGAGAATGGCATTGTCGCCCAGGTCTCCTGCGCGGTGATGGTCAATCTCGACAATGTGCTGCGCATCCATGGTTCGGAAGGCCGCATCGAAGTGCCCGATTTCTGGTTTGCCGGCGGCGACCGCACCAAGGGCGAAGGCCGCATCGACGTCATCAAGAGTGGCAAGACCGAGACGATCAGCGTGGGCGAGCAACGCCACGTCTATTCCTTCGAGGCCGATGCCGCAGCCGAGGCGATCTTTGCCAAGCGGCAGGAACTGGCGGCGCCGGGCATGAGCTGGGATGACAGCCTGGGCAATGCCCGGGTGCTCGACCAGTGGCGTCGCGATGCCGGGATCGAATTCTCGGTCGAAAAAGCAGCCAACCGCACCAAGACCCTGGACAACCGCCCCCTCGGCGCCAATAGCGGCGTCATTCCTAAGCGCTCGATTCCCGGCCTCTCCAAGCAGGCCTCGGCCGTGGCCCTGGGCTTTGAGGATTTCCGCAGCTTTGCCTCGGGCGCCATCCTGCTCGACGCCTTCTGGGAAAAGGGCGGCAATATCTTCGACACGGCCTTCGTCTACGGCAATGGCTATACCGAGAAGCTGTTCGGCGAATGGCACACCAATCGCGGCACCCGCGAGGGTGCCGTGCTGATCGGCAAGGGGGCGCATAGCCCGCTGGTCTATCCCGACGTCATCGCCAAGCAGCTGACGCAGTCGCTTGACCGGCTGCAGACCGACTATGTCGACGTCTACTTCATGCACCGCGACAATCCCGAGGTCCCGGTCGGCGAATTCGTCGATGCCATGCATGCCGAGGTCAAAGCCGGCCGCATTCGCGGGCCGTTCGGCGGGTCCAACTGGACCATGGAGCGTTTCGACGCCGCCGTGGAATATGCCGAGCGCACCGGCAAGACCAAGCCCATGGCGTTGAGCAACAATTTCGCGCTCAGCGAAATGCTGGTGCCGATCTGGGATGGCTGCGTCACCTCGGCTTCGGACGAATGGAAGAAGTGGTTGACCGATACCCAGACCACCAATTTCTCCTGGTCCAGCCAGGGCCGTGGCTTCTTTACCGACCGCGCCGGTCGCGACAAGACCGACAATGAGGAACTGGTGCGCTGCTGGTACAATGACAAGAACTTCGCCCGCCGCGACCGCGCCATCGAGCTGGCCCAAAAAATTGGCCACAATCCGATCCATGTCGCCCTGGCCTTCGTCCTGGCCCAGCCCTTCCCATCCGTCCCGCTGATCGGGCCGCGCACGCTGGGCGAGCTCGACGACAGCCTAAAAGCCTTCGAGATCAAGCTGACGCCCAACCAGGTGGCCTGGCTCGACCACGGCTAGAAACGACGAAAGGGCCCTGCGGGGCCCTTTCTTCTGGCTTTAGCGGTTATGGCGCGGTGCGCCGCTCGCAGGCTAAGGCAGCTCCAGATCGCCCCATGGTGATCGACCGCCCGATCAGTCAGTCTGCCGCGCCATCCGCCCATAGCCATGGATTTCGCTTAGGAAAGAGCCGTGCGGCCAGTCGACTCGGAGATGTAGATTTCTCGATTCAGGATGCGCAGCTGCATCGCCTTTTCCAGCATAGCATGAAAATCCGGGCTGCTGGTATGCGCATCGAGTGCTGCCTTGTCGGCCCACCCTTCTGCCAAGTGAAACACGCCCGGCTCGTTCACGTCCTGGGAGGCGATATAGTAGAGGCATCCTGGCTTGCTTGCCGTGTCGGGAACTGAACCCGCTGCAATGCTGGCGAAGGCCGCCGCATCCGCAGGATCAACCCTGTAGGTGCCCACTATGCTCAAATAGGTATCGGTCGAACTGCTCATCGTTTTCTCCATAAGCGCGCTCAAGGCTGGCCGGCGTCTCGCTACCGAGCCTTCAGCCCTGACATTCAATCCCGGGGGGGACTGCTATGGGGGAAATAGGCCATTGCTTTTTATTCCACCAGTATGCACCTTTTGGTAAGTACCTTTGAGGAGCATTGAAGCATGCCGAGGCCCCCCTTTTCCTGCGGACTGGATGCCGTTCTGGCTATCTCGGGCGGCAAGTGGAAACCGCTGATCATCTACCACCTGGCCCATGGCACGCACCGCTACGGCGAATTGAGGCGGGCTGTCGGCAAGGTCACCGACAAGATGCTGATCCAGCACCTCAAAGAGATGGTCGCCGATGGCTTGGTTGCCAGACACGACTTCAAAGGCATCCCCCCGAAAGTCGAGTATGCGCTTACCCCCTTGGGGAAGAGCCTTGCTGAGGCTCTTGCGCCCCTATGCGTTTGGGGTACGGAGCAAATGTCGGTTGTTGAGAAGGTTGTGACCGCGCGTGACTTGGTGGCCGCCCGAAATGGGTCATAGAGGAAGTGCGGTTCCAAAGTCGAGAAAATGCCGACAGAGGGCCGCTTTAGAGGACCGGCGGTCAGTTCGGAACGACCGAAACGGAGTCGACTCCACCAAGGCAGATAGGCGCCCCATTTCAGGCGTTGGACCGCGTCGGCTATTCCCCAATAGCGGTCGTTCCACCTCAAGATCCAGCAACAGCAAAAATGGGGTGGGTTGCGGACTGGCGGCTTTCAGCTGCATTCGTTGAAGGCGCATCTAGTGGGGCTGGCACAGTTGTGGCCGGGAAACAGACATAGGTCGACTGGCGAGTTTGTTCTATATCCGGAAGGTCATATCTGGGAGGATTGTGCAAGTGGTTGAGAGCTTGATGATAACGTCGGTAGATGAGGCGGTGCTTAAATGGTGTCGAGGCGATCAGGGTATCGCTCAGCACTTCAAGGGAAAACACCATGAACACCATCATGATCACCGGCAGCTCGTCTGGCTATGGACTCGAAACGGCCCGCTTCTTCCTTGCTCAAGGGTGGAACGTCGTCGCCACGATGCGCAAGCCAAACCACGACCTTCTGCCTGCTTCCGAACGGCTCCGCGTCATCGCTCTGGATGTCACCGACGAGCCTAGCATTGCCGCCGCTCTGGAGGCGAGCGGGCCTATCGACGTCCTGGTCAATAATGCTGGGATCGGTGTGGTCGGGGCATTTGAGGCGACCCCGATGAGCCATGTTCGAAAGGTGTTCGAAACAAACACTTTTGGCGTGATGGCGATGACGCAGGCCGTCCTGCCGATGTTTCGCGCACAGAACTCGGGCGCGGTGGTCAATGTCACCTCCAGCGTGACCCTGGCGCCGATGCCGCTTGCCGCAGCCTATACCGCCAGCAAGCAGGCCATTGAGGGCTTCACCGGCTCCCTGGCGCATGAACTGTCGGCATTCAATATCCGGGCCAAGCTGGTCGAGCCTGGTTATGCACCAACGACCCGCTTCTCGCAAAATTCGGCCATCAACATCGACGATCTTATCCCTCCCGCTTACCAGGTCTTTGCCCAGCCGATCTTTGCAGCTTTTGCCAGGCCAACGCTCACCACCAAGGAGAGTGACGTCGCAGAAGCTGTATGGGCGGCCGTGCACGACACATCAGGCCAGCTGCGCTTTCCCGCCGGACCAGACGCTGTGGAACTCGCGCGGGCGAGCTAGGTCCGGTTTGGACGTACCTGGGTGGGGTTGCTGCACCGCGTACCTTCCAAGAATGGTCTCGCGGCAGGCTTGCACAATGCTATCGTGGGCTGGACTGTGTTGGCGTGAGGTGCTCATCCACCTCACGCCAAGTCTGAAGGGAGTTGTCGTGTGGAAAAGCAGATTGCAGAACTTGGGGACCTGATTGCTCGTCATGCCCGATCTGACATGGGTACAGCGATACCAGGCGTCATGCTGGCGCGACAGGACGTATCCACCCACGAACACACCATGTCCGGGACTGTGATGGCTCTGGTTGCACAAGGCGCCAAGCACCTGGTCCTGGGCGACCGCATGTACGAATATCATCCTGGCCAATACCTGGTGGCGTCAGTGGATCTGCCGGTCACAGGCAGGTTCATTGATGCCAGTCCAGACCATCCCGCACTCGGCTTCGGGTTCGTGCTTGAACCCGTGGCCATAGCCGAGCTTCTGCTTCAGGCCCCATCAGATGGGGTACGGCAGGAAAATGGCATCACTCCATCCGGCATGCAGGTCAGTGACGCATCACCCCCTTTGCTGGATGCTGTTCTGCGTATGGTCCGCTTGCTCGACACTCCTCGGGACATCGCTATCCTTGCGCCACTCGTCAAGCGAGAGATCCTCTGGCGTCTGATTGCGGGAGAACAAGGTAGCGCGGTGCGCCAGCTCGGGCTGGCCGACAGTCACCTCAGTCACATTTCACGAGCCGTTAGCTGGATCCGCCTGCACTATGCCGCATCCTTCCGCGTGGAAGACGTCGCCGAGTTCGTGGGGATGAGCGTGTCGGCCTTCTACCGCAACTTCCAGGCCGTGACTGCCATGAGCCCGATCCAGTTCCAAAAGCAGCTTCGACTGCAGGAGGCTCGATTGCTACTGGCCTCATATCCAAACGACGTCACTGGCGCCGGGTTCAAGGTTGGCTACGATAGTGCATCCCAGTTCAGTCGCGAGTATCGTCGGTATTTTGGTATGCCGCCCAGTCAAGATGCTCAGAGGCTCCGGTTGGGCAACGCCAAACATCGTCTGATGCTGCCCCAGCCGTGATGCTACCGCAGCTTTCAGGAAATCGCGATGGCTGCTCCATTGGCCGACATGGGGTAGGAAGCGGCCAGTCTGTTCTGTTTTGTCCGGCGAGTCCGGTTCATGCCTGTTGCCCGGAAGAACTTATCCCCGGCTGCTCCGGCGCGATTACACTTCTGCCCATCACCCCGCATGGGCGGCCTGCAGGCGAACAGTGGTGGGGTGGGCTGGGTGGAGGACGCCTCTTCCACAGGTTCCACGCTTCGGTTGCGACAGGGCGAGCGACCCCTAGGACCGGACAGTTCCAAAAACCAGCACCCCGAGGCGGCCACCGTCTCACTATTTAACTCACTCAGGGGCGATTGCCGCTTCGGGGTTCGTCCCTAGACCTATAACCGGAGGCCATTGGTCGTCCGGCGCCTTGGCTCATCTTTACGTCGAGAGGCGCGGTCACATGCCTGTGTCTGCTTGCAGCGGGCGCTGCCCTGGCCTATATCCATCGTCGCGGGACGATAGAGCCCCGCAATGTTCTCAGGGCGGGGTGCGATTCCCCACCGGCGGTAAAGGCGGCAACGCCAAGCCCGCGAGCGCCTTCGGACTTGATGTCCCTGGGGTCAGCAGATCCGGTGTAACTCCGGAGCCGACGGTATAGTCCGGATGAAAGAGAACGGGACCAACGCTGGCACGCCTGCGTCCGCCTCCCTTTGGAGCCGGGCGAGGCACCGGCGAGACTTCCCGTAACCCTGAGGAAACTGGTTACGGAAAGGACTTTTGATGAACCACGTTTCCTCGACTCCCCACAATGGCGCCACGACCGGCGCCCTGTTCATGGTGGTGGCCAGCTTGGCTTTCGCCGGCACCAACCTGCTGCAGTCGTCGCTGCCCACCCCGGTGGAATATGGCGGCTATGGCATGAGCTCGACCGGCATGGCCTTCTGGCAATATCTGATTGCCTCGGTACTGGCGCTGCCACTGATCCTGCGCATCGGCATCAGCAAGCTGCGCACACGCCATCCATTGGTGCACGAAATCCGTGCCTTCGTCTCGGCGCTGGGCGTGCATGTCTTCGTCTATGGCTTCGCCTCGGGTGTGCCGATCTGGCAGATGGTGACCCTGCTGGCCACCGGTCCGCTGTTCATAATCCTCGGCTCGACGCTGTTCCTGGGCGAGCGCGCCTCCACGGCCCGCATTCTGGCCGGACTGGTGGGCTTTGTCGGCGCCATCATCATCTCGGGGGTCGGCAGCGAGGGACTGAGCCTAGTGACCCTTATCCCTGTCGTGGCCGCCGCCCTCTGGGCCACGACCGACGTGCTGACCAAATATCTTGCCCGCGAGGAATCGCCGGAGACGCTGACCATCTCGCTGCTGGTGCTGGTAACGCCCAACCACCTGCTGATCCTGCTGGCCGTCAACGCCTTTGCCTTTCTGGCGCCGGGTGCAGTGCCGGCGGGCCTGGCCACCGGCTTCCCATTCGCCCTTCCCTCGGGCAATGCGCTGTGGCTGCTGCTGCTGCTCGGGGCCCTCACGGCGGCCGCGCAATATCTGCTCAGCTTCGCCTACAAAGTGGCCGACGCCACCTATCTGCAGCCCTTTGGCGACCTCAAGGTGCCGCTGAGCGGCTTGCTGGGCTGGATCGTGCTGAGCCAGATGCCCTCGATCTGGTTCTGGCCCGGTTCGCTGCTGATCCTGGGCGCGTCGAGCTTCATCCTGTGGGCCGAAACGCAGAACCGGCAGAAACTCAGCATGGCCTGATCGACCGCGGGTCGCCGTCCGCGGCGACCCGATTGTTCTGATGCTGGAACGGGCATTCGAGAAAACTTGATCCCGGGCGCGGTTTGGGGACTATGCTGGGCGCAAGACGAGAGCCCACCATGACCCAGACCGACACCAGAGACCTGCCGCCCGAGGATTTCGAGACGCTGCGCGCCGTCATTCTCGAGCGCAAGGGGGAATTGCCCAAGCGGCTGACCCAGGTGGCCGCCTATGCGCTGGACCATCCCGACGAAATCGCCTTTGGCACAGCGGCCAGCATTGCCACTTCGGCGCAGGTGCAGCCCTCGACGCTGGTACGCTTTGCCCAGCATTTCGGCTTTGACGGCTTTTCCGGGCTGCAGTTGCTGTTCCGCGCCCGGCTGCGCGGCCGCACGTCGTCCTATGAAGAGCGCCTCAAGACGCTGGAACAGGACGGCGCGGCTTTGGCCGAAAGCACCACTATTTTCAATGGCTTCGTTGCCGCCGGCCACCGATCGCTCGATGCCATCGCGGCGGCGGTGGATCCCGATGCGCTGGAACGGGCGGTGAGCCTGCTGGCCAAGGCGGACACCATCTATCTCATCGCCAAGCGCCGCTCCTATCCGATCACCAGCTATATGGCCTATGCCTTTGGCAAGCTGAAGGTAAAGTGCCATCTGGTCGGCACCTCGGCCGGCATTGACGATGATATCCTCGCCATGGCGACACCGCACGACGCGGCCTTTGCCATCAGTTTTGCGCCCTATGCGTCCGAGAGCGCGGCCCAGGCGCGCTCGCTGGCCGCACGCGGCGTGCCGGTGGTATCGCTCACCGATTCGGCGTTTTCCCCGCTGGCGGAATGCTCGCGCGAATGGTTCGAGGTGGTCGAGGCCGACCATGCCGGCTTCCGCTCGCTCTCGGCCAGCATGGCCTTTGCCATGGCGCTGACCGTCTCCATTGCCGAGCATAGGCGACGCGGCTAGCCGCCATTTGGTCACAAGTCTGAACGCATGATGACTGGCTGCGGCAGCAAATTCCATTGATGGAATGGGCATTCCATATTGACGCGAAGCCGGAACCCATGTTTCATCGCAGGCAACAGCCGTCCGGCTCAAACCGGCAGGCCGCGGATGGAATGGGAGAACAAGAGTGAGCACTGCGCAAGCCGGTACCGGCGCAAAGAGCCTCGACGTCATCACCATTGGCCGGGCCTCGGTCGACCTCTATGGCCAGCAGATCGGCACGCGGCTCGAAGATATCGGCAGCTTTGCCAAATCGGTCGGCGGTTGCCCCGCCAATATCGCGGTTGGCACGGCGCGGCTGGGGCTCAAGTCAGCGCTGATCACCCGGGTCGGCAATGAGCAGATGGGCCGCTTCATCGTCGAGCAGCTGGCCCGCGAAGGCGTTGCGACCGCCGGCATCGCCACCGATCCCGAGCGCCTGACGGCGCTGGTGCTGCTCTCGGTTGAAGCCGAAGGCGTATCGCCGATGATCTTTTATCGCACCGAGTGCGCCGACATGGCCCTGTCGGAAGCCGATATCGACCCGTACCTCATCGCCTCGGCGCGCGCCATTGTGGTCACCGGCACGCACTTTTCTCGGCCAAACAGCGAAGCCGCACAGAAAAAGGCCATCGCTCTGGCCAAGGCCAGTGGCGCCCGCGTCGCCTTCGACATCGACTACCGCCCCAACCTATGGGGCCTGGCCGGCCACGATGCCGGTTTCGAGCGCTATGTCGCCTCCGACATGGTCTCGCAGAAATACCAGTCGGTGCTGCCCGACTGCGACCTGATCGTCGGCACCGAAGAGGAGATCCTTATCGCCTCGGGCGCGGCCGACCTGCTCACCGCGCTCAGGACGATCCGCACGCTGTCCTCCGGCACGATCGTCCTGAAGCGCGGGCCCATGGGCTGCATTGTCTATGACGGCGCCATTCCCGACGACCTCGAAGCGGGCATTGTCGGCAAGGGCTTTCCCATCGAGGTCTATAATGTGCTGGGCGCCGGCGATGCCTTTATGAGCGGCTGGCTGCGCGGCTGGCTGACGGGCGAACCACATGCCACGAGCGCCACCTGGGCCAATGCCTGCGGCGCCTTTGCCGTATCGCGGCTGATGTGCTCGCCGGAATATCCGAGCTGGGCCGAGCTGAGCCACTTTCTGGCCAAGGGCAGTTCCGAGCGCGCGCTGCGCAAGGATGCTGAACTCAACCACCTGCATTGGGCGACCAATCGCCGGCGTGCCATTCCGAGCCTGATGGCGCTCGCCATCGATCACCGCAGCCAGATCGAGGATATGGCAGCGGGCGATCCGCAGAAGCTGGCGCGCATCCCCGCATTCAAGGCGCTGGCGGTCAAGGCCGCCGTGCAGGTGGCCAATGGGCGGCCCGGCTTTGGCATGCTGCTCGACGACAAATATGGTCGGGACGCGCTGTTCGCCTCCGCCGCCCTGCCCGATTTCTGGATCGGCAGGCCGATCGAGCTGCCCGGCAGCCGGCCGCTGCAGTTTGAATTCAGCCAGGACCTCGGCTCGCGGCTGGTGGACTGGCCGGTCGACCACTGCATCAAGGTGCTGTGCTTCTACCATCCCGACGATGCCAATGAGCTCAAGGCGCAGCAGATTGACAAGCTCCGCACTGCCTATGACGCTGCCCGCAAGATCGGCCGCGACCTGCTGGTGGAGATCATCGCCAGCAAGCATGGCCCGGTGGGCGACGATAGCATTCCCCGCGCCATGACCGAGATTTACGCTGCAGGCATCAAACCCGACTGGTGGAAGCTCGAGCCTCAGGCGAGTGCCGCAGCCTGGGCAGCCATCGATGCAGTGATCGATACGCACGATCCGCATTGCCGCGGCATTGTGCTGCTGGGCCTCGACGCGACGCAGGAAGCGCTGGAAACCGGCTTTGCGCTGGCCCAGACTTCGCAGCAGGTCAGGGGATTTGCCGTAGGTCGCACCATCTTCGCCGGGGCGGCAAAGGCCTGGCTGGCGGGCAGGATCAGCGATGAAAACGCCGTGGCCGATATGGCAGGCCGCTTTGGCGCCTTGGTGACGGTGTGGCAGCGGCTGGGCGACAGCAAGGCAGCGTAAGCAATTCCCGCATCGCCGCGCTATGCTAGATTGAGATGCAGGCGCTGCTGCGCCAACGACAAGGAAAAGGCCCGATGAGCCAGAACACGATCCGACTGACAATGGCCCAGGCCGTGGCGCGCTTTCTGACCATGCAGAAGACCGAGATCGACGGCGAGATCGTGCCGATCTTTGGTGGCGTTTTCGCGATTTTCGGGCACGGCAATGTCGCCGGCATCGGCGAGGCCCTGCACGGGGTCAAGGACACGCTGCCCACCTATCGGGCGCAGAACGAGCAGGGCATGGCCCATGCCGCTATTGCCTTTGCCAAGGCCAGCTTCCGCCGCCGCTTCATGGCCTGTACCAGCTCGATCGGGCCGGGCGCGCTCAACATGGTCACGGCCGCCGCCCTGGCCCATGTCAACCGCCTGCCCGTGCTGCTGCTGCCCGGCGATGTCTTCGCCAACCGCCTGCCCGACCCGGTGCTGCAGCAGGTGGAGGACTGGGGCGATGGCAGCGCCACCGCCAATGACTGTTTCAAGCCGGTCAGCCGCTATTTCGACCGCATCACGCGGCCCGAGCAGATTATCCCCGCCCTGCGCCGCGCCATGGCGGTGCTGACCGACCCCGCCGAATGCGGCCCGGTGACGCTCAGCCTCTGCCAGGATGTGCAGGCCGAGGCCTATGACTATCCCGAGAGCTTTTTTGCCGAGGCGATCTGGCGCGTGCGCCGGCCCATGCCCGATGGCGACGAATTCGCCCATGCTGCGGCGGCGCTGATTCGCGCCAAGAAGCCGGTGATCATTGCCGGTGGCGGCGTGCTCTATTCGGAGGCGACGGCGGCGCTGCGCAGCTTTGCCGAACGCTATGGCGTGCCGGTGATGGAGACCCAGGCCGGCAAATCCAGCCTGACGCATGACCATGACCTCAATATGGGTTCGGTCGGGGTTACCGGTACGGCGGCAGCCAATGCCCTGGCCGAAGAGGCCGATGTAGTGCTGGCGATCGGCACGCGGCTGCAGGATTTCACCACCGGCTCCTGGGCACTGTTCAAGAACGACAATCTCAAGATCGTCGGACTCAACGTGCAGCCCTTCGACGCGCACAAGCATAGCGCCCTGCCCCTGGTGGCCGATGCGCGGACGGGCCTCGAGGCGCTCAATGCGGCGCTGACCGGCTGGCAGGCGGACCCCGATTGGACCGACCGGGCCAAGTCCGGCAAGGACGACTGGCTGACCGCCGCCGACGCGGCGACCGCCTCGAGCAATGCCGAACTGCCCTCGGACGCCCAGGTGATCGGCGCGGTGCAGCGGGCGCGGGAAAATGCCATCGTTGTTTGTGCTGCCGGCGGCCTGCCCGGCGAGCTGCACAAGCTATGGAAGGCCCAGGGTCCGGGCAGCTACCATATGGAATATGGCTTTTCGACCATGGGCTACGAGATTGCGGGCGGGCTGGGCGTCAAGCTGGCGCGGCCCGATGCCGATGTCGTCGTGATGGTAGGCGATGGCAGCTACATGATGGCCAATTCCGAGATGGTCAGCGCGATCATGCTGGGCGCCAAGCTCACCATCGTGCTGCTCGACAATGCCGGCTATGGTTGCATCAACCGACTGCAGATGGCCACCGGCGGCGCCAACTTCAACAATCTGTTGAAGGATACCAGCCATGTCACTCTGCCTGGGATCGATTTTGCCGCCCATGCCGCCGCCATGGGCGCGGTGTCGCGCAAGGTGGCCTCGCTGGCCGAGCTCGAGACCGCCCTGCAGGAAACCGAAGGCAGCGACCGCACCACGGTCATCGTCATCGACACCGACCCGCTGATTTCCACCGATGCTGGCGGCCACTGGTGGGATGTCGCGGTGCCCGAGGTCAGCGACCGGCCGCAGGTGCAGGCAGCGCGCGAAGCTTATGTGGCGGCGCTCAAGGCGCAGCGGGCGGGGTAATTTATCACTGCCGGCCCCACCTAGCCTCCCCCTGAAGGGGGAGGGACCGCGTGGCGGATGTGGCAAGATTTGTTGAAGCCTCCATCTGTCCCTCCCCCTTCAGGGGGAGGTTAGGTGGGGGTGGTACGGGAGGAGCAAAAGCATGAAAGCCAAACTCGGCATATCGCCCATCGCCTGGTGGAACGACGATCTGGTGGAGCTCAGCGATGACGTGTCGCTGGAAGAGTGCCTGCGCCAGTCGCGCTCGGCGGGCTTTACCGGCATGGAAAAGGGCCGGCGCTTCCCCGATGATCCGGCGGTGATGCTGCCCATCCTGAAAGCCGCCGATGTAACGCTGTGCGGCGGCTGGTTTTCCGGCACGCTGGTGGATGAAGACCTGGCCGCCAACCAGGACCGCATTGCGCCGATGATCGAACTGTTCAAGGCCGTGGAGGCGCCCTGCATCGTCTATGGCGAGGTCGGCCGTTCGGTGCAGGGCGATCGCAGCAAGCCGCTGGCCAGCAAGCCAAAGCTCAGCGACGACGAGATGAAGGCCTATGCCCGCAAGGTCACGGCCTTTGGCGAATGGTGCGCCGAACAGGGCATGCCCCTCTCCTACCATCACCATATGGCGGCCGTGGTCGAGACCGAGGCTGAGCTCGATGCCTTCATGAAGCATTCCGGCGCTGGCATTCCGCTGCTGCTCGATGCCGGCCACCTGGCCTTTGCCGGCGGCAATGTACTGCGCGCCATCGACAACCACCATGCAAGGATCAACCACGTGCATGTCAAAGACGTGCGCATGGACGTGATCAACAGGCTTGATCGCAGCAAGCAGTCCTTCCTCGACGCCGTGGCTTTGGGTGCCTTTACCGTGCCGGGCGATGGGTCGCTGGATTTCGGGGCGATCGTGCAGAAATTCGCCGACTATGGCTATGAGGGCTGGTTTGTCGTCGAAGCCGAGCAGGACCCCAAGTCCAACCCACCGCTGCGCATGGCGCAGGTTGGCTACAAGGAACTGATGCGCGCCATGACCGCCGCGGGCTATACGGTGGAGACCCAGGGCTTTCCCAAGGGGTGAAACCTGGGCCCGGCCTGTGCTAAGGCTGGGTCCAATGCAGTGCAACGTGAAGGCGGATTGGCTTGAAAGCAAATGAAGTAAGCTGGTTCCGGCCGCTCTGGCGCCGGGTGGCGGTCACGGTGTTCCTGGCGATCTGGCTCGCCTGGGAACTACTGTGGACGCAGGATCAGTTCTGGGCCTTCCTCGTGGGCGCGGCTTTGATCTATTCGCTCTATAATTTCTTCTACGCCTTTCCCAAGGAGGAGCCCGACAATGGCCGGCCAACAGAATCTGCGCGTGCGCCCGACGGGAACGACGGGCCAAGTCCATAACGTCACCCCGGCCTCGGCCGGCTGGCGCCATGTCGGTTTTGCCCTGCACCGGCTGGGCACGGGCGAAAGCGCCGATGGCGAAACCGGCATCCAGGAGATCTGCCTGGTGCTGGTGAGCGGCAAGGCGCGCATTACCGTGGACGGCATCGACCTTGGTGAGATCGGCGAGCGCATGAGCCCGTTCGAGGGAGCGCCCTGGGCGGTCTATGTGCCGATGGGCAGCGAATGGGAGGCCGAGGCCACAACGGCGCTGGAACTGGCGGTCTGCGCCGCGCCCGGCGGCGGCAGCCACACAGCGCAGATCATTCCGCCCGACCGGTATCCACAGATCACCCGCGGCAAGGGCGCCAATGTGCGCCATGTGCACAATATCATGCCCGAGGATGACGGCGCGGCCAATGCGCTGCTGGTGGTGGAGGTCATCACCCCGCAGGGCAATACGTCCTCCTATCCGCCGCACAAGCATGACCAGGACAACCTGCCCCATGAGAGCGCGCTGGAAGAGACCTATTATCACCGGTTGAACCCGCCACAGGGCTTTGCCATGCAGCGGGTCTATACCGATGACCGGAGCCTGGACGAAGCGCTGGTGATCGAGGATGGCGACGTAACGCTGGTGCCGCGCGGCTATCACCCCGTGGCCACCGTGGCGGGCTATGACCTCTATTATCTCAACGTGATGGCCGGCCCGAAGCGGGTGTGGAAGTTCCACAATGCGGCCGAGCATGAGTGGCTGCTGAAATAGGCAGAACGATCCAGACACGATGTCATTCCGGCGCAGGCCGGAATCCATCCTGAGAGCCTTCCGCGCCCGGCGCGCGCGAGATCATCTCAGGTTGGACCCCGGCCTTCGCCGGGGTGACACCGAGCATGTTGATACCTACCGCCCCAGGAACACGCTCTTGTCGGCCAGGGCGCCGGTGATCTCGCTCACCTTGACGGTGCGGCCTTCCTTGACCGACCTGAGTGCTGCTTCGGCCAAAGCCAGGGCGATCAGGCCGTCAACACCGCTTGGCGCTGCCGGAGATTTTGATTCCACAAAGTCGATGAAGCTGCTGATTTCGTGGGCATAAGCGTCGAGGTAACGGGTCATGAAGAAGTCATGCAGCGGCGGTCTTGTATAGCCGCTGGCATTGGCCACCTCGATGGAGACCGGGCGCTGGTTCTCGGCCGAGACGGCGCCCTTTGACCCGTGGACTTCAATGCGCTGGTCATAGCCATAGGTGGCGCGGCGCGAATTGGAGATGGTGGCGTGCTTGCCGGTGGCGGTCTGGAGCATGACCGAAGCGCTGTCATAATCGCCGGCCGTGCCGATGGCGGGATCGATCAGCACCGAGGCCTGGGCGGTGACCGAGTCGATCTCCTCGCCGAGCAGGAACCGCGCCATGTCGAAATCGTGGATGGTCATGTCGCGGAAAATGCCACCGGAGCGCTTGATGTAGTCCACGGGCGGAGCGCCGGGATCGCGCGAGACGATGGTGACCATTTCGACGGTCCCGATCTCGCCCCGGTCGATGACATCGCGCACGGCCATGAAATGAGGATCAAAGCGGCGGTTGAAACCGACCATCAGTGTGCCGGCTTCGGCATCGACCACCTTGAGGCAGGCCTTGACGCGCTCGACGTCCAGATCAATGGGCTTTTCGCAGAAGATGGCCTTGCCGGCGCGGGCGAACTGCTCGATCAGATCGGCATGGGTGTCGGTCGGGGTACAGATCACCACGGCATCAATGTCACTGGCGGCGAGGATCTCGGCGACGCTGCGCACCTGGCAGCCATACTGGCTGGCGAGGTCGCTGGCGGCCTTGTCGAAGGCGTCGGCGACGGCAACCAGGGTCGCCCGGGGATTGGACGACACGGCCTTGGCATGCACCTTGCCGATGCGACCGGCGCCGAGCAGGCCGAAACGAACAGTCATGGAAAGTCTCCTCAAGATAGAGCGCGATGCAACACGGCGACCGAGGTGCTGTCAATATGGAACGTACGTTCCAAGTTCTGGGAGTTCGTGCCATGCGGGCTTAGCCCTCATGGCCTTGAGCGCTCAAATCGCTGCACTGCAGCGATTTGCCCTGCGGGACGCGTTCAAGTCTCGCGGGCGCGCTCGAGGATGCGCTTGCACTCGAGCAGTTCGCGCATGACGTCGGAGAGCTTGTTGCGGGAGTCGAGGTCAAGGTTGGGGCTTGCCAGCATCAGGGTGTCCTCGAGCTCGGCGGCATCGCCGGCGGCCTCGGCCTCTTCGATCATGGGCAGGATATCATCGATCGACTTGCCCTCGCCCACGGCAATGACATAGCGGCTGCCCTGATCCTTGAGGATGCGCTGCACGCCTTTGATGGTAAAGCCCTGATCATAGAGCAGGTGGCGGATGCCGCGCAGCAGCAGGACATCGTCGGGCCGGTAATAACGCCGGCCGCCGCCGCGCTTGAGCGGCTTGATGGTGGCAAAGCGGGTCTCCCAGAAACGCAGGACGTGCTGGGGCAGGTCCAGTTCCTCGGCAGCTTCAGATATGGTCCGGAAGGCGTCTGGCGACTTGTCCACGAAGGCTGAGACTCGCTGGATAGCTTATTTCCCAGAGGCAACCATAGATTTGTTGATCTTGGACTTCAACACGTTGGACGGTTTGAACACAAGAACCTGTCGCGGCAGGATGGGCACCTCTTCGCCGGTCTTGGGATTGCGGCCGATGCGCTCGTTCTTGGAGCGGACCTGGAAGGAGCCAAAGGATGACAGCTTGACATTGGCGCCGGTGATCAAGGCGTCCCCGATCAGTTCGAGAACCCGCTCGACCAGTTCGGCCGATTCAGTTCTGGACAGCCCGACCGTGCCATAGACCGCTTCGGCAAGATCTGCCCGCGTTACCGTCTTTTGCGTCATTCGAAACCCCGTGTTGTCCGCAGAGCCGCGTTCCCCATGACGGCAACGTCGATGACGCCGCCGCGCAAGCGTGCCGGAAACGCAACCCTGGTTGAGATCGCGCCAATCGGCAGAAACCCGTCTTTCCGGTCAGCACCGTAGACTGCACAAACCCCTCATGCAGCCCATTGCGGCGCCGTATCCTCCACCAGAAAACGACACTAACGCCTTGAAACACCTAAGGTCAATCGCGCTGCGACCAGGCCTACCAGCGGATCAGGGAGGCGCCCCAAGTGAAGCCGCCGCCCATGGCCTCAAGCATGACGAGATCGCCCTTCTTGATCCGGCCGTCGGCCACGGCCACGCTCAGTGCCAGGGGCACCGAGGCGGCTGAGGTATTGGCGTGCTCGCTGACGGTCATGATGACCTTTTCCGGCGGCAGGCCGAGCTTGGCCCCTGCCCCTTCGATAATGCGCTTGTTGGCCTGGTGCGGTACGAACCAGTCGAGGTCGGCCACGGTGTAGCCTGTCTTTTCAAGCGTGGCATAGACCACGTCGGTGATCTTGCCCACGGCGTGGCGGAACACTTCGGGCCCCTGCATGTGCACATGGCCGGTGGTGCCCGTCGTCGATGGTCCGCCATCGACATAGAGCTTTTGCCAGTGGTGACCATCCGAGCGCAGCGCGGAGGCCAGGATGCCCTGTTCGGGCGCATCGTCAGCCAGTTCCAGCTTTTCCAGCACGACGGCGCCGGCGCCGTCGCCAAACAGCACGCAGGTGGTCCGGTCGGTCCAGTCGAGCAGCCGCGAGAAGGTTTCGGCGCCGATCACCAAAGCGCGGGTGGCCAGGCCGTTCTTGATATAGCTGTCGGCCGTGGCCATGCCATAGACGAAGCCCGAGCAGACCGCCTGGATGTCAAAGGCCATGCCGTGATGCATGCCGAGCTTCATCTGCACCAGAGTGGCAGCAGCGGGGAAGGTGTAGTCGGGCGTGGTGGTGGCGACGATGATCAGGTCAATGTCGTCGGGGGTGACGCCGGCATCGGCCATGGCCCGTTTGGCGGCCTCGACAGCCAGGTCGGAGGTGAACTGCCCTTCGGCGGCAATATGGCGCTCCTTGATGCCGACCCGTTGCTGGATCCACTCATCGGAAGTGTCGACCATGGTGGCCAGTTCAGCATTGGTGAGTATCTTTTCAGGCAGATAGCCACCGACACCACGGATAATGGAACGCGTCTTGGTCACGCCGTTAAGCCTCGGATTCTGAGTCAATGGCGACAGGTGCCGCCTTGATGGGAAACTGTTTCATGGTGTCGTTGATCTTTTCGATCAGATTGCTGCGGGCCATTTCGTAACCCAGCGACAGCGCGCTCTTGTAACCGACTTCATCAGTACCACCATGCGATTTGATGACGATGCCGTTGAGGCCCATGAACACGCCACCATTGACGGTGCGCGGGTCCATGCGGCGGCGCAGCGCATTGAGCGCCGAAGTGGCAAATAGCGCGCCGATGCGGCTCATCAGATTGGACTTGAGCGCCGTGCGCAGATAGGAGCCGACCTGACGGGCCGTGCCTTCAGCGGTCTTGAGCGCGATATTGCCGACAAAGCCCTCGGTGACGACAACGTCCACCGTGCCCTTGCCAATGTCATCGCCTTCGACAAAGCCATGGTAGGTGAAGCCAGCGCCACTTGCCTCGGTCAGCATGCGTCCGGCTTCCTTGATGGATTCCAGACCTTTGACTTCCTCGGTGCCGACATTGAGCAGGCCAACGGTGGGCGAGGCATGATTGAAGAGGCACCGGGCCAGCGCCGAGCCGAGAATGGCATAGTCGACCAATTGCCTGGCATCGGCGCCGATGGTGGCGCCCATGTCGAGCACCACGATGTCGCTGCGCAGGGTGGGCCAGATGGCGGCGATGCCCGGGCGGGAGATACCCTCCATGGGGCGCAGACAGAAGGTGGCCATGGCCATCAGCGCCCCGGTATTGCCGCCGGAAACGGCGACCCCCGCTTCGCCATCCTTGACCGCCTGGATGGCCATCCACATCGATGACGTACCCCGCCCCTTGCGCAGGGCCTGGCTGGGCTTTTCGTCCATGGCGATCACCGTCTCGCAGTGGCGCACCGACGAAACCGACTTGAGTGCCGGAAATTCTTCGAGCAGCGGGGCGATCAGTTCCTGGCGTCCATGAAAAAGGAAGCGGGCATTGTTGTGCTGCTGGAACAGCAGATGGGCGCCGTGGACGACCGCACGAGGGGCATTGTCGCCGCCCATGGCATCCACTGATAGTGTAACTGTATCGGTCATTTCAGCCCGTTTTCCGCCTGATCGGCCGGCATGCGAACATAGCCCATCGCGGACTCGGTGCAAGCCCCGGCACTGTTGCTACCGGTCAATGTCGGTGGACTTCTTGAGTTTGGTCAGGGCGGCGAAGGGTCCCGAGGGTTCGCCGTCGTCATTGAGACCCAGTGATTCAAGGCTTTCGCCAGGCCGACGGGGATAGGGATCAATGGCCAGGGCGATGGTTTCAATCAGCAGCGCACTGAGATCGACCTCCGGGCCGTCGATATGGTCGGGAAAATCGTCGTCCTCGAGATCGACAAAGATTTCCGAGCCCGGCGTGGGCACGTTCTCGGTGCTAGCCGGCAGAAAGACACGGTCGACCGCCTCGTCGATATCCTGCACCACCGGTTCAAAGGACACCACGGAGGCCTGCACGATGCGGGCCGTCAGATGGCCGAGCGCACGGATGCCGCCGCGCAAAGGCGTGACGGTCAGCGAAGCCTGCATGGCTTCGACCGCCTGCACATTGAGGATTTTGGCCAGTTCGGCGCGGGCGGCCGCGTCCGGCGCCACATCGACCGAGCGGCCGGCGGACGGCAGACGGTCGATGCGCACGATCGCATCGATGATAGGGGTGTCGGGCTGGCTCATAGTGGGCTCACAAACTCGATGGTGCCATCCGTAATGGCGTCGGCGGATTGACGGGCGATGGCCGCGTCCTGGCGCAGCAGATATTCAGCCATGGCACTGACCTCGGCCTCCTGGCTGTCGGCAAAGACGTTGCGCGCCAAAACCGCCTGAAGTGCGGCCAGATCATTGCGGTCCATGGCTTCAGACAGGGCCGCCAGCAGACCGAAAAACACATTGCCCATCTTCTGGATGCGCTTGGGGACGCCGAGGTCTCCCACCCCCATCTCGCGCAGGGAGCGATCCATGTCCTTGAAGAACAGGTCAAAGACCGCCTGGCTGAAATCCTTGCCGGCCCCCGGCTCGCTGCGCAACCGGCGGAACAGCAGCGCCATGTGCAGGCTGATCATGTCAAACCGGCCGGTCACCGTGTCGGGCACGTGCCAATCGGCGTAGAAATGGGGTTGCCGGGATTGCGCCACAATGGCGCTATAGACGGCGTAAACCGGTTCGGTTGCTGTATTCTTGCGGAACAGGTTCATTATCATGGGGTTGCGCTCAGCTTCGTGATCGGCCTAACACAAGGGCACAACGGCCTTTGGGACCATTGCCAGCTTGCCAGACATGCAGGTTGGCAGCTACACATTCCGGCGGTTGAAGCATTGCCGCCTTGCAGTCGTGCCTATAGTCGAGAGCCATCGGGAAAGTCAAATTCATGCCACTGCGTACCGTTCACGGTTCACTCGCGCCCCTCGCCGCTGCTGTCGTTCTCGCGGTCGCCCTGGGAGCCTGCAGCAGCAGCACATCGCTGATCAATGCGCGGACACAGGGCTACGAGATTTCCGACAGCGCCCAGGCGCAGATTCGCAACGGCCAGAGCCAGCAGCTGGTGACGTTGGTGCTGGGCTCGCCGCAGTCCACCAACACGTTCGGCGACCAGACGGCCTGGTACTATGTCGAGACCAAGGTGCGCCAGACCGCGTTCGGTCTGACGATGATCGATTCGCGTACCGTGCTGGCGATCTATTTCGACAAGAACGGCAAGGTGGTCGACAAGGCCGTCTATTCGCTCAAGGACGGCAAGACCGTCACCATCGAAACGCGGCGTACGCCGTCCTTCGGCGAAGATCGCACCTTTATCGACCAGATCCTGCAGTCCTTCTAGGTCGCAGGCCCCTACAATTTCGAAGCCCCGGGAGACCGGGGCTTTTTGCTTTTGGAGACCAGGATGCAACACAACACAAAACAGCACAAAGCCATTGCCAGTTGGGCAGCGGACTGCGCCGAACGCGTCCTGCCGCTCTTCGAGGCCGCCAAACCGGGCGACTCACGCGTCAAGGCCGCGATTTCGGCAGCGCGCCGCTGGGCCAAGGGCAAGATAACCATGGCCGACGCTCGCAAAGCCGCAGTTGCAGCCCATGCCGCTGCCCGCGATGCCGGCACGCCACCGGCCCGCGAGGCGGCACGGTCAGCCGCGCATGCCGCGGCATCGGCCCATATTCCGGGCCATGCGCGCAACGCGGCCAATGCCGCCGTCAAGGCCGTGGCGGCCGCAGGCGGTGATGATGTGGCAGAAGAGAGCTGGCAGGACGAAAACGTGCCGTTGCCCGATTAGCCGAGACGCTCAGCGCGTCTCTTTGAGATCCGAGCCGGCCTCGCGGGCAATAGCGTCCAGCGTGCCATTGACAAGGCCCGACGCATCGTCCTCGTAAAAGGCCTTGGCGATGTCGACATATTCGGTGATGACGACGCGCGGCGGAATATCCTGGCGGCGCAGCAGCTCAAAGGCGGCCGCCCGCAGAATGGCGCGGAGTGTCGCGTCAACGCGCTCTACCGGCCAGCCGTCGGCCAGAGCCCGGTCGACTGCGGGATCAATTTCGAGCTGATGCCTGGTCACGCCAGAAACGATCTGGCGAAAGAAATCGGCATCGGCTGGGAGGTATTGCTCGCCCTCAATCTCGCGGCCCAGGTGAAAGCTGCCGAACTGGGCCAGCGTATCCTCAAGCGAGGTGCGGCCGATATCCATCTGGTAGAGCGCCTGCACCGCCGCCAGGCGGGCAGCGCCCCGCTGGTTGGCCGGCTTGTCACTTTGGGGATTGCGCTTGGGGGCATCAGCCATGGAAAGTCACTCTGTTCGATCCGGGCTGCAGACGCCGGGCGGGAAGGGCCCACCCCATAGTCGCCTCGGGCGGGAACATCAATAGAATTGGCTGGGCAGCTTCTATTCAGGACGGCGAAAATAGGTGAGCGTATCGGTGCCGTGGGTCTGGCGGCCGCGCTCAACCAGGCCGGCGGCCTGAATAAGGTCGGCAACCTTGCCGCTGCTGGCCGCTGCCGGACCGGTGTTCGGGGCGGCACTGCTCCTGATCAAGCCGAAGCAGTCAATCAGGCCGGCGAACAGCAGCGCCGCCGTGAGGCGGGCGCCCGGTTCGACCAGTAGGTTCTGAATGCCCTTGCCGGCCAGGGCGCCCAGGCTGGCAGCCAGATCGGGGCGACCGCGAGATCCCTTGACGCGCAGCACCTCCACCGAGATGGGCGCATCGACGCTGGCGTCGTTTTCGGCAATGATTGCCGTGCGATGGCCGGAAAACCTGCCAATCAGATTGATGCTGCGATCCACGCCTTCGGCACCAGCCAGCACGACACGCAGGGGCGTTCGTGACGTCAGTCCGGGCAGCGCCACGGTCAGTTGGGCCTGCTGGCTGCGGGCCGTGGCGGCACCGATCAGCACGGCGCTGGAACGGGAGCGCTGCAGATCGATCCAGTCACGGGCCATGCCGGTCGGGGCCCCGACAATCCTCTCCTCCGGCGAAACGACGAGCATGGCCGTCACATAGGGGCGGGCCTTGATGTGCTGGCGCAAATGGCCGGCATGCAGCGCGGCAGAGGGAGCGTGATTGGCCACAACCACTTCTATGCCCGCAGATTCAAGCCGCTGGATGCCGGCCCTGGCCATGCGTGGATCCGGATCGGCAACGCCGATCACCACCCGCATCACACCGGAGCGGACGATGACATCGACGCAGGGCGGGGTGCGGCCCCAATGGTGGCAGGGTTCCAGCGTGACATAGAGGGTGGCCCCGGCCGCCTCAAAGCCGGCACTCTCCAGCGCTAGCGCCTCGGGGTGCGGGCGTCCGCCGCGCGCGGTGACGGCGCGGGCAATCAGGATCTGGCTGCGCGGCTCGACGACAAGGGCCGCCGCGCAGGGACTGTCCGCGGTCGTACCCAGGAACGGCGTCGCATAGCGCACGGCGGCGTCAAGCCAGCGCAGGTCTTCGGCGGTTGCCTGGGTCAATCGTCATCACGCAGGGTGCCCTGCCCTTCCGCCAGTTCGGCCAGAAAATTGCGGAAGTCATCGGCCGCCGAGAAATTCTTGTAGACCGAAGCAAAGCGGACAAAGGCGACGTCGTCGAGGCCCTTGAGGCCGTCCATGACATATTCGCCAATCTGGTCGGAGGTAACTTCCACATCACCGAGGCTTTCGAGCTGCCGGACGATGCCGGAAATCATGCGCTCGATGCGGTCGGGTTCCACGGCCCGCTTGCGCAAGGCGGTATAGACCGAACGCGCCAGCTTTTCACGATCGAAGGGCACCTTGCGGCCGCTCTTCTTGACCACGGTCAGATCGCGCAATTGTACCCGTTCGAAGGTGGTGAAGCGGCCGCCGCAGCCATTACAGACGCGGCGGCGGCGAATGGCCCCGGAATCCTCGGTGGGCCGGCTGTCCTTGACCTGCGTATCGTCATTGCCGCAATAGGGACAGCGCATGGGTTTGCCTTACTGACCGTAGATGGGGAAGCGGTCGGTGAGGCTCTTCACCTTGGCGCGCACCTGCGCTTCAACCGCACCGTTATTGTCGTCGCCGTTTTCCTTGAGGCCATCGAGCACTTCGATGATCAGCTCGCCGATCAGCTTGAACTCGGCCTCGCCGAAGCCGCGCGACGTACCGGCAGGCGTGCCAAGACGAATGCCTGAGGTGATGGCCGGCTTTTCCGGGTCAAAGGGGACTGCATTCTTGTTGCAGGTAATGTGGGCGCGTTCGAGTGCCTGCTCGGTTGCCTTGCCAGTGAGACCCTTGGGCCGGAGGTCGACCAGCATAAGGTGATTGTCCGTGCCCTGGCTGACGATATCGACACCGCCCTTGACCAGAGTTTCGGCCAGCACCTTGGCATTGGCGACAACCTGACGGGCATAGGCCTTGAACTCGGGCTGCAGCGCTTCCTTGAAGGCAACTGCCTTGGCCGCGATCACATGCATCAGCGGACCGCCCTGGATGCCGGGGAAAATGGCCGAGTTGATCTTCTTGGCGATGGCTTCGTCATTGGTGAGGATGAGGCCGCCGCGCGGTCCGCGCAGAGTCTTGTGGGTGGTGGTGGTGGCGACATGGGCATGCGGGAACGGGCTGGGATAGACTCCACCAGCGACGAGACCAGCCACATGGGCCATGTCGACGAACAGAATGGCCCCCACTTCATCGGCAATGGCCCGGAAGGCTGCCCAGTCCATAATGCGCGAATAGGCGGAGAACCCGGCGATGATCATCTTGGGCTGGTGCTCAAGGGCCAGGCTGTGCACCTGTTCCATGTCGACCAGACCATCCTGCTTGCGCAGGCCGTACTGGATGGCATTGAACCACTTGCCCGACTGGTTGGGCTTGGCGCCGTGGGTCAGGTGACCGCCGGCGTCGAGCGACATGCCCAGAATGGTGTCGCCAGGCTGGATCAGCGCCTGATAGACGCCCTGATTGGCCTGCGAGCCGGAATTGGGCTGCACATTGGCATAGTCAACGCCGAACAGCTGCTTGGCGCGCTCGATGGCCAGGGTTTCAGCGACATCGACATACTGGCAGCCGCCATAATAGCGGCGGCCGGGATAGCCCTCGGCATATTTGTTGGTGAGTACCGAGCCCTGCGCTTCAAGCACGGCCCGGGAAACGATGTTCTCCGAGGCGATCAGCTCGATTTCGCCCTGCTGGCGGGCCAGCTCGTCGCGAATGGCGGCAGCCAGTTCGGGGTCGGTCTGGCTGACCGAACTGGTGAAAAAGTCCGGAAAGAGCGGAAGTGCGGTGGCGGCGCTCATGGAACGAATACCTCGGAACGGGCGAAAAATACGGGCGTGACGCAGCCTTTATCACGGGGCGAAGTGCGATTCCAAGGCCGGGAAAACTGAGATTGGTGCATGCGGGCTCCCTGGTGTGCGGATGGGTGCCCAGGCGAGCGGCTCTGCAAGGTTCGCGTTCCCCGATGGTTCCCCATCTCTTCTCGCCAGTCGCGCGAACCAGGCAACTATGCCGCAGATCGGGCGTGAGCGAAAGAGCCTTTGCGTCGCGCTCAAGCGAGTTTTCCCGCAGGGCGAGCCGGTGGCGGGGGCGTGCCGAGCCGTTTGAGCAGCTTGGCCAGGGCCAGCTGCTGCATCTGCAACTTGGTGGCGGAGACCGGCGTGATCACGATGACCTCGGTGCCGGTATCGACATCGATGGCCGCGACCCGCATCTGCCGGCCGACCTGCGAGAACTCAAAAAAGACTTCGCCCTGCCCCATAAGCGTACGATAGCAAGATTCGGCGGACCGCGAACAGAAAAGCGCCCTCCGTCGGGAGGGCGCCAAAATAGCTCCAGAGATCCGAGGTTACGCTTCCTCGAAGCTGACCTTGCCCTGCTCATCAAACTTGTAGACGTCGTCGCGGAAGCTAACCGTGCCCTGGCGATTGGCCCAGGCGGTAATATAGGTGGTGAGCAGTGGCACCCGGGCTTTGCACTCCACATCGAGGCGCTGCAGCGACTCGAACGTCGTATCCACCTTGGTCTGGTCCCAGTCGCCATTGTCGCGCAACAGCCAGTTGACCAACTGGTTGACGCCATCCACACGCACACATCCCGACGAGTGAAAACGGGCGTTTTCGCCGAACAGCGCCTTGCTGGGCGTATCGTGCAGGTAGCAGTCGTAGGGATTAAAGAAATTGATCTTGCAGTGGCCCATTGAGTTGGCCGCACCCGGCTCCTGGCGATACATGTAATTCACCTGCTGGTCGGTGATGTTCGCCCAGTTGATCGTTGACGGATCAATCTTGTTGCCCGAGCCATCATAGATGAAAATGTTCTGCTCGGTCAGGTAGTTCGGGTTTTCCTGCATGTACTTGGTCAGGTCCTGGCGAACCAGCGACTTGGGCACATGCCAATAGGGGTTGAAGTTGATCTGGCTGACCTTGGACGCCATGATCGGGGTGGCCCGCTCGACACGCCCGACCACGGCCGTATGGCGCTGCTCGACCATGCCGTCGCTGACCGCTTCGATGGTCGCGGCCGGAATATTGACCACCACGTAGCGCGGGTTGAGCTTGGGGGCGAGCGCCTGCACGCGGGTATAGTTGAGGTAAAGCTGCTGCAGGCGCTGCTGCGCCGGGATGGCCATGGCGTACCAGGTCGCTTCATCCACCTGGCCGGTGATGTTGAGACCATGGCGGGCCTGGAATTTGCGCACGCCGGCGTCGGTTGCCGCGTCAAACACGTCGTTGACGTTTTCGACCATGGCCATATCGCCCGAAGAGATCAGGCGACGCTTGAGGGCGATCACGGCCTTGGTGGCATTGCCCAGCGTCAGGCTGTAAGCCTCCTGGGGAATTTCTTCCCAGCCGCCGGCGGCGACGAAGGGCTCATATTGGGCGATGGCCATCTGCAAGTTGTAGACCGTGTCGAAGGACAAGATCGGCTCATTGGTGGCGATCAGCGCCTCGGCGGCCATGGTATTGCCGCCCTTGTCGGCATCCCGCAGTACGCGATTACGACCGAACAAGTCGAAAATCGACTCGCCCTCTTGCGCGCGCAGGGCGGTTGGCAAGGCCAGGCTAGCCCCGGCCATGGCCGTGTACCGAAGGAGAGAACGTCGATTGAGCCGCATTAATTCACCCGATTCCGTCTGATGGCCGAAGCAGAAGCACTTTTACCATTCCGCACCAACTGTCACAACGCGGTCAAACGCATGTGAACCAGGTCAGCAATCAATTGCACTGGCGACGCGGGAAATGGTTGTTGAAGCACCTATCCCGATTTGCTTGAGTTTGCGGCAGAAATGAGAACGCCGGCCCATGGGACCGGCGTTTGCAAATCAATGTGGCAGGCCGGCAACAGGTGCCGTGGCAAAGCCTAGAGCTTGTACAGGATCTGATCGACCCAGAAACGTTCGAGACGGGCCAGGGCCTTGTTGAGGCCGTCGAATTCGTCATCGCCGAGGCCGCCGACCTTGTCGATCGACTTGAGGTGGCGGTCATAGAGCTCGTCGATGACTTCGGCCACTTCTTCGCCCTTGGGGGTCAGCTTGATGCGGACCGAGCGGCGGTCGGAACGCGAGCGTTCCTGGAAGATGTAGCCGGTTTCGACCAGTTTCTTGAGATTGTAGGACACGTTGGAGCCGAGATAGTAGCCCCGCGAACGCAGCTCGCCAGCCGTCAGTTCGGCATCGCCGATGTTGAACATCAGCAGCGCCTGGACCGGGTTGATGTCGTCCCAGCCCATGCGGTCGAACTCGTCCTTGATCAGGTCGAGCAGGCGGCGGTGCAGGCGCTCGACCCGGGAAACAGCCTCCATATAGAGCGGCTTCAAGCTCTTGGAGCCTTCTGGGGTCAGGGCCTCAGCTGCGTTGGATTTGAATGCCATGGTAGCCTCACTGTTTGCAGTCTGCGCGATTTTTCGCATCTCATGAGCCTAAACTACCGTGGCCTTTCTAAGATCGCCCTAAGCAGCGTGATTAAGAGCATCTTACTGGAATGCAATGAGAATTTGGCTTTATTCTTCGTTACACCGGTAGAGGAATCTGTAACCTTACGAGGGTGTGAACGGCTCCGGCGCAATTGCACCGAAGGCGCTTCAGTCGGCAGCGCCGGCGCGGCGACTGCGGATGCTGAGGACGAAAATAATGACGATGGAGGCCAGCAATACCAGCCGCACGGCAAAGCCGATGGCGCTCATGTCGACGTCGCTGCTGCCCGCCAGATAAAGCGCCAGCTCGACGCCGGTGGCCCCAACCAGCAGCACGGCGCCCCAACTGGCCTTAATCCACAAACCGACTGCCGCGAACAGACGCGCCAGGGCAAAGATGGCCAGATAGACAAAGCCGGTCATGCCCATCGCCGTGATGGGGCTGACGGCGCCGAGATTGACGCCGAGCAGACGGGCGGCATCGTTGAGCCCCAGCATCAGGCTGATGATGGCGACGATGCGGATATAGATGCCGATTGGGGAAGCGTTGAAATCCATCATGGTTTTCTATCCCTCCGGAGGGGTTGCGACAAGCCGGTGCTTGGAGTGGCCCCTGGCCCCTGATAAACCCCCTGCAATACAGGAGACGATGATGGCCGAGCAGTGGCAGAAGCACGATATGGACTTTCTCGGCGGGCAGCGGCTGCGCCGCACGCGCCGAACGGCCTGGAGCCGGGCCATGGTGCGTGAAACTACATTGACACCGTCCGACCTGATCTGGCCGCTCTTTGTCATCGAGGGGCATAACGAGAAGACCGCCATCCGCACCATGCCGGGCGTGCAGCGGCTGAGCGTCGACCTGTGCGTCGAGGCGGCCCGGGCAGCGCGGGACGCCGGCATTCCGGCGCTGGCGCTGTTTCCCAATACGCCCGACCACCTGCGCAGCGAAAACGGCGCCGAGGCCCACAATCCGGACAATCTGATGTGCCGGGCGCTCAGCGCCATCAAAAGCGCGGTGCCCGAGATCGGGCTGATCGCCGATGTGGCGCTGGATGAGTATTCCAGCGACGGCCAGGACGGGCTGGTGCGGGACGGGGAAATCCTCAATGACGAGACGGTGAGGGTGATGATCAAATCGGCTTTGGTGCAGTCCAGGGCCGGCGCCGATATCATTGCGCCATCGGACATGATGGACGGAAGGGTCGGCGCCATCCGTGCAGCGCTGGACGACAATGGCTTCGAGCAGACCCAGATCATGGCCTATGCGGCCAAATATGCGTCGTTCTTCTATGGACCGTTCCGCGAGGCCGTCGGCTCGGGCAGCCGACTCAAGGGCGACAAGCGCACCTATCAGATGGACTATGCCAATTCCGATGAAGCCCTGCGCGAGATCGAGCAGGACATTGCCGAGGGCGCGGACAGCATCATGGTCAAGCCCGGCATGCCCTATCTCGATATCGTACGCCGGGCCAAGGACAGCTTCAACATTCCCATCTACGCCTATCAGGTGAGCGGGGAATACGCGATGATCGAGCTGGCCGCTGCCGCGGGGGCGATCGACCGCAAGGGCTCGATTCTGGAAAGCCTGCATGCCTTCAAGCGGGCGGGCGCCAATGGCGTGCTGAGCTATTTTGCGCTCGAAGTGGCGCGGGAGCTTGGTCAGTAGGCTCCGTGGACAGCAGGCTTGCCGGGGTGGGCAGGATTTTACATGCAGCCTCTTGCGCTGGCCCTCTGCCATGACAATGTTTTGATCATGCACCAGACCGATACGCTCCGCCCTGCCCTGCCTGACCCGCAAAGCGCTCCCGAACTGTTCGAGGGCCTGCTGACAAGGCGCGTTGCCGCATTCTGCATCGACCTGCTGGTGATGGGAGCCATGATCCTGGCCTTTTCGCTGGTGGGACTGATTGCCGGCTTCCTGACCTTCGGCTTGGCCTGGCTGGCCCTGACCCTGGTCGTGCCAGCGACCATCGTGCTCTACTATGGCATTACGCTGGGCTCTCCCAAGCGGGCGACCTGGGGCATGCAGGCCATGGATATCGTGCTGACGCCGACGCGCGGCCAGCCGCTGGACGGCTGGATGGCCATCATCCATGCCGGCGTGTTCTGGATCACCACCTGGATTTCCTGGCCGGTCTCGCTGCTGTTTGCCCTGTTCACCCCGCGCCGGCAGATGCTGCATGACCTGATCACCGGCACACTGATGCTACGGCGGTCGCCAATGGAGCGGCACTGGCGCAATCATTCGGCGCGCACCAACGAGGCATATTGAACCGTTGCCGCGGGTGATCGGGGGGCGTACAATCTCCTGATTGCACTCAAGGGTCTCGGATGACCGACCAGACGCCCGACACCACCCAGCTGTTCCTTACCGCGGCCATGCCCTGCCCCTATCTGCCGGGCAAGCAGGAGCGCAAGCTGTTCACGCACCTGACCGGAAGGCGGGCGGCGCACCTGCATCACCTGCTCAGCGAGAACGGCTTCCGGCGCAGCCAGAACCTGATCTATCGGCCGGCCTGCGAAGGCTGCAATGCCTGCCAGTCGGTGCGGATCGTGGCGGATGCCTTTGAGCCTTCGAAACGCTATCGCCGCGTGCTGCGGACCAATGAAGACGTCAGTATCGAGGTGCGCCCCACCGTGGCGACCGGCGAACAATACGAGTTGTTCAAGCGCTACCTGGAATCGCGCCATGCCGGCGGCGGCATGACGCAGATGAGCTTTGTCGACTACGAGTACATGGTGGAAGACACCCCGGTGCAATCGGTGCTGATCGAATACCGACTGCGCGACGACCCCGAGCAGAGACTGGTGGCCGTGGCGCTGACCGATGTGATGCCGGACGGGCTTTCCATGGTCTATTCCTTCTACGATCCCGACCTGGCGCAGCGCAGCCTCGGCACCTTTCTGATTCTGGACCATATTGCCCAGGTCCGCTCGGCGGCGCTCGACTATGTCTATCTTGGCTATTGGGTGAAGGATTCGCCCAAGATGGCCTACAAGGTGCAGTTTGCACCGCTGCAGGTGCAGCGCGGGCCGCTCGGCTGGTGCCTGCTGGACTGAACCCGCCATCTTTGAGCCACACCTCTCCCCGAGAGCGGTTCCACCATTCTCACGGGATTGCCCATGCCCCTGTTGCTGCTGACGATCCGGTTTTGCCTCGTATCTGGGGCCCTGCTGGCTGCGTCCCTGGCCCTGGCCGCGCTGTTCGGCTTTGCCGTACCGGTCTTCGACCTGCTCAACCACGCCCAGATCCTGCTGTTCCCGGCGACCGTGCTGGGGCTGGTGATCGTCGCGCTGGCGCTGCGCGGCAAGGTCCGCGAGATTGCCGTCATCTATGCTTTCATGGGGTTGGCGGCTTCGGCCAATGTCATGGTTCCGGAATTCATCGCCGGCATGCAGCCCAGACCGCCGGCACCGACGTCGGACACCGTGACGGTGATGACGCATAACCTGTTCGGCCTCAACTACGACATGGCACAGGTCACCGCGGCGATCACCGCCGAGGACCCCGACATCATCGTGCTGCAGGAATATTTCGGCGAGCAGGCGACGGACCTGCATCCGCTGCTGCTGGCCAGCTACCCGTTCTTCGCGCGCTGCCTGGGCGGCAAGCGCGCCAATCTGGGGCTGTATTCCCGCCTGCCGTTCGACCAGGCGCAGGATGGGGCCTGCCCCAACAATGCCTATGTGACCAACCGGACGGGGCATATTCTGGCACAGTTCAGCACGCCCGGGGACAAGTCGTTTTCGCTGCTGACCACGCATATGGACTGGCCCCTGCCGGTGGAACGGCAGCGCGATCAGCTGGCGGGCCTATCGGAAGTGCTTGCCGGCATCGAGGGGCCGCTGATCGTGGCGGGCGACTTCAACTCAACGGCCTGGTCCTATGCGCTGCGCAATTTCGTGGCGGCCAATGGACTGGTGCGCGAGACGGTCAACCTGGTGACCTTTCCGATGCGCCTTTACTATTTCGGTGCCTGGCGCGATGCGATCCCGTTCCTGCCGCTCGACCATGTGATGGTGCGGGGCGGCGTGGTGGTGCATGAACTGCATGCCGGCGGCCGGACCGCCAGCGACCACCTGCCGGTGGTGTTCACCTTTTCGGTGCAGTGACCTCACAGGCGTGGCCGATTTAGTCGACCTGCAGATCGAACACCATGATGCCGTCGCGGCCGCCTTGCAGGGCGGCGACGAGGCGCGACCCGGCGGCCTTGTGGGCGGGGTCGACCAGGTAACGATCACGGGCGGCGGCATCGGCCAGATCCATGATGAAGCCATCATCAAAGCCCTGGGATACGCCCTCGGGCGAGATGTTCGGGCCGAAATCGGCCCGCAGCAGGCCGGGAATCTGGCCTACCAGCGCATTGAGGCCGGCATAGATGTCGGCCTTCTCGGCGGGGGTGACGTCGGCGCGGAACTTGACGAAGACGCAGTGGCGGATCATCCGACAAACCTGTTGTTGCGAGGGAAGCCGTTGGGGGGCTGGCGGCCGGCCGTGGCGCGGTCGCCCAGCCAGTCGGTAAGTTCTTCCATCGGCTTGGTATAGGTGCGACCCGATGAATCCATCCAGGTCAGGCCATCGGCGGCGTAGAAGGTCTTGAGGTCGGAAATGCCGCCATCCTTGTATTTCTGCAACCGCACACCTTTGCCGCGGCCCATTTCAGCCAGCTGGCTGAGCGGGAAGACCAGCAGCTTGCGGTTCTGGCCGATGACGGCGACGCGGTCACCATTGATCGGCACGATCAGGGCGGCCTCGTCAGGCGTGGTGACGTTGAGCACCTGCTTGCCCTTGCGGGTATTGGCGATCATCTCGTCTTCGCTGACGATGAAGCCATAGCCACCGGCCGAGGCAATGACGCGCTTCTGGCCCGGCTTGTAGACAAAGATATCGACGATATCCTGATCTTCCTCCATGTCGACGATGATGCGCACCGGCTCGCCCTGGCCGCGGCCGCCGGGCAGCTTGTCGCCGCCCAGCGTATAGACCTTGCCGCCGGTGGTGAGCATGAGCAGCTTGTCGGTGGTCTCGCACTTGATGGCCAGCTTGAGCCGGTCACCGGCCTTGAAGGCCTTGTCGTCGATGTCGTCCGAGTGCCCCTTGGGCGCGCGGATCCAGCCCTTTTCGGAGAGGATGACGGTGATCGGCTCGCGCTCGATAAAGGCTTCGGTGACCTCGGAGAGGTCGGCATTGGGCGCGTCCATGAGAATGGTGCGGCGGGCGCCCAGCTTGTGGGGCGTGATGCCATCGGCCTCGAGCAGCGGATAGGCCTTCTTGAGTGCCTCGATTTCCTTGCTGATGGAGGCCCATTGCCGCTTGTCAGAGGCGAGCAGACCTTCGAGCTGGCCCTGCTCCTTGGTCAGGTTGTCGTGTTCCTTGCGCAGCTCGATTTCCTCGAGCTTGCGCAGGGAGCGCAGGCGCATGTTGAGAATGGCTTCGGCCTGCACGTCGGAGAGCTCGAAGGTCGCCATCAGGCTGACCTTGGCGTCATCCTCCTCGCGGATGATGCGGATCACCTCGTCGAGGTTGAGATAGGCAATGATGTAGCCGCCCAGCACTTCGAGGCGGTGGGCGATCTGGCCGAGGCGGTAGTTGGAGCGGCGGACCAGGACTTCCTTGCGGTGCTCGAGCCAGGCGCGCAGCGCCTGTGGCAGGCCCATGACCTTGGGCACGGCGCCGCGATCGAGCACGTTGAGGTTGAGCGGGAAGCGGGTTTCCAGATCACTGGTCTTGAACAGCTGTTCCATCAGGATGACGGGGTCGACCGTGCGGGCGCGCGGCTCGAGCACGAGGCGGATATCGTCCGAGCTCTCGTCGCGCACATCCTTGAGCAAAGGCAGTTTCTTGGCCAGCAGCAGTTCGGCGATCTTTTCGACCAGGCGCGACTTCTGGATGCCATAGGGAATTTCGGTGACGACGATCAGATAGACGCCGCGGCCGGTTTCCTCAATTTCCCATTTGGCGCGCAAGCGGAACGAGCCGCGGCCGGTGGCATAGGAATGGGCGATGGAGGAGGCACTCTCCACCATGATGCCGCCGGTGGGGAAATCGGGGCCTTTGACGAACTGGGTGAGCTCGAGCGCGGTGGCGTCCGGATTGACGTTGATCAGGTGCAGCGCGGCTTCGCAGAGCTCATAGACATTGTGCGGCGGGATGGAGGTGGCCATGCCCACGGCAATGCCGGTTGAGCCATTGGCCAGGAGATTTGGGAAGTTGGAGGGCAGGACGACGGGCTCTTCGTCCTCGCCGTCATAGGTGGCCTTGAAGTCGATGGCGTCTTCAGTGATGCCTTCGAGCAGGCGCATGGCCACGTCGGTCATGCGGCTTTCGGTATAGCGCATGGCGGCGGCGTTATCGCCGTCGATATTGCCGAAATTGCCCTGGCCGTCGACCAGGGGATAGCGCAGGGCGAAATCCTGCGCCAGGCGGACCAGGGCGTCATAGATCGACTGGTCGCCATGGGGGTGGAACTTACCGATCACGTCACCGACGATACGGGCGGACTTCTTGTAGCCCTGGCCGGGATCGAGCTTGAGCAGGCGCATGGCATGGATGATGCGGCGATGCACCGGCTTGAGGCCGTCGCGGACGTCAGGCAGCGCACGCTGGGTGATGGTGGAGAGGGCGTAGGAAAGGTACCGCTCCTCAAGCGCCTGCTTGAGGTCGACGACGCGCTGGTCATCGGCAGGTGGCAGGGTATCGGTGTCGGCCATTGGCATGCATTCCAGGAGAACGAATCAGGAAATCAGTATAGCCGGGCTGCGGTAGATTCCGGGAATCCGTGGCGGAAAACGGCAGGTTCTACACGAATTTCGGCATGCTGAAGCGCCGCCTGACTGCGGTTGTCATAGGTGGACGGACCCCGAGGCCTCTTTCGCCTCTGGTAAATTTAAAAAATGAGACGGAAGCCGCCTCGGGGTGCCGGTTTTTGGAACTGTCCGGTCCTAGGGGTCGCTCGCCCTGTCGCTACCGAACGTGGAACCTGTGGAAGAGGCAAAACCGCCACCCGGCCCACCCCACCACTGTTCGCCTGCAGGCCGTCGCGTGGGGTGATGGGGGCATTATGCCATAGTCAGAACGGACGGGGATAAGCGGAGCAAGAAGCAGAGCCCGACGCGCGGGCCATCAGCCGATCGCGATAAGGAGCCCCGCGGATCATTGCTCCTGCGTCAGGGCCGTTACCAGAGCGTCACGGGTGGCCGAAAGCGCCAGGTCGCGGGGACTGAAGACGCGGCTTTGCAGGAAATGGCTGGAGAGGCTCAGCGCGTCGGCGATGTCATGCGGACTGGCATTGCCGCGGGTGGTCAGGAAGCTGGGCAGTGGCAGCAGGCGATCAAGATAGGGCGCAGCGGCGGCCCGGGAGACCGCCCTGCCCGATTTGGGCGAGACGTGGGTCAGGTCTTCCGTGGTGCCGGTGACGGCGCATTGGCTGAGGTCGAGGCCAAAGCCGAGATCGTCGAGCACGGCGAGTTCGAACTGGACGAGAGCGACGCCGTCGGGCGGGCTGTCGATGAGGCGCAGGGCCATGCCGAGCAGGCGATCATGCGGGTCGCGCTCGGGCAGCAGGCGCAGATGTTCGCAGACCAGTTGGCTCAGATAGAGCCGGGTGCGGTCATTGACCAGTTCGGCGGCGCGGGCGGTCAGCAGCTCGACGATAAACTGGCCGAGCTGGTCCTCCAGCCGGGCGCGCCAGGTCAGCTGGATGGTATTGCCGGGCTGCAGGACCGGGGCCAGGCGCGTCGAGCGGCCGCCGCGCACCAGGCCCAGGCAACGGCCGCGCCCGGCCACCATGGCCTCGGCAATGACACTGCTCTCGCCATGGCGGCGAACGCCGATGAGCAGGGCTTCGCCTGTCCACTCCATCTCGTCAGTTCCCCAAAGGGGCGAGGGTGACGCTAGTCCTTGCCATGGGGATATTCGAGACCCATTTCGCGATAGCGCTCGGGGTCGTCGCCCCACTTTTCGCGGACCTTGACGAACAAGAAGAGGTGGATCGGCACCTCGTACATTTCCATCAGCTCCTTGCGGGCTTCCTGGCCGATGGCCTTGATGGTCTGGCCGCCGGCGCCGAGCACGATCTTTTTGTGGCTGTCGCGCGTGACATAGACCACCTGGTCGATCTTGTAGGAGCCATTGGGCTGGATCTTGAAGCTCTCGGTCTCGACCGTGCAGTTATAGGGGATCTCGTCATGCACGCGCAGGAAGAGCTTTTCGCGGGTGATTTCGGCCGCGGTGATGGCCATGGTCAGATCGGTGAGATGATCCTCGGGGAAGTGCCAGGGGCCGGGCGGAATGTGCTTGATGCACCAGGCCATCAGATCGGACACGCCATAGCCCTTGAGAGCCGAGATCATGAAAGTGGCCTCGAAGCGCAGCTTGGCGTTGAGGGTCTGGCTGAGCTCGAGCAGCGCCTCGTTCTTGATGGTGTCGATCTTGTTGAGGATCAGGATCTTGGGGTGGTTGATATTGCCCAGGCCCTCGATCATCGATTCCAGATCAGGCGTGATACCGCGCTCGGCATCGATGATGAAGCCGACGATATCGGCATCCCCTGCCCCGCCCCAGGCGCTCTGCACCATGGCGCGGTCGAGCCGGCGCTTGGGGGCAAAGATGCCGGGCGTATCGATGAAGATCAGCTGCGCCTGATCCTGGGTGACGACGCCGCGCACCTGGCTGCGGGTGGTCTGCGCCTTGTGAGTGACGATGGACACCTTGGTGCCGACCAGGGAATTGAGCAAAGTCGACTTGCCGGCATTGGGGGCGCCGACCAGCGCGATGAAGCCGCAGGAGGTATCGGAGAGTTGTTCGGGTGTGTTCATTTGCTTTCCTTCCACACCTTATGGGTGAGCAGGAACAGTTCGGCCGCCTTGTGTTCGGCGATCTTCTTGGAAGGACCGATGGCGCTCAACTGTTCGAACTCGCCCAGGGCAATGGCGATGGTGAATTCGGGGGCATGGTCGGGACCGGTGCGGGCGACCTGGATATAGGTGGGGGGCTCAAGACCGCGGGCCTGGGCCCATTCCTGCAGAGCGGTCTTGGCATCTGGCTTGTTGGCCTGGCCGTCGGCGAGAAATTCGGCAAACATGGCTTCGACGAACTCATAGGCCTTGCCCATGCCGCCGTCGCAATAGATGGCGCCGATGACGGCTTCGGTGACGTCGCCGAGAATGGCTTCCTTCTCGGCGCCGCCGGTGCGGGCCTCGCTCTCGCCCAGGATCATCTCGGCGCCCAGATTGAGCGTGCGAGCAATGACGGCGCAGGTTTCCTTGCGCACGAGCGTATTGAGCGTGCGGCTGAGCTCGCCCTCATTGGCCTTGGGATAGCGGCGATAGAGCATGTCGGCGACGACCAGACCGAGCACGCGATCGCCGAGGAATTCGAGGCGCTGATAGGACTGCTCGATGCGTCTGGCAGGCGAGACGGCGCTGGAATGGGTCAGCGCGCGATCGAGCAGGCCCGGATCGGCAAAGCGATAGCCCAGACGGAACTGCAGTTTTTCATGATCGCGCGCGCCACGGCTCATCGGTCGACGGACTGGAACATGCGATCCCAGCGGACATTGGCGGGCCACTGCCAGATCTGCCATGGCGGAATATTGTCGGTGATGGAGAAGAAGCGGGCCTCGGCCTTGGCGATCAGGTTGATGGCCGGCACGTAGCCGACCTGGCTGAGAACGCGGCTGTCGGCCGAGCGATCGCGGTTGTCGCCCATCATGAAGTAGTGACCGGCGGGAACGACATAGACCTGGGTATTGTCGAGCGGGCCATTGTCGGCGATTTCCTGGATGGTGTGCGTGGTGCCTTCGGGGAAGGTCTCGCGATAGACGGTGACTTCCACCGACTGGGCCGAGCTGTCGGTATCGGTGGCGGTGCCGATAGCTTCGCGCTCGACCATGACGTCATTGATGTAGAGCCGGCCTTCCTTCATCTGGATGCGGTCACCCGGCAGGCCGACAATGCGCTTGATGTATTCGACATCCTGCGGCACGGGGCGGAAGACGGCAATGTCGCCGCGGTTGGGGTCGCGGCCGAGGATGCGGTTGGCAATGGGCAGCTCGAAATCGAGCGCGGTGAAATTGCCATAGCGGCCCAGCGAGAAGGAATGCTTGCCATAGCCCCAGACGAACTTGTTGGCGACGAAGTAGTCACCAATCATCAGCGTCTGCTGCATCGAGGCGGTGGGGATGGAAAAGGGCTGGTAGAGGAAGGAGCGCAGCACGATGGCGATCAGCAGCGCCTCGACCACGACAATGATGGTCTCAAGCCATTCACTGGTCGCGGACTTGTGGGCAGATTTGTCGGCGGGCTGGCTCATAGGTTTCCCCAGATTGATCGTGCGGCAGGGTTAGTCTCTTGCGCCAGCCGGGTCAATTGCGTTGGCCGCGGCGGCAACCTGCAGCGGCTAGGCGATTTCGGCGGCGGTGACAGGCAGCGCTTCGATGATGACGAAAGCCTGGGCGAGCCCGGCATCGTCGGTGATGGTCAGGTGAATGTGGGGACGGTGACCGGGCGGCACAAGGCGGGCCAGCGCGGCGGCGGCACCATGGGTCAGGGCCATGGTGGGCTTGCCCGAGGGCAGGTTGACCACGCCCATGTCGCGCCAGTAGACGCCCCAGCTCAAACCGGTGCCCAGGGCCTTGGAACAGGCCTCCTTGGCGGCGAAACGCTTGGCATAGGAAGCGGCGCGCTGGGCGCGGCGGTCGGACTTGGCCTGCTCGATCTCGGTGAAGCAGCGCTGGGTGAAGCGGCTGCCATAGCGCTCAAGCGTCCTGGCGACGCGGTCGATCTGGATGAGGTCGGAGCCCAGGCCGATGATCACTTGACCCCCTGAATGCCGCGGCTGCCGGGCTTGACGGCCGGAATGGCGGCCAGTTCGGGGGGGAGCTGATCGGCGGGATAAGCGGGTACCTTGAACTCGATCAGGCTGACCAGCGGCACGCCGACATCGGCCTCGCCGCCGGAGCGGTCGATGAGACAGGCAGCGGCCACCACATTGGCGCCGATGGCGCGCAAAGCGGCGACGCATTCGCGGATGGACAGGCCGGTGGAGACGATGTCTTCCACGACGATGATCTTGTCGTCAGGGGCGATCTCGAAGCCGCGGCGCAGTTCGAACTGGCCGTCGACGCGCTCGGTATAGAGGGCCGGCAGGCCAAGATGGCGGGCGGTTTCGTAGCCGGGGATGATGCCGCCAATGGCCGGGGAAACGACCTTGGTCACATCGCCGAAGCCATCGGCATGGATCTTGGCGGCCAGCGCCTTGCAGAGCTTTTCGGTCTGGGCCGGATACTGAAATACCCTGGCCTTCTGCAGGAAGACCGGCGAGCGCAGGCCGGAGGACAGGATGAAGTGCCCCTCGAGCATGGCGCCGCATTCCTTGAAGATCGCCAGCACGTCATCTCTTGTCATCGCTAAACCTCTTGTCGACCTTGCCGTCCCATTCCAGCGTGGAAATCATGGATGCCTCGCGCAGACCGGCGCGCTGCACGGCGGAAAGGCCGGGACTGCGCTTGAGCGTTGCCAGAACATCGGTCAGCTGCGCAAGGTCGCGCACCTCGATTTCAAAGATCATCTGGTGAAAATCGGGCGAAATCATCCGCATCACCAGATTGTTGATATTGGCGTCGCAGGCGGCGATGGCGGCGGAAATCTGGGCCAGCGAGCCGGGCTTGTTGACGCTTTCCATGGAGATGACGGTGGCATAGGGGCGATCTTCGCGCCCGGCCAGGTTCCAGCGGACGTCGACCCAGGCGACATCGCTGTCATGCAGGTCGATCAGCGCCTCGGAATGAATGGGATAGATCTGCATCGGCAGATCGGGCTGCAGGATGCCCACCAGGCGATCCCCGGGCACCACGCCTTCGGCCGAGACGGTGACGCCGATATGGAAATCGAGCTGCGACAGCGCCGCCTTGGCATTGGGCCCGGAACGCTGGCCACCCGGCACGCGGAAGCGGAACAGATCGGTGGAGCGCAGGGCGAACCAGCCATCGGCGGTGTCGGCGACGGGCAGATCGAGCTTGCGGCGGCGCTTGCGCAGGCCCTTGATGCTGGCCAGTTCGGTGGCGAGCGGCTCGGCGCCGATCTTGCCTTCGCCCACGGCAATCAGCAGGTCGCGGCGGCTGGCCATGCCGAGGGCCTCGGCCAGGGCCTTGGCCTCGGTATCGTCGAGCATGACGCCTTCACGCTCGAGCATCATGTTGAGCACGTGTTCGCCCAAAGCGAAGGTGCGCTGCGTCGCGGCATGCCGGACGGCGCGGCGAATGGCGGCGCGGGCCTTGCCGGTGGCGGCAATGCCGAGCCAGTTGATGGGCGGCATGTGGTTATGGTCGCGGATGATTTCGACTTCGTCGCCGCTGCGCAGCTGCGTCACCAGCGGCAGGATGGCGCCATTGATCTTGGCGCCCACGGTGGTGTCGCCGATATCGGTATGCAGGGCATAGGCGAAATCGATGGGCGTGGCGCCGCGCGGCAGGGCAATCAGTCGGCCGCGCGGGGTGAAGCAGAACACCTGGTCCTGGAACAGCTCGAGCTTGGTATATTCGAGGAAATCCTCGGTGGAATTGCCGGCCGTCAGATGGGCAATGGTGGAGCGCAGCGAGCCATAGGCGTGCGACTCGTTCTCGATGCGGCTGAGATCGGCCGATGCGCCATCCTTATAGAGGGCATGGGCGGCAATGCCGAACTCGGCGATGCGGTCCATTTCCTCGGTGCGGATCTGCAGCTCGGCGCGCTGGCGGCCGGGGCCGACAATGGTGGTGTGGATCGACTGATAGTCGTTGTGCTTGGGGACCGAGATATAGTCCTTGAACCGGCCGGGCACGACCTTCCACTTGGTGTGGACCACGCCCAGCGTGTGATAGCACTCGTCGGTGGAGCCGACGATGACGCGGAAGCCGATCATGTCGGAGAGCTGTTCTAGGGCGATCGACTTGCGCTCGATCTTGTTGAAGATCGAAAAGGGCGACTTCACCCGCGCCTTGACCCGGGCGGTGATGCCCTCGGCAGAGAGGCGCTCGCTCAGCTCGGTAGAAATGGTGGCGATAGTCTCGCGATAGGTGGCCTGCATCTCGTCGAGCCGGGCAACGATGGCCTGATAGTGCTCAGGCTGCAGGATCTTGAAGGAAATGTCCTCCAGCTCGCTGCGCATGTCCTGCATACCCATGCGGCCGGCGAGCGGGGCATAGATATCCATGGTCTCCTGGGCAATACGGGTGCGCTTTTCGGGCGGCATGTATTGCAGGGTGCGCATATTGTGCAGGCGGTCGGCGAGCTTGACCAGCAGCACGCGGACGTCCTGGCTGATGGCCAGCAGCAGCTTGCGCAGGTTCTCGGCCTGGGCCTCTTCGCGCGAGACCAGGTTGAGGCGTTCGATCTTGGTCAGGCCATCGACGATGGCGCCGATCTCGGCGCCGAACAGCTGGTCGATCTCGGCCCGGGTGGCGTCGGTATCCTCGATGGTGTCATGCAGCAGGCCAACGACGATGGATGCGTCGTCGAGCTTGAGCTCGGTGAGGATGGCCGCCACTTCGAGGGGATGGTTGAAATAGGGGTCGCCCGAGGCACGCTTCTGCGAGCCATGCTTCTGCATGGCGTAGACATAGGCCTTGTTCAACAACTGCTCGTCGACGTTCGGGTTATACGCCTGAACGCGTTCGACAAGCTCGTACTGACGCATCATGGGATTGGTCGCTCGCTCGGAAAGGAAAGCTTAGCGCGTTGAAACAAAATGGGAAAGGTGCGCGGAGGCAAGTAAGTGCGTGGCCGGCCAGCAAAACCAAGCCCGGCGCCATCGCGGCTATCCGCCCCACCCGAGAAACGAAACACCCCCGGCTGGCGCCGAGGGTGAAAATGGACCGTGCTTGCGGAGGACCTGGGCCATTCGCGCACAGCGCTCATGGCCTGGCCACCTAAAATCGCTCCACCGGGGCGATTTTGCGCGAGAGCGCGGTGCCTAGTCGTCGCGGCGTTCCGGCGGCGCCAGGCTCTCGATGCCACGCAGCAGTTCTTCTTCGCTCATGCTGTCAAAGCTCATCGAATCATCAGCGCCAGCGCTTTCGATCTGCGGCGCGGCATGGCTCTCGGGCTCGTCGACTTCGACATATTTCTGCAGCGAGTGGATCAGATCCTCGCGCAGATCGTCGGGCGAGATGGCGCCGTCGCCGATTTCGCGCAGGGCAACAACGGGATTCTTGTCATTGTCGCGCGAGACGGTGATCTGGGCGCCCGAGGAAATCATGCGCGCACGATGGGCGGCCATGAGAACGAGATCGAAGCGGTTTTCGATCTTTTCAATGCAGTCTTCAACGGTGACGCGGGCCACGGACGTCTCCAAAATTTATGGAATGAGCGCTTCCCATACACGAGCGCCCTGCCCGGCACAAGGATGGCGTGCCCTGTACCTCCAATCGGTCACGAAAATCGGCATCATCTTGTCATGGGCACAAAAACATGACATCACCGATTAATTAGACTTTCTGCGGAATTTAAACTAACGACCTGACGCGCGCCGGATTCGGCCCTGCGGCACCATATTGAGAGATTTGCCATGACCATCGACGCCCGCGAAAAAATCGTTCTGTTCATCGATGGTGCCAATCTTTACGCGACCTCCAAGGCCATCGGGATCGACATCGACTATCGGCGCCTGCTGGCCGAGTTCAAGGCCAAGGCCTTCCTGCTGCGCGCCAATTACTACACGGCGTTGGTGGAAGATCAGGAATATTCCTCCATCCGGCCGCTGATCGACTGGCTGGACTACAATGGCTTTACGGTGGTGACCAAGCCAGCCAAAGAATTCACCGATGCTGCCGGCCGCCGCAAGGTCAAGGGCAATATGGATATCGAGCTGTGCGTGGATGCGCTCGAACTCGCGCCCCACTACGATCATATGGTGCTGTTTTCCGGGGATGGCGACTTTACCGCGCTGGTGGCCTCGCTGCAGCGCATGGGCAAAAGGGTGACCGTCGTATCAACTCTGACCACGTCGACCCCGATGATTTCGGACGATCTGCGTCGGCAGGCCGATTTCTTCATCGATGTCGCCGATCTGGCCAAGACAGTGGGACGGCCACCGAGCACGCGGCCGGTTGCTGCACCCGTCACGGACGACGCGGAGTAGCGGTGACGGTGCCCTGAGCGGATCGCCAAGGGCGGCGGTGGCGACTAGCCCCGGCCGCCCTCTTTCATGATGCGCGACTTGTCGCGGTTCCAGTCGCGGTTGCGCTCGGTTTCGCGCTTGTCATAGTTCTTCTTGCCCTTGCCGACGCCGATCAGCAGCTTGGCAAAGCCCTGATCGTTGAAGAACAGCTTGAGCGGCACGATGGTATTGCCGGCGCGGGCGACTTCCTCACCCAGATGGGCGAGCTGCTTGCGCGAGACCAGCAGCTTGCGCGGGCGCTTTTCCTCGTGATTGAAGCGATTGGCCTGCAGATATTCCGGGATATGGGCGTTGATCAGCCAGAGCTCGCCCTTTTCGGGCGAGGCATAGGATTCGGTGATCTGGGCCTTGCCCAGGCGCAGAGACTTGACCTCGGTGCCGGTCAACACAATGCCGGCCTCGAAGGTTTCACCAATCTCGTAGTCGTAACGCGAACGCCGGTTCTCCGCCACGAGACCGTGGCTGATCACACCGTTCTTTGCTTTGTCGTTCTTTGGAGCCATGGGGCTTAGATAAGCCCTGCATGGGCAATTGCAAAGTCCATGGCGTCCTGCGTCGGCTTGCTGACCGGCACCAGGGGCAGGCGCATTTCATTGGCACACAGATTCAGCCGGTTGGCGACATACTTGGCCGGCGAGGGATTGGGCTCCATGAACAGGTCCCGATGCAGATAGACCAGCTTGTCGTTGATCTCGCGGGCGGCAATGAAATTGCCGGCCAGCGACAGCTCCTGCATCTGCGAACAGAGGCGCGGGGCGACATTGGCGGTGACCGAAATACAGCCATGGCCGCCATGGGCATTGAAGCCCAAAGCGGTGCTGTCGTCGCCCGAGAGCAGGATGAAATCGGCGCCCAGCTTGCTGCGCTGCATGCTGGCGCGCTCGAGATTGCCGGTGGCATCCTTGACGCCGATGATATTGGCATGGGCCTCGTGCAGGCGCGCAATGGTATCGACGCTGAGATCGACAACGGTGCGACCAGGGACGCTGTAGAGAATGACGGGAATGCCGATGGCGCTGGCCACGGCGGAGAAGTGCTGGAACAGCCCTTCCTGGTTGGGCTTGTTGTAATAGGGCACGACCGACAGCACCGCATCGGCACCGGTGGCCTCGGCAAACTTTGCCAGGGACACGGCTTCGGCCGTGGAATTGGAGCCGGCGCCGGCAATTACCGGGACGCGCTTGTTGGCGACCTCGACGCAGATCTCGACCACGCGCCGGTGTTCTTCATGACTGACAGTCGGGCTTTCGCCCGTCGTGCCCACCGGCACCAGACCATGGGTACCTTCGGCAAGCTGCCACTCGACAAAGCTGGCGAAGGCTTTCTCATCGACGATCCCATTGGCCATGGGAGTGATGAGCGCCGTAATCGATCCTGCCAGCATTTGTCGAAATTTCCTCGGTTTGGGGTGCCCCGGAAGCGCCGGGGCCGATGGTTTGATCCGGCTATTGCGCCGGTTTTTGGACGCCGCACCATAGTTTTTATCGCGTGGGTCCACAACGGCTAGTTGCGCGCGGCGCTATCGGGAATGGCCTTTTTCGTGGCCTGGCGGCCTCACGAACTGGCGCATCGAAGCCGAAACCGCTTGAGCTGACGCGAGCGCTGCCGCACCATGGGCGAAAGTCAAAGGTGCCCTGACCATGCCTCGACCGAGAGTCGTGCCCGCCGATCATGCGGCCTTTTCCGGCCTGCCGACCACCTCCATCTGCCTGACCGAGGGAATTGCTGCCGCAGTGCATGTCGTCGGCACGCTGGCGTCGAACCGGCTGCCGGTCGTCTGCATTCCCGGCTACCAGCGCAATATGAGCGATTTTGCTGCCTTTGCCGGCTATTTTCCCCATGTCGGCGACGGGGCGGTGGTGCTGCTCGATCTGCCAGGGCGTGGCAGGGCTGACAATCGGCGCCGCGCTGAGGATTACAACACGCTTACCGACGCGCGCGATGTCGCCGCCATCCTGATGGCGCTGGGAATCGCGCGGGCGGTGGTGCTCGGCCAAGGCCAGGGCGGACAGGTCGCCATGGCGCTGGCAGCGGCGCATCCCCTGCTGGTGGCGGGCACGGTGCTGCTCGATGCCGGGCCAGTGACCGATCCGCGCGGCATCGTGCGGTTGCGCAACAACCTGGCCCATGTCGAGGGGCTGCGCGGCAGCAAGGCGGTGACAGCGGGATTCCGGCGCATCCTGGGCGGCGACTATCCGGGCCTGCCCGATGCGCAGCTCGATGCCCTGGTGGGGCGCAGCCATTTCCTCGACAAGGGCGGACGCGCCCGGCCGCTCTACGATCCGCGGCTGATAGAGGCGCTGGCCGAGATCAACTTCGATGATGTGCTGATGGCCCCGTGGCCGCTGTTTGACGCCCTCAGCTGCGCGCCGCTGCTGCTATTGCGCACGCAACTCACCGACCAGCTGCGCCGCGAGACCTTTGACGAGATGATCCGCCGTCGCCCCGATGCGCTGGCCTTGACCATTGCCGGACAGGGCTCCCCTGCCCTGTTCGACCAGCGCGAGGAGATCGCCGCGGTGGCCGCTTTCGTCGCGCGCGCCAGCGCCAAGGTGCTGGGCCGGGCGGCCTAGAGGCCGTGCGGGCCGCCGGAATGAACGCTCAGGCGCTCAGCCGGGTGACATTGACGATCGCCTTGGCCTGCTCCACCCAGCGCTCCCGCGTGATCCGTCCCTTGAGGGCCAGTTGCCCGTCGACCCAATCGACATTGGCCGCGGACCAGCTCGCGACCTGATCGAGGTGATAGACACCCAGGGCGTTGAGCGCGGCCTCGAGCTTGGGGCCGATGCCCTTGATCCGCTTGAGATCATCGGCGCCACCAGCACGCGGCCTGCCCATGGCGTCCGGCCGGGGACCGGCGGCAGACCTGGCCGGCGTCGCCGGTTCAGCCCGAGAGGACTGCGCCGGCGCATTGCGCGAGACCGGGTCGTCAGATACGGCGGAAGCCAGGCGCGCCGCCGGGGTCATCGTCCGGCGGGCTCGCGGCGCGGCAGAGGTCGGGGTGAGCGACACGGGGATAGTGGCCGCTGGAACCTGTCGCGTCCCCCGCGCCGCATAAAGCACGCGATGGACGAGATAGCCGATGCTGCAGCCCAGCAGGTAGGCGAGCAGCACCAGCAGGGTCGTTTCCAGGATATGGGTCAAACTGGGCATGGCTGGCCGCTCACGATTTGGGTGGGCTGAAGCTGCGCCAGCCGACCAGCAGGCCGATCACCGCCACGGCCAGCAGATAGGGCCAGTCATATGCCATCAGGAAGCCAATCGACGCCCAGCTCATCGCCCGTCTCCGCCCTGCGCCGCCTGCCTAGAAGTGCGCATCGCTCACCGTTACCACAATACGCCGATTCTGGCGCTTGCCTGCCGCAGTGGCGTTGTCGGCAATGGGCCTGGTCTCGCCATAGCCGACGGCGTAGAGGCGGGCCGGATTGGCGCCGCGCGCCGTCAGGGCGTTGACCACGGCTTCGGCGCGCGCGACCGACAGACCCAGATTTTGCCGGGCATCGCCGTCGGCGTCGGTGTGGCCTTCAACATAGATTACCGCTTCGGGACAGGCATTGAGCAGGATCATCAGTTCATCAAGCGCCAGCTCCGACGCATCGGCGATCAGTGCGGCGCCGGACTGGAACAGGATGGCATTGCGGCCGGAAAAATCGGCGATCGGGCCGGCGCAGGCGGAGACATCGACCTTGGCAGTGGACTGCTCGGCAAGCGGGGGTGCGGCAACCGGCGCCGCCACTGCGGGCGCGGGCATTTCAAGGTTCACGGACCAGGCGGCGGCCGTGTCAGTGGCCACTGCCGCCGTGACGGCGTCGCGGACGGCGGCGTCGGGGGCGATGCCGGTCAGCTGCCAGGCACTATCGGCAAAGTTGAGCTCGCCGGCGCCCAGCTGCCGAAGGGCCAGCAGGCCGGTTTCGGCACTGGCAAGGAAGGTGTCCGGCGCTCCAGTGGCGATGCTCACCGCGGCCGTATCGCCATCGGCAATTGCCAGGAGGCTCTGCAGGGCGGCGTCGCTCGGCACCTGGCCGCTGAAGATCAGGCTACCGTCCGCGGACAGGCGGACGGAAAAGGCATAGGCCGGATCGACCGCCATTGGCGTTGCCGGTGGCTCAACGGCCGAGGCCACGACCAAGGGCGCCGCAGGGGCCGGCTCGGGCACGACGGGATCGGGGGCGGCCGGCGCCGGTTCGGGCGTCGCGGGGGGCGGCAGCAGCGTCAGGCGCCAGTCGGCCAGAGGCGTTGCGGCGCCCGCCAAGGCGGTGTCGATGGCGGCAGCACTGCGCGCCTCGACCAGATTGCCGTCGATGCGCCAGCGGTCACCATCAAAACTGGTCAGACCATCGCTGACATTGGCCAAGGCCTTCATGGCCGCGAGCGCATCCTGGGTAAAGCCGTCAGGGGCGGCAGGATCGATGATGGTCTCGTCGGTAACCGCGTCCCCTGCCCGCTCGGCCAGGATGCGCTTGAGCGTCGCTGCCGGCACGCGACCGGTCAGAGTGATGGCGCCGTTCGGCAGCTTGGTCGCCGACCAGCGATAGGCCGCTCCCGGCGCGGCGGCCGGTGCAGCGACGGTGGCAACAGCGGGCGGCGGGCTGGCGACCGCCATGGACCAGCCCGAAGCGGCCAGTTGGCGCGAGGCAAAGTCGGCCTCGAGGGCCGCCTTGTCGATGGCGGATTTTGCCGATCCCGTCACGGTCCAGCCGGTGCCGTCAAAGACCACCCGCCCGTCAGAGAGCCAGCGCAGCAGCGCGATACCTGTCTGGGCCGTGGCGAGGAAGTTGCGCGGCTCACCGGAGGCGTAGGCCAGGGCGTCGGTCGCCGAGGGGCCGGCCGACGCCAGAAGCGCCAGTTTGGCATCAGGCTGCGGCACCATACCGGAGAGGGTAATAGGGCCGGTGGCAGGCTTGGTGGCGGACCATTGATAGGGCGTCGCCGCGGGGGCCAGGATTTCCGAGGGCGCCAGGCTAAAGCCCTGCGGCACCTCGGACGACAAGGCCGCCAGCAGGCCTTGATAATCATCACCGGACAGGGCGATGCCGCTGAGCGTGAGCCGATCTTCCTGCAAGGCAAAGCGGCCTTCGCTCATGCGGGCGAGTGCGGAAAGACCGAAATCCATTGCCGACTGGTAGCGCTCCGGCGCGCCGCGCCCCAGCTGCAGATATTGGGTGTCGGCGCCCGGCCGCTGCTGCAGGCCGTCGCGGGTTGCGGCATCGGGGGCGTAGCCATCAAAAACCAGCGCGCCGCCGGCCTGCAAGGTGGCGCTGACCCAATAATCATCGATCCGCGGAGGCTCGAGCACGACGATGGAACCGGATGGCTGCAGGGCCTCGGTGACGGCCTGTGCGATTTCGAGTGTCCGAGGGGCGCCGGCCAAAGTGCTTTGACCATCAATGATGCTCGCCTTGCCGTATTCAAGACGTGAGAGTTGTTCGACAAGCGTCTGGGACAGCTCGGCAAAACCGGTCGGTTCACCAGAGCCCAGCGACAGGCCGGTGGCGACTTGCAGGCCGCCGGTCGCGGCCGTCCGGTAGCGCTCGGCCAGCAGGTGATTGGGTATGTAGCCCGTGATCTCGATACGCGACCCATCCGAGCTGGCGCTCCACTGATAGGGCGATATCAGCGCCGGAACGATCTCGACCTTGCCCAGCGTGACGCCAGCGGGCGGACCGGCGCGCATGACGACCAGCAGATCGCGATAGGCGCGTTCGGAGCTGGCGCGGCCGGCGATGTCGACGGTCAGGTCGGCCAGCGTGGTTGTGCCCTGGTCGAAATAGCGCAGCTGGTCGATGGCGAACTGGGCGCCGGCAATCCAGGCGCGGCGGTCGGGCATGCCGGAGCGCAGTTCAAGCGCGCCCTGCTGCAGGTTGGCGCGGGCAAGCAGCCCTTTTCGGGTCTTCTCGTCCGGCACGCCGCCGGAAAGCGTAATGGCGCCGTCGCTCAACGCGGCGTCGAGACGAAAAGGCGACAAGGGCGGGGCCAGGGTGGCCTCGGCCTGCACACTGCGTATGCCGGGAATGAGCGCAAGGCGCTTCACGGCTGCATCGACATAGGCTTGATCGGTCGTGGTGCCAGACAGGGTGACATCGCGCGTGGCGAAGGACAGCTCGGCCCAATCAAAGCCGGCGCGCTGCACCATGGCAGTGGATTGGAAAGCCACATCCCCGGCTATCCGGGCGGAAGTCATTGCGAGGGTCAGCGTCGAACCGCCCAGGACGATGGCGAGCCCCGGCACAATCCACTTAAGGAGATCCCTAATCATAGCTATTCCGATGAGCTGCCCGCATTGGCCGCAAGGCTAGAGCATTTCGGCAGGCGAGGGAATGAAAAATGGGGGCGCAAGCCCTTGGAAGACAACGGTTTTATGTCGCCCGTCGCCGATGCGCCGAGCACCCGGGGTGGTTTGGACAGAATCAGGAGCCGGTCGGCAGGCGGCCCTGAAGAACGAGGGCAAAAGCAGAAAGGCCCGGCGTGAGCCGGGCCTTTCCAATCCGATAAGCGGTAAGGCTTACTTGAAAGCCTTGGCGGCCTTGAAGGTAACCTTGTAAGCGCCGTTCTGCTGAACCTTGGCGCCGATCGAGGAGGTGAAACCACCGCCGGGAGCCCAAGCCAGTTCGGTCGAACCGTAGAAGTCCGAATATGCGCCACCAACTGGAGCAACGGTGTTTTCGCCACGACCATAGACACCGATTTCGCCGGTGACCTTGAGGGTCTCGGTGACAGCAGCAACGAGCTGAACTGCAACCTGGTAGCCATCGCCGATGCCAGCAGTGCCGTCGTTGAAGTAACGGCCGCCGAGGTTGATCGAGACGCCTTCGGTTACAGTCGCACCAACCGATGCGCCGAGACCGAAGTCGGTACCTGCGTCAGCGCCGCCAGCGAGCGTGCCACCGGCAACTTCACCCGACAGAGCAACCTTGAACATGTCGAAATTGCCTTCGGCCGAAGCCAGGCCATTCCAGTACGACCAGTTGCCGGCTGGGTTGTAGCCGCCGCCAGCTGCGAGAGCCGCACGGAGCTTGAACGCGTCGAACGTGCCGGTTGCGCCGGCATGAACGGCATAGGTGTCGCCAACGTTCTGCACGCCGTCGAGAATGCCACCGAGCGAGCCGCTGATGTGTGCAGTGACGGAGTCACCAGCATAGTTCAGCACGCCGATCAGGCTGCCAGCCTGGTTGTCGGTACGGTCGAGAGCTTCGAGAGCGATGCCACCGGCCAGGCCGTTGCCGAATGACGATTCGAGCTGGATGACATGACCACCCTTGCGGACTGGACCTTCCCAAACGCCGACGTCAGCGTCCTTGGACATGAACAGGCCAGTGAAGTTGAATGGCTCGTCGTCGCCTTCGTTGAAGATCGAACCCTTCTTACCGGCGGACAGCACGGTGCCGTCGCCGACCTGAACATAGGCGTCCTGAGCGCGGAGACCATGGTAATCAGGATGTGCCCCGACTGGGTTGCCGTTGGCGGCTGCGATGAACACAGCATCACGCGAACGGTAGTAGTCGCGCTGGCGCAGGTTGATCACGACGCGAGCAGGACCGAAGTCGCTGGCCTGGGTACCGACAAACTTGAGGAAGGTCTCGACCTTCGAGTCCCAATCCTGATTGGAACCAGCGATCGAGCTAGGAGCGTCGACGGAGACGTTGCCGTCGGCGTTCACGCCACCGAACGAACCGGAGAACGGTGTGGCAGCGATAACGGTGCCGGCACCATTCCAGTTGCCATATTCAAACGTGTAGGCAACGCTACCCGAAATCTGCAGGCAGTTTTCGTCGGACGAGATCGTCAGGCCCGAAAGGCCCAGGTCGTCGCAAACGTCCAGCGAGGTGAGGACGCCGAGATCGGCAGCAAAGCCAGCGGTCGAGAGACCGGCAGCAGCAACAGAACCGAGGATAAGGCTCTTGAGTTTCATAGGTTGACCTCCAAAGTCAGTCATTCTTGGTGCCGGTTGCCCGGCTGGTTTGTCGAAACGCGACCACACTATTCGTGGTGCAGTGTGTTGCCGTCGCGTTGCGACCGACAAACGATCCCATGCATGGATTCGCAAGACCCACTCTACGCATGGGCAAAGCCGACGCAATCACGCAAAGGCCGTTTTGCATGGCAGCAATGTGGTTGGGAGGCGGATGTTGCAGATTCAGCACACAGGCCGAAACCCTTCGTTAACCAAACTGAACGCGGCGTTAAGATTGCCGGTTTTGTGGGGGTTTGGCGGCGGACACTGGCGCTGCGGCCGAATTGGGGGCATCAAATGCCCGGAAACGGTCCGCCAATGGGTGTGGCCACAGCGTGGATGGAATCAGGCAAGGAAAAGGCGCGTCAGGCGGCGCTGCCTTAATTGGAGGATGCATGACTGAACACAAGAAGGTCGCTGTGGTGACCGGCGGCGGATCGGGGATCGGCAAAGCGGTGGCACTGGGATTTGCGGCACAGGGCTATGATGTCGCCATTTGCGGCCGTCGCCGCGACGCGCTTGAACCGGTACGCCATGATACCGGTGGCTATGCCGCGGCCTGCGACGTCACCGACCCGGACGCGGTCGCCGATTTCTTCGCCGGCGTCCGGCGCACCTATGGCCGCCTCGACGTGGTGTTCAACAATGCGGGGCGGTTCGCACCGGCCACGTCGTTCGGTGACCTGGATGTAAAAGTCTGGCGCGAGATGATCGATACCAACCTCAACGGCGCCTTCTATGTCGCGCGCGAGGCCTTCCGCATCATGCGGGACCAGGCGCCGCAAGGCGGGCGGATCATCAACAATGGCTCGATCTCGGCGCATGCCCCCCGCCCCGAGGCCGCCTCCTATACGACGTCCAAGCACGCCATTACCGGGCTGACCAAGGCCATCTCGCTGGATGGACGCGCATTCGGCATTGCCTGCGGCCAGATCGATATCGGCAATGCGGCCACCGACATGACCAGCCAGATGAACAGCGGCTCGCTGCAGGCCAATGGCACGATGATGCCCGAGCCGACCTTCGACGTGCAGCATGTGGTGGATGGGGTACTCTATATGGCTGGGCTGCCGCCCAGTGCCAATGTGCAGTTCCTGACGGTCATGGCGACCAACATGCCCTATATCGGCCGCGGCTAGCCATTCGAGCACAACTCTCATGGCGTTCTCCCCTCAGATCGCTGCACCGGAGCAATTTGAGGGGCCTGCTGTCAGGCGCGCCAGACTTCGGCGCCGGCGATCCAGGTGGCGCGCATGGCGTGGCTGCCGGACAGATGCACGAAGCTGGCGACCGCGCCGGGGGCCAGGTGGCCATGGGTATCGGCAATGCCCAGGGCCTGGGCCGGATAGAGCGAAGCCATGCGGATGGCTTCCTCGAAGTCCAGCCCGATGACCTTATGCATGAAGGTGACGGCATCGATCATGTCGAGGTCGGCGCCGGCCAAGGTTCCGTCGGCCAGGCGCAGAGCACCGCCGGAGCGTGTGATGGTGCGACCGTTCAAGGTGAATTCGGTGATGTCGGTGCCGGTCTGCGACATGGCGTCGGTGACGAGGAAAAGCGGTCCCTGGCTGGCCTTGGCGCGCAGGGCCAGTTCGATAACGGCGGGATGGACGTGGATGCCGTCGGCGATGAGGCCGGCGGAAATGGCGCCATTGTGCAGGGCCGCGCCGACCAGGCCGGGCTCGCGATTGCCCAGTTGGCTCATGGCGTTGAACAGATGGGTGACCATGCTGGCGCCAGCATCAAAGGCGGCGGTGGCCACAGCATAGCTGGCATCGGAATGCCCCAGGCTGACGACGATGCCCGCCTTAGCCAACGTGGTGATCTGGGCGGGAGTAACCGTTTCAGCCGCAACGGTCAGCAGCAGGTTGGGCAAAGCGGCGCGGGCCGCCAACAGGCGGTGCAGATCGGCGTCGTCCATGGGTCGGATGAGGGCCGGATCGTGCGTACCCTTGCGGGCCAGCGACAGGTGGGGACCCTCGAGATGGAGGCCGAGAAAGCCTGGAACGGCTTGCGCCGCAGCGCTCTGGCCGGCGGCGATGGCGGCCTCGGTCACCGGCACCGTGTCTGTAATCAGGGTGGGCAGCAGGGCCGTGGTGCCGAAACGGGCATGGGCGGCGCAGATGGTGCGGATGGCCGCGACAGATGGATCGTTGTTGAACAGCACGCCGCCGCCGCCATTGGCCTGGAGGTCAATGAAGCCCGGCACCACCATTCCGTCACCAGTATGAACGACTGATGAATGGGCTGGGACCGCTGCCGCGGGCACGATGGCCGAGACCATGCCGAACTCGATCAGCAGGGCGGCATCATCGTGCCAGAGGTGACCGTCGAATATGCGGGGGCCGACAATGGCCAGCAGATCGCTCATAGCGTTTCGGTGACCTTCTTGAGCGCCACCGGCAGATCGGGATTGAAGCCGCGGTGACGCGAGAGTGCTTCGACAAAGCCATAGAAGGACACGATGAGCGCCAGCGGATCGGTGAGCGGGTGACCGGTAGCGGCAAAGGGCAGTGGCATGGCGGCGCCCGCACGAGAGCTGGTGAGGAAGGCCAAGGCGCCCTGCCCGGCCAGCTTGTGCGTCATGTCGGCCACCGAGGCTTCGGCGGCGTCGCGGGCGGCCAGACCGAGCACGGGATAGCCCTTGGTGACGATGGCGACCGGGCCGTGCATGACTTCGGCGGCACTATAGGACTCGGCCTGGATGTTGCAGGTTTCCTTGAACTTGAGCGCCGCCTCGTTGGCGATCGCGAAGCCGGGACCGCGACCCAGTACGTAGAGGGCATTGTGGCCATCAAGGGCGCCGATCATGCCGGACCAGTCGCATTCCACCGCCTTGGCCAGCGAGTTGGGCAGGGCATTGACGGCGGCACCCAGTGCTTCGTCGCCGCTCCAGCGGGCAACCAAAGCCAGGCCGGCGACGACCGAGGTGACAAAGGTCTTGGTGGCGGCGACCGACTGTTCGACGCCGGCATGCAGATCAATGGTGAAATCGGAGGACTCAGACAGCGGCGAGCCGGCGGTATTGGTGATGGCAATGGCCATAGCGCCGGAACGGCGGGCCGATTGGGCCATGGCGACAATGTCGGGGCTCTTGCCGGACTGGGAAATGGCGATGGTGGCGGCGCGGTCAAGCCGCAGCTCCTTGCCATAGATGGAGGCGATGGAGGGCCCGATCGAGGCGACGGGCAGGCCCAGGGTCAGCTCGATGGCATATTTGAGATAGGCGCTGGCGTGGTCGGACGAGCCGCGCGCCACCGTGGCGACCAGCAGCGGGTCTTTCTCGCGCAAGGCGGCGGCAGTGGCGTCAAGGACAGGACCGCTGCGCTCGAGAAAGGTCGCGACGACCGCAGGAATTTCCTCGATCTCGCGGCGCATATGGGTCTGTTCGGTCATGGCGTCTTGCCTCCTTTGGCGGGCGCATCGCCGAGGCGCAGTTCGGCAACAAAGTCATAGGTATCGCCCCGATAGATGGAGCGGGTGAATTCGATGACGCGGCCGGACGCCAGGTAGGAGGTGCGCTCGATATTGAGGCCGGCCGAGCCGGTGGGCACCTGCAGCAGGCGGGCATTGTCCTCGTCGAGATTGGCGGCGCGAATGCGCTGGATGGCGCGAACCGGGCGATTGCCTGACTTGTCGAGGTGTCGGTACAGCGAGTCGGCGATCGCCAGGGGGTCGGGCAGGACGCGGGAGGAGAGACTGGCGCGCTCGATGGCCAAGGGCGTATCGCCCGTCAGGCGCAGGCGGGAGATGCGCGCCACCTGATCGCCGGAGGAGAGACCCAGAATGACGGTCTCCTCGGGGGACGGCAGATAAAGACCACGCTCCAGCCATTGGGCATGCACATCCATGCCGCGGCGGGCCATGTCCTCGGTGAAGGAGGTGAGCTGGGACAGAGACTGTTCGACGCGCTGCGTAGGCTGGGCAACGAAGGTGCCCGAGCCATGACGCTGCACCAGCACGCCATCCTGCACCAGCTGCAGCACGGCCTTGCGCACGGTTACGCGCGACACGTCCACCCGGGCCGCCAGGTCGCGCTCGGAAGGCAGGGCATCGCCCGGATTGATGGCGCCGCGATGGATGGCGTCCTCGATCCAGCGTTTGAGCTGGAGATAAAGCGGGCCACCCGACGGCAAGGCCACCGGCCCCTCGGCAAAGAAGCTGTTCGACAGATCTGTCACGTATCCCCCCGCCCCGGTTGGCTTTGCCCCTGGCAATGACTATCACGCGCCCGGCGGCGATTTGCCAAGCGCGCCCTTTGTTTCACAATACCAATAAAATACCATTTTCCAACAGGCAATCCATCTCTGCCGCCAATCCACTGCATGGGACTGAAGGCATTGGCTTTTCAGGGGCTAAACCGCGCCTGGCCGTCGTGCGGCGCATGGCTTTGTAGACAAGTGGTATTTTTTTGGCATTATCGCGGCTGACTGGAGAACAGCATGACCACGACGCAAACCGAGATGATCCATGCCAGCGCCGCCGGCTTTGACGCCAGAGCCGCCAGCGAGGCGCTAACGATTCTGGCGGCAGCGCAGCTCGAGGCAGCGCAGGTGGTGCAGGGCGCGGTGGCCGAGATTGCCGTCGCTGCCGAGATGGCGGCGGCAAGCCTCGTGGCTGGGGGCCGGCTGATCTATGCGGCGGCAGGCAGTTCGGGGTTGATGGCGCTGGCCGACGCGGTGGAACTGCCGGGTACGTTCGGCCTGGCGCCGGACCGCATCATCATGCTGCTGGCGGGCGGGGTAAGCGCCTTGCCGGCGCTCCCCGGCGGACCCGAGGACGATGCAGGGGCGGCGCGGGCCGACATGGCCGCAGCCGGCGTGGGACCGGGCGATTGCCTGATTGCCCTGACGGCCAGCGGCTATACCCCCTACCCCATGGCGGCGGCAATGGCGGCCCGGGCCGCTGGCGCACGCAGCATCGGCATCTGCAACAATGCCGGCGCGGCCTTGTTCGCGCAGGTCGATATCGGCATTTGCCTGCCCACCCCGCCCGAAGTGATTGCCGGATCGACGCGCATGGGTGCCGGCACGGCACAAAAGATCGCGCTCAACATGTTCTCGACCATGGTGGCGGTGCATCTGGGTCATGTGCATGACGGCTTCATGGTCAACCTGATCGCCGACAATACCAAGCTGCGCGGACGGGCGCAGCGGATCGTGACCGGCATTACCGGGGTGAGCGAGGCAGAGGCAGCGCGTTGCCTTGAGGTGGCGGGCGGCGCGGTGAAGGTGGCCATCGTGCTGGCGGCCGGCGCCGCCGATGTGGAAACCGCCCGGGGCCTGCTGGGGGCACATCAGGAGCGGCTGCGCCCGGTGTTGGACGCATTGGCGCGACAGCCGTGACCGGCAATGGAAGCGCAGCACCCATGATTAATCTGCGTTAACGGCTGTCATGGTTGTGCGCTAGAGTTTGCTGACGCGGCGCCGCCGTGGCGTCGTGGCCGCCCCTGCCGGGCAAGGAGGATATGGATATGCATACCCCAAGTGACGACGCCATTCGTGACCGCGCCTATGCCTTGTGGATCGAAGCCGGATCGCCCGAAGGCAATGACCTGTATTTCTGGCACGCGGCCGAGCAGGAACTGGCCGGCAGCGAGGAAGAGGCGCCGCTGGACGAGATGAGCCCGGTCGAAACCGTCGAGAGCGAAACGCCGGACCAGCCGACGCAACACTGACATTGCCCCGGGCGCCTGGCCTTGCGGCCGGCGCCCGTTTGCGGCTGCTTTGGGGCTTATCGTTCCAGCAGTGCACAAAAATTACTGCCGGCCGGCGCGGGAACGATTGTCCTGCGACCCGTATTATTCCGCGAGCTATCAGCCCGGAGGCAATCATGGCCCGCAGCAAGAAACCCGACAGTTCAACCAATGTCGTCTATGGCGACCAGACCATTCAGCGTGGCCCAGGCGGCGAAACGCACCAGACGGCCGAAGAGGGCTATGATGTCCTCACCACCCAGCACGGCATGCCGGTGGCGGACGACCAGAACTCGCTCAAACAGGGCGATCGCGGCCCGGTGCTGATCGAGGATGGGCATTTTCGCGAGAAAATCTTCCACTTCGACCATGAGCGGATTCCTGAACGCGTGGTGCATGCGCGCGGCTATGCGGCGCATGGCTTTTTTGAGACCTATAACTCGCTGAGTGCGGTGACCAAGGCCGACATCTTCCAGCGCAAGGGCGAGCGCACCCCGGTCTTTGTGCGGTTTTCCACCGTGGCCGGCTCGGAAGGCTCGTTCGACCTAGCGCGCGACGTGCGCGGCTTTGCGGTGAAATTCTATACGAAGCAGGGTAACTGGGACCTGGTGGGCAACAATATTCCGGTGTTCTTCATCCAGGACGCGATCAAGTTTCCCGACGTGATCCATGCGGTCAAGCCCGAGCCCGACAAGGGCTTTCCGCAGGCGCAGAGCGCGCATGACAATTTCTGGGACTTCATCTCGCTGACGCCCGAAGCCATGCACATGATCATGTGGGTGATGTCGGACCGGGCGATTCCGCGCTCGTTTCGCTTCATGCAGGGCTTTGGGGTGCATACGTTCCAGCTGGTCAATGCCGCGGGGGAAGCGCGCTTCGTCAAATTCCACTGGAAGCCGAAGCTGGGCATGCAGTCGGTGGTGTGGAACGAGGCGGTCAAGATCAACGGCGCCGACCCGGATTTCCACCGCCGCGACCTCTATGATGCGATCCAGGCCGGCAATTTTCCGGAATGGGAATTGTGCCTGCAAGTCTTTGACCAAGGCTTTGCCGACAGCTTTGACTTCGACGTGCTCGACCCGACCAAGCTCATTCCCGAGGAGCTGCTGCCAGCCACGCCGGTGGGCCGCATGGTGCTCGACCGCATGCCGGACAATTTCTTTGCCGAGACCGAGCAGGTGGCGTTCATGACGCAGAACATCGTGCCCGGCGTGGAATTTTCCAACGATCCGCTGCTGCAGGGGCGCAATTTCTCTTATCTCGACACCCAGCTCAAACGGCTGGGCAGCCCCAACTTTGCGCAGTTGCCGATCAATGCGCCCAAATGCCCGATGCATCACTTCCAGCAGGACGGCCATATGGCCTTCAACAATCCGCGCGGACGGGCCAATTACGAGCCCAATTCGTGGGGCACCGAAGCCGGTGGCCCGCGCGAATCCAGGGAACTGGGTTTCCAGACCGTGCCGCAGGCGGCCGAAGGCCCCAAGGTGCGGCTGCGGCCGGAGAGCTTTGCCGACCATTACAGCCAGGCACGGCAGTTCTTCATCAGCCAGGACCTGATCGAACAGCGCCATATCGGCGAAGCGCTGGTGTTCGAGCTCAGCAAATGCGCCTTCCCTTCCATTCGCGAACGCATGGTGGCGCACCTGCTCAATATCGATGCCGATCTGGCGCAGACCGTGGCCGATGGCCTGGGGATGAAGGCCCTGCCCAAGGCGGCCAGTGCGGCGCGGCCGACCAAGATGGACCTGCCGGCTTCGGACCTGCTCAGCATTCTCAAGAACCCGCCGGAGAGCTTTGCCGGGCGCAAACTGGGGATCCTGATTACCGATGGCACCGATGCCAAACTGCTGGCGGCGCTGCTGGCGGCGGCGGCGGCCGAAGGCACGGCGGTGGAGCTGGTCGCGCCGGCGGTCGGCGGGGTGACGCTGAGCGATGGCACGGTGCAGGCGGCGCATCACAAGATCGATGGCGGGCCATCCGTGCTGTTCGACGCGGTGGCACTGCTGCCGGCCGAAGAGGGCATCCTGTCGCTGCTCAAGCTCCCCCCGGCCCGCGACTTCGTCAGCGATGCCTATGCGCATTACAAGTTCATCGGCTTCACCGCCCCGGCGGCCAAGCTCTTCGCCAAGGTCGGCCTGCCCGAGGACCTCGACGAGGGCTTCATCACGCTGGACGGGGCGGAGGATGCCGAGGAACTGATCGCCGCCTGCCGCGCGCTGCGGTTCTGGGACCGGCCCGACGGGGCGTAGGCCGCTTTGATTGAATGAAAATGGGCAAGCGGTGTGGAGACACCGCCTGCCCATTTGCTTTGTCGATCAAGCCTGAGGCGTGACAGGCGGGCGGTGGGCGAAGGCCACGCCGATCGCGACCAGTATCAGGGCACCGGCGAGCAGAAAGGTCAGCCGCAGGCCGGCGCCCAGCGCTGCTACGGTCGCGCTGTCGAAATCTTCCGTGCCGGTGCCCCAGGCGAAGACGGCGCCCATCCAGGAAGCCCCGGCGATCAGGCCGATATTGCGCGACAGGCCGAGCAGGCCCGATACGGTACCCCGGCGGTCCGGGGGAACATCGAGCAGGGCTGCGGTATTGTTGGCGGCCTGGAAGAGCTGATAGCCGGGCGTCAGGACGATGATGGCCATGACATAGCCCCAGACACCCAGCATCTCGGGCAGGACGGCCAGAAGCAGAGCGCCCACCGCCAGCAGGACCAATCCGCCCGCCAGCACGCGGTTGGCACCCCAGAAATCGACCAACCGGCCAGACGGCACGCCGCTGACCATGGAGACCACGGGGCCGATAGCCATGACCATGCCCACCCACGCCGCTGTCAGACCCAGGCCGAGGCTGAGATAGAAGGGGCCGACTACCAGCGTTGTCATCATGACGGCGGCAACCAGAACATTGACGAGGAGGCTGGACGCAAGCTGACGGTTCAGTACCGACACGAGGCCGATGGCCGGCGCCCTGCCCCGCCCCGGCGTCGCGGGCAGTGTGGCCAGAGCGAGCAGCATGGCCATGACGGCCAGCGGCAGCTGCACAAAGAAGATGCCGCGCCACCCCGTCAGCGGCAGCAGGAGCCCACCCAGCGAGGGGCCAAGGGCGGTGCCGAGCGCCGAGACGGTGCCCAGCAGGCCCATGGCCCGCCCGAGATGGGCCGCGCCGGCCGTCTGGCGCATGAACACCATGGACAGCGTCATCAGGAAGGCGGCGCCCACGCCCTGCAGCACCCGGGCGCCGATCAGCAGCCACAGGGTCGGCGCCAGGGCGCAGAGCAGTGAGGCGCTGGCGAACAGCGCCAGACCGGCGACCAGCATGGGCTTGAGCCCAAAGCGATCGCCGAGCCGGCCGGCGATAACCACCGAAACCGTCAGCGCCGCGAGATAGGCGACGACGACCAGCTGTACCTGGGAAAAGGGTACCGCGAAGGCCTGGGCCAGCATCGGCAAGGCAATATTGGCAATGCTGGTCCCCAGTGAGGCCAGCAATGCCGAGAGGGCCAGCGTCACGGTAATGGCCGTCCGAGGGCCTTCCGCCCGAGGGCCTTCCACGCGCGCATCGATAGGATTCATGGTTATTTCCTCTTGCCTGAACCTGGTTTCGACCGCAGGCTACGACTTCAAGTCAACTTGAGGTCAAGCATGAAATTCCTGGATATCGGGGAGGTCGCGGCGCGCAGCGGATTCACGCCGTCGGCGCTGCGCTACTATGAGGAGACGGGGCTGATTGCCTCGGTCTACCGGCACGGCCTGCGCCGGCAGTTTGGCCCCGAAGTGCTGTTGCAGCTCAAGCTGGTGGCGATGGGGAAAGTTGCCGGGTTCTCGCTGGAGGAGATCGGCGGCATGTTCGGCAGCACTGGCATGCCGGACCTGCCCCGCGCGGTGCTCGCCGACAAGGCCGATGCGCTCGACCGGCAGATCCGCGACCTGGCCACGCTGCGCGACCTGCTCCGGCATGTCGCCGAATGCCCCGCGCCGTCGCATCTGGAATGTCCGCGGTTTCGGCGGCTGGTGACCCTGGCAGGCAAGCGCGGCAAAGCGCGCGGGACAGCGTCGAAACGGACAGCACGGGCCAAGGCTGGATGACGGCAAACGCTGCTGCCGGTGACCTATCTCAACAATGTCGTGGGAAGTGGCGGAGAGGATGGGATTCGAACCCACGAGACCCTTTTGAGATCTGCGCCCTTAGCAGGGGCGTGCCTTCGGCCACTCGGCCACCTCTCCGTCGCGGGCTGGATAGCGGGCGGGATGCGCCAAGGCAAGTGGTTTTTGCCCGCAGGGGCCGCGAGCCCACAGGTGGGGCGGTGCTCGGGCAGATTGCGGCGGCGCCCAGACCTCGCCAGTGGCTGCGGCGGGTGCCGTCGAATCAATTCAGCCGCCTGCCCTGCCTGGGCGGCGCGCCGAACCCGAGCAGAGCCGGGCCCGGCGCGCTGTGTCGCTCAGCGCTGGTTGAACAGCACCTTATGGGCTTCCTTGTCGTCGGCCAGGCTCTTCTGGGTGGCGTCCTTGCCGATCTCGAGGCCCTTGGCGACGGCCGGACGGGCGTTGAGGCGCTCGATCCAGGCCAGGGCGTTGGGGTATTCGGCCTTGGTGATGCCATAGCGCTCCCAGGACTGAGCCCAGCCGATGGAGGCGATATCGGCGATGGAATAGGTGCCGGTGATGAAATCCTTGCCGGCGAGCTGGGTGTTCAGCACGCGGAACAGGCGATGGGTTTCATCAGTGTAGCGCTTCTGGGCATAGGGGATTTTTTCGGGGGCATAGACGTTGAAGTGGTTGTTCTGCCCCAGCATGGGCCCGAAGCCACCGACCTGCCAGAACAGCCATTCGTCGACCTTGACCTGCTCGCGCGGGTCGATGGGGTAGAACTGGCCGAACTTGAGGCCGAGATATTTGAGGATCGCGCCGGATTCAAAGATCGAGATCGGTTCGCCGCCCGGACCTTCCGGATCGACGATGGCGGGAATCTTGTTATTGGGGGAAATGGCCAGGAATTCGGGGGTGAACTGCTCGCCCTTGCCGATATCGATGCGGTGATAGGTCCACGGCACGCCCAGCTCTTCGAGCATGATATGGACCTTCTGCCCGTTGGGCGTGGGCAGCGAGAAGGCATCGATAGGCTTGGTCTGGGCGGTCATGAGGGGTCCATCCTGGTTGGAAGTTGCCCCACTTATATCGGCGTTTTACGATGAAGGGCAAGGCGCGCGCGCCCTGCCCTCCAAGGATCAATCAGGCCCGCCTGACGCTCATCTGCGGCTCGCCATTGCCGCGCAGAGCCGGTGTGTTGCCGTGGGCGTCCACCGTGGCGGTGACGCGGTGGCGCAGCGTGGCGAACATGAAGTCGGGCGTGACGTTGACCGGTGTGTCGAACTGCACGGTCAACTTGGCGTGGCCGCCATTGCCGAGCAACTGGACACCGAGCAGGAGCCCGGTGAAGGGCTGGCCAAGATAGCGCCCGCTGACGCGGCGACCGACCTGGAAAGGCGTCGGCAGCTGGCCCGGCAGGGCGGCGCGGGCGGTGTTCCAGTCGCGATAGCCATGGGCGCGGGCCACCTGTTCGAGGGCGGCGCCATGGGTGAGCGGCGTGCCGGCGGCGGCGCGGCTGTCGCGCAAGGCCTTGGCTTCAGACTTGAGGGTCTGGATGGAGGGGGAATCGAGGGAAAACGACATTGCAGGATCTCTCATTTGCATGAGGCGTCTGGTGCATGGGAGCCCGCATTGCCATGAAGCGCCTCGCAAAGATGAACCTGGATTCGCTCTTGCAGAAGGGCTGGACTTCACCATCGGAATTGCTTCCGGCGAGCGGCAGGTGCCAGCGACCGAAGCGGGATATGGGGCTGGCGGCCGGGTTTGTCAACGGGCGGGGCCGCGGGCGATCAGCGGCAGTGATGGGGGCGATCAGCGATTTATGTTGGGCGAACCGGGCTGAGCAGCGTATGTGCCCAGACCAAGACCACCACCCGACCTCCCCCTGAAGGGGGAGGAGAAGAGGCCCGTGACAATGCTTGAAACGCTGTTCCTGCTGCTGGCCGGCCTTGTTGGCGGCGCACTCAATTCGCTGGCGGGGGGCGGGTCGTTCATCGTATTCCCGGCGCTGCTGCTGGTGGGCGTGCCGCCGGTGATGGCCAATGCGTCCAACACCTTTGCCGCCCTGCCCGGCTATGCCAGCGGCGCCTTCGGCTATTGGCACGCCATGGGGGCGCACAAGCATCTGCTGGTGCTCTATGGCGCGATGGCAGCGGTATTCGGCTATATCGGGGCGGAACTGCTGCTGGTCGTGAGCGACGAGCAGTTCGGGCTGGTGGTGCCCTGGCTGATGGGCTTTGCCGTGCTGCTGTTTGCCTTTGGCACGAGGCTCAATGGCTTTGTCGCGGCGCGCAGCGGCGGCGGGCGCGGCATGAAGCTGGTGGGGAGCGGGCTGCTGCTGGCGTTCCTGGCCGGGGTCTGCGTCTATGGCGGCTTTTTCAATGCCGGGCTGGGCATCCTGCTGCTGGCGTTTCTGGCCACGGCCGGGATGACCGATATCCACGCCATGAACGGGCTCAAGCTCTATGTGTCGTCGATCGTGGCGCTGGTGGCGGTGGCGCGCTTTGCCGTCAGCGGCTCGATCGACTGGTATCACGGCTCGATTGCCCTGGTGGGCGTGGTGGTCGGCGGGTACCTGGCGGCGAAGAATGCGCATCACATTCCGACGCTGTGGATCCGGGTGGCGGTGATCGTCTATGGCGTGTTCATGACCGGGTATTTCTTCTGGGGCGCGTATCTGGCCTAGGGCGCGCGCTAACCGTCGGCCCTCTACCTAGCAGACTGCATCTTGTCTGCGCTGCAAGTATAGGGCCCTCGGGTCAAGCCCGAGGGTGACGGGCGGTGGATGACGGGCGGTGGGTGGCCCTACCGCGCCTGCCCTATTGCATTTCTGCTGGCCTCAGCCACACCGCCGCGTCGTGATAGGTGGTGCCGCCGAAGGGGGGCGCGGGAGCCGCGCTGGTGAGGGTATTGATGCCCTTGCCGGTGCGATGGGACTTGTTCTTGTGCAGGCCTTCGGCGATCAGCACGCCGGTGGGCAGGCCGGGGCGGATGCGGGCAGTGAGATCAACCGCACCGCGGTGGTTGCCGACGGTGACGAACTGGCCATCAATAATGCCGAGCCGCAGGGCGTCCTCGGGATGGATGAAGACCGAGGGCACGCCCTCGCGCTTCTGGCTGCCCGGGGTTTCGTTGAAGGTTGAATTGAGGAAGCCGCGCGCCGGGCTGGTGGCGAGGCGGAACGGGTGTTCCGGTGTGGCGGCCTCGGTAATGGCCCAGTGGTCGGCAAAGCGCGGCATGTCGGCCGAATCGCAGGCCCATTGATAGCCCTTCTTGGCCGCGGTGCCGGCCCAGTTGGGGGCGAAGCGGAAGCGCTTGTCGGGCCAGGCGAAGCCGTCCGCAAAGCGGGCGACGGCGTCGGGGCGTTCGCGATCGACGAAGCCGGTTTGTTCGACGGTTTCGAGGCTGGGATAGTTGGAGCGCGCGAAGGTGTCGGCGATGACCTCGCGGTCGGTGGCGTGAAAGCTCGGATCTGTCAGCCCGAGGCGCAAGGCCAGGGCGTTGATGACCTCGTGGTTGGAGCGCGTTTCGCCGGGGCGGGTAATGACGGCCGGGCCATAGAGCACGCGGGTATGGCCACCGCGGGTGTAGTAGTCATTGTGTTCGAGGAACATGGTGGCGGGCAGGACGATATCGGCCAGTTCGGCGGTTTCGGTCATGAACTGCTCATGCACGACCAGGAACAGGTCCTCGCGCGCCAGACCCTGTCGCACCAGAGCCTGTTCGGGCGCGACCGAGGCGGGATTGGTGTTCTGCACGATCATGGCCTTGACCGGACCGCCCTGCTTGAGGGCCTTGGCATCGCCGGTGAGGACGGGGCCGATTTCGGACATGTCGAGCCAGCGCGGCTCGCCCTTTTGCAGCAGCGCCCCGGTGAGGCGGGATTTGTCGAGCGCCCAGGTGCCGGAATTGGAATGGAAGGCGCCGCCGCCGCGATGCTGCCAGGCGCCGGTCATGGCCGGGATGCAAAGCGCAGCGTGCATGGCGGTAGCGCCGTTGCGCTGGCGGGTAAAGCCATAGCCGAGGCGGAAATAGGAGCGCGGCGTGGTGCCGACGAGATGGGCGAAGGCGGTGATCTCGGCCACGGTGAGCCCGGTAATGTCGGCGGCCCATTCGGGGGTCTTGCTGGCGAGGTGTGCTTCGAAGTCGGGGCCGAAATCGGTGTATTTATCCATATAGGCGCGGTCGGCCAGGCCATCGCGCAGCAGGATATGCATGACCGCGACGGCCAGCGCGCCATCGGTGCCGGGGCGCAGCACGAGGCCGAGATCGGCCTGGGCCATGGTGGCGGTCTGGTAGATGTCGATGACGACCACCTTGGCGCCGCGTTCCTTGCGGGCGCGCATGGCGTGGGTCATGACATTGACCTGAGTATGAACCGCATTGGTGCCCCAGATGACGACGCAATCGCTCTCGGCCATCTGCTCGGGATTGACGCCGCCCAGCATGCCGGTGCCGGCGATATAGCCGGGCCAGGCAGTGCCGGTGCAGATGGTGTCATATTGGCGTGAATAGCCCTTGGCGGCGCGCAGGCGATCGATACCGTCGCGCTGCACATGGCCCATGGTGCCGGCATAGTAATAGGGCCAGATGGCTTCGGCGCCGTGTTCGGCTTCGACCTGGGCGAAACGGGCGGCGATCTCGTCGAGTGCCTCGTCCCAGGAGATCGGGGCGAACTGGCCGCTGCCCTTGGGGCCTATCCGCCGCAGCGGCTGGGTCAGGCGCTCGGGATGATGCACGCGCTCGGCATAGCGGGCGACCTTTTCGCAGATGACGCCGGCCGTGTAGGGGTCATCCTTGGCGCCGCGCACGCGGCCGATGGTGTGGTTGTCGATGATGTCGACATCGAGCGCACAGGCGGAGGGGCAATCATGCGGGCAGACCGAACGGACAGTGCGAAGGGCGATGGGCTGGTTCATGGCGACAGGATAGCGGAGGCGCAGACCGGGCTCAATTGAATTGGGGTGATGGCCACCATCTGCGGCGTGAATGGCGTGCCGCCAGTCCTGCCGACCCGGCCAGGATGGTCATTAACGACGATCGCATCGCCATTATGGTAAACACTTCGTAAACGTGTCAGTATGCTGTTGTCATTGCTTGGGGAACTGTAAATGGCAGACCTGAACGCTCAGCTTGCGCGCGCGGTAAAGACCAGCGCGATCTATGATCTTGCCACCTGCCTGCCACTGGCCTTGCCGGGTGTTGCCTGGCTCTATCTGGTCGTGCTCGACACGCTCAACGGCGCCGTCGGCCTGGGCGGCCAGGTCGGGGAACTATCGCCCCTGGCGATGATGTTCGTCAATTTTCTCGGCTCGCTGATCTCGATCTGGGCCGTGATGCGGCTGATCAATCCGAGCTGGGCCAACGGGCTCACCGACATAGCGGTGCGGACCCTGTTCTCGATCGCCATGCTCAATGCCATCTTCAATGGCGTGCCGGGGCTGATCAGCGTGCTCTGGGTATGCGAGATGACGCTGCTGCTGGTGCAGGCCTATTTCGTCCATCGGGTGTGGAGCACGCAGCATGCGGCCAGCGTCCGCTCGCTGCGCGTGCCCGGCTTCCAGGGTCAGGTTCCCGCCGAGTAATCGGCTGGGTCACCCGGCCCGCGCGCTGCAGCCCGACGCCGCGCTACAGCGTGGCGAAGGCCTTTGTCGCGGTCTCGGCATTACGCCGGGCGCGGTTGCTGGCATGCAGCGCAAGCTGGGCGGCGCCGGCATGGAACTGGGAAAAGGTGACGCGGCGGGAATCGTGGGTGGCGATGGTGATGCCGCGCCAGTTGGGACGCACCGCGCGCACATCCGACCAGGCCAGGCTGGTGACGCGGCCCAGCGCCGAGCGGTGCTCCACCAGTTGGTGGTTCCAGCGTACCCGGGTGAACAAGCCGCCCAGGCCGATGCCGAGCGCTCCGCCCCCGAGCAGTAGCGCCGCGAGGAAGCTGGCAATCATCTGCGTGGCCGGGACATGCTTGCTGCTGCCGATGACGATCACCGCCGACATGAGCACGATCGCCAGGGCCGCAGCGCCGTAGCAGGCGAAATATTCAACCGGGGCCGGGCGGAGTTCGGACCAGCCGTCGACATGCACCGCCTCCTCGCTCTGCAACAGGCGCAGCGCCAGAAAGGCAGCGTAGCCAAAAGCGACTACGCCGGCGGCGCGGGCCAGCGGCAGGCCGGCGGCAAAGGGGACATATTTGAGAAGAAGAAGAAGTCCGATAATCGTCAGTGGCACAGCCACTTCCTGCCAGCGCAAAGGCACTACTGCTCTCCAATATCTGCGGCCGGTGACGCGGGACGGCGATGTGGATGCACGAATCTTAGCAAGGTAAAGTGATTTGGCTATTGAGAATTTCGCGCCGCTCGCCAATCGGTGTGCTGCCGCGGCGCAAAAGGCACAATGGCAATGCTGCCGGCCACGTGGCATGTTGAGTCAGCTACCGGCCTCAAGTATCTGAAAATCATACTGAAACGACGTCATGCCCAGGGGCGGCGCTTCCCGAAATGCCCGATCCTGCTGACACCGGCTGTCATGGCATTGTGATGGCCTGGGCCATCCAGAGGTGGAGACCACAGCCATGACGCCTGCCATTGCCGAGGCATTTGCCCGCTATCCGGACGCGACGAAAGCGGAATTGCTGAGCCTGCGGACGCTGATCCTCGACACGGCGGCGGGCATGCCGGGCGTTGGCGCACTGGAAGAGACGCTGAAATGGGGCCAGGTGAGCTACCTGACGACCCAGAGCGGCAGCGGCACGACGATCCGCATCGATCACGACCGGCTCAGCGGACGGCCTGCCCTCTATGTGAACTGCAAGACCGATCTGGTGAGCCGCTACCGGGCGCTCTATCCGGACGCGTTCGGCTACCAGGGCGATCGGGCCGTGGTCTTGTCCGCCGGGGCCGATGCCGACGCGTTGCGACATGTGGTGGCGCTGGCGCTAACCTATCATGCGGCCAAGAAGACCGGCGGGCGGCCATAAAAAAACGGGGCGGCCTGAGCCACCCCGTTCGCCTCAAAACTGTCGCCGCGTCAGATCTGCGGCTTGCGCTTGGCCTTATGGTCCTTCTTGACCGGCTTGCTGCCGTCAGCAGGCTTGGCGGCCCATTTGGGCTTGCCCTTGTCCTTGCTCGGCGGCGCCTTGGTCACCTTGGGCGCGCGCGGCTTGTCATAGTCGGGCTTGGGCGGGCGCGGCTTGTCGGCATCTGGGCTCCAGCCAGTGCTTGGCGGGGCCTCGAGATCGTCGGGCCGCAGGCCTGCCGAACCGTAGCGCGCCTGGCGATCGGCCCGCTCCGGACGCGGCGCATCGGGATCGTAGCGTTCCACCGGACCGGGCGGGCGGCGCTGCGAGGGCGGTGGGCCAGCCGGACGCTCGCCGGGGCCATCGACCGCGGTGATGGTGACACCGCGTTCGCCAGAACCATTCTTGGTGATGCTGCGCAGGAAGGCGTCGGCCTTGGGCGCGGCCACCTCGAAGATGGATTCGGTGTCAAAGATGCGGATCGAGCCGATGGCCGTCTTGGTGACGTCGCCGGCCTTGCACAGCATGGGCAGGATCCAGCGCGGTTCGGCGCGCTGCTTGCGGCCGACATTGACCTTGAACCAGGTGCCGCCTTCGAAGCGTTCGCGGCTGCGGGGGTCGCTGTCGCCGGGCTTGCCGGCAACCGGGTTCTCGGTGACGTCCTCAGGGGAGGGACGCGAGGCCAGCTGCTGGCGCAGATAGGCGGCGGCAATGGCTTCGACCGAATGGCGCGCCATCAGCTGTGCGACGAATTCGATCTCTTCCTCGCCCGCAGGCGGGGCCAGCGCGGCTGCGCTCAGAATGCCTTCGCGATAACGGGCATCGATCTCTGCAGCGGTGGGCGGCGCCATATTGGTGACGTCGAGCTTGGCGGTGCGCAGGATGCGCTGGGCCACGGCGCGGCGGTGCATCGGGGTGATGATGACGCAGGTGCCCTTGCGCCCTGCCCGGCCGGTGCGGCCAGAACGGTGCAGCAGCGTATCGGGATTGGTGGGCAGATCGGCGTGGATCACCAGATCAAGATTGGGCAGATCGATGCCGCGGGCGGCAACGTCTGTGGCGACGCAGATGCGGGCACGGCCATCACGCATGGACTGCAGCGCATTGGTGCGCTCGGCCTGGCTGAGTTCACCCGATAGGGTCACCACGTCGAAGCCGCGATTGTGCAGCCGGGCGGAGAGATGCTTGACGCCTTCACGGGTCGAGGCAAAGACGATCGTATTGGCAGCTTCAAAGAACAGCAGCGTGTTGATGATGGCGTTCTCGCGCTCATTGGCGGGCACCAGCATCAGCTTGTAATCGATATCGGCATGCTGCTCGCCACCGCTGGTGGCGGCGACGCGCAGGGCATTGCGCTGGAAGGTCTTGGCCAGCTGGGCGATGGGCTTGGGGACGGTCGCGGAGAACAGCAGGGTGCGGCGATCCTCGGGGGCGGCGTCGAGGATGAATTCGAGATCCTCGCGGAAGCCCAGATCGAGCATTTCGTCGGCCTCGTCGAGCACGACGGCACGGAGCGCCGACATGTCGAGCGCGCCACGGGTGATGTGATCGCGCAGGCGGCCCGGGGTGCCGACGACAAAGTGCACGCCCCGCTCAAGCGCGCGACGCTCGGTGCGGGCATCCATGCCGCCGACGCAGGTGGCCATGCGGGCGCCGGTTTCGGCGTAGAGCCATTCGAGCTCGCGCTGGACCTGGAGGGCCAGCTCACGGGTCGGGGCGATGAGCAGTGCCAGCGGGGCGCCGGTTTCGGTGAAGCGTTCGGCGTCGCCCAGCAGGGTGGCGGCGATGGCCATGCCGAAGGCGACGGTCTTGCCGGAGCCGGTCTGGGCGGAGACGAGCAGGTCGCGGCCGGCGGTCTCATCTTCGATGATGGCCGACTGCACGGGGGTCAGGGTCTCGTAACCCTTGGCGGCGAGGGCACGAGCGAGCGGGGGAGAAATGGTTTCAGGCAGGGACAATGGGTATCTTTCGGATGGGGTGAGAACCCCCACCCGGGCCTCCCCTTGATCGTCGGGAGGGCGGCAAGGAGTTCTGAAGTCGGTGCAGTATAGCACAAACAAGCAAAAAAGGCCGCCCGGCGGGCGACCCAAGGATTAGTGCGCGTTGCGAGGCCGGTCCGGCCCGTCGCAAGGCTCAGGGCGTTCGCCCCTCAAATCGCTCCACCGGAGCGATCAGCCGGCTGGCAGAGCGCCAGCCGTCGGGCCTTAGCCAACGATTTCGTCGTCGTTGAAGAAGTACTTGATCTCTTCGGCAGCGGTCTCGGGGGCGTCGGAGCCGTGCACCGAGTTCTCGCCGATCGAGAGGGCGAATTCCTTGCGGATGGTGCCGACAGCGGCATTTTCCGGGTTGGTAGCGCCCATGACTTCACGGTTCTTGAGAATGGCGTTTTCGCCCTCGAGCACCTGAACGACGACGGGCGAAGCGATCATCTGCTCGACCAGTTCGCCAAAGAAGGGGCGTTCCTTATGGACAGCGTAGAAGCCTTCGGCCTGGGCGCGCGTCATGTGGATCTTCTTGAGGGCGATCGGGCGGAGACCGGCTTCCTCGAACTTAGCGACGATCTTGCCGATCAGGTTGCGACGGACGGCATCGGGCTTGATAATGGAGAAGGTGCGTTCGAGCGCCATGGGTAGATCCTTGAATGGGTCTGGGAGGGAATTCTGGCGCCTTGTAACGGGAGAGTCTGACGGAGGCAAGACGGGCAGTTCGTCCCGCTGCCCCGTAAAGGCGGGTCAGTTGTCGACGCGTTCGCTCTGGCTGGCGATGGTCGTGCCATCCGGACCCACCAGGGTTACCGTCACATGAGTGACCGTTTCGTCGGCAGAGACGGCCTGGTCGACTTCGATTTCCTTGGCCTGCATGGTGCAGACTTCGGCAGTGCTGGTTACCGAGAAGGTGAGGGCCAAATTGCCGTCGACGACTTCACCCAGTCCCGCCGGTCCTACGGTTTCGCAGGCGCCACCGGTATATTCAAACCCGATAAGCACCTGATTGGCGTTGAGCCGGTCAGCGTCGAGATCGTCAAACTGCTGGCTGGCTTGGGCGAGCGCAGCAGCGGGCAGCAGAAACAAGGTGGCGAGGGCTAGTCTAGTCTGGCGCATGGTTATCCCTTTGGCTGTCTCCAAAGTAGCGCACGAATGCCCAAATGGTTGCATGCAGGGCCAGGCCAGAGCAGCCATGCCGGAATGCCGGTTGCCTTCGCGGTCACATGACCTTATCCAGCGACAAAGACTTTTTGTTGCGGGTACGGGTGCGGCTTGAGCCGAGCGAACGCTTGCCCTGCCCTTTCCATAGATTGCCGCTGCCATGCTCTCGATCAACAACCTTACCTATCGCATTCAGGGTCGCGAACTGTTCGAGGACGCCTCGGTGGTGTTGCCGACCGGTTCCAAGACCGGTTTTGTGGGCAAGAACGGCACGGGCAAGACCACGCTGTTCCACCTGATCCAGGAGCATATCCATCCGGATGCGGGCAATATCGAACTGGTCAAGAAGGCGCGGATCGGCGCGGTGGCGCAGGAAGCGCCCGCCGGCAACGAGACCGTGCTCGAAGTGGTGATGTCGGCCGACAAGGAGCGCACGGCGCTGATGGCCGAGGCCGAGACGGCCACCGACCCGGACCGGATCGGCGAGATCTATATTCGCCTGGCCGATATCGACGCCTATACGGCCGAGGCGCGCGCTGCCACGATCCTGCAGGGCCTGGGCTTCGAACAGGACCGGCAGAACTCGCCGACGCACGAACTCAGCGGGGGCTGGCGCATGCGCGTGGCGCTGGCCGGCGTGCTGTTCAGCCAGCCCGACCTGCTGCTGCTCGACGAGCCGACCAACTATCTCGATCTGGAAGGCACGCTGTGGCTGGAGCGGTATCTGGCGACCTATCCCTATACCGTGTTCATGATCAGCCATGATCGCGACCTGCTCAACAAGTCGGTGAACTCGATCATCCATCTCGAGCATCGCAAGCTGACATTCTACAAGGGCAATTACGACACGTTCGAAAGTACGCGTCGCATGCAGATGGAACTCAACAACAAGGGCCGCGAGAAATCGCTGGACCAGATCGCCCATATGCAGAAGTTCGTCGACCGCTTCGGCGCCTCGGCGACCAAGGCCAAGCAGGCCCAGGCGCGCATGAAGATGATCGCCAAGCTCAAGCCGCCGGCGGCGATGTTCGACGAATATTCGGCGCCCTTCACCTTCCAGCAGCCCAAGACCGAGCAGGCGACGCCGATGATCTCGATGGATGGGGCGTCGGCGGGCTATGGCGACAAGACCATTCTGCGCCACATGAACATGCGCATCGACCCAGGCGACCGCATCGCGCTGATCGGCGTCAACGGCAATGGCAAGTCGACCTTTGCCAAGCTGCTGGCCGGCGACATCAAGCCGATGAGCGGCAGCGTCAACAAGGGCAAGAAGCTGGAAATCGCGCATTTCGCGCAGCACCAGATGGACAAGCTCAAGCCGGAATGGACACCGTTCGAGCATATCGTCGACATCATGCCGACCGACAGCGAATCCAAGCGGCGCTCGCGGCTGAGCCAGATGGGCCTCACCAAATCGCGCATGGATACGCTGGCCAAGAATTTGAGCGGCGGCGAACGCGCCCGCCTGCTGATGGGCCTGATCACCTTTTCGGGCCCGGGCATGATGATCCTGGACGAGCCGACCAACCATCTCGACATCGACAGCCGCGATGCGCTGGTGCATGCGCTCAACGATTATGAAGGCGCCGTGCTGATCATCAGCCATGACCGCCACCTGATCGAGGCGACCTGCGACACGCTGTGGATCGCGGAGGGCGGCACCATTCGCGTGCTGGACGAGGATCTGGACAGCTACCAGAACTCGATCACCTCGGCCAAGGAAGGCAAGGGCGGCACCAAGGCCGAGCGCAAGGCCAACAAGCAGGAAGCCGCCGCGCGCCGCGCCGAGATTGCACCGATCAAGAGCGCCATTAAGGATGCGGAAACCAAGATTGCCCGTTTGAAGCGGGAAATCGACAAAATTGATGCCCAGCTCGCCGACCCAAAAGTCTACAACGGCGATCCAGGCCAGGTGATCACCCTGGGCAAGGACAAGGCACGCTATGGCACCGACCTTGAGCGCACCGAAGAAGAGTGGCTGGCGCTGAGCGCCGAGCTGGAGACCGCTGAACAGGCATGATCAAGCTGACCGCCCAGGATGTCATCTTTACCCTCGGCTTGCAGCGGCATCCCGAAGGCGGCTGGTACGCGCAGACCTTCGAAGACGCCGCCGAGGTCGACGGTAGGGCACGCTCGACGGCGATCTATTACCTGCTCGAAGCGGGCGAGGTTTCGGCCTGGCATCGCGTCGATGCCGTGGAGGTCTGGCACTTCTATACCGGCGCGCCGCTCAAGCTGCGAATTTCCGATGGCGCCAACGTGGATTCCTTCGTGCTGGGCGCCGACATCGAGGCCGGCCAGAGGCCGCAGCTGGTGGTGCCACCGGCGGCCTGGCAATCGGGCCAGAGCATGGGCGCGTGGACACTGGTGGGCTGCACCGTGACCCCGGGCTTCCAGTTCGCCGGCTTCGAGCTGGCGCCTCCCGGCTGGGAACCCGGCCAGCCCTAGAGCGGCGGGGCGCCCTGCCCCGGATCGTAACGACAATCAGACATCCGCGCGGACAAATGGCGCCAATACTGATACCACGCACCAGCCGCCATGCTGGCGCGGGGGAAATCAAGATGACGACGCCGACTGCATTGTTGATCGCGACCGCCATGGCCGCCTTGTTGAGCCTGCCGGTGCAGGCGCAAGATCTGGATGACACGCAGATTGCCGAGGCCATGGACTTTGCCATGCATGATGCGGTGTTCACGATGTATCACGAGATCGGCCACATGCTGGTGGGCGAACTGAGCCTGCCGGTGCTGGGCAAGGAAGAGGATGCCGCCGACGCGCTGGCCACGATCATGCTGCTGCTCGATGACACCGATGAAGACAGCTACAATGCCCTGATCGACAGTGCCGACGGCTGGTACTTCAATGCGGTCAAATCCACCGGCGAGGGCGTGGACGCGCTGTCCTACTATTCGGACCATAGCCTGGATATCCAGCGCGCCTATGCCATGGTTTGCATGATGGTGGGCAAGGACCCGGAGGCTTTTGCCCAGACGGCGGACGCCTATGAGCTGGATGCCGATCGGCGCGAAAGCTGCGGCTATACCTTTGCGCAGGCGGCGTCGGCCTGGGCAACGCTGCTAGCCCCGCACGAAGTGACCGACGCGCCGGGGGCCGAGATTACGGTGACCTATGAGGACGCCGGAGACTATGAGGTGTTTGCCGAAGCGCTCAAGGAGCGACAGGTGCTGGAACGCGCCGCCGCGCTGATCCGCGAGAGCTATGTGCTGCCGGGCCCGGTGACCTTCACCGCCACGCTATGCGGTGAGGCCAATGCCTATTACAGCCCGAGCGAAAGCGCGGTTACCTATTGCTACGAGCTGGCCGATTCCATGTTCGCGCTCTACGTCAACGACATCCTGCCCCTGGCGGAGTCCGAGGCTGACGCGGAAACGGCTGACAGCACGGTGCGGGCAGAAGGCGACGCGCCGCTGCAGGACCTGGTCGGCCGCTGGAGCGATGCCAAGCCGGCGGCTAACTGAAGCCGACATAGCGGCCGGGCTTGTGGTTGAAGCCGATGATCAGGTTGAGCACCAGGGCGCCCAGGATGGAATAGAGCACCCGATCGAGCGGCAGCACGAAGAAGGCAGCGAGCAGGATGACGGCGTCCACGGCGAGCTGGAAATAGCCGGCCCGGATGCCGAAATTGTCCTGCAGATAGAGCGCCAGGATGTTGATGCCGCCCACGCTGGCCTTATGGCGAAACAGCGAGAGAATGCCCAGACCCATCAGGCCACCGCCGAGCAGCGCCGCATAGAGCGGCTGGATGGACGCGATATCGAGCCAGTCGGGGATATGCGCCGTGAAGAACGAGACCAGGCCGACACAGGCAAAGGTCTTGATGGCGAAGGGCCAGCCCATGCGCAGCACAGCCAGCACGTAGAAGGGCAGATTGATGGCAAAGAACAGCCAGCCAAACGGGATGCCGGTGCCATATTGCAGCAGCAGGGCCAGACCAGCCGTGCTGCCGGTGGTGAGCGTGGCCTCGGCGTAGAGGACGATGCCCAGCGAGACCAGCATGGTGCCGATCAGCATGGCAAAGAGGTCCTCGTGCAGCAGGTGGCGGCTGGGAGTCGAGAGGTCGGGGGTCATGCCTTCTTGTTCCAGCGGCCGTCGGCCTCCTGCTGCCAATAGGTCAGGTTGCCGCTGTCCTTGAGGGCGCGCCAGGCGAGGCGGGCCTCGGCGACGGCGTCGGGATCGTGGCCCGAGAACATATAGACCACGCGCTCATAGCCTTCGGTCGATTGCGGCACGGCGCGGTCGACAAAGAAGCGACAGGCGGCGCCATTGGGATTGTCGGTGGCGGTGGTGATCAGGATGGGCTGGAGGGGATCGGTTTCGGAACCGGCCAGGCCATGGGGCAGAAAGCTGTCATCGCGCCAGGTCCAGAGCTGGGCATCGAGCAGTTCGGCCCGCTCGGTGGAGCCGACTTCGACGACGGCCCGCCAGCCGCGCTCAAGCGTCTTTTCCAGCAATTGCGGCAAGACCGCTTCGAGCGGGCGAGTTTCGAGATGGTAAAACAAGACGTCAGTCATGACGTACCCTAGCGCTCGTAATTGTCCCGCACCAGCCGATCGAGCAGCGCGACGCCGAAGCCGGGGGCCCAGGAGGTGTTAACCTCATTGGCCTTGGTGCCGAAGGCGGTGCCGGCGATATCGAGATGGGCCCAGGGCACATCGTTGACGAAGCGCTGCAGGAACTGGGCGGCGGTGATGGAGCCGGCGGGACGACCGACGGAATTGCGGATATCGGCGAACTTGGATTCGATGAGCTTGTCATAGGCCGGCGAGAGCGGCATGCGCCAGAGCTTTTCATTGGCGCTGAGACCGGCGGCTAGCAGCCTTGTGGCCAGCTCGTCATTGTTGGAAAACAGGCCGGCATGCTCGTGGCCGAGCGCGACAATGATGGCGCCGGTGAGCGTCGCCAGATTGATCATGAATTTGGGCTTGAAGCGGTCCTGCGTGTACCAGAGCGCATCGGCCAGGACGAGACGGCCCTCGGCATCGGTATTGATGACCTCGATGGTGGTGCCGCTCATGGCCTTGACGATATCGCCGGGACGCACGGCCCCGCCCGAGGGCATGTTTTCCACCAGGCCGATGACGCCGACGACGTTGACCGGGGCCTTGCGAGTGGCCAAAGCACACATCAGGCCCGTGACGGCAGCGGCGCCACCCATGTCACCCTTCATGTCTTCCATATTGGCGGCCGGCTTGATGGAAATGCCACCAGTGTCGAAGACCACGCCCTTGCCGACAAAGGCCAGCGGCGCCGCATCTGGATCGCCGCCGCGCCACTGCATGACCACCACACGGGCCGGCCGGTCGGATCCCTGGGCGACGCAGAGCAGCGAGCCCATGCCGAGCGCTTCCAATGCTGCGGGTTCAAGAATTTCGATCTCGACGCCCAAAGCGGCGAGTTCGGCAGCGCGGGCGGCAAATTCCACCGGGCCCAGCACATTGGCCGGCTCATTGATCAGGTCGCGGGCGAGCAATGTGCCATCAACCGTGGCGCCCCGGTCGGCAATGGCCAGATCGACGGCGGCCGGATCGGCAACATGCAGGGTGATGGCGAGATTGGCAGGGCCGTCATCGGACCGCACGGATTTGTATTTGTCGAAGCGATAGTGGCGCAGGCGCAGGCCGGCGGCCAGTTCGGCCACGGCTGCCGGCGTGGCGCCAGCTTCGTCGAGCACGACGGCGACGCTGTCAGCCTTGGTGGCGGCGATCTTGGCGAATAGCGAACCGCCCCGATCGGTCCAGCCATTCAGCGGCACCTCGTCCTGGGCATTGCCGCTGCCGAGCACCAGCACATGCATACCGCCCTGCCCGATGATATCGAGCGCCTGTCCCTGGCGTCCCTTGAAGGCGCCGGCAGCGCTGGCCTGCTTCCAGTCGAGGCCGGTGGCGGCCCAGGTAGTGGCAGCGGCCCCGGCAGGGGCGGCGGCTTCGGCAGCGTAGAGAACGATCAGCGGGGCGGAAACGCCCGAATGGGCAGAAGTGCGAATCTGGAGGGTCTGAGACATGAGGGCCTTGATGGGCGAGGAGGCGCGTAGGGCGCGAAAAATGCTGAGCCTACATTGATTTGTTTGGGCGGCGCGTCAATCCCGCAACAGGCTGGCGGGCAAATCGCACGGGGCCGTTTGAGCGCTTGTCTGGCCCGCCGAACTACCCCAAGGTCCAACCCATTGATCGGGACATAATTGCGGCACCTGGAGACGCTAGCCAGACGGTATGAAACGACTGACGGCTTATCTTGCGCGCCTGTTCGTCATCGATGCGGCGATCCTGTTCGGCGTGGTGTGTTTCCTGCTCTGGCTGGTCAACTGCCTGCGCTCGTTCGACGTTGTGTCGGTGAAGGGCCAGGGCGTCGTCACGCTGGCGCTGCAGGGACTGCTGACCCTGCCGCCGCTGGCGGTGTCGTTCTTCTATGTCTGCATCGGCATTGGCCTGGTACGGGCGCTGCAGGCCCTGCAAAGCAATCGCGAACTGCACATCATCCATACCAGCGGCGGCCTGAGTTCGCTCTGGAAAGCCACGGCAATCGTGGCCGGCGCGGGCGTGGTGGGGGTGCTGCTGCTGTCCAACTTCATCGAACCGGAAGCCAATCGCCGCCTCAACGTGCTGAGCGCCAGCGTGGCAGCCGACGTGGTGAGTTCCACGCTGAAGCCGCAACGATTTACCCAAGTGACACCCGGCGTGGTGATGCTGATCGGCGGCCGGTCGGGCGACGGGGAAATCCAGCAGTTCTTCGCCGACGACCGGCGCGATCCGGCAACCCGGCGCACCTATGTTGCCGAGTCGGCGCGGGTATCGACCGATGGCGACAACTATATCCTCGAGTTGCGCGACGGTTCGCTGCAAAACACGGCCGCGGATGGCCGGTTCTCCGAGGTCACCTTTGCCCGCTATGACGTCAATGTGGATCGTTTTTCGCAGCCGGTCGGCCAAAGCGACGGGCTTTATCAAACAGACAGCCTGACGCTGGTGCGCGCCGCGATGGCGACCGGCGTCTGGTCGCCGGAACTGCTGATGGTGCTGGGCAACCGCGCTGCAGAGGGCCTGCGCGTCATCGGTATCTGCATGCTGGTACTGGCCATGGCCGGCTTTCCGAACGGCCGCCGACCGCGCTTCAACCTTCCCCTGGAAGCGGTGGTGCTGCTGATCGCGTTCGGCGAGCGGGGCCTCAGCGCCTATAGTCCGCTGGGTCCGTCGACCGGCGCCCTGGCCATGATCATGATCGGCGGCGGTGCGCTGCTGATACTGAGCTGGCCGCGCCGGCTGCAGGGAGTGGCGGCATGACCCGGATCGACTGGCTGGTGCTGAACCGACTGGGCAGCCGGATCGGGGTCACGGTGCTGATCTTTTACGGCATCATCATGCTGGCGGAATCGCTGGACACCTGGCGCTTCAACTTCGTCGCTGACAATTACGGACTGCCGATGGCGGCGCTGATGGTGGCCATGAGCGCGGTACGCTGGACGATCAAAACGCTGCCGGTCACCGTGTTGATGGGCGCAATCCTGGGTTTTCTCGACCTCAAGGCGCGCCATGAGCTGACCGTGATCCAGTCGAGTGGGATCTCGATCTGGCGGGCGGTACGGGCGCCGACGATTGCCCTGGCCGTGCTGAGCCTGGCGATTGCGCTGGGCGGGGAAACCGCCAGCACGATGGTCAATCGCGGGCTCTATCCGACCCCGCCGGGCCAGGCGAGCCTGCAGACACCGGCAGGGGAAATCTGGCTGGAGCAGCGCAGCGGCGATACGCATTACCTGATGATGGCGACAGGCATGCAGCCGGGCGGCGCGCTGCTGGGCAATGTCACCGTCTTTCCGCTCAGTGGCGGGGACGATACCCGCATCGAGGCGCCCGAGGCGCAGTTGCAGGCGGGCGAATGGCTGTTGCCGACGGCCGTGATCCGCAATGCCCACCAGGCGGCGCGAACGGTCTACAATTATCGCCTGCCAACCACCTCGAGCCCGGCCGAAATCAGCCTCAAGCTGGCCTCCACCGAAGACATGACGTTTTTCGAGCTGGCCGCCCTGCTGCGTGCCGGCGTGGCGGACGAATCGATCCGCAATGCGGCGACCATGCGCACGATAAAATTGCTAGCCCTGCCGCTGGTGCTGACGGGTTCGCTGTTCATTGCCTTTGCGTTTACCGCAGGTTATCGAAGGTCATCTAGTTATGGTCCGGCGGTCCTTTACGGGATCGTGCTGGGGTTTGTCGTGTTCGTGATTACCGAGATGGCCGACCGGGCTGGGTCGACCGGCGTTCTCGACCCTACGTTTGCGGCAGTCGGACCAGCATTTGTGGCCATCGTCATTGGCGTGACGGTACTGCTGCACAAGGAAGACGGGCGCGCGTGAGAAAATTGGGCTGGAGCGATTTATTGACGTCGGCGCTCCGCCTGGCCAGTGCCAGTGCGGTGGTGGCGATGCTCGCCGTCTCCGGCGTGGCTGCGCAGGGTCTGATTCCGGCAGACTTCTTCAACGCGCCGATCGACCCCAGTGCCCCTTCGGAAATTGCCGCCAATACGCTGAGTTTTGATCCGGAAGCCGATGTCATCCGGGCCAATGGCGATGTCGTGCTCAAGCGCGGCGGCTATACGCTGACGGGGCAGGATCTGGTCTATCAGCGCGCCAGCGGCGAACTGAAATTCACCGGCGCGGTGACCATTGAAGACCCTTCGGGCAATCTGACCGAAACCACTGACCTGCAGGTCAATGGCGGGATGAAACAGGCCTTTTTGGAGGCCATGACGATCACGACCTATGACGGCGCCCGGATCACGGCCGACAGCACCGACTATGACGAGGCGCTCGAGACCCTGCTGATCAATGCGACCTATGCGCCCTGCGGCGAATGCATCGACAGCAAGGGACGCCGCATCGGCTGGTCGATGCAGGCCAAACGGGTGATCTCGTCTTCGGATGGCTCGCTCTACATGGATCAACCCAACCTGTCGCTGCTGGGCGTACCGGTGGCGTGGCTGCCGTTTTTCTACATGCCCGATACCAGCGAGAGCGCCCTGTCGCGGATTCCCAAGCCCAGCTATGTCTATACCGAGAAGACCGGTCACACCCTAGCCTTCAACACAACCGTCTACTCCACCCCGTGGACCGATGTGGTGCTGACGCCGGCGCTGATGAGCCGGCAGGGGCTGCTGCTGGGCGCCGGCTGGGTGCAGCGGTTCGATGGCGGCTCGATCAGCGTCAAGGCGTCGGGGATCAATCAGCGCGATCCCGGCGCCTTCACCTTCAGCGAAGCGCAGCGCGCCTGGCGCGGGGCGATACAGACCAGCGCGAGCTTCCAGCCCATCGAGGACTGGACCGTGGGCATGAGCTATTCGGTATTTTCCGATGCGGCCTATCTGCCGGACTATACGCGGACAGACGACAAATCGTCGGTCAACGAGATCTATGCGACCAACCTGACCGACGACACCTATATCGACGCGCGGGTGCAGAGCTTTACCCAGCTGGGCGATGTCACGGCAGCCAGCCAGGGGCAACAGGGCGAGGCCCTGCCGACGGTGCGGTTCAACCACATCGAAGAGCTGGCTCCGGGTCAGGGCCGCATCGAGGTCAAGGGCAAGTTGCTCGGTGTGCATCGTGCCGTGAAGTCGACCACAAGCGCGGGCGGCGTGCCATATACCTTCGGGCAGGATGGCACCAAGCAGCACGCCAATGTCGAGATTGCCTGGCAGAACCAGTATATCGGCGGCGGCGGCTTCGTCTTTACGCCCTATATGGGTGTTCGCACCGATATGGCCTATTACGAAGACAGCAGCGCGGGCGGCCCGGGGCCAACAAGCCTGTTCAGCGCGACGCCCATTGCAGCGATGGATGTGCGCTACCCGATGGTGGCCAGCGATGGACAGACCGTGCATCTGATCGAACCGATCGCGCAACTGGTCTATCGCGGCAACAATACGACGGCGGTGGGCATCACCAATGATGACGCCCAGAGCTTTGTCTTCGATGACACCAACCTGTTCAGCTACAACCGGTTTTCCGGCGGCGACCGGCAGGAGACCGGGCTGCGCGCCAATGTGGGCGGCCGCTACCAGGTCAATTTCACGGGCGACAGCTATCTGGAGCTGATCGCCGGCCAGTCGCTCCAGCTGGCTGGACCGAATGCCTTTGCCGCGGCTGATGCGGCGCAGACGGCGGTGGGCAGCGGGCTGGACAGCAACGCCTCCTATACCGTGCTGGGCGCCTATGGCGCCTTCTCCCCGGGCATCAAGCTGGGCGGCAAGCTGCAGGTCGACACGGCCAAGCCGCGGGTGGCCCGGGCAGGTCTTGGGGCGAGCTTCGCCCTGGACGGCTATTCGGCCCTAGTCGACTACACCTATCTGGCTGCCAATCCGGCAGCGGGGGTGGTCAATGACCAGCACGAGATCGGTGCCGGGGTCGGTGTGCCGGTGGCCGATTACTGGACCATCAGCGCCAGCAGCTACTGGGACCTCAAGGCCAATAGCCTCGCCTCGATCGGCGGCGGCATCCAGTATGACGACGGTTATCTGATGATCGGCGCCAATGCCAACCGCACCGGACCGACCCATACCTCACCCAATGCGACCACGGTCACAGCCAGCTTTGCCATCAAGGCGCCGGCGGGTCTCAATCTGGGCTATACCCGCGACGTCACGCCGGGCCTCTAGCCGCCAAACCGGATTTTGGCCGCAATGTGCGGGCAATTGACAGCGAGGGTTTCCCGCCGCATGGAAGGCGGGCACAAGATTTCGAGGCAGAAGACGATGATGGCAAATGGTTTGTGGGGACGCGCAGTCGGCGCCCTAGTCGTTGGGATCGTACTCAGCGTGGCTGCCGCGATGCCGAGCCTGGCGCAAAGCGTCAAGGTTACCGTCAATGGCACACCGATCACCGACCTACAGATCTCGCAGCGGGTGAAGCTGTTTGCCCTTGAGGGCAATGGCGGCGGCACCAAGGGCGCCACCGAGCAGCTGATCGACGAGGCCATGCAGCTGAGCGAGGCCAAACGGCTGGGCATTTCGGTGTCCAATGCGCAGATCGACGATGCCTTCCTGCAGATCGCCCGCAACCTCAAGATGAATACCGACAATCTGCGGCAGCTGCTGCAGCAGCGCGGCATCAATATCGACACCCTCAAGGACCGGTTGCGGGCCGCCATTGCCTGGAATGCCGTGACCGAAATGGCCATCATGCCACAGGTGCAGATTTCCGAGCTGGACCTCGACCAGCAGGCCGCCAGCAAGGTGCAGGGCTATCAGGGCTTTGATTATATCCTCAAAGAAATCATCTTTGTTGGCCAGGGCTCAAGCGGCCGGACCGGCCAGGCCAACCAGTATCGCGGCGGCTTTGCCGGCTGCGACACCGCGGTCGACCTGTCGCTGAACTTCACCGATGCGGCCGTGGTCGATGTCGGTCGCCGCCACGCCACGCAGCTGCCCGAGGCCATCGCCAAGGAGCTGGCCGGGCTCAATGTCGGTGGCATCACCAAGCCGCGGGTCGTCGAAAACGGCGTATCCATGCTGGCGGTATGCGAGAAGACCCAGGCCGAAGACCTGACCTTCATCAAGAGCGAGCTGCGCTCGGAAGCCGGCGACAGCGCGCTGGGCGGCCAGACGGCCACCTATCTTGAAGACCTGCGCAAGCGCACCAAAATCATCTACAATTAAGCTGCGGGCCCGCCAGTCGGGCCTGCATCCGATCCGCCGTGGGGGCCGATATGCACAAGCCGCTGGCCATCAGCATGGGCGAGCCGGCCGGCGTCGGCCCTGATATCGCGCTGCAGCTCTATGCGCGGCGCGCTGAACTCAAGCTTCCCGCCTTCTGCCTGTTTGGCCATGCCGACTTCCTGGCGGCGCGGGCGGCCCGTCTGGGCCTCGACATCGCCTTCGCCCCCGTCGGGCCCGAAGGCGCCGTGGCGGCCTTTGCCGAGGCGCTGCCGATAGCGGCCATTGACGGCAATGTGCCCGACCAGCCCGGGCAAACGTCGGCCCTATCGGGCCATGTGGTCATTGCCAGTATCGAAGCGGCCGTGGCGGCGACCCTCAGGGGGAGTTGCCGGGCGCTGGTAACCGGCCCCATTCACAAGGCCGCGCTCTACCAGGCCGGCTTCAAGCATCCCGGCCATACCGAATTCCTGGCGGCGCTCTGCGCCCAGGGCGGCAAAGCCAGGCTGCCGGTGATGATGCTGGCGCATGGCGGGCTGCGCGCGGTGCCGGTGACCATCCATGTGCCGATCCGCGACGTGCCGGGCCTGCTCACCAAGACGCTGATCGTGGAGACGGTGCGCGTGGTGGCGCATGACCTGCGGCAGCGCTTCGGCATTGCCAATCCGCAGATCGCGGTGGCCGGGCTCAACCCGCATGCAGGCGAAGGCGGCAGCATTGGCCGCGAGGATCTCGAGATCGTCGGACCGGCCGTGGTGCAGCTGCAGTTCGAGGGCCTGGGGGTAACCGGGCCGGTGCCGGCCGATACGCTGTTCTACCCGCCGCACTGGGCGCAATATGATGCCGTGGTGGCGATGTATCACGACCAGGCGCTGATCCCGATCAAGACGGTGGCCTTCGAAGATGCCGTCAATGTCACGCTGGGCCTGCCCATCGTGCGCACCTCTCCGGACCACGGCACGGCCTTCGACCTGGCCGGTACCGGGCGGGCCTCCCCCAAGAGTTTCCTCGCCGCCATCGAAATGGCGGACGCAATGACGGCGAACCAATGAGCCAAATCGACAATCTGCCGCCGCTCCGCGAGGTCATCGCGGAGCATGGCCTGCGTGCCAAGAAGGAACTGGGGCAGAACTTCCTGCTCGACCTGAACCTGACGGCGCGGATCGCGCGCGTGGGCGGCTCGCTGGAGGGCGTTCGCGTCATCGAGGTGGGTCCGGGCCCAGGCGGCCTGACCCGTGCGCTGCTGGCCGAGGGGGCGCGCGAGGTGATTGCCATCGAGCGCGATGCGCGCGCCCTGCCCGCGCTGGCGCAGATTGCCGAAGCCTATCCGGGCCGGCTGACCGTGATCAGCGGCGATGCGCTGGAGATGGACTACCGGACGCTGGCAGACGGGCCGACGCGGATCATTGCCAACCTGCCTTACAATATCGCCACGCCGCTGCTGACGGGCTGGCTGACGCTGGACCCGTGGCCGTCTTTCTTCGAGAGCCTGACGCTGATGTTCCAGCGCGAAGTGGCCGAGCGCATCTGTGCCCAGCCGAGCGAGGATCCCTATGGCCGGCTCGGGGTGCTGGCGGGCTGGCGCAGCGACGCGCGCATGGCGTTCAATGTCAGCCGCGAGGCCTTCGTCCCCTCCCCCAATGTCACCTCCACCGTGGTGCACCTGGTGCCCAAGGCGGTCGATGCGGACATTGCGGTCAAGCATGTCGAGCAGATCACCAAGGCCGCGTTCGGCCAGCGGCGCAAGATGGTGCGGCAGAGCCTGAAAGCCACCGGCGTGCCGGTGGAGGGACTGCTGGCCGCGGCCGGCATTACCGGCAGCGAGCGGGCCGAAGACCTGCCGATCGCGGTGTTTTTGGCGATGGCGCGCGCCCTGCCCGAGCTGCGGCGGGCGCAGGGCCAGGGCTGACCTATAGAGTCAAGACGCTATCAGAATGAGTCGATCTGGCTCTGCAAGTCACTGACAAAGCTAGTCAAATTCAGCTGGCGCTGGCGCTGCAGGCGGGCCGAGGCGAGAATGGTGCGGACGCGCTGGGTGGAGACTTCCAGGTCCTCATTGACGAGGACATAGTCATATTCGGAGAAGTGCTCCATCTCGATGCGGGCATTGCGCAAACGGGTCTCGATGGTGCCGACGCTGTCCTGGGCGCGGCGTTCCAGCCGGGCGCGCAGCTCCTTGATCGAGGGCGGCAGAATGAACACGGTGACCATGTCCTTACGGCTGTTGCGATAGAGCTGCAGCGTGCCCTGATAGTCGACATCGAACAGGATATCGTTGCCGGCAGCCAGCTGTTCTTCGACATGGGCGCGCGGCGTACCGTAGAAGTTGCCGTGCACTTCGGCCGATTCCAGCATTTCGCCATCGGCCTGCATGCGCTTGAAGGTAGCGACGTCGACGAAGTGATAGTGCTTGCCATCGACCTCGTCGGTGCGGCGCGCCCTTGTGGTGGCCGAGACCGACAGGCGAATATTGGGATCGGCACCGAACAGGGCGCGGGAAATAGACGATTTGCCGGCGCCCGAAGGCGAGGCAATCACCAGCATGACGCCACGACGCTGAAACTCCATCAGCCGATTCCTATTCGATGTTCTGCACTTGCTCGCGTAGTTGATCGATCGCCGCCTTGAGGTCAAGACCGATGGCGGTCAGCTCCACCGCATTGGATTTGCTGCACAGGGTATTGGCTTCGCGATTGAATTCCTGGGACAGGAAATCAAGCCGCCGCCCAACGGCCCCGCCCCCGGCAATCAGCTGGCGCGCGCTGCCGAGATGGGCGCCCAGCCGGTCGAGCTCTTCGCGGATATCGGCCTTGGTGGCGAGCAGCAGCGCCTCCTGGGCCAGGCGGTCCTCGGACAGGGTGACGTCAACGGCGAGATCTGCAATCTGCTGGCGCAGGCGGGCCAAGATGACTTCGCGGCTGCGGGCAGGATGGGTTTCGGCTTGGGCGATCAGGTCTTCGATTTCGGTCAGCCGTTCGAGCAGGAAAGCGGCGATGCGGGTGCCCTCCTGGCGCCGGGACAACACAAGATCGACCAGCGCCTGGGAGACGGCGTCGATGATGGCGATGCCCAGGCCGTCCTCGGCGGCAGCGGTGAGCGGCTGATCGCGCTGTTCGAGGACGCCCGGCAGGGCCAGGATACCATCGAGGCTGGGCGGCGCGGCCACAAGCCTGGCGCCGAGTTCGGCGATCGCCGCCAGCACCGTCTCCAGAGCCTGCTGGTTGAGACGGACATGGCCGCCGGCGCCTTCGCGCTCGATGGCAAGATTGCAGGTGATGGACCCGCGCGAGACCATCCTGCCGATCAGCTGGCGGATTTCGCTCTCGAGGACGTCAAAGCCGGGCGGCAGGCGCATGCGGATATCGAGACCGCGCGAATTCACCGACTTGATCTCGCAGGTGAAACTGGCACCCGGCACCGCGCCGGTGGCGCGGGCATAGCCGGTCATGCTGGCCAGGGCGTGGCTCACTGGGCAGCCGGTGCGTCGGCCTCTTCCCCTGCCTCTTCATCCTCCAGCGCCTGGCGCGCTGCCTCGGCCTCGTCGGCCAGCTTGCGGTACTGGGCAACGTTCCGGCGGTGCTCGGCATAGGTCTCGGCAAAGACGTGACCTTCGCTGGGCGAGGCCCCCTTGGCGACGAAATAGAGATAATCGTGGCTGTCGGGATTGGCCACGGCCTGCAGCGATTCGATGCCGGGATTGGCGATCGGCGTGGGGGGCAGACCGTCGATCTGGTAGGTATTGTAGTCGGTCTTGGCTTCGATCTCGGAGCGACGCAGGCCGCGGCCGAGCGGCGCCTCGCCCTTGGTAATGCCATAGATGATGGTGGGATCGGACTGCAGGCGCATGCCTTCGCGCAGCCGATTGACGAAGACCGCCGCAACCTGGGGCCGCTCGGAAGCGACGCCGGTCTCCCGTTCGACGATCGAGGCGAGGACCAGCAGCTCTTCGGGCGTTTCGATGGGCAGGTCGGCCTGACGGCCGGCCCAGACTTCAGCCAGGGCCGTGGTCATGGCCGTCTGCATGCGGTCGATGACAGACTGGCGGGTATCGCCGGGGACGTAATCATAGCTGCCGGGCAGGACGGAACCTTCGGGCGGCAGGCTGGCCACTTCGCCGATCAGGTTCTCATTGGCGTTAACGCGCTGCAGCACTTCGAAGGTGGACCAGCCTTCGGGAATGGTCACGGCATAACGGATGGGATTGCCTTCGGTCAGCTCGATCAGGATATCGTCCATGCTGGCGCCAGCAGGAATGCGGAAATCGCCCGCCTTGAGCGCCGCGGCGCGCTCAAGGGCGCGACCGCCGAGCTGGAAGACGTAGCGGTTGGAAATCAGCCCCTGCTCCTCGAGGCGGGTGGCGATCGAGCCCAGGCCCGAGCCTGATTCGACGCGGAAGACCGTCTCCTCGGTCAGCGGGCCATCGCCATAGAACTGGGAAGCACCGTAGAGGAAGGCACCGCCGGCCAGCAGCAGACCGAGCACCAGCAGGGTCAGCAGGCCGTTGAGGATATCGACAAAGCCATTGCGCGAACGGCGGCGCGGGCGCCGGGCCTTTGAATCATTCATGGTGCAATTCAACCTTGCTGCGCGATCGCGCCAGCGGCGCGGAAATGGGGATGCAAATCAGCGGCGCGCCGCGACAGCATGGCGGTCATTGTCGGCAGGACGCGTGGCAAAAACAAGAGGCACATCGCATCCGGCGTGATGCACAGGCGTTGAAAATTCAGTGAACCTTGCGCATGACGAGGGTCGCATTGGTGCCGCCAAAGCCGAAGCTGTTGGACAAGGCCACGTTGATTTCCTTCTTGAACGCCGTCTTGGGTACCAGATTGATGACGGTTTCGACCGAGGGATTATCGAGATTGAGCGTGGGCGGGGCGATGTTGTCGCGCATGGCCAGCAGCGAGAAAATGGCCTCGACGGAGCCGGCGGCGCCCAGCAGGTGGCCAACGGCCGACTTGGTCGAACTCATGGCCACGTTCGGGGCGGCGTTGCCCAGCATACGGGTGACCGAGCCCAGTTCGATCTCGTCGCCCAGTGGGGTCGAGGTGCCGTGGGCGTTGATGTAGTCGATGTCGGCCGGGGTGATGCCGGCGCGCTTGATGGCGGCCTGCATGCAGCGGAAACCGCCATCGCCATCCTCGGAGGGCGCCGTGATGTGATAGGCATCGCCCGACAGGCCATAGCCGATGATTTCGCCATAGATCTTGGCGCCGCGGGCCTTGGCGCGCTCGTAATCCTCGAGCACGACGATGCCGGCGCCCTCACCCATGACGAAGCCGTCGCGATCCTTGTCATAGGGGCGCGAGGCGGCGGTGGGATTGTCGTTGAAGCCCGTGGAGAGAGCACGGCACGCGGCAAAGCCGGCCAGGGCCAGGCGATTGACGCAGCTTTCGGCGCCGCCGGCCACCATGACGTCGGCATCGCCCAGGGCGATCAAGCGGGCGGCGTCGCCAATGGCATGGGCGCCGGTCGAGCAAGCCGTGACGACGGAATGATTGGGACCCTTGAGGCCGAAGCGGATCGACACCTGGCCGGAGGCGAGGTTGATCAGGCGGCCGGGAATGAAGAAGGGACTGATGCGACGCGGCCCCTTCTCATGCAGGATGATGGAGGCGTCGTAGATGCCGCCGACACCGCCAATGCCCGAGCCGATCAAAACGCCGGTGCGTTCCTGATCTTCCTGGGTCTTGGGTTCGACGCCGGCATCCTGAATAGCCTGGGTCGCCGCCGCCATCGCGTAGATGATGAAAGGGTCGACCTTGCGCTGTTCCTTGGTGTCCATCCACTCATCTGGATTGTACTTGCCGTCGGCGTAGTCGCCGAGCGGCAAGCGATGAGCGATCTGGCAGGCGATATCGTCAACCTGGAATTCATCGATGCGTCTGGCCCCACTCTTGCCGGCCAATATATTGGCCCAAGTGGCTTCAACTCCGCATCCGAGGGGCGTTACCAGCCCCATGCCGGATACGACAACGCGACGCAATTCCATGTTGAACTATCCCCGCCGGTAGTTAGCCGACAGCCTTGGTGAGAAAGGAAACGGCATCGCCGAAGGTCTGAATGCCTTCTGCAGCGTCGTCCGGAATCTCGACCGAGAATTCTTCTTCAAAGGCCATCACCAGCTCGACCTGGTCGAGAGAGTCAGCACCCAGATCGTCGATAAAGGAGGCCTTCTCGACAACCTTCTCGGCATCCACATTAAGGTGTTCCACAACGATCTTGCGGACCCGATCAGCGACATCGCTCATAGTTTGACTTCCCTTTTCGAAATCGACGTTTCGTTTCGCTTCTATTGGCGCAGTGCCAAATCTTCAAGCACCCTATTGGCTGATTAACCGGCAATGTAGGCGCGCTTTCGGGCGCCCGCAAGGCGATGTGCCAGTGATGCAATCGGGGCCGATTAGCACACTTGTCAAAGCTGCGCCATAAGCCAATGCCCCGGTTTCAGGCGGGTGAACGCCCTTTTTATATCATTGCCATGCCGCCGTTGACGTTGAGCGTATGGCCGGTGATGTAGCCCGCTGCGTCGCTGGCCAGAAAAACCGCGCAGGCGGCCACTTCCCGGGCGGTGCCCAGGCGATTGGCGGGAATCGTCGAGAGGATTCCCTCGCGCTGCTTGTCGTTGAGTTCGTCGGTCATGGCCGAGGCAATAAAGCCGGGGGCAATGGAATTGACGGTGATGTTGCGCGAGGCCACTTCGTGGGCCAGGGCCTTGTTCATGCCGATCAGGCCGGCCTTGGAAGCGGCATAGTTGCCCTGCCCCGGATTGCCCATGACGCCCACGACCGAGGAAATGCCGATGATGCGGCCGAAGCGCTGCTTCATCATCCCGCGCAGCACGGCGCGATTGAGATGGAAGGCGGCGGTCAGATTGACGGCGATGACCTCGTCCCACTCCTCGTCCTTCATGCGCATGAACAGGTTGTCGCGGGTCATGCCGGCATTGTTGACGAGGATGTCGAGGCCACCCAGAGCGGCCTCTGCCGCCGGCACCAGCTTGTCGACCTCGCCGAGCTTGGACAGGTTGCAGGGCAGAATCGGGCAATCCTTGCCGATGGCGGCGGCGGTGTCTTCGAGCGCGCCGACCCGGGTGCCGCTGAGTGCCACGGTGGCGCCGGCATCGGCCAGGGCCTTGGCAATTTCCCGGCCAATGCCGCCGCTGGCGCCGGTGACGAGGGCGCGCTTACCAGTCAGATCAAACATTTAGTGGTCTCCGGTGGAGAAGTGATTCAGGTCGCGGGACCCGGAACAGGGATCAGGCCGAGAGCTCGGCCACGAAGGCATCGATATCGGCCGGGGTCGAGACGGCAGTGGCAACGGCTTCAGCATTGATACGTTTGGCGAGGCCGGTGAGCACCTTGCCGGTGCCCAGTTCGGCCAGATGGGTGACGCCGCCAGGGCCGGTGAGCCAGGTGACGCTCTCGGTCCAGCGCACGACGCCCGTCACCTGCTCTACCAGGCGCCGGCGGATGTCGTCGGGATCGGTGATCGGGGCGGCGAGCACATTGGCGACCAGGGGCACGACCGGGGCATTGACGGTGACGTCAGCCAGGGCGGCCCGCATGGCCTCGGCGGCCGGCTGCATCAGGGCGCAATGAAACGGAGCACTGACGGGCAGCAGCAAAGCGCGCTTGGCACCCCTGGCCTTGGCGATCTCGACCGCGCGCTCGACGGCAGCGGTGGCGCCGGAGATGACGACCTGGCCCGGGGCATTGTCATTGGCGACATCGCAGACGTCGTCACCGGCGGCTTCGGCCGCAACTTCGCGGGCGACGTCCAGATCAAGGCCGAGCAGCGCCGCCATGGTGCCGTGACCGACGGGAACGGCCTTCTGCATGGCCAGGCCACGAATGCGCAGCAGGCGCGCCGCATCGGCCAGGGAGAATGAGCCGGCCGCGCAGAGCGCCGAATATTCGCCCAGCGAGTGCCCGGCAACGAAGGCAGCGTGATCGACGAGGCGAATGCCTTTGGCCTGCAGTACCCGCATGATGGCGAGGCTGACGGCCATCAGCGCCGGCTGGGCGTTCTCGGTCAGACGCAGGATATCGTCGGAGCCCTCGAACATGATGGCCGAGAGGCGCTGGCCCAGGGCCTCGTCGACCTCCTGAAATACGGCGCGGGCCTCGGGATAGGCCGCGGCCAGATCCTTGCCCATGCCGACGGCCTGACTGCCCTGTCCGGGAAATGTGAATGCGCGCTTGGTCATGAAAGCCCTCCAGGATAGCAATTAGACAGTCGGCACTGCCCCTGTCCAGTTGCCCGGCGTTTGCCTTGAGGGTGTGGCGGAGTCAAGGCGCGCGCCGGGTTTCGCCCAGTTTAGCCTTGCTTCGCCGTGCCGGTTATCTTATAGCCGCGCCAGCAATTCGTTTGGCCGGGGGCTGAACGGAGGGTTTGTGCTTTGCACAGATAGGGTTCGTACCCGGCCTCCCGTGTTCCCGCTCTTTGCAAGACTGCTTTGACGCCCTTCCCGGCTTCAAGGAGGCTCCGCGCCAAGCGACTGCAGTGTGTAAACCACGAAGGAAGGCGCATTCATGGCCCTTTACGAGCATATCTACCTGGCTCGCCAGGACGTTTCCCAGCAGCAGGTCGAAGAGCTGACCACGGCGCTGTCCGAGATCCTCGCCACCGGCGGCGGCAAGGTCACCAAGAACGAATATTGGGGCCTCAAGGGTCTCTCCTACCGCATCCGCAAGAACCGCAAGGCGCATTACACCCTGCTCAACATCGAGGCATCGCCCGCAGCGGTCGCCGAAATGGAACGCCAGATGCGCATCAATGAAGACATCCTGCGCTTCATGACCGTCCGCGTGGACGAGCATGAAGAAGGCCCGTCTGCCATGATGGCAAAGCGCGACCGCGACGATACCCGCCCCGACCGCGGTGGCGAGCGTGGCGGTTTCACCGCCGAACGCCGCCCGCGCCGTTTCTAAGACAAGGACCCCAAAGCTATGGCAATCAAAGACCTTACAACCGCCCAGGCCCGCCGTCCTTTCCAGCGTCGCCGCAAGACCTGCCCGTTCTCGGGCGAAGGCGCGCCAAAGATCGACTACAAGGACGTGCGCCTGCTCTCGCGCTACGTTTCCGAGCGCGGCAAGATCGTCCCAAGCCGCATCACTGCCGTTTCGGCACTGAAGCAGCGTGAACTGGCCCGCGCCATCAAGCGCGCCCGCTTCATCGGCATCATGCCCTACGCCGTCGCCTAATCCGGTCGGGCTGGCTGCGGCCAGCCCCTCCACCCTATCGGTGCCTTAACGGGCACATCGCTGGGGCGTGCGGAATGGTCCGACGCTCCTAACCGTCCACGAGACGGGACAGCCACAAGGAATTCCCCCATGAAAGTCATTCTTCTCGAGCGTATCGCCCGTACGGGTTCGATCGGCGACGAAGTCACAGTGAAGGACGGCTTTGCCCGTAACTTCCTGCTGCCCCAGGGCAAGGCGCTGCGCGCCACCGAGAACAACCGCAAGAAGTTCGAAGGCGAACGCGCCAATATCGAAAAGCGCAATGAAGACCGTCGCAACGCTGCCTCAGGCATTGCTGAAGGCCTGAACGGCGCCACCGTGACGATGATCCGCCAGGCCGGCGAAACCGGCCAGCTCTACGGTTCGGTCGCCTCGCGCGATATCGTCGAGGCGCTGGGCGCTTCGGGCTTCAGCGTGCAGCGCAGCCAGGTTGACCTGGTCGATCCGATCAAGTCGGTCGGCCTGCACACCGTTTCGCTGAACCTGCATGCCGAAGTTGCCGTGACCATCACCGTCAACGTCGCCCGTTCGGCCGACGAAGCCGCCCGCCAGGTTGCCGGCGAAGACGTGACCGTCACGGTCTATGAAGACGATGTCGATGGCGATTTCGCCGCCGGCCAGAAGGATGCCAAGCAGGACGACCGCTTCGACGACGAAGCCTAGGCCTCGCAACGCCCCTCAGGAATTGAAAGGCCGGGCGGTTTGCCCGGCCTTTTTATTTGGGCCGCCGCGCCGACTCGGCGCATTATTGCCGCCTTGTCCAATGCAAGCTCGAGCAGTCACAATCCCCGTTGTTCACAGAGTTAACCGTCGCCGGTTATCGGGCTTAACCAATCGCTCACCGGCTGGCCGTTAGGAATCGACTCCGGCCACGTGACGGTTAAGACACGTTAACGTTTGACTCGAGGACCCCATGGCAGAGATCGCACGGCTTCATCCGACCGAAGACAAGTCGTTCCGGCTCGCCCCGCACAATGTGGAGGCCGAGCAGGCGCTGCTGGGCGCCATTCTGATCAACAATGACGCGTTCTACCGGGTGTCGGACTTTCTCGAACCGCTGCATTTCTACGAGCCCATCCATCGCGACATCTATGAGCTGGTGGGCAAGATCATCCGCGCCGGCAAGTCGGCCGACCCGACCACGATCAAGACCCACCTGCCCGAGCAATTGCTGCCCGATGTGACCATGGCGCAGTATCTGGCGCGACTGGCGGCCGAGGCCACCACCGTGATCAATGCCGCCGATTACGGCCAGGCCATCTATGACCTGGCGATCCGGCGCAACCTGATCCTGGTGGGCGAGGAAATGGTGCAGGTCGCCTACGAATCGGACGTCGAGCTGACGCCCAACAAGCAGATCGAGAAGGTGGAAGGCGAGCTGTTCCAGCTGGCCGAAAAGGGCCGCTATGACGGCGGCTTCCTCAATTTCTCGACAGCGCTGAGCGCCTCGATCCAGATGGCCGGCGAAGCCTATCAGCGCGATGGCGGGCTTTCGGGCGTGGCCACGCTGCTCGATGACCTCGACCGGCAGATGGGCGGGTTGCAGCGTTCCGACTTGATCGTCCTGGCCGGACGCCCGGCCATGGGCAAGACCTCGCTGGCGACCAATATCGCCTTCAACGTCGCCAAGTCCTACAAGTCAGAGGTGCAGCCGGACGGCCACCTCAAGACGGTCAATGGGGGCATTGTCGGCTTCTTCAGCCTGGAAATGAGTTCGGAGCAGCTGGCGACGCGTATCCTTGCCGAGCAGGCGGAAATCTCGTCGTCCGACATCCGGCGCGGGCGAATCCATGACAGCCAATTTTCCAAGCTGGTCGATGTCAGCAACATGATGAGCGCCCTGCCGCTCTATATCGACGATACCGGTGGCATCAGCGTGGCACAGCTCGCGGCCCGGGCGCGCCGGCTGAAGCGACAGAAGGGTCTCGATTTCCTGGTGGTGGACTACCTGCAGCTGCTGACCGGCTCGAGCAAGGCATCAAGCCAGAACCGCGTGCAGGAGCTGACCGAAATCACCACCACGCTGAAGGCGCTGGCCAAGGAGCTCGAGGTGCCCATCGTGGCGCTGTCGCAGCTGTCGCGTCAGGTTGAATCGCGCGATGACAAGCATCCGCAGCTTTCCGATCTGCGCGAATCGGGTTCTATCGAGCAGGACGCCGACGTGGTGCTGTTCGTTTACCGCGAAGAATACTATCTCAAGAACAAAGAGCCCAAAGAGGGCACGCCAGAGCACATGACCTGGCAGGGGGAAATGGAACAGGTGCACGGTAAGGCGGAAGTCATCATTGCCAAGCAACGTCACGGCCCGACGGGCACCGTGCAGCTGAGCTTTGAGGCGCAGTTCACGCGCTTCGGCAATCTGGCGCGGGCCGACTATCTGCCGGAGCGTATGGAATAGGCATGGCGTTGACGTCGGGCCTTGGCGGGCAACTCAGCATCGATCTCGGGGCACTGGCCCGAAACTGGCGGGCCCTCGACAAGGTCAGCGCCGGCGCGCTGACGGGCGCCGTGGTCAAGGCGGACGCCTATGGCACCGGTATTACCTTGGCCAGCAAAGCGCTGCATGCCGCCGGCGCCCGGTTCTTCTTCGTAGCCACGCCCGATGAAGGCATCGCAGTGCGCGCCGCCGTGCCGGAAGCCCATATCTTCGTGATGAACGGGCTCTATCCGGGCGCGGCCAATCTCTACATTCGCCAGAATCTGATGCCGGTGCTCAGTTCGGTGGAGATGCTGGAGGAATGGCTGGCCAAATGCCTCGAGCGCAACGAGGCCTATCCTTCCGCCTTTCATTTCGACACCGGCATCAACCGGCTGGGCTTCCGCCTCAACGAGGCCGGCTTCGTGCGCGAGCGCATCGAGACGCTGGGCTATGCGCCGCAGATGCTGATGAGCCACCTGGCCTGTGCCGACCAGCCCAACCACGAGAAGAACCGCACGCAACTGGCGCTGTTCGGCTCGGTGATGACGCAGTTTCCCGGCATTCCGGCATCGCTGGCCAATTCGGCTGGGCTGATGAGCGGGCGCGACTACCATTTCCAGATGGTGCGGCCGGGAATCGCACTCTATGGCGGGCGAGCGGTGAGCGGGCGCAAGAACCCGATGGCGACCGTGGTGACGCTGCATGTGCCGATCCTGCAGGTCAAGGAAGCCCGAACCGGCGAGACCGTCGGCTATGGCGCCAGCTACAGCCTGTCGCGCGACAGCCGGCTGGCCATTGTCAGCCATGGCTATGCCGACGGGTTTTTCCGGAGTCTTTCCGGGACCAATTCGCGCCCGGGCGGCAAGGTGGCGATCCGTGGCAAGCTGTGCCCGGTGATCGGCAAGGTGTCGATGGACCAGATCGTGGTGGACATTACCGAACTGGGCGCCGATATCCCCAGCCCCGGGGAAGGCGCCGAGGTGCTCGGCCCCAATATCAGTGTCGATGACCAGGCCGATGCCGCGGGCACGATCGGCTATGAGGTGCTGACCGCCCTCAAAGGTCGCTATAACCGCAATTATGTGGGCGACGGCAAGCTGCCACCGGAATAAGTTCGCGCTTTGTTCTTGTGCATCAAGCTCGATGCAGTATGATCGCGCGCGATGACGGGCGGCGCGATGGCGCGGCCGTCCGCCTCGTGAAAGGTTTGTCTTGGCCAAATCCCGTTCGTCCTTCGTCTGCCAATCCTGCGGCGCGACCACGACCCGCTGGCAGGGGCGCTGCGATGCGTGTGGCGAGTGGAATACCATTGTCGAGGAGATGACCGATTCAGGGGTCGGCGCCGGGCCGAAGTCGGCCAAGGCCGGCAGCCGGCCGGCCAATCTGGTGCCGCTGTCCGGCGAGACGGAAAGCGCTGCCCGCGTGGTCAGCGGCATTGCCGAGCTGGACCGGGTGACCGGCGGCGGCTTCGTGATGGGTTCGGCCCTGCTGGTGGGTGGCGATCCGGGCATCGGTAAATCGACGCTGCTGCTGCAGGCGGCGGCCGCGCTGGCCAATCTGGGGCGGCGCGTCGTCTATGTCTCCGGCGAGGAGGCGGTGGCACAAGTCCGCCTGCGGGCCCAGCGGCTCGGCCTGGGCGAGGCGCCGGTGCTGCTGGCAGCCGAGACCAATGTCGAGATCATCCTGGCGACGCTGGAAAGCGGCCCGCCGCCCGACCTGGTAATCATCGATTCCATCCAGACGCTGTGGACCGACCGGGTGGACAGCGCGCCAGGTACGGTTACACAGGTGCGCACCTCGGCCCAGGCGCTGACGCGCTTTGCCAAAAAGAGCGGCGCGGCGGTGGTGCTGGTGGGGCATGTCACCAAGGACGGGCAGATTGCCGGGCCGCGCGTGGTCGAGCACATGGTCGATGCGGTGCTGTATTTCGAGGGCGACACCAGCCACACGTTCCGGATTTTGCGCGGGGTGAAGAATCGCTATGGCGCGACCGACGAGATCGGGGTGTTCGCCATGACCGAACTGGGACTCGAAGAGGTCGCCAATCCGTCGGCCCTGTTCCTCGACCAGCGCGACGAAGGCGCGGCGGGCTCGGCGGTGTTTGCCGGCATGGAGGGGACGCGACCGATTCTGATCGAGATCCAGGCGCTGGTATCCCCCTCCCCGCTGGGCACGCCGCGCCGGGCCGTGGTGGGCTGGGATGCGTCGCGGCTGTCCATGGTGGTGGCAGTGCTCGAAACCCGCTGCGGGGTGCGGATCGGGGCCAATGACATCTATCTCAACGTCGCGGGCGGCCTCAAGATCAACGAGCCGGCGGCCGACCTGGCGGTGGCGGCGGCGCTGATCTCGTCGCTGACCAGTTCGCCCCTGCCCTCGGATTCGGTCTATTTCGGCGAGATTTCGCTGGCCGGCGGGGTTAGGCCGGTGGTGCATGGTTCGCTGCGGCTGCGCGAGGCGCAGAAGCTGGGCTTCAAATCGGTGTCAACCGGCCGGCTGGGCAGTGCTGATCGCAATAGCGGGCTGGACGTATCGGAGTATACCAACCTGCAGGAACTGGTGGGGCGCATCGCTGCCAATGGCAAGCCGCGTGAGCCAGACCGCGAGGAGTGGTAAAGCAATGACAGCGCGCCCGATTGTTAGCAGATCGTGCGTGAAGGCGCGGGCAACCCTTGGCAGCGGCATGCAAAGCCGCTAAACGAGGCCCGACACAGCCGGGGACGGCGACAGGAGCTTGGCGAACAAAGATGCTGACAGCGTTCGACGTTGGTGTGGGTGTGCTGGTGCTGATTTCAGCAATCCTGGCAACCGCCCGTGGCTTGACCCGTGAAGTGCTGTCGCTGGCAACATGGGCCGGCTCGGCTGCCATTGCCATCTATATGTGGCAGTATCATCCTGAAATCGCGCGCGGCTATATTGCGGAGCCGCTGGTGGCCGATATCGCCACCGTCGTGGTGACCTTCATCATCGCGCTGATCGTGCTGCATCTGCTGACCATGCGCATTGCCGATTTCGTGGTGGACAGCCGCGTCGGGCCGATCGACCGGACGCTGGGCTTTGTCTTCGGCGTGCTGCGCGGCGTTCTGATCGCCATCGTGATCACGATTTTCGGCACCTGGCTGCTGCCCAACAATCTGCCGCCATGGGCTGCCAACTCGCAGTCGCTGCCGCATCTGCAGACGATGGGCAATACGCTGATTTCCATGCTGCCGCCCGAACTTGAGCAGCAGGTGACGCAGATTCTCAAGGGCGGCACCGGCCTGACCGACGAAAATGCAGCAGGCCCGGCCGCGCCGGTCGAAGATGGCACCGACGCCATTGAAGACAGCACGCCACCATCGACAATCACGCCGCCAGCGGCAATCACGCCGGCGCCAGGCGCCTGACGCCAGAACACTTTTTGGCGAGGGCATAGCGCTCGCCACAACCCTGACCGCCGTGCAAGGCAATGGTCGGGACCCGGAAAATGGTCTAGGGATTGGGAATGTTTCCAGCTCTGGCCCGCTCGCGAAGCGCGACCCCGCGGTAACCGCGGTTGAGGCAGCATTGGCATGGAGAGCCCGTTGAACCATCCCAGCGATGACCGTTTTGATATTGATGGCGACACGCTGCATGAAGAGTGCGGCGTGTTTGGCATTTTGGGGCATAGCGACGCGGCGGCGCTGACCGCACTGGGGCTGCATGCGCTGCAGCACCGCGGCCAGGAAGCGGCCGGCATCGTCAGTTTCGATGGCCGCCAGTTCTATGCCGAAAAGCGCATGGGGCTGGTCGGCGACCACTATACCGACCCCGTGCTGCTGGCCAAGCTGCCTGGCGCCATGGCGATGGGCCATACGCGCTATTCGACCACCGGCGAAGTGGCGCTGCGCAATGTGCAGCCACTGTTTGCCGAACTGGGCGACGGCGGCATTGCCATTGCCCATAATGGCAATTTCACCAATGGATTGACGCTGCGGCGGCAGATCATCGCCACCGGTGCCATCTGCCAGTCGACCTCAGACACCGAGGTGGTGCTGCACCTGGTGGCACGGTCGCGCCACAGCTCCTCGACTGATCGCTTCATCGACGCCATCCGGCAGATGGAGGGCGGTTACGCCATGCTGGCGATGACCCGGACCAAGTTGATCGCAGCGCGCGACCCGATCGGCATCAGGCCGCTGGTGATGGGCGAGCTCGACGGCAAGCCGATCTTCTGCTCTGAGACCTGTGCACTCGACATGATCGGCGCCAAATATATCCGCGATGTCGAGAATGGCGAAGTGGTGATCTGCGAAGTCCAGCCCGACGGCTCGATCAGCATCGAGGCGCGCAAGGCAGCACGCGCCGTGCCCGAGCGCCCCTGCCTGTTCGAATATGTCTACTTTGCCCGACCCGATTCGGTGGTCTCGGGCCGCAGTGTCTATGGCGCCCGCAAGCGCATGGGCATCAACCTAGCCAAGGAGGCACCAGTCGAGGCAGACGTGGTCGTCCCCGTTCCCGATGGCGGCACGCCAGCGGCAATCGGCTTCGCTCAGGCGAGCGGTATTCCGTTCGAGCTGGGCATCATCCGCAACCACTATGTCGGCCGCACCTTCATCGAGCCGACCCAGTCGATCCGGGCCTTCGGGGTCAAGCTCAAGCATTCGGCCAACCGGGCCGAGATTGCCGGCAAGCGCGTGGTGCTGATCGATGACTCGATCGTGCGCGGCACGACGTCACTTAAGATCGTGCAGATGATCCGTGATGCCGGCGCGACCGAGGTGCATATCCGCGTGGCGAGCCCGATGATCTCCTATTCGGACTATTACGGCATCGACACGCCCGACCCCGAAATGCTGCTGGCCAACCAGCACGCGACGCTGGAATCGATGTGCAAGTTCATCGGTGCGGATTCGCTGGCTTTCCTGTCGATCGACGGGCTCTACGAGGCCGTGGGCGGCGAAAAGCGCAATAACAAGACGCCACAGTTCACCGACCATTATTTTACGGGTGACTACCCCACGCCGCTGACCGACCTCGACGGGCGTGGCCGGAATGACCCCAAACATGTTTCCATGCTGAAAGAGGCCGGTTGATGGCTCAGACTTCGGATCAGGCCCGCCAGGACCTGGCAGGCAAGGTCATCCTGGTAACCGGCGCTTCGCGCGGGATCGGCTATGCGGCCGCTCTCGAGGCGGCGCGGCGCGGCGCGCATGTGGTTGCCGTTGCGCGCACCGTGGGCGGCCTTGAGGAACTGGACGATGAGATCCAGGACCTGGGATCGTCGGCGACGCTGGTGCCACTGGACCTGCGCGATGGCGATGCCATCGACAGGCTCGGCGCGGCCATTTTCGAGCGCTGGGGTGCTCTGGACGGGTTGATCGCCAATGCCGGACAGCTGGGCGTGCTCAGCCCCCTGCCCCATGTAAAGCCCGAGGACTTCGACAAGGTGATGGCGGTCAATGTGACAGCCAATTACCGGCTGATCCGCTCGACAGACCTGCTGTTGCGGCAGGCCGAGGCGGGGCGGGCGGTGTTCGTGTCATCCTCGTCGGCCAGGTCGGCGCGGCCGTTCTGGGGGCTCTATGCCGCCAGCAAGGCCGCCGTCGACGCCATGGTGAAGTCCTATGCGGCCGAGCTCGAGCAGTCCAAGGTCAAGGTGAACGTGTTCTATCCCGGCGCTGTGCGCACGGCGATGCGCGCCAAGGCAATGCCGGGGGAAGATCCGGCGACGCTGCCCAAGCCAGCCGACATTGCGCCCAAGCTGGTCGACATGATCAGCCCCGCGTTCAAGCTGAGCGGCAAGCTCTATGACGCCGGCAGCGGCACCACCAGCGATCTCTAGGCGGGCGGCATGGTGACGATCCGCGGCTATCGGCCAGACGACCTGCCGGCGCTTTACGATATCTGCCTGACGACGGGCGCGTCCGGCCAGGACGCGTCTGCCCTGCACAGCGATCCCGAGCTCATCGGACAGCTCTATGCGGCGCCCTATGGGGTGCTGGAGCCCGAACGGGTGCTGCTGGCCGAAGATGACCTGGGCGTCGCCGGCTATATTGTCGGCACGTTCGATACCGACGGCTTTGCCGCACTCCAGGAGCGCGACTGGTGGCCGGCCCTGCGGCAACGCTATGCCGAAGCCTCACCGGCCTTGACGGCGGCCGACCGGCAGCGGATTGCGGCGATCCGCACGCCCGAGCGCAACCCCGCCGCGATCGTGGCGGACTATCCCGCCCATATCCACATGAACCTGCGCAGCCGGCTGCGCGGCCAAGGCGTGGGCACCATGCTGCTGCAGCGCTGGGTGGCCATGGCGCGGGATGCCGGCGTGAAGGGCATCCACCTGGGCGCCAATGCGGGCAATGTCGGCGGCGTGGCCTTCTGGCAGCGCAGCGGCTTCGTGCCGCTCCAGACCATCGGACGGACGATCTGGATGGGCATGAAGCTGGCGAGTTAGGCGGGCAGACGCGTCATCAGGATCTTGTCGATGCGACGGCCATCCAGATCGACCACTTCGAACTTGAAGCCATCATGCTCAAAGGTCTCGCCAACCGCCGGCAGACGATTGATGATGGAGAGCACGTAGCCGGCGACCGTCTCGAACTTGGCGTCGCGCGGGATGGCAATCTTGAGCTTGTCGCCGAACTCGTCCACCGGCATCCAACCGGCGACCAGCCAGGAGCCGTCCTCGCGCCTGACAATGGCCGGGTCATCGCCGGTTTCTTCTTGGAAGACGCCGGTGATGACCTCGAGAATGTCGGCCGAGGTGACGATGCCCTCGAAGTGGCCGTATTCATCGACCACCAGGGCCATGTGCACGGTGGAATTGCGGATGGCGCGCACCACGTCCAAGGCATCGGCATGGTCCATGACCACGGGCACAGGCTGCACGAAGCGGCGCAGTTCTAGCGGCAGGCCATTGGCGAAGACGCCGATAATGTCCTTGATGGCCACCACGCCGATGATGGAATCGGCGTCGCCATCCTGCACCAGCAGGCGCGAGCGGCTGGTACTCAGAATGGTGCGGCGGATGTCCTCGCTCTCGTCGGAGAGGTCGAGCACGTCGACATCGAGGCGCGGCGTCATCAGGCCGCGGGCCGAGCGGTCAGCGAGGCGCATGACGCCCGAGATCATCGAATGCTCGTCGCTTTCGATCACGCCGGCGGTGGTGGCCTCGGCGATCATGGTCTTGACCTCCTCCTCGGTCACCCGCTCCTCGGACTGGCCGGCCTGGCCCAGCAGAGCCAGCACGGCCTTGCCCGAGACGTCGAGCAGCCAGACGACGGGCGAACCCACCGCGGCGATCAGCTTCATGGCGGGGGCGACACGAGCGGCAACGCCTTCGGCATCGCGCAGGGCGATCTGCTTGGGCACCAGTTCGCCCAGGATCAGAGAAATATAGGTGATGGCCACGACAACCACGCCAACGCCGACGATATCGGCGACATTGTCGGCAACGCCGACGGATTCGAGCCAGTCGGTGAGACGGAGGCCCAGGGTGGCGCCGGAAAATGCGCCCGACAGGATACCGACAAGGGTAATGCCGATCTGTACCGAGGAGAGGAACTTGCCCGGGTCCTCGGCAAGCGTGATGGCGATGGCGGCGCCGTGATTGCCCTGGTCGGCCATGGCGCGCAGGCGCGCGGGTCGGGCTGAGACGACGGCCAGTTCCGACATGGCCAGGAGGCCGTTGACGATGGTCAGAACGACGACGATCAGAATTTCTACGAACAAGGGACTATCAAATCATGCGGCCCCGCACTCGGTATCGGGTCGCTTCGGCGGCAATATAGGGGCAAAGCATGGCTTTGCACCATGGCCTGGACGAATAAGTCGCGGGACAAGCGCAGACGCTGCTGAAAAGAAGCGGGGCCCACGATGGGGCCCCACAGAAACGGTTCGGACGACGGGATCAGCCCAGCCGGCGCTTGGTCTTGTCGTCATAGGGATTATTGCTGCCGGCGCGCACCCACAGACGGATGGGCGAGCCCTTGATGTCGAAGGCCTCGCGCATGCCGTTGACCAGGTAGCGCTGGTAGGAGGTCGGCAACACGTCGGGGCGCGAAGCAAAGAGGATAAAGCTGGGCGGCCTGGTCTTGGCCTGCGTCATGTAGCGCAGCTTGAGACGGCGGCCCGACACGGCCGGAGGCGGATGTCCATCGACCATGCCCTGCAGCCAGCGATTGAGACGGGCGGTGGAGATATGGGTGTTCCAGGTGCGCTCGATCTTGAAGATCGCGGCCATCAGCTTGTCGATATTCTTGCCGGTGAGGCCGGACAGGGTCACCAGAGGAACGCCGCGCAACTGCGGCAGCAGGCGCTCGCAGGCTTCCTTCAAGTGCGCCAGAGCGGCGTTCTTGTCCTCAATGAGGTCCCACTTGTTGACGGCGATGACGAGCGCCCTGCCCTCGCGTTCCACCAGATCGGCCAGCGCCAGATCCTGCTTTTCAAAGGGCACCGTCGCGTCGAGCATCAGCACGACGACTTCGGCATACTGGATCGAGCGCAGGCTGTCGCCAACGGCCAGCTTCTCCAGCTTTTCGGTGACGCGGGCGCGGCGGCGGATACCGGCAGTGTCGACCAGGTTGATAACGCGGCCTTCCCATTCCCAGGGGACCAGGATGGAATCGCGGGTGATGCCGGCCTCGGGGCCGACCAGCACGCGCTCTTCGCCGACCATGCGGTTGATCAGCGTCGACTTGCCGGCATTGGGACGCCCGACAATGGCGACGTTGAGGTAGCGGTTGGGATTCCAGCGCAGCGTGGCTTCGTCGCCCTCGCCCTCAAGCATGTCGGGGGTGATGTCGACATCGACAGCCGGCATCAGATCCATGTCGGCGATCTCTTCGGCACCGCGCTCAAGCGCCGCCTTGTCGATGGCCGCCGAGACGATGGAATAGAGTTCGGACAGGCCCAGGCCGTGCTCGGCAGAGAGCGCGATGGCCTCGCCAAAGCCGAGCTTGAAGGCTTCGACCAGGCCCGCTTCGGCGGCGCCGCTCTCGGCCTTGTTGCCAACCAGATGCACCGTCTTGCCGGCCTTGCGCAGCACCTGAGCAAAACGCTGATCAAGCGGCACGACGCCAGCGCGGGCGTCGATCATGAACAGGATGACATCGGCTTCGCGAATGGCCATCTCGGTCTGCTGGCGCATGCGGTCTTCAAGGCTGCCATCGGTGACATCCTCATAGCCGGCCGTATCGAGAATGCGGAAGGTCAGGTCGGCGATGCGGCCCTCGGCCTCGCGGCGGTCGCGCGTGACGCCGGGGGTATCGTCGACCAGGGCGATCTTGCGACCGACCAGGCGATTGAAGAGCGTGGACTTACCAACGTTGGGGCGACCGACAATGGCGACGGTGACGGTCATGAAACTTGCTTCCGATCAGGCGGGAGACGGCAGTCGCTATTGCGCGGCTGGAGCGGTCTCGGTGGGGGCGGCCGATGCATCGGTTGCCGGTGTTGCAGGCGTAGTGGCGGCGTCGGCTTCAGGCGCCTCGTCGTCGACAATGGCGTCAATGGCGATAGCCGCCGCATCGGCATCGGTCTCGACCTCTGGCGCAACCGCGCCCTGGGCGAGCAACTGTGCCAGATAATAGCCCATGCGGTTGCGCGTGCTGGTCTGGGTCAGCGGGTCGTTGATGACCGCATTGAAGCTGGCTTGGGCAGCGGTGAAGTCGCCGGCCTTGTACTGGGCCAGGCCAAGCGCTTCGCGCGCCGCGTTGCGCAGCGGGCTGGCATCGGTAGCGACGCTGCCGACGCGCGCCTCGACATCGGCCAGCGTACCGGCATCGACCATGAGCGTGCCGCCCAGGACGAGAGCGAGCTCGCGCAGGCGGGTGTTGGACTGGCTATTGGCCAGGGCGTCATAGGCAGCGACGGCCTCGGCGACCTTGCCGTCCTTGGCCAGAACGCCCGCCTTGCGGAACTCGGCCAGGACGGGATAATTGCCGGTACCATCGGCGATCACCAGATCAAGCTGGGTCTGGGCCGCGGCCAGATCACCGCCGTCAACCAGCGCAAAGGCGGCGTAAAGCTGGTCAGAAGACTGCGCAGCGTTGTTTGAGTTGTACCAGGACCAACCCTCGTTGACGGCAACGATAGCCACGACGCCAACAGCAGCACCGATCACATAGGGCGCAAACCGACGCCAGAGCGCGCGCATGCGGTCGCTGCGCAGCTCCTCGTCAACTTCGCGGAAAATATTGTCTTCGGCCATGGTCTGCCTAATCGTCGGGTTCGAATTGGAGCGCACGTTTAGCACTTTGCCGGGGGAATGCAAATGTAGCGGGCACGGCGTTACCGCCGTGATCGCTGCAATTCTAACCGCGACGGCAGTGCCCGGGAATTATTCCCACTCGATGGTGCCGGGGGGCTTGCTGGTGACGTCATAAACGACGCGGTTGATGCCGCGGACTTCGTTGATGATGCGGGTCGCGGTCTTGCCGAGGAAGTTCATGTCGAACTGGTAGAAATCGGCGGTCATGCCATCGACCGAGGTCACGGCGCGCAGGGCGCAGACGAATTCATAGGTGCGGCCATCGCCCATGACGCCGACGGTCTGCACCGGAAGCAGCACGGCAAAGGCCTGCCAGATCTTGTCGTACTGGCCGGACTTGCGGATCTCGTCGAGATAGATGGCATCGGCCTGGCGCAGGATGTCGAGCTTTTCCGGGGTAATGCCGCCGGGGCAGCGGATGGCCAGACCGGGACCGGGGAACGGGTGGCGACCGATGAAGCTTTCGGGCAGGCCCAGTTCGCGGCCGAGGACGCGCACTTCATCCTTGAACAGTTCGCGCAGCGGCTCGACGAGCTGCATGTTCATGCGCTCGGGCAGGCCGCCGACATTGTGGTGGCTCTTGATGGTGACCGAGGGGCCGCCGGTGAAGGACACCGATTCGATGACGTCGGGATAGAGCGTGCCCTGGGCAAGGAAGTCGGCGCCGCCGAGCTTTCTGGCTTCTTCCTCGAAGGTCTCGATGAAGAGGCGACCGATGATCTTGCGCTTGGTCTCGGGATCGGAGACGCCATCGAGTTCGCGCAGGAACACCTGCGAGACGTCGACATGGACGAGCGGGATATTATACTCGTCGCGGAACATGGTGACGACCTGTTCGCTCTCGTTGAGGCGCATCAGGCCATGGTCGACATAGATGCAGGTGAGCTGATCGCCGATGGCTTCGTGGATGAGCACGGCGGCCACCGAGGAATCGACGCCCCCGGACAGGCCGCAGATGACCTTTGACGTGCCGACTTGGGCGCGGATCTTTTCGATCATCTTGGCGCGGTAGGTGGCCATGTTCCATTCGGATTTGAGGCCAACGATGTTGTGCACGAAATTAGCCAGCAGCTTGCCGCCATCGGGCGTGTGCACCACTTCGGGGTGGAACATGGTGGTGTAGCGCTTGCGGGATTCATCGCCGGCAATGGCGAAGGGCGCGTTGGGCGAGGTCGCCATGACCGTAAAGCCCTCGGGCAGTTCGGTGACGCGATCGCCATGGCTCATCCAGACCGGATATTTGCCACCGACTTCCCAAACACCGTCGAACAGCGCGCTGGGCTGCAGGATTTCCACATCGGCCCGACCGAATTCGCGGTGATGACCGCCTTCCACCTTGCCGCCCAGTTGCAGGCAGAAGGTCTGCTGGCCATAGCAGATGGCCAGGATCGGCAGGCCTGAATCGATGATCGACTGCGGCGCGCGCGGGCTGCCTGCGTCGGTGACCGAAGCGGGTCCCCCCGAAAAGATCACGCCCTTGGGTTGCAGCGCCGCGAAGGCCTCCGCCGCCTTGTTGAAGGGATGGATTTCGCAATAGACCCCGGTCTCGCGAATGCGGCGCGCGATCAACTGGGTGACTTGCGAGCCGAAGTCGACGATGAGGATCGATTGCTGGTTGTCTGTGGGGTCTGGCGTTTTCATGGCAAGCCCTTAGCTGTGCTGGCGAGATTCCGCAAGATGGTGGCGTGCAGGACGGCCGTGCCGGAGCGAGGATAGCAGTGCGCCGGGCAACCAAATGCGATAGGGAACGTTCCGCGCCATGCGCGTCCTGTTCCAGCCAGAGTTCTCCCGTGTCCCCTCACCGATTGTCCGGCGCCGACTTTCTGCGCGCCGCCGCCTGCATGCTAGTGCTGTTGCACCATGTGGCGTTCCGCCTCGACCTCAACAAGGCGCCCGAGGGCATTCGGCCGGTGCTGGATTTCCTGGTCATGGGCAGCTTTGGCGTGGCGGTATTTTTCGTGCTCAGCGGCTTCCTGCTGGCCCGGCCGTTCTGGCTGGCGCTGGACCGGGGCGAGGCCATGCCTGACCTGGGCGTGTTCGCGCTGCGCCGCGCCGCCCGCATCCTGCCCGGCTTCTGGCTGGCGCTGGTGGTGAGCCTGGTGCTGAGCATCACGGTGAGCGGCAGCGACCTCGATGGCGAGCACGTTATCCGGTTTCTGGCCGGGTTTTTCCTGGTCAGTGACTGGCACTGGCTGACGCTGTTTCCCGTCGACAATAACGGCCCGCTGTGGTCGATCGGCTTTGAGGTCACGTCCTATGCGCTGCTGCCGCTGTGCCTGGCGGGGTTGTTCCTGCTCGGCAAAGGCGGATGGACCGCCCGGCTGGCCTGGCTGGGCGTGATCGGGCTGGTGCTGGTGGCGCATGCGGCGGTGGTCCAATGGGCGCCGATCGACGAGGTCGGGCGCGGCTGGAATCACGGGCTGATCGGCGGGGCCAAGGCCTGGATGCCGCGTTTCAATCCGATCGGCTTTTTTGCCATTTTTGCCCTGGGCGCGCTGGCCGCCGGGGTGCAGGTGCAGGTAGGCCATCTGCGGCACTGGGCCTTCGACGTGCTCGGCGTGCTGGCAGTGCTGGCGGCCGGCTGGGTGATGGCCAGCCATATTGGCGGGCTCAACGAGGGCTTTGGCTGGCTGGGCGTTCCCTATGGCTTCCCGGCCATGCCGCTGGCCATCGGGGCGGCGCTCGTCGCCCTGCCCTCCTCGGTCATGGCCGGACGGCTGCTGGACAACCGCCTGTCGCGCTATGTCGCCGAGATTTCGTTCGGCATCTATATCTGGCACTTCCTGGTGATTGGGCTTTTGGCGCGGCTGGTGCCGCCGGCCTTTGACTCGCGTGGGGACGATGCCTGGACGGTCTGGCTGTGGTCGACCGCGGTGACCCTGGTCATCAGCTTTGCCGTGGCGACGGCGAGCTTCTACCTGCTCGAACGCCCGGCCGTGCGCTGGGCTCGCGGGCTCGAGGGCCGAGTGGGCAAAAAGCCCCTCGTCGCCCGCCCTGTCAGTTCAGCAGGGCAATAGACAGGTTGAGCAACGACGCAAAACCGACCCATGCTGCGTAGGGAACAAACAACCAGGCCGAAAGCCGGTCGACACGCCGTGCCACCAGGATGAAGGCAATGATCAGCCCGAGGATAACCAGGATCACGGCAAAGGCGGGCCAGAGCATCTGCCCGATGAACCAGATGGGCGACCAGATCCAGTTGAAACCCATCTGGGCGAACCAGACCTTCATCGCGGTACTGCTGGGCGCCAGCATCCAGATGCGCCAGCCGGCCACCGCGATCATGACGTAGAGCGTGGTCCAGACCGGTCCGAAGATCCAGTTTGGCGGATTAAAGGGTGGCTTGGTCAACCCCTCGTACCAGGCGCCAGGAATGGATTGGGTGCCGATCAGGCCGCCGACGCCGATGACCACGACGAGGAAGACCGCCAGGGTGACCCAGGTGCGGGGGGCGCCGTAGTCGATGGTTGGTGCAGCGGTCATATCGGGCAGTTCCGTAAACTGGTTCTGGTCTGGTTACGCTGGCGGCAGGGCTACGGTTCACTGCCCCTCGGGCAGGATGCAGTCGGCCAGCACGATGGTCATGGTACCCGATGCCCCCTCATCGGGGGTAAAATCCACGCTGACGCTATCCTCGCCGGCCGACCAGCGGCCCGTAACGGTGGCAAAGAGCGGCGTCGTCTCGGCGCGCTGCGGCAGGCAGCCGCTGCGCCGGTGGCTGCCATCGGGCTGGATGATGTCGGCAATGGTGACGCGCTGGCAGCCCATGGGCGTGCAGCGCTCGGACAGCTCGACAGACCGGTTTCCCGAGGGCGCGGCAAGCACGTGCCTGGTATCGGGGGCCGGCATGGCAAACCAGAGCGCCGCCGCAGCGCTGGCGACCAGGGCCACGCCCGCAATGATGAAGATGCGGATGGTGATGAGCGCGCGCCGTTTTTCGGCCTCGGGCTGCTCCTGCGTCATGCGGCGCGGCGCAGGATGTTGACGTAGAAGCCATCGGTGGCGGTCAGACGCGGGGTCAGGGCGATGCCGCCGCCGGCCGTCAGGGTGCCGGCGGGCGCGGCACTGCCGAAGGCGGTCTGCCAGAGGGCACTCGCATCGGCCGAGCCGAAGCCGGGATGGGCGGCGATGAAGGTGGCAACCTGATCATCATTCTCTTCGGGCAGGATGGAGCAGGTGATGTAGACCAGCGCCCCGCCCGGCTTGAGGAAACGCTGGCCCTCGGCGAGAATGGCGGCCTGTTCGGCGACGCGCTGCGCCAGCAGCTCGGGCGAGAGCTTCCACTTGGTATCGGGGCGGCGCCGCCAGGTCCCGGTGCCGGTACAGGGGGCGTCGATGATGACGCGATCCATCTTGCCGACGAGGTCGTCGAGCGCGCCGGGCAGCGGGGCGCGGACCTGGACATTGCGGGCGCCATTGCGCTTGAGCCGGTCATAGATCGGCGCCAGGCGGTTGCGGTCGCTGTCATAGGCAAAGATCTGGCCCTTGTTGCCCATGGCCGCGGCCAAAGCCAGGGTCTTGCCGCCCGCGCCGGCGCACAGATCGAGCACCTGGTCGCCCGGCGCGGCGCCAGCGAGCGCAGCGACGATCTGGCTGCCCTGGTCCTGCACCTCGAACCAGCCCTTGAGGTAGCCCTCATCGGTGGTGACATTGGGGGTGCGGGCATCGCCCGGGCCGGCCGGCATGGTGACGCCAAGCGCGGCAATGGCGGTGGGCACGGGGTGAAACCGGTCAAGCGACTTGAGCACGCGGTCGCGCTGGGCCTTGAGGGCATTGGTACGCAGATCGAGCGAGGGGCGGCCGGCCATGGCCCCGCCCTCGGCGATCCAGTTTTCGCCAAAGGCGCGTTCGAGCGAGGCGGCGAGCCATTCGGGCACGTCGGCGCGGATATAGGCCGGAGTGTCCTCGGGCAAGGGGCCGGTGACGCGGGCGATTTCTTCGACGCTCAAGGGCGCGGGCGCGTGATCGTCGGTGGCGAAGCTCTCATTGAGGGCGGCGGGGTCCATGGCCCAATCGCGGATAGCGACGGCCAGCACCAGCGCGCGCGGGCTGTCATCGGCCATCAGGGCGGCATGCGAAGCGCGGCGGCGCAGGGCGTCATAGACCAGGTTGCCGATGGCGGCGCGATCACCGGCCCCGGCAAAGCGGTTGGCGATGCCCCAGGCCTTGAGCGCTTCGGAGACCGGGCGCTTGCGCGTCTCGACATCGGTCAACACGGCAATAGCGGCAGAGAGGCGGCCTGGAAGGCGCATGGGGCAAGCTCAGGTAAGGAAGACGCGAAAGAGGACCATTAGCCAGAGGATGACCAGAACCGCAAGGCCGGCGCTGTAGACAGTGAAGCGCCGCAGGACGTGATTGGTGGTGACATGGATGATGGCGTGGACGTAGCGCAGGGCCACGAAGAGCCAGGCAGCGACGACTTCGAGCCAGGTGACGCCGCCCAGCAGAAGGGCCAGCAGGGCCGCGACGTAGAACAGCACCGGCAGCTGGAACTGGTTGTCGAAGCTGTTGGAGAGCAGCCGCGCCCGGAGGGGATAGGCGGTGCGCTCGACGGCAATGTCGGCCATGGGAATTTCGCCCGACATGACGCGCGGCACGCGCTCGCGGCCCATCAGCACAAGGATGGCCACGGTCAGCAAGGCCTGGGCGGCGATGGACAGGATCAGGAGCTTGGCGACGAGGGGCATGAGTGCAGCTCCGCTAAAGTGTCCTATACGCGCGGCAAGGGCTTCTGGATGCATGGCATTTCTGGCAGGGGAAGGATCCGCGCGGCGATAACCGGGCGGTTGGAGGCAGGTGGACGGACCCCGAGGCGGCGATCGCCTCTGGTAAATTTAAAAAATGAGACGACGCTCGCCTCGGGGTGCCGGTTTTTGGGACTGTCCGGTCCTAGGGGTCGCTCGCCCTGTCGCAACCGAACTTGGAACCTGTGGAAGAGGCAAAACCTCCACCCGGCTCACCGCGCCACTGTTCGCCTGCAGGCCGCCCATGCGGGGTGATGGGCCTGATTATGGCACGGGGTCGGGACGCGAGGATAAACGGCACAATGTGACCGACTTTCGGCAAGTGTAGAGCCCTCGGGTCAAGCCCGAGGGTGACGGTCTACAGGTGGAGAAGTCCCCCTGCCCCGGCCTAGCGGCCGGAGCGGTAGTTGGGGGATTCGCGGGTGATGGTCACGTCGTGGACGTGGCTTTCGCTGAGGGCAGCGCCGGAAATCTTGACGAAGACCGCATTGTCGCGGAAGTCCTTGAGATTGTGGGCGCCGGTATAACCCATGGAGGCGCGCAGGCCACCGGCGAGCTGGTGCAACACGGCGCCGGCAGCGCCCTTATAGGGCACCTGGCCTTCAATGCCTTCGGGGACCAGCTTCATCTGATCGCGCACATCCTGCTGGAAGTAGCGATCAGCCGAGCCCGAGCCCATGGCGCCGACCGAACCCATGCCGCGATAGGATTTGTACGAGCGCCCCTGGTGCAGATAGACCTCGCCGGGGCTTTCATCGGTGCCGGCGAGCAGCGAGCCGACCATGACGCAGGACGCGCCGCCGGCCAGGGCCTTGGCCATGTCGCCGGAGAACTTGATGCCGCCATCGGCGATGACCGGAATGCCGTGCCGGTCGCCCTCTTCGGCGCAGGCCATGACGGCCGCCAGCTGGGGAACGCCGACGCCCGCGACGATGCGGGTGGTGCAGATCGAGCCGGGGCCAATGCCCACCTTGATGGAATCGGCGCCGGCATCGATCAGCGCCTTGACCGCCTCGGCGGTGGCGACATTGCCGGCGACGATGCGCACGCCATTGCTCTCGCGCTTGACGCGCTCGACGGCTTCGGCAACGCGGACGGAATGGCCATGGGCGGTATCGATGACCAGCAGGTCAACGCCGGCATCGATCAGCTGCAGCGAGCGCTCGAAGCCGGCATCGCCGACGGTGGAGGCAGCGGCAACGCGCAGGCGGCCGTGCTCATCCTTTACGGCGTTTGGATTGAGCTGGGCCTTTTCGATGTCCTTGACGGTGATCAAGCCGGTGCAGCGGTAATCGGCATCCACAACCAGCAGCTTTTCGATGCGGTGGGTATGCAGCAGAACCTTGGCCTCTTCCTTGGAGATGCCGTCGCGCACGGTGACGAGCTTTTCAAAGGTCATCAGTTCGCGGATCGGCTGGGCCGGATGGGAGGCAAAGCGCACGTCGCGATTGGTCAGGATGCCGACCAGCTTGCCGGTGGCGCGGCCGCCCTTGCCGCCATTCTCGACGACCGGAATGCCAGAAATACGATTGGACTGCATCAGCGACAGCGCATCGGCCAGGGTGGCGTCCGGGCCGATGGTGATGGGATTGATGACCATGCCGCTTTCAAACGACTTGACCATGCGGACCTGCTCGGCCTGCTGCTCGGCGGTGAGGTTCTTGTGAATGACGCCCATGCCGCCGGCCTGGGCCATGGCGATGGCCATGGCGCTTTCGGTGACCGTGTCCATGGCCGAGGAGAGGATCGGCAGGTTGAGCGCGATATCCTTGGTCACAAAAGTGGAAATGTCGGTTTCGGTCGGCAGGATGTCGGACCGGGCGGGCTGCAGCAGCACGTCGTCAAACGTCAAAGCCGCGTCGCCAGTGATCGTTGTAATAATCTTCGCCAAGGCCAGACCTTTCCGGACTTCTGAATGGATCAGAACATGAAGGATGTTGAACCGGGCGGAAGTGGTTTCGTCGGGTTCAGGTTGGCGAGGGTCAATAGCACCGGCCGCGGGGCTTGCATAGGGGGCGCGCCCGCATGACAGTTTTGACATGAAGGCAGCGCTGGCGGATGAGCCAAGCGCATGGTCGCAAAGAGAATAATTCTACCATACAAGATGGCATTGAGGCTTCTCAGGAACGGGTCGCGCGTTCATAGTGCGGGGGTCGCATTCGCGATGTTTCCGATTCCTCCCCGGTTCAACTGTCGTGATCCGCGCCACACCCCTCATCCTGGCGGTCGCCCTGTTCATGGAACAGATGGATTCGACCGTGATCGCCACCTCGCTGCCGGCCATTGCCAGCGATATCGGCAGCGAACCGATTGCGCTCAAGCTGGCGCTGACGGCCTATTTCGTGGCGCTGGCGATCTTCATTCCGATCAGCGGCTGGATGGCCGACCGCTTCGGGGCCAAGAACGTGTTCCGGGCGGCCATTATCGTGTTCATGCTGGGCTCGCTGGCCTGCTCGTTTTCGTTTTCGCTCGAGAGCTTTGTGGGATCGCGCTTCCTGCAGGGCATTGGCAGCTCGATGATGACGCCGGTGGGCCGGCTGCTGCTGGTGCGCTCGACGCCGCGCAACGAACTGGTATCGGCCATGGCGTGGCTGACCATTCCGGCGCTGCTGGGGCCGCTGACCGGGCCGTTGATCGGCGGGTTCCTGACCACCTATCTTAGCTGGCACTGGATCTTCTGGATCAATATCCCGATCGGCATTGCCGGCATCATCCTGGTCAGCATCTATCTGCAGGTGCCCGAGGAGCATGCGCCGCGCAAGCTCGACTTCAAGGGTTTCCTGATCGCGGCCGTGGCGTTTTCCGGCACGGTCTTCGGGCTGTCGGTGGTCAGCCTGCCGGCGCTGCCGATCGCCTATGGCTATGCCACGCTGGCGATCGGGGTGGGTGCCGGGGTGCTGTATTTCTGGCATGCGCGGCGCACCGAGCATCCGCTGCTTGATCCCGCCCTGTTCCGGCACCGGCTGTTCCGCTCGGCGATCATCGGCGGCTCGTTCTTCCGGGTCGGGGTCGGCGCCGTGCCATTCCTGCTGCCGCTGATGCTGCAGCTGGGCTTCGGGCTGACGCCGTTCCAATCGGGCGCCATCACCTTCGTCTCGGCCATCGGCGCCATCATGAGCAAGTTCCTGGCGGAGCGGGTCTATGCGAAATTCGGCTTTCCGCGCACGCTGGGCTTTGCCGCCTTCTTTGGCGGCGGGCTGATCGCGGCGCAGGGGCTGTTCGAGGCCGATACGCCGGTGCCGCTGATGATGGCCATCCTGCTGGCGGGCGGGGTGCTGCGCTCGGTGTTCTTTACCGGCGCCAATGCGCTGGGCTATGCCGATGTCAGCGATGCCGAGGCCAGCCAGGCCACCGCCATCGTCGCCGTGGCGCAGCAGCTGAGCGTAGCCTTCGGCGTGGCGGTGGCCGGCGCCATTCTCGAGATCAGCACGCAGATGCGCGGCAGCGCACTGCAGCTGGTCGACTTCCAGATCGCCTTCTTCGTGGTCGGGGCGCTGAGCGCGCTGGCCAGCTATATCTACTGGCGGCTTCCCGTGGATGCCGGCAGCGACGTTTCCGGCCACATCGCCCTCAAGCGGCGTGACCGGGCGCCAGATTCGGCAGATTGACCTTGTCCCGTATCACCCCCCTCATCCTGGCGACGGCGCTGTTCATGGAAAACATGGACTCCACGGTCATTGCCACCTCGCTGGCGGCCATTGCCGAGGATATCGGCAGCGACCCGATTTCGCTCAAGCTGGCGCTGACCGCCTATCTGGTGGCGCTGGCCATCTTCATCCCGATCTCGAGCTGGATGGCGGACCGGTTCGGCGCGCGCAACGTGTTCCGCGTCGCCATGGCGGTGTTCGTGCTCGGCTCGATCGCCTGTGCCTTTGCCGACTCGCTGACGACCTTTGTCGGCGCTCGGTTCCTGCAGGGCATGGGCGGGGCGCTGATGACGCCGGTGGCGCGGCTGGTGCTGGTGCGATCGACGCCGCGGCATGACCTGGTCAATGCCATGGCCTGGCTGACCATTCCCGGGCTGATCGGGCCGATTGTCGGGCCGCCCTTTGGCGGGTTCCTGACCACCTATTTTTCCTGGCACTGGATCTTCCTGATCAATGTGCCGATCGGCATTCTGGGCATTGCGCTGGTGAGCAAGTTCCTGCCCGATACGGTGCGGGTGGCGCCGCGGGCCATCGACTTCAAGGGATTTAGCCTGGCGGCGCCGGCCTTTGCGCTGTTCGCCTTTGGCACCTCGGTGATCAGCCTGCCGGCGCTGCCGCCCATGGTGGGGGTCGGCGCCACGATCATCGGGCTGGTGCTGGCTTTTCTCTATACCCGCCATGCGCTGGCCACCGACAATCCGCTGTTTGACCTGCGGCTGCTGCGCTTTCCGTTCTTCCGCAGTGCGGTGGTGGCGGGCACCTTCTTCCGGCTCGGCCAGGGCGCCATCCCGTTCCTGTTTCCGCTGATGCTGCAGCTGAGCTTTGGCTATACGCCGTTCGAATCCGGCATGATCACCTTTGCCGGCGCCATCGGGGCGATCGTCGCCAAATTCGTCGCCAATGGCATATTCATGCGCGTGGGCTTTCGGCTGGCGCTGGCGCTGTCGACGGCGATCTCGGCGCTGGGCCTGCTGGCGATGGGGCTCTACACGCCCGAGACCGCCGTGCTGCTGATCGTGGCCATGCTGGTGTTTGTCGGCTTCTGGCAATCGATCTTCTGGACGGGCAGCAATGCCTTCGTCTTTGCCGATATCGAGGACAAGGATGCCGGCCAGGCCAATGTGATCAGCCAGGTCTCGACGCAGCTGTCGATTGCCCTGGGCGTGGCGCTGGGCGGGGGCATGCTGGAGGCCAGCCAGGCGCTGCGCGGCGGCGAACTACTGCTGGCGGACTTCCACTTCGCCTTCATGGTGCTGGCGGCGGTATGCCTGATCTCGACGGTGATGTTCCTGCGGCTGCCCAGGAATGCCGGCCACCAGCTGACGAGCGGGCCGCATGGCGGCGGGGAGCATTAAGGCGCCCCGCCGACTGTCTAGAGCATTTCACCGTTTCTCCGAAACGGCTCAATAGCTCCAGCACTTTGGTTTGTCGCGTTTTCGAACCGGAAAAGCGGAGCCACTTTTCCTGAAAACGCTCTAGCGGTCGTATTCACCCGCGCCGGGGACGGTGTCGTTGCTGCCCTTGAAGCCCTTGGCGATGAGATAGGCCTCGGCGGAATCCGAGCGGCTCGCGGGGGGCTTGGCGTGATGGGTGGTCTTGAAGTGGCGCTTGAGCATGTGCAGCAGCTCATGCTCGGTGCCGCCCTGGAACACCTTGGCGATGAAGACGCCATTGGGCGCCAGCACGTCGAGGGCGAAGGCGGCGGCAATCTCGATGAGCTGGACGATGCGCAGATGGTCGGTGGGGCGATGGCCGGTGGTCGGCCAGGCCATGTCGCTCATCACCAGGTCGGCCTTCTTGCCGCCCATGGCCTCGATCAGCATGGCGGGGGCGTCGTCATCGGTGAAATCCTTCATCAGCAGCTTCACGCCGGGAATGGGATCCATTTCGAGATAGTCGATGCCGACGATCAGGGGATTGGCATCGGTGGAGCCGATGGCACGGGCGGCCACCTGCGACCAGCCGCCGGGCGCGGCGCCCAGATCGACGATGCGCATGCCGGGGCGGAACAGGTGGTGCCGCTCGTCCATTTCCTTGATCTTGAAGGCCGCACGCGAGCGGTAGCCGGCGGCGCGGGCCTTGGCGACATAGGGGTCGTTGAGCTGGCGCTCGAGCCATTTGGTCGAGCCGGTCTTGCGACCCTTGGCCGTCTTGAGCCGGATCTTGAGGTCCTTTTCGGACTTGCGTCCGCCGGTGCCGAGAGCTTTATCCACCATTGGGTGTTCTCCGAGGATAGCGCGAGGCACGCGACCGGGCACGGTCGGCATCCATCAGCGAAATGAGTATGCCTTCGCGCAGGCCACGATCGGCGACGCGGACGCGGTCGGTGGGCCATTCGCGGCGAATGGCTTCAAAGATGGCGCAGCCGGGCAATACCAGATCGGCGCGGTCGCGGCCAATGCAGGGATGGGCGACGCGGCGTTCGAAGGGCATGGCCAGCAGCACCTTCATGGTCTCGTCGACCTGGCCGCGCTGCATCCACAGGCCATCGACCTTCTGGCGCTCATAGCGCTCAAGGCCCAGATGCAGGCCCGCCAGGGTGGTCACCGTGCCCGAAGTGCCGATCAGGTGCACATCGTGGCTGGCGATCATCTGGCGCAGTTTTTCGCGGCCGCGGAACTGGCGCAGGTGCTCGCTGACATGGGCCACCATGGCCTCGAAGATCGCCGGGGTGACGTCGACACCTCCGAACTTTTCGGCAATGGAAACAACGCCGACCGGCAGCGACTGCCAGGAGCGGATGGAGGCCGCCATGCGGCCCTGCGACTTGGGACGGCCGCCGCGGAAATCGAGCCAGGCCAGTTCGGACGAGCCACCGCCAATGTCGAACATCAGGGCGCCGGACGTCTCCATGTCGATGAGGTCGGCGCAGCCGGTGACGGCCAGTTCGGCCTCGGTCCGGCGATCGACGATCTCGAGATCAAGCCCGATCTCCTCCTTGACGCGGGCCAGGAAGGCGGGGCCGTTTTCGGCAATGCGGCAGGCTTCGGTGGCGATCAGGCGCATGCGGGCGGGCTGGTGCTCGCGCAGCTTGTTGCGGCACTGGCGCAGCGCCTCCATGGTGCGTTCCATGGCGGCATCGCCGAGGCGCCCGGTCACCGACACGCCCTCGCCCAGCCGGACAATGCGGGTGAAGCCATCGAGCACGCGGAAGCCGTGATCGTGCGGGCGGGCAATCAGCAGGCGACAGTTATTGGTACCCAGGTCGAGCGCCGCATAAAGCGGCCCGCGATGCTTGCGAGTCGGATTGGGGGCGGGCGCTGTCCGCGTGTCCGTCTGGGCGGGAGGCCTGATGGTCCCTGCCCTCCCCGCCTGGTCAGGACCAGTGGGGGTACGGAGTGCCGGCTCGTCCGAGGACCGAGGTACGGCGGCGGACCGATCGGAATCGGTCACTGTGATCTCCTGATGTGCGCGGTCGCTGGTCCCGGACTGGCCGGTAGCGCCCGATCGCACTTAATTGCGTGTCGGGATCAACGGTAGAGCAAGGGGCGGCCAAGCGCAATGCAATGCATTGCCGGCAGCATGCAGTGGCGGCAGGGCCCTGATGCAGAAGACGGCAAATGCAGCAGCTGCAAACAGAATAGGCAGATTGCTGCAGGAATGGGCGACGCGTCGCCGACGCGCTGGCCATATCGATTCAGCTCTCTCAGGTAACCCATTGCGTTTGCAATTCTTTTCTGGACGAGGAGGCTTGGCACGGTTTGTGCAGTTGGAGCAGCAGGGCTTGATGTGAGCCCGACATATTGGCGTCCAGCGTTGGGCGCCCCCGCATGGCAAAGCTGCCAATCGTTTCGCGACCGGTTCTTCCGGCGCGCCTCGATTGGCAGCTTTTTTTGTTTTGTGCCGCGCCGAACAGGAGAGCACCTATGAGCGAGAGACTGGTCATTATCGGCAACGGCATGGCGCCAGGACGGATGCTGGAGCATCTGTTCGAAACGGCGCCGGGGCGGTTTGCCGTCACCATTTTCAATGCCGAGCCGCGGGTGAACTACAACCGACTGATGCTGTCGCCGGTGCTGTCGGGCGAAAAGACCTATGAAGAGATCATCACCCATGGCGATGACTGGTATGCGCAAAACGGCGTGACGCTGCACAAAAGCGCGCCGGTGACGCTGATCGACCGGGTGGCGAGGCGGGTGGTCTCGGCCAATGGCATCGTCGCCGAATATGACCACCTGGTGATCGCCACCGGATCGAGCCCGTTCATTCCCCCGGTGCCGGGGCACCAGCTGCCGGGTGTGGTCACCTATCGCGACCTCGACGATGTCGACAAGATGCTGGCGGCCGGCAGCGGCTGCAAGGTGGTGGTGATCGGCGGCGGGCTGCTGGGGCTGGAAGCGGCGGCCGGGCTCAAGATGCAGGGCATGGACGTCACCGTGCTGCATCTGGGGCCGACGCTGATGGAGCGCCAGCTCGATCCGGCGGCTGGCTACCTGTTGGAAAAGGCCTTCACCGATCGCGGCATCAGGGTGATCACCCAGGCCAATACAAAGCAGGTGCTGGGAAGCGACCGCGTCGAGGGCGTGGAACTGGCCGACGGCACGGTGATCGACTGCGCCATGGTGGTAATGGCGGTGGGCATCCGCCCGGCCACGGCGCTGGCCAAGAATGCGGGCCTGGCGGTCAATCGCGGCATCGTGGTGGACGACCAGATGCGCACCGAGGATCCGCATGTGTTTGCCCTGGGCGAATGCGCCGAGCATCGCGGCACCTGCTATGGCCTCGTCGCGCCGCTCTACGAGATGGGCAAGGTGCTGGCGGACACGCTGATCGGGCAGAAGGCGGACTACCAGGGTTCGGTGACCTCGACCAAGCTCAAGGTCACCGGGATCGACCTGTTCTCGGCCGGCGACTTCGGTGAGGGTGAAGACCGCGAGGAAATCGTGCTGCGCGACGCCAGCGCCGGCGTCTACAAGCGGCTGGTGCTCAAGAATGACCGCATCATCGGCGCGGTGCTCTATGGCGAGACCTCGGACGGACCCTGGTTCTTCGACCTGCTGAAACGCGGAGTGGATACGCGCGAGATGCGCGACACCCTCGTATTCGGCCAGGCGTATCAGGGGGGCGCCCCCCTGGACCCTATGGCGGCCGTTGCAGCCTTGCCGGATGAGGCAGAGATCTGTGGCTGTAACGGCGTGTGCAAGGGCAAGATCACCCAGACGATTACCAGCAAGGGCCTGACCGGGCTCGATGGCGTGCGCGCCTTCACCAAGGCGTCGGCCTCGTGCGGCTCGTGCACGCATCTGGTCGAGCAGTTGCTGCACCTGACACTGGGTGCGGGCTACAACCCCGCGGCGGTGCAGCCGATGTGCGGCTGCACCGAATACGGGCATGACGATGTGCGGCGGCTGATCATCGCCAAGGGACTCAAATCGATCCCCGCGGTGATGCAGGAGCTGGAGTGGAAGACCAGCTGCGGCTGCGCCAAGTGCCGGCCGGCGCTGAACTACTATCTCGTGTCCGACTGGCCCGGTGAATACGAGGACGACGGGCAGAGCCGCTTCATCAATGAGCGGGTGCACGCCAATATCCAGAAGGACGGCACCTATTCGGTGGTGCCGCGCATGTGGGGCGGCATGACCAGCCCCAAGGAGCTGCGCGCCATTGCCGACGTGGCCGACAAGTTCGCCATTCCGGCCGTCAAGGTGACCGGCGGGCAGCGCATCGATCTGCTGGGGGTCAAGAAAGAGGATCTGCCCGGCGTCTGGGCCGACCTCAATGCTGCCGGCATGGTGTCGGGCGCCGCCTATGCCAAGGGGTTGCGCACGGTCAAGACCTGCGTCGGCTCGGACTGGTGCCGCTTCGGCACGCAGGATTCGACCGGCCTTGGCATCCGCATCGAAAAATTCATGTGGGGCGCCTGGACGCCGGCCAAGCTCAAGCTTGCCGTGTCGGGCTGCCCGCGCAACTGCGCCGAGGCGACCTGCAAGGATATCGGGGTGATCTGCGTGGACAGTGGCTACGACATCCACTTTGCCGGCGCGGCCGGGCTCGATATCAAGGGCACCGAACTGCTGTGCCACGCCGACAGCGAGGACGAGGCGCTCGAGATCATCGTGGCGCTGACCCAGCTCTATCGCGAACAGGGGCGCTATCTCGAACGCATCTACAAATGGGCCAAACGGGTGGGTACGCCATCGATCCTGGCCAATGTGGTCGATGATCGCGACAAGCGCCGGGCCTATTACGAGCGCTTTGTCTATTCGCAGACCTTTGCCCAGATCGACCCCTGGGAAGAACGTGTCAACGGCAAGGATGCGCATGAATTCGCGGCCCTGGCCGAGTTCGGCATGCCGGTGGCGGCAGAGTGATGGAGCAGATCATGAACGGCTGGATCGACATTGGGGCGGTGGACGCCATCCCGCGGCGCGGGGCGCGCTGCGTCAATATACCGGGCGGCAAGATCGCGGTGTTCCGCACGCAGGAGGACCAGATCTTTGCCATGGACAATAGCTGTCCGCACAGAGCGGGGCCGCTGAGCGAGGGAATCGTGCATGGCGCGGCGGTCACCTGCCCGCTGCACAGCTGGGTGTTCGACCTGGCCACCGGAAAGGCGCAGGGCGCAGACGAGGGCGCGGTGCGCATTTATGCCGTCAGCGTGGTGGACGGGCGCATCCTGATGGCGCCCGAACTGGTACTGGCGGCGGCCGAATAGCAGAACCTCCGAGGGCCGGCCTCAGTCCTCGTGACCGGGGCGGGTGATCTTCGGCGGATCGCTGGCGGGAAAAGAGTCGGCGAGCTCGCGGTCGAGTTCGGCATCAAGCTCCTCGTGGGTGCGCTCGCGATGCTCGCTGTCCGTGGCAGGCTTTGGCGTGGCTGGTACAGGCTTGTCGGTGGCCATGAATTGTCTCCTGTGGGTCGGCGATGGTCGTACAACAGGTGATGTCCCGTGACGTCCAATACAACCACCTGCGCCGCCCTGCCCCCGGGCATGGGTGTCGATCTTGCAGGTCGGCCGGCGCCCTTTCCAGGGCCGGCGCCGAGCATGGCCGACTGCGACAACGCTGCAGGCGGCTGCGGCAACAGCGTCGCCGGGGTCGGTTATATCGTTCACTCCCAACTGTTTAACCGGACGACCTGAGGGCCGGGTCGCTGCGTCATCTTGCAGGTTGGAATGGCGGGCATGGCTGCGCATAATGCAGGCAATCCGGAGAACCGCGTTTCATCGGGCAGCATACAGGACGAACCATGACCTTTGGCCTGACCGCAGAACTGCTGGCGCGCATCCAGTTCGCCTTCACCATTTCGTTCCACTTCATCTTTCCGGCCTTTTCGATCGGCACGGCCAGCTATCTGGCGGTACTGAACGGGCTGTGGCTGTGGAAGCGCGACCCGGCCTATCTCAAGCTGTTCGAATACTGGAAGACCATCTTTGCCGTGACCTTCGGCATGGGCGTGGTGTCCGGCATCGTCATGAGCTACCAGTTCGGCACCAACTGGTCGGTGTTTTCGCAGCGGGCCGGCGCGGTGATCGGGCCGCTGATGGGCTATGAGGTGCTGACCGCCTTTTTCCTCGAGGCGGGGTTCCTGGGCATTGCCCTGTTCGGGCGCAAACGCGTGGGCGACGGGCTGCACATGGTGGCCGTGGTGGTGGTGGCGGTCGGCACGCTGATCTCGGCGACCTGGATCCTGTCGGTCAACAGCTGGATGCACACGCCGCAGGGCTTTTCCATCGACGCCAGCGGCAATTTCGTGCCGGAAGACTGGTGGGCGATCGTCTTCAACCCCTCCTTCCCCTATCGGCTGGTGCATACGGTACTGGCGGCGTTCCTCACCACCGCCTTCGCGGTGGGCGCCGTGGGCGCCTGGCACCTGCTCAGGGATCGCAGCAACCGGCAGGCGCAGATCATGTTCTCCATGGCCATGTGGATGGCGGCCATCGTGACGCCGCTGCAGATCGTGGCGGGCGACATGCATGGCATCAATACGCTGGAATACCAGCCGGCCAAGATCGCCGCCATGGAGGGCCATTATGAAAGCCATCCCGACGGCGCGCCGCTGATCCTGTTCGGCATTCCCAACGAGGCGGAGCAGCGCATGGACTATGCGGTGCAGATTCCCAAGCTGGGCTCGCTCATTCTTGAGCACGATCTCAATGCGCCGATGCGAGGGCTGGACGCCTTTCCGGAGGCCGACCGGCCGCCGGTGACGATCCCGTTCTTTGCCTTCCGCATCATGGTGGGTATCGGCTTTGCCATGCTGGGCGTCGGCCTGTGGTCGCTGTGGTCGCGCTATCGCAAGACGCTGTTCACCAACACCTGGCTGCATCGCGCGGCGCTGGTCATGGGGCCATCGGGCTTCGTGGCGGTGCTGGCGGGCTGGTTCACCACCGAAGTGGGGCGGCAGCCGTTCACGGTCTATGGGCTGATGCGGACCTCCGAGAGCCTGTCGCCGGTCGATGCGCCGGCCGTGGGCGCCTCGCTGGTGGCCTTTGTCGTGGTATATTTCCTCGTCTTCGGCGCGGGCGTCTTCTACCTGTTCCGCCTGTTCCGCCGCCCGCCGGTGCTGGACGACGACCACGAGCTCGACAAGGGTCCGACCCGGGCCGCCGGCATCATGCCGGGACCCGCGCAGGAAGACAGCATTCGCGAAGGAGCTGATCGTGGCCATTGATCTGCCGACAGTCTGGGCTGGCATCATCGCCTTTGCGGTGCTCGCCTATGTGGTGCTGGACGGGTTCGACCTGGGGGTGGGTATCCTCTTCCCGTTCTTTCCCGAGCGGCATGATCGCGACATCATGACCAATTCGATCGCCCCGGTCTGGGACGGCAACGAGACCTGGCTGGTGCTGGGCGGCGGCGGGCTGATGGCGGTGTTTCCGGTGGTCTATGCCACGGTGCTGCCGGCGCTCTACATGCCCATTATCCTGATGTTGCTGGGCCTGGTGTTTCGCGGCGTGGCCTTTGAGTTTCGCCACCGTACCATCCGCGGTTCGATCTGGTGGGATGTCGGGTTCTGGCTGGGGTCGACCATTGCCGCCTTCTGCCAGGGCATTGCCCTGGGGGCGCTGGTGCAGGGCATCACCATTGTCGACAATGCCTATGCCGGCGACTGGTGGGAGTGGCTGACGCCGTTCTCGCTGGTGACGGGCTGCGCGGTGACGGTGGGTTATGCGCTGCTGGGGGCCACCTGGCTCAACCTCAAGACCAGCGGCGACCTGCAGGCGACGGCGCGGCGGCTGGCCATGGTCACCGGGGTCGGCACGGTGGTGCTGATCGGCGTGGTCTCGCTGTGGAGCCCGTTCATCGACGCGGTCTATTTCGAGCGCTGGTTCGGGTGGCCGACGGCCTTTTTCTCGGCCTTCGTGCCCATGCTGCTGGCGGTCTGCGTCTTCGCGCTGTGGCAGGGCCTGACCACCGACAAGCACCTGCAGCCGTTCCTGGCGGCGCTGGGGCTGTTCGTGCTCAGCTTTGTCGGGCTGGGGATCAGCTTTTATCCCTATATGGTGCCGGGGGCGCTGACCATTGCTGGGTCCGCGGCGCCGGAAAGCTCGATGATCTTCCTTTTGGTGGGCGCCAGCGTGCTGATCCCGGTGATCCTGATCTATACCGGCTACGCCTATTGGGTGTTCCGCGGCAAGATCGACCCCGAGGAGGGCTACCACTGATGGCGGTCAAGCCGGTGTTGTCCCGGCTCGGCTGGTTCGTCGGCCTGTGGCTGGCAGGGGTGCTGAGCCTGACCGCGGTGGGGCTGGTGATCAGGGCGTTCCTGAGCTGACCCCTGCCCCGCAGCGCGACCTGCCCGATCAGGGCGCGTCGCGGTCGGCCGCTTGCAGCAAAGCCAGCACATAGGGGGCAAAGGAGCGCCAGACCTCGAGGCGGAAGGCGTCGGGGCCGGTGCGCCAAAGCACGATCTCGGCCTTTTCGAAGATGGTGCGGGTGACCATGCCGACGGGAAATGCCGCCAGCGACAGGTCCAGCGGCACGCCCGCATTGAGTACGGCGGCGGCTTTGGCGCCCCCGATCAGCAAGGCCGTCTGGCGGTGCGAGATATCCACCAGCGCCCCGGCAAGGCCGTCGAGCGCCGCCGTCAGGGCCTGATAGAGCGCGGCGGTTTCCGCGGAAGGGGCCAGCAGCAACCATTCATCCGGACCCAGCCAGAGGGCCGAGCGGTCCCCTGACGTGGCGGAGGTGAGCGGGTGGGTGGGCATGGCCACGCCGAAGGCGGCGCCCACCGCTGCCATGGCATCGCTGCCGCGCAGCACGAAGCGGGCGGCAGGTGCAGCTGGGGTCAGGGTCACATTGATGGCCGGGATGGCGATGGGCAGGCTGCCGGTGCGGGCTGAGCTGAGGTCAAGCATTGATGCGGCCCCCTTCCTTGTCGAAGAAGATCGGTTCGGTAACGGTGACGGCGATGCCGCCATGGGGCATGGGGACATGCAGGGTGGTGCCCAGGCGTTCCCTGCCGCTGGCGACCAGCGCCATGGCGATCGAGCGGCCCAGCGTCTCGCTCCAATAGGAGGAGGTGACGTGGCCCAGAGCCGGCGTGCCGGTCTTGGGTGAGGCTTCGAGCGTGATCTGGGCCCCCTCCTCCAGCACGACCTTTGGATCGGCAGTGAGCAGGCCGACCAGGTGCTTGCGGTCGGGCTTCAGCATGTCCGGTCGGCGCAGCGAGCGCTTGCCGACAAAGTCCGCCTTGGTCTTGCCGATGGCCCAGTCGAGCGCCAGGTCGGACGGCGTCACCGTGCCGTCGGTCTCCTGGCCGATGATGATGTAACCCTTTTCGGCGCGCAGGACGTGCATGATCTCGGTGCCATAGGGCGTGAGGCCATGCGGGGCGCCGGCGGCGTGGATGGCCTCCCAGACAGCGCGGCCGTAATCGGCCGGGACGTTGACCTCAAAACCCAGCTCGCCAGTGAAGCTGACGCGGAACAGCCGCATCGGCACACCCAGAATGGTGCCCTCGCGCAGGCTCATATGCGGCAGGGCCTCGTTGGACATGTCGATGCCCTCGACGAGCGGCGCCAGGATGTCGCGGGCCTTGGGGCCCTGGATGGCGATGACGGCCCATTGCTCGGTGGTTGAAGTCAGCCAGACCTTGAGCTCGGGGAACTCGGTCTGCAGGTAATCCTCCATATGCGCCAGCACGCGCGGCGCGCCGCCGGTGGTGGTGGTGACGTGGAAGCGGTCGGCGGCAAGGCGGCCGATGACGCCGTCGTCCATGACAAAGCCGGCCTCGGTGAGCATCAGGCCATAGCGGCAGCGGCCCACGCCCAGCTTTTGCCAGGGATTGGTATAGAGCTTTTCCATGAAGGTGGCCGCGTCGGGGCCGACGACCTCGATCTTGCCCAGGGTGGTGGCGTCGAAGAGGCCTGCGGCATTGCGGGCGGCGCGGCATTCGCGGTTGACGGCGGCGTGCATGTCCTCGCCGTCTTTCGGGAAATACCAGGCGCGTTTCCACTGCCCGACATCCTCGAACACGGCGCCATTGGCGGCGGCCCAGGGATGGATCGGGGTCTGGCGAACCGGATCAAGCAGTTGGCCACGGGCATGGCCGGCCAGGGTGCCGAAGGTGACCGGGGTGAAGGGCGGGCGGAAGGTGGTGAGGCCAATGTCCGGGATGGGCTTGTCGAGTTCGGCCGAGGCAATGGCGAGACCGTTCATATTGCTGGTCTTGCCCTGGTCGGTGGCCATGCCGGTGGTGGTATAGCGCTTGATATGCTCGATCGAATGCATGCCCTCGCGCACGGCCAGCTTGATGTCCTTGGCGGTGACGTCGTTCTGGAAATCGACGAAGGCCTTGATTTTGGTAAGGTCCTGGGTGGTGGGCACAGCGCCGTGGAAGCCGCCGGACGGGGCGATAGCATCGGTGGCGACGTATTGCCTGCTGCCACCGGCACCCTCGTTGAGCGCGGCGGTGAGATCGAAAGTGCCGTTGCAGGCGCCGGCCGAGCGGGCCGCCTGGGCATAGGCACCGGGGAGGTAGATCTGCCGGGCGGCATCATAGGCCAGCTTGCCGCGCGACTGGGAGAAGAGGTGCACGGCCGGGGTCCAGCCGCCGGCCATCAGCACCAGATCGCAGTCGACCTGGTGAAGATTGGTTAGCAGACTGTCAGCATCGAGGGTCCCCAACTGCACGCCGGTGACGCGCTGGCGGCCCGAAACGGCATTGACGACCATGCCATTGGCCATGGGGAGGCCGGCCGCCTTGGCGGCAGCACGGCCTGGGCCATCCGCGGCAGGACGCAGGTCAGCGATCATGGCGATGGCGACGCCGGCCTGATGCAGATCGAGCGCGGCGGCATAGCCGGTATCGTCGGCGGTAAAGACCACGGCGCGTCTGCCGGGCAGGACGCCGTAGCGGTTAGCATAGGTCCGTGCGGCCGAGGCGAGCATGACGCCGGGCCGGTCATTGTCGGGAAAGACCAACGGGCGCTCGATAGCGCCGGTGGCCAGCACGACCTGTTTGGCGCGCACCTTCCATAGGCGCTCGCGCGGCTGACCGGCGGAAGGCGCGGCCAGGTGATCGGTGAGGCGCTCGGCGAGACCGAGCAGGTTCTGCGCGTAGTAGCCGAAGGCCTGGGTGCGCGGCAGCAGCGTCACATTGATCATCGACGCCAGGCGGGCCAGTGTCATCGCCAGCCAGTCGGCAGCGGGCACGCCGTCGATCAAAGCATGGCGCTCGTCGAGCAGGCCACCGCCGAGTTCGGCCTGTTCATCGGCCAGCATGACCGCGGCGCCGGTTTCGGCAGCGGCCAGGGCTGCGGCGAGGCCAGCCGCGCCCGCGCCGACGACCAGCACGTCGCAATGGGCATATTGCTGGGCATAGTGGTCGGGGTCGGCGACCTTGGGCGCCTTGCCGAGGCCGGCGGTGCGCCGGATGGCCGGCTCGTAGAGCCGGTGCCAGAGGCTGAAGGGCCACATAAAGGTCTTGTAGTAAAAGCCTGCGCCGAGCAGGCCGGCGGGGGCCAGGTCGTTGACCTCGAGCAGGTCGAAGCCCAGCGAGGGCCAATGGTTCTGGCTGGTCGCGACGAGGCCCTCATAGAGCTCGACCTGGGTGGCGCGCTGATTGGGCGCCGAGCGGCCCTTGCCGCGATCGATGTCGACCAGGGCATTGGGCTCTTCCGAACCGGCGGCGAGGAAGCCGCGCGGGCGGTGATATTTGAAGGAGCGGCCGACGAGATGGACGCCATTGGCGAGCAGCGCCGAGGCGAGCGTATCGCCCTCGACACCCTGGAGGGCTTTGCCATCAAAGGTGAAGTTGATGGTCTTGCCGCGATTGATGCGGCCGCCGGAAGGGATCCGCATGGTCATTTCGCGCTCTCCGGGCGGGGTTCACCGGCCTTGTAGGTGGTGACGATCTTGTCGGAAATGGTGTCGCGCACGCAGTTGAAGAAGCGGCCGCAGCCATTGGTATGGCGCCAGCGCTCGGCATGCAGGCCCTTGGGATTGGATCGCAGGTAGAGGAAGTGGCTCCAGTCCTCGTCGCCGATGGCCTCCGGATCGGTGGCGCGGACGACATGGGCCTCGCCGGCATAGCGGAACTCCAGCTCGGGCCGTTCCATCTCGCAGTAAGGGCAGTGAATGAGCAGCATTGGTATGGTCCTTAATGCGCGACGGCGGCGGCGGCGGCTTCGTCGATCAGCCGGCCGGTACGGAAGCGGTCGAGCGTGAATGGCGCAGCGATCTTGTGGGGTTCGCCGGTGGCGACGGTATGGGCAAAGACATTGCCCGAGCCCGGGGTGGCCTTGAAGCCGCCGGTGCCCCAGCCGCAATTGACGAAGAGGCCCGGCACCGGCGTCTTGCCGATGATCGGCGAGCGATCTGGGGTGACGTCGACAATGCCGCCCCAGTTGCGCAGCATGCGCAGGCGGCGGACCGTGGGGAACAGTTCGCAGATGGCTTCGAGCGTGTGGGTAGCGATGTGCAGGCCGCCGGTCTGCGAATAGGAGGTATAGGCGTCGGTGCCGGCGCCGATGACCAGCTCGCCCTTGTCGGACTGGGACATATAGGCGTGGATGGTATTGCTCATCACCACGCAGGGCATGATGGGCTTGATCGGCTCGGAGACGAGCGCCTGCAGCGGGTAGCTTTCGAGCGGCATGGAGACGCCAGCCATTGCCATCAGCACGCTGGTATGGCCAGCGGCGACAACGCCGACGCGCCTGGTGGCGACCGGGCCGCGCGTCGTTTCGAGCCCGGTGACGGCGCCATCCAGGCCGCGGGTAATGCCCTTGACCTCGCAGTTCTGGATGATGTCGACGCCCATGGCCGAGGCGGCGCGGGCATAGCCCCAGGCCACGGCATCGTGCCGGGCGGTGCCGCCGCGGCGCTGCAGGGCGGCGCCGATGATGGGATAGCGCACATCGGGGTCGATATTAAGGATCGGGCAGAAGTCCTGCGCCTGCTGCGCCGTCAGCCATTCATTGTCGATGCCGGCGAGGCGATTGGCATGGACGTGGCGCTTGAACACCTGCACGTCATGGATGTTGTGCGCCAGCATCATGACGCCGCGCGGGGAATACATGACGTTGTAGTTGAGCTCGAGGCTGAGATTTTCCCACAGCTTGAGCGCGTGCTCGTAGAGTGCCTCGGACTCTTCCCAGAGGTAGTTGGAGCGGATGATGGTGGTATTGCGCCCGGTATTGCCGCCACCCAGCCAGCCCTTTTCCAGCACGGCGATGTTTCTCATCCCGTGTTCCTTGGCCATGTAATAGGCGGTGGCCAGGCCATGGCCGCCGGCGCCGACAATGATGGCGTCGTAGCTGGGCTTAAGTTCGGGCTGGCGCCATTGCTCGGGCCAGCCGCCATTGCCGGTCAGCGCTTGCTTGAGCAGGTTGGGGAAGGAAAAGCGCATGTTGGGGGTCACCAGTCGATCAGGTTATGGGTGCGAAGATAGGCCAGGATGGCCTGGGCCTTGTCGGCGGGCGAGCCGGTCGTCATGACCGCCCCGCCCCTGGTTTCGGCCACGATGGCCGAGAGCATGCGGGCATGGCCGGTCTTTTGGTCTTTGGCCTTGAATTTTACCGGGCGTTTGGCCGGCTCCAGGCGCCAGGCGGTGTCGAGCGCCGGTGTGGCCGTCGCCTCGCGCCGGGTCACCTGTCCCGCCATGCGGCGGGAAAAAGCATAGAACGGGGTCACCGTCGCCCTTGGATCAACGGCGATCAGTGCCGGCAGGCGGACGCGAACGTGGCGACGCTGGCCCTTGGGCAAGGCCTGGGTGATGTCGGCATGGCCGTCACTGACGGTCACGGCGATGGCCTGGCTGACGACGGGCCAGCCGAGGCGTTCGGCCACCAGATAGGGCACGAGGCCGGAGCCCTCGCCGCCTTCGGCACGGGTGCCGGTGAGGATGAGATCATGGCCGGAGGCCTGGGCGGCGAGGGCCTCGCCAATGTCCTGGCCGGGGACAGCCGGCACGACATCAAGCGTGGCGGCGCCATAGGCCAGATAGTCGCCGAGCGCGGCTTCGTCCGGATTGCCGGCATGCAGCACGCTGGTCTCGCCCAGGCCGCGCGCCATTTCCAGCGCCAGCAGGTCATCGCGATTGGGGCGGGCGGCGCCATTGATCGGGTTGCGGCCGAGGGATGCGAGAACGAGGACGCGCGGGCCAGCCAGGTCGGGTGCCGGTGCAGACCCCCTCCTAACCTCCCGCTGCAAGGGGGAGGGACCGGCCGGTGTCGGGGGCTGAATAGCGCCAGCGTCGCCGTCAAAATTGCGGCTGCGCGTGGCCGCCAGCAGTTCGGTCATCACCGCCTGGGCATCGTCGACCAGGGTGAGGTCGGCGCGGCCGGCTATGGGGGCGCTGGCATCGGTGTTGATGGCGATGACGTGGCGCACCGCCTTGATGCCCTGCAGGTGCTGCACGGCGCCGGAAATGCCCAGGGCCAGGTAGACGCTGGCGCTGACGGTCTTGCCGGTGGCGCCGACCTGCTGGTCGCGGCTGAAGCGGCCATCGTCGACGGCGACGCGGCTGGCGCCGATGGCGGCGTCGAAGCTTTGGGCCAAGGCCCGCACGGTGGGCACGTCGGTGACGCCATTACCGGCGGCGACGATGAAATCGGCCTCTTCGAGACCCAGACGGGCGGCATCGACCGGCGGGGTGCCGCGATCGGCATAGGGGCTAGTGGTCGGTGCCGGGGTATCAATCTGGGTGAGTGCGCCGGCGCCGCGGAAGGGCAAAGAGGTGTCGGTGGTATCGGCATCGAGCAGGATGAGGCGCGGCAGATCGCGCCGCGCCAGTTGCGCGCCGCCCTGGCGATAGGTGGCGACGGCGTCGGGACGGAGCTCGACAACATGGGCGGCTGTCGCGGCGCCGAGCCGCGCGGCGAGGCGCCGGCCGAGATCGCCGGTGCCGCTGGCATTGTCGGGCAGGATGACGTGGCGCGGGTCGAGACGGGCGATGAGGTCGGCTGCCACGACCAGGTCGCGGTCGGGCTGGAACAGGGTGCGGTCGCATGCTGGGGCGACGTGGACCTGGTCGGCGCCCAGCGGGCCCAGATCTTCGGTCAGCGCGCCGAGGACGAGGACAGTGACAGCGGTGGATGAATCGGCCAGCAGAGCCGCGGCGGCAATGGCCTGCTGCGCCTGGGCGTCGAGGCTGCCACGGCTGCTGTGGGCGATGACAAGGATATGGGCCTGTGGCGGGCCGAGGAGGCGCAGGGGCTTGGGGGCGTCAGCGCGATGGGTAGCGAGGTGGACGGCGCCGCCCTGCCCTTCCTCGCCCAGCACGATGCGTTTGAGGCCCTCGGCGGTGACACTGAAGGGGCGGCGCGGATTGATGCGGGCCATTGTGTCGCTCATGCCGGCACCGGCAGGCTGGCGGCGACAAGTTCGGCAATGTCGAGCACTTCGGGGCGCTCGCCCACAACGCCTTCGAGCATGGCGGTGCATTGCGGGCAGCCGACGGCGACGATGCTCGCGCCGGTGGCTTTGGCGTCAGCCATGCGGATGTCGGGGATGCGCTGGCGGCCGGGAATGTCGGTCAGCGGGGCGCCACCGCCGCCACCGCAGCAGCGGCCGCGCAGGCCGGAGCGTTCCATTTCTCGCACTTCGATGCCTATGCCCTTGAGCAGGTCGCGCGGGGCTGCGATCTCGCCATTGTAGCGGCCGAGATAGCAGGGATCGTGCCAGGTCACGGCGCGCCGGTCGGGCGTCGGCCCGAGCTTGAGCTGGCCGGATTTGGCGAGCTGGGCCAGCAGCGTCGAATGATGCAGCACGGTGAAGTGGCCACCCAAAGCCGGATAGTCGTTCTTGAGGCTGTTGAGTACATGCGGATCGGGGGTGACGATGCGCGTGAAGCTGAAGCGGGCCAGATTGGCGATCATGCGCTGCGCCAGGGACTGGAAGGTGGCCTCGTCGCCCAGGCGCCTTGCGGTGTCGCCGGTGTCGAATTCGCTGTCGGCCAGCACGGCAAAGTCTATATTGGCGGCGCGCAGGGATTTGACCAGAGCCCGCAGCGTGCGCTGGTAGCGCAGGTCGAAGGCGCCCTCGCCGGCGACAAGAAGGACGTCGAAGGCCTGGCCCGACAGGGCATGCGGCACGTCGAGGTCCACGGCCCAGTGCTGGCGGGTGGCGATGTCATGGCCGCCCACGGTGGCGGTTTCGCGCAGATTGGCCAGGGTTTCCGGCGCCTTGCCGGGTAGCGCGCCGGTGGTGAGGGTGACGTTGCGGCGCAAGTCGACAATGGCGTCGACATGCTCGATCAGCATCGGGCATTCCTCGACGCAGGCGCGGCAGGTGGTGCAGGAGAAGAGGGTTTCCGGCTCGATGAGGAAGGGCACGATGGGCTGGTCCGGCGCGCCGGCATGGATGCCGAGGGGAATGCCGGGATAGGGGCTGCCGGCGAAATGGGCATCGCTGCCGGTTGCCATGCCGACCACGAGGTCCTGGATCAGCTTTTTCGGGTTGAGCGGCTGGCGGGCGGCGAAGGCCGGGCACGCGTCCTCGCACTTGCCGCATTGCACGCAGGCGTCAAAGCTCAGCAGCTGGTTCCAGCGAAAGTCCTGCGGCTTGGCGACGCCAAAGTCGGTGGCTTCGAGATCGAGCGGCCGCAGACCGACGGAGCGCTCGACGAAACGCTGCTGGCGCGGGTGGAAGCCCAGATGCAGCAGGCCGGCCACGGCATGCTTCATCGGACCGCCGGCGCCGATGCCCAAAGCCAGCTCGGCCGACCCGATGATGAGGAGCAGCAGTAGCGGCAAAGCAAAGGCGGCCGTGATGGCTGAGGCCGGGACCATGGCCACCAGGCTGAGACCGACCAAAGCCAGGGCGAAGGCGGCCAGCGTATAGGGCAGCCGCGACCAGGGGCCCTTTGAGAGGCGGGTCGGCGGGGTATGGCGGCGCAGCCAGATGAAGAAGCTGCCGGCGAGCATGACAAAGGCCGCGGCGAGGATCAGCGCATCGAGCCAAGGCTGGTAGAGCATGAAGCCGTAGTTAAGCGCGACCAGCGCCAAAGCGGCCACGGCGCCGCCGGCAACGGCCATATGGGTATTGGCGATATAGGAATCGCGGGCGACGACGTGGTGGATGTCGACCAGGTAGCGTTTGGGAATGGAAAGCAGCCCGGCCCAGTCGGTCGGGGCATCACGGCCATTGCGCCAGAGGGCCACACGCCGGAACAGCCCGACGCCCAGAGTGGCGATGGCCAGCCAGAACACGAGCGTGATGGCGAGCTGGACCCAGAGCATGGCTCAGAAATCCTTGCAGAGGCGCAGGGCGTCATAGATGGCGCCGTGGATATTGTGCTGGGAGATGCAGTCGCCGACGCGGAAGAGCAGGAACCTGTCGCCCGAAAGATCTTCGCTCAGGGATGGCTGCGGCTCGGCAGCAAACAGGCTGGCATTGTCGGTCTGGCCGAAATTGACAGCGCGTTCCTTGAGGTCCCAGTAGAGGCCGTCATTGGGCAGGATGCCGTTTTCGATCACCACCTGGTCGACAACGCGCTCTTCGAGCGCCTCGGTATATTCGTTGCGCAGCACCGCGATCAGCTTGTCGCCCTCGCGATAGACGCGGTCGAGCCAGTGGTTGGGCGTCATCACTACATCCATAGCGTAGAGGCGGCGGTAGAAGATCGGGAAGGTGGTGCCGCCGACGTCGTCGGCGACCTTGACGTCGGGGGTGACGATTTCGACCGTGCTGCCACGGGTGGCGAGGAAGTCGGCGGTGCCGGAGCCGGAATGGGCACTCATCACGTCATAGACCAGCACGTTCTGGCCGGGGGCGACCTTGCCGGAGAGAATGTCCCAGGCGCTGACCGAGAGGCCCTGGTCAAAGCCCCAGCCGGCCACCTGCCCCATATTCGAGCTGCCGCCGGTGGCGAGCACGACAATGTCGGGTTGTTCGGCCAGGATCATATCCGCGGTCGCCTCGGTGCCGAGGCGGCGATCGACACCGAGACGTTTGGTCTCCATGTCGAACCAGCGGACGATGCCGGCCATCTGTTCGCGCTGCGGGGCTTTTGCGGCGAGGTTGATCTGGCCGCCGACAACATCGCCCTTTTCGAACAGCACCACGTCATGGCCCCGACTGCGGGCGACGCGGGCGGCTTCCAGGCCCCCCGGCCCGCCGCCGACCACGACGACCTTGCGCTTCGGCCCGGTCGAGGGAGTGATGATATGCGGCATGGTGGCTTCGCGCGAGGTGGCGGCGTTCTGCACGCAGAGCACGTCGAGGCCGTTATACTGGCGGTCGATGCAGTAATTGGCGCCGACGCATTGCTTGATCTCGTCCTCGCGGCCGTCGCGGATCTTTGCCACCATGTGCGGATCTGCGATCTGGGCGCGGGTCATGCCGACGAGGTCGATCATGCCGGCGGCCAGAAGGCGCTCGGCCTGGCCGGCGTCGCGGATCGACTGGGCGTGCATGACCGGGATATCGAGCACGGACTTGATGCCGGCGGCCAGGTGCACGAAGGGTTCGGGCGGCAGCGCCATGGGCGGCATGCAATTGGCCAAGGTATTGTGCGTATCGGCCCCCGAGCCAACGACGGAGATGTAGTCGATCAGTCTGGTCTCGCCCATGGCATGGGCGATTTCCTTGAGCGTCTCGTGGTCGAGCCCGTCCTCGTGGAACTCGTCGCCGCACATGCGCAGGCCAACGACGAAGTCGGGGCCGACGGCCGCGCGCACTTCATGGAGCACTTCGCGGCCAAAGCGCATGCGGTTTTCCAGACTCCCGCCCCATTCATCGGTGCGAAAATTGGAGCGCGGGCTCCAGAACTGGTCGATCAGATGCTGATGCGCCGCCGAGATCTCGATGCCATCCATGCCGGCGGCCTGGACGCGTTTGGCGGCAATGCCGAAGTCCTTGATAATGCGCCGGATTTCCTCGATCTCGATGATCTTGGCATTGCCGCGATGCACCGGCTCGCGAATGCCCGAGGGGGTCATCAGATGGGGCCAGTTTTCGCCATGAAAGGCATTGCGGCGCCCCATATGGGTGGCCTGGATCATGATCTTGGCGCCATGGCGATGCATGGTCTCGGCCAGGCGCGCCAGCGGGTCGATGATGCGGTCATTGCTCAAATTGACCGATTTCCACCAGCCTTGGGGGCTGTCGATGGAGACCGGGCTCGAGCCGCCGCAGATGGCGAGGCCCACGCCGCCCTTGGCCTTTTCCTCGTAATAGCGGATGTAGCGCTCCCCGGGCAGGCCACCGGGCTCGGCATAGACCTCGGCATGCGCCGTCGAGACGACGCGGTTGCGCAGGGTCAGCTTGTTGAGCGTGATGGGGGCGAGCAGATGGGGATAGGATGCCATCACGCCGCCTTGGGACTGACGCTGAAAATGCAGTGGTCGTGGCCTTCGGCGGCGCACTGGGTTTCGCGGCTCACCGTGTGGTAGGTATGGCCGGTATCCTGGCCGACCCAATCCATGGCGCCGGCGAACCAGCCCTCGAACATGTAGCAGAGCTTGCCCGCGACCCCGGGCTGCTGCAGCACGAAGGAGGAGTGGCGAAGCGCAATCTGGGCGTTACCGGTCTCGACATCGGCCGAGACGAAGCTGAACAGGCCCCAGCCGCGCTGCGACAGGCGTTTGAGATAATGCTCGAAGACGGCGAGGCCCTTGAGGCCATGGGTTGCCGCTTCCTTATCGCACCAGAAATAAGCGGACTTGTAGCCGGCCGGGTAGAGGATCTCGGCATATCTGTCGCGGCCCAGAGCGGCTTCCACCGCGATGTGGTTATTGGTGAAGAAGTGCCGCGGCACATAGAGCATGGGCAGGCCGTCAGTGGTCCAGACCCCGGTTTCGTCATCGACCGCGATGGGCAGTTGCGGACCCATTACGCGCCCCACACGGTCTTGAAGGTGCGCAGCCAATTGCCGCCAATGGTCTTCTGGATTTTCTCGGTGCTCCAGCCGGCCGCTTCCATGGCCGCAGTCAGGTTCGGCCAGTCGTCGATCTTGCGCATGCCTTCGGGGTTCTGCACGGTGCCGAAATCGGTCAGGCGGCGATGGCGGCCCTTGTCATGGGTGATCCAGTCGAAGAACGGCCGGTCATAGCCCTGGGTGAAATCGGTGCCGACGCCGACATTGTCCCAGCCGACGATATTGCCGATGTAATCAAGCGCCTCGACATAATCGACGACGGTGGCGTCGGTGCCGCGCTTGAGGAAGGGCGGGAACATGGTGACGCCGACAAAGCCGCCATGGTCGGCGATGAACTTGAGCTGGTCGTCGGTCTTGTTGCGCGGATGTTCCTTGAGCCCCATGGGCAGGCAGTGCGAATAGGTGACGGGCTTTTTCGACGCGAGGATGGTCTCTTCGGAGGTTTTGGGGCCGACATGGCTGAGATCGACGAGGATGCCGGTGCGGTTCATTTCGGCGACGACCTCGTGGCCATAGCCGGACAGGCCCCCGTCCCGCTCGTAGCAGCCCGTGCCGATCAGGTTCTGCGTATTGTAGCAGAGCTGAACGACGCGCACGCCCATGTCCCAGAAGGCTTCGATATAGCCCAGATTGTCCTCGAAGGCGGCGGCATTCTGGAAGCCCAGGATGATGCCGGTCTTGTTGTCCTGCTTGGCCTGCTCGATGTCGGCCGTGGTGCGGATCAGGGTCAGGATATCGCTGTTGTCGCGAATGGCCTGCTTCATGGTGGCGATATTGTCGACAGTGGCCTGGAAGCCCTCCCAGACCGAGACGGTGCAGTTGGCGGCTGAAATGCCACCCTTGCGCATGTCCTCGAAGACCGAGCGGTCCCATTTGGAAATGATGAGGCCGTCGATGACCAGGCTTTGACTGTGGAGCGCGCTCAAGAGATATCCCCCGTTTTCAGACAGACAATTAGCGTTCGATCACCAGGTCGCTGGTGGGCTTGGAGCAGCACAGCAGCACCATGCCGGCGTCGATTTCGCGCTGGCGGATGCCGCCCTGGTGGCTCATGTCCACCGTGCCGGAGAGCTTTTTGCTCTTGCAGGTGCCGCACATGCCCTGGGTGCAGGACGAGGGCAGCCGCATGCCGGCGCGCTTGGCCGCCTCGAGCACGGTCATGTTCTCGGGCACGTCGATGGCGCGGCGCGTCCGGGTGAACTCGACCTTGAAGGTCCTGATGTCGGGGGCGGCCTCAAGCATGGCCTCGCCGATGACGACATCAGCCTTGTCGGCGGCCGGCAGGGCTTCGAAGTTGAAGCTTTCCTCGTGATAGTGGCTCATGTCGAAGCCGAGCCGGGCCAGCATGTCGCGCATGGCGGCCATATAGGGCGCCGGACCGCAGACGAAGATCTCGCGCGTCAGGAAATCCGGCGCGACGGTTTCCAGCATGGCGGCCGAAACGCGGCCGCGCAGGCCGGAAAATGCGGCCAGCGGGCTGACGGATTCCACCACCGGGACGAAACGAAATTTGTCGCTGAGCCGGCTCATCAGCTCGAGCTCTTCGCGGAAGATGATGTCCGCTGGGCTGCGGGCGGCGTGGACGAAGACGATGTCTTCCTGCTCACCCAGATCGTGGAAGGTGCGGGCCATCGACATCAATGGAGTGATGCCGCTGCCGCCGGACAGGAACAGGTAGCGCGGCGCGGGATGGGCGTAGCAGGTAAAGGCCCCCATGGGGCCGAGCGCCTTGAGCTGCATGCCGGGGCGCAGATTGTCGTGCAGCCAGTTGGAGACCGGGCCGCCGGGCACGCGCTTGACGGTGATCGAGATGGTGTCGGGGCGCGTGGGGGCCGAGGAAATGGTGTAGCAGCGGTTGATGGTCTCGCCGCCAATATCGAAGGCATAGGTCATGAACTGACCCGGCTGATAGCGCATGCGGCGCGGGATCACCGGGCGCAGCACGAAGGTCTTGACGTCCGCGGTCTCGTCGCGCACGGCCTGGCAGATCAGCGCGTCGTCATTCTCGCTGTCCCACAGTTCGTCGGGCAGCCGCAAAGCGGGCGCGGTCTCGTCGCTCGGGCCGAAGCCGCCTTCGAGAACCTTCATGCGCCGACATGCTCGGCCATGCGGCCGATATACCAACGGACAAATTTTTCGACCAGCATCTCGGTATTGGGCGAATAGGGACCGGGCTCATAGGCCGGGTTTTCCGCACCGCGCTGGCACATTTCCACCAGCGCCGCGTCCTGCAGGTTGGTGGCGGTCCAGACCTCAATGAGGTTGGCGAGGTCGTAATCGACGCCCTCGACGGCATTCTTGTTGACCAGCCATTTGGTGCGCACCAGGGTGCGGCCGGCATCGAGCGGAAAGACGGCAAAAGTGACGATGTGGTCGCCCAGGAAATGGTGCCAGGAATTGGGCTGGGTCCAGAAGCTGAGGCCCCCCAGCTTGGCATTGGTGAAGGCGCCCAGCGGCAGGCGACAGGCGGCGCGGGTATCCATGGTGTGGCTTTCGCCATTGCCATCAAGCGGCAGGCGCTCGGTGCGGAAGCCGGTGACGCGGCTGTCGAGCTCATCGATCTCGCGCGATGGCAGGCCCATGCCCTCCCATTCGGCATGGCTGACCTGGCGCAAAGCCTCGTAGCGCTGGGCATTGGCGAGGTCGATAGGGTCCATCTCTTCAGGGGCAAAGCCGAAGCCATAGGCAAACAGCGGCACCGTCAACTCGGGATGGTTGGCCTCGCAGTGATAGCACTCGCGGTTGTTCTCGAGCGTCAGCTTCCAGTTACCCATCTCGATCAGGTCGCTCTGATAGGCGATCCTGGTCTCGCGCACCTTGTGCGGGGCGATATAGGGCCCCATGCGGGCGGCCATGTCGTCGAAGTCCTCGGGCGGATCATCGGAAAGGCAGATGAACAGCAGGCCTTCGAGCGAGCGCAGGTTGACCGGCTTGAGACCCTTGCAGGAGCGGTCGAAATCAGCGCCCATATGGGGCGCATGCACCAGGTCGCCGTCGAGATTGTAGGTCCAGGAGTGATAGCGGCAGACCAGGTTACCCACCGTGGTCTTTTCCTCGTCGATCAGCCTGGCGCCGCGATGGCGGCAGACATTGTGGAAGGCTTTGACGGCGTTGTCGTCGTCGCGGACGATGAGGATGGAACTTGGACCGATATCGATGGTCATGACATCGCCCGGCTCAGGCACGTCGGGCTCGACGCCAACATAGATCCAGTGGCGGGAGAAGATCGCGTCCATATCCGCCGCGAAGACTTCGGGCGAGGTATAGAAAGGGGCATCGAGACTATGCCCCGGCTGGCGGCCCTGCAGCAGCGCATGAAGATACGAAGCCTTGTCCAGCATAGACGCCTCTCCTCAACAGAGACACGAGGCATGATCGACCTCGACTGGCCTGACAGTTGACTGGATTTCAGCGATCCACTTGAACCGGAACGACAATGGCTTTAGGTTTTCCGACATTGTTCGGTGGCGGGGGCACACATGGCAGGCAGTGCGCAAAATATTGGCTTCATGCTGACCGAGCAGTTCTCGATGATTGCCTTCACCGCCGCGATCGAACCGCTGCGCCTGGCCAATCGGGTGAGCGGCAAGACGCTCTATCAATGGCAGCTGCACTCGGTGGATGGCATTACCGCCCAGGCGTCTAACGGCGTCGAGGTCAAGGTCGACCGGGCCTTCCGCGACGCCAGTTCAATGGATGCCGTGGTCGTGTGCTCGGGCGTCGAGGTCAAGCGGATCGACCACCGCGCGCTGCTGGCGGTGCTGCGCCGCCTGACCAAGTCCGGCGCGGCCGCCGGCGCCGTCTGCACCGGCGCCTATGTGCTGGCCAAGGCCGGCCTGCTCGACGGCTACCGCTCGACCATCCACTGGGAAAACCGGCCTGGCATGCAGCTGGACTTCCCCGATCTCGAGATCGGCGAAGACCTGTTCGAGATCGACCGCGACCGCTTTACCTGCGCCGGCGGCGTGGCGGCGGCCGACATGATGCTCAGCCTGATCAAGCGCGACCATGGCGAGCAGGTGTCGCGGGCCGTCACGGACCAGCTCATCCATCACCGCATCCGCGAGGCCGGCGAGCGGCAGCGCATGGACCTACGCACGCGCCTCGGGGTGGCCCATCCCAAGCTGCTGCGCGTGGTCATCCTGATGGAGCAGACCATCGACCGGCCGCTGACCATGAGCCAGTTTGCCAAAAGCGTGGGGCTGTCCAACCGCCAGCTGGAGCGATTGTTCTGGAAGCATGTCGGGCATCCGCCGAGCCGGCATTATCTCAAACTGCGGCTCGACCATGCCTGCCAGCTGCTGCGGCATACGGCGATACCGGTGCTGGAGGTGGCGGTGGCCTGTGGCTTCAACTCGGCGTCGTATTTCTCACAGAGCTATACAGAGTTTTTCGGGCACAGCCCGAGCGTGGAACGCAGGGGCGCGGCGGCGGCGGCGGCCTAGCGGGTCACGTCGCGCAGCTTCTGCATGATGGCCCAGCGCAGCGCCGATTCACCGCGCGGCCGGGCTGCCAGGCGAATGCTGGAGACCACGGTGGTCAGGCAGGCACCGATACGGGCCGTCGCATCGAAATGCAGCAGCATGGTCACCGGGTCAAAGTGGGCACGCGAAATCCTGATCAATCCCATTGCTAGCCTCCATGCTCTAGCAACGCAGGAAATCAGGCGAGAGTTGTACGCAAACTGAACGGTGAGCGGTCGCGGCCGTCACGTTCGGGTGAGGAGATCGGTGGCTGACTAGCGGTCCGAGCTTTCCCAGCGCGGATTGATCCAGGGGACGTCATTGTCCGCCGGCAGCATGGGCTTGCCCAGGATGTGGTCGGAAGCCTTTTCGCCCACCATGATGGAGGGGCCGTTGAGGTTGCCATTGGTGATGCGCGGGAAGATCGAGCTGTCGGCCACCCGCAGGCCATCGACGCCGATGACGCGCAGTTCGGGATCAACAACGGCCATGGGATCGCTGGCTCTGCCCATCCTGCAGGTGCCGCAGGGGTGATAGGCGCTTTCGGCGTGGCGGCGGATATGGTCGTCGAGCTCGTCGTCGGTCTGGTAGGCCGCGCCGGGCAGGATTTCCTTGCCGCGATAGGGGTCGAAGGCGGGCTGGCCAAAAATCTCGCGGGTGATGCGGATGCAGTGGCGGAAATCGGCCCAGTCCTGCGGCGCGGACATGTAGTTGAACTGGATGCGCGGCGCGTCCTTGGGATCTGAGGAGCGCAGCGTCACCGCGCCGCGCGAAGCCGAGCGCATGGGGCCGACATGGGCCTGGAAGCCATGGCCCTCGGCGGCGGCCTGGCCGTCATAGCGCACGGCGATGGGGATGAAGTGGAACTGGATGTCGGGATATTTGACCCCGGCCTTGGAGCGGATGAAGGCAGCGCTCTCGAACTGGTTGGAGGCGCCCAGGCCATTCTTGAAGAACAGCCATTGCGCACCGATCAGTGCCTTGCCGAGCAGATTCCAGTGCTTGTAGAGCGTGATGGGCTGGGTGGAGGCCTGCTGGATATAGAGCTCCATGTGGTCCTGCAGGTTGGCGCCGACGCCGGGGCGGTCGGCTACCAGTGGAATGCCATGCGCGGCCAGCTGGGCGGCGGGGCCGATGCCCGATAGCAGCAGGAGTTTTGGGGAATTGATCGAAGACGCCGCGACGATGACCTCGCGCCGGGCCCTGACCACCTCGACCTGGCCGCCGCGCTCGATCTCGACGCCCACGGCACGGCCCTGCTCGATCACTATCCTGCGCGCAAAGCATTTGAGCAGCGTGAGGTTGGCTCTTTTCAGGGCGGGCTTGAGATAGGCATTGGCGACCGACCAGCGCCGGCCCTGCCAGACCGTCTGCTCCATCGGGCCGAAGCCCTCCTGCTTTTCGCCATTATAGTCGTCGGTCAGCTCGAAACCGGCCTGTTTTCCGGCCTCGACAAAGGTCTTGAACAGCGGGTTGTCACGCTTGCCGCGCGTTACATGCAGCGGGCCAGCCTTGCCGCGGCGGTCCGGATCGCCGCCATGGCTGCCGGGGTGCCAGTGTTCCATGCGCTTGAAATAGGGAACCACGTCGGCATAGCCCCAGCCGGTGGCGCCGCTTTGGGCCCAGTGGTCATAGTCCTCGGCATGACCGCGCACATAGACCATGCCATTGATCGAGGACGAGCCGCCGATCACCTTGCCGCGCGGCACGCCGAGGGTGCGTCCGCCCAGATGCGGCTCAGGCTCGGTGCGGAAGCCCCAGTCATAGCGCGGCATGTTCATCGGATAGCTCAAGGCGGCCGGCATCTGGATCAGCGGGCCGATATCGGAGCCGCCGAATTCGAGCACGATGACGGAATGCTTGCCGTCTTCGCTAAGCCGCGCCGCTATGGCGCCGCCGGCCGAGCCCGACCCGATGATGACGAAATCAGCTTCCATGCCGAACGCTCCTAATAGGCGGCCGCAACGGGATTGCTGGCGACATAGACCGATTTGATCTGGCTGTAGTGATAGAGCGCGGCGCGCGAATTCTCGCGGCCGACGCCGGACAGCTTGACGCCCCCGAAGGGCGCCTCGACCGGGGTGATATTGTAGGTATTGATCCAGCAGGTGCCGGCCTCGAGCTGGGCGATGACGCGGTGCGCCCTGGCCAGATCGGCGGTGAACACGCCGGCTGCGAGGCCGAATTCGGTGGCGTTGGCGCGGGCGATGACATCGGCCTCGTCGGCAAAGCCGAGCACGGCCATTACGGGCCCGAAGATTTCCTCCCGGGCAATGGTCATGTCGTCGGTGACCTCGGCAAAGACCGTCGGCTCGACATAGAAGCCCTCATTCTGGCTGGGCGGTACCCTGCCCCCGATGAGCAGCTTGGCGCCCTCGGCCTTGCCGGCTTCGATGAAGCCGAGCACCTTGTTGCGCTGGGCCTCCGAAACCAGCGGCCCGACCTGGGTTGCCGCGTCGAGCGGATCGCCGATAATGGCCGTGGCGGTGCGCGCGACCAGGCGTTCGAGGAAGGTCGGGCGGATGGCATCGTGCACGAAGACGCGGGTGCCGTTGGAGCAGACCTGGCCGGACGAATAGAAATTGGCATTGATGGCGGCGCTGACGGCGCTGTCGAGATCGGCGTCGTCGAAAATGATCAGGGGCGACTTGCCGCCCAGTTCCATGGTGACGTACTTCATGCCGGCGGCGGCGGCGGCATAGACCTTCCTGCCGGTCGGCACCGAGCCGGTCAGCGAGACCTTGGCCACGCGCGGGTCGGTCACCAGCGCCGCACCCACATCGCCATAGCCCTGCACGACGTTGAACAGGCCGGCCGGAGCGCCGGCCTCAATGAGGATTTCGGCCAGCTTGAGGGCGCCCAGCGGCGTCAGCTCGGACGGCTTGAAGATCATGGCATTGCCGGCGGCAAGCGCCGGGGCCGCCTTCCAGCAGGCGATCTGGGTGGGGTAGTTCCAGGCGCCGATGCCGACGCAGACGCCGAGCGGCTCGCGGATGGTATAGACGAAGTCGCCGTCACCGACGGGGATGGTCTCCCCCGTCATGGTGGCGGCAAGACCGGCGAAATATTCCAGCGCATCGGCGCCCGAGGCAGCGTCGGCCACCAGGGTTTCCTGGATGGGCTTGCCGGTATCGAGCGTCTCGATCTCGGAGAGCTCCTGGTTGCGAGCGCGGATGATGTCCGCGGCTTTACGCAGAACCCGGCCGCGCATGACGGGCTTGAGCGCGCCCCATTCCTTCTGTGCGCGCACGGCCGAGGCCAGCGCCGCTTCAATGATCGATGGGGTGGCGGAATGGAGTCGCGCTATGACAACATTTTTGGCCGGAAAGATGCTCAGGATCGACTGTCCTGCGACGTCTTCCACATAGCGTCCGTCGATGAAATGGCTGGCGGTCGGCTGTACGTCGCGCATCATTCGCCCCTCGGGAAACGCTTGCTCTCTTCGAGCACATTGAGGTCCATGTGATTGCGCATGTAGCGCTCGGATGCCTGCTGCAAGGGCTGGAAATCCCAAGGATAATAGGCGCCATTGCGCAGGGCGGCATAGACGACATGGCGCCGCGCCTGGCTGGCGCGCACGTCGGCGTCAAAGGCATCCAGATCCCAGATCTCTCGGGCCCTGGCCGCGAAACCGGCAAGCGTTTCGGCATAGGCCGGATCGCTGGCCAGATTGGTCAGCTCGTGCGGATCACGTGACAGATCAAACAGTTGGGTCGGATCGGCCGGGCATTCAATGTATTTCCACTTTCCCTGGCGCAGGCACACCAGGGGGGCGATCGAGCCCTCGGCTGCATATTCCAGCAGCACGGGCGAGGTCCGCGCCACGCCCCTGGCCAGCGGCAGCAGGGTTTCCCCATCGGTCCAGGGGGCGATCTTGTCGAGCGAAATGCCGGCCAGATCGCAGAGCGTGGGCGTCAGATCCATGGTGCTGACCGGGGTGTCGACGCGACCTGCCGGCAGGCCGGGCGCGGCGATCATCAGCGGCACGCGCGCCGAGCCCTCGAGGAAGTTCATCTTGAACCACAGCCCGCGCTCGCCGAGCATGTCGCCATGGTCGGAGACGAAGACCACAATGGTATTGTCGGCCTGGCGCGTGCCCTCCAGCGCGGCAAGAATTTCGCCAATCTTGTCATCGACATAGGATATGTTGGCAAAATAGGCGCGGCGCGAGCGGCGCACATCGTCGGCGCTGATGTCGAGCCCGCGGAAGTCGCAGGCATCCATCAGCCGCTGCGCATGCGGGTCCTGATCTTCATAGGCGATGGGCGCCGTTTCCGGGTCGAGATGCGCACAGTCCTCATAGAGATCCCAGTATTTCCGGCGGGCGACATAGGGATCGTGCGGATGGGTGAAGCTGACCGTCAGCATCCAGGGCCGCTCCTCGAGCCGGCGGCCGAGGTCGTAGATCTTGCGCGTGGCGTTGAAGGCGACCTCGTCGTCATATTCGAGCTGGTTGGTGATCTCGGCTATTCCGGCGCCCTTGACCGAGCCGAGATTGTGATACCACCAGTCGATGCGCTCGCCGGGCTTGTCATAGTCCGGGGTCCAGCCGAAATCGGCCGGATAGATGTCGGTGGTCAGTCGCTCTTCGAAGCCATGCAACTGGTCCGGGCCGACGAAATGCATCTTGCCCGACAGGGTGGTGGCATAGCCGGCGGCGCGCAGGTGATGGGCATAGGTCGGGATGTCGGAGCCGAACTCGGCGGCATTGTCATAGACCCGGGTGCGATGTGGCAATTGCCCGGACATGAAGCTGGCCCGGCCCGGCGCGCAGAGCGGGGAGGCCGTATAGGTATTGGCGAAGCGGGCGGAGCGCCGCGCCAGCGCCTTGAGATGGGGCGCATGCAGCCAGTCGGCCGGGCCATCGGGAAACAGCGTGCCGCTGAGCTGATCGACCATGATGATGAGGATGTTAGGCTGCGCGGACATGGATACCTTTCCGGGCGAGGCTGAGCTCGAGATAATCAAAAACCATGGCGCGCACATCGGCCCGGGCGGGGGCAAAATCCTGCAGTGCGTGGCGGATGTAGAAGCCGTCGATCAATGCGGCGAGCCCCTGCGCCAATGACTCGGCCGTCGCCGGGTCAACGAGCTGGCGCAGGTTGTATACCAGATTGGAGTGCAGCCGGCGGGCATAGACTTGCAGCAGCCGGCTGGCTTCGGGCGATTGCAGCGCCCGGACATAGAAGGTCAACCAGGCGGCCACCACGTCGCGGTGGAACTGGTCGGGCGCAAAGCTGGCTTCGATAATGGCGTCGATGCGCCCGATCGGCGAATCGACGCCGGCGCTGCGGCGGCGGACGCTGGCGCCATAAAGGCGCAGGATATGGCGCATGGCGGCCAGAAACATCTGGTCCTTGCTGCCAAAATAGTGATGCGCCAGAGCCGGCGACATGCCGGCGCGCCGGGCGATCTGGCTCACCGTGACGTCGAGGCTGCCGGCTTCGCCGATCTCGCTGATGGCCGCTTCCACCATGGCTTTTCGCCGTATTGCCTCTGCACCGATTTTTGGCATTTCAGGGGGCTGCCCATAATTTAAGTTTACATTTGCGATTGTCTCGCTTTTGATTGAGCCGTCAATCAAGAAAAAGACTTCGCCTCACTTACCCGCAAACAGGAGACGACGGATTATGAGAAAGACCACCCTTACTCTGACCAGTGCCTTGGCGCTGTCGCTGCTGGCGGGAACCGCTTTTGCAGCCGACTGCGATACCGTGATTTTTTCCGATGTGGGCTGGACCGACATCACCACCACCACCGCAACCACCAAGCACGTGCTCGAAGCGCTGGGCTACAAGGTGAACGTGAAGGTGCTGTCGGTGCCGGTGACCTATGCGTCGCTTGAAAGCGACGACGTCGACGTGTTCCTGGGGACGTGGCTGCCGGCGCAGCAGGGCGCCATCGGCCCCTATCTGGAGACCGGCGAAGTCGAGAAGGTGGCCACCAATCTCGAAGGCACAAAGTACACGCTGGCCGTGCCGAGCTATACCTATGACAAGGGCCTGACCGACTATTCCAAGATCGCCGAATTTGCCGAGGCGCTCAACAGCACCATCTACGGCATCGAGCCCGGCAATGAGGGCAATGGCTACCTGATCGGCCTGGTGGATGCCGATACGCATGGCCTGGGCGGCTTCAAGGTGGTGGAAAGCTCCGAGCAGGGGATGCTGGCCGAAGTTGACCGCGCCGTGCGGGACAACAAGGATGTCGTCTTCCTGGGCTGGGAACCACACCCGATGAATGCCAAGTTTGACCTCAAATACCTGCCGGGCGGCGAGGACTTCTTTGGCGGTGAAGGCGTCGTCGACACCGTGACCCGCAAGGGCTATGCCGCCGAATGCCCCAATGTCGGCAAGCTGCTGGCCAATCTGAAGTTCTCCCTACCGATGGAAAACGAGATCATGGGCAAGATTCTCAATGACGGCGCCGATCCGGCCAACGCGACGCTGGAATGGCTGAAGGCCAATCCGGAAACCGCACTGGGCTGGGTCGAAGGTGTGACCACTCTTGAGGGCGGCGACGGTGCCGCGGCGGTCCAGGCCTTGCTGGACAGCTAGAATGAGCCACAGGCCCGGTCGGCAACGACCGGGCCTTTCTGCTTTCGGGGGATGTGAACCGTGGATTGGCTGACCAACTACAAAATTCCGGTGGGACGCTGGGCGAGCGACTTCTTCATCCTGCTGCGCGACAATTTCCGCGGGGTGTTCGACACCATGTCGGACGCCGCCGAGGCACTGATCGATGCCCTGCTGTGGATATTGCAGACCCCCCATCCGCTGGTCATCGTCGCCATTTTTGTCGGCATCACCTGGTGGCTGCAGCGCAGCTGGGCCACCTGCCTGATAACGCTGCTGGGCATGCTGTTCATCCTCAACCAGGGCTATTGGGAGCAGACCACCGAGAGCCTGACGCTGGTGATTTCGGCCTGCGCGGTGTGCATGGCCATCGGCGTGCCGATCGGCATCGCCACGGCGCACCGGCCGCGGCTCTACCAGTTCCTGCAGCCGATCCTGGACCTGATGCAGACGCTGCCGACCTTCGTCTACCTGATCCCGGCCATCGTGTTTTTCGGCATCGGCATGGTACCGGGACTCATCGCCACGGTCATCTTCGTGCTGCCGGCGCCGATCCGGATGACGCATCTGGGCATTTCATCGACGCCGCCGGCTCTGCTCGAGGCCGTGGAAGCCTTTGGCGGCACGCCACACCAGAAGCTGTTCAAGGTGGAACTGCCCTTCGCCCTGCCCCAGGTCATGGCGGGCCTCAACCAGACCATCATGCTGTCGCTGTCGATGGTGGTTGTGGCCGCGCTGGTCGGTGCGGACGGGCTGGGGGTGCCGGTGGTGCGGGCACTCAATTCGGTCAATACTGCGCTCGGCTTCGAGAGCGGACTGGTCATCGTGGTCGTGGCCATCGTGCTCGACCGCATGCTGCGCATCCGGAAGGAATAGAGCGATGGACGACGCCGTCATCTTCGACAAGGTCAGTATCGTGTTCGGCGCCAACCCGGCCCTGGCGCTGCCGCTGATGGACGAGGGAAAGACGCGCCAGGAGATCCAGCAAGAGACGCGGCAGATCCTGGGGGTGCATGACTGCTCGCTGAGCGTCAAGAAGGGCGAGATCCTGGTGCTGATGGGCCTGTCGGGTTCGGGCAAATCCACCCTGCTGCGGGCGGTCAACGGGCTCAACCCGGTGGTGCGCGGCGGGGTTACGGTGATTGATGGAAACTGGTCGGCCAATCCGGCATCCTGCACGCGCGAAGAACTGCTGCGGTTGCGGCGCAAGTGCGTCGCGATGGTGTTCCAGCAGTTCGGCCTGTTGCCCTGGCGCAGCGTCCTCGACAATGTGGGCCTCGGCCTTGAGCTCGACGGCATGACGAAATCGCAGCGCGAGGCCAAAGCGCGCGACCAGCTCGAGCTGGTGGGCCTGACCGACTGGGCCGACCGCAATGTGGGCCAGCTGTCGGGCGGCATGCAGCAGCGCGTCGGGCTGGCGCGGGCCTTTGCCACCGAGGCGCCGATCCTGCTGATGGACGAGCCCTTCTCAGCCCTCGATCCGCTCATTCGCTCGCGGCTGCAGGACGAGTTGCTGGAGCTGCAGGCCAAGCTCAAGCGTACCATCATCTTTGTCAGCCATGACCTCGACGAGGCGTTCAAGCTGGGCAATCGCATCGCGCTGATGGAGGGCGGGCGCATCGTGCAGTGCGGCACGCCGCAGGAGATCATCGCCAATCCGGCCGACGATTATGTCGAGGATTTCGTGGCGCATATGAACCCGCTCAATGTACTGCGCGCCATGGACATCATGTCGCCGCCGATCGGTAATGGCGAGAATGCCGTGCCGGCGGACAGTTCCCTGGCGGCGGTCATCGAACAGCTCTCCGCCGGGGCATCGTCGGTGTGCGTGCGCGGGGCCGACGGGCAACTGGTGGGCAGCATCTTCAACGCCAACGTCGTGTCGGCGCTGCGGCGCAAGCCGGCGCGCGACAATGCCGGCGTGCATTGATCGACAGCGCTTAATACAGGTGACCAGCGCATGACCCTTTCGGACCCGCGCGCCCCGCTTACCGCGCTGTTTGCCAGGCTGGGCATCACGCCCATCAGCATCGAGCATCCCCCCGTGCACACCGTGGAGGAGGCCCTGCCCTATTGGTCGGCGCTCGAGGGTGTGCATACCAAGAACCTGATGCTCAAGGGCGCCAAGAGCGGGCTGTGGCTGGTCTGCGTGCCGACCGACCGGCGCCTCGACCTCAAGGCGCTGGCGGCGCAGCTGGGCGCCAAGAAGTTCTCCTTTGCCAGCGCGGAAACGCTCGACGCGGCGCTGGGGGTGGCGCAGGGCTCGGTGAGCCCGCTGGCCCTGATCAACGACATAGATCACGCCGTGCAGCTGGTGCTGGCCGCCGACATGCTGGCGCAGCCCCGCGTCACCATGCATCCGCTGACCAATCTGGCGACGGTGTCGCTGAGCAGCGCCGAGCTGCTGCGGGTGCTGGACGCACTGGGCCACCGGCCGGTAATTGTCGACTTCGATGCGCTGGCGACGCCGGCGGCATGAGGGCTCCGGCGGCCAAGGCCGCCGGAGCACAGGGATCAGCCCTTGACGCCGGCCGAGAGCATGATGGCCTGGGTCACGCGGCGCTGGAAGATCAGGTAGAGCACGGCCACCAGCAAGGCCGCCATCATGGCACCGGCCAGTTCGCGGGCATATTGCACGCCAAAGGCGTCGTTGACCTGGGTGATGCCGACGGCAACGTTCATCATTTCCGGGCGGGACACGGCGAGGAACGGCCAGAGGAAGTTGTTCCAGGCGCCGATGAAGATGACGATGGACAGGGCCGTGGTGACGCCCCAGTTCATCGGCAGATAGATGCGGCTGAAGATGCGCCATTCGCTGGCCGAGTCCATCATGGCGGCTTCGCGATATTCCTTGGGCACGGAGTCAAAGAAGTTCTTGTAGACGATGATCACCACGGGGTGGATCAGCTGGGGCAGGATGACACCCATCCAGGTATTGATCAGCGACAGCTGCGCCATGAGGATGAAGTGGTTGACGATCAGGGCGGTGAGCGGAACCATGAAGCTGGCCAGGATCAGGTACCAGAGCACGGTGCGGCCGGGGAAGCGGAGCTGGGACAGGGCATAGGCGGTGAGCGCGCTGGTGGCCAGGGTGATGGCCGTGACACCCAGCGAGGTCACCATGGAGTTGATGTACCAGCGGCCGATCATGGTGTTGACCATCACATGCCAATAGGCCTCGATCGACCAGGTGCGCGGCAGGAATTCCACCGTGGCGGAAATGACCTGGGATTCCGGCTTGAGCGAGGTGACCACGCCCCAATAGATCGGGAAGGCCCAGAGCAGGGCAAAGATCACCGTGATCGCGGTCAGCAGCAGGCCGCCGATATCGAGCGACCGGCCGGTGCCGAAGCGCGCCGGAGCGGCTGCCGCGGCGCGCGGGGTTTCAAGGACGCTCATTTCTCACCTCGCGCACGCAGGAACTGGAATTGCAGGATGGAAAAGACAATGACGATGACGAACAAGGCCACGGAGATTGCCGCGGCATAGCCGCCCTCGTTCTTCTGGAACGCCTGGCTGTAGATATATTGCACCAGCACCATGGAGGGGTCGGGACGACCGCCCTGCACGAAGAGATAGACCTGATCGAAGATCTTGAGCTGCAGGATCAGCTGGATAGTCAGCACCAAAGCGGTGACCGGCCAGATCAGCGGCCAGGTGATGCGGCGGAAAATGGTCCAGCGATTGGCATTGTCGAGCGCGGCCGCCTCATAGATGTCGGTGGAGATCGACCGCAGCCCGGACAGGAAGAGCAGGATATTGAAGCCGCAGGTCCACCAGATGGTGACGAAGGCCACGGCTGGCATGAACATCCACTGGGTACGGAAGACGGGGGTCTTCTCGCCAAAGATCCAGGTCAGCGGATATTGCATGATGCCGAACTGCAGGTTGAACATCCAGTTCCAGATCCGGTAGACGACCGAAACCGGCAGGATATAGGGCAGGAAGAACATGGCCAGGATGATGCTCTGCTGCCAGCCCTTGAGGCGCGACACCATCATGGCAATGGCCAGGCCGATCAGCGTATTGGGGACCACCGTCAGGGCTACAAAATAAGCGGTGTTGCGCACCGCGGTCCAGAAACGGCGGTCATCGAACATTTCGATGTAGTTTTCCAGCCCGATCCAGCTGCCGGGCCCGATCAGGGGCGCATCGGTGAAGCTGAGATAGACCATCTGCACGGTCGGCCACAGGAACAGCACGCCATAGGTCAGCACGAAGGGAAGAATGAGAAGATAGGCGACCACTACTTCGCGGCGTTGGTTCCTGATCATGGGTGCTCCGACCTTGATGGGGGGTCCGGCGGGGTTAGGCCGCCGGACCAGTTGCGGAAGACTTAGTCAGCCTGGTCCTGCAGGTCGGCCTTCATCTCGTCGATGGCTTCCTGCGCACCCATTTCGCCATTCATGGCGGGGGCGATGTAGTTGGCCACGGCGTCGTAGACGGGCGAAGCCACACCGGCGAGCGTCGACTTGGGATCGAACACGGCGGTATCAGCCAGGACCGAATAGGTCGCATTGGGCTGCATGGTCTTGAACTCTTCGCTCTCGCGGGTCGGCGAATAGGCCGGGATATGACCGGCATTGGCCCAGGCCAGCGAGTTCTTGTTCATCCAGGAGATGACTTCGAGCACGGCGGCCTTCTTTTCTGGGGTCACTTCCTTGCCGGCATTGTTGGGAATGGCAAAGCCATGCGAGTCAGCCCAGGTGGCGGGATGGTCGTAGAAGGTGGGGATAGCGACCGCGCCCCATTCAAAGCCCAGTTCTCCCTTGGCCGCGAGATCGGTCATGGTGGGGACTTCCCACACGCCATTCATGTGCAGCGCAGCATTGCCCGAGGTGAACAGGGCCACGGAGCCTTCATATTCGGTCAGGGCTGGCGCGAGGCCGGCTTCGACCCAGCTGGCCATGGTTTCGACGGCCGCAACTGCCTTGGGAATGCTGTCATCGGGCAGGAAGGTGCCGTCTTCGCCGAGGAAGACGCCGTCCTGCTGGCCGAACAGCGAGTAGAAGACGCGCCATGGCGTGCCGTCACCCGAGGTCTGCAGCGAGAGGGCATATTCCGAACCGCCACGGAGCTTTTCCAGCGCCGCGGTGAAATTGTCGGCGCCATCAAGACCGATCGGCAGGCCGTCTTCGTCGAGCAGGCCGGCTTCAGCCAGCTTGTCCTTGTTGTAATAGAGAATGATGGAATGGATATCGAACGGCACGGCATACTGGATGCCATCGCGCTGACCGGCTTCCCAGTTGGCGGGGGCAAAGGTGTCGGGTCCGAGGCCGACGCCGGCGAGGTCAGCCGGATCGATCGGGGCGAGTGCACCCGATTCGACGCCGAGCGGCACGCGCGACAGATGATAGGTCATGACGTCCGGGCCTTCGCCGATCGCCGCTGAGGTCTGCACCTTGGTGTAGAACGGGGTACCCCATTCCAGCGTGGTGGCCTCGATGGTGATCTTGCCGGCATGTTCGGTATTGAACTGCTCGATCAGCGACTTCATGCGAACGCCGTCGCCGCCGCCCAGAAAGTCCCACCAAACCACATTTTCCTGGGCTTGTGCGGCACCGACCGACAGCAGTGCCGTCGACAGCATTGCAATCTTGAAAAGATTCTTCACGTTATCCTCCCTTGGGGTATACCCCGCCGCCATTCCTCAGGCATTGCCTCCGCTGGCGAAGCAGAAGCGCCATAATCAGAGGCCGGTCTACGGCTCTGAACTCTTCCTCAAGCCAGGTCCAAAGACACGGGCTGATACCGGCTCGACCATCAGCCGCCTTGTCAGGCGACGGCGTGATAGGCCTTGCCGGATTCGTCAAAAACCATGGCCGCGTGGCCATCGAGCGCAATGTGCACCGTCTCGCCCGGCTGGATCAGGCTGACGCCCTTGTCCTCGGCGACCAGGGTGGTGCCATCGGGCAAGCGCGTATAGACCAGCGTGCGCTCGCCGAGCCGTTCGACGACGTCGACCACGCCCTGGATGCCGGTGCCATCATGGGTGATGCGCGCGGCTTCGGCGCGGATGCCGAAGGTGAGGCCGGTCGCCGGCAGGACGGCAAATGGCACCGCGGTCTGCACCGGCGGCTGGCCGGCAAAGGTGAAAGACGCCTGGCCACCCACATCGGCGACCGCGGCAACCGGCACGAAGTTCATCGCCGGCGAACCGACGAAGCTGGCGACAAAGCGGGTGGCCGGACGCGCATAGACTTCCATGGGCGTGCCGATCTGCTCGATCTGGCGGTTGTTCATCACCACGATCCGGGTGGCCAGGGTCATGGCCTCGGTCTGGTCGTGCGTCACGAAGATCATGGTCGCCTTGATGCGGTGGTGCAGCTGGGCCAGTTCCAGCCGGGTGCGCACGCGCAGGCCGGCATCGAGGTTGGACAGCGGTTCATCGAGCAGGAAGGCCTTGGGATCGCGCACGATGGCGCGGCCGATGGCGACCCGCTGGCGCTGTCCGCCGGACAGCTGGGCCGGCTTGCGATCGAGCAGGTGTTCGATTTCGAGCATACGGGCGGCATCGTCGACCCGCTGGGTGATCTCGGCCTTGGGCGTGCCGATGTTCTGCAGGCCGAACGACATGTTGTCGCGCACCGTCATATGCGGATAGAGCGCATAGTTCTGGAACACCATGGCGACGCCGCGTTCGCTGGGCGGCAGCTGATCGACGCGGCGACCGCCAAGATGGATCTCGCCCTCGGTGACCTCCTCGAGGCCGGCAATCATGCGCAGCAAGGTCGACTTGCCGCAGCCCGACGGCCCGAGGAAGACGATGAATTCGCCTGACTCGATGTTCATTGACACCTTGTCCAGGACGTTCACCACGCCAAAGGACTTGCTGACCTGTTTCAGGACGATCTCGGACATGAATTTCCTCTCCCGGCGACGCTGATCGCGCCACTTGCCGCCGGCTCGGGGACGGGCCCCGGCCAGCAGTCATTTGTATTATTTTTCAGATGTATCGCTCGGGCAGTCAATCCCATTCCGCATCATAAAACCGGATAAATATCGCCAAACCCGCTTTTAACTGCCCTGCCCCCGCAAAACCGCCCTTCCCTCAATCGATGGGTGAGCTGTCCTGGGCGGCCAGACGCGCCTTGCGCCGGGCATTGTCGATCTGTTCGTGCGGCAGGGAGGCGGCCGGGAGCGTGGTGATGTCATGGAAGGTGGCAAAGGGCAGCTTGGGCTCGCGACCCGCGGTGAGCAGGCCGTTGACCTCCTGCTCGGTATCGGTGACCTGGGTATAGCAGTAGCCGGCGATATGAGGCATGGCGGCAATGGCGGTGAAGATTTCGCGCAGGCGTTCCTCGAATTCCTGCGGGTCCGCCACGGTGGAATAGCCGTGCCATTTCTCGCCCTGCTTGGGCAGATAGCTCAGCCCGCCAAACTCGGTCAGCATGACCGGGGCATCGCCCAGCTCGCGATCACCCAGGACGATGCGGCGCCGCGCCGGACCCATGCCGGTCAGCATGGCCTCGATATCGGCTTGGTCATGGAAGCGGCTGGCCAGCCCGGCGCCATCGGGGGCGTAGTCGTGCACCGACCAGATATCGCTTTCGACCAGCTCCCAGCCGTCATTGGAAATGACGGGGCGGCTGCTGTCGAGCGCCTTGGTCAGGTGATAGAGCGCGCTGGCATAATGGGCCTGGTCGGGCCGATCGGCGATCTGGGACACACCCCAGCTTTCGTTGAGCGGGACCCAGGCGACGATGCAGGGATGGCTCTTGTCGCGCCGGATGGCCGCCATCCACTCCTTGGACAGGCGCTCGATGGCGGAGCTGGAAAAGGCATAGGCGCTGGGCATTTCTTCCCAAACCAGCAGGCCGAGCACGTCGCACCAGTAAAGGAAGCGCGGATCCTCGATCTTCTGATGGATGCGCACGCCATTGAAGCCCATCTGCTTGATCAGCTCGACCTCGCGGCGCAGCGCGTCCGGGCTTGGCGCGGCCAGATGGGATTGCGGCCAGTAGTTCTGGCCCAGGATCATGCGCAGATAATAGGGCAGCCCGTTGAGCAGGAAACGCTGCGCGCCGACGCCGACGCTGCGCAGGCCCAGATAGGTCTGCACCCGATCGGGGCGCTCGCCGCCCAGCACGACCTCGACATCGACGAGGTTGGGCTTTTCGGGCGTCCAGAGCAGGTAGTCGCGGTGCACGCCATTTTCGAGCTGCGGCACCGGGATGTCGAAGCCGAGCTCGGCGTCGTCGAGCAGCATGGTCTGCTCGGCCAGCAGCTTGCCGCTGGCGCTGAGCCGGATGGTCAGGGTCGTGGCGCTGGCCGGCACGGTGTTGAGGCGGATGTCGCAGCGGACGCGGGCATGGGCGAGATCGGGGACGAGATGGATATCGGTCAGGTGCAGGTCGGGGACCACGCTCAGCCAGACCGGCTGCCAGATGCCGCTGGTGCGATGGTACCAGATGGAATGAGGCGCCTCGAGCCAGTCCTGCTTGCCCCGGGGCATGCGGACATCCTGCGGCTGGTCCTCAGCGCGCAGCACAACCACCTGTTGCCCCTCCGTCAGGGCGTGGGTGACGTCGAGCGCGAACGGCACATGGCCGCCCTCATGGGTGCCGACGCACTGCCCGTTGACCCAGACCGTGGCGGCGTAATCGACGGCACCGAAATTGAGCAGCAGCTTTTCGCCCGACTGCAGCGCGGGCGCGGTGAAGGCGCGGCGATACCAGATGACCGGATGAAAGCCGGTTTCGCGCAGGCCCGAGAGCTCGCTTTCGGGTGGAAAAGGCACCAGGATCTGCCGGTCGAAGACCTCCGGACGCTGCCACCAGTTCGCCGCAACGCCGGCATCGGTATCATCATGGGCAAAGCCCCATGTGCCACAAAGATCGATCCAACCCTCGCGCCGGAATTGCGGATTGGGCGGAAGTGTGGTGTCAGCTTGAGTGATCGGCATCGTTCCTCCGGTTCAGCGCAAGCTCGTTGGTCGAGCTTTTGTCCCGCCTCGCGCCGGACTTGCTAAATTTGTTTAGCAAACTGATACAGGATGACGACCTTGTCAAGGACATCGGAAAGCGGGAGGCAGCGTGAAGAAGCGGGTGAAGATGGTGGACGTGGCGCGCGCCGCCAATGTGTCGCGCACCGCCGTGTCGCTGATTCTCAACCAGGTTCCCGGCATGCGCATTGCCGAGGCCACGCGGCAGCGGGTGCTGCAGGTAGCGCGGGAGTTGGGCTACGACCCCGGTCCGCGGCTGGATGAACTGGGACAGGCGCCACGGCGGCTGTTCGGCGTGCTGATCAACGAAATATCGTCCGCCTATCCGATCGACCTGATCTATGGGCTGCAGGGCTGGGCCAATGCGCAGGGCCTGCAGATCGTCATCCAGGTGTCGGACGGCACGCTCGACCGCGAGCTGGCGGCGCTGGACAATTTCAGCCGGTTCGGCGTCGAGGGCGTCGTCTATGCCAGCAGTTTTTCGGCGATCGCCACCCCGCCCGCAGCACTGACCGGCTTTCGCCATGTGCTGCTCAACTGCCGGCGGGAGGACAGTTCCGGGCTGGCGGTGCTGCCAGCGGAACGGCATGGCGGCGCCCTGGCGACGCAGCATCTGATCGATATCGGCTGCCGGCGCATCGCCACCATTACCGGCGAGCCCTGGCAGTTTGCCAGCAAGGAGCGGCTGGCAGGATACCACCGCACGCTCAACAAGGCAGGGCTCAACCTGGGCAAGGCCTATGAGCGGACCAGCGACTGGGGCCATGCCAGCGGCTATGATGCGGCTCGGGCGCTGTTGGCGCTGGCCGAACCGCCCGACGCCATTTTCGGCCAGAACGACATCATCGTGCGCGGGGTGATGGCGGCAGCGCGGGAGGCGGGACTGCGGGTGCCGGAGGACCTGGCGATCGTGGGTTACGATGACCGCGAATTTGCCAAGGACCTCGAGATCAGCACCGTCACCCTGCCCTATGCGGAGATGGCCGAACGCGCCCTGGGAGAGCTCGCCAGCGACAGGGAGCTGGGCAGCAAGACACTGTTCGTGGCCGGGGAACTGATCACGCGAGCGACGTCGCGCCGACCAATCATTGACTGAGCGAGATCGGGCCGCGCCGCAGGGGTGCCCCTGCAGTTCGGCATGGCAGGGTGGACGAGACGGTCTGGGGCATGCCGACAATTTTGCCACCAGGCGGCGACAGCCCCCCTTGCGCCATGTCGGCGCGCGGCATAAACATGAATTGTGATATAAATCCAGAAAATGGAATTAGTGGGAGGGGCTGTTGAAAGCGTCGGTTATTGCGAACAAGGACTACACGATCTCGAAAGTCGACGATCGTGTCTATGGGGCCTTTCTGGAGCATCTGGGCCGGGCGGTCTATGAGGGCATTTATGAGCCCGACCATGCCACGGCAGACGCCAACGGCATGCGCGGCGACGTCGTGGACCTGGTCAAGAAGCTGGATGTTCCGGTCGTGCGCTATCCGGGCGGCAATTTCGTCTCGGCCTACAACTGGGAAGATGGCGTAGGACCGCGCGAAGACCGCCCGACCCGCCTGGACCTGGCCTGGCACACCTCGGAAAGCAATGCCGTTGGCGTGCATGAATTTGCCGACTGGTGCGCGACGGTGGGCACGCAGATGATGCTGGCCGTCAATCTGGGCTCGCGCGGCGTCGACGAGGCGCGCAACTTCCTCGAATATTGCAACCATCCGGGTGGGACCTATTGGAGCGACCTCCGCATCAAGAATGGCCGCAAGGAACCGTTCAATGTCAGGATGTGGTGCCTGGGCAATGAAATGGACGGACCCTGGCAGGTCGGCCACAAGGATGCCCATGAATATGGCAAGCTGGCCGCCAATACGGCGCGGGCCATGCGCATGTTCGATTCCAAGCTCGAGCTGATCGTCTGCGGCTCGTCCAATTCTGACATGGCGAGCTATCCGGATTGGGAACGCATCGTGCTCGAGCATAGCTATGAGCATGTCGACCATATCAGTCTGCACATGTATTTCGCCAATCGTGACGACAATACGCCGAATTATCTTGGCCTGGCGGAAAAGCTCGACACCTATATCGAGACCGTCGCCGCCACCATCAAGCAGGTGAAGGCCAAGAAGAAGTCCAAGAAGGACGTGTTCATCTCCTTCGACGAGTGGAATGTCTGGTACCATTCCAACAAGAAGGACCGGGAAATCCTGGATGGCAACAGCGGCTGGCCGGAAGCGCCGGGCCTGCTGGAAGACATCTACAATTTCGAAGACGTGCTGATGGTGGGGCTGATCCTGAACACCTTCATCCGGCGCTCCGACGTGGTCAAGATCGCCTGCATCGCGCAGCTGGTCAACGTGATCGCGCCGATCATGACGGAAAAGGGCGGCCCGGCCTGGGCGCAGACCATCTATTATCCGTACTACTTTGCCTCGGTGTTCGGCCGCGGCACGGCGCTGCAGCTGCGTACAAGTTCGCCCGGCTATGAGACGCCCCATGCCAAGGACACGGCCTATGTGGACGTCTCGGGCGTGCATAATGAAGAGGACGGAACGCTCAGCTTCTTCCTGGTCAACCGCCACAGCAGCGACAGCATCGCCACCGAGGTCAACCTGCAGGGCTTTGGCAATGGCACGATCATCGACCACCAGGTGATGACCCATACCAGCCTCAAGGCCGTCAATACGGCGGGCAAGCAGGACGAAGTGGCGCCGCGCAAGGGCGACGGCGCGAAGATCGACGGGGCAACACTGACGGTGACTCTGCCGCCCTATTCCTACCAGATGGTGCGCGTGAAGATCGGCTGATCAATCCCGTCGCCGGGCAGCAAAGGGGTCGCGCCATTGGCGCGGCCCCTGTTTTTTGCGGTAGCGGCGTGGCGGGCTGGGGTGTGATTTGTCGGCACACAGACGCTGATTCCGCCAAACAGCTGTCGCGTTCTGGCAACAAGCGTGCGCGGAAACCGGCGCCACATGACAATCAGACAGCTCTAAAGGGGCTCTGCTAAGCCGTTGCATTTGTTGAAAGAAGTGTGGCTGGGGAACCTGGATTCGAACCAAGATTGATCCCCTACACCCAAAATCCGCTCAGACGCTGATATGTGTTGCATAACATGGGGTTGTTGGTAGGTAGTGTGCTACGATCACCTGCTACGATTGATTCAGAATCAATGGCTCGCAATAGCAACCTGCACCGCCGCAACGGCACCTACTATGCCCGCATATACATACCGAAGGATTTGCAGCCCGCGTTCGAAGGCAAAAGTGAGAAGTGGCAGTCTCTTCGCACGAAAGAACATGGTGAAGCCAAGTCGCGTCTAGCGGCCGTTCTCGACCAGTGGGCCGGCACCTTTGCTGACATGCGTCGACGCAGCGAGCTAACTGACGCGGATATCGCCGTGGCGGTCTATGACCACTACACGGCCAAGCTGGAGGAAGGTGACCGCGAGCGGGCGAGCCGGCCGACCAAGGACGACGTATCGGCTGCATTTGATCGCGCGGTAGCATCGAAGAATACGGACCCGGACGCACAGGGCATCTTCGATGTCATCAACAGTATGACCGACGTCGAAATTCTCGCCGGCAAGGCCGCCTGGGCAGCCAACCGCCGCGCCGCACGCCTCAACCGGCTTCGCGCCGATCTGGTGAACGGCGACACCCGGCTCATCGAAGCCGATGCCGACCGCTTCCAGCTCAAGTATGGGTTCCGCACACCTAAGGGCACTCCAAAATACCGTGACCTTTGCATCAAGCTGATCCGGTCCGACATCGAGGCGCTAGAGCGCTACGCAGAGCGCGACCGTGGGGACTTCACTGGTCAGCCGCAAGACCCGATCATTGTGGAGCCCACAGAACGGCTGCAGGCCGTGGGGGCGTCGCCGGCTGAATCGATCATGGAATTGTTCGCCAAGTATGAGAAGGCGAACCCCAAGAACATGCAGGCAGACTCGTTCAAGCAGGTCCGGCGCGACATGGAGAACTTCAATGCTTTTGTGGGGCCGCGCGTAGCACCGACCAAGATCGACCGGGCCATGGTCGCCGCTTGGATGGACATGCTTTATGAGTATCCGGTCAAGGCTGCTGAAATAAACGCCTTCAAGGGCATGACCCCGCAACAGGCCGTAGCGGCCAACAAGGCCCTGGCGACACCGAGGCCTACCCTGAGCGTCAACACGATCCGCCGCTACATGTCGAGCCTAGGCGGTTTTTGCCTCTGGCTTAAAAAGCGCTCGGTGCTGGCCGAGAACCCGGTGGCCGACATGCTGCCCGAGAAGGACCGCAGTAATGCCCGCGCCAGCTTTACCCCGGACGCCATGCAGTCGCTACTGGCTTCGCCATTGTTCATCGGCTGCGCTGGCGATAGCTGGCAGGACATGACGCTGCCTGGCGCCCACCAGATACGCGACCACCGCTATTGGGTGCCCCTAGTGATGGCATACAGCGGTGCAAGGCCTGGCGAGGTCGCTCAGTTGCAGCTGGCAGATGTTCGCGAGCAACACGGCATGTGGATCATGCACATCACAGAGCTAGGTGAAGGCGACAAACGGACCAAGACTGCCGGCAGCATGCGGGTGGTGCCGCTCCACTCAAAGCTGATCAAGCTCGGCTTCGTTGAGCACTGCAAGGCCATGGAGAAGGCTGGGCACAAGCAGGTCTTCCCCGAGGTCCGGGTCCCGGAGTTCGGGCAGATCATCCCCGAGTTCTCGCGTGAGATGAACCGAACCTATCTGCCGAGGATCGGCCTCAAGACCGACCGCAGCATCGTGGTCTACAGCCTTCGGCACACAGTAGTTGATCGGCTGCGCCTCGCCGGCTTTATGGACGATGAAATCGGCATGATCATCGGTCACGACACGGCTACCATGACCGGGCGCTACGGGACCGAGCAGGAAGGCACATTGAATCGTCGCGCTGAACTGGTGGAGGCGATTGTCTACTGATGTGAGCGATGAAATTGATTCTGCGGTTTTAACTCGATCGGTTAGCAAAAACACATGTGCATCTGCCCCCGTGAGAAAAACCGAGCTGGCTGGTCGCCGCGGTGATGAACACCCTCTGACATCCTGAGGATATCTCTAGCGGCGAACCCCTCTGTTTACTTGGGCCTGATCAAGCAACCGCAACTGCAACTACCGTCGATCCCGAAAGAAGCCGCAGCGTTATTATTTACTCGTGTAGGGTCGCATAATCTGCCGAATTGGCGCTCCCCTTAAAAGGCTTTTACAACGAGCCATATCTCCGCGCATATTTCACGATCTGCACAGTTCCGCGAGTCTATCAATTGATACCAAGTGAACACCATCTGAAGATATCCGAGGTCAAGGACAGCGTGGTGCGCGCCGGTCAAAATCTGGACGTGTTCGTAGCAGGGCCCTTCATCAAACATCTGGATCTGAATGATCCACAGAATATGACATCGCCTGCGAAGCGCGCAAGAACCGCCATAGCCAAGCACGTTAGCAACAAAGGATATAATGTATATTTCGGAGAAGATTCCAGGCTAAGCATGTCTGCGGATTTGCATTACGGCGATCTAAACAATGCAGTTATATATGAGCGACATCAAATCAAAAATCATCTAGATGCTGTCATTATTATTCCGGACAGTGCTGGTTCATTTTGTGAGTTGGGCGACTGGGCATCTGACAGGGCAATCTGTGAGAAGATGCTAATTATTGTTGATAAACAATATGACGGGAAAATATCTTACATCACCCAGGGGCCACTAAAGTTGTCCGCAAACATGAATGCGGTTGTCTCTTATATAGAATACTCCAATGAATTGGACCTAACTAATCAGTGCGACGAATTTCTAGGGAATGTGATTTCAAGGAAGCGGATCGAGGCACTGTATGGAAGATCATAGCGGATTATCTTCAATTTTATACTTGAGCACTCTTAGGGTAATTCAGCCTGCACGGGTTCAGGATACTTTTCGGCACATCGAAGAAGTTTGGGGGGCTATTTCGTCTGAGGTGTCTAGAGAGGATATCTACAGAACGCATGCAGAGCTCCGAGCGAATAACATGATCGTCCCCGTGAAGAAGGGATCATATGCGTTATCTCAGCTGGGTCGGCAGGCCGCTGACGCTATAACTAAAACGCGGCGATTGGATAATTTGCGTTTATTCTTGATGAAGAAGCAGCGTCGTGCCTATGTTCGGGATGCGAGGCGGTATGATTAGAGCGCTGATTCAGCGCTCTGGCGTTAAGGTGTAGCATGTAATGGGACGCGCGGTTCGTGAGAGCCGCTTCCCCTTGCTTGATAATCAACCAAGCGAAAGCGGCTCTCACGAACCGCGCATTTAAAGCAGTCTAGGGATTGGCAATACATGCCGCCTCGTTCTTATTTTCTATCTCCTGGGTTATCCGACTACGCGAATCTGCTGTCCGCCTATACTCCGGACAAATACGAAGCCGCTCTGAATTTTCAAATGGAGAGGGCTCTTCCATATCTCCCTGATATCGAAACTCTTGCTCTCTACATAGGCATCGATGCTGCGCTGATCCGCCAAATATTGCATCGAACGAGCTTTCATTACAGAACGTTTCAGCTAAAGAAAAGAAGCGGCCAATTTCGGACTATAAACAGCCCGAGAACTTATCTTAAAGTAACTCAATGGTGGATTTTAGATAATATTTTAAACAGAGTTCCGCTTAACGATAGCGTCCATGGGTTCAGAATTGGGCGAAGCTTTGTAACTAACGCAAATTTTCACCTCGGCGCCAAGCACATACTTAACGTCGACATTGAAAAATACTTCGACAACGTGAGTCAGAACATAGTCAGTGGCCTGTTTTCGTCCCTTGGCTACTCAGATGCTATGGCCTCAACACTTGCGCGAATTTCATGCCTGAACGGCAGGCTACCACAAGGGTCTCCCTGCAGCCCTTATATAGCGAACACCATTTTTGCATCGGCAGACAAAGAAATATATAAGTTATGCGAGAGTTCTGGATTCAAATTCACTCGCTATGCTGATGATATAACCATTTCTGCACCAACATATATTCCGGTTTTATTTCTGGCGGAGATAGAAAGAATAGTCTCCGTTCATGGATTTAGACTAAATAAAGAAAAAACACGATTTTCCGGACTAGGTGATCGTATGGAAGTCACGGGCCTCGTTATTAACGAGCGGGTGTCATTACCCAGAGAATGGCGATACCGAGCAAAAGCCTTGTTCCATCAAGCCTGCAAGAATCCGACGGTTTTCAAAGAGAGGTTGGCCGAAATTCAGGGCACTTATGGGGCTCTATTGGCGACTGATCCAGGTGGCATCGATCCTATTACCCGTAAGGGATACTCCGCGGTCGCAGCTGTTCAATCCACTTTTGGTAGATCACCCCGCACACCGGTCTGGAGCAGACCGCCACCTGAAAAGCAGTAATGCCACGGCCTCAATACTTTATTTGACTGAACGTCCGTAAGACCAGTAGTTGATCATCGAACCATTCTAGCGAACGAAGGCATCGCAGCTTCGCGCCGGCTCTGGCACCTTTCTGTCCAATTTTCGACAGAGCGTTCGAATGTTCGTGCCGATGAGGTCGCCAAAATTCTTGTCGTCCTCGCCGAGCGCCTCGATCCGAGCGTTGAGCGCCTGCACGATATTGTCGATTGAAGCATTGAGAATGCGGGCTCGCCCGGCGGCCGACGCGAAGCCGAGTTCGGCCAGGAACCGATCAAGTTCTGCGCCGTCGAGATCGCTAAGTGACGTCGCCTGCCCCAGGTAATAGGCAAACTCATCTGTGGTGCGCCGGTCCAGCATGGTCGGCATGACATCGTAGCGCGGTGTTGTCCTGATCTTGCCGCCGGACAGATGGAACAGAGCAAAATTCTTGGCATGCCCATCGACATTGCCGAGCAGGATGTCGAACAGGGTTATGTGCAGGAACTTCAGGCGCTCTCCGGCGGGGTTCTCTGTTCTATCGAGGATGGTGCGAATGGCTGCCACGTTGTAGCCGACAGCACCGCGCTCGGGCCGCTGATATTTGTGGCGCGCCGGCAGGCCCAATGCCTGGCAGAAGTCTTCCTGGTGAATGCGCGTCACGCGACCATTCTCGACCCGCCGATCGAAGCGTTCGACGAGCAGCACGGGGACGCCAGCGATCTTGAAGAGCTTGGTGCCGGCTGTATCGAACCAGTCAGACGACAGCGACATGGCGGCCTGCTCCCGCGCCGCATCTCGCTCATAGCGCTCCTGGGGCACCTTAAGGATATGCGTGGTCGGCGCCCCCTTCATGGGCTCCGCGAAGCGTCCGTCCGGCAACACGGTAACGGCGATCTTGCTCTGGACGCCGGCGAGTGGCGACGGATCAGCAAGGTCCTGCGGCAGCGGCTCGCGCCGATAGAGGGCTTCTACGAGCGCGGTGAGCTCCTGGTCGCTATAGGGTCTGTAGTCCTCTCCTAGCGTGCCTGGAACCTTGGTGGGTGGCGACCCCTGCGGCAGGACCGAGACGGCGCCGGCGCAGTCCTTGCCGAGGTGGAAGAGAATGCCGACGATGTCGTCGGTCGACAGGCGATACTTGGCGATGACATCTGCCCGCGCACTGTCACGCTCCTGGAGCAGATTGTCGAAATAGGCCCGTGTGGCAAAGTCGTCGAAGCTGCCCTGAGCCAGCGGAAGCGACAAGGACAAGGCAAGGGCGTCCGGCCGGCCCGCATATTGGTCTGCATAGACAAAGCGGGCCGCGCCACGATCGTCGGACGAGAGCTGGCCGATCGGATCATCAAAACCATCCAGGCGAACATCGAGCTGCATCAGCGGACTTTCAATTGCATGTCGATGCCGAGCGCCGTCAGGACCTGCAGCACCTTGCCTATCTCAGCGGTAGATTTACCGTTCTCCAGGTCAGAAACGAACCGGCGACCGACGCCGGCGAGGTCAGCGAACTGCTGCTGGGAAAACCCCCTGCTCTTGCGTGCGCTGGCTACGGCGAGCCCAAGATCCTCGCTCGAGCGAACCACTCTGGGTGACGAATAGGTATTTTCAGCCACGTGCTGGCATCCTCAAAGTGTTCCCGATCGGGAGCAATACGGGGATATGGCAAGCGTAACAAGCTTAATGTTCCCGTTCGGTATCAAATGAGCTGAAATAGGTATTTTGTTCCCGCTCGGGAGCCGGCGTTGGTTACTCCCGGCTCTGACCAAGTGCGCAGCTTCTTGTGCTTCCCGCCACGCAGTCCCGTCGAGCGCATCGCTATAAAATACTCAAGCGAACATGCTCAATCACTCGACAGGAACTACAATGCCGGCCAACAAGCCCTTTGCGGGCACCCGCCTTACGACTTTCCTCCAGAAGCGCATTCTGGAGCTCCGCTCCATCAAGACCCAGGCCGAGATCGCCAACGAGACCGGTTTCATCAATCCCAACATGCTCTCGATCATCAAGACCGGCAGCAATCGCCTACCCATTGATCGTGTGCCCGCGCTTGCCAGGGCGCTCAACACGGACCCGCGCCACCTGCTGCAGCTCGCTCTCGAGCAGTGGGTCGGCGGAACGGCCGCCAGGACCTTCGATGAGATATTCGGCACCATCGTCACGTTGAACGAAATTGGCTGGCTTAATGAAATCCGCGACGCCTCTAATCACACCGATCCGACGCTGACCACCCGCTCTCGCTCCGCTGTTCGCGCCATCTTCGGGAAGTAGATCATGCACACCACCACTTCATCACGCCCGGGCCGCCGGCCCGGCGACATGCTGATCGAGCGCCTCTGGCTGATGGCGCTGACGCCAGGCCTTCGCATGCCTATGCCGACAGTCGAACGGATCCAGGCCCTCAAGTGCCTCGCGGCCGGGTGGCGGGCCATCGATGACGCCGAGGAATCCCATGCTGAGTAGGCTTAAGACTATCGCCGCTTCCCTGGTTGGTCGGGCGATCCCGCTGCGCCTGCGGTATGCCGTGTTCATCGACGGTGACGGGGTATCGCCCAAGGAGGCGAAGCGGGTGCTCGATCACCTCGCGACCGAGGGATACATCTCCACCCTGCGCGCCTATGGAAACTACAACGGGCGCGCCGCCGAAGGATGGGCAAAGCTCATCCGCAACCGGGGGATCGTCGCACGGCATATGCCATCTCTGGTCCCCGGCAAGAACGCCACCGACATCGCTCTCGCCATTGATGCAATCGAAGTGCTGCTGACCCACTCCATCGACACCTTCGTGCTCATCGTCAGCGACGCCGATTTCACACCACTGGCGAACCGTCTGAGGGAAGGCGGCAAGCGCGTGCTGGGTTATGGAAGTCCTTCCACCCCGGAGTCGCTACGGAGGGCGTGCACAGCGTTTATCGATCTGCGGGCGCCGCACCTGACTGTCGATCACACCGGGACTCCAGCCGCCCTCTGGAGCCGCTTACCGAGCGACGCCGAAGCGATGGTGGTCGCAGCACTGATCGAGCTTGGTTGGGATGACCAGCCAGTGGCTCTACAAATCTTGGGTGAACACCTCGCGCGACGCAATAACGGCTTCGATACCCGCGCCTACAGCAGACGCACTTTGACCGACCTTTTGCGAGGTCTGCCATCGGTCCAGCTGATCGAGCGAGATGGACAACACCATGCTTGTCCTGCTCAGCCAAAAGCTGGGACTGGCTGACTTCCTCAACAGGGAGCCGCCGAGGTCGACAGAGACAGTGGGAGCGAAGTCCTAGAATACCCTTGGTGTAGCGATGGGGATCGATTGGGGTGCCACCAGCACGGGCGCTCCTATCCTCCTCTCCGGGTATTTTGCCGCATTCTCGCCACAAAATGTAAAGGTCGATGTAAACTTACGGGCCAAATATGTAAACTTAGCGCCCAAAAAGGTAAAGCTAGAGCCGCCGGAGGCCCTCTCAATGTAAAACTCATGTAACACTGAGCAGCATTTATCGGCCGTTTTCGGGCTCTAAGTTGTCATAGCTTTACACTATGTTGACATTTTTTCCTCAAGACGCTTTTTTTGATGGCATGTAAAGGTCGCGAGCCTGTCTACGACAATCAAGCGAGGCCCAGCGTCCACCAAAAGCTCCCTATAGCCGCAGAGCTATTCGCAGTCGTTTCAGGATCACCACGGTGACCAACGGCAGAAACAGGGTGGGATTGAAGAAATAGCTATTTTTATCCCGCTGCACCACCCCCTCACCTGTAGCTTGAAGGGATCGCCGCCAGACCAGACCTGCGTCACCAGTGTCCATCCATCCACGTCGTCACGCGTTCACGTCTCGCCACGCGGATAGTCTGGCACCGGCGACAAGGAGGACGCCAGGCGTGCCGAGTGCTCATGCTCTACGGCTCCGCGGCACCTGGCCTCCTCCATGGCGAACGGCGAACAACTCCCCTGAAAGGATCCCCGGCACCATCTGCGTCACTCCGCGGGCGAGTTCGCTATAACTGGAGCGATATAAGGTCATACAAGGATCGAGACTCGCCATGGCTACCTTCCCCGCTAATAGATTCAGCCCGACGCCGGTAGAATTTCGCGCCTGGCTCTCCCGTTGGCCCTTCTCCCGGCTGGTTACGCTTACCCTCAACGAGCCTGGAATGGACATCGGCCGCAGCGCCGATGCCGCGGTCCGCCTCATGCGTGATCGGCTCTACCAGTTCGATGCACGGATGAACCGGAAGCTCATCGGCAGGGACTGGCAGCGTCGTCCTGACAATCGCATGTTCCATTTCTTCGCGCCGGAGAAGTTACAGACCAATCCTCACTGGCACGGCGTCGTTTGCTTCTTCGGAGCGGAGAGTGGGGAATTACGGCGGCAGGAAGAAGTATTTGACCGCTATGCCCCTTCAATTTGGAGCGATCTGGCCGAGAAGGGTTCCGCCGATGTCAAGATCATCAATGATCTTGGCGGCGGCATTGACTATGTTGCAAAGTCACTATCGATGGGAGTAAATTTCGACCATTGCATCTTCCCTGATCAGTTCTGGGCGACGCACCTCTAAGAACCACGATGCATGTCGCCCGCGACGCGGGGACGGCTAGTCACCCATAGAGCAGACTTGAAACTTCCATTGCGGTCGGAAACGACGGCAATCGTATTCTATGGAAGCTCGAATCTTACCGACTTCATCGAGTAGCCGGCGCCGCCAGGCGACGATCAAGGCCGAAGGCCGCGAAGGCGAGCGAAGCGAGTAAGGCCCTCAGGCCACCGCCTCACCAGCGCTCCGATTGATCACATCGATCACGTCGAACAGCTCACTGGTGCGCTTCATCGAGAACACCTGTTCCGGACCAGACGGCGCAATGTCCTTGAAGGGGCTTTCATAAAGTAGCCGCGGATCCATGACGCCCTTTTCGGTCAGGTGCTCGATCACCAGCTCGACGAATTCGATCTGATCGGCGCTGGCAGACTTTTCGGCAATGAAGGTGCTGAAGGCTTCGGCAACGGCGGCACGTTCAAGTCCTACCAAAGACCGGATGAACCGACCCAGGCCGTGGCTCAATGCTGCGGCTTTTTCGATCTGTGTCCGGTCGCCAATGCCGGCCGAGAGCAGCAGCTCGGAGAGCTGTTCGATGTCGGTCTGGGTCAAGGGCAGGCCACGGCGCAGCTTCTGCAGAGTGAGGTTGTCGTCATGCTCGCGCAGGAAGTGGCGGGTCTTGCGCTTGAAACGGATGAAGTCGACCGAGCCGATCTCCGGCAGGTCGACATTGCTGCCGGCGCCGAGCTCATCGATGAAGTCGGAATAGACAATGCCGCGCTTGGTCTTTTCGACGTGCTGGACCAGGTTGCGCAGGCGCAGGCGCACCAGCTCGAGCAGTGGCACGGTGATGCCTTCCCACCAGGTCTCGGCCTGGATCTCAAGGATCAGCACCTGCTGCGCCGCCACGACCGGGATCGAGAACTGCTCCTCGAGCGCGCTGGCGATCAGCAGCAGCTGCTTGCGGTGCCGATCGAAGCTCTTGCTGCCGCGCAGCAGGCCCAGTTGCAGATTGAGCATCAGCAGGTCGAAGCGCTTGGCCGCCTCGCAGCCGAGCTTCCGGTCGGTCGGCAGCGCCGCGACCTCGTCGACTAATTCCTGGCGCGCTGCCTGGTCGAGCGCAAGCCAGGTTTCCGGCCTCTGGAACCTCTCCACCACCCGCCGGTGCGGGCGCACGATGAAGTTGTCCAGGTTCATGCCGGCCACATAGTCGCGAAGGGACTCTACGGTCGCCTCACGCACCTCGCCCTCGGTAGCTGGCGGCGCCACCGACCCATCGGCGCCCACGAAGCTGCCGCCCGCGTCGGCGGCTCCCAGCAGCCCTGCAGTCTTCTCCTTTTCGTCTAGCGCCAGCACCAGGTCGAGCCGGGTTTCGAACAGGCGCTCGGAGATGCCCTTGCCGGTCGAGCCCTCGATCACAGGCAGGTTCTGGCTGAAGAATTCCAGGTTCTGGCAGAAGTCGAAGACGTAAAAGCATTCCTTGTCGAGACCGGGCCCGAACAGGTCCGTGCAGAGGCGCGTGCCGCGGCCGAGGATCTGCCAGAACTTGGTCTTGGATCGGATCAGTTTGAACAGCACCAGGTTAACCACTTCCGGCACATCGATGCCGGTGTCGAGCATGTCGACCGAAATGGCGATGTGCGGGTCCTTGTCCTTGGTCGAGAAGTCGTCGATCAGGCTTTGGGCATAATCGGTCTTGTGGGTGATGATCCGGGCGAAGTGGCCGGCCAGCGATGGGTAGTTGGCGTTGAAGCGCTGTTCGATGAACTCGGCATGGGCCTGGTTCTTGGCGAAGATGATGGTCTTGCCCAGCCGGTCACCGCCCTCGACCTTGAGCCCGTGCGTCATCACATGCGCCAGCACCTTGTCGACGGTGTCGGTGTTGAACAGCCATTTGTTGACCGCCAGGGCATCGACACTGTCGGGGATCTCTTCCTCGTCCCATTCCAGCATGTCCCACTGGTCTTTTTCGAGGTCGCTGAGGTCCTCGTATTTGATGCCTTCGCGCTGGAATTTCAGCGGCACCGAGACCGCTTCGGGCGGCACCAAATAGTCATCGGCCACGGCCTGCTCGAGCGAATAATAGTCGGTCGGCACGCCGTCCTCGAGCTCGAACAGCCCATAGGTATTGTGGTCAATTTCGTCGCGCGGCGTCGCGGTGAGGCCCACGAGCAGGCTGTCGAAATAGTCAAAGATCGCGCCATAGCGCTGATAGACCGAACGATGCGCCTCATCGATGATGATCAGGTCGAAATGACCGACGCCGAACTGCCGGCCTTCGTCGCGCTTCTGATCGATCAGCCCCATCATGGTCGGATAGGTCGAGACATAGACCCGGCCCTGGGTGGCCTTGTCGGTGACGAGGTTCACTGGCGCCGAGTCCGGCAGATGCGCCTTGAAGGCGCCCACGGCTTGATTGACCAGCGCCACCCGGTCGGCGAGGAATAGAATGCGCTTGGCCCAGTTGGCCTTCATCAGCAGGTCGGCCAGGGCGATGACGGTGCGCGTCTTGCCCGAGCCGGTGGCCATGACCAGCAAGGCCTTGCGCTGCTTGTCGGTCTCGAAGCTCTGCGCCACCTTGGCGATGGCCCGGCGCTGGTAGTAGCGGCCAACGATGGACTTGTTGATGTCGGTCTCGACCAAGGCCCGGCGCGCGCGGCGCCGCTCGATCAGCAGCGCCAGCTCGGCTTTCTTCAAAAAGCCCTGAATGGCGCGCGCCGGGTATTCGGCATCGTCCCAGATCCAGTGCTCATAGCCATTGGTGTAAAAGATCACCGGCCGCTGGCCGAACTGGGCTTGCAGCCCATCGGCATAGAGCTTGGCCTGCTGCTGGCCGGCGCGGGCATCGCGCTTGGTGCGCTTGGCCTCGATCACCGCCAGCGGCTTGCCGTCATCGCCCCACAACACATAATCGGCATAACCGACGCCCGCGGTATTGGGCATGCCGGCAATGGGGTATTCGCGATCCCGCACGTCGGCCAACGGCCAGCCGGCCTCACGCAGCAGCACATCGATGTAGGCGTCGCGGGTAGCCGCTTCGCCCAGGTCATGGGCGATGGGTGCGGCGAGGTTCTCGCGCTTGGCCGCGGCGATCTCAGCCTGCAGCGCCTTGATCTGGGCGTCCTGCTCGGCATTGAGCCGGCCCAGCTCGGCAACGCTCTGGCCCTTGGCTTCCAGCTCGGCATTGAGCTGCTGCAGCTGGGCAAAACTGCGCTTGAGCACCTCATCGCGGCGGCTGAGTTCCTGGGGGTCGAATATCAGGTTCGCCGCCGGTCGTGCCCTGCGGGCATAGGTCGAGGCGAGCCAGAAGCAGATATGGAACAGGTCGGTGACGGCCTGGGTGGCGTCGGCCTTGGCGGTTTCACGCGCCTCGTGTGCGGCCTGGTTGCCGATGCGCACGATGAGCTTGGCCTTGGCATGGATAGCATCGCCGGCCGCCGCCTTGAAGCTGGGTTCATGGATCAGGGCGCTGAGGCCTTTCTCATACGGGAAGCGCAGCGCGCTATCGTGCTTGAATACCCATTTGACGGCGGTTTCGAGTGTCTTGCGAGCATAGATCGCCGCCGCACCGGGCGAGCCCAGCCCCTGCCGCTCCGCCTCCCGCGCCAGCGCGAATATCTCGGGGAATTCGTCGGCGAGGAAAGCGAAGTTGGACATGGGCGATGCAGTGTCCGCAGTTAGAGCTGGCCGGAGAAGGCGCGATGCTGGAGGGAGGAGAAAAGGGACTCCGCCATTAATGATGATGATATGGCGGCGGCTTTCGTGTCGTTAATCGTCGACTTATGCTCAGAAAAAGCTCGTTGCTTATCGAGTGGTGGAACTACGATCTCAAGCGGCGCCAAGTCTTGCTTATTCAGCTGCGGCACGGAACTACCGGAAGAAATTTCGGCCAGATTAAACCCCTGAAACCACTGATATAAATATTCACCGTCAACATATTCGGGATTTGCAGCCACGGCCATCACATTTGGATCAAGGATTGCAGGTCGCGAAATCACTCTCTTTTTGTTTGTGGCAATTGCACCCCCTCGCTTGGGGAATATTATTGAACCCGCAGGACAAGTGCCCGCCCTCGAGCCAGGCGCGGAACTCCAAAGTGCGGATGACCTAATAACCTCCTCATTGCCAGGCAAGTTCATATCGGAGACCTTGAGCATCAGATGACCGTCAAGCTGGCCGGTGTAGGGCTCACCTGCCGGGAGACTGTTCCCTGCGTAAAATCTTGCGACTTCTTCAAGGCGTGCAATCCTCATTCCGTGGGGGTTGCCACGCGGATCCCCAAACATCTCGAGAAAGATCGCCTGTGTCAGGCTGTCGAGCAGCGCGAGGACGCGCTTGCGCTTTTGGCGCACGGCCTCGGCCTTGTCTAAGATCGCTGCGATCCGTCTCTGTTCGTCGAGGGGTGGCAGGACCAATTGCACTAAGCGAAGGTCTTTCGCTGATAGGTGCTTCACCGTGACGAACGGTGTTGCATCCTCGATCTTTTGAAGGATGCTCGGCAGCAAATGATACAGATAGTCGACGTCGAGTTGGTCGGCCTTGGGCGTCACTTTACAGACTCGCTGGTTGAGCAATGCCGCTCCACCGCTCCAGCGTTCACGGTTGAACTCTCCGTCCATGCCGATCAGAAGGTCGCCGTTACGTAGTAAAAACTGTGGGTCGAAGTCGCCTTCGTAAAAGGTATTCGAATACCCTCGAGTTACGTCGCGAATGCGGACAAGCGGGTATCCAACGCCCTCTGCGTTGAATTGCGCAGACTTGAATGCAAAGCCGCTTAGAATCTCAACGACTGCGCCGAGTTGAATTGACCTGAAATGCGCCGTCAAAGCATCGCCTCCAGCTCATCCAGCCCCTGTGCGATCTCGGTTTCTAGCGCCTTCAGCTCCGCGATGATCTCCTTGGGCGCGCGGTGCTCGACCGCTGCGTGCACCACCTCCTTGTAGCGGTTGATTGACAGGTCATAGTCCGCACCGGCGATCTCGCCCTTGGGCACGGCAAAGCTCTGCTCGGTGCGGGCGCGCTCGCGCTCGCTGCTGATGCGCTGGCCCCAGCGCGCCAGCACGTCGGGCAGGTTGTTTTTGGCGTGCTCGTCGGCGCTCAGCGCCTCGACCGGCACGGCGCCCAGCTTCTCGACCGGCAGCAGCGGCTGGCGCTTGTCATCAAGGCTGATGCCATCGGCCTGCAGGTCATAGAACCAGACATGATCGGTGCCACCCGAATTGGTCTTGGTGAAGATGACGATGGCGGTCGACACGCCCGCATAGGGCCGGAACACGCCTGAGGGCAGCTTGATGATGGCATCGAGCTTGTGGTCTTCCACCAGCATTTTGCGGATCGCCTTGTGCGCCGTGGACGAGCCGAACAGCACGCCATCGGGCACGATCACCGCCGCGCGGCCGCCTGGCTTGAGCAGCTTCAAAAACAGCGCCATGAACAGCAGCTCGGTCTTTTTGGTTTTGACCAGCTTGAGCAGATCCTTGGCCGTGGTCTCGTAGTCGAGCGAGCCGGCAAAGGGGGGATTGGCCAAGATCAGCGAATAGCGCTCGGCGTCGCCGCCATGCTCTTCGGCCAGGCTATCGCGTGCCACCAGATTGGCGTCCTCGACGCCATGCAGCTGCATGTTCATCGAGCCGATGCGCAGCATCGTGCTGTCGAAATCAAAGCCGTTGAACATCTCGTTGTGGAAGTGCCGGCGCTGGGTCTCGTCGCGGAACAGGCCGGCGTGATGTCTGCGAAGATATTCGCCCGCCGCGACCAGGAAGCCGGCCGTGCCCGCGGCCGGGTCGCATATGACATCGCTGGGCGTGGGCGCCATCAGCTCGACCATCAGCTGGATGATGTGGCGCGGCGTGCGGAACTGGCCATTGGTGCCGGCGCTGGCGATCTTGCCCAGCATATATTCATAAAGATCGCCCTTGGTGTCGCGATCATCCATGGGGATATCGGCGAGCATGTCCACCACCTTGGCCAGCAGCGCCGGCGTCGGAATGGTGAAGCGCGCGCCCTTCATATGCTCGGCATGGCTGGTGCCGGCCTCGCCCATCTCGCGCAGGAAGGGGAAGACATGGTCGGCGACGATGGCGAACATCTCGGCCGGTGCCCGCTCCTTGAACACGCTCCAGCGCAGATCGCGATAGGCGCGACCACGAGCATCCTCGCCAGCGGGGAACACCGCCGGCACCGTGGCCGAGCCGAAGCGGGTGACCTGGTTGTCATGGTTCATCTGCGCATCATCGAGCCCACGCACAAACAGCAGATAGGTAATCTGCTCGATCACCTCGAGCGGATTGGAAATGCCCCCCGTCCAGAAGGCATTCCACACAGAATCGATCTTGGATCGCAGTTCACCGGTCAGCATTGAGATTCCTTTGTGCGATTCAGGCAGCCAAAGCTTGGGCTATGCCACTGTCGTTTAGCCAGTCCACCCAGCGACGCAAGAAAGAACGGAATCCGCCTTCAGAGATCCGAAAAACATGAGAGCCTACATATTTTCCGTCTGCACGGTGTTCACCGATGAACGCCAGCATGGTGGATATCTCGCCATCAGCGCTGAAACCGTCTGCGTTCAGAAATCCGACAACCCCATGAGCAAGCGAGTTGCGCATCGCGCGCACCGCCTCCATAGCATCAACAGATCCTGCCGCTACTGCAGACGATGGGTGGCGAAGACCAGTCGCCAGATCGTGTCGAAGCCCACCGGCGATGTTGAACCGCTGCTCCGTATAGACATAGCGCCAGTCATCGGCAGCATCAAAAAATGGCATGGCGGATAGTGGCGGTTCACCATTAAAGACCGCTCGCAAACGGGCAGCGAGGTTTCGGTCGAGTGGCCGGTCGTCGGCGTTACGATTCTTGTCTCGCCAAGTAAGCATGCGTTCGACTGGTAGGACCACCACCGGTGTCGCCATAGCGAGCAAGAACGTCGTCGTGAGCGGACCACCGTAGAGTTTAGTGTGCTCGTCGACCGCCAGCACATTATCCCAGAGCTTATCGACAAGCTCCAGGCAACGCGCCGGTAGCTCTATGCTGTAATTAGACGGAATGCCCATCGTTGTCCCCCCTGGACCAACTGATCGAAGTTCAAAGAACTGGTCAACCTCAATGTCTTGTTGCGCGCGGCACGCGTTCCGGTGACAGTGCAGCGAGGGGGACTCTATGACCAAAACCTGGATGGTGCGCGCTGGACGTCACGCGGTGTTCGTGGACGACTTCCGTGACGAAGGCCTTGTATCGATCGGCTGGGGTGAGCTCGGATCCCTGGACACCTATGCCAGCCGGGCAGAACTCGCCCGCGCTGTAGCGGCGAATTGGCCGGAGTCGGGCAAACAGACGCAGTCTATGGCGGTCGGCCAGATCTGGCGGTTCAAAGACGAGATCGGCAAGGACGACACCGTCGTCACTTATGACCCAGGTCGGCGTGTCTATCTCGTCGGCACCGTCACCGAAGTCTACCGGTTCGATCCTGCGCACGCCGAACAACCCCACCTCAAAAAAATCCACTGGGACGGTGAGGTCAGCCGCGACCTATTGAGCGCCAGCACCAAGAACAGCCTGGGAGCCATCTCCACCATCTTTCTGGTGCCCAAGGAGGCGGCAGCAGACCTCAAACGCGCCATGGCCTCACAGGCGCCCGCTGACGCCCCAGAGGCCATCGAGGCCGACGAGGCGGTCCTTGCCGAAGACATGCAGGCAAAGGCGCTGGAGTTCATAAAGGACCGCGCGGCAAAGCTGGACTGGGACCAGATGCAGCGCTTGGTCGCCGGCCTGTTGCGGGCGATGGGCTACAAGACCCGGGTGTCCCCAGCAGGTCCAGATCGCGGCAAGGACATCGTCGCGTCCCCAGATGGCTTCGGCTTCGAGAGCCCGCGCATCGTGGTCGAAGTGAAGCACCGCAAGGGCGCCATGGGCAGCCAGGAGATCCGCAGCTTCCTTGGTGGCCGCCACAAGGACGACAAGGGCCTTTATGTCAGCACCGGCGGGTTCTCGAAGGATGCGCGATATGAAGCCGAGCGCGCCAGCATCCCCCTGTCACTGATGGACATCGACGAACTCGTCGAGGCGCTGATCGAGAACTATGACAGCCTCGATAACGAAACCAAGCAGCTCCTGCCGCTGCGCCGGCTGTATTGGCCGATCTAGGTAGCGGTCAGGCGTGGCAACGGTATTAGCAACGGGTGCGAGAAGGCGGCCATGATGCGCCAAACCAGCCGCCCAGGAAACGATAGGGCCGTCACGACGGACCAGTGCAGTTGATCGCATAAGGAGGCCATCTTGGCTCTATCCGCAGAAGCAAAACGTCTACTCACGTTACGGGATCGCCTTGAATCCTTCCCCGGCGGTGCTGATTGGACAGAGATCGGCATAATAACGGGCTACTCTCAGGCAATTAATGGTCACTCTCGACTTCTGCGAAGCCAAAGCTTTGGTGATGATGACTACGGGAGTAGCATCCTCGATGTTCTTAACCGTATCAGTCAGGACGACTCCAGTCAGCTTAGCACCATTGAAGACTACCTAAACCGGCAGGTTGATGGTGGGGGAGTAAATATTGGGGCCACTGCCAATCCAGGCCCAAAATTTTACATTAGTCCAACTGCTTTCAACATTCCTGACACAGGCACCGAACATGATCTGATGTCTGCAATGATGCCGTTCGATAGGCAGTTCGACGGCGTTTATGCGACCATTGGCCGGGTGGCCTCATCAAACTTTATGACCGCCCAACGAGCGGACAACATCTGGCAACACAGCACCATCATACAAGACGTGTTCGCCCTTATATTCAGGTCGTCCATTGTGATCTGCGATTTCTCAGGTAAAAACCCCAACGTTTTCTATGAGGCCGGTATCGCCCATACGCTGGGCAAGCACGTCATTCCGATCGCTCAGCATATCAGCGAGCTACCTTTCGACCTGCAACATCACCGAGCGATTATCTATCAGAATAACAATGAAGGACTAGGCACCCTTGAGCGGAAGCTGAACGAACGCGTTGCCTACTTGCTGAGCTTGTCCTGACCCGTCATTTGCAGCGCGACCTAGCTCTGCGCTGGCTTCCACCCGGCACCGAGCATGCTGTCCAAATAACCCAAGATGAGCGAGGGCGGGCCACCAACATACACGCAGCCGCAATATCCACAGACCCGGGCATCAACCTCTAGCGGTCCGCTAGAGGCCTCAATACGGCGCCGCTCACCAGGTAGCAGCCCGCGCTGCCGACTTGCGCCTTTGCCTGAGCATTGAGTAGGACATGTGGTCATCGCGGGGCAACCTTGCGCTTTTCCACATATGCGCATTCGGCGTTTTGGCATGTCAGTGTGCGCTCTTGATGGCCGAGCGGCCCAAAAATCGGGTCTGGCCTAGAACTCGTGACTTTCATCTTTCCCTCCTGGCAAAGAGGGCAGGCTTCACCGGACGTAAGGGTTGCAATTCGTGCTGTGAGGGCGGCGATCTGTTGATCGCGTTCATGGATAAGTTCGCGGGCATCCGTTAGCGCGATTTTTGCGTCGCCAAGATTGCTGTAAAGATCTGCCATCTGGGCTCTATAGGCCGCCGCGTCTAGGTCGCGCTCAATGTCGCGCAGGTCCTTTGTGATCTTAATTGCCTGCCCTAATGCGGCTAGGCCCGTCATTACGTCCATTACCGAATCCCCCATGGCGATGGAGCAAACAGTGGAACATTTCCTTGGCCTTCGCCATGGCGCTAGTGCTACCAAAAGGTGCTACGATTGCCCGCTACGGCAATCTGCCAAACCATTGATATAACTGGATAAAAGGAATTGGCTGGGGAACCTGGATTCGAACCAAGATCGACGGAGTCAGAGTCCGCTGTTCTACCATTGAACTATTCCCCAGCAGGCCGTTGGCCGGCTGGCGCAGGAGACGGATCGTCCGGCGCGGGGTCTGCATAGACAATGCAGCGGGCAATTGCAAGCGGCTGCAAGGCAATTAGCAACAGCCATTGCCGGCGGGCAGCGCGTGGCGGGGTTGGCGCGGTATCGCCGCCCGGGGATAAGCGCATCAGGGCGTGGCGCGGGGCGACAGGCTAGCGCGATTTGGCGCGATTGTTGATTGCATCATAATCCATGATACACAGTCAAAACTGCATCCTGCCTCGCCCGAAAGAGCCCCTATGAGCCGAAATTTTCTGGTCGTTGATCCTGAACAGGACATGGATGTGCTCAAGGGCCTGGCCTCGCCAATCCGGGTCAAGATATTGAAACTATTGCATGTCGAGGGGGCGATGAACGGCAATGACATCGCCGAGCGGCTCAGCCTGCCGCAATCGACGGTGTCGACCAATATCGGCATTCTCGAAGGGGCCGGACTGATCCGCACCGAGACGCAGAAGGCGCGCAAGGGGAATCAGAAGATCTGCCACTCGATGTTCGACGAGGTGATGGTGATGTTCAAGGAGGACATCAGACCCCTGCGCAATGACACGATCGAGGTGGCCATGCCGCTGGGGCTCTATACCAGCTGCGAGGTCTCGGCGCCGTGCGGGCTGTGCTCGGCGGAGGGGATTATCGGGCTGCTGGACGTGCCGGACACGTTTCTCGATCCGGACCGGATGAAGGCGGGGCTGCTATGGTTCACGCGGGGATTTCTCGAATACCAGTTCCCCAACAATGCCAAGCTGAGCCAGACGCGAATCGAAGCGATGGAATTTTCCATGGAGCTGAGTTCGGAGGTGCCGGGCACCTCGGCGGACTGGCCGAGCGATATCACGCTATCGGTCAATGGCACGGAAATCGGCACCTGGATGAGCCCGGGGGACTTTGGGGACAAGCGCGGCGTCTATACGCCGGACTGGTGGAAGCTCAAGGGCAGCCAGTATGGCAAGCTCAAGAGCTGGCGGGTGACCACGGACGGCACCTATGTCGACGGCATGAAGATCTCGCCGATCTCGCTGGTGGACCTGGACCTGGCCAACCACCACTCGATCCGGCTGCGCATCGCCGTCAAGCCGGATGCCAAGCATCCCGGGGGCATCAATATTTTCGGGCGCGGCTTCGGCAATTACGACCAGGAAATCATCATGCGGCTGCAGACCGAACGGTAGCCTGGGCGGGCGGGGATAGATCACCCGCTCCACAGCCAGCGCCGCGGCGCGCGGCGCCACCGCCACAATGCTGCCACCGGTTCGTCGCCACGGCGTCACCAGTCTGAACGCATGATGACTGCGCGCCGCGGAGGGCGCGCAGTGGGCTTCAGCCGACGGCGACGGCTGTGCGCGGCATGTCGGAGAGGACTTCGGCGGTGCCGTTGCGGATGATGACGATCTCTTCGAGACGCAGGCCGAAACGGCCCTGCAGGTAGATCCCCGGCTCGATGGAGAATACCATACCCTCCTCCAGCAACGTGTCCGAGCTGGCGGTGATATAGGGCGTCTCGTGGATGTCGATGCCCAGGCCATGGCCGGTGCGGTGCATGAAATTGGGGCCATAGCCGGCGGCGGTGATGATGTCGCGGGCGGCCTTGTCGACGGCGCTGGCCGGGGCGCCGGGCACCGCCGCGGCGATGGCGGCCTCGACGGCGCGGTCGAGGATGGAATGGATCTGGCCAAAGCCCTCGGGGGCGGCGCCGAAATAGCCGACGCGGGTCATGTCGGAGGGATAGCCGGCAATGCGGCCGCCGGTATCGATCAGCACGGCATCGTCGGGTTTGAGTTGCGTCTCGCCGGTATGGTGATGCGGGAAGGCGCCATTAGGGCCGAAGCAGACGCTGGTGAATTCGGGCGTGGCGCCATTGGCCTTGTAGAAATCGCGGATGACGGTGGCGACCTCGCGCTCGGTGATGCCGGGGCGCAGGGCGGCAAAGCCGGCCGCCATGGCGGCGTCGTTGAGCACGGCACTGGCCTTGAGCGCTCGATACTCGGTCTGGTCCTTGCGCGAGCGCAGGTAGCCCACCGTGTCATTGGTGAAGCGGCGGCTGGCGCCGGGCAGCGTATCGAGGACCAGGAGGGCAAAATCGGCGCGCATGGTTTCGTCGAGCACGATGGACGGCGCGCTGCGGTCAATGCCGGTGGCGGTTAGAATCTCGTCGAGCGCGGCGGCCGGACCATCGGCATCGGCCCAGGGGAAGAAGGGAAGATCGGTATGCTGGCGGGCGCTGTCGACATTGAGCGCGGGCATCAGGAAACCGGCGAAGGTCGCCGAAACCATGAGCAGGACCGGGCGCTCGTCGCCATGCGGGGCGAGATCGGCCAGATAGAGCATGTGGCTGGAGGGGCCGATGACGACCAGATCGGTATGGGTGGCGGCCATGCGGGCACGTAGGGCGGCAAGGCGGGCGGTGAGGATCGGGGTCATGGGGGCTCGGGTAGTTAGGGAAATAGGGTTGCCAGCGCAAAGGTCGCTAAGTTCATGGCCAGTTGTGCGCTTCGTGCTCAGTATCGAATGCGTGAATGATTGGGTCTGCCAATCCTAGAGTTTGGTAGCAGTAGTCGGCGCCAACAAACAGGAAGTGTTTCGCAGAGCGTTGGAATGGATCTGTATCACGCCAGAAATTCAACAAGCGCGAGTTGCTGGCTTTCTTAATGAAAACTTGGCCACCATATCCGCCGCTGCTATCACTATTGGCTGAAATCGAATAGATCATCTCATCGACAGCAAGGTGGATCTCGCAATCAATCTCGATCCTAAAGTGCCTCCCTGTGGTTCCGCCCGGCGGCGATACGGCAAGACGCAAAACGCCTTTATGGCTGCCCAGATCCAAAGTGAATGGCGGCCGCGAAATGCCGTCGATTGGGGATGGAAAGTCAATCCAGCGAACATCGGGATCGGGAAACATGACGCTAACCTAACTTGCGGAGAGATACCCCACTCTGCTTGATTCAACCGCCTCAGCGAAAGGCTAAGTCCTATGTCGCTTCCCCCCCTACAAGGGGGAAATAGAACGATAGTCTGTAAAAAATGATCGGAGCCGCGCCAAAAGGCTAAGGCGCGGCTCCTGAACAGCGGTGTCTTGGGGACCACCGCCGTTTGACTTAGTCCTTCGTCACAAGACGGTAGTAGACGAAGTCGGAGGTGGCGCCGTTGACGTAACCTTCGACGTTTTCGGCCATGGCGATGGTCAGCGCGGCCTGGAACATGATGACGATCGGGGAAGAGGCCTGGGCCTCCTTCTGGATCTCGATATAGGCCTCGTTGCGCTTGGCCTGGTCGGCTTCGGCCAGGGCAGCGGTGACCTTGTCGTTCAGTTCCTGGGGCACGGCCCAGGCGTTACGCCAGGTGGTGGTGGCCGTGTAGTTCTCGTCGGAATTGTCCGAATTGTAGGCGAAGGCCTTGGCGTTGGAGTGCGGGTCCATGAAGTCGGGGCCCCAATAGAGCAGCATGGCCTGGTGGGTGCGCTCGCGATACTTGGTGATCACCTGGGCCCCCGTGCCGGGCAGGATTTCGAAGTTGATGCCGGCTTCGGCAAAACCGGCCTGCAGCGACTGGGCGATATCGGTGAACGGAGTCGAGTTGATCACGTCGAGGGTGACGTTGATCGGGGTCTCGACGCCGGCATCAGCCAGGATCTGCTTGGCCTTTTCGACGTCATAGGTGAAGGGCGTCTCGTCATAGGAGCCAGGGAAGCCCTTTGGCCAGAAGGCCTGGTGCTTTTCCATCTGGCCCTTGAGGAAGGACTGGGTCATGCCGTCATAATCAACGAGATAACGGGCAGCTTCCCAGACGGCCGGCGGGGTCAGCGATTCCGTCTTCTGGTTGAAGGAGAGGAAGTGCACAGCTGCCTGCGGGTAGGTCTCGACCTTGACCGCATCGGTGGAAAGGCTGGTGATCTGGTCGGGCGTCAGGTTCTTGGCGATGTCGACATCGCCCGAGGTCAGCAGCAGCTGCTGGGTGGCGGCTTCGGCAACGTGGCGGATGATGATCGACTTCATGGCGGGGGCGCCACGGAAGTAGTTTTCATTGGCGGTCAGGCGGACGATTTCAGCCGGACGGTAATCCTCCATCACGAAGGGACCGGAGCCCGCCGAATGGGTGTTGAGCCAGGCATTGCCCATGTCGCCTTCGACCTCGTTTTCCATGACGAGGACTTCATCGACGATGGAAGCCGGGCGCGAGGCCAGCACGTTGAGCACGAAGGCCGAGGAGAAATCACCCTCATACTTCACGACCACCTTGCCATCGGCAATGGTGACCATCTCGGCCATGTTCTCAGGGGTCCAGCCGAGCTGGGCGAGAATGAAGGCCGGGGTCAGGTTGAGGGTGATGACGCGGTTGAAGGAGAACAGCACATCCTCCGGACGCACCGGATTGCCCGAGGCGAAAGCGGCGTCGCGCAGGGTGAAGGTGATGGTCTTGGCCGCGTCGTCGGCGGTCCAGGTGCTGGCCAGGCCGGGGGAGAGGACCGTGGTGTCCTCGGCTTCGTAGCCCACCAGGCGGTCATAGACATTGGTGTTGATCTCGCCCGAGGTGAACTCATAGGCCTGGGCCGGATCGAGGGCGACGATATCGTCGATATTCTGGGCCACGACCAGCGCGTCGGCGGGGGTGGCGGCAAAGGCGGCAACACTGCTCAAGGGCAGCGCCAGCGCCGTGGCCAGCAAGGCAGCACGGAAGAGTTTCATCTGCGTTTTCTCCTGTTGGTGGCACCTTGAAGGACTGGTTCAGCCGAACCTCCCCTGCCCTCAAGGTGCCTATTTGACGAGTTTCTTCTTTTTGACCGGCACGATGCCGATTTTTGCAACCGTCTCGGCCTGGCGGGTGGGCCGGGCCGAGGAACGGAAGAGCGCGAGCGTGCCTGTCCAGAGCAGGCGCGCGGGTTTGTCGGTATGGTTGGACCATGAATGGGGGCGATTGCCGCGGAAATGCAGGCTATCGCCGGCGCTCATGATCATCTCGTCGCCATCGAGCCGCTGGGTAATGGCGCCATCGAGCACGTAGAGAATTTCCTCGCCCTCATGGGCCACCGTTTCGGAGCGATAGCCCGGCGGCACGACCATGATGAAGCTTGAGAGCATGTTGCCGGGAAAATCGGTGCCGAGGCGCTCATAGATGATGGAGGAGCCATCGAGCGAGAACTGGCCGCGCTCGCCGGCCCTTGTCAGCGCCGTCCTGGTGCTGGGGGCGGAAACGAAATAGTCGATGCCGACCCCAAGCGCCCGGGCAATCTGAGCCAGCGTGCCCAAGGAGGGCGTGGCATGATCGCGCTCGACCTGGCTGAGATAGCCGACCGAGACTTCGGCCGACTTGCCCAGAGCCTCAAGCGTCAGATGCAGCTGGCGGCGACGGGCACGGATCAGCGCCCCTACCTTGGGGCGCCCCTCGCTCTGCGGTCTCTGCTGGGCTGCGTCTGTCATCAGGCTACCATAATTTTTTTGATATAAGCAAAGTTTTCTGTATGGTGAAAGCGAAATGTGAAGGCGCTGACGATCTGCAGATGATTCAATCTGCGGGCGTAGTTCCTTGTTTTCCCAAGGGGAAATTGCCTTGAGCGTCACGTCGCAGAGCACCAGTGCAGAGGATAGCGGTTTTGTCACGCGCCGTCGCTGGCGTCGTCGCGTGACGGCGATTGCCGGTTTCGTGGCGACGGTTTTCCTCACCTTTCTGGGCCTGCTGGCCATTACTTTCTTCATCGGCCGGGTGATCCCGATCGATCCGGTGCTGGCAGTGGTCGGCGACCGGGCGAGCAACGAGGTCTATGCGGCGGCGCGCACGGCCATGGGGCTGGACCAGCCGCTGGTGGTGCAGTTCTTCCACTATGTGGTCAGTGTATTCTCCGGCGACCTCGGCCAATCGGTGAGCACCGGGCGCTCGGTGGTGGAGGACCTCAGCCGGTTCTTCCCGGCGACGCTGGAAATGGCGACGATCGGCATCATCATCGGCTTGACGCTGGGCGTGCCGCTGGGGGTGATTGCGGCGAGCCGGCAGGGCTCGGTGATCGACCAGATCATCCGCGTGGTGGGCCTGCTGGGTTATTCCATGCCCGCCTTCTGGCTCGGCCTGGTGGGTCTGGCCCTGTTCTATGCGCGGCTGCGCTGGGTCGGTGGGCCGGGCCGGCTCGACATCTTCTATGACGGGCTGGTCAGTCCCGTCACCGGCATGCTGCTGATCGACAGTCTGCTGGCGGGCGAAATCGACATTTTCTGGAATGCGGTGACGCATCTGATCCTGCCCGCTTCGGTGCTGGGCTTTTTCAGCCTGGCCTATATTGCGCGGATGACGCGCAGCTTCATGCTCGACCAGCTGAGCCAGGAATTCGTGACCACGGCGCGGGTCAAGGGCGTGCCTGAACGGGTGGTGATCTGGCGGCATGCGTTCAACCCCATCCGGGTTCCGCTGATCACGGTGATCGGGCTGAGCTATGCCGGCCTGCTCGAAGGCTCAGTGATGATCGAGACCGTGTTCTCCTGGCCCGGCATCGGCAATTACCTGACCACGGCTTTGCTCAATGCCGACATGAATGCGGTGCTCGGCTCGACGCTGGTGATCGGCGCGGTCTTCATCTTCATCAACAAGTTTTCGGACGTGCTTTATCGCGTCCTCGACCCAAGGGCCCGCTGATGAGCACACGTGACTGGCTGCTGGAAGATTCGCCGCATTCGCGCTGGCAGGCCAATGCGGGACGGGCCTATCGCGTCTTTACCGCCTTGCTGCGCAATCCCCTGTCGGTGCTGGGCGGGATCATAATCCTGGTACTGGTGCTGACGGCGGTGTTTGCGCCCTGGATCGCCCCCTATTCCGCCACGGGCCAGGACCTGGCCAACCGGCTGGCGCCACCTTCGGGCACGCATTTCATGGGGACGGACGAGCTGGGGCGGGACATCTTTTCGCGGGTGATCTGGGGCAGCCAGATCACGCTGACCATTGTGGGTCTGGTGGCGCTGATCTCGGCGCCGCTCGGCCTGCTGGTAGGCGCTGTGGCGGGCTATTTCGGCGGCTGGACCGACCGGCTGCTGATGGGCTTTACCGACATCTTCCTCTCCATGCCCAAGCTGATCCTGGCTTTGGCCTTCGTGGCGGCGCTGGGACCGGGCATCAACAATGCCATCATCGCCATCGCCATTACCGCCTGGCCGGCCTATGCGCGCATTGCCCGAGCCGAGACGCTGACGATCCGCAATTCCGAGTTCATCGCCGCGGTGCAGCTGCAGGGCGCCTCGCCGCTGCGGGTGATCGTGGGGCATGTGCTGCCGCTGTGTACGTCGTCGATGATCATCCGCGTGACGCTCGACATGGCGGGGGTGATCCTGACCGCGGCGGGCCTGGGCTTTATCGGCCTGGGCGCCCAACCGCCGCTGCCCGAATGGGGCGCGATGATCTCGCGCGGCCGCACCTTTATCCTCGACCAGTGGTGGGTGGCGACCATGCCCGGCTTTGCCATCATCATTGTGAGCCTGGGCTTCTGCTTCCTCGGCGACGGGCTGCGCGACGTGCTCGACCCCAAGAACGAGGGCAAGTAGATGGCCGGTCCGGTGCAAGCTGAAGTACCCCCACCCTCGGTCCCTCCCCACAAGGGAGAGGGAGGCGCAAAGCCAATGCTGTCGGTAGAAAATCTGCGCGTCAGTTTTCCGACCCATCGCGGCCGCGTCGAGGTGGTCAAGGGGATTTCGTTCGAGCTTGGCCGCGAGCGGCTGGGCATTGTCGGCGAAAGCGGCTCGGGCAAGTCCATGACCGGGCGGGCGATCCTCAAACTGATCCGCAAGCCGGGCCTCGTGACAGCGGACCGGCTGGAATTTGACGGCGTGGATCTGCGCGCCCAGAGCGAAAAGCAGATGCGGGCCATTCGCGGCGCGCGCATTTCCATGGTGATGCAGGACCCCAAATTTTCGCTCAACCCGGTGATGACGGTGGGCGAGCAGATCGCCGAAGCGCTGGTGACGCATGAAAAGCTGGGGCGGCATGAGGTGCAGGAGCGGATTCTCGCCATGCTGGACTCGGTGCGGATCGATGATCCCAAGCGCGTGGCCAAGCTCTATCCGCATGAAGTGTCGGGCGGCATGGGGCAGCGCGTGATGATCGCCATGATGCTGATCCCCGAGCCGGAGCTCTTGATTGCCGACGAGCCGACCTCGGCTCTCGATGTCAGTGTGCAGGCGCAGGTGCTTGATATCATCGACGATCTGGTGACCCGCAAGGGCATGGGGCTGATCCTGATCAGCCATGACCTCAACCTCGTCAGCCGCTATTGCGACCGGATCCTGGTGATGAATGCCGGCGAAGTGGTGGAAGAATGCGCGGCGGGGCAACTGGAGCAGGCCAAGCACCCCTATACACGCGGGCTACTCGCGGCGATGCCGACCATCAACGAAAACCGGGATGAGCTGCCGGTGCTCGACCGCAGCCAATGGGCGGGCACATGAGCGCGATCACGCTAAGCGACCTCAGCATTTCCTATGGCGACACTACGGTGGTGCATGGGGTGAACCTCGACATTGCCGAGGGCGAGAGCTTTGCCCTGGTGGGCGAAAGCGGCTCGGGCAAGTCGACGATATTGCGGGCCATAGCCGGCCTGGCGCCGGACTGGACCGGGGCGATCTCGGTGCTGGGCCAGGCGCGCAGCCATGGTGTCGACCGGGCCGTGGCGCGGCAGGTGCAGATGGTGTTCCAGGACCCCTATGGGTCGCTGCATCCGCGCAAGAGCATCGATGCGACGCTGACCGAGCCGCTGGCCATCCATGGCATCGGCAATCGCGACAAGCGGGTGGAAGAGGCGCTGGCGCAGGTCGGACTGGACCGGCGCTTCCGCTTTCGCTTTCCGCACCAGCTGTCGGGCGGGCAGCGGCAGCGCGTGGCCATCGCCCGGGCGCTGATGCTGGAGCCCAAAGTACTGCTGCTGGACGAGCCGACTTCGGCGCTCGATGTCAGCGTGCAGGCGGAAATCCTCAACCTGCTCAAGCGGCTGCGGCGGGAACAGGGGCTGACCTATCTGCTGGTGACGCACAACCTGCCGGTGGTGAGCTTTCTGTGCGACCGGCTGGCGGTGATGCGGCAGGGCCGGATCGTCGAGGTGGCCGATGTGAGCCTGCTCAAGGCGGAGACGCTGGTGGAGCCCTATTCGCGTGAACTGCTGGCGGCGACCGAAGGGCGCAAGCTCGCCTGATTTTATCGTAGACCAAGGACTGACTTCATGACTGACCATTCCCAAGCCATTGCCACCTTCGATGCCGCCATTGCCCAGGCCAAGGGCGTCGAGCAGGCGTTTGCGGCGCTGCAGGCGCTGACCGAGGCAAGTGTGGGCGCCAAGCTCTTCACCTATATGAGCGTGGACATGCAGGCCGAGCTGGCGCGGCGGGCCTATACCAGCGATCCCGTGAACTACCCGGCTTCGGGCACCAAGCCGATCCGCTATGACAGCTGGTTCGACGTGGTGCACAAGGAGCACCGCTATTTCGTCGCCAATACGATCGCCGATATCGCCAAGGTGTTTCCGGACTATGAGCTGATCGACTCGCTGGGCTGCCAGAGCGTGGTCAATATGCCGGTGGTGATCGGCGGCGTGCTGATCGGCACGGTCAACATGCTCGATGTTGACGGCTATTATACGCCCGAGCGGGTGCAGATGATCCACGACGTGCTGGCGGTGCCGGCCAAGCTGGCGGCGCTCGTCGCAGCGCGCTAGAGCCTCCGACAGACTGAAACCAAGAACCCGCGGCGCTGGCTGCGGGTTTTTTCGTTTTGAGAGTTGTGACTGGCGCCCGCTTGCCAAACGGCTGCCGGGCGGTCAGGCTGGGCGCTCAGGACGCGGGTTGGTGCCCGTCGGCGGGGATAGTCAGTGATGATCAGAGGCAAGGGTATGGAGAGCGTCGGGGCAAGCACGGCGTCGTCGCCGGGGCTGATGAGCCGACGGGCGTTCATGGCCGGCAGTGCGGCGCTTGGCGCCCTGGCGCTGGCGGGCTGCGTCTCGGGCGGGATGAGCCTGGCGGAAGCACAGCGGGTCTATGGACCGCTGCCGGACGAGCGTTTCCCGGTTCCGGCCGTCAACCTCAACAAGGTCGACCCGAAATATCTCCGGCGGACCGTGCGGTACCCAAGCGACGAAGCGGTGGGCACCATCATCGTCGATCCGCGGCACTATTATGTCTACCGCATCGAAGAAGACGGGAATGCCACCCGCTATGGCGCCAATGTCGGTCGCGCCGGCTTTTTGTGGAGCGGCGAGGCCTATATCGGCCGCAAGGCGGAATGGCCGATCTGGACGCCGCCGAAGGAAATGATCCTGCGCCAGCCCGAGGCCGCCCCCTATGCCGGGGGCATGAAGCCGGGGCTCGACAATCCGCTGGGTGCCCGCACGCTCTATCTCTACCAGGACGGCGTCTACACCCTGTTCACGATCTACAGCACCATCATGCCCGAGACGATCGGCAAGGGCATTTCCAGCGGCTGCGTCGGCCTGCTGACCCAGGACATGATCGACCTCTACGACAAGACGCCGGTCGACACCAAGGTGGTGGTGCTGAAGGCCTAGCGTAGCGCGCGACGGCCTGCCGCCCCCTACCCCGCCTGGGCCATGAGGCTGGCATTGCCGCCGGCGGCGGTGGTGTCGATGCAGACATGGCGCTCGAGCAGCAGGCGACCGGCGTCGTCGGGGCTGGTCAAGAGCGGGATCAGCGCGCCCTGGCGCTGGCTGAGGGCCAGGCGGATGGGGCGCAGGTCGGCGTCGGCGGCAAAGCAGGCCACGGCGTCGAAGCTGTTGCTTTTGGTGAGGGCGTCGAGATCGAGCTGGGCCAGCAGCGCCGTGCAGCCGAGGCTGGCGGCGAGGACGGCCTGGGCCTGCTGGTCGGCCGGGGTCGGGCCGAGGCACAGTACGCGACCGCGGGGGGCAGTGTGCATGATATTGCTTTCGCCGGTCGGGCCCGGCAGGACCAGGGGCGCGCTGTCAACGGGACCTGAAGCACTGGTGAAGCGCGGCACGTAATGCGGGCCGCCGGCCTTGGGACCGGTGCCGGAAAGGCCCTCGCCGCCAAAGGGCTGCGAGCCGACTACGGCGCCGATCTGGTTGCGGTTGATATAGATATTGCCGGCGCACACGGCGCGGGAGACGGTGCGGACACGCGAGGAAATGCGGGTGTGCAGACCAAAGGTCAGCCCGTAGCCGGTGGCATTGATATCGGCGATGACGCGGTCGAGCTGGTCGGCCTTGAACGTGGCCACGTGCAGCACCGGACCGAAGATTTCTTCCTTGAGTTCGCCGATGCCGGAGACCCGCAGCACGGTGGGGGCGACGAAGGTGCCCTGATCGGGCGCCTTCAGGCGATGAATCAGATTCCCCGAACGCTCGTAAGTTTCGATATGGGCAAGGATTTTTGCTCTGGCAGCGTCATCGATGACCGGGCCGATATCGGTGGCCAGATGCCAGGGATTGCCCAGAGTGAGCTCGTCCATGGCGCCCTTGAGCATCTCGATGGTACGCTCGGCAGCGTCTTCCTGCAGGTAAAGCACGCGTAGAGCCGAGCAGCGCTGGCCGGCGGACTGGAAGGCGGCGGCCAGGATATCGCGCACCGCCTGTTCGGGCAGAGCGGTGGAGTCGACGATCATGGCGTTGAGGCCACCGGTCTCGGCGATCAATGGCGCGGTTGGGGCGAGATTTGCCGCCATGGCCTGCTCGATGCGTCGGGCGGTGGGGAGCGAGCCGGTAAAGACGACGCCGGCAATGGCGGGGTTGCTGGTCAGCGCGGTGCCGATCTCGCCGGCACCGGGCAGCAGCTGCAGCGCGTCGGCGGGGATGCCCGCCTCATGCATCAGCTGGACCGCACGGAAGGCGATCAGCGGCGTTTGCGGGGCCGGCTTGGCCAGGACGGGATTGCCCGCGACCAAAGCGGCGGCGATCTGGCCGGTGAAGATGGCGAGCGGAAAATTCCAGGGCGAGATGGCCGCGATGGGGCCGCGCGGGGCGGCCAGCGGCTGACGCTCGGCCTCATCGGCATAATAGCGCAGGAAGTCGACGGCTTCGCGGAGTTCAGCCACGGCGTCGGCCCAGGACTTGCCGGCCTCGCGGGCGAGCAGGGCAAAGATTTCGGCGCTATGGGCCTCGTAGAGATCGGCGGTGGCGCGCAGGGCAAGGGTGCGGGTGGCGACGGGGGTCTGTGGCCAGGACGCGGCGCCGGCCGCGGCGATGGCGGCGGTCACGTCATCGATGGTGGCGTCGGTGACGGTGCCAACGGTGTCGTTGGGGTCGGCTGGGTTCAGCAGGGCATTGGAGCCAGACGACCCCCCACCCTTGGTCCCTCCCCACCAGGGGGAGGGAGACGATGGGGCGGGCATTGGAGTGTCGATGCGTGCCGCGGGGTCCTGGGCGGAGTGGGCTGTGAGCGGGGTAGCGTGCCACTGCGTGGTGGCGAAGGCGTCGCGGGCGGTCTGCATGGCAGGGAAGGCCACGGGGTCGGTGAGGTCGAGGCCGGCAGAGTTGCGGCGCGGGGCGAAGATGGAAAGGGGCGCGGGAATGGCGGGGTTGGGGATGGCGTCACCCAGAGCCAGCACCCTGGCGATGGGATCTTCAGCGACGACGGAGGCCGGGATGTCCTCGTCCGCGATCTGGTAGACGAAGGAGCCATTGGCGCCGTTTTCGAGCAGGCGGCGGACGAGATAGGCCAGCAGATCCTTATGCGCGCCGACCGGGGCATAGATGCGGGTGCGGGTGCCGGCCGTGGTGCGCAGCACGTCGTGCAGGCGCTCGCCCATGCCATGCAGGCGCTGGAACTCATAGCTGTCACTGCCCTGCCCGACCTGCTCGGCTAAGTGCAGCACGGCGGCAGCGGTATGGGCATTGTGGCTGGCGAACTGGGGATAGATATTGCTGGCGGCAAAGAGGCGGCGAGCGGCGGCGATGTAGCTGATGTCGGTGGATGCCTTGCGGGTGAAGACCGGATAGTCGGGCACGCCGAGCACCTGGGCGCGCTTGATTTCGGCGTCCCAATAGGCGCCCTTGACCAGGCGCACCATAATGCGGCGATCGAGCGACTTCGCCGTGGCGTCGAGCCAGTCGATCAAGGGCAGGACGCGCTTGCCATAGGCCTGGACGACAACGCCGAAGCCGTCCCAGCCGGCCAGTTCAGGCGTGGCGAGCACTTCGGCAATGATGTCGAGCGACAGATCGAGCCGGTCGGCTTCCTCGGCATCGATGTTGAAACCCATATTGGCGTTCTTGGCGGCGATGGCCAATTGCCGAGTCAGATCAACCAGTTCGGCCATGACGCGGTCGCGCTGCGCGAACTCGTAGCGCGGGTGCAAAGCCGAGAGCTTGACGGAAATGCCGGGATTGTCGCGCACCGAGGGGGCGGTGCAGCGCGGCGCCAGGCTGGCAATGGCGGCGGCATAGGCGGCGAAATAGCGCGCGGCGTCGGCGCTGGTGCGGGCGGCTTCGCCGAGCATGTCGTAGGAATAGCGATAGCCCAGGGCCTCGGGCTTGCGGGCATTGGCGATGGCTTCATCGATGCTGCGACCAAAGACGAACTGACTGCCCAGCAGGCGCATGGCCTGGCCGACGGCGGTGCGGATGACGGGCTCGCCGAGGCGAGCCACGGCGCGGTGAAAGGCCGATTTGGGCGCCACTTCGGGATCGCCGAGCACTTCGGCGGTAAGGCTCAGCGCCAGGGAGGAGAAATTGACCAGGTGATTGGACGAGGCGCCGAAATGGCCGGTCCAGTTGGAGCCGCCGACCTTGTCATGGATCAGGGCATCGACGGTATCGGCATCGGGCACGCGCAGCAGCGCTTCGGCCAGCGACATCAGCGCCACGCCCTCGTCGGTGGCCAGGCCATATTCGGCGAGGAAGCTCTCCATCAGACCCAGGCGATTGCCCTGACGCACGGTGGTGACCAGGGCTTCGGCGCGGGCCGAGATGGCGTTCCGCGCGGCGGCATCCAGGCCGGTATCGGCGATCAGCTGGCGGACCAGCGTGGTCTCGTCGGCGAGGTAGCGGGTCCGCAAAGCGTGGCGGGCGGCAGCCGTGGCGGCGACGGGATCGGCGGATGCAGTATCGGACATGGCGGCTTCCTGTTGCTGGTGCGTCGCCCTGCCCTGTCGCATGCGGGTGACCGGGGTATTGCACACCGGCATGATCATGCCAGATGTCCAGAAGGCGTATCGCCTGATTGTGTGGCCAAATTCTCCGTCTCAGCGTAGAAATAACGCATCAGACAGGACAAACGCCCATGAAAACCGTCGGCTACGAGACTTTGGATCAGATCGACCGGCATATCCTTGATATTCTGGCGCAGGATGGGCGGATCAGCGTGGCCGAACTCAGCCGGCGGGTGCATCTGAGCAAGACGCCGTGCCAGACCCGGATCAGCCGGCTGGAGAAGGCCGGTTACATATTGGGTTACCGCGCGGTGATCGATCCGCGTCGGCTCGGCCTGCCGCATGTGGCTTTTGTCGAGGTCAAGCTCAGCGATACGCGCAAGGCGGCGCTGGCGGCGTTCAACAAGGCGGTGCGGGCGATTCCAGAGGTGGAACAGGCGCATATGATCGCCTCAAGCTTTGACTATCTGCTCAAGGTGCGGACCAAGGACATTGCCGGCTATCGCGAGGTGCTGGGGGAGCGGATCTCGGCGCTGCCGCATGTGGCCCATACCAGCACGCATGTGTCGATGGAGGCGGTGAAGGGCGACGAGGAATAGGCGACCAACCGCGCGCGGTCAGGCGCGACGCTGGCGGGGGACGTCATCGTCCGCGGCCCCGGGAGCGGCGACGTCGATCGCCGTGCCAATGGCCTCGATGCGCGCCCGGCGCTGGGCGGCGCTGGCGGCCTGGCGCACGTAGAGGGCGTGATAGCGCTTGAACTGGTCCAGGGCAGCCGGGGCGTCGCCCAAAGCCTCCATGATTTCGGCCAGCCTGCCCGCGGCGCTGACGTGGTGCTCGAGTTGATTGCCCGAGTCCGCCAGCTGCACGGCCTGGACAGCGCTGTGACGGGCTTCTTCCAGCCGGCCGGCGCGCAGCAGCACGGCGCTGAGCGTGTCGAGATAAAGCAATTGCAGGCGCAGGCCAGGCTGGTCCAGCAGGTCGGCGCACTGATCCAGCAGGACCAGGGCCGCGTCGGCACTGCCTTGCAGGGCCAGCAGCCGGGCATTGTTGGCCAGCGCAAAGCGCAGGGTCCAGACGTCACCGCCGTGCTGGGCATACTGGATGGCAATAGCGGTGACTTCAATGGCGGTAGCGCGCTCGCGCGCGGCGCGATCGGGCTCGGCGCCGGCGTCGGCCTCGTCAGCGAGCCGGGCGTGGCAGATGCCCAGATTGAGCAGATAATAGGCGGCGCCAGCCGGATTGGCCTGATGGACGGCGATGGCGACGGCCTGTTCCACCAGACGCGCGCCCCGGGCGGACTGCCGGCAGGCGGCCAGGACGAGGCTCCTGGCGCTGAGGGCGAAGGCGAGCATGCCGGCGTCGTCCCTGGCGATGGCCAGGGCCAGGGCCTGGCTGGCACTGGCATCGGCCTGATCGCTGAAACCGAGATCGAGATAAAGCATGGCGGCTACGGCCAGGGCCCGCGCCAGTTCGACGTCATTATCCTGCTGCTGCCACAGGCGCCGGGCGGCCAGGGCGCATTCCAGCCCCTGTTCGGGGTCGCCGATGCGGTAACAGCTCCAGGCCATTTCGCCCAGGGCCGCCGCCATCAGATCAGAATTGCCGTTGGCCCGGGCCCCGGCATAGACCAGCCGGAAGGCGCCCAAGGCCTCGTCGAACCGCCCTGCCCGCAGCAGTTGCGTGGCGTGAATGAAGTCGTCGGTCATGACGCGAGAAAGAGGCATCGGCGCTCGTGGTGTTGGTGGCGGCACCATAGCGCGATTGTCTGGTCAATTTGCTAATATCGCTGCGAAATCTGGCGGCAAGCGTACATTAGCGCCCAAGCCGGCTGGCTAATCGCGCGGCGGCGACCAGAGCGGGGTTTCGCGCGCCAGCGGGGTCATGGTCTTGATGTCGTCGCCGCGGCGCATGGCAATGTTCATGCGGAAGCTGTTGCCGATGCGCTCGGAGCGCTCGATGAAGAGGGCGGCGATATCGGGCGGACAGAGGTCGGTGGCGGTGCGGCGGAACAAAGCCAGCCAGCGCTGGAAATGGGCGTCCGACAGCTCGGGAATGGCCATGTGCTTGGGCATGGGGCGGCCGGCATAGCGGCCGGTACCCAGCAGCATGGAGCTCCAGAAATCGGCAATGGTGGCCAGGTGGTGTGGCCAGGCCTCAGGGGCGATGACGCGGTTGAAGACCGGGCCGAGCAGCGGGTCACGCCGGGCGTCGTCATAGAAGGCGTTGACCACCGCGGTGATCATGGCTTCATCCAGGCCAGGCGGGGTTTCCCAGCCGACGCGCTGGTGCTGCGTGCCGATGGGCGGGCGCGGATTGTCGGTCATGGGTTCAGGCCTCGCGAATGACGTAGCTGCAGCGACGACCGCCCGAGACGATATGCTCGGTGCGGGTGACTTCGGCCGTGGGGCCGAGGACGGCGCGAAACACCTCGAGCTCGGCACGGCAGAAGCCCTGGCAGGCGGTGGCGGCAGCGCAGATGGGGCAGTGGTTTTCCAGCAGCAGCAGCGAGCCGTCTTCCTGCTCTTGCCATTCGGCCATATAGCCCTCCTGGCTGCGCAGGTCGGCAAGGCGGGCGACGCGGTCGCGCAGCACCGTGGCATCGGCCATGGCGGCTTCGTAGGCGGCGCGCGTGGCGGCTTCGCGGGTGGCGATGACGCTGTCGAGGGCGCCCTCGCCCAGCGTGGCGCGGACAATATCGAGCAGCTGCACGGTGAGCGCGGCATGGGTATCGGGGAAGCGGGCCTGGGCGGCGGCGGTGAGCGCCCAGAGCTGGGTCGGCCGGCCGACGCCGCGCGCCTCGCTGGTGGCAATGACAAGCCCGGTCTCGGCCAGGCGGGCGAGTTGCTGGCGCGCGGCCTCGCCGGAGGTGCCCAAAGCCGTGCCGATGGCGGACGCCGACAGCGTGCCGTGCATCTTGAGCAGCATGAGCACGCGCTCGGCCGGGTTGCGGGGCGACCAGGCCGAATTGTCCAAGGCGCGGCTTGACATATCAGGCGCAAGGGTTTTCAAAGTCATGACTTGGAATTTAACCGGCATGGCCGTCAAACGCAAGTGCGGCGCCGTGCCCAACGCTGGAGAAGCCCAATGGCTTTCGAACTCCCCGCCCTGCCCTATGCCACTTCTGCCCTTGCCGATCGCGGCATGGGCCAGGAAACCCTGGAACTGCATCACGGCAAGCACCACCAGGCCTATGTGACGGCACTGAACGGCTTCGTCGAGAAGAACCCTGATCTGGCCGGCAAGTCGCTCGAAGAGATCGTGCTGTTTGCCAAGGACAAGCCGGACCTGGCGCCTGTGTTCAACAATGCCGGGCAGCACTGGAACCATATCCACTTCTGGAATGCGCTATCGCCCCAGGGCGGCCAGCTGGGCGGCAGGCTCGAAGCCATGATCGTCGCGGATTTCGGCTCGGTGGCGGCGTTCAAGGACGCGTTCAAGACCGCGGCAACGACGCAGTTCGGTTCGGGCTGGGCCTGGCTGGTGCTGGGTCCGGACGGCAAGCTCAAGACGGCCAAGACCCCCAATGGCAGCAATCCATTGGCCACCGGCGAGGGCAAACCGCTGCTCGGCCTGGACGTCTGGGAGCACAGCTATTACCTCGATTTCCGCAATCGCCGCCCGGACTATGTGAGCAATTTCCTTGATACGCTGGCGAACTATGCGTTTGCCGAAGCCAATCTGGGCTAAGAGACAGCCAGCCGGCCGGCGCCGTTCATCAAGACGGCGCCGGCACAGACGAGATCACGCTGGCCACAGGCCCCGGCGCGGGCCTAGATTGCCGGCAATGCGCAAGGCCACCACAAACATTACTCCGCCCGCTGCTGCGACAGTCCGGAGAAGGAACTTGACTACACTCATGGCCGATTTTGACCTGCCCGACAGCATGAAGCTGCGCCCGCCCCGCCACCCCCTGGTGGGCAATGCCGAATTCCGCGCCGCCATGGCGGCCATGGCCGCCACCGTCAGCGTGGTGACGGCGCAGCGCGGCGACGAGCGGATCGGCCGCACCGTGACCTCAATGCTGTCGCTGGCCATGGAGCCGCCGACCATCCTGGTGTCGATCGACATCATGAGCCGGCTGGCCGACATCATCGCCAAGACGCAGGGCTTTTCGCTGGCCATGCTGGCCGACGACCAGCAGGCGGTGGGCAATGCCTTTGCCGGCGGGCTGCCGGCCGCAGAACGGTTCGGCGTGGGCGAATGGTCGCGCTGGCCCTCGGGCCATCCGATGCTGGCCGGGGCGGTGACGGCGCTCGACTGCGAGGTGATCGGGGCCATCGAGACGGGCACGCATGTGCTGTTTGCCGGGGCCATCATCGAGGCCGAGACCATTAACAGCCGCTCGCCCCTGCTGTGGCAGCGGCACCATTATCACAAACTCGGCGGGCTCGACTGAGGGCCCGATTGCTGGCAGGCTGCCCAGACTGCCGACAGGGCGGCCTGCAGGCCGCCAAGAGAGGTTTCGGGTTCGCCCGGAAAGAGCGCGTGCCAAAATTCTACTTTCACTACCGCACCGATGACGAACTGATCGAGGACAAGGCCGGGAGCGAATTGCCGGACCTCGAGGCAGCCGAGCACAATGCGGCTGCCCTGGCCAAGGCGATTGTCGAGCACGCCGCCAGCAAGGGCGACGATACGCGCGTGCCGCGCTCGATCGAGATTACCGACGCGGCGGGCGAAGAACTACTCTACCTGGTATTCTGGGCAGGGCCGAAGCTGGGTGAAGGTCCGGGGTCGGCCATGGACCCCGGCACGACGGTGCATTGACGGCGGATGGCCGATCAGGCGTGGCCGGTGACCGTGACGATCAGCACGAGGGATGCGGCCAAGCCGGCATAGGCGAGAAACTTGGTGGTGTAGGTCAGAAACTTGGGCATGTTGGACATGTGGGGTTCCTACTCGCAGCGCATATCTAAGACTACCACATCAGTAGTGTATTGCAAGTGTTACCGAGGGTCGCCAAACGGGTGCGGGAGAAACGCTTTGCTCGAATCGCCGGCAAAGCCAGAAAAACCGCATTGCTGGCGCGCTCAAGCCGACCTTAGCGCAACTTCATTCCAGACTGTTACCGGAGCCTTAATGCCAGCCCGGCGTCATCGGGGTTTGGTTTTGGCCTGATATTGGCCAAAGGCATGGCAGACAGGGGCGCGGGCGGGCCCTAGAGTGGGCTCGAAGCTGAGGAGTCGCCGGATGAATGTGGTACTAGCCAATCGCCCTGTCCTGCTGGAACGCGCTGCCGCGCTGGCGAGCGAGGACGCCGGCTTTGCGCAATTCTTCCGGGCGGCCGTGCTGGCCACCGACAGCGAGGACCTGTCGCGGCAGGCGCCGGACAGGTTCGAGACCATCCTGCGGCAATCCTATGCGCATTTGCTGGCCTATGACGGCGCGGGCAGCCGGCTGAGCGTGACGCAGCCGGCCCAGCCCGGCGATCCGTTGGTGCTCGACATTGTCTCGCCCGACATGCCCTTCATCGTCGACAGCGCGCTGGCCGCGCTGCGGGCCGCCGGCGGCACGGTGCGGCTGTTTGCCCATCCGGTGGTGCGGCAGGCCAATGGACAGGCGCTCAGCGTGCTGCATATCCACAGCGACCCGGTCAGCGACGTGCCAGCGCTGGTGGCGGAAATCGAGACTACCATGGGCGAGGTCGCCAAGGCAGTGCGCGACTGGCAACCCATGCTGGAACGGCTGCGCCGCAAGATTGAAAATCTGGGCAAGCTCAAAGCGGGCCAAGTCGATGAGTCGCTGCGCTTCCTCGACTGGCTGGCGGAGCACAACTTTACGTTTCTCGGGATGCGGGAATACGCCATTGATGGCGACGCCCTGGTGCCGGTGGCCGGCAGCGGACTGGGCATTCTGACCGATCCGGACGTCAAGGTCCTGCGCAGCGGGCCGACCTTTGTGGAATCCACGCCCCAGCACGCCGCCTTCATCGCTTCGGCCGAGCCGCTGCTGGTGACCAAGGCCAATGTGCGGGCGCGGGTGCACCGCCGCCAGCACATGGATTATGTGGGCATCAAGATCTATGACGCGGCCGACCAGGCCGTGGGCGAGCTGCGCATTGTTGGCCTGTTCACAGCGCAGGCGCTGGCAACGCCGCATACGGACGTGCCGATCATCAGGCGCAAGATTGCCGAAGTGATGCGCAAATCGGGCGTCGATCCGATCGGCCATGATGGCCGCGCCCTGCTGAGCGCGCTGGACAGCTATCCACGCGACGAGCTGTTCCAGATCGGCGTCGATCAGTTGTTCGAATTCGCCACCGCAATAGCCGCGCTCTATGACCGGCCGCGCGTGCGGGTGCTGCCGCGCATCGACCGGTTCGACAATTTCGTCTCGGTGCTCGTCTATGTGCCGCGCGACCGCTATGACGGGGCGGCGCGCGAGCGCATCACCGCCTATCTGGCCGAGGTCTATGATGGCCGCGTCTCGGCGTTTTACCCGCATTTCCCCGAGGGAGAACTGGTGCGGGTGCACACGATCATCGGCCGGATCGGCGGCAAGACGCCCCAGCCCAGCCGCGGTGAACTGGAAGCGCGGGTCGATGCCCTGACCAGCAATTTCGGCGACCTGCTGATGGCCACGGCGGCGGATCCCGCCGCGATCAGCGACTATCGCATGGCGTTTTCGGCGGCGTATCAATCGCGCAATACGGCCGAGATCGCGCATGGCGACATCGCCGTCCTGCGGGAACTGGGCGACAGCGGCAGGGTCGCCATCAAGCTGCGCGACCGGGTCGGCGGCGACGGGGCACTGGGGCTCAAATTCTACCACCGCGAGCAGGCCATTCCGCTGAGCGACCGCGTGCCGATGATCGAGGTCTTCGGCTTTCGGGTGATCGACGAGCGCACCTATACGATCGATCCGCGCGACGGGGTGACGCGCTATCTGCATGACATGGTGCTGGCGACGGCCGATGGCAGTTTTTTTGACATTGCGACCAATGGCAAGGCCGTAGAAGACGGGCTGCTGGCCGTATGGGACGGGCTGGCCGAGAGCGACCAGCTCAACACGCTGGTCAGCCGCACGGCGCTCAGCTGGAACGATGCCGCATTGCTGCGGGCGCTGTCGCGCTATCTGCGACAGATCGGGATTTCCTATTCGCAGCGCTATATCGCCCAGGTGCTGGTGAACCAGCCGGCGGCGGCCGAAGGGCTGGTGGCCCTGTTCAACGCGCTGTACGATCCGGCCGAGAGCGACCGCGCAGCCAAGGCCGATGCGGCCCGGGCAGAGATCGAGGCGGCACTGGAGGCCATGACCTCGCTGGACGAGGACACCATTGTGCGCCGCTACCTCAACCTGATGGAAGCAGCGGTGCGCAGCAATGCCTTCCAGCGCGATGCCGAAGGCAATCGCCCGCCGGCGCTGGCGATCAAGTTCGACAGCGCCAAGGTGGACGGCATGGTGGCGCCGCGGCCCTATCGGGAAATCTCGGTCTATTCGCCGCGGGTCGAAGGCATCCATATGCGCTTCGGCGCCATTGCCCGCGGCGGGCTGCGCTGGTCGGACCGGCCGGAGGATTTCCGCACAGAGGTGCTGGGCCTGGTCAAGGCGCAGCAGGTGAAGAATGCCGTGATCGTGCCGGTCGGCGCCAAGGGCGGCTTCGTGCCCAAGCGCCTGGTGGCGGGGATGCCGCGCGAGGCCTTCCAGGCCGAGGGCGTGGCCAGCTACAAGATTTTTGTCGGCGCGCTACTCGACGTCACCGACAACCTGGTCGAGGGCAAGGTGGCGCCGCCGGCCGATGTGGTGCGACGCGATGGCGACGACCCCTATCTGGTGGTGGCCGCCGACAAGGGCACGGCGACATTCTCGGACACAGCCAATGGCATTGCCACCAGCCGGGGCTACTGGCTGGGCGACGCCTTCGCGTCGGGCGGGTCGGCCGGCTATGACCACAAGAAGATGGGCATTACCGCCCGCGGCGGCTGGGAGGCGGTAAAGCGCCACTTCCGCGAAATGGACCGCGATATTCAGAGCGAGCCGTTCACCGTGGCCGGCGTGGGCGACATGAGCGGGGACGTGTTCGGCAATGGCATGCTGCTGAGCCCGCAGACGCTGCTGGTGGCAGCCTTCGACCATCGCGACATCTTCATCGATCCGATGCCGGACCCGGCGACGAGCCTGGCGGAACGGCAGCGGCTATTCGCCCTGCCCCGCTCGAGCTGGCAGGATTACAATACGGCGCTGATCTCGCGCGGCGGCGGGGTGTTTTCACGCAGCCTCAAATCTATCCCGCTATCGCCAGAAATCAGGACCCTGCTGGGCCTGACGGTGGATCATGCCACGCCGAGCGCGGTGATGACGGCGATCCTCAAGGCCGATGTGGACCTGTTGTGGTTCGGCGGCATCGGCACCTATATCCGCTCGGCGCTGGAAACCAATGCCGAGGTCGGCGACCGGGCCAATGACGGCATCCGCATCACCGGCACGGACGTGCGCTCCAAGGTGGTCGGCGAAGGCGCCAATCTGGGAGTCACCCAGCGCGGGCGCGTCGACTATGCACTCAAGGGCGGGCGCATCAATACCGACGCCATCGACAATTCGGCCGGGGTGAATTCGAGCGATCTTGAGGTCAATATCAAGATCGCGGTGGCGCCGCTGCTGGCCGACGGAACGCTGGATTATGAGAGGCGAAACGCTTTTCTCGTCACCATGACCGAAGAGGTCGCCGCGCTCTGCCTGCGCAACAACTACCTGCAGGGGCTGGCGCTATCGCTGGCCGAGCGGGCGGGCCTGGCCGAACTGCCCGACCATCGCGAGCTGATCGCGGGGCTCGAAGCGCGCGGCTTGCTGGACCGGGCGGTGGAATTCCTGCCCAGCGAGACCGTGCTGGACGCGCGGGCGGCGACCGGCAAGGGGCTGGCACGGCCCGAGCTGGCGGTGATCCTGGCCTATGCCAAGCTGGTGCTCTATGCCGACCTGCTGGACGGGCACGAGATGGACGACGCCTATCTGGCCGGCGAGCTCTATCGCTATTTCCCCGACACCCTGCACCGGGTCTATCCCGAGGCGGTGACGCGGCACCGGCTGAAGCGCGAAGTCATCGCCACCGTGCTGGCCAATGCCATGATCAATCGCGGCGGCCCGGCCTTTGTCAGCGAGCTGACGGCCGCGACCAGCGCCAGCCCGGGGGAAGTGGCGCTGGCCTATGCCGCCACGCGTGATGCCTATGGGCTGACCGACCTCAATGCCGCGATCGACGCGCTGGATACGGCGGTGGATGGCGCGGTGCAGCTGGGGCTTTATGCCGAGGTGATGGCGCTACTGCGGCAGGAGAGCCTGTGGTTCCTGCGCAATGCCGATGTAACGCAGGGGCTGGGCGCGCTGGTGGCCCGGCATAGCGCGGGCGTGGCCGCGCTGCGCGCAATGATTGCGCATACCCTGCCCGCCTCGCTGGTTGAAGGCGTTTCGGCAATGGCGCAGGCGCTGGTGGACAAAGGCGTGCCAGAGACCATGGCGGAGCGCATCGCCGAGCTGCCGGTGCTGGGCTATGCCAGCGATATCGTGCTGGTGAGCGAGCGGGCCGGCGTTGCGGTGGGCGATGGCGCGGCGGCGTTTTTCGGCGTGTTCGAAGCGTTCCGGCTGTGGCCGGTGATCGCCCAGAGCCGGGCGCTGCTGCTCAACGACCGGTTCGACCGCATGGCGCTGGACCGGGCGCTGGCCAACCTGATGCGGGCGCAGCGCGACCTGACGGCCGATGTGCTCAAGGCCGCGGGCAGCACGGTGACCGCCAAGCTGGCTGACTGGCAGGAACGCAACGCGGCGGGGATCGCGCGGACGGCCGCGGCGGTGGCCGAGCTGACGCAGGGCTCGCTGACGGTGTCGCGGCTGACGGTGGCTGCCGGATTGATGGCCGATCTGGCGCAGGAATAGCCCGGACTCGCCCTGCCCCATCATGCCGGGGCGGGGCCGGTCTGGACCTTCACGGCTTGCGAACAAAAGCAGAATAGACTCTTTTGGACCGGCAACCCAAAGGTATCGATTCGTGCTTGCCAGCCCCCATTATCTTGACGCGCTCAACCCGCAGCAGCGCCGCGCCGTCGAGCACGGCACGGGCGAAGCCGCGCCGGGTCCGCTGCTGGTGATTGCCGGGGCCGGCTCGGGCAAGACCAATACGCTGGCGCATCGGGTGGCGCATCTGATCGTCGGCGGTGCCGATCCGCGGCGCATCCTGCTGATGACGTTTTCGCGGCGGGCGGCCGGCGAGATGAGCCGGCGGGTGGAGCGCATTGCGGGCCAGGTGCTGGGTACCAGCGCCGGGACCGTAACCGACGCGCTGAGCTGGGCGGGGACGTTCCACGGCATTGGGGCGCGGCTGCTGCGCGAGCATTCCATGCAGATCGGGCTCGACCCGGCCTTTACCATCCATGACCGCGAGGATTCGGCCGACCTGATGAATCTGGTGCGGCACGAGCTCAAGTTTTCCGAGGCCAAGAGCCGGTTTCCCACCAAGGGGACGTGCCTGGCCATCTATTCGCGGGTGGTCAATGCGCAGGACGAGCTGGATGCGGTGCTCAAGGCCAGCTTTCCCTGGTGCGCCATGTGGGGCCCGCAATTGCGCGAACTGTTCAGCGGCTATGTCGCGGCCAAGCAGGCCCAGAACGTGCTCGATTACGACGACCTGCTGCTCTACTGGGCCGGTATGATGGCAGAACCGGCCATGGCGGCCGAGGTGGCGGCGCGGTTCGACCATGTGCTGGTGGATGAATATCAGGACACCAACAGGCTGCAGTCCTCGGTGCTGCTGGCGCTGCGACCGCAGGGGCACGGGCTGACGGTGGTGGGCGACGATGCGCAATCGATCTACTCGTTCCGGGCGGCGACGGTGCGCAATATTCTCGGTTTTCCTGACGCCTTCACGCCGCCGGCGGCGATCGTGACGCTGGACCGCAATTACCGTTCGACGCAGCCGATACTGAGTGCGGCCAATGCGGTGATCGAGCTGGCCCAAGAGCGTTTCACCAAGAACCTGTGGACCGAGCGGCAGTCGGACGCCAAGCCGCTGCTGGTGACGGTGCGCGACGAGGCCGACCAGGCGCGCTATGTGGTGCACAAGGTGCTGGAGGCGCGCGAGGCCGGCATGACGCTCAAGAGCCAGGCGGTGCTGTTCCGGACCTCTAGCCATGCCGGGCCGCTCGAAATCGAGCTGACGCGGCGCAATATCCCGTTTGTCAAATTCGGCGGGCTCAAATTTCTCGACGCCGCCCATATCAAGGATCTGCTGGCCATTCTGCGCTGGGCGGAAAACCCGCGTGACCGGGTGGCGGGCTTTCGCGTGCTGCAATTGCTGCCCGGGGTCGGGCCGGGCACGGCCGGGCGGGTGCTGGACGCCATGGCCAGCGGGCCGGACCCGATCTGGGCGCTGGGGGAAATCCCGGTGCCGCCACGGGCCGGCGAGAGCTGGGGCGGGCTGGTTGAGCTGATGGGGCGGCTGGCGCGGCGCGATGCCGGCTGGCCGACCGAGCTGGGCTATGCGCGGCTCTGGTATGAGCCGCTGCTGGAGCAGGCCTATGACGATGCCATGGTGCGGGTGCAGGACATTCTCCAACTCGAGCAGATTGCCGGGGGCTATCCGAGCCGCGAGCGGTTTCTGACCGAGCTGACACTGGACCCGCCCGACGCCACCAGCGACCAGGCCGGGGTGCCGCTGCTGGATGAGGACTATCTCATCTTGTCGACCATCCATTCGGCCAAGGGGCAGGAATGGAAGGCGGTGCATGTGCTCAATGTAGTGGATGGCTGCATGCCGTCGGACCTTGGCACCGGCTCGGCCCATGAGCTGGAGGAAGAGCGGCGGCTGCTTTATGTGGCGATGACGCGGGCGCGCGACGAGCTCAACCTGATCGTGCCGCAGCGCTTCTTCGTGACGCAGCAGGCCAAGCATGGCGACCGGCACCTTTATGCGCAGCGCAGCCGGTTCATTCCGCGCGCCATGGTGGGGCTGTTCGAGGATATATTGTGGCCGCCGGTGAGCCCGGCGCATATCGAGGGCCTGTCGCCGGCGCCGGTGCGGATGGATATTTCGGCGCAGATGCGGAGCATGTGGAAGTGACCCCATGCCAAAGTCGGATTGTGTCGCGGCCCGGGATGGGGAGAGTGAGGCAGCCCTTCTTCCATACAAAGAGCCGCTCATGACCACCCTAGCCGACTGGCTTGCCGCCCAGAATGTCGATGCGAGCCTCGCCTCGGTAATGACCACGATGGCGACGGCGAGCGTGGAGATTGCCGGCGTGCTGCGGCAGGCGGCAATTTCAGGGCAGACCGGGCTGGCCGGGCAGACCAATGTGCAGGGGGAGGACCAGAAGGCGCTCGACGTGATCTCAAACGATATTGTTTTGAATCACATAGGGCAAAATCCGCACATCTCGATGCTGATCTCCGAGGAACTGGACGAGCCGGTTCATCTACAGAATCAAGGCGCCTATCTGGTGGCGACCGACCCGCTGGACGGCTCGTCGAACCTGGACGTCAATGTCACGGTGGGGACGATCTTTTCGATCCTGGATGCGCGCAAGGGGCTGCTGCAGCCCGGCTCGGCGCAGCTGGGCGCGGGCTATGCCGCCTATGGGCCGGCAACAAGCTTTGTCATTACCTTCGGGCCGGTAGCGGCGGCGTTCACGCTGGACGAGAGGGGCGTCTTCGTGCTGACCACCGAAAGGCTCAGCGTGCCGGCGGCGTCGGCGGAATATGCCATCAACACGGCGCGCGAGCGGCTGTGGGACAAGGCGACTAGGGGCTATGTCGCCGAGAATGTGGCGGGCGAGACCGGGCCGGCCGGCAAGCGCTACAATATGCGCTGGATCGGCTCGATGGTGGCCGATGTGCACCGCATCCTGATGCGGGGCGGAATATTCATGTATCCGCTCGACAGCGAGAACGCGGCCAAGGGCGGGCGGCTGCGCCTGCTCTATGAGGGCAATCCGATGGCGCTGCTGGTGCAGGCGGCGGGCGGGCAATCGACCACCGGGCAGCAGAGCGTGCTCGACGTGGTGCCCAGCGAGATCCACCAGCGGGTGCCGGTGGTGCTGGGTTCGGCGGACGAGGTCAAGCGGGTCGAGGCGTGGTACGCGAAGGGCTGAGGCCGCGCGGCCCGCCTGCACAATAACCGCCTAAGCCACCCCCTTGGTCCCTCCCACAGGGGGAGGGATACGATGAACACAAGCCACGATGACACGAGGCGGGATTTGTCAGCGGGCAAATTGCAACGTTCTTGTTGGGACGCTATAGCTCGCTGTAGTTGAGGTGCCGGCCCCTGTTCGCCGGCCGGGAGCCATGATGACCGACGCCAGCACTACCTTGCCCAAGACCAATTCCAGCCCCTGGTCGAGCCGGCCGTTTCACCGGCAGTACCTGATGCGGCAGGCCAATAACCTGTTCGACTTTTTCGAGGGGCCCTCGCTCAATCCCAAGGGCGGCTTCTTCGAGCTCGACGATGAGGGCATGCCGCTGAGCGAGGACAATGCGGTGCGCCAGATCCACGTCACCACGCGCATGGTGCATTGCGCGGCCATTGGCAGCCTGATCGGCCGCCCCGGCTCGGGCGAGCTGCTCGACCATGGCATGGACTATATCTGGAACCGGCATCGCGATGCCAAGCATGGCGGCTATGTCTGGGGCTTGGATGACAATGGCGTCACTGATGGCTCCAAGCAGGCCTATGGCCACGCCTTCGTGCTGCTGGCCGCGTCGAGCGCCAAGCTGGTGGGCCATCCGCTGGCCGACCAGATGATTGCGGATGTCACGGCGGTGATCAATGCGCGGTTCTGGGACGAGAGCGTCGGCGCGATGCGCGACGAATACAGCCAGGATTGGGCGACGCTGCTGCCCTATCGCGGGCAGAACGCCAATATGCACATGACCGAGGCGCTGATGGCTGCCTATGAGGCGACTGGCGAGCGAGACTATCTGGTCAAGGCCGAGCGGATTGCCGAACTGATCATCGCCAAGCATGCGGTGCCGCTGGGACACCGGGTGGCCGAGCATTTCGACGCCAACTGGACGCTGGACAAGCATTACGACGGCAATGAAATGTTCCGGCCCTCTGGCACCACGCCCGGCCACTGGCTGGAATGGGCGCGGCTGCTGATGCAGCTGTGGATCCTGGGCGACAAGCGGCTGAGCTGGCTGACCGATGCGGCGCGCAACCTGTTCCGCCAGTCGATCGAGCTGGGCTGGGACCACCAGCATGGCGGCTTTTTCTACACGCTGGACTGGGACAACAAGCCGATCATGCGCGAGAAGCTGTGGTGGCCGGTGAGCGAGGCGATCGGGGCGGCGGCGTTCCTGAGCGCCTATGACCGGGATGACTATTTCCAGATCTGGTACCGCAAGCTGTGGGATTATGCGGAGAACCACGTGATCGACCATGCGCGCGGTGGCTGGATGAGCGAACTGACCGAGGATTTGACGCCGACGTCCCGGCTGTTCGTCGGCAAGCCGGACATCTATCACGCACTGCAGGCCTGCCTGATCCCGCTCTATCCGGCCACGGGAAGCCTGACGGCGGCGATCATCACGGCCGACCATACGATCAAGCAGCACCACTGAAGGTGCTCTCGTCGCTGCGTGCCGACCTCTCCCCCCGGGGAGAGGTGAAGCGGTTGCCAGTTCGCCGCCTCCCGCGTACATCAGCAACACAGCTGAGAGGCCCTTCCATGTCGCGTCCTGACCGTCTGCCCGCCCAATTGCCGCGCCATCTGGTGGAGCGGGCCGTTGCCGACGCCCTCGCGGAAGATCTGGGGCTGGCGGGGGATCTGACCAGCCAGGCGACGCTGACCCCGACGGCGCAGGCCACGGCCAGCCTGTCGGCCCGCGAGGCCGGGGTGATCGCCGGGCTCGACCTGGCCGCGGCAGCGTTCCGGCTGGTCGGTGACGGGGTGGTGTTTACCCCGCTGGTGGCCGATGGCGACCGGATCAAAATCGGCGGCGTGGTGGCGACGGTGACGGGCCCTGCCCGGCTGGTGATGTCGGCCGAGCGGGTGGCGCTGAACTTCCTCAACCACCTGAGCGGCATTGCCACGCTGACGCGGACCTATGTCGACGCGGTGGCCGGAACGGGCGCGCAGATCTGCGATACGCGCAAGACAACGCCGGGCCTGCGGGCCTTCGAGAAATATGCCGTGCGCTGCGGCGGCGGCGCCAATCACCGCTATGCGCTCGATGACGCCATCCTGATCAAGGACAACCATATTGCCGTGACCGGTAGCGTCACGGCCGCCTATCGGGCAGCGGCGGCCTTTGCCGGGCACCTGGTGGCGATCGAGATCGAGGTGCAGAACCTGGCCGAGCTGGAAGAGGCGCTGGCGGCAGGCGCCCGCGTCATCCTGCTCGACAATATGGACAATGACCTGCTGCGCCAGGCGGTGACGATCAATGCCGGGCGGGCCAGGCTCGAGGCCTCGGGCGGGGTGCGGCTGGAGCGAGTGCGCTCGATCGGCGAAACCGGGGTGGACTATATCTCGACCAGCCAGATCACCATGGCGGCGCAGCCGCTCGATCTGGGGCTCGACGTCGAGATCGAGCAGTCCGCGTGACAGCGGCGCAGGCGCCGACCGACGCGGCGCTGACGGCGCTGGCGCTGGAGGCGGCAATCGCGGCGGCGCAGGCGATCATGGCGGTCTATGCCCGGCCGATCAGCGCCGTGGCCAAGAGCGACGGCTCGCCGGTGACGGCGGCCGACCAGGCGGCCGAGGCGATCATCCTTGAATATCTGCGGCCCACCGGCATCCCGGTGCTGGGCGAGGAAAGCGTGGCGGCCGGCGTTCTGCCGGCGCTGGGCACACGCTATTTCGTGGTCGACCCGCTGGACGGCACCAAGGAGTTCATCAAGCGCAATGGCGAGTTCACCGTCAATATTGCGCTGGTCGAGCATGGCGTACCCGTGATGGGGGTGGTGCTGGCGCCGGTCAGCGGCGAGGCCTTTATTGGTGACGCGCGTGGCGCCTACGGCTGCGACACAGCCTCGGGCCGGCCGCTGAATGCCCAGCCGATCGCCGTGTCGAACGGGTCGACCCTGCGCGTTGTCGCCAGCCGCTCGCATGGTCATGCGGCCCTGGCACAGCTGTGCGCGGCGCTCGATATCCAGGCCGATGTATCGGTAGGCTCGTCGCTCAAATTCTGCCTGGTGGCACGCGGCGATGCCGAGCTTTACCCCCGCTTTACCCCCACCTGTGAATGGGATACCGCGGCAGGCCAGGCAGTGCTAGAAGCCGCCGGCGGCGCGGTGGTCACCCTGGACGGGGAACGCCTGCGCTATGACACAGGCAGGCCGGGCTTTCTCAATCCCTATTTCGTGGCTGCGGCCAACCTGACGCTGGCGCAACGCGCGGCCATGGAAATGGCTGGTATCCTGGGCTCAAGCGCGAGCCATGCAACCTGGTCTTAACTGATCTGAGCAAACAGCTGGCCCGTAGAACTTGCACGATTCATGGCTGGCATATAATGAACCAGCATATATCGGCTCGGCATATGCCCTCGGAGCGCGTGCATGAACGTCAGGACTTTGTGTCTTTCTGTCCTCTATGAGGGCGAATCCACCGGTTACGAGATCCGGCGCCAGTGCGTCGAAGGCGAGTGCTCATATTTCGTCGAGGCCAGCTTTGGCTCGATCTATCCGGCGCTGGCCAGGCTGGAAGACGACAAGCTGGTCACCAGCCGCACCGAGCAGCAGGACGGCAAGCCGGCCAAGAAGATCTATTCGATCACCGAAGCGGGCCGCGAAGAATTCGCGCTGCAGCTGGCACAGCCGCTGGGCGATGACATGTTCCGCAGCCCGTTCCTGCTGTTTGCCCGTTTCGCCCATATTCTGCCGCGCGAGCTGGTCGAAGCCCGGTGCAACGACTTTCTGCAGGAGCGGGTCGACAAGCTCAAACATCTCGAAGAGGCGAAGGCCAAGCGTAGCTGCAATGCAGCAGACGATTGGGTCATCAATTACGGTCGTGCCATTATGGCGCTTGCTGAACAGCACATGCGCACCCATATGCACGAACTGATCACATTAGCGCGAGCCGAAGCGGCTAAAGACGCGGCTGAGTAAAGGGGCGATTTCTCTATGCGTGCATTATTTTCTTACGGTATTGCGTTGGTGATCCTGATTTTGACAGGCGCCTGGCTGGCCACGGGCACCCTGGTGATGGGTGGCAATGGTCCGGGTGAAGGCGAAAAGCCCATCATTTCGATCATCGAGGGCGAAGAGCATGGCCCGATTGCCACGCGGCTGGCCGAAGCCGGTGTGCTCGCCGAGCATGAGAGCGTCACCACCATCGATCCCCACCTGACCATTGCCCAGCGCACCGAGGCCGAACACGGTGCCAATACCGCGCTGCAGTCGGTTCGGACCTCAACCTATGTGGCGCAGCCCTTCAGCATCGAAGTGCCGCTGCGCGGCCGCACCCAGGCCAAGGCCTCGGTCAGCGCCGTGGCAGAGACTTCGGGCGTTGTCGACACCGTGCATGTGACCAAGGGCCAGAATGTGGCGGCAGGTGACCTGCTGTGCACGCTGGACCAGGGCACGCGCGCCGCTGCCGTGGCCCAGGCCAAAGCCGGCATGGCGCAGGCCGAGGCCGCTTTGCAGCAGGCGCAGGCCGATTTCGACACCAATGCCGAACTGCGCGGCAAGGGCATCGCAACCGCCAATAGCGCCCGCAGTGTCGAGGTCGCCTTGAGTTCGGCCAAGGCCGGGGTGACTGCGGCCGAGGCAGCGCTCGAAAATGCCCAGGCAGAACTCGATCGCACCGAGATCCGGGCCAAGGTTGCCGGCGTGGTGCAGGCGCCGATCGCCGATGCCGGCGCCATGCTGGCACAGGGTGGCCCCTGCGCGACCATCGTACAGCTCGACCCGATGCTGTTCATCGGCCAGGTGCCGGAAGTGCGCATCGGCCTGGCCAAGCTGGGCCTGCCCGCCAAGATTACCACGATTACCGACCAGTCGGTCGACGGCGAGGTGACGTTCATCGCTGCCACTGCCGACTCGGCCACACGGTCGTTCCCGGTGGAAATCGAACTGCCCAATGCCAATGGCAGCATTCGCGACGGCATCACTGCCACCGCCGTGGTGAATATGGGCTCCGCCCCGGCGCATCTGCTGCCGCAATCGAGCCTGACCCTGAACGCCGATGGCGTGCTGGGCGTACAGGCCGTGGTCGATGGCGCGGTCAGCTTCATGCCGGTGCAGATCGCCAGCGATACCCGCGAGGGCGTGTGGGTTCTCGGACTGCCAGTATCGGTCGACGTCATCACCGTCGGCCAGGAGTATGTCATCGACGGCCAGGCGGTCGACGCCACCAATGTAACAGCGAGCTAAGCCATGCTGGATTTCATCGAACGCATCCTACGGATGCCGCGTGTCGTGCTGACGGTCATGGTGCTGCTGCTCGGGGCAGGCTTCATGGCCTACAATACCCTGCCCAAGGAAAGCTTCCCGGCGATCGACATCCCGTATTTCTACGTGTCGGTCAGCCAGACCGGCGTGGCGCCGCGCGATGCCGAGCAATTGCTGGCCAAGCCGATCGAGGACCGTATCAAGGAAATCGACGGGCTGGAGAACTACTCCTCCACCTCGACCACCGGTCATGCCTCGGTATTCCTTGAATTCAACGTGAGCGCCGACAAGGACAAGGCCCTGTCGGACGTGCGGGCGGCGCTGGACGGCGTTTCGTCCGAACTGCCCGATGACGCCACCGAACCGACGGTGACGGAAATCTCGTTCACCGACATGCCGGTCATCTCGGTGGCAATCTATGGGACGGTGCCCGAGCGCGAGCTGGTGAACCGCGCCAAGGACCTGCAGGACGAGCTCGAAGCCATTCCGGACGTGCAGACCGTGACCCTGTCGGGATCGCGCGATGAAGTGCTCGAGGTCACCATCGACCTCAACCGCCTCGAGGCCTATGACCTGACAGCGGCGCAGCTGTTCGATGCGCTCGCCAAGAACAACATGGTGGTCCCCGGCGGTACGCTGGATTCCGGCCAGGGTTCGTTCAATGTCGAAGTGCCCGGCCTGATCAAGAATGCGCAGGACGTCTATTCGCTGCCGCTCAAGACGGTGGGCGACACGGTGGTGACCTTTGGCGATGTCGCCACGGTGACGCGCACTTTTGAAGACGCCACCCAATATGCCCAGGTCAATGGCCAGCCGGCCATCACGCTGGGCGTGTCCAAGCGCCTTGGCACCAATGTCATCGACGTGTCGGACGAAGTGCGCCGCATTACCCAGGCATTCACGGCCGACTGGCCGCGGGCCATCGAGACCAGCTTCCTGATCGACCAGGCCGACACGACCAAGGGCATGTTCCGGTCACTGGAAGCGGCAGTGCTGACCGCCGTGGCGCTGGTGCTGATCACCTGCATTGCCACGCTGGGCTGGCGGGCGGCCATCATGATCGGCATGTCGATCCCGATCTCGTTCATGATCGCCTTCCTCGTCGTTCAGATGCTGGGCATGACCATCAACATGATGATCATGTTCGGTCTGGTGCTGGCGGTGGGCGTGCTGGTGGACGACCCGATCGTGGTCGTCGAATATGCCGAGCGCAAGCTGCAGGAGGGCGTCTCCAAGAAGGAGGCCTTCATCATGGCAGCGCGCAAGATGTTCGTGCCGGTGGTTTCGGCTACCTTCACGACACTGGGCGCTTTCGTGCCCCTGCTGTTCTGGCCGGGCATTATCGGCAAGTTCATGAGCTACCTGCCCACGATCGTCATCGTGGTGATGATTGCCTCGTTGGTTTCAGCGCTGATCTTCATGCCCATCATCGGCGCCTTCATCGCCTCGAGCCATGTGGACGAGAAGGAAAAGGAAGCCGCCGACGTCGTGATGTATGCCGACAAGTTCGATCCCAACAAGGTGCGCGGGCTCACGGGCCACTATGTGCGGACGATGCAGCATCTGATGCATCAGCCGGTGCTCACCCTGGGCGTGGGCTTTGCCATCGTGATCGCGATGTTTGCCGCCTATATGATGAACCCGACCGGCACCGAGGCCTTCCCGGCCTCCGAGCCTGAATTCGGCACCGTTAACGTGATCACGCGCGGCAATTACTCGCCGGCGGAAATCCGCGACCTGCTGATCGAGGTCGAGGACCAGATCCTGCAGGTCGAAGGCATCCAGGACGTCATCATGAGCTTTGCCGGCGGTACCGGCAGCGGTGGCCTGGGGGGCAGCACGCCGCCCGACACCGTGGGTTCGTTCAACCTGCAGCTGATGCCTTATGCCGAGCGCGTCAAGGCAGCCGAGATCTTCCAGAACATCCGCGAGCGGGTGGCGCCGATTTCGGGCCTGGAAGTGCAGATCGCGGCGCAGGAAGACGGCCCGCCCGCGGGCAAGGCCATCAATCTTCGCGTCGAGGGCACTGTCTATGAAGACCTGGCCCCGGCCGTGGCCAAGCTGCGTGACTATATCGAGAACGACCTGGGCAATACCATCGACGTCGAGGACGGGCGCCCTGCCCCCGGCATTGACTGGCAGGTGACCATCGACCGCGAGGCTGCAGCCAAATACGGCATCGGCGTGCGGGAGCTAAGCCCCTATGTGCAGCTGGTAACCTCTGGCGTGAAGCTGGGCAGCTATCGTCCGGACGATGGCGGCGACGAACTCGACATTCGCGTTCGCCTGCCCGAAAGCCAGCGCACCTTCGACGCGCTGGATTCGTTGCGGGTCGTGACCGCGCAGGGCCTGGTGCCGGTGAGCAACTTCATCACCCGCACGGCGGTGCCCAAAGTGGCCAATATTGCCCGCCGCAATGGCGTCTATGCCATGACGGTGGCCGCCAACCTCGAAGAGGGCTCTGCCTCCCAGGACAAGATCGAGCAGATCAAGGCCTGGCAGGCCGAGCAGGAATGGCCAGCCAGCGTCAAGATCGTCTATGGCGGTGCCGCCGAACAGGTGGACGATACCAATGCCTTCATCGTCTCGGCCTTCGGCGCGGCGATGTTCCTGATCTTCCTGATCCTGCTGCTCGAATATAACAGCTTCTATCAGGTGCTGGTGACGCTCTCGACGGTGATCATGTCGCTGGCCGGCGTGTTGCTGGGCATGCTGGTCACCGGGATGAGCTTCTCGGCGATCATGACCGGCCTCGGCATCGTGGCGCTGGCGGGTATCGTGGTGAAGAACGGCATCGTGCTGATCGACACCTATAACCACTATAACCGCGACGAGCATGTCGAGCCGGTCAAGGCCATGCTGATCACCATCAGCCAGCGGGTGCGCCCGGTGCTGCTGACGGCCATGGTGACGGGCCTGGGCGTGATTCCGATGGCGATGAATATCGAGTTCGACTTCATCCGCCGCGAGATCGTGGTGGGCGGCATTGCCGGCTCGTGGTTCATCCACCTCAGCGCGGCACTGGTCTCGGGCCTGTTCGTGTCGACCGCGCTGACCCTGGTCATGGTGCCGGTGATGGTGGTGGCGCCGACGGTGATGGGCGGGCAGCTCAAGTGGCTGGCCGGGCAGGTCATGCGCCTGGTGCGCTTTACCACCGGTCGCGGTGGCCAGCCCGCCATGGCGGTGCCGGCCGGGTTCGACGGCATGGCCGTGGAAATCCCAGCCGATGCGGATGGCGCTAAGCGCTATATCGTCAGCCCCGATGCCGGGCTGGTGGAGAAGGAAGAAAAGGGCGTGACCGTGGTCAGCCGCCCGGAAGCCGCCGAATAGACTTGCCTCCAAAGCAAGAAGGCCCGCAGCGATGCGGGCCTTTTTTTGTTGGGGCCGTGTCAATCTATCCCTGGGCTCAGGCTCGCGGCCACTGCCCGGCGCGTTAGGTTGGCACAGGGCCTCGCACCCGGAAAGCGCGGAAGATCAATAGTGGCCGAACGCGTGCAGGCGCCAGTCGTCACCGTCGAAAGTAATGTCCGACAACGCGGATGATCTGGGCGCCAGGGCCTGGTCCAGAATGCCTGTGCCGGCAGGTTGGCGCGGGGTACGCCGATATGCCAGCGACCGGGGTGTCGTTCGACGATATCGGCCACGGCCCGCGATCCCATTCCATGCCGCCGATAGGATTTGAGTACAAAGAATTCGGCCATGAACCAGCAGGGCGTGGTGCCGGTCAGCGGGCATTCGTCGATCACAAGGGCAAAGCCGGCGATCTCGTCACCGGCGTGCAGCAGATAGGGAAACTGCCAGAAGCGGGCGAGGAAGCCGTAATCGAAGCGCCCATCAGCGCCCACGGGGAACGGCATGAACTCGGTCATGTCGTACAGATAGAGCTGGATCAGATTGGCGATCGTCTGCTTCTGGTCCGGTCCGGCGGGAGTTACGGTCAATGAGGTCATGTCGGGCAGATTGCCCGGCATGACAGAAAAAGACCAGTATCCCCCGCCCCCGCCCTATTCGGCGGCGGGGAGGCCGCGTTTGACGAAGCCGTCGGGGTCGTTGGCGGTCTGGAGGAGTTTTTCCTCGGCCTCGGTGGCCTCGCGCTGGCGGTTCCACATCTGGGCGTAGAGACCTTCCTTGGCCAGCAGGTCGAGATGGTTGCCGCGTTCGGCGACCACGCCTTCGCGCAGCACCAGGATCTCGTCGGCATTGACCACGGTGGACAGGCGATGGGCGATGACCACGGTGGTGCGGTTCTGAGAGACCACGTCGAGGGCCGACTGGATGTCGCGCTCGGTCTTGGTGTCGAGCGCCGAGGTCGCTTCATCAAGGATGAGGATGGACGGGGCCTTGAGGATGGTGCGGGCGATGGCGACGCGCTGCTTTTCGCCGCCGGAGAGCTTGAGGCCGCGCTCGCCGACGGGCGTGTCATAGGCCTTGGGCAGGGTTTCGATGAAGGGGCCGACCTGGGCCATGGCCGCGGCCGCACGGACTTCCTCGGCCGAGGCGCCGGGACGGCCATATTCGATATTGTAGCCGATGGTGTCGTTGAACAGCACGGTGTCCTGGGGGACCATGCCGATAGCCGAGCGCAGGCTTTCCTGCGTGACGTCGCGCAGATCCTGGCCGTCGATGGTGATGGCGCCGCCGGTAACGTCGTAAAAGCGGTAGAGCAGCCGCGAAATGGTGGACTTCCCGGCGCCGGTGGGGCCGACAATGGCCACGGTCTTGCCGGCCGGGACCTCAAAGCTCACGCCTTTGAGAATGGCGCGATCGGGATCGTAGGAGAAGGTGACATTGTCGAAGCGGATGACCGGGCCGGTAATGACCAGGGGCGTTGCCGTCGGCTTGTCCTCGATTTCCGGATTCTGGTCGAGCAGCTTGAACATCTCTTCGATGTCGGTGAGGCCCTGGCGCAGTTCGCGATAGACGAAGCCGATGAAGTTGAGCGGACGGTAGATCTGCATCAGGAAGGTGTTGAGCAGGACGAAATCGCCCAGCGTCAGCCTGCCGGCCAACACGCCGTTGATGGCCATGATGGCGATGACGAGGAAGCCGCCATAAAAAATCAGTGCCTGGCCGAAGTTGAGGAAGCCCAAAGAGGTCCAGATGCGGATGGCGGAACGCTCATAGCCCGCCATGGAGGCGTCGTAGCGGTCGGCCTCCATCTTCTCATTGGCGAAATACTTCACCGTCTCGAAGTTCAGCAGGCTGTCGATGGCCTTGCCATTGGCATCGGTGTCAGACTCGTTCATGTCGCGGCGAATGGCGATGCGCCAGTTGGACGCCTTCACCGTGAAATAGAGATAGGCCCAGATCGTCACCACCAGCACGCCGAGATAGCTGAAGCCGAACATCCAGACGAAGATGACCGCGGTGATGATGAATTCGACAATGGTGGGCAGGATGTTGAGCATCGTGAAGCGCACGATGGTCTCGATACCCTTGGTGCCGCGCTCGATGACGCGACTGAGCCCGCCGGTACGGCGGGCGAGATGGAAGCGCAGCGACAGGCGATGCAGATGATGGAAGGTGCGCAGGGCGAGCTTGCGCACGGCGTTCTGGCCGACACTGGCAAAGAGCACGTCGCGAAGCTGCTGAAAGCCCGCATCGACGATATTGCCGACGACATAGGCGATGACCAGCACGATAGGCACAGCCAGGCCGAGGATCACGGCGCCATTGGGTACCGAGCCATCGAGGCTGTCGATAATGCCCTTATAGGCAAAGGGAATGAGGGTGGTGGCGACCTTGCTGAGAAGCAGCGCGGCAATGGCCAGGACCACGCGCAGGCGCAGATCGGGCCGGTCGTCCGGCCACATATAGGTCCACAGATTGGCAATGGTCGCGAAAACGGAGGCATCGTCCGCGTTGACGGACGGCTTCTTGTCAGCATTGTCGGATGACATCAGGCGGGTTCCGCTTCCATTTGGGGGATGGCCGGGGCCAGGCCGGCCAGCATGCCGGAATAGGCCGAGCCAAGGGCGGCCAGACGATCATGCTGAACGATGTAGCAATTGCGGGTGCCGCGCGGCTTGCGCTCGATAAGGCCGGCATCCAGCAGCACCTTGATGTGCTGGCTGACCGTGGACTGCGCCAGGGTCAGGGAATCGGTCACATCGGCGCAACAGCACTCCCCGCGCTCCTGCCGGGAGATGATGCGCAGGATGTTGAGGCGCACCGGGTGGCCGAGCGCCCGCATGATGGTGGCAATATCGTCGTCTTGCATGGCGTGCACTGAGTTTATCGGCATATTGCGATATATGGGATTATCCGCCGGAATAATCAATGGCCCGCCGGAGGGCGGGCCATGTTGTACTCAGTTGCTTGTGCCGTCGGGCAGATTAAACACCTGCCCGGGATAAATCCGGTCGGGATTGCGGATCTGGCCGGTATTGGCCTCGTAGATCGTGGTGTACTTGATGCCCTCGCCATAGACGCGGCGGGCGATGGTCCAGAGATTGTCACCGCGACGAATGATGGCCTTGCCGGCGGCAAAGCGCTGGTCGTCGACATTGCCGACCGAGACGGCCACCATGGTGGGCACTTCTGCCGCTGTGGTAGCGGCGTCCGCGGTTTCGGTCGGCGCTGGAGCGGTGTCGGCCGGCGCTGCAGCGGCGGGCGCCGCGGCATTTTCCACTGGTGGCGCCACGGCCGCGGCAACCGCAACAGGCGCCTCGGTCACTGGCAGATCGATGGAGAAGTCGACTTCCGCGCGGGCGATGACATCGCTGCTGCCGGTGCGCAGCATATCGACGCGCACGCGCTGGCTGGGCTTGTTGAGCACCTTGCCGACCTCGATCAGCCAGCGGCCGCCCTCGACCGCTGCGTCGGCGATGAAGACGTCGTCGACATAGAGCCGGATGGTGGTGCCGTCGGCGCCGCTGCCGGCAAAGAAGGATCGGTCACCCTCGACCTCGACGGCGTCGATGGTCGGCGGGGTGACGTCGGCAGCGACCGGTGCCACTGGCGCGGCTGGAAGGGCCGGATCGGCGGCGGCGACGGCTGCAGCGGGTTCTGCCGGTGCGGCCGGCTGCGGTGCCGGCGCTGCGGCAGCAGCCGGCGCGGTCACGGGCTCAGGCGGCGCAGCTGGGGCGACCGCCGGGGCAGCGGGTGCCTGAGGCGCTACCGCGGCGGTGGTCACAGCCGGCGCGACGGGTTGGTCGGCAACTGGGGCGGGCTTGGCGGGGGCCGGCACGGCTGGCGCTGGTGCTGGTGTGGCCACAGCGGTTGGTGTGGCCGTGGCGGCAGGTGTGGGCGTCGCAGCGGCTGTCTGCAGCGGCGCGGCACTGGGCAGGCCCTGAAGCACCTGGCTGGCGGCACCGGGGGTGCTTGCAACCACCAGCGGCTCGCTGGTCTTGTCCTGATTGATGGCAACCACGAAGGATTCGGGGGCCAAGCCCTGCTTGCCGGTCTCACCCAGGGTAATCTCGGCGCCGCCAGGGGCGATGCGGACGTCAGGGACGAAGACCCAGTCGCCGCTCGAGGCGACGGTGGTCTTGCCCAGCAGAATGCCATTGGCAAAAACTTCGATCTCGCTACCCGGCGTGCCGCTGCCGGCGATCACCACCGAGCCGTCGGGCTCGGCGCGCAGCAGGCCAAAGCTGGCGGCGACCAGGCTGTCGGGCGCGGCCAAAGCCGCGGCGGCGGCAGCATCATTGGGAACGATATCGAGTTCGGGTTCGACCAACGCGACTTCGGCACTGGCATCCGGCGCGGCTGGCGCCATGGGTTCGGCCGGCGCGGTGACCGCCTCGACCTGGGTCGGGGTGGCGCTGGCCGGCAGCAGGCCGGCATCGCGCATCTTGCCCTGCAGACACTGGCCCATGCCGTCGGCGGCACTGAAACAGCTGACCACGCTAGGCCCCGCCAGCACGCCAAGGATGACCACGATGGTGGCTGCGGCGGCGCCAAGGGCCAGCGCCAGCGGACTGCGCGCGGCTGGCTTGGGAGCGGGTAGCTTGGGAGTTGAATCGGCCAGTTTGTCCTCCCGGACCGTTGTGACGGCAGTGCCGTCCAGTTTTACAAGCTGTGCTCAAGTGCCCGCAGGGCTTTGAGTCTTGAGCAACTTGTAGGTGATCGATTCATACAGAGCTTCAAAGGAAGCATCAATGATATTGGGCGAGACCCCGATGGTGTACCAGCGTTCCCCACTGCCATCGCGACTTTCCACCAGCACACGGGTGACCGCGCCCGTGCCGCCGTCCAGGATACGGACCTTGAAGTCGACCAGCTCAAGATCTTCGATGCGCGACGAATACTTGCCGAGATCCTTGCGCAGCGCCAGATCCAGTGCATTGACGGGGCCGTTGCCTTCGGCCACCGACATCAATAGTTCGCCCTCGACGCGGATCTTGACCACCGCCTCGGTGACAGTGATCTCGTCGCCCTGGGCATTGTGGCGGCGCTCCACCGAGGCCCGATAGGTGTCGACATCGAAGTAATTGGGCAGCGTGCCGAGCACCCGATGGGCCAGAATGGCAAAGGAAGCGTCGGCGCCGTCATAGGAATAGCCGCGCGATTCGCGCTCCTTGACGGTGCCGAGCAGCGTTTCGAGGCGGGCATCGTCCTTGGCGAGAACGATGCCGTGTCGTGCCAGGGCGGTCAGCAGATTGGACTTGCCGGCCTGCTGGCTGACCATGATGGCGCGCTCATTGCCGACGCTTTCGGGCGGCACATGTTCATAGCTGGAAAAATCCTTGGCCAGAGCCGAGGCATGGATGCCGGCCTTGGTGGCAAAGGCGGAGGCGCCGACATAGGGCGCCTGGCGCAGCGGCGCCCGGTTGAGGCGATCGTCGAAAGCGCGCGAAATCTGGGTGAGCCGGCCCAGGCTTTCGGGGCTGATGGCGGTCTCGAAGCGGGTGGCGAAGGCCGGCTTGAGCATCAGCGTGGGGATGATGGTGATCAGGTTGGCATTGCCGCAACGCTCGCCGATGCCGTTGAGCGTGCCCTGGATCTGGCGCACGCCGGCTTCCACCGCCGCCAGGGTATTGGCCACGGCCTGGCCGGTATCGTCATGGGCATGGATGCCCAGGTGATCACCGGGGGCGACGGTGAGTACCCTGGTGACGATATCGCGCACCTCGCTGGGCATGGTGCCGCCATTGGTGTCGCAGAGCACGACCCAGCGGGCGCCGGCATCGAGCGCCGTGCGCACGGTGGCCAGGGCGTAATCGCCATTGGCCTTGAAGCCGTCAAAGAAATGCTCGCAATCGACCAGGGCTTCCTTGTTGGCCGCCACGGCCGCGGCGACGCTGTCGCGCAGATTGTCGAGATTGTCCGCGAGCGGGATTTCCAGCGCCGTGGTGACCTGGTGGTCCCAGGCCTTGGCGACAAAGCAGACGGCGGTGGCCGCCGAATTGAGCAGGCCCTGCACGCCCGGATCATTTGCGGCGGAACGCCCTGCCCGCTTGGTCATGCCGAAGGCGGTAAAGATGGCACGCTTGGTGCGGGGCGTATCAAAGAACTCGGTATCGACCGGATTGGCGCCGGGATAGCCGCCCTCGATATAGTCGACGCCCAGATCGTCGAGCAGGCGGCAGATGGAAATCTTGTCCTCGAGCGAGAACTCGATGCCGGCCGTCTGCGCGCCGTCACGCAGGGTGGTGTCGAAGAGATAGAGGCGCTCTTTGGTCATGAAACTCACTTCAAACTCACGCGGGCCATTGCTCGGTGTCGTGGTCGGGATGCTGGTGGTTGGAGGTCTTGATCGCGGCGGCCCAGGCGGCGCTGTCGCCATCCTCGGTGCGGCCACGATCGGGCAGCGCGAGAATATCGGCGAACCAGGGCATGCGGCCTTCGATGCCGTCATGGCTACGGGGTGGCACTGCGTCAGGGTGATCGAGTGAACCGATGGTCAGGCTGGTATGGCCGGCATTGATGTCGCGATAGTAGAGCGGCGTGCCGCAAAGCGGGCAAAAGCCGCGTTCGACGAATTGCGAGCTCATGAAACCGGTGGGGCCGCCGCGGGTCCAGACCAGGGTGGCATTGTCGGCGCCGACCAGGGCCTCGAAATAATTGCCCACCGCCTTCTGGCACATGCGGCAGTGGCAGAGATGGGCGCTGTCGAGCCGCAAAACGGCGTGATAGCGCACGGCGCCGCACTGGCAGCCGCCGCTCATGGTCAGGGTATTTGGTGTCGTGTCGCTCATCGGGGGGTCTCCGCTGGTGGCCAGTCATCGGTGTCGTGATCGGGGTGCTGGTGGGAATGGATGCCGGCGAGGAAGGCGCTCCACTCGTCATTGGCCTCGGCGCGGACCGGCAGACTGGTAAGGCCATCAAAGAAGGGCAGCTTGTCGGCCAGGTTGACCTGGATCTGCGGCGCGACGACCGTGGGATCGTCAAAGGCGCCGATGGCCAGTTCGAGGCCGAAGCGGGTTTCATAGGCCAAAGGGGTGCCGCAATCGCCGCAAAAGGCGCGGCGGGCGGCATTGGAGGACTGGAACCATTTGGGCGCGCCACGGGTCCAGGTGGCGTTATGGGCGGTGGCCAGGGGCCCGAAAAATCCGCCAAAGGCCTTCTGGCACATGCGGCAATGGCAGATCGAGGGGCGCCCGAGCCGGGTCACCCGGAAGCGCACCGCGCCGCACTGGCAGCCGCCGGTATGGGCGTCGATTTTGTCGGTCATCGCTTGATCTCCCACTTGGTCTGGCGGGCGCCGGATTCGTCCTTGTAGTCCATCAGGGTGATGCCCTGGGTGGCGAGGTCGTTGCGGATCGCATCGGCCTTGGTGAAGTCCCTGGCGTTGAGGGCGGCGAGGCGGTCGGCGATGGCGGTGGCGATATGGGGCGGCTCGCTGGCATTTTGCCTCTCAAGCGCCTGATCGATAAGGCTTTGAAAGCCAAGTAGCTTCAATGCGGCTAAAAGTTCTTTCTCTTTGCCGGCACCTGACCCGACGACCCATCTCAGGTTTCCAAACAGACTATCGTGTAGCGCGCGACCGACGTCCAAATCATCAGCAAGTGCCGACAACAATCCTTCCGGCAAAGATGAACCTGCTGCTGATGATAGTAAATTGGGGGGCAGATCAGATAGGACTCTGGTCCAGTTCGTAACGTGCTTTAGAGCCTCTTCCAGCCGACTTACCGAAAAATCGATCGGTTCGCGGTAATGGGTCATCAGCATGGCCAGGCGCAGGACTTCACCATCCCACTTCCGGCCGCCGAATTTTTCGGTTTCGAGCAGGTCGTTGATGGTGATGAAATTGCCCAGGCTCTTGGACATTTTCTGGCCTTCGACCTGCAGGAACCCGTTATGCATCCAGATATTGGCCATGGCGTGGGTGCCGTGGGCGCAGCGGGACTGGGCGATCTCGTTTTCGTGGTGCGGGAAGATCAGGTCGAGCCCGCCGCCATGGATGTCGAAGGCATGCGGGTACTGGTGCGCCGCGGGGGAAAGCCGGTCCTGGATTTCGTCCCAGAGATAGCGCTCGCTCATGGCCGAGCATTCGATATGCCAGCCCGGGCGGCCGCGGCCCCAGGGGCTGTCCCAGCCGGGTTCGTTATCGGCAGACTGCTTCCACAGCACGAAATCGGCCGGGTTGCGCTTGTGCGCCTCGACGGCAATGCGGGCGCCGGCCAGGTTATCATCGAGATTGCGACCCGACAGGGCGCCGTAATCGGGCATGGACTTGACGTCGAACAGCACTTCGCCGTCCGCCACATAGGCATGGCCGCGCGCGATCAGGCTGGCGATCAGGTCCTGCATCTGGGCGATATTGTCGGTGGCGCGAGGCTGGACGGTGGGGTCGAGGCAGCCCAGCGCGCGGGCATCGGCGACGAACTGGGTCTCGGTCTTTTCGGTGACCTTGCGGATGGCCTCGTTGAGCGGCAGATCGGGGAAATCGCGCAAAGCGCGGGCGTTGATCTTGTCATCGACGTCGGTGATGTTGCGTACATAGGTGACGTGGTCGGCGCCATAGAGGTGGCGCAGCAGGCGGAACAGCACGTCAAAGACGATGACCGGGCGCGCATTGCCGATATGGGCGAAGTCATAGACCGTAGGGCCGCAGACATAGACGCGCACATTGGCCGGATCGATGGGGACGAAGTCCTGCTTGGCGCGGGTGAGCGTATTGTAGAGCTTGAGCTGCGGGTTGGTCATAGGAGCGTCCTGGCCATGCAAAAAGGCGCTGGCAGACGGCTCTTCAGGGATCAGGATATCAGGATGAAGAAGACCGCGCCGCCAACGAGTGGTTAGCAGGTAATGTTGCAGCGGTTAATCAGAATGATCTGGCTCTTCATGGCGCCATGATTGGCTGCCGCGGAAAGGAAAATCAAGCAGAAAGAAAAAAGGCGACCCCGAAGGGTCGCCAAATCGCTTTGGAGGCGAAGTCTGGATTGGTTCAGCTGCGGAACTGCTGGTGGCAGGCGCCGCAGGTGGCGCCCACCGCCTGGAGCGCGGCGGCATAGGCCGCAGCGTCGCCGGCTTCGGCTGCCGCCCTGCCCGCTTCTGCAGCGTCCTGGCCGGTCTTGGCGATGGCGACGAATTCTTCCCAGTTCTCCCAGATCGAGGGCAGCGCTTCGCTGTCACCGACGATCGAGCCCTCTGGAAACAGCGCCGGGATGTGGCTGTAGTTCTCGCTGAGGGTCTGCATGGCGGCGACGGCCTCTGCACCGCTCAGGTTGCCGGCCGAGCGCAGAATGCCGCCGTCTTCGCGCATCAGCGCCTTGCGCATGGACAGCGCTTCTTCCGGCGTGGTGGGCGCGACGAACGCGTCCTGCGCGAAACTGGCAACAGCGCCCAGGGTCATGAACCCGGCCAGCGTTAGCGCAGTGATCTTCTTGAACGACATAAACGGCCCCCATTGCGCCCTTGCAATTGGTGCAAGAATTACATGGGCTTGTGACGCCCCCAATGCTCACACGGTAATGTTATCGGCCGGCCGGGCCGGCGATGACCACGGTCTGGACGATGTCGCCAAAGACCGACTGGGCATCGCGCATAGCGCCGATGCGCACGACGTCATCGGGCTTGAGGAAGGATGTGCGGGCGCGGCCGAATTTGAGCTTTTCGACGGTGCGGGCCTCGGCAATGCAGGCAAAGCCGATGCCGTCGCGCTTGATGGGCAGGCTTTCATCGTGGCGGTTGGAGACGGTGCCGCCGCCGATGATGGTGCCGGCGCCCAGGCTGCGGGTGCGGGCGGCCTCGACGATCAGGTCGGCGAAATCGAAATGCATGTCGGTGCCGGCATTGGGCTGGCCGAACAGGGTGCCATTGACCTCAACGCGGATCGGCAGGTGCAGGCGGTTGTCGCGCCAGGCCCCGCCCAGGCTGTCGGGGGTGCAGACCACAGGGGCAAAGGCGGTGGCCGGCTTGGCATGGAAGAAGCCGAAGCCGTTCTGCAGGTCATCGAGCACCAGGCGACGCAGCGAGACGTCGTTGCAGACGGTAACCAGGCGAATCGCCGCAGCGGCCTGTTCGCGGTTGGCGGACATGGGCACGGCGCCGATGATGACGGCCACCTCGGCCTCGAAATCGATGGCCAGGTCCGGATCGGTGGCCAGAATTGGGGAAACGGGGGCGGAAAGCGAATCAGAGCCGCCCTGGTAAAGCAGCGGCCGGGTCGACTGCAACTGCTCGTCCTTGCTGCCCTTGAGACTGCGGACGCGCTCGAGATGGCTGAGATAGCCGGAGCCGTCGATCCACTGGTAGGCACGCGGCAGAGGCGCCAAAGCCATAGACGGATCAAAGACTTGGCCGGCAATGGCAAAGGCCTCGAGCTCGTCGGCCAGCGCCGACAGCCGCGGCGCCAGCGCGGCCCAGTCGTCAAGCGCCGCCTGCAGGCTGGGGGCAATGCGGCCGGCCGAGACGAAACGGGTCATATCGGCGGAGACCACGACAAGTTGACCATCCGGGCGACCGTTTTTCAGCGTTGCAAGCTTCATGGAGACGCATTCCCTCGCTGGTGTGTCCGCGCAGCGCTACCACGACGCGGGGGCTGTCACTATAATGTTGCTATGGGTCCTAGCGTTGTCTTAAGGCCCAGTTGCGGCGCGCCGGGCGCCAGTGGATTTCGATGATATTTTTCAGCAGCAGCGGCGTCCGCGCCCTCGTCCTTCTGGCCTTGGCCGTCGTGTGCACCATGCTCGACGTCCAGATCGCCTATGCGCAGTCGGCGCAATGTTCACGGCTGGAAGGCGCCCTGCAGCAGTTCGACCGCAATGGCGACTTCCGCCAGATGGGCGGCAATTCGCAGGCAGCGCGGCAGGCGCAGCGCGACGTGCAGAGCATGGAAAGCCGCTATGTGCGAGATGGTTGCAATGACGCGGCCAAGGCGGGCGTGCCCCTGACCGACCAGTGCCGGCAGATCGGCCGGGAGGTGCTGCGCCTGCGCGAGGTCGCCGCCGGCATTTCCCAGCAGGTGGAAACCGCCAATGCAGTGGCCGGCCAGCGCGAGGCGATCCTGCAGGAAATGGCCCGCTTTGGCTGCGGCGACGACAATGGCTCGAGCGCCGGCTTCAGCAATGAGCGGCAGAACCTGTTCGACCGCATTTTCGGCACGACCTCGGAAGGCGACTTTTCCAACGGCCAGATGATCGATGGCGGCGACTACTGGGGCTATCAGGGCTATCAGACGGTGCGCACGGTCTGCGTGCGCCTGAGCGACGGCTATTTCTGGCCCATCAGCTATGCCACGCTGACCGACTATGTGGCCAATGATGCGGCGACCTGCCAGCAGAGCTGCCCGACCACGCCGGTGGAGCTCTATTTCTACGACAATCCGGGCCAGGAGCCCGAGCAGATGCGCAACCAGTATGGCGCGCCCTATACGGCGCTGCCGACGGCCTTTGCCTACCGCACCACGCTCGACACCAGCCCGAGCGCCAGCTGCAAGGTGACGCCGCAGTCAGACGGCTCGATCAGCATGGCCGAACGTGAAGATGGCAGCACCCGCGCCATGATCGAGGTGGCTGGGGTGAGCTTTCCCATGCCGCTGCGCGATCCGCGTGGCGCCGTGCCGGTGCCCGCCTCCGTCGCCGTAGCACCACTGCAGACGGCCACACTGCTCGACATCCCCCTGCCCCGTCCGCGCCCCGCCGGCCCGGGCGAAACGCCAGTGACACGGCCCGCCGATCAAACGGCGGTCGAAAGCCAGCTGCGGCTGGTGAAGTTCGGCGACAAGGTGGTCAGGGTAGTCGGGCCAGACACGCCGTACGCCCAACCAGCGGAAGCAGGGACTTAAGCTCGGGGCCGTCATGGCGCCCGGTCAGGGCCAGGCGCAGCGGCAGGAACAGGGCCTTGCCCTTGCGGCCGGTGGCCGATTTGAGCGCGCCGGTCCAGTCGCCCCAGGTCTCCACGGTCCAGGGCTCGGGCGGCAGCAGCGCCTTGGCGAGCTTGAGAAAATCGCGATCCTCGTCGGCAATGACCGGCTCGACCGGGCCGGTCACCAGACGGGCCAGATCGGTCATGTCGGTGAATTTGGTGAGATTGTCGCGCAGCGACAGCCAGATGGCCTCGCCTTCAAGGCCCAGGCTAGTCAGCCGCGGCAGCGCCTGGGCATAGCTCATGGTGTGCAGCAGGCGGGCATTGAGATTGTCGAGCTCGACCGGATCAAAACGCGCCGGGCCATGCGAGATCATGGAAAAGTCGAGCCGCTCGGCGATCTCGTCGAGCGAGGCATAGGCCTCGATGGGCAGGCTGGTGCCGGTGATCGATGCCATGATGGCAATGGCCAGCGGCTCGTAACCTTCGTCGCGGAAATCGGCGATCGACTGGCTGCCCAGGCGCTTGGAAAAGCCCTGCCCCTGCGCGTCGGTCAGCAGGTTGTGATGGGCAAAGGTCGGGACGGTGCCGCCCAGGGCTTCGATGATCTCGATCTGCGTGCCGGTATTGGAGACGTGGTCCTCGCCGCGGATGACGTGGCTGATGGCCAGGTCGATATCGTCGACCACCGAGGGCAGCGTATAGAGGTAGCTGCCATCCTCGCGGATCAGCACGGGATCGGACATCGACGCCGTGTTGACCGTCTGGTTTCCCTTGATCAGGTCCTCGAACTGCACAGGCCTGCCATCGAGCTTGAAGCGCCAGTGCGGCTTGCGGCCCTCGGCCTCGAGCCTCGCGCGATCTTCCTCGGTCAGCTTGAGCGCGGCGCGGTCATAGAGGGGCGGCTTGCCCAGAGCGCGGGCACGGGCGCGGCGGCGATCGAGCTCGTCGGCAGTTTCGTAGCAGGGGTAAAGGCGGCCGTCGGCGATCAGCTGGTCGCGGGCGGCGTCATAGAGGTCGGTGCGTTCGGACTGACGCACCAGCAGGTCGGGGGTGACGCCCAGCCAGGCCAGATCGACCTCGATGCCGTCGGCAAAATCGCGGGTCGAGCGCGCCAGATCGGTGTCATCCATGCGCAGGATATATTTGCCGCCGCTGCGCTTGGCAAAGAACCAGTTGAGCAAAGCCGGTCGTGCATTGCCGAGGTGAATGCGGCCGGTGGGGGACGGCGCCCAGCGTACAATGGTCATCCGATGGTGTGATCCTTGTAGCCATTGGTGATGGGATATTTGCGCCCCATGCCGAAGGCCTTTGGCGTGAGCTTGGGGCCAGGCGCGGACTGGCGGCGCTTGTATTCAGCGATATTGATCAGGCGTTCGATGCGCTGAACCAGAGCGGTGTCATGGCCCTGGGCGACTATTTCGGCCAGCGACAGCTCGTCCTCGACGATGCCCTTGAGGATGGCGTCGAGCACGGGGTAAGGCGGCAAGCTGTCCTGATCTTTCTGATCGGGGCGCAGTTCGGCTGATGGCGCCTTGTCGATGATGGCCTGGGGAATGACCTCCCCGGACGGACCGTGGCAATCGCCGGGAACGTGGCTGTTGCGCCAGGCGGCCAGGCGATAGACCTCCATCTTGAACATGTCCTTGAGCGGGTTATAGCCGCCATTCATGTCGCCATAGATGGTGGCGTAGCCGACGCCCATTTCGCTCTTGTTGCCGGTGGTCAGCAGCATGGAGCCCAGCTTGTTGGAGACGGCCATCAGCATGACGCCGCGCATGCGCGACTGGATATTCTCCTCGGCCAGGTCGGCCGGACGGTTGTCAAAGATCGGGGCCAGTTCGGCCAGCGCATCGTCGACCGGATTGCCGATCGAGACGACGTCATAGCGGATGCCGAGTTTTTCGGCACAGGCCTTGGCGTCGACGAGGCTGGCCTCAGACGTATAGCGATAGGGCAGCATGATGGCGTGGACATTGTCGGCGCCCAGGGCATCGACCGCCATGGCGGCCACGACGGCGCTGTCGATGCCGCCCGAAAGGCCAAGCACGACCTGCTTGAAGCCGTTCTTGCGCACATAGTCGCGCAGGCCCAGCACGCAGGCCAGCCAGGGGGCTTCGTCGGTGGTGGTCAATTCGGTCACCGCGCCATCGGCACAGGTCCAGCCATTGTCGCCGCGCACCCAGTCGGAGACGATGAAATCGGTGGCAAAGGACTTGCCCTGGAAGACCAGTCGATTGCCCGGCTCGATGGCAAAGGAGGCGCCGTCAAAGACGATCTCGTCCTGGCCGCCGACCTGGTTGAGATAGAGCATGGGCACGTCGTCTTCGGCGACGCGGGCGCGCACCAGTTCCTTGCGGATATGCTGCTTGTTGGTCCAGTAGGGCGAGCCATTGGGGCAGAGCATGATCTCAGCGCCCCGCATGGCCAGGTGCTCGCAGACGCTGGGGTGCCAGATATCCTCGCAGATCGGGATGCCGACGGGCACGCCCTTGATCGTCACCGGCGTGGCCAGAGGACCGGCGGTGAAATAGCGCTTTTCGTAGAAGACATCGGAATTGGGCAGTTCGCGCTTGAAGCGGGTGGCGATGATGGCGCCCTGCTCGGCGACGATGACCGCATTGTGCAGCCCGACCTTGTCCCACCAGACCGTGGGCAGGACCAGCACCACATCGGTGCCAGCGGTGTCGGCCGCCAGGTCGCGCGCAGCCTGCATGGCGTCGCGGATGAACTGGGGCTTGAACAGCAGGTCGTCGGGGAAATAGCCGGTGAGAAACAGCTCGGAGAACATCAGGATGTCGGCCTTGGCCGCCACGGCATCGGCCAGGGCGGCGCGGGCGAGCGCCAGATTGCCCGTCAGGTCGCCGACCTTGGGATTGAGCTGGGCGAGCGCAATGCGGAGGCGGTCTGTCACGATGAATCTGCCCGTTGGCTGAGAGGGTTCGGGCGCCGCGACAACCAGCTGCCGGAACGCGAGCAAGACTTATCCGCTCGCCCCATGCAGGGCAAGCGCGCAAGGCCGGCTGCGCGATGGCTGGGGCTAGAAGCGGCCGGTCGCCTCGAACAGCGCGCCATAGCGGAAGATGCGGGCGAAGTTGCTGGGCAGATCCAGGGTCGCCAGGTTGGCGCCGTTGCTGTTGGAGGTGAACTTGGCGTCCAGCTGGCCCTCGACATACCAGGCGCGGCCGCCGACCCGCAGGGTCAGGTTCTTGGTGGGATGAAAGCCGACCAGGCCCTCGGCCATGACGCCATAGCCGCGACCGCTCAGCGTGGTGGGGGCGCGCTCCTGGAAATTGCCATAACCGGGAAAGTTGAAGCCGGCCGGAGAGCTGCCGCCCAAGGTGCCCGAGACATGGGCATAGGGGATGGCAGCGACTTCGCCCTGCAGGTCGAACATGTCGAAATCAGCCTGGCCCTTGACGCCCAGGCGCAGGGCATGGATGTCGAAATCGTCCTTGGCGGCGGTGTAGGAAGTAGGCGTGCCGGCGCCGTTAAAGGTGGCGCCAACCTGGCCCGTACCGATATCGGGGGCGTCCTTCCAATACTGGTAGCCGATGAAACCACCAAAGGCAGCACCGTCGCGCATGTCGCCGGCGGGCAGCCAGCCGAAATCGGCGCCGGCATAGCCGATGGCGGAGTTGCGGCCAATCGGGCCCGATGCCGAGGGGGTGACGGCATAGGTGCCGCTGGTGGACAGGCCGATGCCGGCCTTGCCGCTCAGATAGGTCTGGGTCGAGAGATCCTCGATCTTGCCGTGCAGCTCGCCGATATGGGTCTGGTCGCGGGTGGAGACGCCGACATTGCCCAGCGTGGTGCCATTGCTGACGGCGGTGAAGCCGGCATCCTGCTCGCCCCAGGACAGCCAGTAGCGGGTGCCGAACTCGAAGCGCAGGTCACTGTCTGGGTTCTGCCAGCCATGCGGATAGGCAGGGCGAATGTCCGGATAGTCGGCTGCCAGGACCGGTGCCGCACTCAGCAGGGCCAGGCCTGCAAAGGCGCCTTGGAGGGAGCGCATCATGATTTTCTCCGGTCTAACAGTCACTTGCCACAGACAGTAGCTATGCAGGATCAGGGTTAACACGCCGCTAAAACCGGATTGGCAATTTGGTAAGGCAATGAGCACAGACTGGATCACGATTGCGGAAATGCGTATCCAGGCCGCAACCGGGTGGGCGCTGACGAGTTGCCCCTAGCCAGTATGCAAAAGTTACCAAGAGTAATGCCATGACGTGCAGAATATTGGTGGTCGAGGACGAGATCTTCGTGGCCACCGAAATCGAACATGTGATCGAGGAAATGGGCTTCATCCCGGTGGGGATTGCCGCGGAGCAGCGCTCGGCTCTAGCCCTGGCTAGCCAGGCCGATGTGGCCCTGGTTGACCTCAACCTCCGCGATGGCGCCACCGGGATCACGATCGGCCGGATCCTGGCGCAGACGCATGGCGTCACCGTCATGTTCATGACCGCCAATCCCGCGCAGCTGGGTGACGGCGTGCCCGGGACGATCGGCGTGCTGCCCAAGCCGGTGACGGACCAGGACCTGCGCGACGCCGTCAACTATATCGTGGCCCGCCGCCGCGCCGCCGATGCCGCCCCGCCGCGCCGGCTGCGCCTGTTTGGCGAATTCGACAGCATGGACATGGTGCAGGGTTAGCCCTGCAGCTTTGCCGACCGGGTGAGCGCATCGCCCGGCAGGTCGATCTCGACGCGCAAGCCATCCTCATCCCAGAACCGCTCCAGCTGCCCCCGCAGCTGACCCTGCACGCTCAGCTCGATGACGCGCGTGCCGAAGCCGCCGGTCTTGCCGCCGGAAACCATGGGGCCTCCCGCTTCCTTCCAGGCCAGATGGTAGCGCCCGTCCGCGTGGCGGGTGCCGGTAAGGATGACGGTCCCCGTCCCTGACGAGAGAGCGCCATATTTGGCAGCATTGGTGGCCAGTTCGTGAAACAGCAAAGCCAGTGGCGTCGCCGCGCCATCGTCAATCACCGCATCATCGCCGGCAAACTGCACGCGGGCAAATTCCGCCGACTGATAGGGCTGCATCAGCCGCTCGATCAGGGCGCGCAGCGAGGTCTGGCTGGTGGCCGGCAGGGAGTCATTGCTGTGCGGGCGGACGAAATCGTGCGCCTCACCCAAAGCATGGATGCGCTGGCGCAGCTCGTCGGCGAAGGGCTTTAGCTCGGGCCGGCTGCGGGCCGACAGGCCGACGATGCCGGTCAGCACGGCAAAGATGTTCTTGATACGGTGGCTGAGCTCCTGGGAGACCAGTTCGCGCTCGGCAGCGGCCAGCTTGGCGGCGTGAATATCGGTACAGGTACCGATCCAGCGCACAATGGCGCCGGCGGCGTCGCGCATGGGCAGGGCCAGGCCGAGCGTCCAGCGATAGTCGCCCGAATGGTGCCGCAGGCGATACTCGATCTCGTAGGGTTGCCCCGTCTCAAGCGAGTGCTTCCAGACCGTACGGGCGCGCTCCTGGTCATCGGGGTGGAACATGCCGTTCCAGCTCTCGCCGTCGGTGGAGCCGACCGGCACGCCGGTGAACTCGTACCAGCGGGCATTGTAATAGTCGTGGTTGCCATCGGGCAAGGTCGACCAGACCATTTGCGGCATGGCATCGGCCAGGGTGCGGAAGCGCAGTTCGCTTTCGGCCAGAGCCTCGGTAATGCGGCGCTGGTCGGTGATATCGACAAGCACGCCGGGGAAGCGCTGGATGGCGCCATCGCCGTTGAAACGCGGCCGTCCGGAAGCGGCTACCCAACGGACAATGCCTTCGCGGCTCATGACGCGATATTCCGAGCGGAAGGTGGCCCGCTCGCGAATGGAGGCGGCAATCTCCTCGCCGACGCGCACGGCGTCATCGGGATAGATGGCCGCCAGGAAGTCCTTGATCGGCACGCCGAGGCCGGCCTTGAGCGGATCAAGATTGAACAGATCGGCAAAGCGGTCATCGGCGGTGACGGTGTCGCCAGGCACATCCCAATCCCAGGTGCCGACGAGGCCCGAACCGCTCAGCGCCAGCGACAGGCGTTCCTCACTGCGCGCCAAGGCCCGCTTGGCCAGGACCTGGTCGGTGGTTTCGATGACCACGCAAATGCCGGCTATGGGCAGGCCGTCCTCATCCAGCACGGGGCTGTAATGCAGATCGAGCCAGCTGGTCTCGGGCTGGCCGTGGCGATCGAGCACCAGTTCCTGATCCTTGAGGGTGACGGTCTCACCGCGCATGCAGCGGTCGACCTTGTCGGCATTGAACTCGGCCGCCTCCGGCCAGGCCTCGACAGCGGGCATGCCAAAAATCGCCGGGTGGCGGTTGCCGGAAAACTGCGCATAGCCGTTGTTGTAGACCAGGATGCCCTGCCAGCCGATGAGCATGGCCATGGGCGTGGAGGCGGCCATCATGACCCGGACGGCGCCCTTGAGGCTTTCGGGCCAGGTGTTGATCGGGCCGAGCGGATTGGCGGCCCAGTCATAGTCATTGAGCAGCTTGAGGGTCGGGTCTTGGTGGAGGCGCGCCCGAGTCTCGGGGGTCGAAGCGGGAAACAGGGATCTGGGCATGCACGCTCTCTCGGCCTCAACGACAGCAGGTCACCAGCAATCCCGGGCCCGCATGTTCCTGCTCAAACGCCGCGCGGGCCGATCCGTTCAGCCACGACGGGGTTTATTTGCCGGCGACAGCGCTCTGCGGCAGCGGCTTCTGGGCATGGACTTCTTCGGCGACGAGGAAGGCCAGTTCCAGCGCCTGGCTGGCGTTGAGACGCGGGTCGCAATAGGTGTGGTAGCGGTCCGACAGCGAGGCCTCGGTCACCGCGGAAACGCCACCGACGCATTCGGTGACGTCGTCGCCGGTCATCTCGATATGCACGCCGCCGGCATAGGTGCCCAGGTCGCGATGCACCTCGAAGAAGCTCTTGACCTCCGACAGGACCTTGTCGAAAGGCCGGGTCTTGTAGCCGGTGGAGGCCTTGATGGTATTGCCGTGCATGGGATCGGAACACCAGACGACAGTGCGCCCTGCCTTTTTCACCGTCTCGATATGCCGCGGCAGGTGGTCACTGATCTTGTCGGCGCCATAGCGCGAAATCAGCGTGATGCGGCCGGCCTCGTCAGTGGGGTTCAACCGGTCAAGGAGCCGCAGCAGATCGTCGCTCGACAGCGAGGGGCCGCATTTGATGCCGATGGGGTTCTTGATGCCGGCAAAATATTCGACATGGGCGGCGTCGGGCTGGCGGGTTCGATCGCCGATCCACAGCATGTGGCCGGAGGTGGCGTACCAGTCATTGGAAATGGAATCGCGACGGGTCAGCGCCTGCTCATAGCCGAGCAGCAGGGCCTCGTGGCTGGTATAGAAACTGGTTTGCTTGAGGGCGGGGGTATTGTCCGGGGTCAGGCCCAGCGCGCCCATGAAGGTGATGGCGTCGTCGATCTTGCGCGCCACTTCCTCATAGCGCGGATACCAGTTGGAGCCCTTCATGAAGCCCACGGTCCATTCGTGGATGCGGGTCAGTTCGGCATAGCCGCCCATGGAGAAGGCGCGCAGCAGGTTGAGCGTAGCCGCCGACTGGCGATAGGCCTGCAGCATGCGATCGGGATCGGGGATGCGCGAGGCCGCGTTGAAGTCGATGGCGTTGATGATGTCGCCGCGGTAGCTCGGCAGCTCGACGCCGTCGATAACTTCGGTATCGGCGGAGCGCGGCTTGGCGAACTGGCCGGCAACGCGGCCGACCTTGACCACGGGCTTGGATGCGCCATGGGTCAGCACGACGGCCATCTGCAGGAAGACGCGGAAGAAGTCGCGGATGTGGTCGGCGCCGTGTTCGGCAAAGCTCTCGGCGCAATCGCCGCCCTGCAGCAGGAAGGCCTCGCCGCGCGACACCGCCGCGAGACGGGCCTTGAGATCACGGGCCTCGCCGGCAAAGACCAGCGGCGGGAAGGTGGCGAGCTGACGCTCGGCCTCGACCACGGCCGCCTGATCGGGATAGGCCGGGACCTGGGAAATCGGCTTTGAGCGCCAGCTATCGGGGGTCCAGGTGGTCATATCGGGTCTCGCTGCCACGGTTTAGGAGTGCTGCGGGCGGAATACCAAGGCTGGCGGCGGGGGACAAGGATAATCGGGTGTGCCGGGCCGCCGCTTCCTCTCCCGTTCACGGGAGAGGGGACCACGCGCAGCGTGGTGGAGAGGGGAGCAACGCGCTCGGGAGAATGGTGGTTAGGCGGTCATCAGCACCATGGTGCAAGCGGCTCCCCCCTCCACCGCCTTTCGGCGGTCCCCTCCCCCGCAGGCGGGGGAGGAAAGAGTGGTGCGCTAGCCGCCGATCTTCTTGCCGTCGCGATAGGTGTAGCTCGGGGCCTTGAAGGTCACCAGTTCCTCGGCAGCGGAAGGATGCAAGGCGATGGTGCGGTCGAAGTCGGCCTTGGTGGCGCCCATGCCCGTGGCGATGGCGACGAGCTGGATCATTTCGGCGGCGCCGGGCCCGAGGATATGGACGCCCAGGACCTTGCCACCGTCCTTGCGGGTGATGAGCTTGAGCACCATGCGGCCGGTGCGGCTGGACAGCGTGTTCATCATCGGGCGGAAGCGGGAGACATAGACGTCGATGTCCTCCAGCATGGCGGCCTCGGGCTCGGTCAGGCCGATGACGCCGATTTCGGGCTCGGCGAAGACGGCGGTGGGGATTTCCGAATGATCGACCGCCAGAGGATTGTTGTTGAACACGGTCTCGGCGAAATACCAGCCTTCGCGAATGGCCACCGGGGTCAAAGCGGCGCGGCCGGTGACGTCGCCCACGGCGTAGATCGAGGGCACCGAGGTCTGGGAAAAGGCGTCGACGGCCACCGTGCCATTGGCCTGCAGCCGTACCCCGGCCGCCTCCAGACCAAGCCCCTCGACATTGGCCGAGCGGCCGGTGGCAAACATCACGGCGCCATAGGGCGCGGTGACGCCATCGCTGAAGGTGGCGGCGATATCGCTGCCATCGCGAGCGAGGGCCGTAATGGTCTTTTGATAGATCAGCTTGATGCCGCGATCGATGAGACCGGCTTCGAGGCCCTTGCGCATGTCGTCGTCAAAGCCGCGCAGCAGGCAATCGCCGCGATAGACGATGGTGGTGTGTACGCCCAGCCCGGCAAAGATGGTGGCAAACTCCACCGCGATATAGCCGCCGCCCTCGATGAGGATGGAATGGGGCAATGTGGGCAGGTCGAAGGCCTCGTTGGAGGTGATGCCCAGCTCGGCGCCGGGAATGGCCGGAATGAAGGGACGACCGCCGGTGGCGACGAGGATGTATTTTGCGCTCAGGTCGCGACCCTGGCCGAGCAGGCGGACACTGTTGGGGCCGGCGACCACGGCACGATCACGGATGATCTCGACGCCGGGCTTTTCCAGATTGGCTACATAGGCCGTCTCGAGCCGGGTGATTTCCTTTTCCTTGTTGGCCACCAGAGTGGGCCAGTCGAAACTGGCATCGACCTGCCAGCCAAAGCTGGCGGCGACGTCAAACAGATCGTGGAAGCGACTGGCATAGACGTAAAGCTTCTTGGGGACGCAGCCGCGGATGACGCAGGTGCCGCCGACACGGAATTCCTCGACAATGGCGACTTTTGCGCCATAGGTGGCGGCCATGCGCGCCGCCCGCACGCCGCCCGAGCCTGCGCCGATGACGACCAGATCGTAAGAATTGCTCATGGGAGGCTCCAGGGGCCGAAGTTACATCGGCAACCAACGATGAATATAGGTCGCGCATCGCACAAAAAAAGACCCCGCACAAGGCGGGGTCGGTGATGCGGGGCGCCAGGAATGGCTAGAGCTCGATGCCCTTGGCGCGCAGATTGGCCCGCACCTTGGCGAAAAATTCAGGGCGCACATTATTGGTGAAAACCTGCATGACGGTCTGCAGCTCGGAATTCACCTCGGTATTGGCCTGGGCCAGCTTCTGCCCGGTTGGGGAGCTGTAGAAGGTGACGATCTGCTGCAGTTCCTCGATGGTGAAGCGGGCGGCATAGACGCGGGCAAACTGGTCGAGCAGTTCACCCTTGCGGCCGCGGAATTCCTCGAGCACCGCGCCAACCGTCGCATCGGCCTCTTCGGTCAGTTCGGGGTTCTGCTGGACGATCTGGCGCATGGTGCCGATGCCGATCTCGACCATGGTGATCTCGAAGATCGAGGCCCGGTCGGTCAGATCGATATATTGACGGGCCAGAGCCAGCTGCTCGGGCGGCAGTTCCTGGGCAGTGGCGGCGCCAGACAGCGTCATCAGGGCAACGCTCGCCGTTACTGCCACCAGCGCCTTGAGGCGCATCATTACACCGGTCATTGTCAAACCACCCATCTTGTCGATTACCATTGTCAATTGCCGCTCGTGAGCGTTCTTACGCCATCGGGAGCCGCCACATAAGCCGTCTTGCACATTTTCAGGAACAGCCCGTGCTGCACGACACCGGCAATATCAAGCAAGTCGGTCGATAGCGCTTCTGGCTGCGAAATGCGGCCAAAAAATGCATCGAGAATGAGATGACCGCCATCGGTGACGAAGCTGTCGCCCGAGGCGGCCTGGCGCAGGCGCAGGTCGCCGGTGCAGCCATGGGCGGCGCAGACCGCCGCCACGGCGCGGCGCGTGGCGCCCAGGCCAAAGCGATTGACCTCGATGGGCAGCGGGAAACGCCCCAACATCTCGACCAGCTTGGTGTGGTCGGCAATGACGATCATGGCGTCGGAGGCCGCGGCGACGATCTTCTCGCGCAGTAGCGCGCCACCGCCACCTTTGATGAGATTGAGGTGGGTGTCGATCTCGTCGGCGCCATCAATGGTGATGTCGAGCCGGTCGAGCGTGTCGAGATCGGAGAGGGGAATACTGAGCGCAGCGGCCTGCTGCGCGGTCGCCTCGGAGGTGGGAACGCAGATGCAATCGAAGCCGGCCGCGACCTGCTCGCCCAGCAGCTCGACGAAGTGCCGCGCCGTCGAGCCGGTGCCCAGGCCCAGGCGCATGCCGGGACGAACCTGGGTCAGCGCCATGGCGGCCGCCTGCCGCTTGAGTTGCTCGATATTCATCACGCCTCTCCTGCCGAGAGGCTGCCATTGCAGGGCGTATCGCGGGAGTCAATGGGCGTTGGCCAACACGATCACGAGTTGGTGAATGAAAACTGTAACCACCTGGCAACACAATTTTGCCATGCTGGGGCAAGTGCGGCGGAATTGCGGTGCAAACCTCTTTTCGCTGAAGTTCAAAGCGCGTAAGCAACGACGATTGTTGACGCGCGAATCGACGGTTCGTTGTTACTTGCAGAGGCCAAGTCTATAAGATGATCAAGTTCAAGTCTGCGATGGTGATCGTGCTGTCGCTCGTTCTATCGGCCGCCACCGTGGCGCCCAGCATGGCCGCGATCGCCTATGATCCGGACACGGCCACCTGGGTAGAAGCGTCGACGCTGCAGAAGCCAGCCCGCAGCGGCAGCGTGATCCGCAAGGAAATCGTGGACTACAGCTCAAACTACAAGCCCGGTACCATCGTCATCGAGACCGGCGAACGCCGCCTCTACCTGGTCATGGAAGACGGCAAGGCGATGAAGTACGGCGTCGGCGTCGGCCGCGACGGCTTCACCTGGTCGGGTACGCACCGCATTACCCGCAAGGCCGAATGGCCAGGCTGGACCCCACCGCCGCAGATGCGCAAGCGGGTTCCCGACCTGCCCGCCTATATGCCGGGTGGGCCGGACAATCCGCTGGGCGCACGCGCGCTCTATATCGGCTCGACCCTCTACCGCGTGCACGGCACGTCCGAGCCCCGCTCGATCGGCCTGGCCGTTTCGTCGGGCTGCATCCGCCTCACCAATGAAGACGTGGCCGATCTGTATGAGCGCGTCGCCGTTGGTGCACAGATCGTGGTCAATCACTGATCGTCGCTGCCAACAGCCATTCAATAGCAAAGGGTCGCCGCGAGGCGGCCCTTTTTGTTGCGGCGTGGCTTTGAAAATCGCGCCCGGGCGACTAGTCTGCTGGCATGACCAGCTCCCTGCCCCCCGCCCGTCCGCTTATCGACCGCTATGGGCGGCACATTTCCTATCTGCGCATTTCGGTGACGGATCGCTGCGACTTCCGCTGCGTCTACTGCATGGCCGAGGACATGACCTTCCTGCCCAAGCGGGAGGTGCTCAGCTTTGAGGAAATCGAGACCATTGCCGGCGCCTTCATCGATCGCGGCGCGACCCGCATCCGGCTGACTGGCGGCGAACCGCTGGTGCGGCGCGACATCATGGACCTGGTGCGCACGCTGGGCAGCCGCATCGGCCAGGGCCTGGACGAACTGACGCTGACCACCAATGGCAGCCAGCTGGCTAAGCATGCGGCGGGGCTGGCCAAAGCGGGGGTCAAGCGGATCAACGTGTCGCTCGATACGCTGGACGAGGCACGCTTTACCGCCATTACCCGGCGCGGACGGCTGGGCGATGTGCTGGCCGGGATCGCGGCGGCGCAGGCAGAGGGCCTGGCCATCAAGATCAATATGGTGGCGATGGCCGGGGTCAATGACGACGAAATCGAGCCGATGATGGCCTGGGCACATGGCCGCGACATGGGCCTGACGCTGATCGAGGGCATGCCGCTGGGCGAAGTCGGGATCGACCGGGTCGACAGCTATCTGCCCCTGCGCGAACTGCATGACCAGTTGGCGCGCCGCTATACGCTGCAAAAGCTCGACAAGAAGACCGGCGGACCGGCGCGCTATGTGCATGTGGCCGAGACCGGCGGCGTGCTGGGCTTTATCACGCCGATGAGCCACAATTTCTGCGAGAGCTGCAACCGCGTGCGCCTGACGGCGACCGGCCAGCTGTTCATGTGCCTGGGGCAGGACGATCAGGTCAACCTGCGCGATGCGCTGCGCGATGGCGGGGCGGCTGCCCTCGACGCGGCGCTGGACCAGGCCATGCTGCTCAAGCCCAAGGGGCACGACTTCGTGCTCGACCGCAGCCGGACCGCCCCGGCGGTCGACCGACACATGAGTGTCACGGGCGGCTAGTGGCCGACACCAACCTATATAAAGACGACTGGAGACCAGCATGGGCGATCGCACGACACTCACCGCCAGCGACGGATTTACGCTGAACGCCTATCGCGCCGTGCCCGAAGGCAAGCCGCGCGGCGGCGTGGTGGTGATCCAGGAGGTCTGGGGGCTCAATCACTGGGTGCGCAGCGTGGTCGACCGCTTTGCCGAGCATGGCTTTCTGGCGGTGGCGCCGGCCATGTTCGACCGCATCGAATTTGGCTATGAGAGCGACAATTACGGCCCCGAGCAGTTTGTTGTCATCGGCGAGTTGATGAAGAAGTTCGACCCGGCCGCCGCGCTGCTGGACGTGGAAGCTGCGGTCAAGGCGGCGGCGGAAGCCGGCAAGGTCGGCATTACCGGCTATTGCTTTGGCGGCACGACGACCTGGCGGGCGGCCCATGCCGGGCTGGGGCTGAGCGCGGCCTCGGGCTATTATGGCGGCGGGATCCCCAATTATATCGAGCTCGACCCCACGATCCCGCTAGAAATGCATTACGGCGACCAGGATAGCGGCATCCCGCTCGAGCAGATCGAGGCGCTCAAGGCGCGGCACCCGGAGGTGCCGATCCACGTCTATGCGGCCGGGCACGGCTTCTGCAACAGCGACCGGCCGGCCAATTTCAACCTTGAAGCCTGCACCAAGGCCTCGGCGCGGACGCTGGACTTCTTCCGCAAGCACCTTGGCTGATCTTGACCGACCTGGCCTTTCATCGCGCCTATCTGGCCGATGCGGTAGTGGCGGCGCAAAGTGCGCCGCTGTCGCGCCGCAAGGCACTGCTGGCCGCGCTGCTGATCGACGCCCAGGTCGATCGACGCTTCGCGGCCGGTGGGCTGGGTGATGATGTACTGGAGTTTCGTGCCGCGCTGGCGGCAGCGTCGCCCGCGCTCAAGCTAGTGTTGGACCTCTGCTCCCAGCGGGTGGGCGGGCCACAGCTGGTGCTCGAAGCGGTGACGGTGCCGATTGCGGACTATGGCGGGCTCAGCGTCGAGGACTTCATGGTCAGTCTCTACAACCACCACAGCGTGCAGCGGCTGCTGCTGGTGGGCAGCGGCAGGGAAAAGCACGACATGATGGCAACGCTGGGTGACGCCCTGGCGGCGCTGGACGACCTGGCCTAACGCCCCGGCGCGCGTTCGATCAGTTCGACGATGATGCCGTCAGGATCGCGGACGAAGGCGACGCGTTTGATCATTTCGGTATTGTGGGCATTGCGGGGCCGCTCGACGATGGGCACGCCGGCCGCCTCGAGCTGGGCGAAGATGGCGTCGACATCGGCAAAGGCCAAGGTCAGGTGGCGCATCCCGGCCTCGCCTGGCGGCACGTCGCGGGCGGTGGTGGCGCCTTCGGGCGGGCCGAACACTTCCAGCATGCCGCCGCCGGCATCGAGAAAGGCCAGGCCGGGCTTGCGCAGGGCCAGGCGCAGGCCCAGCAGGTCGCAATAGAAGGCGATGGTGCGATCGAGATCGCCTGAGGTCATGCCGATATGTTCAAAGCCGACCAGCCCGCTCACTTGTCGTCGTCCACCACGAGAGCGAAGTCGAGCGGCAGCGCCGTGGTATACTTGATCTGGCCCATGGCAAAGGCTGAGCTGACATCGGTCAGATTGATCTTGCCGATCAGGCGCTTGTAGAAGCTGTCATAGGCGCCGATATCGGGCACGACGACGCGCATCAGGTAGTCGACATCGCCGCTCATGCGGTAGAATTCCACGACTTCGGGGAATTCCTCGATGACGCCGGCAAACTTGCGCATCCAGACGTCATTGTGTTCGTTGGTCTTGACGGAAACGAAGACGGTGACCCCGACATTGACCTTGACCGGGTCGAGCACGGCGACGCGGCGCTGGATCACGCCGTCTTCTTCCATCTTCTGAATTCGACGCCAGCATGGCGTGGTAGACAGGCCGACCTTGCGGCCGATCTCGGCGACCGGCATGGTCGCATCCTTTTGCAGCAGCGTGAGGATTTTCCGGTCGATCTTGTCCAAAGCCATATCGCCCCCTGCGAAATCAGTTTTCCAAGAATGGTGTATTTTGCTCTAAATATCGTCGAATAGGTGCCACGTTTGCCCTGTATTAGCAATAATCTTGCGCGATGCAAGTTGAATGCCGCCTTTAACACAAAGGTAACCTAGAGTCCGAACCAACCCAGAAGGCCGTTGCCGCGCGGGTGGTCGATGCGCCAGTCGGCGGGGGTATCGAAGCCGCCGGCCCAGATGCCGCGGCGGGCGCTGCGCGCGGCATTCTGTTCGTCCCAGTAGTCGCCGGCGGAAACGGCCAGTCCCTCGGCCACCAGGGTTGCGCCCAGATCCATGCCATCGACGGCGCAGTGGGCCAGCAGACGATCATAGCGGTCGCGGCCTTCGGGCCGGCAATCGAGGGCGCCGCTAGCCAGCAGACCGGCCATCCGGTCGCGCGCCACACGGCCACACGGCCAGCGGGCGCCATCGGCGCCGGCGCAATCCTGGGCCAGTTCGGGGGCATCAAGGCCAAGCAGGCGCACCCGATCCTCGCCCAGACGGAAGCTGTCGCCATCGCTGGCCCGCCCTGAACCGGCGATGGGCGGGAGCGGGGTATCGAGCCAGCTGGCGACCAGTGCCACGGCGGCCAGCACCAGAATGGCGAGGATTGTGCCGCGTCGGCCAAAAAAGACGGTGGATCGATACATCTGGCCCCATCGGGTTTCACCAGACGTTAACTACGCGCTGCCTAGAGTTTCGCCAAGAGTAGTGCGGCGTGGTGGATGCGCCGTTTTAGTAACGCGTAACGAGTGACGAGTACCCATGTCGCCCCAGTCGGCTGTCATCGACGATGTCCGTTCGCAAATGGGCCGTGACAGCAAGCGCGCGGCGCAGCGCACGGTGCTCGACGCCCGCCAGCGCCTGACCTCGAGCTCGGGCACCCGCTCCTCCTTCGACTTCGAACTGATGCATGACTATGCCGAGTCCCGGCGTGGTGCGGCGCTGCCCATGGCGGCGCTGGTGGGCATCCTGGCCTTTGTCGCCAGCTTCTGGGTGCCAACGCTGTTCGCCGCGCTCTGGGCCGGGCTGGTGCTGCTGAGCATGCTGATCGTGGTGCTGATGGCGCAGCGGTTCAGGACGGCCGATGCGACCAAGTTCAATGCCGCCGAATGGACCACCACCTTTGTCGCCGGGGAGACCCTGCTGGGGCTGGCCTGGTCGCTGCTGGCGCTGTTTACCCTGGTGGCCGACCCCAATACGCTGACCCCGGTCATGTTCGCCATGGTGCTGGTGGCCATTGCCGCCAATGCCATCGCCACCCGCACCCTGCCCCCCGCCACGCTGATGAGCACGCTGCCGGTGACGATAACGGTGTCGGCCAACCTGATCATGCTGGGCGGCACGCTCAACTATACCCTGGCCGCGGTGGCGCTGTGCGGCGAAGTGTTCTTCGTCTATCTGGCGCGCCAGCTGCACGCCTCGGAGCTGCACACCATCACCCATCAGGCCGAAAAGGACGCGCTGATCAGCGAGCTGGAAGAAGCACGGCAGATGTCGGACGAGGCCCGTCGGCATGCCGAGCAGGCCAATATCGCCAAGTCGCAGTTTCTGGCCACCATGAGCCACGAGCTGCGCACCCCGCTCAACGCCATTATCGGCTTTTCCGAAGTGCTGCATTCCGAGCTGCTGGGCCCGCACCAGGTAGCGCAATACAAGGAATATGCCGGCGACATCCATGGCAGCGGCCAGCACCTGCTCAACCTGATCAACGAACTGCTCGACCTCAGCCGCATCGAGGCGGGCAAATACGAGCTCAATGAAGAAGTGGTGTCGCTGGTCGATATCGCTGCCGATTGCCGCCGGATGATGGAGCTGCGCGCCAAGTCCAAGGGGATCGAGCTGGTGTTCAGCATGGGCGACAACCTGCCCAAGCTGTGGGGCGATGAGCGCGCCATCCGCCAGGTGGTGCTGAACCTGCTCAGCAATGCCATCAAGTTCACGCCCCAGCATGGCAAGGTGATCCTGCAGGTGGCCCGCAGCGGCGATGGCGGGCAGATGGTGTCGGTCAAGGACAATGGCCCGGGCATTCCCGAGGACGAGATCGAGACCGTGCTGAGTTCCTTCGGACAGGGCTCGCTGGCGCAGAAGACCGCAGAACAGGGCGCCGGTCTCGGCCTGCCCATCGTGCAAAAGATCATGGAGCTGCATCAGGGCCGGTTCGATCTGTTCAGCAAGCTGCGCTTTGGCACCGAAGTCATCGCCACCTTCCCCCGCGCCCGGGTGATGGACGCGCTGGCGCCGGTGGTGGAAAAGCGCAACCGGCTCGAGATCTACTCTGCCGCCGGCTGAGGCAGCTTCAATCTATAAATACTTCTGTGGAATTTTATTAGCCGGACATCAACCTTCCCCTGTCATAGTTCGGGCAGCGCAGGGAGAATGGTGTGCCAAACAGATCAAATCGCGCGGTGCTGCTTGTCATCGACCATGCGACAGTCACCACCGGCAGCACAGCCAGGGATCTGGGTGCCGAACCGGTGCTGCTTGATGAGCTGTCGGCGCAGCATCTGGACAGCGATCCCTGTATGGTTTTCGACGTCGATCTGCGCCGGGTCGACAATGTCCGCCGGCTCAAGTCGGCGCTGGTGGCGCGCGGCACCGGCTGCCGGATCTTCCTGGTGGATACCGACAATCGGGTGACCCGCGTGCACGCGAATGTGCTGGGTGCCAACCAGTTGCTGCCTCGGCAGGCCAGTGTGGCCGATATGCGGGCAGCGCTGCAATTTCACTTTGGCAACGCCGCCTCGGGCAGCGCGAGGCCAGGCGACAGCGCCACGACCGCCCAACGGCGATCGATCAGCACCGGCGTATTGGCACTTGGCGACAGCTTTGCCGCCATGAGCAGCAATGGCAGGCTGGACAAGGCCGGGGTGATCACTGCCTGCGAGCAGATCGCCGACTCGGTCTGCGTTACCAGCGTCACCGACTGGATGGCAGCGGTGCGCGATCACCACGACGGCACCTACCAGCACTGCATGCTGGTGACCGGCGTTGCCTCGGCCTTTGCCACCAAGACCAAGATGTCGCGCAATGACGTTGTGCGGGTGACCGTGGCCGGACTGCTGCACGACATCGGCAAATCCACCGTCCCGGCCGCCGTCCTCGACAAACCCGGCGCCCTGACACTGCGGGAAACCGACATGATCCGCGGCCATCCGCGCGCGGGCTTCGACTATCTGGTGGCGCACAGCACCATGGAGCGCGACATTCTCAATGCCGTGCGGCACCACCACGAATATCTCGATGGCAGCGGCTATCCCGACAGGATCGTCGCCGCCGACATTGATGAGATGACGCGGATCATCACGGTCAGCGACGTCTATGCCGCACTGATCGAGCGACGCAGCTACAAGGAAGCCAAGAGCCATGTCCAGGCCATCGAGATTTTGACCGCGATGGCGAGTGCGGGCAAGGTGGAAGCCAGACTGGTCCGCGAAATGGACCGGGTCATGGCCCCCAATCCCGGCTAGACCTCGCTGCCGCTGACGCCGGCAGCGGCAAAGGTGGCCATGTTGGCGTGCAGGTGCAGCGCCGTTTTGGCCAGCACGGCGGCCAAAGCCGCACCACTGCCCTCACCCAGGCGCATGCCCAGATCGAGCAGGCCCTTCTGCCCCATGGCGGCCAAGGCCCGGGCATGGCCGGATTCGGCCGAGGTGTGGGCAAAGAGGCAATGGTCGATGGCTGCCGGGTTCACCGCATGGGCGATGGCCGCGGCCGAGGTGGCCACGAAGCCATCGATGATGACGGGTACCTTCTGGTGGCGGGCGGCCAGCAGGGCGCCGAGCATGGCGGCGATCTCGCGGCCACCGACGCGGGCGAGGATGGCCAGCGGGTGGTCGAGTTCGCCGGCATGACGGGCCAAAGCGCGATCGACGGCGTCGGCCTTGCGCGTGAGCCCGGCATCATCGACGCCGGTGCCGCGGCCAACCCAGTCGGCGCCGGTGCCGCCATAGAGCGCGGCATAGATGGCCGCGGCGACCGTGGTATTGCCGATGCCCATTTCGCCGATGCAGATCAGGTCCGGCTTGCCGGCAATGGCTTCCATGCCATAGGCGATGGTGGCCGCGCACATCTTGTCGTCCAGCGCCGGCATGAGGGTAATGTCGCCGGTGGGCAGTTCGAGCGCCAGTTCGAACACGCGCAGATTGATCTCGTGCAGGGCACAGATCTGGGAAATAGCGGCGCCGCCATTGGTGAAGTTGGCCACCATCTGGGCGGTGACCTCGCGCGGGAAGGCTGACACGCCCTGGTCGGTCACACCATGATTGCCGGCAAAGATGGTGACCATGGGATTGTCCAGCCGCGGCTGGGCCCGACCCTGCCAGCGTGCCAGGAACTCGACCAGACCCTCGAGCGCCCCCAGCGAACCGGGCGGCTTGGTCAGTTGCGAGTCGCGGGCCCGGACGGCTGCCACGGCGGTCTCGTCACCATCGGGAACGATGGTCAAAAGCTCCAGAACGTCGGCATAGGCGGGGTTGAGCGAGGGCATGGTGAGTCCGGAATGCTGTGGTAGGAAGGAGGCATGTTGTTGCCTAGAACAGGGCCGAATGCAATTGACCCAAGTGCCACAAAACGATGCGATTGCGCCTGAGGACATCGCGCCCAGCCGCCCGGACGCCCCACCCGGCGGCGTGGGGCTGGTCAACGATCTGGTCATGGCGCTGCGGTTCTTTTCCCGCCTGCCGACCGGTGACCGTCCGCACCAGAAGCCCGACCTCAACCGCATTGCGATGGCGCTGCCACTGGCCAGTCTGGTGATCGGTCTGGGCCCGGCTTTGCTGCTGGTCGGGGGGAGCCTGCTTGGCCTGCCCGCCTATTTCGTGGCTGCAGTGGCCGTGGCCGCCATGGTGCTGGTGAGCGGCGCCATGGCCGAAGACGCGCTGGCCGACGCGGCGGACGGGCTGTTCGGCGGCCACACTCCGGCACGCCGGCTCGAGATCATGAAGGATAGCCGACACGGCACCTATGGGGTGGCAGCGCTGTGCCTCTTCATCCTGCTCCGGGTGACCGGGCTGGGCGCGGTGGCGGCGATCAGCCCGCTGGCGGCCGGGGCGATCTGGCTGGCGGCCAGCATTGTCGGGCGGTCTGGCGCGCTGTGGCTGGCGGTGGCCCTGCCCGCGGCGCGGCCCGATGGCATATCGGCGGCGGCCGGGGCGGTCAGCGGCCGCAGCTTTGCCGTGGGCGGGGTATTTGCCGTGCTGCTGGCGTTTGTGCTGGGCGGACCGGCAACCAATCTGCTGGCACTGGGTTTTGCCCTGGTGGCCGCCCTGGTGGTGACTGCCGGCTGGTCGGCCCTGTGCAAGCGCCTGGTGGGCGGACAGAGCGGGGACCTGATCGGCGCCCTTGGCGGCCTGGTTGAAATCGCTGTGCTGGCGGCCCTGATGGCGTTCGTGTAGTGGCGCAAGGCTTGAAAATTCCGCGCGGAATGCCTTTATCGGAGAAATGAGTTTGCCAGAACCGGAAAGCGCGCCAGCATGATCTTCATTGGAATTGCGCTGCTGATTTCGGTCGGACTGGCTTTGCTGATCAGCGCCGATGCGGGCGCCCTGGCCGGGCTCACACAGGGGCAAACGGCGCAGCTGCTGCCCTTGCTGGTACTGCTCATCGTCTTTGCCGGGGGCCTGTTCACCCGCCGTCGACCGGCCCGCGAACTGCTGACCAGCGTGGTGCTGTGGATCGGCATCTTTGCCCTGGCCGGCCTCACCTATGCCTATCGTGACGAGCTGACCGGCATTGCCGGCCGGGTGGCGGGGGAATTGCAGCCGGGCGTGGCCGTGGTCAATGCACAACAGGGCACGGCGACCTTCCGGCGCGGCATGGGCGGGCATTTCGAGATCAATGCCACGGTCAATGACCATACGACCCCGATGATCTTTGACACCGGCGCCAGCGCTGTGGTGCTGACCATCGCCGATGCCGAGGCAGCGGGGATCGATACCGACAATCTGCGCTTTTCCATCGCCGTGTCGACGGCCAATGGCACCGGCAGGGCGGCACGGGTGCGACTCGATCAGCTCGAGGTAGGCGGTATTGCGCGGCAGGGCATCGTGGCCTTTGTCGCAGAGGCCGGGGCGCTGGAAACCAGCCTCCTGGGCATGACCTTCCTCGAAACCCTCAGCCGCTACAGCGTGACGCAGAACGCGCTGGAGCTGGAAGACTAGGCTCAGCTGGCCTGGTCGAGCGGCTGGCGCATGACGGCGTCGAGGGCGCGCAGCAGGACCGAACTGTCGGCGCCCGGCTTGCAGGCATCGACGCTCATGATCTGGCGGAAGTGGCGGGCGCCCGGCAGGCCGGCGGCGAGGCCGAGCATGTGGCGGGTGATATTGTTGATGCGGGCGCCGGCGGCGATCTCGCGATCGGCATAGGCAACCATGGCGTGCATCACCGATTCCAGCGTCACGTCCGGCGTGGTGGCGCCAAAGAAGCGGCGGTCGACCTGGGCCAGCAGCATGGGATTGTGATAGGCAGCGCGGCCGAGCATGACCCCATCGGTATAAGCGAGCTGGGCTTCGGCGAGCTCCAGGGTGTCGATGCCGCCATTGATGAAGACCGGCAGCGGCGCCAGGCGGGCGCGCAGGCGATAGACCCGATCATAGTCGATCGGCGGGATGGTGCGGTTTTCCTTGGGGCTCAGGCCCTGCAGCCAGGCCTTGCGAGCATGGACATAGAGCGCGTCGACGCCGGCTTCGACCATGGCATCGGCAAAGCGGTCGAGCCCGGTTTCGATATCCTGATCATCGATGCCGATGCGGCATTTGACCGTCACGGGCCGATCGGTGGCGCTGCGCATGGCGCGCACGCAATCGGCGACCAAAGCCGGCTCGGCCATCAGGCAGGCGCCAAAGCGGCCCGACTGCACGCGATCGGAGGGGCAACCGACATTGAGGTTGATCTCGGCATAGCCATAGTCATGACCGATGCGCGTCGCGGCCGCCAGCTCGGCGGGATCGGAGCCGCCCAGCTGCAGCGCCACGGGCTGCTCGACCGGATCGAAGCGCAGGTGCCGGTCGACGTCGCCATGCATGATGGCGGCGCTGGTGACCATTTCGGTGAACAGCAGGCTGTCGCGCGTCAGCAGGCGATGGAGGAACCGGCAGTGGCGGTCTGTCCAGTCCATCATGGGGGCAATGCTGAAGCGGCGGGCGCGGGCAAGGTCGATCATGGGGGCGGCACATAGCGCAGAACGGGCCAATTGGCCAGTCGCTGGGGACAGGGCGGGGTTGCGCGCGCACACTAACATGTCAGCAATAGCCTTTGCCCGCAAATTCCCGTATGGCCACGGCAGTTGCGTCCCGAGTGCCCGCCATGCCCCTGCCCCGCTTCATCGCCGTCATCGATATCGGCAAGACCAATGCCAAGGTGGTGTTGATCGATGCCCATACCCGCCAGCAACTGGCGGCGCGTAGCACGCCCAATAGTGTCCGGCAGGACGGGCCCTATCCGCATGCCGATGTGGAGCGGCTGTGGGCGTTCATGCTGGAGAGCCTGAGCGCCCTGCAGGTCGAGCATGGGGTGGACGGGATTTCCATCACCACCCATGGCGCCACCGCGGCGCTGCTGGCCGGCGAGGCACTGGCGCTGCCGGTGCTGGACTATGAGTTTGCCGGGCCCGAGACGGAAGCGGCAGCCTATGGCGCGGTGCGGCCGGACTTTGCCGAGACGCTGTCGCCACGCCTGCCCAATGGCCTCAATATCGGGGCGCAGCTGTTCTGGCAGCGCCAGCACTTTGCCGACGCCTTTGCCACCGTCACCGCCATCCTGACCTATCCGCAATACTGGGCCTGGCGGCTGACCGGCGTGATGGCCAGCGAAGTCACCTCGCTGGGCTGTCACACGGACCTGTGGGCGCCCGAGCGGGGGGATTTTTCCAGCCTGGTGACCGCCCAGGGCTGGCGCGACCTGTTCCCGTCCATCAAACCGGCGGCCTCGGTGCTGGGCCCGGTCAAGGGCGCGATTGCCAGTTCGACCGGGTTGCGCGCCGAGACGCCGGTGACCTGCGGCATCCACGATTCCAATGCCTCGCTGCTGCCGCATCTGGGCGCCCATGCCGAGCCCTTCACCATCCTCTCGACCGGGACCTGGGCCATCGCCATGACCGTGGGCGGGAATACCAGCCGGCTCGATCCGGCACGCGACAGCCTCGCCAATGTCGACGCGCATGGCAGGCCGGTGCCGACGGCGCGCTTCATGGCCGGACGCGAATTCGACATGCTGGCGCCGGGAGCCGTGACGCCAAGCGAGGCGGATGTGCATGCAGTGATTGCCGGCGACGTGCAGGCTTTGCCCAGTTTCATGCCGGGGGTCGGCCCCTTCCCCGGCCATGTCGGCTGCTGGACCGGCGATGCCGACGCGCTCAGCCCCGGCCAGCGCACGGCTGCCGTATCGCTCTATCTGGCGCTGGTGACGCAAGCCTGCCTCGGCCTCTGCGGCCTGGGCCAGCAGATCATCATCGAGGGGCCGCTGGCGCGCAACGGCCTCTTCGCGGCGGCCCTGGCGCGGCTGACCGGGGTGCCGGTACGGACCTCGGGCGACGCCACCGGCACGAGTCTGGGCGCCAGCATGCTGTTTGGCGGCACGGCGGGCACGCCTGCCGGCACCACCGTGGCGCCGCTGGACCATCCCGACTTGGCTGCCTATGCTGAACGCTGGCGCGGTCGGCTGGCCTGAACGGGGAGCCATCAGGCCGCCGGGGGCGTTGCCTCCCATGACCTGCTCACCCCGGGCAGGGTTGACGGAGGTTTGCATGAACAGGCAACGGCATCGCGTGGTGATCGTAGGCGGCGGCTTTGGCGGGCTGGCAGCGGCCAAGGCCCTCAACCATGCCGATGTCGAGGTCGTGCTGATCGACCGGCGCAATCATCACCTGTTCCAGCCGCTGCTCTACCAGGTGGCGACCGCGGCATTGAGCCCGTCGGAAATCGCCTGGCCGATCCGCCACCTGCTGCGCCGGCAGCAGAATGCACGGGTGCTGATGGCTACGGTGACCGGCGTTGATACCGCGGGACGCGCCGTGCTGCTGGAGGATGGCAGCCGCGAGCGTTTTGACACGCTGATCCTGGCCACCGGCGCCCACCATGCCTATTTCGGCAATGATCAATGGGAAGCCTTCGCGCCGGGGCTCAAGACGCTGGAAGACGCTACCGCCATAAGGCGCAAGCTGCTGCTGGCGCTCGAAGCAGCCGAACGCGAGACCGCCCCGGAACGACGCCGGGCCCTGCTGACCTTTGCCATTATCGGCGCCGGGCCAACCGGGGTCGAACTGGCCGGATCGATCATCGAGCTGGGCCGCGCCAGCATCAAGGGCGAATTCCACTCCATCACCGCCGCCGACCTGCGCGTGGTGATCATCGAGGGGATCGACCGGGTGCTGAGCAATTTCGATCCCGAACTGTCCGACTATACGCTCAAAGCGCTGCGCGACATGGGCGTCGAGGTCGAGCTCGGCCAGATGGTCTCAGGCATCGATGCCGATGGCGTCAGCTTTGGCGACAAGCGGCTCGACACCAAAACCATCATCTGGGCTGCCGGCGTGGCGGCCTCACCGGTCGCCAAATGGCTGGGTATCGACGGCGACAAGGCCGGCAGGGTCAAGGTCGCGCCGGACCTGTCGGTGCCGGGCCTTCCCGGCATCTACGTCATTGGCGACGTCGCCAGCCTGATGCGGGAGAATGGCAAGCCGGTGCCCGGCATTGCCCCGGCGGCCAAGCAGGAAGGCGAACACGTGGCGCGGGTGATCCGCCAGCGCCTCGTCGGCGACACCACCCCCCTGCCCTTTGCCTACAAGCATGCCGGGGACCTGGCGACCATCGGCAAGAGTTCGGCGGTGATCGATTTCGGCTGGATCAAGCTCAAGGGTTGGCTGGCCTGGTGGGTCTGGGGCTTTGCCCATATCTATTTCCTGGTCGAGACGCGCACGCGCATCATCATCACCATGAGCTGGCTGTGGATCTATCTCACCGGCCAGCGCAGCGCCCGACTGATTACCCAGGGCCAGGCCGACGAGAGGGCGCCGATCAAGGAAATCGACGAGCCCTAATCGACAATGGCGGCGACCGAGACAGTCCGCTTGTTGAGGGCGCGCTCGCGCAGCCAGATATAGAGGCCACTGGCGATGATGATGGAGGCCCCCAGAAAGAACCAGCTGTCGGGCGGCTGGCTGAAGACCACCCAGCTGGCCAGGGCCAGGTAGATCAGCTGGAGATAGTTGAACGGGGCCAGCGTTGCCGGGGTGGCAAAGCGATGTGCGACCGAGATCAGCATATGACCAAGCACCCCGGCCGTGCCCAGGGTGAAAAAGGCCACCCAGGAGATGGGCTGGCTGGGCCAGGCCCAGTCGGTGAAGGCGAAGGGGGTGATGACGAGCAGGGCGATGCCGCCGGCATAGATCTGCTGGGTCATGGCACCATCGACCCCGGCCAGCTTGCGGGTGACGATCGAGAACAGCGCCGCAAAGAAGGCCGCCATGAGGCTGAGCAGCGCCGCCGGATGGAAGGCCTCGGTGCCGGGACGGATGATGACCAGGATGCCGATAAAGCCGGCGCCGATCGCCAGCCAGCGGCGCCAGCCCACATGCTCGCCTAGCAGCGGCCCCGACAGGGCGCAGACCATCAGCGGCGAGGTGAAGAGCAGCGCGCCGGTGACGGTCAGCGGCAGGTAGCGCATGGAGAGGAAATTGCCGGCAGTGGAGCCGAGCAGGCAGAGGCCCCGCGCCACTTCGAGCTTCCAGTTGCCCGTGGCAAACAAGTTCCAGCCGCGCAGGGGCAGCACGAAGAGCAGCAGCAGGCCGACATGCATGCCATAGCGGGCGAACATGATCTCGGTGGTGGGCATGCCGGTAATGGACAGCCACTTGGCCGAAACATCGAGAAAGATCAGGACGCTCTGGGCCAGCAGCAGGATGAGGATGGCCCGGTTGGGATTCTCCTCGATGGCGGCGACGGCGCGGGCCATCAGCGTTGCTCGGCGACGAGCGAGACCGGCCGGGCCAGCTTGCGCTCACGCAGCCAGATATAGAGCCCGCTGGCGATGACGATGGGCGCGCCCAGATAGAGCGAGGTATCGGGGAGCTGGGCAAAGATCAGCCAGCCGGCCAGCGCCATGAAGATGATCTGCAGGTAGGAAAAGGGTGCGATGACCGCGGCCGGGGCAAAGCCATAGGCCACGGTGATCAGTTGGTGGCCGACAAAGCCGAAGACGCCGATGGCGAAGAAGGCGACCCAGCCATCGATGGATGAGGGCCAGACCCAGTTGGCCAGCGCGAAGGGCAGGAGCGCCACGGTGGCGAAGATGCCCAGGTAGAACTGGCTGGTGGCCGGGCTGTCGACGCCAGAGGCCTTGCGGGTGAAGATGAAATAGAAGGCCGAGCTGAACGCCGCGAACAGGCAGAGCAGCGAGGCCGGGTGGAAGGCGTCGGTACCGGGGCGGACGATGATCAGCACGCCGACAAAGCCCACGCCAATCGCGGTCCAGCGCCGCCAGCCGACCTTTTCACCCAGCAGCGGCACCGACAGGGCGCAGAGGATCAGCGGCATGGTGAAGGCGATGGCGCCGGTGACGGTCAGCGGCAGATACTGCACGGCGACAAAATTGCCGATCGAGGCGCCCAGCAGGGTGATCGAGCGCAGGATCTGCAGCCGCATATTGCCAGTGCGCAACAGGCCCAGGCCCTGCTGCGGCAGGTTGATCACGCTGACCAGGCCAAGATGGACGACATAGCGCAGGAAGACGATCTGCATGAAGGGAATGCCGACCAGGCCCAGCCATTTGGCGGAGCTGTCGATACCGGTGAACATGAAATAGGCGACCAGCGCCAGACCGATGCCCATCAGACGGCGTTCGGGGGGCGGAGCAAAAACAGTAGACATCACGGATCCGACGGCCGCGGGGAGGCGCGGCGCTGAACCTTAGGCTTAAGGATCGTGCCAGCGGTGTCAATGACCAGTTGGCACAATCTTGTATGGAAGACGAACAAACCCGCCCAGGGCCTTTTCACCTCACTCAACCTCCCCCTTCAGGGGGAGGCTGGGCGGGGGTGTTGGCAGACCGTCAGAACGTCTCGCTGAGGTTGCGCACCTTGAGCGACTGCACCAGTTCCGATGCCGAGGGCGTGGCGCCGTGGCGGGGGGTGAAGGTGAGGTCGGTGGTGCGGCCCGGCAGCAAGGTCACGGCATTGTCGGAGAAATAGCCGGGCGCGTCGACACTGGCGGTGACGAAGAGCGCTGGCTGGTCACTGGTGAGGCTGAGCACCAGCTGGCCGTCGATCTCGGACCAGCCGGCGCGGATCTTGGGCTGGACCAGTTCATAGGCCTTGTAGGGCTTGGGGAAATAGTCGTTTTCACCCAGCAGCTTGCCCGCCGCGTCGCGCCAGGAGAAGAACAGGAACTCATCGGCGGCCAGATCACCGGCGGCGATGGCCGTGACCTCGATGGCCGCATCGGCCGAGATGGCGCAATTGCCCGAGAACAGCTGACGCTCGCCGCCGGACACCTTGACGGCCCGGACTTCGAGGCTGATGGCGAGCGGCGCACCAGTATCATTGATACCCTTGAGCAGGATGCGGCTGGCCGGTGCGTTCTCGACCGGCTTGCCGCGCGAATTGGTGGGCACGGCGTCATGCACTGGCACGGCGACGACATTGACCGGCAGAAAGAAGCGCTTGGCCATATATTGCAGCAGCTTCCACTGCCCGCCGTAATCCAGGCTCGACCAGCTGGCGACCGGCCAGATGTCGTTGATCTGCCAGAACAGCGTGCCCATGCAGCGCGGCTTGGTCGAGCGCCAGTATTCGATGGCGGTCTTGATGGCGAGGCCCTGCTGGATCTGGCTCAAAAACACCATCTGGTCGAAATCGCGCGGGAAGCGGAAATAGCGCGTCATGGTCTCGAGGATGCGGGCATTGCCGCCGTCATTGCGCTGATGGTTTTCCATCACCGGCGAGGACGGGTTGCGGTCCTTGGGTTCCGAGAAGGTCTCGATGACATTCATCGAGGTGAAGGACTGGAAGCCGAACTCCGACGCAAAGCGCGGATTGACGGTGCGATAGGCCTCAAAGCTCTTGGCCGAGTGCCACACGTCCCAATAGTGGGTGTCGCCGCGGGTATCGGCGTGCCAGCCGTCGGAAAAGTCGAGATAGCCCATGGAGGGCGAGGACGGCCAGAAGCGGCGCGCCGGATCCTCGTCCTCGACGATATTGCCGAGCATGGAGTTGAGCCGGTCGTAATTGGCGACATAGCGCTCGGGCGCCGCCTTGGTCTCGGGATACCAGCCGAGCGAGCCGATGACCTCGTTGTCGCCGCACCACAAAGCAATGCAGGCATGGTGGCTGAGGCGGCGCACCTGCTGGGTGATCTCAGTGCGGACATTGTCGAGGAAGGGGCGATCGGACGGATAGCTCATGCAGGCAAACATGAAATCGTGCCAGATCAGGATGCCCAGCTCGTCGCACATCTCGTAGAAATAATCGGGCTCGTACTGGCCGCCGCCCCAGATGCGCAGCATGTTCATATTGGCGGCCTTGGCGCTTTCCAGCAGGTCGCGGATGACGGCGGGGGTGATGCGGCTGGGGATGGCGTCGGCCGGGATCCAGTTGGCGCCGAGCATGGAAATGTCGCGGCCATTGATGCGGCACTTGAAGGAGTGGTCGATCTCGTCCTTCTCGACGATCCACTCCAGCTTGCGCAAGCCGATCTGGCGAGTGGTCTTTTCGCCTTCGAGATTGGTCACCAGCTCATAGAGCGGCTGCTCGCCCTGCCCGGCCGGCCACCACAGTTTGGGGTTCTGGATGGTCAGGTTATGGGTGAAGAGGTTCTCGCCCTTGTTGACCACCAGCTTGTCGGTGATCGTCTGGCCATTGATGCTGTGCTCAAGTTCCACCTCACCGTGAGCGAAGGCGAAAAGCCGGGTCTTCAGAGTCAGTTCGACCGAATGGCTGCCATGGACCTGGTCGACCTGGACGCTCTCCTGGCGGGCCAGGCGTGACTTGCGCAGGGTCATGGTGCCATAGACGCCGATGGGCATAATGCAGATGCCCCAGTCCCAGCCGGCGTGACACGCCGCCTTGCGGATGAAGTTCATCGGAATGCCGGCCAGGCCATTGGTCTGGTAGTTCTTGGTGAAGGGGATCGGGAAGGGATGGGCGTCCGAGCGGGCGCGGGCGACGTCGGGGGCAATGGCGAAATCGATGCGCAGGGTATTGTCCCCTGCCCGCACCTTGCCGGTGACGTCGATGTCGTGACGGACAAAGCTGTTATCGGTCTGGGCGATCACCGCGCCATTGAGCGAAATGGTGGCGATGCAGTCGACTTCAGCCAGGGTCAGCGTCAGGTAACCGTCGATATCGGCGGGGCTGGCGGCAAAGCTGCGCTCGACCGACCAGGCGGTCTCGTTGACCCAGAGCACCTGCTTTTCGTTCTCGCCATAATAGGGGTCGGGAATGCGGCCTTCCGCCAGCAGCGCTGCATGCACGTCGCCCGGCAGGTCCAGCGGCACCGCAATGTCGCTGGTGGGCGAGGTCAGGGCAAAGCGACCGGCCAGGTCGATGGCCGAAAAAGTGGCGGGAACAGGCATGAACGACTCCTCCGAAGGCAGCGCTGTCTGGCTGCCGGCTGCTGAAACGGACGGGTACCGTCCGGTGCAATCGATTTCAGGCGGTTCTATCCGGTCTTGCGGCCGCTTCCAATGGGCCCAAACGACGAAAATGCATCAGTTGCAACGTCCCAAATGGTACCGAAGCCCCGCAAACAGGAACTGCGACGGGCCCGCTTACAGTTCTATTAGCATTTGGCCCGCTAGTTTGAGGCATTCTGGGGGCACAGAAGATGTCGGCACTTGAGTCAATCAGGCGGATATTTGCCGTTCCGGACGATCCGGACCTCATTCTGGCGCAGGCTCGCGCGCTGTCGCGGCAGGTGCCGCTGATGTATGCCACAGTGGTGGTGAACACGCTGATCCTGGGCTTTACCCATATCGGCACGGCGCCCGATGCGCTGACCCTCTACGTGCCGGCAATCCTGACGATCTCCAGCATGCTGCGCATCCTGCACTGGTGGCGGGCGCGGGGCCTACTGCAGGATCTGGTCCGGGCGCGCCACAGTCTGCGGCAGATGATGCGGGTCATGCCCGTGCTGTCGCTTGGTTTCACGCTCTGGACCATCGGCCTGCTCCCCTATGGCGATCCCTATCAGCAATCGCAGGTGGTGTTCTTTTGCGGCATCACCACCATCGCCTGCATGTTCTGCCTGATGCATGTGCGGGCCGCCGCGCTGACCATGGGCGGCCTCACCCTGTTTCCCTTCGTCATTGTCATGCTGACCATGGGCAATGTGGTGCTCACCGCCATCGCCCTCAACCTGGTCGCGGTAGTGCTGGCCATGCTGATCATCCTGCTGGGCAATTACCGCGATTTCGCTGCCCTGGTCTCGTCGCGCTCGGCCATGGCGCAAAAGCAGGCCGAAACGCAGCGCCTGTCGGATGAAAACGACCGGCTGGCCAACCTCGACCCACTGACCGGCCTGCCCAACCGGCGCTGGTTCTACCGGCAACTGAAGGCCATGCTGGACGAGGCGAGCCACAACGGCGCGCAGGTTGCCGTGGCCCGCATCGACCTGGACGGCTTCAAGTCGATCAACGGGATCTTCGGGCAGGTCACCGGCGACCATGTGCTGGCGGAAGCGGGACGCCGGATCATGCTGCTGCGCCCGGCAGGTGCCCTGGTGGCGCGGCTGGAGGCGGACAACTTCGCGATGATCCTTAGCGGCCCGCTCTCGGCGGAGACGCTGGAGAGCCTGGGCGCAGTGATATGCGACGCCCTCAGCCAGTCATTCGAGCTGCCTGGCGCCACCATCCATCTGTCGGCCTCGATGGGCCTGGCGGCGGCGCGCTCCGGCGACACGGCCGAAACGGCCTATGACCGGGCCGACTATGTGACCTCGGTGGCCAAGCGGGAACACCGGGGCAGCGCTGTGGTATTTGCCGAACGGCACGAGCGCGAGATCAGCCAGGTGCGCCGGATCGAGCACGAATTGCGCACCGCCGACCTCGACAGCGAGATTTTCATCCTGTTCCAGCCGCAGTTCGACATTGCCCTGGGCTGCACCACCGGTTTCGAGGTGCTGGCGCGCTGGCGCAGCCCGGTGCTGGGCGACGTGTCGCCGGTCGAGTTCATTCCGCTGGCCGAACGCACCGGCCTGATCTGCAAGGTGACCCAGACTGTGCTGCGCCAGGCACTGGCGGCGTCGGCCCGGCTGCCGCGCCATATGCGCCTGTCGGTCAACCTGTCAGCCCATGACATCGGCTCTACCGCCGCCATCCAGGCCATCGTCGCCATGGTGGAGGCCGCCGGCACGCCCTGCCGCATCGACTTCGAGATCACCGAAACCGCGGTGATGCGCGACATGAACCAGGCCAATGGCTCGCTGCTGGCGCTGCTGGCTTTGGGCTCGCGCATTGCGCTGGACGATTTCGGCACCGGGCATTCCAGCCTCACCCATGTGCAGCAGCTGCCGCTGGACCGGATCAAGGTCGACCGCAGCTTCGTCGCCGAAATCTGCAATGACACGACCAGCCAGGCGATCATCAAGACCACGGCAGACCTGTGCCGCAATCTGAGGATTTCCTGCGTCTATGAAGGGGTGGAGACCCGCGAGCAGCTCGAGGCGCTGGCGGCGCTAGGCGGCACGGTGATGCAGGGCTATCTGTTCGGCCGGCCGGTCGACGCGGCAAGCATGCGGGCGCAGCTGGCGCTGGAGCAGGCGCACTGGCACGCCAAGCCACATCCGGCCTATGGCGCCGCAGGCTAGGCAGCCCGCGACGCCTCGCGCCTATTTCGCGTCCAGATCGAGGAAGCCGCCGGACTGGCGTTCCCAGAGCTGCGCATAATGCCCGCCACTCGAGAGCAGCTGGGCATGGGTGCCCTGCTCGACGATCTGGCCCTGCTCGAGCACCACCAGGCGATCCATGGCGGCGATGGTGGAGAGACGGTGGGCGATGGCGATTACCGTCTTGCCCTGCATCAGCGTGGTCAGCTGCTCCTGGATAGCCGCCTCGACCTCGGAATCGAGCGCCGAGGTGGCCTCGTCGAGCACCAGGACCGGGGCATTCTTGAGCAGCACCCTGGCAATGGCGACGCGCTGGCGCTGGCCGCCCGAGAGCTTGACGCCGCGCTCGCCGACATGGGCATCGTAGCCGGTGAAGCCCTTGGGATCGACCAGGTCCATGATGACGTCGTGGATCCTGGCCTGCTCGGCGGCCCGTATCATCTCCGCGTCACTGGCCGACTGGCGGCCATATTTGAGATTCTCGCGGATCGAGCGGTGCAGCAGCGAGGTATCCTGGCTGACCAGGCCAATCGCCGCCCGCACACTTTCCTGGGTGACCGCCCGCACGTCCTGGCCATCGATGCGGATCGCCCCGTCCTGCACGTCAAACATGCGCAAGGCCAGGTTGACCAAAGTCGACTTGCCCGAGCCGGAGCGGCCGACCAGACCGATCTTTTCGCCCGGCGCCACCGTCAGGTGGAAGGCGTCGATGACGCTGCCCTGCTGGCCGCGCCAGTAGTTGAAGCTGACATTGTCATAGACCAGCTCGCCCTTTGTCACCACGAGGGGCTTTGCCTGGGGCGCGTCGAGCATGGTCAGCGGCTGGGCAATGGTGATCATGGAGTCACGGATATTGCCGATCTGGCGGAAGATGTTGGAGCCGATTTCAAGGATCCAGCCGCTCATGTTCATGATCTGCAGGGCGAAAGGGATGGCGGTGGCCACGGCGGCCGCCGACAGGCTCCCCTCGTTCCAGCCGATCAAGGCCAGCCAGGTCACCGAGACCACCAGGCCCGCATTGAGCAGGAACAGGGTGGACCACATATAGGTGAAGACCCGCATCAGCTTGCGAAAGCTGACAGCGTGTTCATCAATGGAGTCAGCGACATAGCGATCCTCGTGCTCGCCGGTCGAGAAGGTCTTGAGCGTCTGGATATTGGTGTAGCTGTCGACGATGCGGCCGGTCATCACCGATTTGCTCTCCGAAAGTTCCTCGGAATAGCGGGCGATCAGCGGCATGGTGATGGTGAAGAGCACGGCATAGAGCAGCAGCCACACCCCGATGGGGACCAGCAGAACTGGATCGAGCTGGGCCAGCACGACGATGGCCACGATCACGAAGACCAGAGCATACCAGGCGGCGTCGATGGTCAGGTTGACGCCGATCTCGATGGCCTCGCCGGCCTGGATGATCTTGTTGGCGATGCGGCCGGCAAAGTCGTTCTGGAAGAAGGTCCAGCTCTGCCGGATGACGTGCCAGTGGCTCTGCCAGCGCACCAGATCGACCAGGTTGGGGACGATGCCGTGGTTGCGGATCAGGGTATCGAGCAGGAAGGTCAGCGGCCGCACGAGGACGACGACGACGATCATCCAGAGGAAAGTCTGGCCGTGCTCGGTAAAGATGTCGCCGGGATTGGTGGTGGCCAGCATGCCGACCACGAGGCCGACAAAGACGGGCATCAGGGCATCGGCGACCGAGCCAATGGCGACCAGCACGATGCGGATGGCGAAGGCGGCGCGGAACTGGCCGATGAAGTAGCGCACGAAAGGCGTGAGGCCCATGGGCGGCTGCCGGTTTTCGGCGAGCGCGGTGGGGGCATAGAGGTGGTCGAAATAGCTGATGACGCGGTTGAACATGGTGAGCTCATTTGGTGAGCCGCGCCTGACGGAGGTTCTTGCTCAGGTCAGGTTCGGTGACGGTCCAAGGGTTTGCGGTGTGCAAAGCAGGGTGCGCGATGGTCGGGATTGCGCGCGGGATTGGCCGTTTCGATGATGTCACCCATCTGGGATCTCCTTTGGTTGGTCAGGTCTGCAATTCTCCCCCTCTCCCGGTGGGAAAGGGGGAAATCCGTAGGCATCGTATTACTGTGCCGCCGCTTCTTCCGGCTCGTCGAGATCGAGGAAGCCGCCGGACTGGCGGTTCCACAGGCTCGCATAGATGCCGCCGGTCTGCAGCAGTTCGGCATGGGTGCCGGTCTCGACGACGCGGCCCTTGTCGAGCACCACCAGGCGATCCATCATGGCGATGGTCGACAGGCGATGGGCGATGGCGATCACCGTCTTGCCCTTCATCAGCAGTTGCAGCTGGCCCTGGATGGCGGCCTCGACCTCGGAATCGAGCGCCGAGGTGGCTTCGTCCAGCACCAGGATCGGTGCGTTCTTGAGCAGCACGCGGGCAATGGCGATACGCTGCCGCTGGCCGCCGGAGAGCTTGACGCCGCGTTCACCGACATGGGCGTCAAAACCCTTGCGGCCCTTGGCATCACTGAGCCCGACAATGAAATCGGACGCCTCGGCCAGGTCGGCGGCCTCGCGCATCATCGCCTCGGTCGCGTCGGGGCGACCATAGAGGATGTTGTCGCGCACCGAACGGTGCAGCAGCGAGGTATCCTGGGTGACCACGCCGATATTGGCGCGCAGGCTGTCCTGGGTGACCTTGGCGATATCATGCCCGTCGATCAGGATATGGCCGTCGGCGCGGTCGTAGAAGCGCAGCAGCAGGTTGACGATGGTGGACTTGCCGGCGCCGGAGCGGCCGACGAGACCGATCTTCTCGCCCGCGGCGATGTGCAGGTTGAGATCCTCGATAACGCCACCGGTCTTGCCATAGTGGAACGAGACATTCTCGAACTTGATGTCACCCTTGACGGCCGGCAGCGGCTTGGCGTCGGGCTCGTCGGAAACGATGCGGGACACCGAGAGCGAGGAGATGCCGTCGCGCACCGTGCCGATATTTTCAAACAGCGAGGACATTTCCCACATCACCCACTGGCTCATGCCCTGAAAGCGCATGACGAGGCCGAGCGACACGGCCAGAGCGCCAGGCGACATCAGCTCGTTGAGCCAGAGCCAGACGCCTGTGGCGGCCACCGCAAACAGCAGCAGCGAATTGGACCACAGCACCGCCAGATTGAGCACGGTGAACAGGCGCATCTGCCGATAGGCGGTGTCGAGGAACTGGTCCATCGCCTCCTTGGCATAGGTCTCTTCCCGGTTGGAATGGGAGAACAGCTTCACCGTGGCGATATTGGTATAGCTGTCCACGATGCGGCCGGTCATCAGCGAGCGGGCATCGGCCTGCTCCTGGGAGATCTTGCCCATGCGCGGGATGAAATAGATCATCATCGACACATAGGCGGCCAGCCAGACCAGGAAGGGCACGGCGAGCCGCCAGTCGGCAGCCGCGGCCAACACCACGGCGCCGGTGAAATAGACGACGACATAGACCAGCATGTCGAGCAGCTTCATCACTACTTCGCGCACGGCCAGCGAGGTCTGCATCAGCTTGGCGCCGATGCGGCCGGCGAACTCGTCCTGGAAATAGCTCATCGACTGGCGGATGAGGTAGCGATGGCTCATCCAGCGGATGCGCTGGGGGAAATTGCCCAGCAGCGTCTGGTGCATGGTCAGCGTCGAGATCAGCGCGAAGGCGGGCAGCACGAAGACCACCATGGCGCCCATCAGCGCCAGCTTCCAGCCATCGGTCTGGATGAAGGTGGCCCGGTCGGCTTCAGCCAGCCAGTTCACCACATCGCCGATGAAGCCGAAGATGATGATTTCGCCAATGGCCACGGCCGCGGCGGCACAGGCCATCAAGGCCAGCCACTTCTTGGCGCCCTCGCTGTAATGCAGGCAAAAGGCGAGCAGGCCCTTGGGCGGTTCTACCGGATCGCCGGGCGGATAGGGATCAAGACGTCGTTCAAACCAACGCAACATTATCGTTCACCATTGTCAGGTCCGGACACTGATGCCGGCCCGGGCGCGCGACCACCGCTGGCTTGGCAGCGGGAGGGGCGGATTGGACAGCCAGGCAGAGTGCCGTTCGGAAAATTCGTAATCGTGCTCGATACGCCCGCAATTGGCGCAGAGGAGCCACGTGATGAAGCCAAACAATGCCCTCTCCCCAATGCCGTCCCAATTGGCATACAAGAGTGGACCTGATCGGCCGCCGGCGGCAGACTACACGAAAGTGCCGAGTCTGCTGTTGCGGCGCGGCCACACTTCAAATTCAGACCGACTCAAGACGGATCCGTTCATGCGCACCGAGACCGAGCACACCATCTTCCTCAAGGACTATAGGCCGAGCCCCTATCGGATCGTGTCGGTCGATCTGGACTTCGAGATTGGCGAAAACGAGGCGCGGGTACGCGCGCTGCTGACGGTCGAGCCGCAGGCCGATACCGAACCCGGTACGCCGCTGGTGCTGGACGGCGACGGGCTGGTGCTGGATTCCATCGCCATCGATGGCGCACCGCTGGTGCTGTCGGCCTATGCCGCCGACGAGACCGGCCTGACGCTGATCGAGCCGCCGCTGCGCCGCTTCGTGCTGGAAACCGAGGTCACCCTCAAGCCGGCAAGCAATACGCGGCTGATGGGGCTCTATCGCTCCGGCGGCACCTGGTGCACGCAGTGCGAGGCCGAAGGCTTCCGCCGCATCACCTATTATCTCGACCGGCCGGACAATCTGGCGGTGTTCAAGGTGCGCATCGCCGCGCCGCTGGCGCTGGCCCCCGTACTGCTGTCGAACGGCAACCTGATCGAACGGGGCAACGCTGGCGAGGGAATGCATTTTGCCGTGTGGGAGGACCCCTTCCCCAAGCCGAGCTATCTGTTTGCCCTGGTGGCCGGCGATCTGGGCTCGATCACCGACAGCTTCACCACCGCTTCCGGCCGCAAGGTGGACCTGGCCATCTATTGCAGCCACGGCAAGGAGGAGCAGTGCCTCTGGGCCATGGACAGCCTCAAGCGCTCGATGGCCTGGGACGAGCGGCGCTTTGGCCGCGAATATGACCTCGACATCTTCAACATCGTCGCCGTCAGCGATTTCAACTTCGGCGCGATGGAGAACAAGGGCCTCAACATCTTCAACGACAAGCTGGTCTTCGCCCAGCCCGACAGCGCCACCGATGCCGATTATGACGGCATCGAGCGGGTGATCGCGCATGAATATTTCCACAATTGGACTGGCAACAGAATCACTTGCCGCGACTGGTTCCAGCTGTGCCTCAAGGAAGGGCTGACGGTCTATCGCGACCAGGAGTTCACCAGCGACGAGCGCAGCCGCCCGGTCAAGCGCATCTCGGACGTGGTGACGCTGCGCTCGGCGCAGTTCCCCGAGGATGGCGGCCCGCTGGCCCATCCGGCGCGGCCGAGCCAGTATAGCGAGATCAACAATTTCTATACGCCCACGGTCTACGAAAAGGGCGCCGAGATCGTGCGCATGCTGGCGACGCTGCTGGGCGAGGCCGGGTTCCGCAAGGGCATGGACCTCTATTTCGAGCGCCATGACGGCGAAGCCACGACCATCGAGGCCTTCCTCGCGGTCTTTGCCGAAGCCAATGGCGTCGACCTCGAACAGTTCCAGACCTGGTATCTGCAGGCCGGTACCCCGCGGCTGAGCGTCAGCGACAGCTATGATGTGGCAGCGCAGACCTATACGCTCAGGCTGCGCCAGGAGACGCTGCCGACGCCGGGCCAGCCGACCAAGCAGGCACTGGTCATGCCGATCAAGTTCGGCCTGCTCGGCCCCAATGGCAGCGACATGGCCTGGTCCGGGGTGAGCGGCGGCACGGTACGCGACGAGATGATCGTGCTCGACACGGCCGAGGCCGAGATCACCTTTGCTGGCATTGCCAGCAAGCCGGTGCCCTCGCTGCTGCGCGGCTTTTCCGCCCCGGTGATCATGGACACCGCGCTCAGCCAGGCTGACCAGCTGTTCCTGGCCCAGCATGACAGCGATCCGTTCAACCGCTGGCAGGCGCTGCAGGATGTCGGCACGGCACTGGCCGTGGCCGCCATCACTGGCACGCCTTGGAGCGATGAGGCCGTCACGGCCCTCAGCCAGGCCATGGGCCAGACGCTGGCCAGCGAGAGCCTTGACGATGCCTTCAAGGCGCTGGCGCTGAGCCTGCCGGCCGAAGCGCAGATCAGCCGCAGCATCGGCAGGGATATCGATCCGGACCGCGTGCATGACGTGCGCACGGAGCTGCTCAAGGCGGTGTTCGCCCCTTTGGCGCTGGACATGCTCAACGCCTATCTCAAGCTCTCCAGCGACGCGCCCTATGCGCCCGATGCCGCCAGTACCGGGCGGCGCTCCCTGCGCAATCGCCTGCTCGGCCTGCTGGTGGGCAGTGAAGCCGCCGGTGCTGCAGGGCTTGCCGCCCAGCAATATGCCGGCGCCCGCAACATGACCGACCGGCTGGCCGCGCTCAGCGCAGTCGCCCTGGCCTGGACGGGCGATGCCGAGGCCATGCTGGCCGATTTCCACGCCAACTATGCCGCCGCCGATCCGCTGGTCCTCGACAAGTGGCTGAGCGTGACGGCCAGCGTGCCACGCGACGGGGTGATCGAGCGCATCCGCGCGGTGCTCGATGATCCGGCCTTCCCCAAGACCAATCCCAACCGCCTGCGTTCGCTGGTGGGCAGTTTCGTCATGGGCAATCCGACGCAGTTCGCGCGGGCCGACGGGACCGGTTTCCGCTTCGTGACCGGCATCGTGGCCGAAATCGACAAGATCAATCCGCAGGTAGCGGCACGGCTGCTGACCGGCTTCCGCATCTGGCCAATGCTCGAACAGGGGCGCCGCGATGCGGCAAAGGCCGCGCTGACCGGGCTGGAGGCAAGCGGTTCGCTCAGCCGCAACACCGCCGACATCCTTTCGCGCATGTTGGCAAGCTAAATTGCGGAGAATGTTGGAAGAATTTTTCTTCGCACGCTAAGTGATTCTGCCGACTCGTAATTTGGCGGATCAGTACGGTTGCGTACTTTTCGGGGGTCTGGACACCGGAGTCCGGCTGATTCATTGTTCGTTAAGGGCAAATCGGATCGGGCATGCCCCCCGGGCAAAAGCGGAGAATTTCATGCGGTCGGCGGAGACATCCGGCGTCGGCGCCCCTTACCCGGGCGCGGACACGGGACGGAAAAACACACGCCAGGCCAATGACAGCAGCAGGGCTTCGGGACGACAGGACCGCAGCCTTGTTCTGGCACCCGTGACCGCCGCCGTGGCGCTGACGGCCATGGTCGCCGCCACGCTGTTTGTCGCCTATGACACGGTCCGCACCTTCGAGGAGGCCCGGCACGACCTGGCTGTGATCGGCTCGGCCTTTGCCGCCGATATCGCCGAACTGGCCCCCGAGGCCGTCACCCTGGCGGTCGACGCCCTGCCCGCCCGTTTCAATACAGTCACCCGCGCCAGCCTGATCTCGACCGGTGCCGGCGCGCTGCCCGCCTGGCCAGGCCAGACGGTGTCGGCCGGGGCGCATGGCACGCTGGCGCTGGAAACCGCGCCGCAGAGCCTGTGGTCGACCATTGCCCAGCGCGCCGGCATTGCTTTTGCCCTGGCCACCCTGCTGACGGCGCTGGCCTGGCGCCGCATGCAGCGCGACCTGCCCGACAGCCAGCAGCGCCGCAACTATCAGACCATGGCCGCCGCCATCCCGATGGGCGTGGCGTGCTGGACCCGCGATGGCGCGCTGGTGGTGTGCAATGAGCAATATCGCGCCCGGCTCAACCTGCGCGGCAATACCGTCACCTATCATGACGCGGTCAAGCGGATGATCGAGGGCGGCTATATGAAGCTGCTCAACGAGGACGAGAGCAACCGGCTGCTCGAGCTGCACCGGCAGGACGGCTCCTGCCTGCTGATCGACGAGCGCCCGCTGGCCGATGGCGGCTTCATGACGCTGGTCAGCGACGTGACCGAGCGCAAGAAGACCGACACCATGCTGCATGCGATCCGCGAGGAACAGCGCCAGCTGGCCCGGCGCTATCATGAGGAAAAGCTCAAGGCCGAGGCCGCCAGCCGCTCCAAGACCAATTTTCTGGCCCATCTCAGCCACGATATCCGCACCCCGCTCAACCACATTATCGGCTTTGCCGACCTGATGCGGCACCAGGCCTATGGGCCGCTGGGCGATGCGCGCTATGCCGATTACGTGCAGTCGATCAAAAGCTCGGGCGAACACCTGCTGACCTCGTTCGCCACCATTCTGGACCTCGCCGAATTCGAGAGCGGTCACAAGGCCTTGCGGCAGGATCCGGTGGCGGTTGACGAGTTGCTCGACAGCGTCATGGAGCGGTTTGCCGGGCCGGCAGCCCGAGCCCGGCTGCGGCTGACGGTCAGCCAGACCTGCAATGCCACCATCGAAGGCGACCAGCTCGGCCTGGAACGCATGATATCCAATATCGTCGAGAATTCGCTGCGCTTCACCCCGGCCGGCGGCAAGATCACCCTGGCCGCCTTTGCGGCGCGCGACGGCGTCGTCATCGAAATCACCGATACCGGGCGGGGCATGACTGAAGAGCGCCTCGCCAGCCTGGCCCAGCCCTTCGCGCTGGGCGACGCCACCTTCACCCGCGAGGGCATCGGCCCAGGCCTGGGCATTTCGATTGCCCGCGCCATTGCCGAACTCAGCGGCGGCAACATGGCCATCGATTCCAGCCCGGCTTTGGGCACCACGGTCGCCATTTCCCTGCCGCTGCACGTAGCCGATATGTCGGTGGCGGCCTGACAGCCTTGAGCGGCGGCTAGAGCGTCCGCGCCTTGTCGTACCAGGCCGCGGCGGCCGCCGTGACCTCGACCCGCATGGCAGCAAGGTCGAGTTCGAGCCGGCCGAAATCGGGGTAATGGGTCAGCCCGGCCAGCAATTCCTTGAAGGCATCGGGCCAGGGCTCGTCCTTGAGCGGATGGATCAGCGCCGAACTCATCACCTGCAGCACAGTGGAATAGGTGCGGTGGATTTCCGCCAGCCTGGCGCCCTCGGGCACCAGGTCCAGCGCGCCCAGGCGCAGCAGGACCGGCGCGGTCGCCGCCTGCGGCAGGGCGATGTCGAGGCCCGCCACCAGTTGGGCCGACTGGGCGATGAATTCGAGGTCTACCAGCCCGCCCTGGGCCATCTTGAGATCGAATGCATGCCGGGCCGGCCGCTCCTTGGCCATCAAGGCGCGCATGGCCAGCACGTCGTCGATGGCCTTGGCGGCGTCGCGCGGGCGCGACATGACCTCGGTAATGGCGGCATCGACAACAAAGCCGAAACTGTCATCGGCCAGGATGACGCGGGCGCGGCTGAGCGCCAGGTGTTCCCAGGTCCAGGCATTGTCGCGGTGATAGGAGGTGAAGCCGGACAGACTTGTGGCCAACGGCCCGGCATTGCCCGAGGGCCGCAGCCGCATGTCGGCCTCGTAGAGCACGCCTTCGGCGGTGGGGGCGGTGATGGCGGCCACCAGGCGCTGAGTCAGGCGGGTATAGTACTGATTGGTGCTGAGCGGCTTGTCGCCGTCGGATTCACCGTCCGGCGCGTCATAGAGCAGGATGAAATCGAGGTCGGAGGCGACCGTCATTTCCCGGCTGGCCATCTTGCCAAAGGCCAGCAGCGCCACCTTACCGCCAGCCATCACACCGTGGCGCCGCTCGAACTCGCTGCGCACGCTGCCGAACAGGCGGTTGAGCAGGGTTTCGGCCAGAGCGGTGAACTGCTCGCCGGCGCCGCGCGCCTCCACCGTGCCCGAGAGAAGGCCGGCGGCGATGAGGAATTTCTGCTCCTGGCCGATGATGCGGGCGCGGTCGATGACCTCTTCATAGGAGCGGGCATCGGCGAGGAAGGCATCGACCTTGGCGACCAGCACGTCGCGATGGGTGACGTCATTGGCAAAGGCCGGATCGATCAGCCCGTCCATGACATGGGCGCGGTGGATCACAGCCTCGGACATGCGCGGCGCCGAGGCCATCAGCTGTACCAAAAGGGTGCGCAGATTGGGGTGGTTGCGCAGCAGAGCGAAGAGCTGCACCCCGGTGGGCAGGCGGGACAGGAAATTGTCGAACTTGGCGAGCGCCTCGTCGGCATTGCCGGCATTGCTCAGCGTCGTCAGCAGCGCCGGCAGCAGCTCGGTCAGGTGGCCGCGCGCCGCCGCGGCGCGGGTCGCCGGATAGCCGCCATAGTGCCATTTGCGCACGGTCTCGATGACCTTGGAGGCATCGACAAAGCCCATATTGGTGAGGGTTTCCAGCGTGCCCGGGTCGTCGTCGCTGCCGGTAAAGACCAGATTGCCGGTGCCGCTGCCCAGCGTCTCGCCTTCGGTGAACAGCTCGGCATAGTAGGACGCGACGCGTTCGAGCGCCGAGCGATAGTCGATCTCGAAGGCGCGCAGGTCTGCCTGGCCCATCAGCCGGCCGATGACGGCAACCTCGGCCGGCGTGGCCGGCATCACATGGGTCTGCTCGTCGGCCAGCATCTGCAGCCGGTTTTCCACGGCGCGCAGATACCAGTAGGTCTGCGTCAGCTCGGTAGCGGCGCGCGGGGTGATCCAGTTGGCGTCGGCCAAAGCTGCGAGGGCATGGGCAGTCGGCTTGACGCGCAGGGTCTTGTCGCGGCCGCCGGCGATCAGCTGCTGGGTCTGGGTGAAGAACTCGATCTCGCGGATGCCGCCGCGGCCCAGCTTGACGTTGTGGCCCTCGACGCGGATATCGCCGACATTCTTGGCGATATTGATCTGGCGCTTCATGGCCTGGATATCGGCAATGGTGGCGAAGTCCAGATGCTTGCGCCAGATATAGGGGGCCAGTTCCTTGAGGAAGGCATGGCCGACCTGGCGGTCGCCGGCGCAGGGCCGCGCCTTGATCCAGGCGGCGCGCTCCCAGTTCTGGCCGCGGCTTTCGTAATAGGCCAAGGCCGCGTCAAAGGAGATGGCCACCGGGGTCGAGCCTGGGTCGGGCCGCAGGCGCAGGTCGGTGCGGAACACATAGCCATGTGCCTGGCGGTCTTCCATCAGCCCAACCAGCTTCTGCACCATGCGCGAATAGGTCTTGGTGGCCTCGTCAGGATCCTTGAGGACGCCCTTTTCGAGATCGTAGAACACCACGATGTCGATGTCGGAGGAGTAGTTCAGCTCCTGGCCGCCATGCTTGCCCAGGGCAAAGATGGCGAGGCCGGAATTGGCGGCCGTGGCCTCGTCCGGGGGCAGCGTCAGCAGGCCCTTGTCGGCGGCCTGGCGCATCAGCAGGTTCAGCGCGGCGTCGAGCGCGGCGTCGGCCAGGTCGGAGAGCGCGGCCGTGGCCTGGGCAGTGGTCCAGGCGCCGCCGGTCTCGGCAATGGCGGCGATCAGCGCCGTGCGGCCCTTGGCAATGCGCAGCACCGGGCCGAGCGCGGCTTCATCGGCAGCGGTCGCGCCGGCCGCGTCGACCGTCGCCAGGATATCGATGAGGGCGCCATCGGGATTGTCCCGCAGCGCGGCGATCAGCCAGTCGACATTGGCTTGCGCCAGACCGAGCAGGTAGGGCGCCGATTCCAGCAGCGGGCCGATGGCGGCGCTGCTCTTGATGAGCGCCGCACTCTGGGCCCCTGGCAACTGCCCCATCCAGGCAGCAAAGACCGGCATATCGATCGTCGGGAGGGCGTTCAGCTTTGTCACCATGCAGAACCACTAGCTTGGCGGGCACACACGAGCAAGGTCGGTGAGGCCGACATTCGTCTCCCGCCGGACGGGTCGTCAGGCAGCGGGCAGATCGATCACCGCACGGACCCCCGGCGCATTGTCCTCGATGCGGAACGCGCCGCCATGCAGCCGGGCCACGGCATTGACCAGTGACAGGCCCAGGCCCGAGCCATTGTCCGAGCGGCTCTTTTCCAGCCGCACGAAGCGTTCGATCACCCGCTTGCGGTCGGGCTCGGCAATGCCGGGACCATTGTCGGCCACCTCGATCAGCACGCGATCGCCTGCCTGGCGCAGGCCGACCATGATGCGCCCCTGCGTCTGTCCCTCCCCCTGGCCTTCGGGCCGGGCATATTTGACGGCGTTTTCGAGCAGGTTGACCATGGCTTGGCCGATCAGCTCGCGATTGGCGCGCAGGTGCATGCCCGGGGCAATGGCGGTCTCGACAAGGATATTCTCGTCTTCGGCCACCGGGCCATAGAGTTCGGCAACATCGGCGACGATGGTGCTGACATCGATGTCGGTGAGGGCGCCGGAGGGTGCGCCGGCCTCGACGCGGGCGATCATCAGCAGCGCATTGAAGGTCTGGATCAGCCGGTCGCTCTCGGCAATGGTGGTCTCGAGCGCCTGCTGGCGGCTGGCGTCGCTGGCGCCCTCGCGCAAGGCCGACTCGGCCTGGTTGCGCAGCCGGGTCAGCGGCGTCTTGAGATCGTGGGCGACATTGTCGGTCACCTCCTTGAGCCCCTGCAGCAGCTGCTCGATGCGGTCGAGCATGGCGTTTAGATTGGTGGCCAGGCCATCGAACTCGTCGTTTCGCTTGGTGACGGGCACGCGTTCGGAGAGATTGCCCGACATGATCTTGGTGGAGGTATCGCGGATGGCGTCGATGCGGCGCAGCACGCGCTGGGCGGTAATGCCGCCGGCAATCAGGGAAAAGAAGATGATGCCGAGCACGCCGAGCAGGAAGCTCTGCACGATGATGGCGGAAAAGCCGCGCCGCTCGACCACGTCGCGGCCGACCACCAGGCGCATGCCATTGCTCAGCTCGACCGAGCGCACCACGGCATAGCCGGCATTGGGCGGCGGCGGCATGCGCCCCTCGAGCTGGTCGGGGGTTTCGGTAAGGGCGTTGGCGCGCTCATAGTCAAAGCCGTAGGTGCCCGGGCTCAGCAGCACCTCGACGGGCACATCGGTGACATTGCCCAGCAGATATTGCCCGGTGGCGTCGCCCAGATAATAGACGCCCGGCCCCGGGGCGCGGGAAATGCGCTCGACGGCAAAGGCCAGGGCGCGAATGCCCTGGCGCGCATCGATGCGCTGCAGCGCCAGGATTTCGCGGTCGATCTCGTCGGCCTGTTGGCGCTGGATCGAGACGCTCGACTGCCAGCCGATAAAGCCGAGCAGCAGGATCGAGAAGAGGGAGAAGATCAGGATGAAGGTCGCCGTCAGGCGGACGGTGGACGTGCGCCAGAGCTGGGCGAAGCGGCTGAACCGGAGCACGGGCCTACTCGCGGATCATGTAGCCGGCGCCGCGCACGGTGTGCAGCAAGGGGCTGGCATGGCCCTTGTCGATCTTGGAGCGCAGGCGCGACATATGGACGTCTATGACATTGGTCTGAGGGTCGAAATGATAGTCCCAGACGTTTTCCAGCAGCATGGTGCGGGTCACCACCTTGCCGGCATTCTTCATCAGATATTCGAGCAGGCGGAATTCGCGCGGCTGGAGCAGAATGGCCTCGCCATCGCGCTCGACCTTGCGGGACAGGCGATCGAGGGTCAGCCCGCCCACGGCATAGCTGGTGGCGGCTTCCGAGGGGCTGGAGCGGCGCGCCAGCACCTCGACGCGGGCCAGCAGCTCGGCAAAGGCATAGGGCTTGGTGAGGTAGTCGTCGCCCCCGGCGCGCAGGCCGGTGACCCGGTCATCGACCTCGCCCAGCGCGGACAGGATCAGCACGGGGGTCTGGTCACCTTCGGCGCGCAGCGACTCGACAATGCTGAGGCCATCACGGCGCGGCAGCATGCGATCGACGATGAGCACGTCGTAATCCATGCCCGAGGCCATGGCATAGCCGGTTTCGCCATCGGCGGCGTGGTGGGTGATGTGGCCGGCTTCGTCCAGCGCCTGCATCAGGTAACTCGCGGCCTCGCGATCATCCTCGATCAGCAGAATCTTCACCGCGATGCCCCTGGAATTCGGTTGGAAATGACCCCGGCGCAGCGCGCCGGGGCCGTATGGCTTATTCGCTCAGCGGCAGGCCGATGAAGCGGGCTTCGCCGTCGCGGCTGGCCTTGATCAGGGCGGTGTTGAGCCCCTTTTGCTTGACCGCATCGAGAGCGGCCTCGAACTCGTCCAGCGTTGCCACGGGCGTGTTGTTGACCTCAAGGATGGCGTCGCCGACTGCCAGACCCTTTTCGGCGGCTGCAGAATCCTCTTCAACGCTCTGGATCAGCAGACCACCCGAACCGTCGGCATTGGGCACCAGGGTCAGGCCGACGCTGGACTTGCCGGGCAGTTCAGCCGGCGGGGTCGGCTGGGACGGCTGTTCGGGGGTAGCTGCTTCCTCGGTGAGGGTCTGCAGCTTGACCGACAGCTTGGTCTCGGCCCCGTCGCGCCAGATGGTCAGCTCGACGGTGGATTCGGGAGCCTTGCCGGCAATGGTGCGGCTGAGGTCAAGCGCGTCATCGATGGGGTCGCCATCGACGGCGGTGATGATATCGCCCGACTTGACGCCGGCGGCACCGGCAGGGCCGTCAGAGGCCGGCTCGCGCACGATGGCGCCCTTGGCATCGGCCAGGCCGACACCGTCGGCGATATCGCGCGTCACGTCCTGGATGGAGACGCCGAGATAGCCACGGGTCACCGAGCCATCGTCGATCAGCTGCTGGACGATGCCCTTGACCGTGGCGGCGGGGATGGCAAAGGCAATGCCGACATTGCCGCCATTAGGCGAATAGATGGCGGTATTAACGCCGACCACCTGACCCTTGGTATTGAAGGCCGGGCCACCGGAATTGCCCGTATTGACGGCCGCGTCGATCTGCAGGAAATCGCCATAGCTGGAGCCGCCGATATTGCGACCCTCGCCCGAGATGACGCCCACCGTCACGGTACCGCCCAGGCCAAAGGGATTGCCCACGGCCACGACCCAGTCGCCGACGCGGCTGGATTCGGTCTCGAACTGCACGAAGGGCAGATCGGTGCCCTCGATCTTGAGCACGGCCAGATCGGTGCGCTCGTCGGTGCCGACAATGGTGGCGACCGTTTCGGTGCCGTCATCGAACACCACGGTAACCTTGGTGGCGTCCTCGACGACGTGGTTATTGGTGACGACATAGCCGTCAGCCGAGATCACAAAGCCCGAGCCGGCCGCCATGTACTGGCGTGGCTTGGCGTCAGGACCGTCACCGCGGCGGCCCTGCCCTTCCTGACCGAACTGGTCCAGGAAGTCGCGGAAGGGGTGACCCTCTGGGAGATCAGGGAAGTTGAAATCGAACTGGCGCCCACCGCGCTGCATCGGGCTGCCGGCTTCCTGGGCTTCAACGAGGATGGAAACCACGGCAGGCTTGACCGCCTCGACCAGGTCGGCAAAGCCGGCATGGGGCTGGATGGCATCGGGCACGACGATCTGCGCCGCGTTCTGCACCTGTGCATTGGCGGCCTGGCCGGTAATGACGTAGGCGGTCGAAACACCGCCGATACCGATCAGCAGCGCCAGGGCCGAAACCCCGAGCCAGCGACCGGTACGCTTCATGATGGATGAACGCATCGCGAATTCTTCTCCTTCGGACAAGCCCTCAACAGCTTGTGGGTCAGTTATGCAACAGCCCAGCTTGCTGGCAGGTTGCAGCCACATTAAGGTTTGGCAATGTTGACGCCAGCATTGTGGCAACGCCAGCCTATTGCGGCGGATCGAGGGCGTCGAGCGCGGCCTGTTCCTCGGGGCTGAGGGCCTGCGGCGCGGGCGCTGTATGGCGGTTGCGCCCCTGCAGCACCAGGACCAGCAATCCGCCCAGCAGCAAAACCGGCGCGGCAATCCACAGCAGCATGGTGTGACCATTGACCCGCGGGTTGAGCAGGACAAATTCGCCATAGCGGTCGACCAGATATTGCTGCACCGCCTCATCGCTGTCGCCGGCTACCAGCCGCTCGCGCACCAGCAGGCGCAGATCGCGGGCCAGGTCGGCATCGCTGTCGTCGATCGACTGGTTCTGGCAGACCAGGCACCGCAGCCCGGCCGAGAGGTCGCGGGCGCGCTGTTCCAGCACCGGATCGCTCAGCACCTCGTCGGGGCTGACGGCCAGGGCCGTGCCGCTGAGCAACAGGGCCACGGCCAGCATGAGCGTCCGCAGCCAGCTCATCGCGCGGCCACCGTGGCCTTGGCGGCGCGGCGCGGGGCCCCGACGCGCAGCTTGCGGTCAGTCAGCGAGATCACGCCGGCCAAAGCCATCAGCAGCGCGCCCAGCCAGATCAGGGTGATATAGGGCTTGTGCCAGATGCGCACGATATGGGTGTCGTCGAGCGGCTCGCCCAGCTGCAGGTAGAGCTGGGAAAAGCCATAGGTCTCGATCGCCGCCTCGGTGGTGGGCATGCCGCTGGCGACATAGGTGCGGCGGTCGGCCATGGTGCTGCGCGTCTTGCCGTCCGGCGCGGTGATGGTGAAGTGCCCCTCATCGGCCAGGAAATTGGGGCCCGGCACCTGTTCGAAGCTGTCAAAGGCAATAGTGTAGCCCGACAGTTCGGTGGTCTCGCCCGGATTGAGCGTAGTCACCCGCTCGGTCTCCCAGGCGCTGGTCGAGACGATGCCGAGCACCGTCACCCCCATGCCGAAATGGCCCAGCGCAGTGGAAAAGGCCGAGCGCGGCAGACCCACCAGACGTCGCCAGCTTTCCTGCACCGGCAGGCGGCCCAGCCGCGTACGCTCGACCAGTTCGGCAAAGGCGCCGAAGGAAACCCAGAAGCCGAGCAGCAGGCCGAGCGGGGCCAGCGAGATGGAGACCCCGCCCAGAGCCGAGATCAGGATGGTGAAAAAGATCGCCAGCGCCCCCGCCCCCATCAGGCGCTGCGCCGCCGCGAGCACATCGGCGCGCTTCCAGGCCAGCATGGGCCCAAAGGGCAGCACCAGCAGCAGCGGCGCCATCAGCGCGCCGAAGGTCATGTTGAAGAAGGGCGCGCCCACCGAGATGGAGGTGCCGGCCAGCGCATCGAGCAGCAGCGGATAGAGCGTGCCGACCAGCACCGCGCCGATGGCCGTAGCGAGGAAGAGGTTGTTGAGGATCAGCGCGCCTTCGCGGCTGACCGGGGCAAAGAGCCCCCCCTGGCGCAGCGATGACGCCCGCAGCGCGAACAGGAAGAATGCCCCGCCGATGACTAAAGCCAGCAGGGTCAGGATGACGAGGCCGCGGGTGGGATCGCTGGCAAAGGTATGGACCGAGGTCAGGATGCCCGAGCGCACGAGGAAGGTGCCCAGCAGCGACAGCGAAAAGGTGATGATCGAGAGGAACACCGTCCAGATCTTGAGCGCATTGCGCTTTTCCATCACCAAGGCCGAATGCAGCAAAGCCGTGCCGGCCAGCCAGGGCATGAAGCTGGCATTTTCCACCGGGTCCCAGAACCACCAGCCGCCCCAGCCAAGCTCGTAATAGGCCCAGTAGGAGCCCATGGCGATGCCCAGGGTCAGAAAGACCCAGCTCAGCATGGCCCAGGGCCGCACCCAGCGGGCCCAGGCCTGGTCGATACGGCCGGAAATCAGTGCGGCAATGGCAAAGGAAAAGCACACCGAAAAGCCGACATAGCCGGCATAGAGCAGCGGCGGATGGATGGCCAGGCCAATGTCCTGCAGCACCGGATTGAGGTCATTGCCCTCAAGCGGCGCCGGAAAAACCCGGGCGAAGGGATTGGACGTAAAGAGCGTAAAGCCGGCAAAGGCGGCGGTGAGCAGGCTCTGGGTGGCCAGCACCAGGCTTAGCAGGTCATCGGGCAGGCGACGGCCGAAGGCGGCGACCATGGCGCCGAAGGTGACGAGGATGAAGATCCACAGCACCATGGAGCCTTCATGATTACCCCAGACGCCGGAGATCTTGTAGATCAGCGGCTTGAGCGAATGGGAATTGTTGACGGCCAGCAGCAGCGAGAAGTCGGAAGTGACAAAGGCCTGGATCAGCGCCAGGAAGGCCACCGCCACCAGCACGAATTGCAGCAAAGCGGCCTGGCTCAGCACCATGGCGATGCGCGTGCCCGAGCGCCAGAACAGGTAGCCACCAACCGTGGTGACGGCGGCAATGGCAAAGGCGAGGATGAGGGCGAAATGGCCGAGTTCAATGCTCATGGCGTCGCCGTCTCCGGCCGCCATTCGCCGCTGGCCTTGAGCGCATCGACGACTTCCTTGGGGATATAGTTCTCGTCATGCTTGGCCAGCACATTGGTGGCGATGAAGGCGCCATCGGGGCCCATGCTGCCCTCGGCCACCACGCCCTGGCCTTCGCGGAACAGGTCGGGCAGCAGGCCGGCATAGTGGGCGGTGACGTCGGTGGCGCCATCGGTGACGACAAAGGTGTTGTCCTGGCCGTCGCGCAGCCAGCTGGCCTCCTTGACGAGGCCACCCAGGCGGATCGGCTGGCCGACGGCGACCTCGCGAGCGACGATGTCGGAGGGGGAATAAAAGAAGACGATCTGGTCGCGCAGCGCCACCAGCACCAGGGTGGTGGCCAGCGCCAACACCAGAGCCAGCCCGCCAATCACCGCCAGCCGCTTCTGCTTGCGGCTCCAGCGTGCCTTGCGAACGCCAATGGGCATGGTCATGGTTGAGCTCCCGTGATGGTAAGGCCGGCTTCGAGCGCAATGGTGTCGAGATCGCCCCGGTCGAAGGCCTGGGGATAAGCGGCGACGGCGGCGTCAAAGGCGGCCTGGGCCTTGGCCTTGTCGTCCAGCACGAGATAGGCGCGCACCAGCTGGGTCCACTCCTCGACCGAGCCGCCGCTGGTGGCGAGGCGACTGGCAAGGCCGGTGACCATCTGGCCGATCATCTCGGTTTCCTCGGCGCTGAAGGCCTGGGCCGGGGTGCCGGCCGGTACCGCGCCGTCATTCTGCGCCACGGCCAGGCCCTGCCGGGCCGAAGCCAGCCAGGGCTCGTCGCCGACCGACAGGGCCAGCGCGGCGTTCCAGGCATGGACGGCGGCGGGGTAGTCGCCCTGACGGGTCAGTTCGGATGCCAGATAGAGCCGCGACATGACATGGCGCGGATCGCTCTGGGCGGCAGCGCGCAGCAGGGATATGGCCGCAGGCGAGCCGGTACCGTCTGATGCCAGCAGCAGGGCTTCGGCCTGCCGCGTCTGCAGGTCGGGCGTCGGTCCCGACAGCGCGATGATGCGGCCATAGGCCTTTGCCGCGTCGGCATAGCGGCCGATCTCAAGATAGGCCGGGGCGATCACCGTCCAGCCGCGCAGGTCATCGGGATTGGCGGCCAATGCGGTTTCGATGCGGGCAATGGCAGCGTCGAGGTTGAGGCCGGTCGCCGCCAGCGGATCTGGGCTTTCGGCCACGGCGCGACTGGCCAGCGGCTGCGATGGCAGGTCGGGACTGCCCAGCATGGCGTAGAGCGCCAGGGCCAGAACGGCCATGGCGGCGAGTCCGGCCAGCAAGGGGGTGCGACCCAGTTCGGGGCGGCCGGTGGTGGCGGGCCGGTTTTCCGCCTTGAGGCGCAGGATTTCGCGCGCCAGCTCGGCCTTGGCGGCCAGCGCATCGGCCTCTTCGAGCTTGCCGGCGGCAAGGTCCGCGTCAATGCCGGCCAGCACAAGCGCGAATTGGTCATTGCTACCGGCCATTTCCGGTCGCGTTGCGTTGACCGTCCGCGGGCCGGCTGCGTAAACAAGGGCAGCGCACGCAATGGCGGTAACAGCGATGGCGATAAACCAGAAAATCATGGGTCCCGGATGCTGGGCGCCGGCATGGCGCAACTGGGTTCCATCTATAACCGGAATGCGGCGGAAAACTACCCGGACAGCGCCCGGAACAGGGGACGCATTGCCACAGGCAGGCGCCGGCGCATGAGCCAGCACGCCGCCGACTTCCTGATCATCGGCAGCACGCCGCTGGCCCGGCTACTGGCTGGCCTCCTGGCCTCGCAGCATGGCAAGACCGTGCTGCTGCAGGCCCGGGACCTGGTCGGCCGGCGCCTGCGCCCAGGGCTGGATCTGTCGGTGGGGCCGATCACCAGGCCGGAGACCTGGGCGCTGCTGGCCGCCGCCGTGCCGGAAACCGCGCGGCTGGTACGCCGCATCGGCAAGCGCGCCGCGCTGACGAGACTCGACCCGATCCTGTTCGCAGATCAGGCAACAAGCCAGGCAGAACTGGGCCATATCCGTCATATGGCAGCCGGCTTTAGCCTCGCCGCAGAGCGCATCCCGCTGCACAGCCTGGGCCCGGGCCGCGAGGGCTTGGTGCTGCGCGACGCGGTGCTGCTGAACCGGCCGGTGCTGGAGCCGGCGCTGGACCGCTGGCTGGTCCAGCTGGGGGTAAGGCGGCTCGATCCGGACATGAGCGTTGACGTTGCCGGCGATGGACGGGCGGCCGTGACACTGGACGACGTCCCCATCGAGATCGGCCAGACGCTGCTGGCCGATGACGCGGCCATGCTCGCCCATCTGCCCGATTCTGCCTGGCCGGCGCTGCTGCAGCGGCGGGACGCCAGCCTCATTCTCACCCGGCCGGTGCCGCCCATCGCGGCCCCGGTAATGGTCGCACTCGATACCGGCATCGTGCTGGGCCAGCAGGCCGAGGGCGGCGTGCTGGCCCAGGGTGAGGGCGGCATGGTCGGCTTGGCCGGGCAGCTGGGCGTGCTGCTCGGCCTGCCTTACGCCTTCGAACAGGCGGGACAGGCCAGCTTTGTCGACCTCGGTACCCGCGACGGCGCCCCGGCTTTGGGCCGCGTCGGCGGCACGGGCCCCGACATTCTGGCCGGCTTCGGCCCGGTCGGCGCCTTTCTCGCTCCGGCCTTGGCGCGCTGGCTGTGCGGCGTCGCCAGCCCGGCGGAAAACGCCTGGTGCGGGGCGCGGCTGGTCAATCGCGCTGCCGACACAGGCCAGGTCAGCGATATCGGAGCGGCGCCATGAGGGGGCAACCCAATCGCCTGGCGGCAGAGACTGCCGGCCCCTTTGCCGGCAGCGCCATCGACCGCGCCAAGCCCCTGGAGTTCCGCCTCGACGGGCGGCTGATCCATGGCTTTGTCGGCGACAGCGTGCTCAGCGCCGTGCTGGCGGCGGGCATTGACACGGTGGGGCTATGCAGCCACGGCCCCGTGGCGCTGTCGCGCCACTTTGCGCCGGCCATCCTGGCCGCGTCGCATTCCAGCGAAGCGCAGCGGGCGCTGGCCATGGCGCGGACGCCGGCGACCAATGGCGCGGACTATGTGACGCTGCCACAGAGGCAAGGCCCGGCCTGGCTGGCCGGGCTGCGCCGACGGCTGCGACCGGAGACCACATTGGGTCTGGACCTGGGCGAGGGCGCCGCCCTCCCCCTGCCCTTCATGGAAAGCCTCGGCAGTGTCCAGTCTCCGGCCGACCTCATCGTGGTAGGTGGCGGCGTGTCGGGCATGGCCGCATCGGTGGCGGCGGCCCAGGCCGGGTTGCGCGTCATCCTGCTCGAAGCGTCGGCGCGGCTGGGCGGCAGCGCCCAGCTGTTCGGCACGCTGGAGGGCGAGGAAACCGCCGATGCCAGCCTGCTGCGGCTCGGCACGGTCATTGCCGGTTCGGCCGCCATTACCGTGCTCACCCGCGCGGCTGTATTTGCCGCTAGGCCGGGCGCGGTGCGGGTGCACATCACCGATACCAGTGCGGCGCACCCCACGGGCCGCGTGGTTGAGCTGCAGGCCAGGCACATCGTGCTGGCCACCGGGACCAGCGAGCGCCTGCCGGTCTTTGCCGGCAACCGGCTGCCCGGGACAGTGGGGGTGCGGGAAGCCTATGACCTGGCCCAGCATTACGGGGTCTGGTGCGGCCAGTCGGCGCTGGTGGCGACCGCCAGCAATGTGGCCTATCGGCTGGCCATGCTGGCGCGCGATGCCGGCATTGCCGTGCCACGCATCATGGACAGCCGTACCCAGCCGCAATCGCGCTTCATCGAATATTCCAAGGCCTATGGCATTACCCTGGCGGCCGGCACCAGCATTGTCGCGGCGCGCCTGGGGGCCCAGGGGCGCGGCCTGACCGTCGCCCCGCATCTGCGCGTCGACCGTTTCAGCCGCGACGAGCCCCAGCTCACCGCCGACCGCCTGGTGCTCTGTGGCGGCTGGCAGCCCGCGCTCGACCTCTGGCATATGGCGGGCGGCACAAGCATGTGGAACGCCGAGGCGCAGGTGCTGCACGCCGGTTCCGGCCCCGACGGCCTGGTACTGGCCGGCAATGCCGCCGGTCATCGCGGCCATCAGGCCTGTCTGGCCAGCGGAGCGGCGGCGGTCGACCGCCTGCTGGGCCGGCCCGCGGCGGCCGTCACCGAGCTGGAAGTCGATGCAATTTACGAAAGTCGGGATGGCGCAACGCCCGTGGCGCCGGCGCCAGTTGGGGGCGGTGCACCGGCATTCCTTGATGCGGGACGCAGCGGCGTGGTGCGGCCGGCAGAGCCTGCGTCGCGCGGGTCCAGCCGGTTGCCCTGGGGCAAGCAGGCTGTGACCTGGTCGCTGGCCGATGGACCGCTGGCCCTGAGCTGCAGTGATATCGCCGCCGGGGTGCAACTGGGCCTGATCGCGCCCGAGCGCGGCGGCGTCGTGGCGCACGAGCGGGTGGGCATGATCGCCATGGCCACAGCAGCGGTCAGTGCGGTCGCGCCCCTTCCCCTGCCCGCGCCGCCGCTGGTGCCCGACTTCCTGAGCGGTCGGTTCGGTGACAATACGCAATTGTGGCTGATTGCGCCTGATGAGGCCCGCCTGCTCGAGCCTGGCGCGCTGATCCAGGCCAATGCTGACAGTCTTGATCCGCTGGCCGGCATCGGCGTGGTGCTGCGCCAGACCGAGGCTGGGGTCGTGGCGCTGATCGCCGCCAGCCATGGCCGGGTCGAGCAGAGACTGGTCGTGCGCGAGTCCGGTCGCGCAACGGCGATACGGCTGGTGTCGGCCTATGACGGGGAGCGTGGCTAGCTGGTGCGTTCGGCCGAGGCGCGGGCGCGCCGCAGGGTTTCGGCATATTCGGGATTGAAGCGCACTTCGGCCATCTTGATGCCGGCATCGAGTCGGGCGGTAATCACCGGATCGGCGGGATGCTGCCGGATCAGTTCGAGATTGCGCTGCAACTGCATTTCCAGCGCCTCGCCCGACTGGCTCCAGGCCTGGTCAAACACGGCATTGAGGGCCATGGAGGCGCGGGCATCGCGCACGGTGGCCAGCAGGTAGATGCCGTTGATGGCGGCCAGAATGCGATCATCGTCGAGACGGTCGGCGCTGGCGTCACGACCGCGGCGCAGCGCCTGGTTGAGGTCGGGCACCACTTCGCGGAGGCGCGGCTCGATGCGATCGGAGACCTGCTTGGTGAGGCCCGACAGCACGGCGGCCCACTGGCTGCCACGTTCGAATTCGATATAGCCGGTCAGCGCGCGCACCAGGCGGTGGAAACGCTCCAGTCCGCGGCAGACCAGGTCGATATCGGCAAACGGTCCGGTGGGCTGCAGCAGGTGGATCTGGTTTTGCGCATGGGCCAGCATGGCGTCGATCACGGGCGAAAAGCCGCTGCGCGACACCGACAGCTCATTGGCATTGCCGGACAGCTTGATGACGGTGGTGATCAGCCGCGTCGGATTGGCGATCTGCCCCATGGCGGCATGGAACAGCAGCGCGGCCAGCGGCTGGTCATTGAGCGGCATGGACTGCAGGGCGGTGCCCAGGGCGGAATCCTCGCCGATGGCATTGATGGCCTTGCCGAAGGCGACGGCCTTGGGCAGCAGTGGCCGGCCACGCAGGGCATTGAGCAATTGCGGCAGGGCGGCGCGGGCTTCGTCGCTGCCCAGCATGGCGCGCAGGCGGCGACCGACTTCCGGGTCTGCCTCGGCGGCAGCGAGTGCCGCCTTCATCCGCGCCATGATCTTGGCCATTTGCGGCTCGAGCGCGGCGGCGGTCAGGCTGCCATCGGCAATCTCGTCGGCCGAGATGAAATCGGCGCAGAGGTCGCGATGGACCCAGGTCCAGCCGGCCACGATGCTGCTGCGCCGAATCGATCCCTGGAACGAAAAGGTCGCGGGATCTTCGACGACGACAACATCGAGCATGCCGGCAAAAGGCCGCACAACCGGGCGCGCGGCGCGACTGGAGGAGCGGGCTGCGGGGACTGCAGGTTCGGATCGATTGGCAGCTTGGGACATATAAGCAGTCGGTCTGGGAAGCGATACTGCCCCAAGCCTATCTGCCGTTGGTAAATAATCCTTACTGCCCGAGCCGCAGGTTCGCGTTTATGCAGCGCCTTTTTCGACCGTCCAATTGCCGGTCTGTTCGCGGCAGGCCGTGCCCTTCTTGACGAAGTCCTGGCCACCGATCTTGACGGTATGGGTGAAGTCGCGGCAGTCGAGATTGTTGACCCGGACATAGGGGCCGACGGCAACCGAACCGGAGGTGCCGGCCTCGCCGGTCCAGGCGCGCGGGGCGCCGGGACGACCAAACTGCAGCGCATAGAACTGGGCGGTATTGGCGGCGGCAATATCGGTGCTCGACATGCGGGCAGCGGCGGCAGCATCGACAAAGCCGCTCGACACGCTGGTCGTGGCCAGGGCCTGCTGGGTGGTCTGGGCCGGGCTGGCTACCATCGGGGCGGCAAAAACCGGCGCAGCAGCGACAACTGGCGCCTGAACCACCTGAGTCGTACCGGTGCTGCTGCACGCAGCCAGGGTCAGGGCGAGCAGTGGCGTGGCAAGGATGGCGAAGCGGTTCATGTTTTCAGGCCTCTGGATGATTGATGCGTCATGTTGTTGCAATAAGGCGAAAATGCGTCAGCCGGCGGCCCGGGCCACCCCGCCCTGGCGTGCCGTCGGCAGCCGCAGCTCGACCTGCAAACCGCCCAAGGTCGAGCGTTTCAGGGTGAGCGTGCCGCCGTATACATCCACCAGTTCCTTGACGATATCGAGCCCCAAGCCGCTGCCGGGTGTTTTCTCGTCCAGCCTGACACCGCGACGCAACACTTTTTGCGCGTCAGGCTCGCTGAGGCCGGGGCCGTCATCGTCAATGCGGATCAGCAGCATGGTGCCGGCGGTGCCGCGTTCGGCATCGAGGCGCAGTTCGACGCGGCCGGATGACCACTTGCAGGCATTGTCGAGCAGGTTGCCCGCCATTTCCTCGAGGTCGGTCTCATCGCCGCGAAACCAGGGCAAGCCGGCATCGACTGGCGGCTGGGTGATGGCGACATCGGGATGGATCTTGGCCATGACCCGGCTGAGGCGCAGCAGGATCTGGGCGGCATCGGCCTTCTTGCCGACCAGGTCGGTGCGGGCGGTCAGCCGGGCGCGGTCGAGATAGGTGCTGACCATGGCGCTCATCTTGGCGCTTTCGGCCAGCACGACATCGGCGAGGCCGCCCTTTTGCGCCCCGGCCTCGTTGCGCAGCACGGCGATCGGCGTCTTGAGGCCATGGGCCAGATTGCCGACCTGGTTGCGCGCCCGCTCGATGATCTGGGCATTGGAGGCGAGCAATTCGTTGACCTCCTCGGCCAGCGGCGCAATCTCGCGCGGATAGGATCCGGTCACGGCCACGCTCTCGCCCGCGCGCACGCTTTCGATGGCGGCACTCAGCCGGTCGATGGGCCGCAGGGCAAAGCGGGCGACGATGAAGCTCATCACCGCCAGCATCACCCCCACCGCGCCCAGCACAATGAAGGCCTGGCCGCGGAAATCGTCGACGAGACCGAGGATTTCGCTGAGATTGCCGGTGACGACGATTTCATAGGTCTGGGGAGCCACCGTCACCCGGCGCTCGACCACGCGGACGCGCGTGCCAAAGGCATCGTCGGTGATGGCGGTGTCGCGGCCGGTGGCGCTGGCCGGGCCGGCGATGTCGGGCATGTCGATGCCGACCACCGAGGGGGAAAGGTTGTAGAGCGTGCCGTCGGTGTCGCGGATCACCCAGTACCAACCCGAGCGCGGCCGGCCGAAGCGCGGATCAGTCAGTTCGATGGCGTCACTTTGCGGATCGCCGGTTTCGAGCAGCGCCCCGGTCAGGCTCTCGATATGGAAGTCGAGGGTTTCGGTGAGCGAGGTGTCGAGCGCCCGCGAATAAAGGTCGGTCAGCAGGAAGCCGGTGGCCACCAGGGCCACGATCAGCCAGCCGGCCGACAGCCAGAGCAGCGATGCGGCGATCGAGCCCTTGCTCATTGGAACACGGAGGATGGGTTGAGATTTGGATGAGGGCGAGGCGAAAGGGACGGTTTTTGAGAAGTGATGAGCCTCTGAATGAAGGTCCAGTGGACCTTCATGGCGAAGAACGCCCGGAGAGCTACGCTCGCAGGGCTATGGCGCAGCATAGGTTCGCCTATGTGAGCACCGGAAGCGCAGAAACCCGCCGCTTGCAGGCCGACCTCATCCAAATATCGGCCCATCCTCAATCGTCCGCGATCTGGTAGCCCATGCCCCGCACGGTCTGGATGCAGTCCTCGGGCAGCTTCTTGCGCAGGCGGCCGACAAAGACCTCGATGGTGTTGCTGTCGCGGTCGAAATCCTGGTCGTAGAGGTGTTCGGTCAGTTCGGTACGGGAGATCACCTTGCCCTTGTGGTGCATCAGATAGGTGAGCAGACGCAGTTCGTGGCTGGTCAGCTTCACCGACTGGCCGTCGACCGTCACCTTGCCCGAACGGGCGTCGAGCCGGACGCTGCCGGAGACAATTTCATTGGAGGCCAGGCCCGCGGCGCGGCGCACCAGAGCGCGGATGCGGGCCAGCACTTCTTCCATGTGGAAGGGCTTGGCGACATAGTCGTCGGCGCCGGCATCGATCCCCTGCACCTTGTCGCTCCAGCGGTCGCGCGCGGTCAGCAGCAGCACCGGCATGGTCTTGCCGGCGCGGCGCCAGGCTTCAAGCACCGAGATACCATCCATCTGCGGCAGGCCGATATCGAGCACCACGGCGTCATAGGGTTCGGTCTCACCGAGATAGTGCCCCTCCTCGCCGTCAAAGGCCACGTCGACGGCATAGCCACCCTCGGTCAGGGCGTCCTTGAGCTGGCGATTGAGGTTGATGTCGTCTTCGACAACGAGAATGCGCATGTCCGACCCCCGGCTTTGGCTTGGTCTATTGGGCGCTCAGCACCAGGTTCTGGGCTTCCCCGGAAGCGGCCAGCACGCCGATATGGTAGACGAGACGCCCACCCTCGTCACACACGGCGACATTGAGCACCTTGGCGCTGCCGTCGATGCCGGCCGAGGCCAGCACGGCATCGAGCGACATGATCTGGCCGGAGGCCACCGCCTCCTGGATCTGCCGATTGTCGAGGCAGGCCTGCGCCTGCGCCGCGCCAGAACCCAGCAAAGCAAGCGCCAGCGCCAATGCAAGCGGGGCCGGACGGAGGGGGAACAGTGTTTTCATGAGCGCAATCTAGGGCAGCATTGCTGAATGGGACATGAATGGAGCGTCAGCAAACAACGATCCATTGCGGCCGCCATCGCTAGCCGCCAAGCCCCAAGCCGAAGCGAATGTAGCCGAACAGCGCTACACAGAGCGCGATGACAAAGCTGACCATCTGCCAGGTGGTCGGCATGGCATTGACCCGCCCCTTGATCTCGGAAAGGTCGCGCATAATGGTTTTGAGGTCCGATCGGAGCTCTTTCCCATCATCTTCGAAGCGTTTGACTCTGGCTTCCATGCCATCAGATGTGCCACCGCCACCGCCTGCATTCAAGAGCCGATCGTTCTCGGTAGCGAGTTCTGCCAAACGCTTCTTCAGAAGCCCCAGCGCGACATCAGCGGTTTCAGGCATGAACGGCTGCCTCAAGGTTACCTATGAGCTTTTCCATCCGCTGTGTTAGCGCGTCTATGCTGGCCGCCAGTTCGGGTGTTTCAGGCACTGAGGCCGCTGCGCGAATATCGGCAATCACGAACTGAACATCGACAAGGGCGCCGGCGGTCGACAACACCGCGCCCTCCAGAAGATCAACCTTCTTCTTGAGCTGTTCTATTTCAGTTTCGTTCATGTAACAGCCCTCCAGCCGTCAAGTTTTCGCCGGCATTACAAAAAACCGTCAAGGCTGGAGCAGTTAATCTACTTGAAATTCCGTCAAGTCTGCGGGGACGTTGCCGGGACCAGGCCGGTGGAGCAGAATATCGTTCCCACCGGCCACAATGCAAGGCTACGTCACGCCCGGGCGATATCCCCCTTGAGCCCCTGGCGCAGGAAGATCACCGCCAGGGATTCCATGATCAGGTGCCCGGCCGAGCCGCTGTCGAGCGCCGGCAGGTCGATACCCAGTACTTGGGCGAGGCCGGCCAGCAGCATGAAGCCGGCGGTGATATAGGTCTTGTAGCCACTCAAAATATCCATGATCGAGCTCCATTGATCGGGTTTGGATGGGGATGCGGTCGTGGCGGCGGCCAGCAAGGCGGACGCGCGGACGGATGCAACGCGGGCTGACCAGCCCTTGCCGAAGGTGGCAAAGGTCGTGAGCCGGTTGAGAAAACCGAGGCGTCTGTCGCAGAGCGCGCCGATCAGCCCGGCCGCGCCCTCGCGGGCGACGCGGCTGGCAATCGCCGCCAGCGTCAGCGGGCCGATGACGCCGTCCGTTGCCACGCCCAGTTCGGCCTGCAGCGTGGCCACGGCGCGGGCCGGGCCGGAATTGACGGCGAAATCGAACAGCGCCAGGTCGAGTCCGGCCGGCAGTTGCCCCGCCTTGCTCACCTCCCAATAGCTGGCCTGATAAACGCGCGCCGCCTCGTCCCGCTGCAATTGCTGCACCGCGCTTTTGGGCAGCGCCCACCAGGGCGAGATCTGCCGCCAGCGCGCCAGCGTCTTGCGGGTAATGCCCAGATTGGTGGCGCCGCCGGGATCGCTGGGATGGTCGGCATAGCCGCCTTCATGAAGCAGCACCGCGTCCAGACAGATGTCGAAGCGGGTTCTAGCCATCAAAATCTCCTGAAGCAGCAGGCCCCGCGCCCAGCACCGGGCTGAGCTGGGCCACCGAAAAGCTGAAGGCGCCAGGCAGGCTGCCGAAATCGAGCAGCTGGTCGGCAGCGGGATAGACGGCTTGCGGCAACGCCGTCTCCACGACGCGCTTGACGGCGACGCCGTGGAGAATGGTCAGCCGATAGGCCTCGGGCACATGCTCGAGCGGTGCATCGGCCAGGCCCCAGCCATCGCCATCGGCCCGGCTCACCCGCGTCCAGGTCAGGGCAATGTCGCCATTGGCCTCGCGCCGGGCCCGCAGATGCACCGGCGGCAACGGCAAAGTCGGGCCCGGATCGACCGCGAGGGTCAGCGCCGTGCCGACCAGGTCGGTGCTGCCGGCATAGAGCCGCAGCGCCCGCGTCTCGCCCAGCCAGGCCGTTTCCACGGGCAGGGTGACGACCCGGCTATCGAGCAGCATGACCCTGGCGCCGATGGCGGCCGGGCCGATGGCCGGCCCGGTACCCTCGAGGCCACGCAGCAAGAAGGTCAACCGATAGCGCCCCGGCGCGACCAGCGCGGCCGCGGCAAAGCCGATCACCTCCCAGGCGCCCTCGTCGGTCTCGACGGCCAGCCGGTTGCTACCGGCCAGCACGGCGAGGTCTTCCGCCGATGCCAGGTGCCCGGCATGCAATGTCACCTCGACGCCCGGCCCGCGATCCCAGACTGCGCGCGGCCCAGCTGCCAGCAGCGTCGCCAGCACACCCAAGTCGCCGCGCCGCTCGAGGCTTGCCAAATTGGTCCCGGTCGTCTCGTCCACCAGTTGCAGCGCGCCGGGCCAGGGCTGGGCATAGCCGGCCAGCGCCAGCCGCGCGCGGCCCGGTTCACCGGGCAGCGGCGGTAGCTGCGCCAGAGCCAGCAGCGGCACGGCGCGCACGGCTGTGTCGCTGCCGCCGCGCGGCGGGCGATCGCCGCCCACCGCCATGGCCGTTTGCGCCCGCAGTGTCTGCGCCGTCACTTTTCGGGTCAGGCGATCATTGATGGCGGTGATCTCGAACGGGCCTTCGGCCAGCCCCGCGATCGCCACGACATCGCCGGGCTCCAGCGCCAGCTGCGCCGGCGGCAGCTCGAATTCCAGGGTTTCGCGGCGGGCGCTCTGGCCATCGAGCAAGCGCTCGGCCGCCAGCCTTGCCGCGGCGCCGTCGAGCACCAGCGCCATGCTGTCGCCCGCCAGCGGCCCCTCGGCTTCGGTGATCGCCGTCACCGTGCCGGTGAGATAATCGCGCTCGCGGTCGACAAAGCTCAGCGCCAGCCGGCCCGGTCTTTCCGCCGGATCGCCGCGGCGGCGGCTCAGCACCGGGCCCTCGCCCTGCGCCAGCTGCTCGATGTCCAGCGTGACGGCCGCCTGCCGGCTGGCCGTGCCCAGATGCAACCCGCCGGGGCCATGCCGCAGCCCCTGCCCCGTCACGGCGATCAGCGGCTCGAGCGCCGCGCCGCCGGTGGTGGCCGTGCCCAACGTATAGCCGCTGACGAAGGGCAGGCTCGCCTCGGCCGTCAGCGAGACACCATGCTCGGCGGCCAAAGCGACAGCCAGTTCGTCGCTGGCCAGCCCGCCCAGCCGCCCGGTCAGCCAGTGGCCGGTGCGGTGGTTGGCGCCATCCGACCACACCTCTGTGAGCGCCGGAAAAGCAGGCCAGGGCCGCGCGTCCCAGGTCCAATGATAGAGCCGCGCGACATCGACCATGCCGGGGGGATTGTTGGCCGGGTCGCGCCAGAACGCCTGGTGGGCGCGCAAAGCCTGGCGCTGCATCAGCGGGTCGGCCATGCCGGTGGAAAAATACGGCCGCCCGCTTTCGGCGCTCTTGTCGTCGCCAAAGATATTGGGCTGGTTGGCGCCCTTGTCGACGGCGCCGCAGCCCAGCTCGGTAAACCAGATCGGCTTGCTGCCCGGCAGCCACGCGGTCGGGGTGGCGCTGCGCGTGCCATTGGGCCGGTCATGGTGTGGCTGGCTCCACCAGTTGCGCAGATCCTTGAAGCGCCAGATCCAGGCCTCGCCATAGGCGCCATCGGTGATCGGCGTGCGGATCTGCTGCAGCCGGTCGGCGGCACTGGCATAAAACCAGTCAAAGCCCTCGCCGCCGGCAATATTGGCCGCCAGATAGTCGCGGTCATGCGTGCTGGCCCAGAGCGCCGCATCGGCATGGCCGCTGCCATCGCGCCAGTCGGCCAGCGGCATGTAATTGTCGATACCCACCGCATCGACGGACGGCGCGGCCCAGAGCGGGTCGAGGTGATAGATTTTTTCGCCATTGCTCTGATAGCCGGAATACTCGCTCCAGTCTGCGGCATAGGTGAGCTTGGTCGCCTGCCCGACAATGGCCCGTACATCGGCGGCCAGGGTGACCAGGGCATTGACGAAGGGAAAGCTGTTGGCCGCGCCGCGTACGGTCGTCAGCCCCACCATTTCCGAGCCGATGATGAAGGCGTCGACGCCCCCCGCCGCGGCGGCCAACCCGGCATAATGCAGCACCATGGGCCGATAGGCGGCGACAAAGCTGGCCACCTGACTCGCCGCCGCCGTGCTCTTGTCAGGCGAGCCGGGCTGGCCCGGCGCCGGATGGCAGGTGATCCGCCCGCGCCAGGGATAGGCGCCCTGCCCGGTGCCGCCATAGGGGTTGGGCAGACCATTGCCGGCCGGGATATCCATCATCACCAGCGGATAGAGCGTGACGCCGAGCCCGCGCGCCTTGAGATCGGCAATGGCGGCCAGCACGGCGCTGTCCGACGGCGTGCCGCCATAGGCCGGGCCGCCATTGTGGTAGCTGACCACGGGCACATCGGCGCGCGTCAGCCCGGCCACCGACCAGTCGGTGTCGAGCATGGGCCGGCTGGCGCCCTCGACGCGCGGGGTGATGGCGCAGTTGGCACAGCGGAGATCGTTTCCGAACCAGGCGACCACCAGCGCCACATGGGTGAGATTGGGGCAGAGCGCGGTCAGCTCGTCGATCGACCAGGTCCAGTCGCTGACATGGGAGAGCACATGGGTATTCTCGCCCACGCTTGCCCCCGGCCCGGCCAGCCGCACGCGCGGCGTCGGGTCATAGCCGAATTCGGTGGCGCCGGGGATCAGTGTCACGGCGCGAATATCGCGCTCAAGGTCGCCCACCACCCGGCAGAGTTCGACCGAAAGCTGGGGAATGCGGTTGCCGAAGCGGCTCAGCGGCAGCAGCTCAACGACGAGATAGCAGAGCCCGCGATAGGCCGGCGCCGTGCCCTGGGTCGCCTCGATCAGCCCGTCGGGCAGTTGGTCCTCCGTACCGCGATAGAAGCGCAGCGTCAGCCCGGCCGGGTCGAGAAGCTGCCCATCGGCCCAGATGCGCCCGAGTCGGTGCACCTCGCCTTCGCAAAAGGCCACGGCAAAGCTGGCGCCGACCTCGTCCTCGGTCTGGCTTTGCTGCTGGCTGCTACCAAAACCCTTGGCTCCGGCGCTTTCGCTGCTGGCCAGCAGTTCGAGCTCGCGCGCCCAGATGATATTGCCCGAGAGCCGGCTCCAGCCATAAAGCCGGGGCACCGCCCCGCCCTCGCTCGAGCCCTGCAGGCGGATATCGGCATAGGTCGGCTCGGCCGTTTGCGTTTCGCCAAACAGCGCATTGTCCACGGCGCTGCCCGCCAGCGCCCCCAGCGCCCGGCCAATGGTGGCGCCAATCGGTCCCCCGACCAGCCCACCCACCGCCTGCCCGGCCAGCGAGAGTGCAAGAGTAGCCATGGATGTTCCTGTGGTTGTCGATGCCGCCCGGCTTCAGTCGCGCGGCTGATCGGGAAAACAAAACCGCCCGGCCACGCGCCGCGCCCAGGCTTCGGTCAGATTGGCCTCCACCACGCCCAGCCGTTCCTGGGCATGGATGAAGCGGGTCGGCGAGACCAGGATGCCGCAATGCTTGGGATCGACGAGGCTGCCCAGCCGGAACAGCACCACCTGCCCCGCCGAAAATGGGCCGCTCTCGGCGTCCAGCCAGCGCTCGGCCGCCGCGCGCAAGGCGCCGGCATTGAGCGGGTCGCGCAGGTCGGCGCGATAGGGCGGCGGCGTCATGGGCTCACGGCCATAAAGCTGGCGCCACACCCCGCGCAGCAAGCCCAGGCAATCGCAGCCGGCGCCCATCGTGGCCGCCTGATGCCGATAGGGCGTGCCCAGAAAGGCCCGCGCTGCCGCGACCACACTATCGGGGTTCATTTCACCACCGCCCTGCCGTCCATGGCGTCGCCATTGCGCGGGTGGCGCAGCACATAATCGCTGCCCGGAATATGCGGGAAGCCGCGGAAATTGACGGCATTGGCCAACCTGTCGCGGCAGGTGGCAAAGCGCCGGTCGCAGCCGGCCGTGACGCTGAACGTATCGCCCACCACCACCCAGTCGCCGACCCGCTGGGCAAAGCCCAAAATATCGGCGCCGCCGACCCTGGCATGACTGACCACGCCATCGCTTAGCCCGCTGCGCCTGCCGCTGCTCCACTGCACCTTGCCAAAGCCGAACCAGCCCTCGGCAAAGCCCGAAAGCCCGCTGACCACGAGGCGATAGGGATCGTCCAGCGCGCTCACCATGGCCAGGCCGGTCAGTGCCGGCACTGCCAGCGCCACGCCGCAGCGCGCATCGCCCAGTTCGGCATCGCAGAGGCTCTGATAGAGCCGGCCATGCGTGGCATTGAGCCCCTGCTGGGCCGAGCGCAGCTCCGCGCGAAAGATGCCGTCCTCGCGGGTGATCTCGCCGATCGTGTCGCGCCGCAGCAGCAGGCGCTGGCTGACATTGCCCCAGTTGACGCGCCAGGTTTCCACCGCGGCGCCATCATAAAGTCCGAGCAGGATATCGTCCTCGCTGATCGCCTCGGCCGTCAGCACGCCCAGCACCTCGCTGGTTTCGACCTCCGGGCCCAGCCGCGCCGGCACCGCGCCGCCATCGAGCCCATGGGCCGGGACAAAATCCAGCTCGCCAAAGCGCAGGGTCCGGTCGTGGTCGGTAAAGCCCAGCACCACGCCATCGGTGCGGATCAGTTTCCAGCAAAAACACAGCGTGGTCTCGCTCTGTGCCAGATGCGCCGCGAGGCCGAGGTCCAGGGTTCTCATGGCAGGATCTCCACCAGGGGAATGCTGGGCGCCTCGGCGCCGTCAAAGCTGGTCAGTTCCACGTCGAGCCGATCGGTATCGAAGCGCACCGGCACGTCGAACAAAAACCCGGCCGTGACCGCCTGCCCCGCCCCCGGCGGCGTGGCAAAGCTCACGAGGCCAGTGGTCACATCGACGCTCCAGCCGCTGGTTCGCTCCGTCCCCGCCACCGCCACGCGCACGCTGCCGGCCACGGGCCGCGTGATCGGCCGCAGATAGGGGTCGAAACTGGCGCCATAGCGTTTGGTCAGCGCGAAAACGGTCAGCGCACCGTTACCCGTGCCGATGGCTTGATCGAGCGGCGTCGGCGTGCTTCCGCCGCTGGAAAAATCCAGCCCATCGCGCCACAAAAAGCCATGCAGCCGCCCGCGGCGTTCCTCGAAAAAGGCCAGAACCGCCGCCATATCGGCGCGCGACTTGATGCCATAGCCGGCATTGTAACGCCGCCGCGAATGCTGCCACCGCCCATTGCGCTGCTCGCCGCCGCCGGCCAGCGTCACCACATCGGTCTTGCGCTCGGGCCCACCCCGCGCCCCCAGCGCCACATCGAGCGGAAAGCGGATCGCATGAAAGGCCATTTTGAAGTCTCCCTGTGTGGGTCCCGCACGCTGGATTCAGCTGGATCGCGACCCCCGCCTCACCGCCCGCAAGAGCATCGCGCTGAGTTCCGCCTCGCTTGCCGCAAAGCTGCGCGCGTCAGTGGCCGTCACGTTGAAGGTCACATTGATCCCCCGACCGCTGCCGCCGGCGACGCCGAGGCTGCCATCGGGGCCGCGGGCCAGCGGCAGGATCGCCTCCGGCCCGCTTTCCCCGGCAAGGCCGAGGCCGGGCCCCAGCGGGAAGTAGCTCGGCGTCGCGATCACCCCGCCCTTGGCGAAGGGTGTGACAGTGCCGAGCGCGGGACTGGTTCCGGCAAACAGGTTGCTCACCAGCCCGCCGACCAGGTCGCTAAAGGGCTTGATCGCCGCCTTGAGCGCAATATCGGCAAAGCTGCGGGCGATATCGCCGAGCAGGGATTTGAGCGACTTGCCATCGCTGAGTGCCCCGGCAAAGGCCCGGCTGATCGACCGTGATACGCTGTCGGCGAGGTCGCCGATGCGTTCGAGCTCCAGCGAGACGCCGTCGAGCTCGTCGCTGAGACTGGTGCCAAACAGGTTATCGGCCATCGGGAAAGCGCTCCATCATGGTTTCGAGGTCGCGGCGCTGCAGCGGGCTGGTGGAAGCACCCAGTACCGCGCCCCAGGCGGAAGCCAGCTCGCGCGGCGTCATCGCCCAGAACTGGCGCGGCGGCAGGCGCAGCACGCCCAGGCCGAACTGCATCGCTGATGCCCAGGGAAACGGGGTCATGGCGTCTCTCCAAAGGTCGCCTTGAGCAGGCGGGCAGCGATCTCGGCGGCGCCCTTGAGCCCGCCCTCGATGCTGAGCCGCGCCAGGTCGTCATCGCTGATGGGATTGCCGCCGCCGCGCAGCCCGGCGCCCAGAATGGCGGTGAGGTCGCGGGCCGAGATCCGCCCGCCGGCAAAGCGCTCGGCCAGCCCCACCAGATCGCCGGCCTGCAGCCGGCTTTCCAGCTCCGCCAGCGCCCCCAGCGTCAGGCACAGCACCAGCGTCTCGCCGCCAATGACAGCATCGATTTCCCCGCGTTGGCTAATCGCCATGGTCTTGTCCCCTAGATTAAAACGGCTTCGTTCAGATCGCTGCAAAGCTGATCGCCCCGGCGCTTTCCAGCGCCAGGTCGAAGGTCACTTCCCCGGCATGGTCGCCAGAAAATTCCAGCGCCACGATTTGAAACGGGCCGGTCACCGTGCCGAAATCGGGCAGGATCAGCTGCCAGTCGCGGATGGTGCCGGCAAAGAACAGCGTGCGGATCTGCGCGTCGGACGCCGCGTCCTTGAACACGCCCGAGCCGGAGACCGCGGCCCGCTTGACCCCGCCCCCGGCCAGCAGCTCGCGCCAGCGGCCGGCGCTTTCCTGGTCGGTGGTGTCGACGCTGGCCGCGTTGAAGGCCAGAGCCCGCGTGCGCAGCCCGGCAACGGTCAGAAAACTGCCCGACCCGGTCTGGTCGAGCTTGAGCAGCATGTTGCTGCCGCTTTGAGCGGCCATGAGATGATCTCCGAAGGTTTGACAAACGCGGTCGTCACCCTCGGGCTTGACCCGAGGACTCTGCACTTGCGGTGCGCTGGTAAAGTGAAGTGCCCTCGAGTCAGGCCCGAGGGTGACGGTCAGTGGTATGGGCCCCTAACCCGCCTCGCTGAACACCCTGATCGCCACCGCCGCCCGGGCCAGGCCGGAGGCCTCGTCGATCAGCGTGTCCGTCCGCACATGCAGGCGCAGCGTCAGCACCAGGCCCGGTGCGTTCAGCGCCAGGCTGACCGCCACCACCCGCTCGGCCATGTCGAGCGCCCGCCTGCGGCTGGGTTGGTCGCCCCAGCAGTGCAGCTGCAGCCGGTGTTCGTGTCCCGGCGCGGCATCGCCGTCGCGCGGGAGCAGATCATGCCGGGCGATCACCACATAGGGCGGCGCCCTGCCCGTCGGGGCGGCGTCGAACACGCCGTCCGGCCCGGTCAGCGCCAACAGCGCCGGATCGGCCTTGAGCGCGGCGACCAAAGCGGTCTGCAGCAGGCTGATGGGATGCATGGCCTAACCCGTGAAGCTGGTTTCGCTGCAGGCGCAGCTGAGATAAGCCCGCCGGCCATTGAGGTCGGCGGCGCTGACCACGTCGAGATTGCGGCCGCGATAGAGGATGCGGTCGCCCGGCTTGAGGTCGGTGCGAAAGCGCAGCACCACGGCATGGGAAATCTCGACGGCCCGGCCATCGGCGCTGGTGCCCTGGCGGCCGCGAAGCGAGCGCACCCTTGCCCAGACGCTGGTCAGCGGCACGAACAGCGTGCCATGCCCGCCGCCCGGCTCGCTGGTCATGTCGCGGCGCTTGAGCTGCACCCGGTCGGTCAGCGTGCCGATAGGCGGGACTGTCTCGCTCACAGCCGCACCCGCTTGTGATTGGCCACCAGGCGGTCAAAGCCGGAGGGCACCACCGCCCCCGAGCCCGCCATGATCACCGCGTCGCGGTGCTCATGCCAATAGGCCACCAGCACCAGCAGCGCCTGGACGATATCGGCCGGCACATCCTCAGGCTCGGTGCCGAAGCCGGCGACATAGTCGATCTCGATGCCCTGCCGCTCGCGCAAAGCCGGCATGCCGGCCAGTGTCGCCGGTAGCAGCAGCCGATCCGGCGCGCTCAAGAACTGGGCCAGCGGCACGTCATGCGCGCCGCCGGCCGCGTCATAGGCGGTAATTTCGGTCACCGCCATGAACGGGGTCACCGGCAGCCTGACCATGCGGTCTGCCGGCCAGGCGTCGAGCACCACGCGCCAGCTCTGCGCCAGCAGCGCCTGCCCCGTCACCCCCTCGACATGCAGCCGCGCCGCCCCGATCAGCGTCGTGATGAGCGCGTCCTCGGCACTATCATCGACCTTGAGAAAAGCCTTGGCCTGGGCAAGCGAAACCGGCTCCCCGGCGGGCCCCGCCAGAAGATAGGATGTCATGTTTTTTGCCTTGTGTTGGTGTTCATTGACCCACCTTTGCTCCCTCCCCACAGTGGAGGGAGACGACTGGGGTCAGCTGAGCACGGCGCCGCCGAAGGCAGGGCCGTCAGCCTGAGTCAGATGGAGTGGGGCACCGAGCATCGGAGCGCAGCGTACGTTGCGGTACGTGAGCACCGAAGCGCAGGGGCTCTGCTCCAGCTGGCCAGGATCACGGCCCTTACGAGGTGGCGAACTTGAGCAGCTTGATCGCGTCGAAGTCGGCAATCCCGCCGCCGACGCGCTTGGTGGTGTAGAACAGTACATAGGGCTTGGCGCTGAAGGGGTCGCGCAGCACGCTCACCCCCTGCCGGTCGACAATCAGGTAGCCCCGCTTGAAATCGCCAAAGGCAATGGCAAAGGCATTGGCCGCGATATTGGGCATGTCCTCGGCTTCGACCAGGTCGAAGCCCATGAAGCGGGCCCGTCCGTCCGCGGTGGCCGCCGGCTGCCAGAGGTAGTTGCCATCGGCGTCCTTGAGCTTGCGCAGCGTGCCCTGCACCTTGCGGTTCATCACCCAGCTGGCATTCTGCCGGTAGCCGGCCTTGAGCGCATAGACCAGGTCGATCAGCACGTCGCTGGCATTGCTGGCGGGCAGCGCCCCGGCCGCGCCGCTGGCGATATAGCCCAGATTGCCCCAGCTCCAGCTGGCTTCCGCCACCTTGGTGGCGTTGAGAAAGCCGGTCGGCTTGTTGGTGCCATTGCCCGAGACAAAGGCCGTGGTTTCCTGGGCGGCAAAAGCAGCATTGACCTCCTCGGCAATCCACTGGCCGACATCGACGGCAGCATCCTCGAGGAAGCTCGCCGTCGCCGCCGGCATGGCATAGAGTTCCATCGTCGGGTAGCTGAGCTCGGCCAGGGTTGGCGAGCCGGTGATCGGCCGCGCCTCGGTTTCACCCACCCAGCCCACGGCCGGCCCGGTCAGCGATATGGGGCGCTTGTAGACCGCGCCCGAGACCTGTCGGACGCCGGCAATGGCGCGGATCGGCGACACGGCCGTCATCAGCTGGGTGATTTCCGTTTCGGTTTCGGGCGGCACGACAAAGCCGCCATCGGCATTGACGCCGGTAGAGAGCGCCTTTTCCTCGCCGCGCTTCACATAGGCGGCAAAGCTGGCCTTGTATTCGCCCTCGGCCATAGCCGCCTTGCCATCCAGAAGCGGCCGAGCCCGGTCGATCAGCGCGCGGTCCATCGCACTCTTGTTGGCATCGAGCACGGCATTGAGCCGGTCGAGCTTGCCCTCGAGCAGCCCGTCGGCGCTGCCGCGCTTTTCCAGCGCGCCCAGGCGCTGGTCATTGGTGGCCTTGAATTCCTCGAAGGCGCTGGAAAATTCGGCGAACAGACCGGCAATATCGCCCGGCGCGCCGGCCTTGGTTTCAAGCCCGTCACTGGTGGTAGCCATGCAAAGATCCCTATGGTTTGCGGATGGTATGGGTGGCAGCCGCGATGGCGGCGCCGGTATCAAGGCCAAAGGGCGCGATGCGCGCGTCCTCCAGCATGGGAAAGGTCACGATCGAGACCTCGAACAGGTCGATCTGCCAGAGCTGGCGCTGGCCGCCGGAGCGCGTCGCCTTGACGGTGCGAAAGCCGATCGACAGGCCATCGATGGCCCGCGCCTCGATCAGCCGGCGCAGCGCATCGGCGCGCGGCACGCCCGGCACCAGGAGCCCGGCGACATAGAGTCCCCGACTGTCCTCGCCGATCGCCTCCCAGATCCCCACCGGCTCGGTCGGGTCATGCTGGAACAGCAGGCGGATGCGCGCCCGGCGTTTGCTGAGGCTCTGGGCAAACGCGCCCGGCATGACCACATCGCCGCTGGCGTCACGCGTATTGAACAGGCTGGCATAGCCGGAAAAGCGCCCGTCCGCGTCGATGGGAATGGCGCTGGTTCGGTTCGCCATCAGCGCTTCCCGGCCGGCCTGGTCCCCGCCTTGCCAGCCGGCCTGGCGCTGGCCAGCGTGCCCGCCAGGTTCCAGGCAAACTGCCGGAAGGTCTGCTGCGCATTGGAGAAATTATGCTTTTTGTCCATGGGCTTAATCATCCTTTCTGAACAGGCGATTCAAACTGGCAATCTCCTGCACGAAGTCATTGAAGTGCTGATTCACCTTGGCCATTTCACGCAGGCTCCAAACGAGTAGCGCCGAGGCGCCACTGGCCCAGAGGAACAACGCCAGATGCGCGAGGTCACCGCGCTCGATGACGGTCTTGGTGAGTTCGTCCATGTTGAAAAGTTCTCCGTTGGTCGAGGCGCATTCTGGGGACGGCACATGCCCACGATCCTTCGCCTTGACGGCTATCGCTTCTTTTTCTTCAGCAACGAGAACGACGAGCCGCCTCATGTTCAAGTTGAATTTGGCGACAAGCTCGCCAAGTATTGGCTTGAGCCGGTAGAACTGGCATCATCGCAACGCATTCGCTCCCATGAGCTCGGCGCCGTTCAGGGACTGGTCGTCGAACATCGAGATGAATTCCTGAAGGCATGGCATGACCACTTTGACGCTACAGACTGAACCGCTGGCCATTGACGTTGCGGTCAGCGACACGGTTCTGCGCGGTACCCTTGATGATGGCCGCGAGCTCTCCGTCCCGGTCGAGTGGTTTCCCCGCCTGCGCGACGCCTCGGATATCGACCGCGCCAATTGGCGGCTGATCGGCCGTGGCGAAGGCATTCACTGGCCCTCCATCGACGAAGATATTTCCGTGCGCGGCCTGCTGGCCGGTCATCACCAGACCCGCGCGGCGTAAAGCCGAGGTGGACATTCTGACAGTTGCGCTGCTTCTGATGTTTGAGTTCGTCGCGGCCCCTGTCCTGCTGGTGGCAATTGCCAAGGGCGCCTACAAAGTCGCCCTGCCGCTCGGTGTGCTGCTGACGCTGGCCTTTATGCTCGTTCACTTGCCCCCAATGGAGCCGGGCTTACCAGGCGGCTAAATCCCCAGCATGCTCCGCTTCTCCGCGTCGCTCAAAAACTCCGCTGATCCCACTCGCGCCCACAGCGCCGCCCTGTCCTCGGCCAGGGCCTCCACCCCGTCGAAGTCAGGCGCAATCGTCGCGCCGTCAAAGGCCGGGGCCAGCCAGTTGCTCAGTTCCTCGGCGACGCGGATCACCAGCGGGATCAGCGTCTGCCGCCACAGCGCCCGGTTGGCTTCGGCCAGGTTGGCATAGGTATTGTCGCCCGGAATCCCCAGCAGCATGGGCGGCACGCCGAAGGCCAAGGCGATATCGCGCGCGGCGGCGTGCTTGGCCTCGATGAAATCCATGTCGCGCGGACTGAGCGCGATGGTCTTCCAGTCCAGCCCGCCTTCGAGCACCATGGGTCGCCCCGCATTGCCGGCCCCCACGAAATTGGCTTCGAGCTCGTCCTTGAGCCGGGTGAACTGCTCCTGTGTCAGGCTGCCGCCCGCCATCGAATAAACCAACGCGCCGCTGGGCCGGGCAGCGTTGTCGAGCAGCGCCTTGTTCCACTGCCCGGCGGCATTGTGGATGTCGAGGCTGGTCTGGGCTGCCTCGAGCGGGCCCATGCCATAGTGATCGTCGAGCGGATGAAACAGCGCCAGATGCAGCACATTGGGCAGCGGCGCACTGTCCTGGTTCAGGCGCTGCGTGCGCCCGCCGGCGGTATAGTCATAGGCCACGGGCCAGCCATCGGCGCCGGCCACCACCTTCATGCGATCGGGGCGTAGGCAGAACAGCCCGCGCACCGCGCCATCGACCAGGCCGGCCTGCAGATAGGCGTTTCCCGCCGTCTGCAGATAGGCATAGACCGCCTCGAGCAGCTCCCCACCCGATTGGCGCCCATTGGGCCGGCCGAGGAGGCTCAGCAGCGGATGGGCATCGAGGCGCTGACCATTCTGGCTGACTACCAGCGGCACGCGGTTGGCGGTCTCGGCGATCAGCCGCACGCAGCGGTACACGACGGGGTTACGCGCAAAGCCCTGGTTGACCAGGCTGGCAAAGCCGCGATGGCTCCAATTGGCCGCGCCCAGCTGATTGAGGCTGAGCAGGCTGTGCCCGGCAAAATCCTTGCGCTCGGGCGGCGTGCTGCTGCGCCCGCCGAGCAGGCGGTTGATCCAGTTCGGCATGGTGTCTCCGAAAAAACAAAAGCCCCGGGCGGATGCGCGGGGCTCAAGGGTTCAACGATATCGGGCGGTCTATTCCGCCGGATGCTGCCGGTCGCGGCGCTTGAGGTTTCGCAGATGCAGCCAGGCCGCGGCGGCGGCGATTGCCACGAGCAAGATAGGGGCGATGTAAAAGGCATAGATGGCCAGAAAACTCACGATTTCAGCCCTCCGAGAACAATACGCGCAATTAAATGTAGTGCAATTGCTGCCGAAAACCAAATGATACAGATCAGCACAAATGCCCAAAGCGGCATCGCCGCTCCCGTCGCGCCGTAGATCACGGCCGCAATCGGCGCCAGCAAGCCCACCGTCAGACAGGCGGTGGACAGGCGATCGAAGGCATTGGCCAACAGTTTGGTCCGTTCGTTCTCGATCAGGCTCATCGCATGGGCTCGGGCTGGCGCGCCAAGCAAGGTTGGCATAGTGGCTGCGTTGTCGTCCAGAAGCCGGCCTGCCCTAAAGCCCCCTCACCCTCGGCCCGGCCCCGCCCAGCAGCAGTTCTGTCACCGCCCAGACCAGCGCATCGACCCGGTCCGGCGAATGGCCGTCGCTTCGGCCGTCGACGCCGAAGCTGCACATTTCGTCTTCCAGCGCCGTCAGCCCCGCCACATGCGCCACCAGGCCGCGGCCATAAAGCGCTGCGACCGGTTCGGCGCGCATCCACTTGCCCCGCGTGGCGCGCACCGACCGCACCGGCACGCTGGCATCGACCTGGTCGATCACCCCGCGCACCAGGTCGCCGCCCTGGTTGACCTCGACCACGATGGCGTCAGCCTCGTGGGCATGAAAGGCCGCCACGGCGCGCCGCGCCCAGTCGAGCGGCAGAACCTGCTTGAGCGTTGCATCCTCGAGCACTACCGCCCCCTCCCCCAGCCGCCCGGCGACAATGATGCCGCAGGCGTCGGAACGAGCATTGCCGGTCACCGGCGGATCGACCGCCACGACGATGCGCTCCACGGTGCCGTCCGCCGGCCGATGAAACATCCCCCGCTGCCACAGCGCCCCGGGCAGATCGTCGATCAGCTCGCCATCGAGCTCCTGGCGACCCAGGATCGTCCCGCGATAGCGGGCGACGATGGCCTTGAGAAAACCGCGCGCCAGAAACCGGTTATCATCGGTTTTCATGCGCGTTACGGCTGTCTGACTATCCTCCAGCAGGCGCCGCATCAGCTTGGTCGGCCGCGGCGTCGTGGTTGCCATCTGCCTGGGCCGCGTACCCAATCGCAGGGTGAACTGGAGATTGTCCCAGGCGGCTTCCGCCTTTGGCCATTTGCCGACCTCATCGCTCCACGCTGCCGCGAATTGCGGCCCCCGGAAACCTTCCGGATTGGACGCCGAAAGCACCATGGCCTCGACCCCATTGGGCCAGATCAGGCGGTTGTCCCTGAGCAGCGGCCGCTCATCGGGCGGATGCACTCGCAGCAGCCCGCTCTCGCCGCGCACCATGATTGCAATGGCCTCGGTGATCGTCTGGCCGACCAAAGCGATAGGCGTCACCTCTTCGCGGGCCAGCTGCCGCACCCATTCGGCGCCAGCCCTGGTCTTGCCCGAACCACGGCCGCCAATCATCAGCCAGGTCGTCCAGTCGCCATCGGGTTCGCGCTGCGGCGCCTCTGCCCAAAGGGGCCACTCGAAATAGAGGGAGATGGCCTCTGTTTCCTCAAGTGCGTCCAGCAACCTGTCACAGTAGGCGTCATCATCGACCTCATCGCTGCTGTTTGAGCTGTTCAATTCGCGCCGCCAACTTGTTGCGTATGTCGCTCATTTCCTTGCGCTTGGTCGGCCGTTTGGCCTGTTGCGCATTGTCGAGTTCGATCAGCTTTTCGAGCGTCTTGGTCATGGTGCCCAGCAGGGCAGCATTCTTGTCCACCGGCTTGTCCATTTCTTTCTCCAGGGCGCGGACCTGTCCGTCCAGCACCCGCATCATGCGATTGATCAACGGGACAACCCGCAGGCTCCAGTCATTGCGCATCTGCCAGCCATGGCGCTCGCGGCGGAAGCGCAGCTGCGCTTCGGTGATGCCGAAGCGGGCGCATATCTGCGGCAAGGTGCCGATGCTCTGCTCGTAGTCCATCTGCACCGCCGCCCAGTCCACATTGGGCTTTGCTGTGTCATCCATGCCCATGACTCACTTGTGAATCCCCCCGGCACCGCGTCGCGGAACCCTCTGACTCCGCCGCGGATTCCCCAGCAAAGCTGTCCACCTGGGAGAGCCCCGATGTCCGCCGCCATCGCCCATATCCACTACCAGCCCGAAAGCCGCGAACTCTCGATCTGGTTCGGCCCGGCGGGCCGGCGCTATACCTATTTCGACGTGCCCGAAGCGGTCTATGAAGCCCTGTGCGACGCGCCCTCGCGCGGCCGGTATTTCAACCAGGCGATCCGCGACCGCTTTGCCTGCGCGCTGGCCGATGCATCGCCGCTGCGCAACCGCCGCTGGCGGGCTTTGCATCCGGGTTCTTCACCCACTTCTGCGACTGTGCCTGAACATTAGCATGCCGGCGTGACGCGGGGATAAGATGGATAAGTGAGGTTCGAAAAAAGCCGTCCACGCCAGGGCCCGAGGCGCCCTGGATCGCGGCAAGGCGCGGTACAGCACGGATATTCGGCACTTGCCACGGCCGCGCCGACATATTGATTAGACAAGATCAAAGGCCCTTGCATAGGCTCAGCCCGGCAGGCGCCTTTCGGAATCCCGGCAAGCCTGCAAGGAGGAAATGGATGAGAGTTTTGACGATTGCCCTGGCCGTGGTGGCCTCCTGCAGTCTGGCCATGCCTGCGGCTGCGCAGAAAAGCCCCCTCAAGGAGGGCGATTATGTCTGCCGCAACAACGGGCAGATCACCGGCTCATTCCAGATCGACAGCGCCTCGACCTATATCGATGGCGCGGGCCAGCAACGCAGCTACCAGTATGATCCGTCGCTCAACGTCCTCAATTTCGATAACGGGAAGCAGTATTTTATCGGCCGGGAGAACCTGCTCATCCTGGTGGAAAACGGCCAGATCGGCAAGCATGGCTGCATCAAACAGATCCGGTGACGCGCCAGGTGTTCAGCAGCCGGCGACTGCCAATATAAGGCGGCAGTCGGCCCGAGGCCGTGTGAGAACTCGGCGAAGCCGATCGCTCAGGTTGTTTTGCGATAGCAGGCGTCAGCCCTTGATGGTGCCGAAGACATGCTCGACGGTGCAGCGGCGGACCGCCATCGCGTCGGGCATCGCCTCGAACCGGCGCTCCATCTCATCGAGCACCGCATCATGCTCCCATCGCCGGATGCGCTTCTCCTTGCCGGCCGTGCAGAGGGGGCGGGATGGGCAGGCACCACAGGCCTTCTGGTTGAAGTACACGCTGATGAGCTTGCCGCCTTCCTCCCTGGCGAAGCGTTTCTGCAGCTGCTGTCCGGCTGGGCAGCGATAAGTGTCGGTCTGCGGCTCATGCACGAACATGGCCTTGCCCCAGAAGCCACGCGCCTGGGCCGGTGAGGTGTTGGGCTTGGGCACCATGGGGACGATGCCGGCTTGCGCGCAGGAGCGGATCTGCTCGCCCTCATAGTAGCCGCGATCAGCAAGGGCGAGCATTTGGGCAGCGCCGGTCTCGGCCTGGGCGGCCTTGGCCATCTCCAGCAGGTGCGAGCGGTCATGGCCCCGGTTGGTCACAGCATTGGCCACCACAATATGGTGCTCGGTATCGACGGCCGCCTGCACATTATAGCCGACGACGCCGCGATGGTCGCTGCCGGTTGCCATGGCGCGGGCATCCGGATCGGTGAGCGAGATCTGCCCGTCAGGGGAGGCTCCCAGCTGCCGGCCAATCTCCTCGAGTTCGCCAAGGCGGCCGCGCAGTGATGCCAGTCGCTCGGTCAGGTGCTCGATCCGCGGCGTGGCCGGGCCGGTCTCTGCACCGTCGGCTTGCTCGAGCTCGGCGAGATAGCGCGCGATGCTCTCTTCGACATGGGCCCTGCGCCGCGCCAGCTTGCCCTTGGTGTAGTTTTTCTCGTGCGTGTTCACCGCGCGCAGACGTGAGCCATCGATCGCAACCATGCCACCACCGACCAGGCCAAGGGCTCGGCAGACGGCAACAAAGCGCTGGCAGGCGATCTGGATCGCACCAGCATTGTCATGGCGGAAGTCGGCAATGGTCTTGAAGTCAGGTACCAGCTTGCCGGTCAGCCACATCAGCTCGATATTGCGACCGGCCTCGCGCTCCAGCTTCCGGCTCGACGTCAGCTGATGGAGGTATCCATAGACATAAAGCTTGAGCATCGTGCCCGGGGCGTAACCGGGTCTGCCGGTCGCTGCCGGCTGCACGCGCGCGAAGCCGAGTTCGGTCAGATCGAGTTCATCGACAGAAGCATCGATGATGCGGACCGGGTTGTCAGCATCCACATAATCCTCAAGACAGGCCGGCAGAAAGCTCGCCTGCTGTCGGTTAGCAACTTCAACGAAACGTCCCATCTGGCACCTCCGAAGCAGTGCCAGATCATAGCAGAATCGGGAGTTTTCACACAGCCTCGACCCCATTTCGGTCGTAGAGCGCGACATTCTCGATGCCTGAAAGCTGCCATCTGGCGACGTCAACGTGCACCACGATGGCAAGGCATGAGCTAAGCCACGTCTTCCGGGTTAAGCCGTGGATGGGTCTCCTCACCGAATGCCCACAACACCAAGCCAGACACCATCATCGACAGTGCAACGAACCAGAACGTGGCCTCGAGAGCGCCACTGAAATGAGCAACCAGGCCAAGCCCGAGCGCGCCTATGCCGTATCCGAGGTCACGCCAGAATCGGTAGATGCCGATGGCCGAACCGCGCCAGCTGGGCGGTGCAATGTCGGCCACTGCTGCCGACAGATTGGGATAAAGCAGCGCCATGCCAAAGCCAGCGATGGCGGCCGATGCGGCCCACCACCAGACGCCGCCGCCCATCACCACCATGGCGACGCCTAAACCGGAAATCCACATGCCAAGCACATTGGGCCAATGACGCCCGACGTGATCGGAAAGCCGCCCGGTGAAGAGCTGTGAACCGCCCCAGGCGAAGCCGTAGGCGCCGACGATCCAGCCGATGGAGGCGAGGTCCATGCCCTTCTGGAACAGAAACACCGGAAAAATGACCCAGACCAGAGCATCGACGAACTTCTCGATCAGTCCGGCCTGGCTGATCGCGGCCATGCGCCGGTCGCGCCAGGACATCAGCGTGAACACCTCCCAGGTCGTCGGTCTGTCGGAGATGTTGCGGGGATAGCGCGGGCGATAGGCGCTGGCTTTGGCAGTGGCATGCGTCGCAGCCTCCGCCTTGGCCCACGGCAGGGTGTCGCGAACCCAGACCAGGGTGAGCACCAGCGCCGTGATCACTACGGCAAGCCCGAAAATCAGCAACCCTAGCCGGGCGCCGAGCGCCGTTGCAACATAGCCGGTGACAATGCCGGCCACCGCCACGCCTACATAACCGGCAAATTCATTGAGGCCGATCGTCAGACCCCGCTGGTCAGCACGGGTGATGTCGAGCTTGGACGTCTGGGTCATCGACCAGGCCAGACCCTGATTGATGCCCAGGAGCACGGTGGCCGCCACGATCCAGTTCCAATCAGGGGCGAAGTAGATCATGAACGGGACAGGCAGCGCCGCGATCCAGCCGAGCAGCAGCACGCGTTTCCGCCCGATCCGTTCGGACAGCCGGCCGGCAACGAAGTTCAGCACGCCCTTGACCATGCCGAAAGCGACAACGAAGGCGGTCAAGAGGATGAAGGAGCCACGGGCCACGCCGAACTCGGCTTCGGCCAGGGCCGGGACGACTGTCCGCATCATGCCCAGGGCAAAGCCCACCAACATGACCTGGAGAAGCTGATGGACAAACTGCGTCAGGTTCTCCCGAATGCCCCGCGTGAGCGTGCCGACATTGTCACCCGAAAACACTGCACCATCGCTCATGCGGCGATTTCCAGCCCGGCATTGCGGGCACGGCTGGCGGCCGCTTCCGGCGGTGGTGGCGGGATGTCAGCAACCATTTTCGCCACGAACTCGTCCTCATCGGAAATGCGGAATGCCCTGTTGAAACGCTTCTCGAAGCCGATGGTCGAAGTCGGCTTGCCGCTGAGGCTGCGTCCGCACACCGAGCCGGAGAAGGCGCCAGGCAGCACCTCCAAATGGTCAGGCAGTGCCTTGAGACGTTCCACGCTGGCAAACAGCGCCCTGGCACCATCCTCGGCGCTGCTGGCAAGTTCGGTTCGGCCCATGTCGCCCACCATCAAGGTATGGCCGGTCAGCACGAACCACGGGTCTTCGGCGCGGATCCGATCGGTGGCCAGAAGCGAGATGTGTTCAGGGGTATGGCCCGGCGTGTGCATGATGGTGAGCAGGACATTGCCTAGCTCAAGCACGTTGCCGTCGCTCACGCCATGAAAGTCGAAGTTCGCCTTGGCGCCCGCGAACAGGGTGTACTTCGCACCGCTCGCCTCGGCCAGGGCACGACCCGACGAGATGTGGTCGGCATGGATATGCGTGTCGATCACGTAGAGTATCTTCATCCCGGTGGCAGCAGCAGCTTCGAGATAGGGTTCAAGAGGCCCGATAGGGTCGATCACCGCCGCTGACGCCTTGCCGCCGCAGCCCAAAAGGTAGGAGGCCCCTATGGGGTCGAAATGCAGGAACTGACGCAGGATCATGATGGAACTCCGCTAAGACCAATCCTTGCGGAGCGGTCCACTTTGTTATATTCAATAATTCCATTGAATGATCGAGCGATGTGTTGATGTCAAGTCCTTCACCCAAGCTGGCCCTGTTCGAGCAGTTCGCCCTGGTCGCCAAGACGCTGGGCCACCCGCAACGTCTTGAGCTGATCGAGCAACTGGGCCAGGGGCCGCGCAGCGTCGATCTGCTGGCAGAAAAACTCGGCTCGCCCATCGCCAATATCTCGCAGCATCTGCAGACCATGCGCCGCGCCGGGCTGGTCGCAGCGGAGCGCCAGGGCAAATACGTCGTTTATAGGCTGGCCGACGCCAGTGTCCTGGCGGCCATGCAGGCGATCCAGCGTGTGGCAGAGAATAACCTGGCCGAAGTCGACAAGATCGTCCGAGGTTATTTCGAGCAGCGTGACAGTCTGGAGCCGATTACCCGCGAGGAACTTTCAGACCGCCTGCGCGACGGCATGGTCACCGTGCTAGACGTTCGACCGGCAGACGAATTCGCTCTCGGTCACGTTCCCGGCGCGTTGAATGTGCCGCTTGCCGAACTCGACGCCCGCATGGCCACGCTCGACCCCGAAAAGGACATCGTCGCCTATTGCCGTGGAGCCTATTGCGTCATGTCCTTTGAGGCGGTGTCGCGCCTTCGGGTGCAAGGCTTCAGGGCTCGGCGCCTTGAAGACGGCATGCCTGAATGGGCGGCAGCCGGCAATGCCGTCGCGTCGTGATCGCCCTGAACCGGAAAGCAGCAACCATGCAGCCCATGCACCGACAAGTCTTCCTGCTGGCGACGGCACAGGCGCTGTTCCAGATCGTTTCGGTATTGGTGATGACCATTGGCGGCTTGGCCGGAAGCATCCTGGCCCCATCGCCGGAATGGGCGACCGCGCCAATCGCAGCGATGTTTCTTGGAACGGCTGTATCGACGGTTCCCGCTTCCATGTGGATGACACGCGTTGGTCGCAGGGTCGGCTTCGTCACTGGAGCCAGCTTGGGTACCTTGGGCGGCCTGGTGGCCGCAGGCGGGATGATGACCTCGTCCATCACCCTGCTCTGCGTGGGCACCTTCCTGGCGGGATGCTACCAAGGCTTCGCCCAGTTCTATCGCTTCGCAGCCGGTGAAGTCTCCGATGACAGTTTCAGGCCGCGTGCCATCTCGCTGGTGCTTGCCGGTGGTGTGGTGGCAGCCCTTATCGGGCCGCTCCTGGCGCGATGGGGCGGCGAACTCATGCAGCCCATGTACACGGCGTCCTTCCTGTTCCTGTCGGTCGCTTCGGCCCTGGCCGTTGGCGTGCTGCTTGGCGTGAACGTCCCGCAGAGCGTGGACACCGCCGATGAGCGGGCCGCGGTACGGCCCCTCCGTGAAATCGTGCTGCAGCCAACCTATCTCGTCGCGCTCTTCGGCGCCGTCACCGGCTATGGCATCATGATCCTCGCTATGACGGCAACACCATTGGCCATGGTGCACCATCAGCACGACTTGGGGGCCACCTCGACCGTGATCCAGCTGCATGTGCTGGGCATGTTTCTCCCCTCGTTCTTCACCGGTTCCCTCATCGCCCGATTTGGCGTGCTGCAGGTCATGCTGGCTGGCATCATGCTGCTGACCGGCCACGTGCTTTTCAGCCTCTCCGGCACCGGCTTCTATTCCTTCACGGCGGCCCTGATCCTCCTGGGTGTCGGCTGGAACTTCCTCTATATCGGCGGCACCAACCTGCTGACCCGTACCTATGCAACCGCAGAGAAAGGCAAGGCGCAGGCTGCCAATGACCTCACCATCTTCCTGGTGGGGCTCGCATCATCGCTGAGTGCCGGCATTTTGCAGAACACCATAGGTTGGCAGGCGCTCAACGTATGGCTTCTACCCTGGCTGGCCCTGGCCGCTGCGGCGATCCTTTGGCTACGCATGTCGCCGAAGGGCGCCGTAGTCCGAGTTTAGTCTGCAGGCGGAGCGCGGACCAGTGTCCGTATGTCTGACTCCGCACCAGCTGGCCCAAAAGCCGCCAGACCCCTTTCCACCCCATCTCCACCCCGTCCCCTACCCCTCCCGCGCAAAATCCATCGCCGTCTCCAGCGCCGCCAGATCGCTCTCTGCCGTCAGGGCCTGGCGGGCGCGAGCGGCGACGTCGTGGGCCATGGCGAGGGCCGGCGCCTTGAGGTCGGGGCTGCAAAAGGCCAGGGTCTTGAGCCCGACCAGAAGGCGCAGCACCAGCTCGATGGTGGCCGCGCCGTCGCGGGCAATAGGGCGGAAAGCGTCGTTGATCAGGTCGGCCGGGTCGAGCGGGGGCACCGAAATGCGGTCATGGCGCGGCGTCCAGTCGGGGTCGGCGGCGGGACGGTCGATCAGCACGCGCACCAGCGTGCCGACCACGTCGATGGCGGTGCCCGGATCGTTGATGGCCGGTGACAGCGCCTTGGAGGCGATCTCGCCCAGCACGACGAGGCCAAAGCGCGGGTCGCTGTAGAAGGTGCGGCGGTCGCCCACGACAAAGGCCGCCTGCAGTTCATCCACCGCCTCGGCGGGCACCACGCCCTCGATCCGCATCAGCGGGCGGTTGGGCGAGACGTAGGCGCCCGGCCGGGCCGTGATGGCGATGGTCAGGTCATGCGCCTGGGCCAGAGCCTGTAGCTGGCCGGCATCGACATGCTGCACATAGCCCACCTTGGTGGCGGTGATGGGCAGGCCCTGCGGCGCCACCAGCTGCAGCCGGCAGTCGAAGACCGGGTGCTCGCCCGACAGCGCGAAGGCCTCGCGCGTGGCCCGCTCCACCCGGTCAATGGTGTGGCCGACCCGGCCAATGGCCGAAATCTGACCGATCCAGCGGATCAGTGCGGTCACCACCAGCACCACCACGGCCAGGGTCACGGCAAACAGGAACAGCCGCCCGGCCTCGCTATAGAAGCCCGCCGACAGGCCGATAATGCCGACAATGGAGAACAAGAACGCCCCGATGAACATCGAGATCGAGGTCTGGGCGCTGCGATCGGCGGTGATCAGCGCCACGGCCCGCGGCGAGGTCGAGCTCGAGGCGCTCGCCAGCGCCGCCACCATGGTGGAGAGAGCAAACACCGCCACCGTCAGCAGGCTCGAGGCCAGAATGGTCAGGATCGACACCACGGCGTCGGACGGCATGGTGAAGGGCAGGTCTTCAGGGGCAAAGCGGGCCAGAAACCAGGCAATGACGATGCTGAGCACCGCCAGCAGCGAAAAGGCCGCCGGCAGGAACCACATGCGCTGGGCGATCTGGCGAAGCTGGAATGTAAACTGACTCATCGGTCCCCCTGCCCTCAGTAACGCGAAGCGCGGGCAAAGGGTTGTCGATATTGCGCCCTAGAGGCGAACGAATTCGACCTGCTGGCAGGCGATGAGCTGGCAGCCGCGCAGCGACAGCCGATTATGGCTGACCAGGGTCAGCGCGCCATCGACGGTGTGGCCCTCATAGGTCACCACGCCCTGCCACTGGTTGTCCGCTACCGGCCGGGCCTGGCGCACCACCAGCGTATTGAGCTGGGCCAGGTTCTCCGGCGAGCGGGCATCGGCGCGCAGCCAGGTCAGCTTGGCGCAGAGTTCGGTGCCGTCGCCGCACAGGCTCACCGCATAGCGCGACTCTCCCGTCGTGGTCTGCCAGCTGCCCACCGGGCTGGGGTCCTGGGCCAGGGCCGGCACGAGGCCCGCCAGCAGCAAAGCCAGGGCAGCAATGGTCTTGTTCAGCGTCATGACATGTCTCGACTAACAGGTCTGGCCAGCGCCCGGGCCCGACGGCGCCGTGCGGCAGCTTGATGGAATGGCGACCGGGTTACCGCCGGCGCAAACCGGAAGGGGCCCGATCGTGTTATCCATCCAGATTACATCGCCGTGGCGATGATGTGGCATGCCGGTTCAGCACACCAGCCTTGCGGCCCGGCCTCCCCCAGGCACGAGGCCGCTATGCAGGAAGGCCACCAGGCTATGACTCCTCCACCCGCTTCCCTTCGCCCCACCCCCTTCACGCCTCCACGTCTTCCTCCGCGCCCCTCCACGCCTGCACCCCGCCTCTCCCGCCACCGCCTGAAGTACCGCCGCCACTGTTCCCTCACCTCACCTCTGACTCTGCCTCTGCCTCAACCTTGACATCGCCGCGCCTTTGCTTGATTGAATTGAATTCAGTTCAATGACGGATAGACGCGATGGCCGCAAAAATCGGCACGAGGGAGAAACTCATCCATGCCGCCGAGCAGGAGCTGATCGCCGGCAATGGCGCGCTGGAAATGCAGGCGGTCGCCCGGCGGGCCCAGGTGTCGGTCGGGCTGGCCTACCATCACTTTGGCTCGCGGGCGGGGCTGATCGCGGCCGTTGTCGAGGCCTTTTACAGCCGGCTCGATGCGGCCGCGTTTACCCGCGCCCCGCTATCGGGCCGGAGCTGGGCCGCGCGGGAACAGCAGCGCATCGCCGCCTATATCGGTTTTCACTATGGCCATGCCTTCGCGCCGCTGGTCATCGGCGCCCTCAGCCGCGCCCCCGAAGTGCGTGATGTGGAAACCGCCTTTACCAACCGCCAGCTCGCGGCGGGGGCGCGGATGATCGCGGCCGCGCAGCGCGACGGCATTATCGCCAGCGCCATCGACCCGGCTCTCACCATTGCCCTGATGATCGGCGGCATCCGGCAGGCACTGCTCTTCGCCCTGGCGCAGCAGCCGCGGCCCGCCCGCGAGGCACTGACGCGCGAAATCTGGGCCTTCATGACTGGTGCCCTGGGCCTGACCGAGCGCGCCCAGGTGCCGCTGGCGCCGGACGAGCTGCCGAACTGACCCCGCCTGCCCCATTCGAGGAGATTTCCGTGTCCGATCCCGCCGCCTTTCACACGCCGCAACCGTCCTACAGCCAGCAGGACCTGCTCGCCTCCGGCCAGGGCGGCTATTTCGGTCCGGGCAATGCACAATTGCCGGCGCCGCCCATGCTGATGATGGACCGCATTACGGCGATCAGCCGCGATGGCGGCGCGCATGGGCTTGGCCATGTCGTGGGCGAGCTGGACATTGTCCCCGAGCTCTGGTTCTTCGCCTGCCATTTTCCCGGCGATCCGGTCATGCCCGGCTGCCTGGGGCTCGATGCCCTCTGGCAGGTGATCGGCTTCTGGCTGGGCTGGTCCGGCTCGCCAGGCAGGGGACGGGCGGCCGGGGTCGGGGCGGTCAAGTTCCGCGGCCAGATCACGCCGCAGACCAGGATGGTGCGCTACGAGGTCGACATGCGCCAGGTCCGGCGCGGCAAGCTCGTGGTGGGCATCGCCGATGGCCGCGTCTTTGCCGACGATGTCTGCGTCTATACCGCCCAGGACCTCACGGTCAGCCTCATCGTTGCATCCAGCTGAAGGCCGCCCCTCAGCCGAACCGGCGCGCCGCGTCCAGCGCCAGGCCGAGCCCGACGCTGCCCAGCACGTCGGTGCGCACCAGTTCGGCGTCGGGGAACAGCGCCACCAGCCGGCTGGCAATGGCCGGCACCTGGGTGGAGCCGCCGGTCAGGATCAGGCTGTCGACCTGCGCGCTGCCAATGCCGGCGCGGCGCAGAGTCTCTTCTATGGTGGTCTCGATGCGCTCCACCGAATTGGCCAAGGCCGCAGTGAAATCGGCAATGGAGATGGGCGCGGCCAGAACCTGGTCGCGCACCGGAAAGGCGAAATCGGTGCGGTCGGCATCCGAGAGCGCGATCTTGGCGGCTTCGACGGCGCCGATCAGGCGATGGCCCAGCCGGTCCTCGATCAGCGCGATCATGGTGCTGACGCGTTCGGGCGCCTGTGCCTCGCGGCTGGTGCCGCGCAGGTCGCGCAGCGCCTGGGCGGTATAGAGCCGGTTGATGCGGTGCCAGGTGGACAGGTCGTAATAGGGCGCCACCGGCAGATGGCGCTTGCCGTCGCGGGTCAGCGTGCCCAGTCCCAGTTCGGGCATGACCCTGGCCATGGACAGCAGGCGGTCGAAATCGGTACCACCGACATGCACGCCCGCCGTGGCCAGGATATCGGCGCTGCGGTCACTGGCGCGGGCGCGCTCGGGCGACACGCGGACCACGGAAAAGTCCGAGGTGCCGCCGCCCAGATCGACGATCAGCGCCAGCTTTTCGCTGGTTACCTGCCGCTCATAGTCGAGCGCGGCGGCGATCGGCTCGAACTGGAATTCGACATGGCGGAAGCCCTGCGCCCGCACCGCCCCTTCGAGCTGGCCCTGTGCGGCGGCGTCGGCCTGGGGATCGTCATCGACGAAGTGCACCGGGCGGCCACAGACCACGCTGTCGACCGGGGCGCCCAGTTCGGCCTCGGCCCGCGCCTTGAGCGCGGCAATGAACAGGCCGATGATCTCGACAAAGCCATAGCTGACCGCCTTGACCCGCGTGCTGTCGCCGATCAGCGCCGTGCCCAGCACGCTCTTGAGCGAGCGCAGCAGCCTGCCATCGGCGCCGCTGACATATTCGGCCACCGCTTGGCGACCGAAATAGAGCTGGTCATCCTCGAAGCCGAAGAACAGCACGCTGGGAATGGTGGGCTTGCCGTCTTCGAGCGCCAGCAGCTGCGGCACGCCTTGGCCATCGACCCGGGCAAAGGTGGAATTGGACGTGCCGAAGTCAAGGCCGCAGGCGTGGGTCCAGGTCGAGGTCATGGCCGGTCATCCGTGGGAAGGCGGGCGCTGCTGCCCAAGGGATGGCCGTCTTAAGGGGTCAGCCGGCGCGGCGCAACCCGCTGCCGGGTTGCCCGTCAGCGCTCAAGCTGCCTTTTTCCGCTTGCGCTCCTGGGCCGGGCGCAGATCGATGGTCTCGAGCCGGCCGAGCCCCTTGCGCTGGGCCTTCTTGAGGGCCTCCAGCGCGGTCTGCAACAGTTTCTTGTCATAGGCGCCGCGCGGATTGTTGACCGCCAGGCCGATGCTCACGGTCACCGTGCCGGCATGGCTTTCCTTGTGCTCGAGCCCGAGGCGGCGCACGCCGTCATGCATCTTGGCGGCGCTGGAACGCGCCATCAACACCGGCAGGTCGGGCAGCACCACGACAAAGGTCGAGGCGCCCCAGCGCAGGCAGACATCGCTGTCGCGCGGCAGCATGTCGGCCAGGGCCTGCATGACGCTGGCGACGCAGTCGTCAGCGGCCGGCTTGCCATAGGCGGAGAGATAATCCTGCATGCGGTCGATCTCGACCACCAGCAGCGACAGGGACACATGCCGACCGGCAGCACTGGCCCAGCCATTGGCCAGTTCCTGCTCTATGCGCAGGCCCGGCTTGGGGCGCTTGCCGATGGCGCGGGCCATGGCGGGGAGATCGTCAGTGGGCGCATCCGCCCGCGGCGCCGGCCGCAAGGCCTCGAGCGCCCCGCGCACCCGCGACCAGAACGGTCCGCCGATGTCTTTGTCGATCATGGTGTCAGTCATTTGGTTGCCCATCCTAGGCCCAAGAGTCGCTCTGCACGCCACGATCAGGTCACAAGATGGTTAACGACTTATAAAGATGCGCGGGGAAGCTATCGCTGGCTGGTGGGATGCGGTGAACCGAACCCGCCTGTTGCCAGTAACGGCATGCAGAATCGAATGCTGGCAGCCGGCTATGGCCTGGTTCTTGCCACGCGAACACCAGGCTCTGGCCCGGTGCTGGCGGCCTTTGTGCGCCTAAAGCTCTTCGGGCGGTTCCCATTCGGGCCAGTCCACGGCGTGGTCTTCCCAGGTGTCGGGCTCGACATCGCTTTCGAGCACGGTGCGGCCCGAGATCGAGACGCCGACATCGACCACGGTCTGCGGATCGCCCGAGACCAGCGGGTGCCACCAGGCCAGGCCCTTGCCCTCGGCAATGCGGCGATAGGCGCAGGTGGTGGGGATCCAGGGGATTTCGCGCACATTCTTGGGCGTCAGCTTGATGCAGTCGGGCACCTTGGCCTGGCGGCCGGGATAGTCGGTGCAGGCGCAGGTATCGCCGTCGAGCAGCTGGCAGCGCACGTCCGAGGTGATCAGGATGCCGGTGTCCTCGTCCTCGAGCTTGAGCAGGCAGCAGCGGCCGCAGCCATCGCACAGCGCTTCCCACTCCGTCTCGGTCATTTCATCGAGGGTTTTTTCGTCCCAGAAGGCCATCTTAATCCACGGGTGATACTGAGGTGGTCGGTTTGCGCTTGTCTGGCGCTTGGCGCAATCATATTCCAGCGACCGCGTTGCATTGCAGCGTGTCGACGGACAAAACTCTGTGACACGCCGTTTGGGGATATTCGTGCAGGACCCGTTCTATACCAAGGAAAAGCGCAAGAAGGGCTCGGGCCTGCTGGCGGCCGATGCCTGGCTTGACTCCTCGCTCTATGAAAGCGGTCAGTCCATGGGCCGCTTCTGGACGCGTTTTCAGGACGTGATGTCGGTCTTTCATGTCGCCGGCTTCAAGCGCCTCGTCGTGGAGATTCTCTCGGACGGGTTTTCCTTCCTCGCCATCGGCTGCGTGCTCATGGTGGCCCTGGCCCTGCCCGCCTTTGACGCCACCGCGACCGGCGAGTTCAACAAGGCCGAGGATTATTCAGTCGTGTTCCTCGATCGCTTCGGCACCGAGATCGGCCGCCGCGGCATCCGCTCGGACGATTCCGTCGCCCTGGCCGACATGCCCGACTATCTGATCAAGGCGACGCTGGCCACCGAAGACCGGCGCTTTTACGAGCATTTCGGCATCGATGTCGTGGGCACGCTGCGCGCCCTGGTCAGCAATGCCGGCGGCGATGGCGGCACACAGGGCGGCTCCTCGATCACCCAGCAGCTGGCCAAGAACCTGTTCCTGAGCTCGGAACGCACCATCGAGCGCAAGATCATCGAGGCGTTCCTCGCCGTCTGGCTGGAATGGCACTACAGCAAGGACGACATCCTCAAGCTCTATTTCGACAATGCCTATATGGGCGGCGGCAATTTCGGCGTGGTGGCGGCGTCGGACTATTATTTCGGCAAGAAGGTGCAGGACATCAACCTGTCCGAAGCGGCCATGCTGTCGGGCCTGTTCAAGGCGCCGACCCGCTTCGCCCCCCATGTCGACCTGGCGGCGGCGCGCGGCCGCGCCAATCTGGTGCTGAGCAACCTGGTGGCCGCCGGCTTTCTGACCGAGGGCCAGGTAACCGCGGCGCGGCGCCATCCCGCCACCCCGATCGACCGGGTGGCCGATGCCAATTCACCCAACTACTTCCTCGACTGGGCCTTTGGCGAGGCCAAGCTGCTGATCGAGGCGGACTCGCACAACACCAATAATTTCGTGGTCCGCACCACTATCGACACGACGCTGCAGAAATATGCCGAAGAGGCAGTGATCTCCACGGTGCGCGAAGGCGCCGAGCAGTATGATGTCGAACAGGCCGCCATGGTGGTGACCGATACCAAGGGCGCCATCCGCGCCATGGTGGGGGGCATGGATTACGGCAAGAGTCAGTTCAACCGCGCCATCGTCTCGACCCGCCAGCCGGGCTCGGCCTACAAGATCTTCGTCTATTCGGAGGCCTTCGAGCAATTGGGGCTGACCCCCGCCGATACCATTACCGACCGGCCGGTCTGCATCGGCGACTGGTGCCCGCAGAATTATGGCCGCAGCTACAAGGGCAGCGTGACGCTGGCCAGCGCCTTTGCCCAGTCGCTCAATACCGTGCCGGTGACCCTGTCGATCAAGACCGGGCGCGACACCATTGCCGCGCTCAGTCACCGCATGGGGCTTCAGGCCGACTATCCGGTGACCCGCTCGCTGGCGCTGGGCGTGGCCTCGGTCTCGGTGCTGGACATGACCTCCTCATATGCCGTGCTGGCCAATGGCGGCCACAAGACCAAGGCCTATGGCATTACCCAGATGGCCACGCTGAGCGGCGAGCCGGTCTTTGACTATGACGAAGACGCGCCCACCGAGCGCATCCTGAGCGACACCACGGTGGCCAATATGAACACCATGCTGCGTGGCGTCGTCACCGGCGGCACCGGCAGGCGGGCCGAGGTCCCCGGCGTGCCGGTGCTGGGCAAGTCCGGCACGACCTCGTCCTATCGCGATGCCTGGTTCTGCGGCTTTACCGGCAATTACGTCGCCGCGGTGTGGTTCGGCAATGATGACTATCACCCCACCAATAACCTGACCGGGGGCACCCTGCCCGCCATCGCCTGGCAGAAGTTCATGGCCTATGCCCATACCAATATCGCGATCGCGCCGGTCTTCGGCGTCGATTTCGTGCCCGAGCCGGTCATTGTCGCCGACGCCGAGGCCGAGGCCGCCGCCGCGGCAGAAGTGCTGCAGCGGCCGCCCAGCCTGACACCCGACGCGGCGCGCAAGCTGGTGGTCCTGGCCAGCATGTTCCGCGCCAGCCTGACCGATGGCAGCGTCACCACCGAAGCCAGCACGCCGGTCCCCCTGGCGCGCGAAGCGCTGTAGGCACAAGACCTCCCAAGACTCAAAACCCTTGTGCGGCCGCTTGATGTAACTTATAAGTTACAGACATGTTCGAGGTCCGCCAGACGATCGTCTTCCGGGAATGGCATGAGGGTCTGCGCGACAGGCGCGCCGCCAGCAAGATCGCGCTGCGTATTGCCCGGGTCGAAGCCGGTCTGCTGGGAGATGTGAAGTTCTTTGGCGGCATCGGCGAGTTGCGCGTCGACTACGGCCCCGGCTACCGGGTCTATTTCACACGCCAGGGCGCTGTCCTCATCATTCTGTTGTGTGGCGGCGACAAATCCTCGCAGGCGCGCGACATCAAGTTGGCCACTGCCATGGCCAAGGAGGTCTAAATGAAAATTGAAACAGTCCCGTTTGATGCCGTTGCGTTTCTCGATGATGTCAGATCGCAGGCTGAACTGATCGACGACGCCTTCGACAGCGGGGACGCGCGCTATATTGCCCATGCATTGGGGCTGGTGGCACGATCGCGCGGCATGACCCAGGTCGCCAAGGATGCCGGGGTCACCCGCGAGGCGCTCTACCGGGCCCTCAGCCAGGAGGGCGACCCGCGACTGTCCACCCTGCTGGGCGTGATGAAGGCACTTGGCCTGTCCCTGCACGCCGAGGCGCAGGATAGCTCAGAGGTGGCCTGAACAGGCGCCCGTGACCGCATCGTTCAATAGAGGAGGTTTATTGTGACGGAGACCGTTACCATCACCCGTGCCGAATACGAACGCCTACTGGAAGTTGCTGAGGCGATGGATGATGTCGCCGCCTATGACCGGGCCAAGGCGGCTTTGACCGCAGGCGAGGAAGAATTGATCCCTTCCGAATACGCCAACCGCATGATCGACGGCGAAAATCCAGTCCGCGTTTTCCGCGATCTGCGCGGCCTCAGCCAGACGGCGCTGGCGGCCGCTTCCGGCGTCAACCGCGTGCAGATCGCCGATATAGAGGCGGGTCGCAAGACCGGCTCGGTGGCCACGCTGCGCAAGCTGGCTGACGCCCTGGCTGTCACTCTCGACGATCTGGCCTGACCTCCCGCGCAACGCCACCCAGCGCCGCTCGTCACGTCATATCGATGAGGAAGGCCAATGACCGAGAACAAGCCCGTTACGCCCAGTTCCTGGGTTGATCCCGACGATGCTCCTGAGCTGACCGATGACTGGTTCGCGCAGGCCGATCAGCATGAGGCCGGTACGCTGATCAAACGCGGTCGCCCCGCTTTGGCCACGCCGAAGCAGCATATCAATATCCGGCGCGACGCCGACATTGTCGATCGGCTCAAGGCCGAAGGCCCCGGCTGGCAGAGCCGCGCCAACGCGCTGCTGCGCAAGGCTGTCGGTCTCTGAGCCTCACCCTCGACGATCTGGCCTGAGCGCCTGATCCACCCTTCCGCCTCGGGCACCCCCTTGCTATAGGCTGGGAGCAAGCCCCTCTCGCGCAGGTTCGTCTCGCCCATGCCGATTTTGACTCCGAGCCGCTAGACCGTGCGCTTTGTCCTCTATCTGCTGATGATGATTGCCGTGGCGCTGAGCGTCGGCTTCGGGCTGAGCTATTATGCGCTGACCGACGGCAGGCTGTTCGGCGCGGTGCAGGTCGGCCCCTGGCTCGCCTGGCCCGATGTCGGCGCGGCCGCTCCCAACCCCTATACGCGGGGCCTGCTGGCGCGGCAGGCGCAGCTGCAACTGGGCCAGGCCGAGGGCCTGCGCTTTGTCGCCAGCATGGATGGCGACGACCAGCCGCTGACGCGCGACTGCAGCTATCGCGTCGCCGGCATGACCCCGCTGGCCACGGCCTGGACGCTGGTGGCGCTGGATGCCGATGGCCGAAATGTCGCCGCGCCGGACACCGCTCAGGCCATGCGTTCGAGCGGCCTGGTCCGGCGCAATGACGGCAGCATCGAGATTGCGGTGGGGACGCGGCTGATGCCCGGCAACTGGCTCGAGCTCGCCGGCAACGGCCCCTTCAGCCTGGTGCTGACCCTTTACGACACCGCCGCCTTTTCCGGCTTTTCCAGCGATGCGGCCATGCCCATCATCGTGCGGGGGCGCTGTTCATGACGCGTTTCCTGCTCTGGCTGCTCGGCGGCGTGGTGCTGGGCGGCATCATCCACCTCATCGTCATTCTCACCCTGCCCCTGCTGGATGAAGATACGGTGTGGACCAGGGTCGCGGCGCTTGGTCTGGGCGATGGCATGGTCATCCTGCCCGAGATCGCGGCGGGCGAAGCCAATCCGCTCGGGCTCGATCCCGAAGTGATCTATGGCCTGTGCCGGCTCGATCTGGCGCAGGGGCCGGGCTATCTGCGCGGCGTGCTGCCCGACGCCCCCTGGTCGGTGGCGCTGTTCAACCAGGCGGGCCTGGTCACCTATTCCACGACCAATCGCGATGGTATCGGTCAGACCCTCGATCTGGGCATTTTCAACGCCGCCCAGACGCGGCTGCTGGCGCAGCAGCAGCTCGATGTCGCCGAAGGTGTACTGGTGGTGGAATCGGCCGCCGACAGCCTGTTTGCGGTGGTCCGTCTGCTGCCACCTCACCAGGCCATGCGCGCCCGCTTCGCCGCCGTGCTGGCCCAGGCCAGCTGCGGCAACCGCGGCTGATCGGCGACAATCCTTCAGGCTGGCGGCCAGGCCCGCCCTGCATCCAACTTCCGCTTAAGAAGCCGCCCGCCCTGCACCACCGCGTGGCGCGCCTGCTATTGCAGGTTCTGCGGTACCCCGTCGGCGAGCGTGTAGTAGTCGCCCTTGTCGGCGACAAAAATATGCAGGCCGATCCTGGTATGGGTCGGCCCGTCGAACGCCCCCAGCATGATGCCGATCCAGTCGCGCTGTAGCGGATCGAAGAATAGCGACGAGCCGCAGGTGGCGCAGAAGCCGCGCCGCACCTTTTCCGACGAATGATACCAGGTGAGCGCTTCGGCGCCGCTGATACGCACCCGGTCGCGCGGCAGGTCGACGCCCGCCTCGTAGTGCCCGGTATGCTTGCGGCACTTGCTGCAGTGGCAGGCCGCGCCCTCGGGCAGTTCCCCGTCGACCTCGAACCGCACCGCGCCGCACAGGCATGATCCCCGATGCATCAGCCGCCCTCCCCGCCGGCGTGCCGCTCAGCGCGGCAGCCGTCAGCCTATCTGGCCCGGCCGTAAACCATAAATCAAGCTCACCCCGGACTCTTGGCCCGCTGCTGCGTTAAGCTTTGGTAAACCATAAGCCAGAGGCTGACATGCGCGTTCCATCCACCGGCCAGCCGCTCGACGAACGCCGCATCGTGCGCGAGGGCTATCGCCTTGCCGAGCGGATGATGGCCAATTACCGGGATCCACCGGGCCTGATCGAGACCCTGGCGATCTGGCTGGCCAGCGCCCGCCAGACCGCCCGCACCGCCTTTCGCGCCGTGCTGCGCGGCTGAGGCCCGCCTACATGGCCATGGTCTCGGCGACCTCGATGGTGCCGCGCGCCGAAAAAATCGGGCAGGCCTTAGCGTGCTTGAGCGCGGTGGCCATGCTGTCGGCCTCCACCAGCATATAGCCCGACACCGGATCGCCCACCGGGGCGGTCTTGCCATCGGCATCGAGGAAACTGGATTTGCCCAGGCCCGCGCCGGGATCGAGCACCGCCTGGCCCATGCCGGCCAGCCAGGCATTCCACTCGGTCATCATTTTCTGCCCCGCTTCCGGTCCCTCGGGCATGCCGCCGCGGAAGACGAATATGAATTTAGTCATTGCTGTTCCTTTCCCGTGTTGCAGCCAATGCGCGCGAGATTAGGAGTCGGCAAAATATGCTCAAGAACATATTCTGCGCGGATCTAGGGTAGCCAGACGGGAGGCCAGACATGCCCTATGCCAAGGACCACAAGCTCAATACGAGGGCCCGCATCGTCGAGGCGGCGCGCCGGCTGTTCAACACCCATGGCTATGACCGGGTGACGCTCGACATGGTGATGGCCGAGGCCGGCCTGACCCGCGGCGGCTTTTACGCCCACTTCGCCAGCAAGGAGGCCTTGTTCGCCGAAGCGGTGGACAGCTTCCTGATGGGCCGCGGCCTGCAGTGGCGCAACGAAGCCGGGATCGATCCGACAAGGGGTGAGCGGATCATGGCCGAGCGGATGATCGACGCCTATCTCAGCGACGCGCACCTGACCGATCTGGCCGGGCAGTGCCCGATGATCGCGCTGTCCTCCGATGTTGCCCGCGCCTCCGGCGCGGTGCGCGAGAGCTACCAGAAGCTGCTGGCGGCGATGATCTGGCTGTTCGAGGTCAATAGCGACGAGCAGGGTCAGGCGGCACGCGAAAAGGCCATGGCGATTTCGGCGCTCTGCGTGGGCGGCATGATCCTGGCCCGCACCCTGCCCGAAAGCGGCCTGGCCGACGAGGTGCGCCACGCCGCCCACGCCATGGCCCGCGATTTCTGCGCCCCGCACGAGGTCACGGGGCTAGCAGCGGACTGACAGGCCGGCGACCGGCCAGTGCGGGAGGATCGTATCGATTGCCGCAGCGAAGCGGCGGTAGTCCGAGGACTGACACTCCTATGCCGCTGCTGACCGTGCCGCCGCCATTTCCGCCAGACCCGCCTCTATGCTGATGACCGGGCGATAACCCAGCTCGCGCTTCGCCTTGCCGATATCGAGGCTGATCTCCACCGCTGAGGTGGCATAGACCTGCAGCGTGATCGGCAGGGTCACCCTACCCCCGGTCAAATTACCCAGCACATCGCCGATCCGCGCCATGGCATGGAGCAGCCCGCGCGGCACCGTCTTGTCGGTTACCGCCACGCCATTGGCCTCCAGCAGACCCGTCACCAGGGCCCGGAAGGTCCAGGGCGTGCCGTCGGTGATGAAATAGGCTTCGCCCCCGCGTCCTTTTTCCAGCGCCAGTGCCACCCCGGCACAGAGATTGGCGATATGGGTGCTCGAATTGGGGTAATTGCCCCCATCGATCCAGGCCAGCTGGCCCGAGCTTGCGGCGGCCAGCAGCTGCGGCAGGGCCGTGGTGTCGTCGCGGCCCCAGACCATGCGCGGCCGCACGGCCACGACGGCAAAGTCCGGCGTGCTGGCCGCCAGCGCCAGCCGCTCCGCCGCGCCCTTGCTGGCCGAATAGCTCCCGGCGGGTTGGCGCGGATAGGGATGCTCCTCCGTCACATGGACCAGCGGCCGGCCGTCGAGCAGCACGGATTCGCTGCTGATATGCACCACCCGGCTGACCCCGGCGCGCTGTGCGGCGTCCAAGACCTTCTGCGTACCATCCAGATTAGTCGCTAGCTGAGCCGGCGTGCCGCGGCCATGGTCGGTATCGGCGGCGGCGTGGATCAGGGCCGTGCAGCCGCCCATGCCCGCGACCAGATCGGCGGAAAACAGGTCGCCGCGACAATACTGTGCCCCGAGGGCCGTGACCGTCGCCGCGGCGGCATCGGTGCGGGCCAGCGCCACGACCGGCCAGCCCAAAGCGACGAAATGGCGGATCAGGTTGCGGCCGACATAGCCGCTGCCGCCGGTGATGAAGAGTTTTTCGACTGTCATGGCTGTGGTCCTTCCGGAATGGGAGCAAGGCTCTGCCGGCGCCGGAACGGGTCCGGCCTGGGCAGGTGATGGATGGGGTGAGGACTTTAGTCTGGTGGCGGAGCCGGCTTGGGCGGGCCAGCACCGGGCGCCGCATCGACCAGCCAGGCTATATCGGCCAGGATGGCGGCGCGCTCCGCCTTGGGCCATCTGTGATAGTCCAGCGATTCCAGCAGCTTGAGCCCTTCAAGCGCCAGATAGGCCAGCAGCGCCCCGCGTGGATTGGCCGAACCGGCCCTGATCTCGCCGATCACCGCCTGCTGGTTGGCCTTTATGGTCTGGCGCAATTCGGCATCCTGCGCCAGGGCGGCGCAGAGGTTGAGCGCAACATCACGGAACGCGTCGGGCAGCGGCTCCTCGGCCGCCAGGATGCGCCCCTTGATGGTGGCATTGTCCACCGGCCCCAGGCTCTCGATCTTGCTCTGGTTGAACGCATTGTCGGCGGCGACGCTGCGCTCGACCAGAGCGGCGATCAGCGCTGGCTTGGATTTGTAGTCATAGAGCACGCTGGCCTTGCTGATGCCGGCCTCGCCGGCCACCGCATCCAGCGTCAGCCGCGCCGCCCCATCCCGCGCCACCACGCGCTCGGCGGCGTCGAGCACGGCTTCCCGATCAATACTGCGCTTGCGGCCCATGCTGCACCCGTCGTTTATTTCCGACCGGATGGTTATAAATAATGCGAGCGCAAGTCAAGACCCCTCCCGAGCAGGACTTTGCGCCCTCAGAGAGAGGGCTGCTCTGCCGACCCCAGGCTAGCCCCGTCGCGCCGCGTCGATGGCGGCAACGTCGATCTTGCCCATGGTCATCATGGCCTCGAACGCCCTTTTGGCCTCATCGCCGCCGGCGGCCATGGCCTCGACCAGCGTGCGCGGGGTGATCTGCCAGTTGACGCCCCAGCGATCCCTGCACCAGCCGCAGGCGCTTTCGGCACCGCCATTGCCGACAATGGCATTCCAGTAGCGGTCGGTTTCCGCCTGATCGTCGGTGGCAATCTGGAAGGAGAAGGCCTCGCTTTGGGAAAAGGCCGGGCCGCCATTGAGCCCCAGGCAGGGAATGCCGCAGACGGTGAATTCCACCGTCAGCACATCGCCCTGCTTGCCCGCAGGATAGTCACCCGGCGCCCGGCTGACGGCAGAGATCGCCGTGTCGGGAAAGACCGTCGCATAAAACCGCGCCGCCGCCTCGGCCTCGCTGTCATACCAGATGCAGATGGTATTCTTGGGTATCGTCTTGGCCATGGCCTGTCCTCCCTATGGATGCGCCCCGGGCAGGCAGTATAGCCACCATCGGGCCGCGCCAAAAAGGGGGCTAGTCCCTTGGCGCCACCCGCCCCTGCAGCAGGACCAGCGGGATCACCAGCGCCAGCACGCCGACCAGGGCGCCCAGCGCCAGGCGAAGGCCGAAGCCGTCCGCCACCAGGCCGAGCAAAGCCGGCCCGGCGAAGAAGCCGGTATAGCCGATCACCCCGACCGCGGCGACGGCGGCGCCGCGGCGTTCCGGTGCCGCCAGGCGGCCGGCCAGACTCAGCGCCGAGGGCGCGATCACCGAAACCCCAGTGGCGGCGATGAACAGCGCCAGCAGCGCCATGGCTGGCCCCGTCGCCAGCGCCAGCAGCACGCCGCCGGCCATGGCAAGCAGCGTCGCGCCCACCAGCATGGTGCGGTCGCTGATCCGCTCGGACACCGCCTGCCCGCCCAGCCGCCCCACCGCCAAAGCCAGGCCGACTATGGCCGGGCCGGCGCTGCCCAGCCAGGGTTGAGCGCCCAATTCGCGTTCGAGGAATAGCGCGCTCCAGGATTGCCAGCCATTCTCGGCGATGAAGGCGGCACAGACGATCAGCCCGAGCAGCATGACCGTGCCGTCGAAGCGGCGCGGCGTGCTGATCGTCTCGGGCAACGCTGTCGCGGCTTGCTGCGCCCCGCCCCACACTCCCGACAGCAGCGCCAGGCCCGCCATGGCGGCACCGGCCAGCAGCAGCACGCTGAGCGGCGCGACACCAAGGCTGCGGGCGAACCCGGTGGCGAAGGCGGCGATCAGGTACATGACCGCGAAGAGACCATGCGCCAGATGCATGGCGCGGCGCCCCGTCGCCGCCTCGATGGCGCTGACCCGGGCATTCATCACCACATCCATCAGGCCCGAGCCCATGCCGACCAGCAGCAGCGCCGCGCCCAGGGCGACAGGCGTCTGGGTCAGGCCGGGCAGCAGCACGGCCAGCGCAAACAGCAATACGCTGGCCGGCAGCAGGCGTGGACCGATCCGGTCGATCAGCCGCCCGCCGACCAGCATGGCCGGTACGGCGCCCAAAGCGACGCAGAGCAGAGCCAGGCCGAAGACCCGGTCATCAGCGCCTGCATTGGCCTTGATGTCGGGGATCAGCGCGCCCCAGACGCCCCAGAAAATCCCCATGGCCAGAAAGCCCATCAACGGGGCGGCAATAGCCCGAAGGCTGGCAAAGGCAAACATGGCAAATCCAATTCATAAGCATCTGCGCATAGGCTTATGTTAAGAAGTGGCACGAGTCTATCTTTGATCAGGCGCTGTCGCAGACAGGTCAGCTCAGATTGTGGGCAAGGCGGCAGCCAGCCGTTGCAAGGCCGGCTCACTGCGCCGGTAATAGGCGAACTGCCCCTGGCGCGTGACCGTGACCAGATCGGCGTGGCGCAGCCGCGCCAGGTGCTGGGATACGGCCGGCTGCGTCATGCCGAGCTGGCGCGCCAGGTCGGAGACATGGATGCCGACATAGCCCTCGATATGGCGGCAGCTCTCATGCCCCAGCCGCAGCGCCGCCAGGATACGCAACCGCGTTGGATCGGCCAGCGCCACCAGCCCATTGACCAGCAGTGGATCGGGCGCGGCCACGTCAAGCGCGGCAGGCAGGCTGGCAATGGCGGCGGGGGAGCGAGTCATGCTCTCTTTTCCACCCTGGGCGCGACAGCGTCAACGTATCGACGGCAATGGTCCGCACAACGGCACCGGCGCCCTCCCCTGCCTGGGCGGTCCGCCGCCGCGCTGCGGCGGCAGCGGACCTGGTGGCAAGACTAGTGTGCCGGGCTGACCGCGGCGGCCGCAATGGCGTCAGCGCCGGCAGCCAGGCGCCGGGGCGCGCTGGTATCGGTGACGGCGCGCCAGACGGCTTGCGCCACGTCGGATGCCTCGGTCAGCTTGCCGGTCTGGCTCTGCATATGGCCGATGACGGTCTGGGCATAGTCGGCATAGGCCTCGGGGAAGCCACCATGGCCCTGGATGCGCCCCATCGCCGTCTTGCCGAAGCTGGTGCCGGGGGCAGCGCCGGGCAGGACGAGCCGCACATCGATGTTGAAGGGGGCCAGTTCCAGCGCCAGGGAGTCGGTGAAGGCATTCACCGCCGCCTTGCTGGCGGTATAGACCGAGAGCAGCGGCAGCGGCGCATAGGTGACGCTGGAGGTCACATTGACGATCATCCCCTCCCGCCGCGCGCGGAACTGCGGCAGCACCGCCTGGATCATGGCCATGGTGCCGAAGGTATTGGTCTCGAAGACGTCGCGGACCATGTCGAGCGGCGTGCCCTCAAGCGCATTGAGCCAGCCGATGCCGGCATTGTTGACCAGCACGTCGATCGGCCCGGCGTTGGCCACGGCCTGGCTTATGCTCTCGCTATCGGTGACATCGAGCGGCAGGATGCGCAGCTTGTCGGAGGCGGGCAGCAGACCCGCCTGCGGCGTCCGCATGGTGGCGATGACATTCCAGTCCTCCGCCAGAAAATGCCTGGCGATGTCGAGGCCGAAGCCAGAGGAGCAGCCAGTGATGAGAATGGTCTTCATGTCAGGGATTCCTTGTTTGTGTTGCCACGCCCCTGATGTGGACCTGCTCTGCCAGACTTGCTATCATGGATAGTCCAGCATTCATTAGCGATAGTCCGGAATGACCGATCCCTTTGCCGAAGTCGTCGCCCTGCTGCAGCCCAGCCTGCCCTTTTCCAAGGCGGCCAGCGGTTCGGGCTACTGGAGCCTGCAGGCGTCGGGCAGTGGCGTGCCCTTCTTCTGCGTCATCCTCGAGGGTGGAGTGCGCCTGGCCGTCAATGGACTGCCGGCGATCGAACTGTCAGAAAACGACTTCATCCTGGTCCCCGCCGCCGACAGCTTCACCATGGGCAGCATTGGGGCCGAGCCCGTTGCCGGGGTCGATCCGTCGGCCGTCACCATCAGGGCGGACGAGACGCGGCACGGCGATCCGGACGGACCGCCCAATATGCGCGCTCTGGTGGGGCGGCTGGAATTCGGCTCGCCCGATGCCGGCCTGCTGGTGGCGCTGCTGCCCAGCATCATCCACATCCGTGGGCTGAAACGCCTCGCCACCATGGTGCAGCTGATCCGGGACGAGGCACTGGCGGCCCGGCCGGCGCGCGAGATGATCATCGAGCACCTGCTGCAGGTGCTGCTGATCGAGGCCTTGCGCTCGGCCGCCGACGCGGTCAGCGCGCCCGGCCTGCTGCGCGGCCTGGCCGATGCCAATCTGGCGGCAGCCATCCGCATGATGCACCAGGCGCCGGCGCGCGACTGGAACGTCGAGCAGCTGGCCAATGAAGCGGCCATGTCCCGCTCGGCCTTTTTCGAACGCTTCCGCAAGGAAGTCGGCCTGGCGCCGATGGCCTATCTGCAGTCCTGGCGCATGGCCATGGCGAAAAGCCTGCTGCGACGCCGGGAGGGTGGCATCAAGGAAATCGCAGAACGCGTCGGCTATGGCTCGGCCAGCGCCTTCAGCGTCGCCTTCACACGCCTGGTGGGCATGAACCCGACGCAATATGCGCGCGAGACATCGACCTAGCCGGTCCTGTCAGGCCAGCACGCCGAGCAATCCGCCAGCCGCCGCCAGGCCGACAACCACCATCCAGGGCGGCGCCTTGAAGGCGACCAGCGCCACAAAGCCCGTCGCCGCCAGGGCAAAGTCGAGCGGGCTGAGCACGGCGCTGACAAAGACGGGATTGTAGAGCGCGGCGGCCAGAATGCCGACCACGGCGGCATTGGCGCCGGCCATGCCGGCCTGGGCCAGCGGCCGGGCGCGCAGGCTGTTCCAGAACGGCAGCGTGCCGACCAGCAGCAGCAGGCCCGGGGCAAAGATGGCGACCAGCGCCAGACTGGCGCCGAGCAGCCCATTGGGGCTGGGCGTGCCGGCGGCGCCGAGAAAGGCGGCAAAGGTGAACAGCGGGCCGGGCATGGCCTGGGCCGCGCCATAGCCGGCGATGAAAGTGTCGGGGCTCAACCAGCCTTGCGCCACTGTCTCGGCCTCGAGCAGGGGCAGCACGACATGGCCGCCGCCGAATACCAGCGCGCCGGCGCGGTAGAAGCCGGCAACCAGGTCAAGACCATGGTTGTCGATGAGGCCCGCCAGCAGCGGCAGGCCAAGCAAGAGGGCGGCAAACAGCGCCAGCGCCAAAAGACCGGTGCGGCGGCTGACCGGGAAATGCAGCCGGCTCTGGGGCGGCAGCGCGAGGTCACGGCAGAGCCAGAGCCCGCCGCCCACGCCCAGCACAATGGCCAGCACCTGCCCGATCGCCCCGGGCAGCAGCACTACGGCGGCCAGGGCCAGCAGGGCGATGGCGGCGCGCGGCCGGTCGGGGGTCAAAGCCTTGGCCATGCCCCAGACCGCCTGGGCCACCACGGCCACCGCGACCAGCTTGAGCCCCTGCAGCACGCCCTGGGCCAGCGGACCATCTAGGCTGGCCGCGGCCAGGGCAAACAGGACCAGGATGATGGCCGATGGCAGGGTGAAGGCGGTCCAGGCTGCCAGCGCGCCGAGCGGGCCAGCGCGCCACAGGCCGAGCGCGAAGCCGACCTGGCTCGAGGCCGGGCCGGGCAGGAACTGGCAGAGCGCCACCAGGTCGGCATAGGCCGCCTCGTCGAGCCAGCGCCGGCGCAGCACCAGTTCATCGCGGAAATAGCCGAGATGGGCGATGGGCCCGCCAAAGGCGGTCAGTCCCAGCTTGAGAAAGGCGAGAAACACTTCGCCGGGCGATCCGGCAGGGCGGGCGGTGGATGTGTCCAAGGCGGGCTCCCGAAGCGGTCGTGCTACTTGATCTGGATGATCTCGTTGTCGCCGCTATGCTGGAAGCGTGACGGGATGACGACAGTGCCCCTGCTTTGCTGGCCGTGGCCGTCGCCGCAGAAATCGCGGCGATTGGCGCGCACGACAAAGATGGACATGCGCTGCAGCGCGTCATCGACGGCCAGCGACTGCTCATGCGGGGTCTCGACCACGAGGCTATCGAGCGCGAAGTCATAGCTCTCATGGCGGTAGTTCAGCGCCCGCACGAACCAGGCGATGAAGGCGTCATTCTCGTATTTGCGGGCGGCGACGTCCGCTCCGGCACTGCCGGGCAAGTCATTGCGCAGGCTGGCCAGGGCCATGGCCCGCTGCCGGTCGACCTCGATTACCGCGCAGATGGCGGCAAAGGTGGTCGGTATCGTGTCGATATCGCTGGTGATATTGGCGCCCACCGTGCTGTAGCGGGTGCGCGAGGACTGGTATTGCGTGCCCTTGAGCCAGGCATAATAGCGGTCGGTGCGATAGCGCTCGTCCTTGGGCGGCACGATGCGGGTGCGCTGCAGTTCCACCGAGGTGTCGAACAGCCAGTCCTTGGCATGGGGGGCAATCAGGAACCGCCAGACGCGGTCATGCATCAGCTTTTCCTGGTCGGTCTGGTTGAAGTTGGACACGGGGTCGCCGCGCAGTTGCGCGATCCTGTCCCCGGCAAAGGGCATCATGGTATCATGCAGCACGCCGGGCGGGGCCCGGCCGAAATCGCCGGTCGGGCGGGCGACGCAGGCGGCGAGCAGGCCGGTGAGCGCGACAAGGGTGACCAGGCGCATCAAGGGGCGACGACGATCAACCACGCTTGCGCTTGGGCCGGGGGCCAACAGTCTTGCTGGGCAGCGATGGCGTCCCGCGTTCATAACGCACCCCGGTAAACATCAGTATCTGGGCCTCTACAGGGCTGGGTTTGCCAGCGGCGCGCAAGCTGCGTCGACCATCGATTTTGACGAGCTTTCCCAAGGTATTCTCCAATCGAACTCGCTTCCCCTTCCCTGGAGACAGCGTCTCGTGTTGCAAACCGGTCAGCACGACGCCCCTCGTGCTCCTTATCCCCATTAAGAGATCGTCAAGGTTAACAGTCTGCTAACGAATTGGCGGCAAAGGTGGTCACACATCGAATGTGATGCGATTCCGACGAGACGGTTGTTCAAAATGCTTGGTTTTCAGCCCTACGAGACGTTCAATCTGCTGATCGAAAGCGGCGGCATCGACCGGACGAACACCTTGTTGATCGCCGCGTGCGACGCCTATACCCGCCGCGGCAAGGCCACTGCTCCCGAAATGGAACAGTTTGAAGCCCTGGCCAGCCGGCTGTTCCCGATCGCCGGGCCGCAGGCCAAGGCCAAGGGTGCCGCGATCCTGGGTCGCGCCGAAGTGTTGTCGCCGGCGCTGGAGCGCCTGGTGGTCGACAATATCGGCGAGGACCTCAACACCTTCCTCAGCAATGCCCGGGAATTGAGCGAGCAGACCATGCTGGGCATCGTCGCCCGCTATGATGTCCCCGGCGCCGCTACCATCGCTGCCCGGCCGGACCTGTCCAATGCCGTGCTGGCCAAGCTGTTCCAGATGAATTCGCGCAAGGTCTATCGCGCCCTGGCCGCCAATGGCGCCATCGTGCCGCGCGGCGCCTATCTCAGTGCCCTGGCCCGCTCGGCCCAGATGGACCACATGGTTGCCGAATCGCTGGCCAAGCGCAGCGATTTCGACGCGGCCCTGCTGGCCCCGGCCTTCTTTGATCTTTCCGACGCCGACCGACTCAAGGTCATCCAGGCCTTTGCCCATCGCGAAACGCCGGTGGCGCCGATCCGCAAGACCATCGAACAGCTGACGGTGGCCAATGCCGAGCTGACCCGGGCGCTGATGAAGCTCTATTCGGAAAATCGCCGCCCCGAAGTCACCAAGCTGCTCAGCCAGATCACGGGCCTCGACGAAGTGCGCTGCGGCCAGATCGCCCATGACGTCACCGGCGCGGCGCTGTTCGTCATCCTGCGCGCCTTTGGCTGCAGTGCCTATGACGGGCTCAAGGTGCTGATCCACGCCACCAGCCACGACGCTGACCGCTCGCGGGCACTGGCCGATTTCGCCACCATGTTCGGCAATGTGACGCCCGATTCAATGGCTTACCTGATGAGCGCGTGGCGCGGCGAGGTGAACCTGCTCGATCTGGCCAAGCCGGAATACAAGCCCTTCACCGAAGTCAGCCGCCGCACGCCGCAGAGCCTGGCGCCGGCGCACAATCCGGTGGTGGAACAGGCCATCGAGGCCCTGGCCCGCATCGGTATCAAGCGCGCCAGCTAGATCTGCCCCTGCCCTGCTGAGCGGCCTGGACTGCGCCGGTCAGCTGGCGAGGTCGATGCCGATATCGTCACCGCGCAGGTCGAGGCTGAGCACCCATAGATCGGGATCGAACTCGACCTCGCGTGCAATGCGCTCGCGCACCTTGGGCGGTTCGACGCGATGCAGCCGGCGCTGGAAGACCAGGCCAGCCGTATCGTCGCTGCGGCTGAGCAGCGGCGCTGGCGTATAGAGGGACTGTGTGCCGTCGAGGTGATCGACCTCGATGAAGACCTGGCCGGCAATGGGGTCGCCGCGACGCGAGACCACGCACATATGACCCAGGTCATTGTGGCGCCTGACGAAAACCCCGCACCAGATATCGCTGCGCAGCAGGCTCACCTAAAGCGCGGCGCCGGCATCGCGCAGCAGCACCAGCAGGTCGGGCTTGACCTGGCCGGTCAGCTTGTAGCTGTGGAAGTTTTCGAATTCGCGGATGGCGCGGGCGGTGGAATCGCCGGGATGGCCGTCGATCGAGCCGTGGTAGAAGCCCAGGCTGGCCAGGCCCCGCTGGATCTTGCTGACCAGTTCGACATCATTGGCCGGGGCAAGTTCGCGGGCAGTCGCAACCTGCTGCGGCGCCACTTCGGCGACGGGGGCGGCGACCGGGGCGCTGACAGGCGCCGTCATGGGCTCGAGCGAGGCGACCTGGATCGGCTTGGGCTGGGGCGCAACCGGGGCAGAACTGCCCAAAGCCACGGCCGGACGGGGCGTCGTGCCCTGGGCGGCGGGCGTCGTCGTGGTGACCGCAGCCAGGATGGAATCGATGGTCTGGGCGGCGGCATTGCCCACGGTATCGACGGCCGTGTCGACCGGGGTGAGGCTGGCAATGCGGGCGACGGTCTCGACCTTTTCGGGCGGGACAATGGCAGCCTGCTGCACCGGGGCGGGCCTTGCCGCGACCGGTTCCGGCGGCGGCGCGACGGCGGCTGCCTGCTGGGCCGGCATCATGCCGCCGGCATCGGCCTTGAGAATGGCCTCGACCACGGCCGGGTTCAGCGCGCCGGTCGGCTCGAGCCCGTTGCGCTCCTCGAAGGCGCGGATCGCATTGGCGGTCATGGGGCCGTAAAAGCCGTCCACGGTGCCGTTGAACAGGCCCAGTTCGGTCAACTTCTTCTGCACGGCAAAGGCGTCGCGATTGCCCACCGGCGCGGCGGGGATGACCGGGGCCGGCGCGGCAATGCCGCCCGTGGTCTCGGTCGTCGTTCCGGCCGCGGGCTGCGGCGCCGCCACGGCGGTGCGCTCGCTGGGCAGCGGTGGCAGAGCCGGCGCGTCAGCGGGCGCGGTGACGGCGACGGGCACGTCGCGGGCCGGGGCGAAGAACGGCGCGGGATGGCGCGCGGTCTGGAAGTAGAGGGCATTGCTGGCCGCCAGGGCGGTCATGGTCACCAGCACCAGCAGGCCGGTGGACGCCAATGGTGCCCGCAGGTAGCGGGCCAGCAGCCACAGGCCGGCGCGACCGAGTGAGGCCGCGACAGCGCTGCCTGCCGCCAGGGGCAAGTGGGTGAAGGTGGTTGCTGTCATTGCGCTCTTCTTTTTTCGTCTGGCCATGGGGTGCTGCGTTCGGCGGCTGATTCTCTGCGGAAGGGGGTGATGGTGGCAGTCTCTTCGGTCTTTATTGCCGGACCGTTTAACGGAAGCAAGACCGTGACGGTTGTCCCCGAGCCAATCTCGGACATGGCGCGCAGCGTGCCGTCATGCAGGTCGACCAGGCCCTTGACGATGGACAGGCCGAGCCCGGTGCCCTCATAGGGGCGGGAATGCCCGCTCTGGGCCTGGAAGAAGGCTTCGCCGATGCGGGCCAGCGATTCGGGCGCCATGCCGACACCCTGGTCGATGACCGACAGGTTCAGGCTCTGCCCCTGCCGCCGCAGGGTGACGCTCACCGTGCTGCCGGGATAGCTGAACTTGATGGCATTGGAGACCAGGTTGAGCAGGATCTGCCGGCAGGCCCGTTCATCGGCATGCAGCAGCGGCAGGTTGTCCTCGATGGAACTGATCAGCCGCACTTCCCGATCCTTGGCCATGGTCTCGACCATGGCAAAGCAGGGCTCGACAATATCCTGGGGCCGGAAGGGCTCGCTCTGCAGCTCGAACTTGCCCGCCTCGATGCGCGACATGTCGAGCAGCATGCGCACCACTTCGAGCAGGTGCTTGCCGCTCTGGTGGATCAGGCCGGCATATTCCTGGTGCGTGGGCGACAGCTCGCCGCCAATGCCGGTGCTCATCATTTCGGAAAAGCCGACAATGGCATTGAGCGGGGTGCGCAGTTCGTGGCCCATGGTGGCCAGAAAGCGCGACTTGGCGCTCGAGGCCTCCTCGGCGGCGCGGCGCGCCTGCTGCATGGCGGCCTCGTTGTCCTTGCGCTCGGTAATGTCGCGGAACAGGGCCACCACTTCGTGGCGCAGCCCGGCCGTGTGCTGGTCGATGACCGGCGACAGACTGATTTCCACCCACAGAAAGCGCGGCACCGAAACCGACGTGTGCGGATCGTCCTGGCGCATGCGCACCTCGATCAGCCGCGTCTCGCCGCCCTGGTTGGCATCGGCAAAGGCGGTGAGATAGGCGGGCCGATCCATGACATGCATGCGCTCGCCCAGGCTGGCGCCGGTCAGCTCGTAGCGGCGGCAGCCGAACAGGGCTTCCGAGGAACGCGAGGCCAGCAGCACTTCGCCATCGCTGGAAAAGCGGATGACGGCGTCCTGCACGTGTTCGATCAGGTGGCGATAGGCGGTCATCTGCGCCTTGTCATAGACCTCATAGGCCGAATTGATGCGGTTGGCGGTGTGGATGACGACGCCGACGCCAAACAGGAAGGTGATGCCGGCAGCCAGGGTCATGATGCCGGTTGGCGGCAGCGCGGGTATGCCGAGGGCGGCCGCGACTAGCCCGGCGGCCACGACCGCGACCACGGCCAGCCAGCTGTGCCGGCGCAGCGCGGCGCGGCCCAGCAGCGCGGCCAGCACCGGGCCCATCAGGGCCACGGCCAGGCCGGTATCGCCGATCTGGCCATCGGCCAAAGTGAGCAGCAGGCCGAGGCCGAGCAGGGTGTAGACCTGTCCGGCCGCCGCCAGTTCAAAAGCGTGGCGCTGATGCAGGGAAAGGGTGATGAGGCCGCTGGCCAGGGCGGCTGCAGCCAGCACGAAGGGGAGCACGGTGCCCGTCACCAGCCAGTAGATGGCCAGCGGCATGACCAGGGCACTGGCGATAATGGCGATGCGCGAATTGTTGGCGAGCGTCTTGCGACGCAGCATCTCCGGCCGATGGCCGGAGCCAGCGATGGCCAGGGGCATCTCTTTGCTTGCGCCGTAAGAGAAGAGGCTACGCATATACACAATACTCACTATCACGACGCCTGCGGTGACGGTGCTGAAGCACCCCCGAACCCGGCGCACCGCGCCTGACCCGGCCCGAATGAACTTCGGGTCCTGTTGCCAGTCACACTGGCGCCCAAGAGCTAAGGCCAGCTTAAATCTGGCCCTGCCAATGGCTTGGCCCGCGCCTGGGAGGGTCCTTTCTGGGGTTAGCGTAAACAAGGTGTTGCAACTGCTGCCGCAGCGGTTGGCATTTGCCTCAAATTTTATCGAATTGTCCCAGCACGGCTTAATCGGGCCGGCCTAGTCTGGATCCTGCAGGCCGCATAACCTGCTGGAATCAGGATTGTCTCATGTTTGTCGTCGTTCGTTCCGTGTTCTGGCTTACCGCCGCCTATATGGTGATTGCGCCCGGTGTTGACCTGCCCGATGGGCAGGCGCTGGCAGCGCAGGCCATGGCCGCTGGCACCCAGGCGGTGAGCCAGCAGATCGACAAGGTCGAGTGCGCCGACATCGCCTGCCTGGGCGGCAAGACGGTGATCGCCGCAGCGCTCAATGCTTCCCCGCCGGTCGGCACGCCCATGCATGCTGCGCCGACCACACGTCTGGCCCCGATGCCCCGGCCGCGGCCGGACTGGGCGGGTTAACGGGCGCCCCCGCCCGAAACGACACCAGGGTTCGCCTCGCTTCCCCAAGCGGGTCATTCCAGCAACCCTGGCCCTGGCCCCAAGCACGCTGCCCCGTGCTTGGGGCTTTTCTTTGCCGGCCGATCGGATCACGCGACCCATCGCCGCCGCGCTTGCCGCTTGCGGGTCCGGCGCGCGCGACCTAGATAGACCTTATGACCGAACCCGCTGCCTTCCAGGACATTGCCGAGAACCTCTCCTTCCTTGACGACTGGGAGGATCGGCTGAATTATCTCATCGAGCTGGGTCAGGCCCTGCCCCCCATGGCCGAGACCGACAAGACCGACACCAACAAGGTCAAGGGTTGCGTCTCCAATGTCTGGCTGGTGTCGAGCGCCGACCATGCGGGTGCCACGCCGGTCATGACGTTCCGCGGCCAGTCCGATGCCATCATCACCAAGGGCCTGGTGGCGGTGCTGCTGGCGCTCTATTCGGGGCGGCCGGCAGCAGAAATCGCCGAAACCGATGCCATAGAGTGGTTCAGGAAGGTCGGCCTCAGCGAGCATCTGGGCATGCAGCGTTCCAATGGCCTGGTCGCCATGGTCAACCGCATCCGCGCCGAGGGCAAGGCGCTGAGCTGAGCTATTCGGCCGGGGCGACCGCCGGTACCACCGGCTTGCGCCCGCCGACGAGACCGGTGACCAGCGCCAGCAGCGGCTGTTCCACGCGGCGATAGAGCACCCAGCCGACGGCAACGCCACCGACAATGGTCAGGCCGGCAATCGCCAGGTCGACCAGCAGATTGCCCGGATCGAGCAGCTTGAAGGCCACGCCTGACAGGATGGCGACGACATAGATATGCGACAGATAGATCGAGTAGGAGGCGTCGCCGATCCGCTCGAGCAGGCCAATACGGGGCAGGCGCGGCTCGAAACGCACCGCCAGCAGCACCAGCGCCGCAGCAAACACCAGCAGGCCGACAAAGGCCCCGCCATCTTCGACCAGGTGACGATCCCAGACAAAGCCCTCGACAAGGGCCGCCACGCCCAGCACGGCGATCACGGCGGTGACCGGCAGGGACAATCGACCCAGCGTACCGCGCAGGGTGGCCAGGCCCAGCCAGGCCCCGACGCAGAAGGCCAGCGGCATGAAGCTGGTATAGAACTGGGGAATGGCCGCCTGCGGCTGCAGCAGCAGGCCCAGCCCGGCCAGGCCGGTAAAGGCCAGCGTCAGCCAGAGCACCCGCGGCCCGACGCGCAGGAAGCCGAGCAGCGCGAAACAGACATAGAAGAACATCTCGTAATTGAGGGTCCAGCCCAGCTTGTAGAGCGGATGCAGCCCCTGGCTGGCCGGGTTGTAGAAGGGGATGAACAGCAGCGACAGCAGCAGCTGGGTGCCGTCATAGACGGTGGTCTTGAACAGCTGCGGCGCGGCCAGGGCCAGGCCCGCCGCCAGCAGCGTGGCGATCCAGTAGAGCGGCACGACGCGGATGAAGCGGCGGCGCAGGAAGTCGCGCGCGGAAAACCGCTCCTCGCCGGTCACCATCACCATGATGAAGCCGGAAATGACGAAGAACAGGATGACGCCGAGCCAGCCGAGCCGGCCATAGCCGAGATGTTCGCCGACCAGCGGGTAGAGCAAGGCATGCGAGGCCAGCACGAGCATTGCCGCCAGGCCGCGCAGATATTGGATCGTCAGAAACCGGTGTCGCATGGCAAATGCCTAGCATGAGACCGGCGAAAACCCACATTACCGATCATGACGTAGTTAAAAACCGGCATCGGGAATAATGGGCAGCCGCTCGCTGCGCCAGCCGCGTGTCGGCCCCTGCTCGGCCCCCCTTGCCTGGGGCGCCAGTCCCCAATGGGTGGCCAGCTGGCTGAGGCCGATGCGCAGCACCAGCTTGGCGCTGCGGCGCGGCCAGCGCCGCTCGGTTTCGACCGTCTGCAGCCCCTTGCCCAGGCCGCAGACGTCAAACAGCACGCCCCAGCAGTCGGGCGGCACGGCCAGTGTCAGCTGGTTGAGGCGCTGGCGCGCGTCGCTGGCGCTGTCGGCAATGTCGGCACTGCCGCTGCCGGCCTGCCGCCGCTCGCCGGTCCGGCCCGGGTCGTAGGACATGGTCAGGCGCGGCGCCAGCTGGGCCTTCTGGATCAGCCGCTCCAGCCGGCTGGCCGCCAGCAGGTGGTGCGCCTGCAGAAAGCCGATCCCGTCGCCATCGCGCGTGCCGGCCAGCCGCGTCATCGGGCTCTCGTCAGTGGGCATGGGGGGCCTCGCCGTCGCGCCTGGCTTCCAGGTGCCGCTCGAGCGCGGTGACCTCGGCGTCAAAGGCCGGGTCGTCGCGCAGGTCCTCGATCACCGCGCAGGCATGGGCCACCGTGGTGCGGTCGCGGCCAAAGGCATCGCCGATCTCGGTGAGGCTGCGTCCCAGCACCACATGGGAGAGATACATGGCCAGCTGGCGGGCCCGTGCCGTGTCGGTGCGGCAGCGCGAGGGATGGGTCAGCAGGCGGATCGGCACATGCCGCACGCGGGCAATCAGCGCGATGACGTCGTCGCAGGCGCAGGGACTGACCGTCGGGCGAGCAAGGGCGGGAACGGCAATGGAGTGAAACATGAGCGGCCTCGTCGAATACAGGAATTAATTCCTATATCCTGAGGCTTGGCAAGCGGCCGGGGATAAGTTGCATAACTGCCCCATGGCAGCGGGCACAAATTCAGAAGGCCGCCCGGGAGGGGCGGCCTTCTGAATTGCGTTGTCGCCGGGGCCCAACCGCAGCTTGGGATGCGGAAAATGGGCGCGACGTCTCGGTGCGTGGAGCCTGGTATTGGGCTCAGGCGGCCTTGCGGCCCAGGCCATTGTCCTTGGCCAGCTTGGAGCGGGTAGCCGAATAGCTCGGCGCCACCATCGGGTAGTCGGCCGGCAGGCCCCACTTCTCGCGGTACTCTTCGGGCGAGAGGTTGTAGTGCGTGCGCAGGTGGCGCTTGAGCGACTTGAACTTCTTGCCGTCTTCCAGGCAGATGATGTAATCGGGCGCGACGGACTTGCGGACCGGTACGGCCGGCTTGAGTTCTTCGACCTGTAACGGGACTTCATTGTTCGACAGCGTGCGCAGCGCACCATGAACATCGGCGATCAGCTTGGGCAGATCGCTAGGGCTCAGTGCGTTGTGGCTGACATAGGCAGAGACGATTTCGGTGCTGAGCTCGATCAGATCTTGCTCATATCCGACCGTCGCGCCGGTGGTGTCACTCATATTTCAACCTTCCAATTTTTTTTCCTGGCAATGATCTTACGACCACGCCGATACAAGACTACTAGGACTGTTTATTAATCACTGCAACCCGATTAACCGCAGCTGTCCTGCTACTAACTACTAAGCCTATGCAGGAGGATTTGGGCTCCTTTGAGACGTCAGTTCATCGGAGACCATGTCCACTGCAATGTGGTCGCTACTGCTGTGATGAACCCGCGCCAACAGGTGCGCCGAGACCGGGGTGGTGAGCAGCAGGAAGCCTGTGCCCAATAGGGCGCGCAGCGCCACGGCACCATCAAAGCTGATCAGCGCCACGGCGACCAGAATCATGCCGCCACCCAAGGCGCCAGCCTTGGATGCGGCGTGCATGCGGGCATACATGTCAGGCAGGCGGAGCACGCCGACCGCCGCCAGCAGAGCAAAGGCGGCGCCGAAAATCAGGAAGGCGCAGCCGAGATAGGTGACGATATCGGCAATCATGATGGCCGCTCCTCATGCTGCAGGCGCGACAGCATGTAGCGGGCAAAGGCCACGGTGGAGAGGAAACCCAGCAATGCCAGGCTGAGCGCGATATCGAGGTAAAGCGTGAGCCCGGTGCGAATGGCGATGGCGCCGACAAAGCCCATGGCGAGCACGGTGATCAGGTCGAGCGCCAGCACCCGGTCGGCCAAAGTCGGGCCGATCACGACGCGCACCACGGCGATCAGCAGGGCCAGGATCAGCATGACCAGGGCGATCATGGTACACAGTTCAACCAGCATGGCGGGGCTCATTGAAAAATCTCCCGAATGCGGCGTTCAAAGCCGTTGGCAATGCCGGCGATCAGTTCATCGCGATCGCCCAGTTGCAGGACATGCACATAGAGCACGCTGCGATCCTCGGCGACATCGATGCTCAACGTGCCGGGGGTCAGCGTGATCATATTGGCCAGCAGGGTAATCTCGGCATCGGATTTGACGGTGAGCGGAAAGGCGATGATGGCCGGGCGCAGTGCCGACTTGAGATCGGGCGTCAGCACGATGATGGCCACCCGCACCGCGCTGACCACCAGCTCCCAGGCAAATACCAGGGCCAGGCTGACAATGCGCTGCAGGCGGCGCAGCAGGCGCGGCGAGGCAAAGGAATTGCGCAGCAGGAGCACCGTTACCGTGCCGATGCCGGCGCCGAGCAGCAGGTTGAGCGCGGTGAAATTGCCGGTAATGGCGGCCCAGACCACGGCGAGGCCAACGATCATCAGCGCCACGTTCATGGGGTCACCTCCGCCAGCCCGAAGGCCGCACCATAGCGGGCCGGATCCACCATATCGCCGGCACCGATGCGCACGGCCTCAAACAACGGGTTGGGCCAGAGGCCGGCCGCCACGATCAGCAGCGCGAGCCCGCCCGTGGCCAGATAGTGCAGCCGGTTGGGCTGGGCGACCGGGCCCGATTCGGGGACAAAGTCGGCCCGCCAGAAAATGTGCGCCCACAGGCGCGAGCCGGCAATCATGGTCAGTACGGCATTGACCAGCAACGCCCCGACCAGCAGGCCGCCGGTCCAGCTGGCCTCGGCCAGGCCGGCCTGGATCAGCAGCAGTTTGGGCCAGAAGCCGAGCAGCGGCGGCACGCCGGCCGAGGCCAGGATCAGCAGCAGGAACAGCACCGAGAGCGGCGCGCTGCTGGCATAGAGCCCGCCCATGCGGCGGCTGTCGGTTTCCCCGGTCTGCTTTTCGATCAGGCCGGCCACCAGATAGAGCGCCGTCATGGTCAGCATGGCGTGGAAGATATAGAGCCCTGCCCCGCCGATCCCGGATGCCGATGGCATGGCAATGCCGGCCAGCACGGCGCCGATGCCGCCGATCACGACAAAGCCGATGGCGCGGCGCAGATTGGTTTCGGCAATGGCGCCGAGCGGGGCGATCACCAGCGTGGCCACCGCCAGCAGCACCAGCACCGGCTCCAGCACGTCGCGGGTAGCCGGCAGCAGCACCACCAGGGTCCGCAGCAGGGCATAGATGCCGACCTTGGTCAGCAGGCCCGCCATCAGCGCGGCCACGGCGGCGGGCGGCGTGTGGTAGGAAGCGGGGAGCCAGGCATTGACCGGAAAGGCCGCCGCCTTCATGCCGAAGGCCAGCAGCATCAGGGCGGCGACGCCGACCATGGCCGCCGGATTGGCCAGCGGGGCGACCCGCATGATGTCAGCCATGTTGAGCGTGCCCAGCAGACCGTAGAGCAGGCCCAGCGAGAGCAGGAAAATGCTGGTGGCCAGGAAGTTGAGGAAGCCGTACTTGACCGCGCCATCGAGCTGGATGGGCCGTCCGCCAATGACCAGCAGCCCGAACGAGGAGATCAGCATCACCTCGAACCAGACATAGAGATTGAACATGTCGCCGGTCAGGAACGATCCGGTGACGCCGCAGAGCAGCATCAGCACCAGGGCGTGAAAGCCATCGCCGGCGGCCGATGCCGGCCGATCGGCCTCGGCATAGAGCAGCACGATGAAGGTCACCACTGCGGCCGCCAGCGCAAAGCTGGCGCCGAAGGCATCGGCCGTCAGGCTGATACCGAAGGGCGGCAGCCACTTGCCCATGGTCATGCTGACCGGACCTGATTCAACCACCGTCTGTAACAGGCTGATTTCGCAGGCGATAATGGCCGCCACCACGAGCAGTGCAAGGGCAAAGCCAAGCCGGGGTGTCTGGCGCAGGATCAGCGCCAGCGCCGCGCCCATCAGGGCCAGCACGACGGGCAGCACGATGACCCAATCGGCCGGCCGCGTAAGGGTGTCGATCATGGCAGTCGGCAGGGCGGCGTCCACTTCAGTAACTCAATGGCGGGTTGGGCGCATGCTCGGGCTCGGCCACGCGCATGGTGTCGGTATTGTCGGCGTCCAGCGTCTGGTACGCGCGATAGGCCAGCACCAGCAGGAAGCAGAATAGCGCGAAACCGATAACGATGGCGGTCAGGACCAGCGCCTGCGGCAGGGGATTGGCGATCGGCCCCTCGGGCTGGTCGAGTCCGGCCGGAACGATCGGCGCAATGTCGCGCATCAGCCTGCCGGCGGTGAAGATGGTGAGGTTCACGCCATTGCCCAGGATGACGATACCGAGCAGCATGCGGATCAGCGAGCGCGACAGCAGCATGTAGATGCCAACGGCGACAAAGCATCCCACCAGAGCGGCGACAACATAATCCATCATAGTTCTTCCGTGTCATCGCCTTCGAGTGCCAGGGCAATCGAGGCGAGGGTGCCGAAGACGACGCAATAGACGCCGATATCGAATACCAGGGGGGTGGAAAACGGCACGGTGGCGCCACCGATATCGAGATAGAGCCAGATGCTGGTCATGAACGGATTGTTGTTGAACACCGACAGCAGGCCCGAGAGCCCGGCCAGCAGCACGCCGACCCCGGCTATGGCCAGCGGATCGACATGCAAGGCCCGGCGGGCTTCGGCCGCACTCGAGGCCATGCCCAGAATGGCGATGGCCGAGGCGGCGATCAGGCCGCCGATAAAGCCGCCACCCGGCTCGTTGTGGCCGCGCAGGCAGATATAGACGGAAAACACCAGCACGGTCGCAACGATCATCGGCGCAATGCTGCGGAAGATGACCGTGTTCATGGCGTGGTCCTCTTGCGACGGGCGGCAGCGGCCGGCTTGGCGGCTGGGGCCGATTTGGGCTTGGCAGCTTTGGCGGTGGCGGCAGGCTTGGGCCTGGCGGCTTTGGTCCCCTGGGCGGGGCCCGATTTGGCCGGGCTCGCCGCGCGTGTGGACGGCACGGGTTCGGCGCGTGCCATGCTGACCCAGCCGCGTGCCGGCGCGGGCGGCGGCGTGGACGGGGACAACAACCGGCCCTTGTGGCTGCTGCGCACCAGCACCAGGATGGCGATGCCGGCGGCCATGAGCACGGAGATTTCGCCCAGCGTATCAAAGCCGCGATAGTCGACCAGGATGACGTTGACGATATTGGCGCCATGGGCGATCGGCACGCTGGTGGCGATGAAGAAATCGGACAGGCGCGTGTCGAGCGTACCGGAGAGCACGACCATCAGCAGCAGGCTGACGCCGGCGCCGCAGACCAGAGCCAGCGTGCCGTCCCTGGCCAGATCCTCGAAGGGGCGGTGGTCGCGCTCGTCGAGGTTGAGCCGGGTCATGACCAGCGCCAGGATCACCACCGAGAGAATTTCCACCATCAACTGGGTAAAGGCCAGGTCGGGGGCGCCGAACAGCAGGAAGACCAGCGCCACGCTGGTGCCCTGGACGCCCAGAGCCAGGATGGCGAACAGCCGGTTGGGCGCCGCAACGACGGCGCCAAGCCCCAGCAGCGCCAGCACGACCACGCCCCATTCATAGAGGTGCAGTTGCGGCCAGGCCAGCTTGGCGCTCCAGTCGCCCAGTTCGGCCGTGGGCCAGAGCGCATTGATGCCCCCCAGGCCAAACAGCGGCACGACCAGCGCCAGCGCGAGCATGGAAAACACCGTCACCATATAGAGTTCCAGCCGGCCGTGATGCAGCAGCCGTGTGAGCGCACCGGCAAAGCGGATCAGCCCGAACATGACCGAGTCGAACTTGGTGTCGGCAGTCCAGCCCAGAGCCGTATCGAAACGGCGCAGCAGGGTGCGGATCTGGCCGGCCTGGCGATAGACCAGCACCGCCAGCACCCAGGTGAGCACCGAGAGCCAGATGACCGGGTTGGCAAAATTGAGCAGCCAGGTCAGGTGGCTTTCAAAGGGCTCGCCGAGAATGGCCGTGGCGGCCGGCTCCAGCACGATCGTGCCGAAGCCATCGAGCAGCAGCGCCGCGACAATCCCGGCCACGCCCAGCACGACCGGTCCGGCCAAGAGGCCGAGCGGGGCTTCGTGCGCCGATTTGGGCGTGGCGGTGGCCGCGCCCAGAAACGGCTTGATCACCACCAGAGCGCCGACCGCGGCCAAAATGGCATTGCCGGCGATCAGCACGGCGAGCACGGCCAGATCCTGCCAATCGGGCGAGAGCAGGTAGAGATACATTTCCTCCTTGGCAAAGAAGGCGATGGCCGGCGGCAGGCCGAACATGGCAATGCCGGCCAGGGCCGCGGCGGCAAAGGTGACCGGCATCTTCTTGGAGAGCCCGCCCAGGGCAGTGATGTCGCGGGTACCGGCTTCGTGGTCGATGGCGCCGACCACCATGAACAGGCCCGCCTTGTAGAGCGCATGGGCGACGAAATAGATCACCATGCCGGCAATGGCGGTCTCGGTGCCCAGGCCGATCAGCAGCACCAACAGGCCGAGCGAGGCAATGGTGGATTGCGCCAGCATCTGCTTGAGGTCGGTCTGCTTGAGCGCACCCAGCGCGCCCCAGAGCAGGGTCACGGCACCGAAGCCGACCAGGATCGTGGTCCAGGCGACCGTGCCGCCCAGCCAGGGCGTGGTGCGGGCCAGCAGGTAGACGCCGGCCTGCACCATGGTGGCCGAATGGAGGAAAGCCGAAACCGGGGTCGGCGCCTCCATGGCATTGGGCAGCCAGAAGTGCAGCGGAAACTGCGCGGATTTGGTAAAGGCGGCGACCAGGAACAGGGCCAGCACCGCGCCATAAAGCCCGTGCCCCTGCAGCCCGCCGTCAAGTGCGCTCAGGCCGCTCAGTTCCCACTGCCCGGTCAGTTGCTGCACCAGGATGACGCCGGCCAGCAGCGCCATGCCGCCGATATTGGTGATGACCAAAGCCTGGATGGCGCCGCGCCTTGCGGCGGCGCGGACCGCGTCAAAGCCGATCAGCAGGAAGGAGGTGACTGCCGTCAGCTCCCAGAACATGAAGAGGGCCAGCATGTTGTCGGCCAGCACCAGGCCCAGCATGGCACCCATGAAGGCGAGCAGGAAGGCAAGGAACCGCCCGAGATGGGGGTGGCCGGCCAGATAGGCCCCCGAATAGACCACGATCAGCGCGCCGATGCCCGAAATGGTCAGCGCAAAGGTCAGGCTCAGCCCGTCGACATAAAAGGACAAGTCCAGGCCATAGGCCGGCACCCAGCCGATTCGCGCCGAGATGGCGCCGGTGGCCACAACAGGCTCAATCAAGCCGAGCAGAAAGACAAATATGGCAGCGGGCACCAGCGCCAGAACCCAGCCTGTCAAAGGCGCGGTGAAGCGATGCAGCAATGGCGCCAGCGCAGCGGCAACAAATGGCGCGATGGCCACCAGTGCAATGCTCGCGTCAATGTTTGGCACCAAGGGTGAAACTCCATGATTTATCAGGCTTTGCAGCCGGTTTGTTGGGGGGCAACCTTAACGATTGAGCGCGCCGGGACAAGACCAAACGGTCCAGGTGCGACAATGGGACGGCATCAGCTGGGGATATCGTGGTGCTGGCAATCGGGCCGGACGCACCCTATGTCTGGGGCCGACGCCTTCCTTCGGCTTGATCCTTCCCGGTTCCGCCGCCCAGCCATCATTCCGGATCTGCCATGACCAAGACCACGCCCCCGATCGCCGCCCGCAAGTCCCACGTCGTCACCGTGCATGGCATCGAGCGCGATGACCCCTATCACTGGCTGCGCGCGCCCAACTGGCAGGAGGTGATGCAGAAGCCCGAGACGCTGGATGGCGAAATCCGTGCCTATCTCGATGCGGAGAATGCCTTTTTCGAAGCCGAGTTCGGGGGCCCCACCGCCGATCTGCAGGAGAAGATCTACAAGGAGATCCGCGGCCGCATCAAGGAAGACGACAGCGGCATCCCGAGCCCGGACGGCCCCTATGCCTATAATTCGCGCATGCTGGAGGGCCAGCAATATCCGCAGATCGTGCGCACGCTGCGTGACGGCGGTCCCGAAACGGTGCTGCTCGACTGCAATGTCGAGGCCGGCGCGGGCTATTTCGGCTTTGCGGGGGCCGAGCATGATCGCGGCCACCGCTACCTGGCCTGGGCCGCCGACCGCGCCGGCTCGGAATATTACGACATCGTCATCCGCGACCTCGAGACCGGCATCGATAGTGCCGAGGTGATCACCGAGACCGCCGGCTCCTATGTCTGGAGCAATGACAGCACGGCCATCTACTATACCGAATATGACGACAACCACCGCCCCTACCGCGTCCGTCTGCACACCATCGGCACGCCCCAGGCCGATGACCCGATCGTCTTTGAAGAACAGGATCCCGGCTTTTTCGTCGGCGTCGGCCGCACGCAGAGCGACAAATATATCGTCATCGACGCGCATGACCACCAGACCAGCGAATGCTGGCTGATCGATGCCGAGGCCGGCGGCGCGCCGGTGCTGGTCGCGCCCCGCGTCACCGACCGCGAATATGACATCGAGGAGCGCGATGGCCTGCTCTACATCCGCACCAATGCCGATGGCGCCGAGGACTACAAGATCGTCACCGCCCCGGTCGACAATCCGGGCGCCGAGCACTGGACCGATCTGGTGCCGCACCAGCAGGGCGTGCTGATTCTGGACACCATCGTCATCAAGAACCACCTGCTGCGGCTCGAACGCTTCGAGGGCCTGCCGCGCATCGTGGTGCGCGACCTGCGCACCGACAAGGAAGAGACCGTCAACTTCGACGAGGAGGCCTATAGCCTGGGCATGTCGGTGGGCTACGAGTTCGACACCTCGGTCTTCCGCCTCTCCTATTCCTCACCCACCACGCCGTCGCGCACCTATGATGTCGATCTTGAGACCGGCAGCCGCACCCTGCTCAAGGAGCAGGAAGTGCCCTCGGGCCACAATCCGGACGACTACGAAACGCGGCGCCTGTTTGCCACCGCGCCCGATGGCGAGCAGGTGCCGGTCACCGTGCTCTACCGCAAGGGCACCAAGCTCGATGGTTCGGCGCCCGCTTTGCTCTATGGCTATGGCGCCTATGGCATGTCGATGCCGGCCAGCTTCTCCATCTCCGCCCTGTCGCTGGTCGATCGCGGCGTGGTCTATGCCATCGCCCATATCCGCGGCGGCATGGAAAAGGGCTATCGCTGGTATGTGCAGGGTCGGCGCGAGCACAAGACCAATACCTTTACCGACTTCATTGCCGCCGCCGACATGCTGGTGGCCACCGGCCATGCCGCCCCGGGCCGCATCGTTGCCCAGGGCGGCTCGGCCGGCGGCATGCTGATGGGCGCCGTGGCCAATCTGCGACCCGAGCTGTGGGCCGGCATCCTGGCCCAGGTGCCCTTTGTCGACGTGCTCAACACCATGCTGGACGAGACCCTGCCGCTGACCCCGCCCGAATGGCCCGAATGGGGCAATCCCCTGGCCTCGGCGGTGGACTATGCGCGCATCGCCGCCTATGCGCCCTATGAGCAGGTCACCGCCCAGGCCTATCCGCCGATCTTTGCCCTGGCGGGGCTGACCGATCCGCGCGTCACCTATTGGGAACCGGCCAAGTGGGTGGCCCGGCTGCGCGCCACCAAGCTGGGCGACGCCCCGCTCTACCTGCGCACCAATATGGGTGCCGGCCATGGCGGCGCCTCGGGTCGCTTCGAGCGCCTCAAGGAAACAGCCATGTGCTACGCCTTCGCCCTCGACGCCGTCGATCTCGCCGAGGGCTAGGGACTTGCGCTGCTGGACGATCAGGCGGTAAATTGCCCGGATGAACCACCATTCGTCCGCGATATCGCAACAATCGGTCAACCGGCCCGATGCCCTCAGCGACGTGCTGCAGGATTTCCGGCTCAGCGGCGTCAACTACAGTCGCTGCGCGCTGCGGCATCCGTGGAATTTCTCGGTGCCGCAGCAGGCCCTGTTGCGTTTCTACTTCGTCAGCGAGGGGCCCTGCTGGGTCCATACCGAGGCCGAAGGCTGGCAGGATCTGGGTGAGGGCGGCCTCGTCCTCCTGCCCCAGGGCGTGGCGCATCGCCTGGCCAGCGCGCCGGACTGTAATGGCAATGGGCTGGAAAAGTGCCTGGTCACCCAGCATGGCGGCAATGTCTGCGAGGTGGTGCAGGCCGGCGAAGGCCTGGCCAGCACGATATTCTGCGGCTCGATGGATCTGGGCGCCTATGCCCTTCATCCCCTGCTCAACCTGATGCCCCACACGATCCGTGGCTGCGACGCGGCCACGCATGATCCGCTCGTCATGCCGCTGATCGAGGCCATGACGCTGGAGGCCAGCCAGGCCGAAATGGGCAGCGCCACCATATTGTCGCGCATGGCCGACCTGATTACTGCCCGCGTCATTCGCTGCTGGGTGAAAAGCCATGAAAGTACCGCCACCGGCTGGCTTGCCGCGATCCGCGATCCCCATATCGGCCGCGCTTTGGCTGCCATGCATCGCGACCCGGGCAAGAACTGGACCCTGGCGAGTCTAGCCAGCCATGCGGGCCAGTCGCGCTCGGTCTTTGCCGAGCGTTTTACCGCCATTCTGGGCGAAGGCGCGGCGCGCTACCTCGCCCGCTTGCGCATGCAGCTGGCGCAGGAATGGCTGGGCCAGACCGACATGACCACCGCCGATATCGCTGCCCGGCTGGGCTACGAATCCGAGTCCAGCTTTGCCCGCGCCTTCAAGCGCATTACCAACCAGTCACCCGGCAGCGTGCGACGCGGCACTTCCGGACGAATTGATATGGAAGCCGGATTTTAGGGCACAGATCGTCTGACAGCTCTCGCCTATGACATCTCTCCAATTCTGGAGACAACCTCATGAGCGATACTACACTTGCAGCCAACGACGTTCCGGCGGCGGAAACCGGCTGGAGCGCCAAGATCTGGATGGCAATGCTGGCCATGCTGGCAACGAGCTTTGCCCTGGTCTCGGCCGAATTCCTGCCCGCGGGCCTGTTGACTCCCATGGCCGCCGATCTGGGCATCAGCGAGGGCATGGCCGGCCAGGTGGTTACCGTTACCGCCCTGGTCGGTGCGGTCACCGCGCTGCTCAGCAATATCCTGATCGGCAATCTCAACCGCAAGGCGGTGCTGGTCGGCCTCAGCGTGCTCGCCATTGCCGCCAATCTGCTGGCCGCCACGGCGGGCGAATTCTGGCTGCTGCTGATCGGCCGGGCGGGGCTGGGCATTGCGCTCAGCGCTTTCTGGGCCCTGTCGGTCGCGGTGGTCGTGCGTCTGGTTGGTCCATCGGCCATGGGTCGAGGCGTGGCCCTGGTCAGCCTGGGCGTCTCGCTGGCCACCATTGCCGCGCCCTCCATGGGCGCCCTGATCAGCGACTGGATGGGCTGGCGCAGTGCCATGGCGCTGACGGCGAGCCTGTCGGGCATCGCCCTGGTGCTGCAGCTGATCAGCCTGCCCAGCCTGCCCGCCACCGGCAGCAACAGCCTGGGTGATCTGTTCGCCCTGCTGCGCCGCCGCGGCATCCAGCTGGGCATGCTGGCCATCGTCCTGCTGATGGCCGGGCACATGGCCGGCTCGGTCTATGTCCGGCCATTCCTTGAAGGCGTGACCGGGCTGTCGACCAATATGGTGGCTTTGGCGCTGGCCGGCTTCGGCCTTGCCGCCGTGCTCGGCAATCTGGTCGGCGGTCGGCTCGCCGATATCGAGGCCGGGCGGGCCCTGGCCATCACCGGTGCCATCATGGCCCTGTCGGCGCTGGCACTGGTGCTGTGGGGCGCCCAGGTCGGGGCCGCCTTTGGCTTCGTCACCATCTGGGGGCTTTCCTTCGGCATGGCACCGGTGACGCTGCAGGCCAATCTGTCGCGCGCCGCCCCCGATGCGCTCGAAACCACCGGCAGCCTGATGGTGGTGTCCTTCCAGGTCGCCATCACCACCGGCGCGCTGGTCGGCGGCTATGTCGTCGACACCTATTCGGCCACCGGCAATATGATGCTGACGGCAATCCTGGCCGGTCTCACCCTGCTGCTCGCGCTGCTGCAGCCGAAGTACTGAGGCGCTGCGGCGGTCGGCCCGATGCCGACCGCCGCCTGACGCTTTCCGCGGCAACGAATTGTTCTGTCGTCACAATCGGCTTATAGGTTCTGTCGAGTTTCCCCATCGAACACCCTATCGGAGGCCAATATGTCGACCAAGTTCATCCTGCCACCCCTGCCCTATGCCTATGATGCCCTGGGCCCCTACATGTCGGCCGAAACGCTTGAATACCACCACGACAAGCATCACCAGGCCTATGTGACCAATGGCGAGAAGCTGCTGGAAGGGTCGGGCCTGGAAATCCTGCCGCTCGAGGACATCGTCAAGGAATCGCACGGCAAGAATGCCGGCCTGTTCAACAATGCCGGCCAGCATTACAACCACGTGCACTTCTGGAACTGGATGAAGCCCAATGGCGGCGGCAAGAGCCTGCCTGCCAAGCTGGCTGCCGCCATCGACAGCGATCTGGGCGGCTTTGACAAGTTCCGTGCCGATTTCATCGCCGCCGGCACGACCCAGTTCGGCTCGGGCTGGGCCTGGCTGTCGCTCAAGGATGGCAAGCTGGAGGTCTCCAAGACCGCCAATGGCGAGTCGCCGCTGATCCACAACGCGCATCCCCTGCTGGGCGTCGACGTCTGGGAGCATTCCTATTACATCGACTACCGCAATGCCCGGCCGAAATACCTGGAAGCCTGGTTCGACAATCTGGTGAACTGGGAACATGTCGAGCTGCTGTTCGACCAGGCCCGCTAAGCGTTTCATTTCGCTTGCCTTTAAGCCCGTCAGCGCCCCGCGCTGGCGGGCTTTTTCGTGCCCCGTCCACACGGTTTTCCCCGCTGATTTTGCCTGTTTGCCCGGCACCCCTTCTACAGGCCGGCAGAGCATGGTAACGCTTTGTTTACTATTCAAGGGGTGCCCGTGACACAACCAGCCAAGGTCGTTGCCATCATTGCGGCAAGCCCAGCATTATCGTCCCTGCTGGGGATGGTGGTGGGCGGGGACAGCCAGCTCAAGGTCCGCCTGTTCGAGAACGAGCTTGAGCTGATCGCCTATATGCGGCTGGCGCCCATCGACATGCTGGTCTGCGATTTCGACCGCGAAGAGCGTCCTGCCCATGAGCTGGTCGAGAGCATAAGGCTCAATGGCGACCTGCTCAGCCAGGACGTGCCGGTCATCGCGCTGACCCGCCGCATCACCCCGCCCATGCGCCACCAGGCGATCAGCGCGGGCATTGACGAGGTCATCATCAAGCCGATGTCGCCGCGCCACCTGCTGTCGCGCATCCAGATGCGGCTGCGCAGCCGCAGCGTGGTGGGTGTGCTGGGCGGTTATCGCGGGCCGGAACGGCGCGACCGCATCTTTGCCCCCATCGCCACGACCGCCCCCAAGCGGCGCGCCAGCGACAATGTGGTGCCGCTGTTCCCCGACCGTCGCCGCCCGCTGCATCCCGGCCTCGAGCACTAGTAGGGTTCGCCCGTCACCGGAGGCGAGGCCTTGCGCCGCCCTCCCCTTGCGGGGCTTGAGAACGGCCCGAAGGGTCAAATTGCTCCGGTGGAGCGATTTGAGTGAACAAGGCCATGAGAGCTACGCTCGAATGGCTGGATCGAGGGTGGGGTCCATTCTTGGTCATGAGACGGGCTCAGCGCGCCTCGACCATGCGGCTGATGCGGCTCCACAGATCCTCAATATTGTCGGCGAACTGGATGGCCTTGTCATAGCCCGGCAGGCCGGGCGCCAGCACGTCCAGCGCATAGCCGCGCATCACCTCGAAGGCCTTGTGCCGATTGAGCATGATCACCGGCCGGTTGCGGCCGACCAGCTTGCCGGCCGACCAGACGCCGAACATTTCGGTGGCCGAGGCCAGCGAGCCGGGCAGCGCCACCAGGCCCTCGGCCAGTTCGGAGACGCGGGCAAAGCGCGCCGGCTGATCCTCGATGACCTGCATGTCGACGCCGCGCAGAGCCGGCGGCAGCACGATGGTGGCATCGGCCACGATCTGCACCGTGCCGCCGGCGGCGCGGGCGGCGGTGATCAGCGGAATGGGCAGGTTGCCGTTTTCCGCCAGGCAGACCAGCTGCGCCCCGCGCTTGGCAAAATAGCTGCCGGTCTGGCTCATCAGCGAGGCGCGCTCGGCGTCGCCGGGGCCTTTGCTGGAGGCAAAGATGGCCAGGATCGGTCCGGTCTTGCTCGGTTCCATGCTCATCGTCCCCGCTTCAGGCTGCCCAGAATGCCTCGTACCAGCGCCGATCCCAGCCGATTGGCCACGGTGCGCGCCAGCGAATTCATCGCCGCCTCGGCCGGGGTCTGCCGGCTTGAACGGCGTGGCGCCGGGCCGTCCTGATAGGTTCGCTCCGCCGTCTTGCGCTCGGCCTCTTCGATCTGCTGGCGCTCTTCGGCCAGCTGCTGGTCACGCGCCTTGCGCGACAGCACCTCAAAGGCGGAATCGCGGTCAATGGCGGTGTCGTAGAGCCCGGAGACTGGCGAGGTCGCCATGATGGCACTGCGCTCGGCGGGCAGGATCGGCCCGACCTGGGCCGAAGGCGGCCGGATCAGCGTACGGCCCACCATGGAGGGCACGCCCTTGCTTTCGAGCACCGAGACCAGCGCCTCGCCGATGCCGAGCTGGGTGATGACTTCTTCGGTGGAAAAAGCCGGATTGGGGCGGAAGGTCTCGGCGGCGACGCGCACCGCCTTCTGCTCGCGCGGCGTATAGGCGCGCAACGCGTGCTGCACGCGATTGCCCAGTTGCGCCAAAACCGATTCGGGGATGTCGACCGGGTTCTGCGTCACGAAATAGACGCCCACGCCCTTGGAGCGCACCAGCCGCACCACCTGCTCGACCTTGTCGATCAGCGCCTTGGGCGCGTCGTCGAACAGCAGATGCGCCTCGTCGAAAAAGAATACCAGCTTGGGCCGGTCGAGGTCGCCGACTTCGGGCAGTTCTTCAAACAGCTCGCTCAGCAGCCAGAGCAGGAAGGTCGAATAGAGCCGGGGCGCCTGCATCAGGTCGTCGGCGGCGAGGATGGAGATAAAGCCACGCCCGTCGCGGTCGGTGCGCATCAGGTCGGCAATATCGAGCGCCCGTTCGCCGAAGAAATTCTCGCCGCCCTGCTGCTCGAGCACCAGCAAAGCGCGCTGGATGGCGCCGATCGAGGCGGTCGAGACATTGCCATAGCGGCTGGAAATCTCGCTGGCCCGTTCCTGCACCTCGACCAGCAGGGCCCGCAGATCCTTGAGGTCGAGCAACAGCATGGCCTCGTCATCGGCCAGCTTGAAGGCGATGTTGAGCACGCCTTCCTGGGTGTCGTTGAGCGAGAGCAGGCGGCTGAGCAGGAGCGCCCCCATCTCCGAAATCGTGGTGCGGATCGGATGACCCTGGCGGCCGAACAGGTCCCAGAACATCACCGGGAAAACTGCGTCCTTGAACTCGGCAAAGCCGATGTCGCTGGCACGCTGGGTCTGCCAGCCCTGCGCCTGGCCCAGCTTGCCGACACCGCTGAGATCACCCTTGATGTCGGCTGCAAAGACCGGGACGCCGGCAGCGGAAAACCCTTCGGCCAGCACCTGCAGCGTCACGGTCTTGCCGGTACCCGTCGCGCCGGTGACCAGGCCATGCCGGTTGCCATATTTGAGCGCGATATATTCCGGCTGCGTGCTGGTGCCCAGAAAGATCTTGTCATCAACGAGCATTGGCAACCACCTTGAAAGTTGCGTCCTTATAGCCGCCCGGGCTGGCGGGCGACAACTCGTAACTGGGTTTTCCAAGAACCATGCGGCAGTCGCCAGCGCCGCCTGCAGCATCCTGTAGCGCAATCGATGGTCGACAGGGGCGCCGCGACGTCCTAATGGCTGATGACCAAAGCGACGCGACGCGTCATCGCGGCGCTGGCAGCCCTGCCGGGGCTGTTCCCCGGCCGGCTTTGCCCATGGCAAGGACCGGCATCTCAATGAAAGGCTCGGCGGGCGCCAGCGCCGCCGGGCACTCCAGCGGAGACGACACAATGGGCATTACCAATCTGCTGCAGGCCGCCGATGTCTATCTCGACGTGGACCTGGCCAGCAAAAAGGATGTGCTGCGCTTCCTGTCGGACCGAGTCAGCGAAAAGTGCGGGTCGCGCGCCGATCTCTGCCGCCATGCCCTGGCGGCGCGGGAAAAGCTGGGCTCCACGGCGATCGGCGCGGGCATTGCCTTTCCGCATGCCCAGATGGAGGGACTCGACCGGGCCATGGCCATCTTCGTGCGACCGGCCACGCCGGTGCCCTATGCGGCGGCCGATGACGGGCCGGTCGACCTCATCATGATGCTGCTGACGCCGGCCGGTGACACCAAGGCGCATCTGGAAGGCCTGGCCAGTTTCGCGCGGGCCCTGCGCGCCCCCGAAACGGTGCAGGCCCTGCGCGACGCCAGGACGCCCGACGACATAATCGCCGCCTTTACCAGCCACAGCACATAGGAGGACCTCCCCTGGTCGATTGGATTTACCTCATCATCCTGGTCAGTTCCGGGCTGCTGGTAGCATCGATCTTCACCAGCCTGGCCGCGTTCCGCTTCGGCGCGCCGCTGCTGCTGGTGTTCCTGTTCGTCGGCCTGGTGGCCGGCGAGGACGGGCTGGGGCTGCAGTTCAACGATGCCGGCTCGGCCTATTTCGTCGGCAGCCTGGCGCTGGCCGTCATCCTGTTTGATTCCGGCTTTGGCACCTCGATCCGCTCATTCCGCCAGTCGGCCGGCCCGGCCATTACGCTGGCGACCCTGGGCGTGGTCGTCACGGCGGGCATTGTGGGCGTCGCCGCCCACTTCTTCCTGGGTCTGGGTATCCTGCAATCGCTGCTGATCGGCGCCATTGTCGGCTCCACCGATGCGGCGGCGGTGTTCTTCCTGCTGCGCATCGGCCAGATCACCGTCAAGGACCGTGTGCGCTCCACGCTGGAAGTCGAGTCGGGCTCCAACGATCCCATGGCGATCTTTCTGACCATGATGCTGGTGGAGATGATCGCCGCGGGGGTCACCACGCCTGATCTGGGCGTCATTGTCGGCTTCATCCAGCAGATGGGCCTGGGCGTCGCCTTCGGTCTGGGCGGCGGCCTGCTGATTGCCACCGTGGTCAACCGCGTCGAGCTGGAAGGCGCGCTCTATCCCGTCATGGTGCTGGGCGCCGCGCTCTTCCTGTTTGCCCTGACCGGCATTCTGGGCGGCAGCGGGTTCCTGGCCGTCTATGTGGCTGGCCTCGTCGCCGGCAACCGCAAGCTGCGCGGCGCCGACGGGCTGCGCCGCTTTCAGGGCGGCATGACCTGGCTGGCCCAGATCGTCATGTTCGTCATGCTGGGGCTCTATGCCGCACCGTCCGACTTCATGGCCGCCGCCCCCGGGGCGCTGCTGCTGGCCGGCGTGCTGATCCTGGTGGCGCGGCCGCTGGCCGTCTGGCTGTGCCTGCTGCCCTTCGGCTTCCGCCTGCGCGAGCAGGTCTTTGTCGGCTGGGTGGGCCTGCGCGGCGCGGTGTCCATCCTGCTGGCCATCCTGCCGGTCATTGCCCAGTTGCCCAATGGCCAGCTCTACTTCAATACCGTCTTCATCGTGGTGCTGGTCTCGCTGGTGGTGCAGGGCTGGACGATCCGGCCGATGGCGCGCTGGCTGCGCCTGATCGTACCGCCCACCGTCGGGCCGCTTGATCGCGTCGAGCTGGAACTGCCCGGCACCGCCAATCACGAACTGGTGGTCTACAAGGTGGTCAAGGGCAGTCCGGTCACCCGCGGCGCCCGCCTGCCGCGCTGGTCGCGCCCCTCGCTGATCATCCGCGACGGGCAGTCCATGCGGTTCCAGCATGTGCGCCAACTGCAGCCGGGCGACAATGTCTATGTCTTTACCGCGCCGCGCTTCGTGCGCCTGCTCGACCGGCTGTTTGCCGGCCCGACGGCGGTCGAGCCCGATGATCGTGATTTCTTTGGCGTCTTCGACATCGACCCCGCCCAGGCGGCGCATACGCTGGCTGAAATGTACGGCGTCACCCTGCCCGCCGATGCGGCGGAAACCAGCATTGCCGATTTCATCGCCAGCCGCGTCGGCGGCCATGCCGAAATCGGCGATCGCGTGGGGCTGGGTTCGGTGGAGCTTGTCGTGCGCGAGGTCGACGAGGCCGGCAGGACCATCGCCGCGGGCCTGGCGATTGTCGAAGAAGACCGCGCCCGCCCTTCCCGCCGCGGCCTCGGCCTTGGCGCCAAGCTGCTTGACGTCTATCGGCGCCGGCGCGGCTAGGCTGGCCTGTCAGCCCTGCCGTGCAACGGCCCGCAGGTCGCCCACGGCCACGCCGCGCACGCTCTTGATGGGCTGGTTGGCATAGCCATCGAGCAACGCGCGCTGGCTGGCATCGGGCTCGGCAATGTCGAGCAGCAGCGCAGCCACCATGGCCAGCGAGGCGGCAATATTGCCGTCATCGCATTTGAGCGCATAGCCCCAGCCCTTGTCGCCGATGGCGCCGCACTGCACGCCGTCGGCGCCATATTTCTGCATCACCCTGCCCTTGAAGGCGGTCATGATCAGCGTATCGGGATGGCCGGTGCCGGCCACCAGATGCGGATGGGTGGTGGCGGCATCGAACAGGCGCTGGGAGGCGTTGGCGAGTTCGGTCGACAGGCCATGGCCGGTAGCCATGCGGGCAAAGCCGCGGGCAAAGGCGCGCAGCGGCGCCGCAAAGGTGGGAATGGAGCAGCCATCGGTGCCGCATTTGGCTTCGCTCAGCGGCTCGCCGATCACCGCCTCGATCACCGCCCGCACCTGAACCTGCACCGCATGGTCGCGATTGACATAGCCCGCGGTCGGAACGCCCATAGCCTTGGCGACGCTGAGCATGCCCGAATGCTTGCCCGAGCAGGAATTGTGCAGGCTCGATGGCGCCTCGCCGCGCTCCCGCAAAGCCGCGCGCGCCGCCGCATCGAGCGGCTGGTGGGCGCCGCATTCGAGGTCGGCGGCCGACAGGCCCAGCCGCGCCAGCAGGCCGCTCGCCACCCCGACATGCACGTCTTCGCCGGTATGGGAAGCGCAGGCCAGCGCCAGTTCCTCTGGCGTGTGATGAAACTGGCTATCGGCATGGCGGGTAAAGATGGCCAAGGCCTGCATCGACTTGATGGCCGAGCGTGGAAAGATCGCCCGCTCGATATCGCCGGCCGAGGCGATGATGATGCCGTCGGCGTCGATCACCACATAGGCGCCGCGATGGCGGTTTTCGACCCAGTTGCCCCGCATGGTCTGGGCGAGAATGGGGTTGGCATCCATCAGCATGATCTCCGGTCCACGCCCCTGTCAGAACGGGCGGCGCCGGAAAAGTCAACATGGTTGGATGGCGCAGCCGCTTTGGTCATCAAGCGTTCATCGTGGTGACCGAATGGCGGCAGCATGGTTGGCAGCGCCCGGCTTCCGTGCCACCCTGACGGCAGTGAGGAAAATAGTCCCCGCTTCGGGCAAGACTATTCCCCGGTTGATGGAGGAGGCGGAGATGGCCAAGGTATTGGTGACGGGTGGCAGCGGCAAGCTTGGGCAGGCTGTGCTCAAGGATCTGGTGGCGCATGGCTATGACGTGCTCAATCTCGATCAGAACGCCCTGCCCGACAGGATCTGCCCCAGCATCAGGATCGACCTGACCGATTTCGGCCAGGTGGCCGGCGCGATCATGGGCGGCGTGGACGAACGCGGCGGGCCGTTCGACGCCGTGGTGCATCTGGCGGCCATTCCCGCACCCGGCATTGCCCCCAATGCCACCACCTTCGCCAACAATGTCCCCGCCACCTACAATATCCTGGAAGCCTGCCGGCTGGCCGGCATCACCAATATCACCCTGGCGTCAAGCGAGACCGTGCTGGGCCTGCCCTTCGACACGCCGCCGCCTTATGCCCCGGTCGACGAGGACTACTATCCCCGCCCGGAATCGGCCTATTCGCTAGGCAAGCTGCTCGACGAGACCATGGCTGCCCAGTTCTGCCGCTGGAACCCGAAGCTGCGCATTTCCTCGCTGCGGTTCTCCAACGTGATGAACCCGCAAGACTATGAAAAGTTTGGCAAATTCGATGCCGATCCCCTGGCGCGCAAGTGGAACCTCTGGGGCTATATCGATGCCCGGGACGGCGCCCAGGCGGTGCGGCGCTGCATCCAGGCCGAGTTCACCGGCTTTGAGGCTTTCATCATCGCCAATGCCGATACGGTCATGAGCCGCTCCAATATGTCGCTGCTGGCCGAGGTGTTTCCCGGTGTGGAGATCAAGGGGAACCTCACCACCAATGGCACCCTGCTCTCGATCGAAAAGGCCAAGCGCATGCTGGGTTTTTCGCCCCAATTCAGCTGGCGCAACGAGGCTTCCGCGACAACTGCATAGGAAATGTGCAGAATACGGGCTTGCGATTATTGCGGGCATCACCCTTAACTGTCCGCGATGACCAAGCCCGACCTGTCCATTCTGATCATCGATGAAAACCGCATCCGCGCCGCCATCATCGAAGATGGGCTGCGCGATGCCGGCCATACGCGCGTCGCCACTATCCACGATGTCAACGAGGTGGCGCGCACCATTGCAGCGACATCGCCGGACGTCATCGTCATCGATCTGGAAAATCCCAAGCGCGATACGCTGGAGCATTTCTTCTCGCTGTCGCGCGCCATCCAGCGGCCGATCGCCATGTTCGTCGATCGCTCCGATACGAGCATGATCGAGAAGGCCGTCGAGGCCGGCGTCTCGGCCTATGTGGTGAACGGGCTCAAGAAGGAGCGCGTCAAACCCATATTGGATATGGCGATTTCGCGTTTCAACGCCTTTGCCAAGCTGACGCGCGAGCTCGAGCAGGCGCGCAGCGAGCTCGAAGACCGCAAGCTGATCGACCAGGCCAAGGCCATCCTGATCAAGAATCGCGGTCTCAGCGAGGCCGATGCCTATGCCCTGCTGCGCAGCACCGCCATGAACCAGAACCGAAGGATGGTCGACATCGCCCAAAGCCTGGTGACCGCCGCCGATCTGCTCGGCCCATAGGATTATCCCCATGTCCACGACCCATCTCACCGCCGGTTTCCTGCCCCTGCTCGATAGCGTGCTGCTGGTGCTGGCGCGCGAAAAGGGCTTTGCCGAAGCCGAAGGGCTCGAGCTGCACCTGGTGCGCGAGACCAGTTGGGCCAATATCCGCGACCGCGCCGAACTGGGCCATTTCGACATTGCCCAGATGCTGGCGCCGATGCCGCTGGCGGCCAGCCTGGGGCTGACGCCGCTGGCCACGCCGATGATCGCGCCTGTGGTGCTGGGCCTGGGCAACAACGCCATCACCGTCAGCGCCGCCTTGTGGCAGAGTCTGGCTGACCAGGGGGCGCCGGGCGATCTGGCGGCCGGGCCGGCCGGCGCCGCACTGGCCCGCGTGGTCGCCGCCTCGCCGCGCAGGCTGCGTTTCGGGGTGGTGCACCAGACTTCCTCGCACAATTACGAGCTGCGCTACTGGCTGGCGGCCAGCGGCATCCGCCCGGACCGGGACATCGAAATCGTCGTCCTGCCGCCGCCGCTGCTGCCCGATGCGCTGGAAAGCGGCGGACTGGACGGCTATTGCGTCGGCGAGCCGTGGAACAGCATCGGCGTCGCCAGCAAGGGCGCGCATATGCTGACCACCAAGGGCTCGATCTGGCAGTCCAGCCCGGACAAGGTCATCGGCATGCGGACGACCTGGGCCGCCGAGCATCCCGATACCGTCGCCGCCGTGATCCGCGCCATCTATCGGGCCGGGCAATGGTGTGCCGATCCGGCCAACCATGCCGAAACCGCCCGTATCATGGCCGGGCCCGCCTATCTCGAGGCCAGCCCCGCCATTGTCGGGCGGGCGCTGAGTGGTCAGTTCGATGTCGGCAATGGCGCCCTGGTGCAGGTGCCCGACCACTTCATCCCCCATGCCAGCGCCGCCAACTTCCCCTGGAAGAGCCATGCGCTGTGGTATTATGCGCAGATGGTCCGATGGGGCCAGGTCAGCGCCAGCTCGGACCATGCCGCCACCGCTGCGGCCTGTTTCCGCCCCGACCTCTATCGCGCCGCCCTCGCGCCGCTGGGGGTCAACACCCCCCTGGTCGATAACAAGACGGACGGGACCCATGCCCAGGCCCATGAGATCGCCGGCACGGCCGGTCCCCTACTGATGGGGCCGGACCGCTTCTTCGACGGGCAGGTTTTCGACCCGGCCGCGCTCGACGACTACATCGCCCGCCAGGCGTCAGAATAGACCTGCCATTATTTAGGCTGCGCCGCCAGCTGAGCACAAATTGTGCAGACCGGCGCTGTTTTGAGCCGCGACATCGCTGCTGCGGTTTTTCAGGAGAGTCGGGGAATTCTGCTAACTTGCTGTCAAAAAACGATTAAATAGCGCCGCAGGGACTTGGCACGCTTCGTGCAATGTTCTCGGTACAAGGCGCTCCTCCCAAGACGGCTCCTTCGATCGACGTCCAGAGCTGGGCGTCACCAGGCAAAGCTGCCAACAGGTTTCGCTCGTGGTCATCCGACCCGGCGTCATCCAGTTGGCAGCTTTTTTGTTTTTCCGATTGGTGCGAATGGAGAACACGATGACGCAGACCAGGACCACACGGCGCGGCTTCCTCAAGGGTGCGACGGCAACCGCTGCCACACTGGCCGCCGCCAGGGCCCTCTTCCCCTCGGGCGCCTTCGCCCAGGGCGCCGGCCCCGAAGTGACGGGCGCCAAGCTGGGCTATATCGCCCTGACCGACGCCTCGGCGCTGATCATTGCCAGCGAAAAGGGCCTCTTCGCCAAGCATGGCATGCCGGACGTCGAAGTGCAGAAGCAGGCCTCCTGGGGTGCCACGCGCGACAACCTCGTGCTCGGCGGCGCCGCCAATGGCCTCGACGGCGCCCATATTCTCACCCCCATGCCCTATCTGATGAGCGCCGGCACCGTGACCAATGGCGTGCCGGTACCGATGTCGATCATTGCCCGGCTCAACCTCGATGCGCAGGGCATTTCGGTCAGCCAGGCCTACAAGGATGCCGGCGCCGGCCTCGATTCCAGCCCGCTCAAGGCGATCTTTGCCGAGCGCAAGGCGGCCGGCCAGGAGGTCAACGTCGCCATGACCTTCCCGGGCGGCACGCATGACCTGTGGATCCGCTACTGGCTGGCTGCCGGCGGCATCGATCCCAATGCCGACGTCTCGCTGATCACCGTGCCGCCGCCGCAGATGGTGGCCAATATGAAGGTCGGCACCATGGACGCTTTCTGCGTCGGCGAGCCCTGGAACGAGCAATTGGTCAACCAGGGCATCGGCTTTACCGCCACCACGACGGGTGAGCTCTGGCAGGGCCATCCGGAAAAGGCGTTCAGCCTGCGCAGCGATTTCATCGACGCCAATCCAAACGCCACCCAGGCCATGCTGATGGCGGTGATGGAAGCGGCGCAGTGGGCCGATGCGCTGGAAAACAAGGAAGAGCTGGCCCAGATCCTGGGCAAGCGCAGCTGGTTCAATATTCCCGCCGCCGACGTGGCCGGGCGCCTCAAGGGCGACATCAACTATGGCAATGGCCGGCTTGAGACCGCTACGGGGCTCGAAATGAAGTTCTGGAAGGACCACGCCTCCTATCCCTTCAAGAGCCACGACGCCTGGTTCCTCACCGAGAACGTGCGCTGGGGCTACCTGCCCGCGACCACCGACATCGTCGCCGCCGTCGATAGCGTCAACCGCGAGGATATCTGGCGGGATGCCGCCACGGCGTTGGGTATTGCCGCTGCCGATATCCCCGAAACCACATCGCGCGGGCCGGAGACCTTCTTTGACGGCAAGGTGTTCGACGCCACCGACCCGTCGGCCTATCTCGACAGCCTCGCCATCAAGGCGCTTGTCTGACCTGCAACCGCTGGTGCGGGGCCTGGCCCCGCGCCCTTTCCCGGACCCGTCCCCGAAAGGACCGCTCATGAGTGCCACCATCCAGTCCCTGCCGATACCGGCCAAGCCGCCCGCCCCAGCCGAGGCGGCCGTCTTCACCCTGCCCACGCCGGCATCGCGCCCCAGTTCCTGGTCCAAGACCCTGGCGAGTCTCGCCGCCAATGTGGTGCCGCCTTTGCTGGTGCTGACGCTTATCCTCGTGGTCTGGCAGATCCTCTGCGCCAGCCCCGGCGCCAACCTGCCATCGCCCAGCCAGGTCTGGGCCGATTCAGCCGAGCTGATCGTCAGCCCCTTCTTTGACTATGGCCAGGGCGATATCGGGCTGGGCCTGCGGGTGCTGACCTCGCTGCAGCGCGTCGCCATTGGCTTTGGCATTGCCGCCGTGGTGGGCGTCGCCGTTGGCGCGGTCATCGGCCAGTCGATCTGGGCCATGCGCGGGCTCGACCCGATCTTTCAGATCCTGCGCACCGTGCCGCCTTTGGCCTGGCTGCCGCTCTCGCTGGCCGCCTTCATGGATTCGGGGCCCTCGGCGATCTTCGTCATCTTCATCACCTCGGTCTGGCCGGTGGTGATCAATACGGCCGTGGGCGTGCGCAATATCCCGCAGGACTATCGCAACGTCGCGCGCATCCTGCAGCTCAACCAGGTCGAGTTCTTCTTCAAGATCATGATCCCGGCCGCCGCCCCCTATATCTTTACCGGGCTGCGCATCGGGGTGGGCCTGTCCTGGCTCGCCATCGTTGCCGCCGAAATGCTCACCGGCGGCGTCGGCATCGGCTTTTTCATCTGGGATGCGTGGAACAGCTCGCGCCTCTCCGACATCATCGTGGCCCTGGCCTATATCGGCGTCGTGGGCTTCATCCTCGATCGTCTCGTGGCCGCCGTCGGCAGCTTTGTCACCCGCGGCACCAGTGCCAGCTAAGGAGCGCTTCCATGTCCTATCTTGCTATTGAAAATGTCGACAAGCACTTCGACCGCGGCGGCCAGCGCTCGGAGGTGCTCAAGGATATCTCGCTCGATATCGCCAAGGGTGAGGTGATCTCCATCATCGGTCATTCCGGCTGCGGCAAGTCCACCTTGCTCAACCTGATCGCGGGCCTCACCGAAGTCTCCTCGGGAGGCATCCAGCTTGAGGGTCATGAGGTCAACGGCCCCGGCCCGGACCGCGCTGTGGTGTTCCAGAACCATTCCTTGCTGCCCTGGCTCACCGTCTATGAAAACGTCAATCTGGCCGTCACCAAGGTGTTCGGGCGCACCAAATCCAGTGCCGAGCGGCATGACTGGATCATGCAGAACCTTGACCTCGTGCAGATGAGCCATGCCAAGGACAAGCGCCCCACCGAGATTTCCGGCGGCATGAAGCAGCGCGTCGGCATTGCCCGGGCTTTGTCCATGCAGCCCAAAATCCTCCTGCTCGACGAACCCTTCGGCGCGCTTGACGCCCTTACCCGGGCCCATCTCCAGGATGCCGTCATGGATATCCAGAAGCGCCTGGGCTCGACCATGATCATGATCACCCACGACGTCGACGAGGCGGTGCTGCTCAGCGACCGCATCGTCATGATGACCAATGGCCCGGCCGCCCGGATCGGGGAAGTGCTCGACGTCCCGCTGGAGCGGCCGCGCCATCGCATCGAGCTGGCCGCCGACCGCACCTATCTCAAGTGCCGCGAATCCGTCCTTAAGTTCCTCTACGAGCGCCATCGCTTCGTCGAGGCGGCGTAACAGCCATGACCATGCCCGTCGCCAGCCCGACCATACGCACCACCTGCCCCTATTGCGGGGTCGGCTGTGGCGTGCTGGCGACGTCCAAACCCGATGGCAGCGTCGCCATTGCCGGCGATCCCGAGCATCCGGCCAATTTCGGCCGCCTCTGCTCCAAGGGTTCGGCTCTGGGCGAGACCCTCTCGCTCGACGGCCGCCTGCTCCATCCGGAAAGCGACGGCGCCAGAGTCACTTGGGACGTCGCGCTCGAGCGGGTCGCCAATACCTTCACGCAGGCGATCCGCGATTTTGGCCCCGATGCGGTGGCCTTTTATGGCTCGGGCCAGCTGCTGACCGAGGACTATTACGTCGCCAACAAGCTGATGAAGGGCTTTATCGGCTCGGGCAATATCGACACCAATTCGCGGCTCTGCATGGCCTCCTCGGTGGCCGGGCACAAGCGCGCCTTCGGCTCGGACACCGTGCCGGGCAATTACGAGGATCTCGAGCTGGCCGACCTGATCGTGCTGGTCGGCTCCAATCTGGGCTGGTGCCATCCGGTGCTCTACCAGCGCATCGCCAAGGCCCGGGCCGAGCGCCCCACTATGCGCGTCGTGCTGATCGATCCGCGCCGCACCGTCAGCGCCGATATTGCCGACCTGCACCTGCCCCTGCAGTCCGATGGCGACAGTGCGCTGTTTGTCGGCCTGCTCGCCCATCTCATGGAGAAGGGCATCACCGCCCCCGACTTCATCACCGACCATACCAGCGGCGTCGACGCCGCCCTGCTCGTGGCGGCCGACTGGACCCTTGCCCGCGTCGCCGCGGCGACGGGTCTCGCCGAAGCCGCCATTGCCCAGTTCTACGCCTGGTTCGGCGCCACCGAGAAAGCCGTCACGGTCTATTCGCAGGGCGTCAACCAGTCGGCCTCGGGCAGTGACAAGGTCAATGCCATCATCAATTGCCACCTGCTGACCGGCCGCATCGGCCGGCCCGGCATGGGGCCCTTCTCGGTCACCGGCCAGCCCAATGCCATGGGCGGGCGCGAGGTCGGCGGTCTCGCCAATACCCTTGCCGCGCATATGGATTTTTCGCCTGACGCCGTGGATCGCGTCTCCCGCTTCTGGGGCAGTACCAGCGTCGCCACCCAGCCCGGCCTCAAGGCCGTCGATCTCTTCGCCGCCATGGGGCGCGGCGAGATCAAGGCGATCTGGATCATGGCGACCAACCCGGTCGATTCCATGCCCGAGGCCGATCTGGTGCGTGCGGCTCTGGCCGCCTGCCCCTTCGTGGTGGTCTCCGACATGAGCGCAAGCACAGATACCGGCGTCACCGCCCATGTCCGCCTCCCCGCCGCCGGCTGGGGCGAAAAGGACGGCACCGTCACCAATTCCGAACGCCGCATTTCGCGCCAGCGCCCCTTCCTGTCCTTGCCCGGCGAAGCACGCCCCGACTGGTGGATCATCAGCCAGGTTGCCGGCCGCATGGGTTTTGCCGCGGCCTTCCCCTACGCCAATCCCGGCCAGATTTTCTCCGAGCATTCTGGTCTCACCGCTTTCGAAAACAACGGCAGCCGCGACCTCGACCTTTCCGGCCTTGTGGGCGCCGACTATGCCAGCCTGGCGCCCACGCAGTGGCCAATCCGCCAGAAATCCACCGCGCGCCTCTTCGGCAATGGCCAGTTCTTCACCCCCGATGGCAAAGCCCGCTTCGTCCCCGTGCAGCCACCGCCGCCCTTCGCCCCGGCGCCGGGCCGCTTCATCCTCAATACCGGCCGCGTGCGCGACCACTGGCACACCATGACCCGCACCGGCAAAGCGGCACGGCTCTCGGCCCACTATGCCGAGCCCTTTGTCGAGATCCATCCCGCCGACGCCGCCCGCCTCAACATCCACCGCGCCACGCTGGTAAAGCTCTTCAACCGGCATGGCAGTGCGGTGGTGCGGGCTTTGGTGACCGACCGGCAGCGGCGCGGACACCTCTTCGTGCCCATGCACTGGACCGACCAGTTTGCCTCCAATGGGCGCGTGGATGCGCTGGTCACCGCCAAGGTCGATCCCGTCTCGGGCCAACCCGCGCTCAAAATGGCCGAAGTGCATGCCGAGCCCGTCCATACCCGCCTCTATGGCTTCTTCGTCGCCACCGCCCGGCCCCAGCTCGACACTGCCTATTGGGCCGTGGCCGAGGCTATGGGCGGCATGCGCGGCGAACTGGCCTGGCGCGACGAGTCCGAAGACTGGACCGCCTGGCTGCGCCACGCCTTTGCCCTGCCGGACGATGCTGAGATCGACACCCTGCACGACGCGCGTTCGGGCCGCCACAACTTCGCGGTGCTGGCCGACGGTCGCCTGGTCCTGGCGCTCTACACGTCGCCCGATCCGGTGCTGGTCTCACGCCAATGGGCCGTCGACCTGTTGACCGAAGACGGCCTGAGCGCCGGCGCCGTGCTGGCCGGCCGCCCCGGCGCCGACATGCCCGATCGCGGCGCCATTGTCTGCGCCTGCTTCTCGGTGGGCGCCAATACCATTGCCAGTGCCGTTACCGGCCAGGGCTGCACAACCGTCGAAGCCGTCGGCGCCTGTACCAAGGCCGGCACCAATTGCGGCTCCTGCCGCGCCGAAATCAGGGGGATCATCGATGCACATCGTCTCGCCGCCGCCGAATAGACCCCGCATTGCGCCGCTGGCCGTGCTGCCGGTCTTCTTCGATCTGGTCGACAAGCGCGTCGTCGCCATTGGCGGCTCCGAGCCCGCCACCTGGAAGATCGAGCTGCTGGCCGCGGCTGGCGCCCATGTCCAGGTGCTGGCGCCCGTGGAAGACTGGTGCGATGCGCTGATCGCCCTGGCCGAGAGCGGCGCCGTGGCCGGCACGATCAGCCTCGTCGATTGCCACTGGGCCCCGTCCGACCTCTCTGGCGCCGCCATGGCGGTGGCCGATATCGAGGACGACGCCGAGGCTGCCGCCTTTGTCGAGGCGGCCCAGCGCCAGAGCGTGCCCTATAACGTCATCGACCGGCCCGCATTCTGCCAGTTCCAGTTCGGCGCCATCGTCAACCGCTCGCCCCTCGTGATCGGCATTTCCACCGCCGGCGCGGCGCCCATTCTGGGCCAGGCGGTGCGCCGCCGCATCGAGACGCTGCTGCCGCCCACCCTCACCGCCTGGGCGCAGCTGGCACAGCGCCTGCGCGGCGCGGTCATGGACAGGCTCGCGCCCGGTCCGCAGCGCCGCGCCTTCTGGGAGCGCCTCATCGAGCGCGCCTTTGGCGATAATGCGCCCAGCGCCATGGACGCCGATATCGACACCATCGGCGCCGCCCCGCCGGTCGGACGGGTGACGCTAGTCGGCGCCGGTCCGGGCGATGCCGACCTCCTCACCATCAAGGCCGTCCGCGCGCTGCAATCGGCCGATGTGATCCTGTTCGATGATCTGGTCTCGTCCGAGGTGCTCGAAATGGCCCGCCGCGAGGCCAGGCGGATGCTGGTAGGCAAGCGCGCCGCGCGCGACAGCTGCCGCCAAGAGGACATCAACGCCATGATGCTCAGCCTCGCGCGGCAGGGCAAGCATGTGGTGCGGCTCAAGTCGGGCGATCCGATGATCTTCGGTCGCGCCGGCGAGGAGATCGAGATGCTGGAGCGGCACGGCATTGCCGTCACCGTTGTCCCCGGCGTCACCGCGGCTCTGGCGCTGGCCAGCCGGCTCGGCCTGTCACTGACCCATCGCGACCACGCCCAGTCCGTCCGCTTCGTCACCGGCCATTCGCGCCAGGGCGTGCTGCCCGACAGCCTCAACTGGCAGGCTCTGTCCGACCCGGCCACCACCAGCGTCTACTATATGAGCCGGCGCACCCTGAACCAGATCGTCGACCAGCTGACAGCCCAGGGCATGGCGCCCTGCACGCCCGCCGTGATTGCCGGCAATGTCGGCCGGGCCGACGAGCAGGTCTGGCGCGGCACCATTGGCGAGGCGGTTGCCGCCGTCACCGCCTTCCCGCTCTCGGCGCCGACCATCTTTGCCGTGGGCAATGCGCTGGCCCAGCGCGCCGTCGCCAGCGCCGCCATGGTCGCCAGCGCTTAGCCTTAGGCTGTCGCGCGCCGCGCCTGCCCGGTGCGGGCCATGAGGAAGCGCTCCAGCGCCGACAGGCCGTCATAGATCAGCACGGCCAGCACGCCCACGATCAGCCCGCCCTGCAGCACGAAGGCGGTATTGCCCGACAGCAGCCCGGCAATGATCACCTCGCCCAGGGTGCGCGCGGCGACGGTCGAGCCGATCGTGGCCGTGGCCAGCGAAATCACCACCGAGAGCCGGATCCCGGCCAGGATAACCGGCAGCGCCAGCGGCAGTTCCACCTTGATCAGCCTTTGCCAACCGGTCATGCCCATGCCGCGGGCGGCATCGACCACGCTGGACGGCAGGTTGGTCAGCCCGGTCAGCGTGTTCTCGAAAATCGGCAGCAGGCCATAGAGAAACAGCGCCACCAAAGTGGGCGCCGTGCCGAAGCCCAGCATGGGCACGGCCAAAGCCAGCACGGCTACCGGCGGAAAGGTCTGGCCGATATTGGCGAGGCTGCGCGACAGCGGCAGGAATTCGGCCCCAAAGGGCCGGGTGACGAAGATGGCCAGGCTCACGGCGATCAACGTGGCCCCCGCCGTCGCCGCCGCGACAATGCCCAGATGGTTCAGCGTGATGTCGAACAGGCTGCCTTGGTTATAGATCGCGGGCTGGCCGTTTGTCGTAAACAGGCCGAAAAAGCCGGCGAACAGGTTCGGTTGCGCTAGGAACAGCACGAGCACCAGCAGCGCCACGAGGCGGAGGAGATTGCCGACCTTCATTGCGGCCGGGCCGCCAGGCGCGCCAGCGCCGCCAGACTCACCTGCCCGACGATCTGTCCGTCGCGCTGCACCGGCAGAGCCGGCCGGCCCGACCACAGCAGTTCGGCATAGGCGTCGCGCAGCGAGGCACTGGCCTCGATCGGCGTGCCATCGGCCTGCCCCGGCTCGATATGGTCGGCCACCCTGAATAGCGACAGCAGCCGGAACGGGCGCTCGCTGGTGCCGATCAGCTCGGCGACAAAGGGCGTCGCGGGCTTGCCGATGATCTCGGCCGGGCTGGCCGATTGCAGCAGCTTGCCCTGGTCCATCACGGCAATGGTGTGGCCGAGATGGATGGCCTCTTCCATGTCATGGGTGACCAGCACGATGGTGGTGCCGAACTGGCGCTGGATATTGAGCAGGTCTTCCTGCGCCTTGGCGCGGATCACCGGGTCGAGCGCGCCATAGGGCTCGTCCATCAGCAGGATATTGGGCTTGGCGGCGAGCGCCCGCGCCACGCCGACGCGTTGCTGCTGGCCGCCGCTGAGTTCATGCGGCAGCCGGTCGCGGAACTCGGCCGGGTCGAGCTGGAACAGCGTCATCAGCTCGTCGACGCGGTCGCGCGTCTTGGCCTTGGTCCAGCCCAGCAGCTTGGGCACGGTGGCGATGTTCTGCCCGACCGAGCGATGGGGGAACAGGCCATGGCCCTGGATGACATAGCCCATGCGGCGGCGCAGCTCATAGGCCGGCAGGCCGGCAATATCCTCGCCATCGATGCGTACCGATCCCGATGTCGGCTCGACCAGCTTGTTGATCATGCGCATCAGCGTGGTCTTGCCCGAGCCGGACGTGCCGACCACGACGCAGATCGTGTGCGGCTGGATGGTCAGGGTCACCCGGTCCACCACGGCCTGGCCATTATAGGTCTTGGTGATGTCGTCGATCTCGATCATGGACGCTTTCCTTCACGACTCGTCATCTCGACCATGGCGTCCAGCACCACGGCGGCGACAAAGGCCAGCACCACGGTGGGCACCGCGCCCAGCAGCACCAGGTCCATCGCCGTCTGGCCGATGCCCTGGAACACAAAGACGCCAAAGCCACCGCCACCGATCAGCGCGGCAATGGTGGTCAGCCCGATATTCTGCACCAGCACGATGCGGATGCCGGTGAGGATGACCGGAAAGCCCAGCGGCAGTTCCACCGCGATCAGCCGCTGCCAGACCGTCATGCCCATGCCGCGGGCGGCATCAATGGCGGCGGGCGAGACATTGTTGAGGCCCACCACGGTATTGGAAACAATTGGCAGCAGCGAATAGGCGAACAGCGCGACCAGAGCCGGGGCCGTGCCGATGCCGGAAATACCGATCGCCGAAGCGCCCGGCACATTGGCGGCGATCCAGGCCAAAGGCGCGATCAGCAGGCCAAACAGGGCAATCGAGGGAATGGTCTGGACGATGTTGAGCACGTTGAGCACGCCGGCGCGCAGCGGCCTGACCTTGTAGCAGAGGATCCCCAGCGGCACGCCGACCACGGTCGCAATGACCACCGAGCCGAAGGCCAGCACCAGATGCGCCCTTGCCTCGGCCCAGAAGGCGGGCGCGCGGTTCCCATATTCCTTGAGCAGCGACAGCTGGTTCCAGCCGCCGCTCCAGAGCAGCAGCGCCATGACGGCGAGCACTGCGGCCAGGATGGCGAGGCGCCAGAGCGGCGCCAGCCGCAGCCGGGTCAACGCATCGGTCACCAGCAGGGCAAAGGCAAAGGCCAGCAGCCAGAAGCCGGCGCCGGGGGAGACGCGGGCAAAGGTATCGTCGGGTGGCGTGAGAAAGGCTGCGGACTGCCCCATCAGCACGAACAGCGCTGCCAGCACGGCAAAGCCGACCAGCAGCTTGGTCAGGGCCGGAAAGCGCAGCAGTGCCACGGCAAAGCCGGCCAGCAGGCTCAAGCCGAGGATCACCGCCAGAGCCGGTGACAGCGCCTGTGCCAGCGCCACACTATCGCCCGACACGATGCGGTTGGCGCGGAACAGGGCAAAGGGCAGCGATGCGCCAGCTGCCGCAATCAAGGCAATCAGCACCCCGAGCTTGTCGAGGGCGAGCCAGGCGGGACGCGACGACACCGGGGCCAATTCAGCAATGGACATGCAGCCTCCGGTGTCGCTCAGCGGTCAGGCGAGCCCCTCCCCAGCGGGGAGCGGCGATCGCCTTAGTCCAGGAAACCGCCCTGGGTCAGGTAGTCGGTCGCCACGGTGGCGGAGGCTTCGCCGCCCACCTGGACGCGGCCATTGAGCTCCTGCAGCACTTCGAGCGTCAGGCCCTCAAAGACCGGCTTGAGCAGCTCTTCGATCTGCGGATACTGGGCCAGCACGTCGCTGCGGATGATCGGGGTCGGCTGATAGACCGGCTGCACGCCCTTGTCGTCCTCGAGCACCTTGAGGCCCGATGGGGCAATGCCGCCATCGGTGCCATAGACCATGGCAGCGTTGACGCCATTGGTCTGCTGGGCGGCCGCGGCAATGGTGGCGGCCGTGTCGCCACCCGAGAGGGTGATCAGCTGGTCCGGCGTCAGGGTGAAGCCATAGACTTCCTGGAACTTGGGCAGGGCAGCGGGCGAATTGACGAATTCGGCGGATGCGGCCAGCTTGACCTCGCCACCGCCCGCGACCCAGGCGCCGAACTCGCTGAACGTCGTCAGGTTATTGGCCTCGGCCACGTCATCGCGCACGGCCACGGCCCAGGTATTGTTGGCCGGCGACGGCGTCAGCCAGACAATGTTGTTGGCCTCGAAGTCGAGCTTGGCGGCCTCGGCATAGGCCAGGGCAGCGTCGTTCCACAGCGGATCATCGGCCTTTTCAAAGAAGAAGGCGGCATTGCCGGTGTATTCGGGATAGATGTCGATCTCGCCGGCGGTGATGGCCTGGCGTACGATGGGCGTGCCGCCAAGCTGGATGCGGTCCTCGACGGCGATATCATTGGCCTCGAGCACCTGCTTGATGATGTTGCCCAGCACACCGCCTTCGGTATCGATCTTGGACGACACCACCACCTGGGCGCTGGCGCCGGTGACGGACAAAGCGAGCGCGGCGACGGCGCTCAATAGCGTGGTTGTGAGGCGCATTGGATTCTCCGATTTGTCCCTGACTGGCAGAAGCCAGCATCTTGATCTGTCCGCTGCAGCGGTAGGATGACGTGGTGATCAGCAGCTGGCCCGCGCAAAACGACCCAAATGACGCTGAACATGGGCAAAGGCCCGTTCATCAAAAGTCATCAACGACGGCAAAGGTTCCGCCATTCGCCGCAGGTAGCATTGCCTCCTGACAGCGCGTGTCAGCATGCCCGTGCGAGCGCCCGGGTTCAAGCAATGATACGCATGGTGGCTATGGCTGGATCAGCCGGTGGGTCGGCCTATTTCATCCAGAACATGGGCGTCAGATCGGTCGCGATCGGCTCGCTCTTGTCATTGGTCGCCATGACGTCGGCCATATGCGCCCACCAGCGCTGCATCACCGCCGTTGCCGGCAGGTCCGCCATGGTGTGATCGGTGCGGCGCCAGAGCACGCCGAAGAGGATATTGGTCTCGTCATCGAGATGGATGGAATAGTCCTTCACCCCGGCTTCGTGCAGCAGGTCGACGAGTTCGGGAAAGATCGCGTCATGGCGCTTCTTGTATTCCGCCGCCATGCCCGGATTGAGCTGCATCTTGAAGGCATGCTTTTCGTAATCGCCATCGGCAATGATCATGCGCGCTGCCTCCACATGCGGAACAGGATGGGCAGCGCGATCACCACGATCAGCAGGCCCCCGATAAAGATCGACATGACGATGCCGGGCACGTTGAGCAGGCCCAGGCCGAAAGTCACCAGACCCATGATCAGCGCCGCCAGCACCACGCCGATGATCGAGCCGGCGCCGCCCAGGATCGAGACGCCGCCCAGCACGACCATGGTAATGGCCTCCAGTTCCCAGCCCTCGGCAATGGATGGCCGCGTCGAGCCCAGCCGCGCCGTCAGCAGCACGGCGGCGATGCCGCTCATCAGGCCGGTGAGGCAGAACAGGATGAACTTGATCTGATCCACCCGCACGCCGGAAAACTGCGCCGCCACGTCATTATTGCCGATGGCAAAGACGCGGCGGCCGAAATTGGTGCGGTGCAGCAGGACCCAATAGGCGATGGCGCAGACGACAAACAGCACCAGTTCGAAGGAGATCACCCAGAACACATAGCCCTGGCCGAACCAGGCAAAGCTCGGCGGATAGCCCTTGAAGCTCTGGTCGCCCAGGATGATGAAGCTGATGCCGCGGAACAGGCTCATGGTGCCGATGGTGACCACGATGGACGGCAGCTTGAGCCGCGTGACCAGCAGGCCATTGAACGCCCCACACAGCAGGCCGGCCCCGACGCCGATGACGACCAGCACCGGCGTATCGGCGCCATATTGCAGCGCCAGGCCCATCAGGGTGGAGGCCAGCGCGATGATTGCAGCGACCGAGAGGTCGATCTCGCCCGAAATGATCAACAGCGCCATGGCCAGCGCGATCAGCGCCTTTTCGGTGAAGTTGAAGGTGAGATCGCTCAGGCTCCAGGCATTGAGGAAATAGGGCGAGGCAAAGGAATTGGCGATAAAGATCGCCACCGCCACGAGAACCAGCAGGCTCTCCCAGCTCAGCACGGCTGATTTCAGCGGATTGTCGAGGCGATCTGGCAGCTGGCGGCCGGTCGAGGAGATGTCGGTCATGCCGCTTCCGCCTTCTTGAGAATGATACGCCCCTTGCTGGCTTCGCCGCGCGCATTGAGCACCACGGCGAGCAGGATGGCCGAGCCCGAAATGGCCATCTGCCAGAACGGGCTGATATTGATCACCGGCAGGGCATTGTTGATGACGCCGAGAAAAAGCGCGCCCAGCAGCACGCCGGCCACGCTGCCAATGCCGCCGGCAATCGAGACGCCGCCGATGACGCAGGCGGCGATGATGGTCAGCTCATAGCCGCCGGCCACTTCGGTCGAGGCGATGACGTATCGCGAGATCCAGAGATAGCCGCAGAGACCAGCCACCGCGCCGGCAATGGTGAAGGCGTAGAACTTGGTCTTGCCGACATCGATGCCGGTATAGACCGAGGCCGTGGGGTTGACGCCGATGGCGTAGAGCGAGCGCCCCAGTGGCGTGCGGGTCATCAGCACGTAGAACAGAGCCGCCACGACGATGGCGAACCAGCTCAGCACCGGCAGGCCCAGGAACACCCCGCGCTGCAAAGCGATGAAGTCGGGGCTCATCTGGGCCGCATTGACCCAGGCGCCGCCGGAAATGACAAAGACCAGGCCGCGGAAAATAGTCAGCGTGCCCAGCGTCACGACGATCGGCGGAATGTTGAGCTTCCACACCAGCACGCCGTTGAAGGCGCCGAGGCCCGCGCCGATGACGACGCTGAGGCCGAGCAGCAGCGGGATCGGCACGCCGGGAAAGGCGGCGTTGAGCATGGCGACGATCATGCCGGTCAGCGCCAGGTTGGACGCCATGGAGAGGTCGATCGAGCGGGTCAGGATCACCGCCATCTGCCCCAAAGCCAGCATCATCAGGATCGAGGTGTCGTTGAAAATGGTCAGCAGGTTCCCCGGCTGGGCAAAGCGCGAAAAGCGCAGCATGACCAGCACGATGACGAGCAGGATGGCGAGCGCCAGCCAGGTTTCGCGCTGCTTGATCAGGTTTCTCATGCCGCCTGCTCCTCGATTATACCGGCAGCCAGGCGCACCAGCGTTTCGGGCTTGAGCCCTTTGTTGTCGATGGTGTCGACCATGCGGCCCTCGCGCATGACGACGATGCGGTCGCTCATGCCAAGCACTTCGGGCAGTTCGGACGAGACCATGATGACGGAAAGACCCTGGGCCACCAGCTCGGCCATGAATTCATGCACCGCCGCCTTGGAGCCGATATCGATGCCCTTGGTGGGTTCGTCGAGGATGATCACCTTGGGCAGCGTCGCCAGCCATTTGGCGATCACCACCTTCTGCTGGTTGCCGCCCGACAGGGTCGAGACATTCTGGCTGAGCGAGGAGGCACGCAGGTCGAGCCGCTCGGTATAGGTACGGGCCAGCGCGAACTCTTCGGCCAGCCGCAGGAGGCCGGATTTGGATGTCTTGCCCAAAGAGGGAAGCGAGACATTCTTGAAGATGGGTTCGCCGGTAATGACGCCCTGCTTGCCGCGCTCTTCGGGCACATAGACGATCCCCGCCTCCACCGCATCGGCGGGCGAACGCGGCGTGATGGTCTGGCCATCGAGCACCAAGCTGCCGGCGCTGGGCTGGGTCAGCCCGAACACCGCCTGCATGACCTCGCTGCGCCCGGCTCCGACCAGGCCATAAAAGCCCAGGATCTCGCCCTTGCGGACGGCAAAGGAGATGTCGTCGAATTCGGTGGGATGGCTGAGGCCCCTGGCCTCGAGCACGACGTCGCCGATCTGGGCATTGCGGGCCGGGAAAATCCCCTCCACCGGGCGGCCGACCATGAGCTGGACGATCTGGCTCTGGCTGGTGTCCTTGATGAACCCCTTGCCGACCTGTTCGCCATCGCGGAACACGGTGAAGCGGTCGGCGATGCGGTAGATCTCGTCGAACTTGTGACTGATGAACAAGATCGCCTTGCCATCCTGCTTGAGCAGTTCGATGAGCACATAGAGCTCCTCGATTTCCTTCTGGCTGAGCGCGGCGGTCGGCTCGTCCATGATGACCACGCGGGCATCGATGGAGAGCGCCCTTGCCACGGCCACCAGGTGCTTTTTGGCAATGCCCAATTCCTTGAGCTTGATATCGGGGTCGATGCCGGCGGCCATGGCGTCCAGCGTCGCGCGCGCCTCGGCGCGCATTTTGCGCCAGTCGATCAGGCCGAAGCGATTGCGCGGCGCGTGGCCCAGATAGATGTTCTCGGCCACCGTCATTTCGTCGAACAGCACGGTTTCCTGATGGATGGCGGTAATGCCGACGGCGGAAGCCGAATGGGCGGTTGGCAGTGTCACGACCTGGCCAGCCACTCGGATCTCGCCGGCGTCGGGCTGATAGATGCCGGTCAGCGTCTTGACCAGAGTCGACTTGCCCGCCCCGTTCTCGCCGATCAGCGCGGTGACCTGCCCGGCATAGAGCTCCAGCGACACCTGGTTGAGCGCCTTGACGCCAGGGAAACTCTTGGTGATGCCGGTCAGCGTCAGGATGGGGTCGGTCATGGGATACTCGGTAGATCTCTCAGTCGGCATCTCCCTCCCCCTTGTGGGGAGGGAAGCGAGATAGGACTTGGCGTTAAGCCAAGTCCGTCAAATCGAGCAGGGTGGGGGTGGTGCCGCAACGCGTGGTTGCTGCCCTCCCCCACCCTTGATCCCTCCCCACAAGCGGGGAGGGAGACGACTGGGGAATCGAAGAATGTTCCTCGATCGCCCCGCCCGGGTCCCGTCAGATCAGTAGATCTTGGAGAATTCTTCGATGTTGGACTTGTCGAAGGTGAAGGGTGCCGCCATGGCGCCCGAGCTGGTGTCGTCAAGCGTCAGCTCGCCCATGCGGCCCATGGAGAGGGTTGCGCCAGGACCGGCTTCTGCGCCTTCGACCAGGTCATTGGCCAGCATGACGGCCGAGTAGCCCAGGTCGATCGGGTTCCACAGCGCCACGGCCTGGCTCGCGCCATTGTCGATGAACTGCTTGAACTCGCTTGGCAGTGCCAGGCCGGTCACGTTGATCTTGCCGATCAGGTTCTGGTCGGTCACGACCTGGGCGGCCGCCACGACGCCGACAGTGGTCGGGGCAATGATGGCCTTGAGGTCGGGATAGGAGGCGATCAGGCCCTTGGCTTCGTCGGTCGACTTGACCGAGTCGTCGTCGCCATAGACCACGGCGACGAGGTTGATATTGGCGAACTTCTCGGGCAGTGCGGCCTTGGCGGCTTCGATCCAGGCATTCTGGTTGGTCGCGGTGGAAGCGGCCGACAGGATGGCGACATCGCCGCCGTCTGGCAGGTAATCGGCAGCCAGCTTGATGATGGTCTCGCCGATCAGGTTGGTTTCCGACGGGTTGAGGTGGAGCTGACGGCCTTCAGGCGCGACGCCCGAATCCCAGCTGATCACCTTGATGCCGCGTTCCATGGCCTTCTGCAGCGCCGGCACCAGGGCGTCCGGATCATTTGCGGAAATGGCAATGGCGTCGACCTGCTGGGCGATCAGCGCATTGATCACTTCGATCTGGGCTTCGGCCGTCGCCGCAGTCGGGCCGGTATAGATGACTTCGACGTCACCCAGTTCGGCGGCCGCTTCCTGGGCACCCTTGTTGGCGGCGTCGAAGAAGCCGTTGCCGAGCGACTTGACGACCAGCGCGATGCGGGTCTGGGCGAAGGCCGGGCTGGCCAGCAGAGCGGCGATGGCGGTGCTTGCCGCCAGGATTTTCAAGAGTCTCATAAGGTAGTCCCTCCCTGGGATGGTTTTCGTCTTGTTGTCTCAGGCCACGAAGGCTTGTCGGTCGGCCTGAGCAGTCGTCTCCGCCACGATGAGCCGCACGCCTGCCGTTTCCAGCATTTGACGGTCTTCGTCGCGGATGCCGGCGTCGGTGACGACGGCGGCTATTCGGTCGAGGCCACACAGAATGAGGCTCGATCTGCCCGAAAACTTGGATGAGTCCGCCAGCACGATCAGCTCGTCGGCCTGCCCGATCAGGCCGAGCTCGGACTGGACGACCATGGGATCGGCCTCCATCAGTCCGTGCGCGCCGATGCCCTGGCAGCCGATGAACATGCGCTTGGCGTAGAAATGCGATGCCACCACGCCGCCAAAGGGCGAGAGGATGACATTCTGCTCGCGATAGACCGTGCCGCCCGGAATGACGACCGAGTTGCGCGAATTGTGAATGAGATATTCGGCAATGGCGAAGCTGTTGGTGAAGACGCTCAGCCGGCGCGAGGTCAGGAAATGCACCATCTGATAGGTGGTGGTGCCGCCATTGATAATGATGGGCTCGCCATCGGCGCAGAGCTCGGCCGCGGCCCGGGCAATGGCGCGCTTCTGCTCGATATTGATGGTCTCGTTGACCGAGAAGGGTCGTCCCATCAGTGCCGACTGCTCGGGCGGGTTGATCGCCTCGGCGCCGCCGCGCACCCGCCGCACTTCGCCGCGCAGGTCGAGCGCCGCAATATCGCGCCTTATGGTCGCTTCGGATGAGCCGGTGAGCTCGCAGATGTCCGCTACCGTCACGACGGGACGCGTCTGGACGGCGGCGATGATGACGCGGTGGCGTTCGGTTTCGTGCAAGGCAGCCATCCTCCTGGCGCATTACTACTCATCCAATTCAATCAGTGTCAATCATCAAACCGTCAACTTCGAAACATGTCAGTCGCCTATGCTTGGTTATGATCGTTTCTGATTGACAGCTTGGCGCGATCGTGGCCATGTCCGGGCAATATTCATAACCGCTACCCTCTGGGAGGAGTCTCATGTCCACTTCCGCGCCCAAGCGCCTCGCCAATCTCTGGGACGACGCCAAAGCCGCCGCCATGAGCGAGCCGGAACGCCTCGTCTATCGCTCGAACCTGCTGGGCAGCGACAAGCGCGTCACCAATTATGGTGGCGGCAATACCTCCTCCAAGATCATGCAGCAGGACCCGCTGACCGGCGAGACCGTCGAAGTGCTGTGGGTCAAGGGGTCGGGCGGCGACAGCGCATCGATCAAGCTCGACGGCTTTTCCACGCTCTATATGGACAAGTTGCGCGCGCTGAAGGGCCTCTATCGCGGCGTCGATTTCGAGGACGAGATGGTCGGCTACCTGCCGCACGCCACGTTCAACCTCAATCCGCGCGCCGCCTCGATCGACACGCCGCTGCATGCCTATGTGAACCACGCCTATGTGGACCACATGCATCCCGACGCGATCATCGCCATCGCCGCGTCGAACAACTCCAAGGAACTGACGCAGCAGATCTTCGGCGACAGCATTGGCTGGCTGCCCTGGAAGAAGCCGGGCTTCGAGCTGGGCCTGTGGCTGGGCAAATATTGCGAAGAGAACCCGAACGCCAAGGGGCTGATCCTCGAGAGCCATGGCCTCTTCACCTGGGGCGATACGCCCAAGGAATGCTACGAAACCACGCTTGCCATCATCAATCAGGCCATCGAATGGTTCGAGCAGCAGACGGAAGGCAAGACCATTTTTGGTGGCGAAGCCGTCAAGGCCCTGCCCGCCGAGCAGCGCCGCGCCATCGCCGCCAAGCTGATGCCCAAGATCCGCGGCCTCATCTCCGAAGACAGCCACAAGCTGGGCCATTTCGATGACTCGGCTGCCGTGCTCGAATTCGTCAATTCCAACAATCTGCGGCCGCTGGCGGCCCTGGGCACCTCCTGCCCCGACCATTTCCTGCGCACCAAGATCCGCCCACTGGTGATCGAGTTCGATCCGGCCAATCCCGATATCGACGCCGTCCTCGCCAAAATCCCCGCGGACATCGCCGCCTATCGCGTCGACTACCAGGCCTATTACGACCGCTGCAAGCACGACAACTCCCCCGCCGTGCGCGATCCCAATGCCGTGGTCTATCTGATGCCGGGCGTGGGCATGTTCACCTTCGCCAAGGACAAGGCCACCGCCCGCATTTCCGGCGAGTTCTATGTCAACGCCATCAATGTGATGCGCGGCGCCTCGACCGTCTCCACCTATGTCGGCCTGCCCGAGCAGGAGGCCTTCGATATCGAATACTGGTTGCTCGAAGAGGCCAAGCTCGCCCGCATGCCCAAGCCCAAATCGCTGGCCGGCAAGATTGCGCTGGTCACCGGCGGCGCCGGCGGCATTGGCAAGGCCACCGCCGTGCGCCTGCTGCGTGAAGGCGCCTGCGTCGTGCTGGCCGATATCGACGAGACCGCATTGGCTGCGGCCAATGACGAGCTCGCGGGCGCCTTCGGCGAGGATTTCGTCCGCCCCGTCATCGTCAACGTCACCAAGGAAGAAGCCGTCATTGCCGGCTTTGCCCATGCGGTGGTCGAATTCGGCGGCCTCGATATCCTCGTCTCCAATGCCGGCCTCGCCTCTTCGGCGCCGATCGAGGAGACCACGCTCGAGCTGTGGAACAAGAACATGGACATCCTCAGCACGGGTTACTTCCTTGTCTCCCGCGAAGCCTTCCGCCTGTTCCGCAGCCAGAAGACCGGCGGCAATGTCGTCTTCGTCGCGTCCAAGAATGGTCTGGCCGCTTCGCCCAATGCCTCGGCCTATTGCACGGCCAAGGCCGCCGAGATCCATCTGGCGCGCTGCCTCGCCCTTGAAGGCGCCGGCGAGCAGATCCGCGTCAACGTGGTCAATCCGGACGCCGTTTTGCGCGGCTCCAAGATCTGGGCCGGCGAGTGGCTCGAACAGCGCGCCTCGACCTACAAGACCGACAAGGATGGCCTTGAGGAAATGTATCGCGAGCGCTCGCTGCTCAAGCGCAGCGTCTTCCCCGAGGACATTGCCGAAGCCATCTACTTCTTCGCCTCGGACGCCTCGGCCAAATCGACCGGCAATATCATCAATGTCGACGCGGGCAATGCCCAGTCGTTCACGCGGTAAGGATCAAGCGATGACCGAACACATCATCGACGCATCCGTCGTCGAGGCGGAAAACGCCAAGCGCATTGCCGATCTCAATGTCGATTACGACACGCTGGGCGAACGCCTTGACCGGCGCGGCGTCGACATCGACGCCATCAAGGCCAAGGTGGCCGGCTTCAACGTCGCCGTGCCCTCCTGGGGTGTCGGCACGGGCGGCACGCGCTTTGCCCGCTTTCCGGGCCTCGGCGAACCGCGCGACATTTTCGACAAGATCGAGGATTGCGCCGTCATCGCCCAGCTGACCCAGGCCACCAATACGGTCTCGCTGCATATCCCCTGGGACAAAGCCGATCCCAACCGCCTCAAGCAGGCGGCGTCGCGTTTCGGCCTCGGCTTTGACGCGATGAATTCGAACACCTTCTCGGACGCGCGCGGCCAGCTGCAGAGCTACAAGTTCGGCTCGCTCAGCCATGCCGATGCCGGCACCCGCAGCCAGGCCATCGAGCACAATATCGAGTGTATCGAGATCGGCCAGACCCTGGGCTCCAAGGCCCTCACCGTCTGGATCGGCGATGGCTCCAACTTTCCCGGCCAGGTCAATTTCGCCGACCAGTTCGGCCACTATCTCGACTCGATGAAGGCGGTCTATGCCGCCCTGCCCGACGACTGGCGCATCTATACCGAACACAAGATGTACGAGCCGGCCTTCTATTCCACCGTGGTGCAGGACTGGGGCACCAATTACCTCATCGCCAAGGAACTGGGCGACAAGGCCTATTGCCTGGTCGATCTCGGCCACCATGCGCCCAACGTCAATATCGAGATGATCGTGTCGCGGCTGGCCCAGTTCGGCAAGCTGGGCGGCTTTCACTTCAACGACAGCAAATATGGCGATGATGATCTCGATGCCGGCGCCATCGACCCCTATCGCCTGTTCCTCGTCTTCAACGAGCTGGTCGATATCGAGGGCAAGGATGCCGATTTCCATCCCGCCCATATGCTCGACCAGTCGCACAATGTCACCGACCCCATCGAGTCGCTGATGCTGTCGGCCTCGGACGTGCAGCGCGCCTATGCCCAGGCGCTGCTGGTCGATCGCCCTGTGCTTGCCGCGGCGCAGCAGGGCAATGATGCCCTCGCTGCCACCCAGGCCTTGCGCCTCGCCTATCGCACCGATGTCGAGCCGATACTGGCCATGGCCCGCTATGACCAGGGCGGCGCCATCGACCTGCTCGGCACCTACCGCGCATCGGGCTACCGCGCCAAGGTCGCCGCCGTGCGTCCCGCCGTCGAAGGCGGCTCGGGCGGCATCGTCTAGAAGGTTCAACGCTCCTCCCAGAGCGAAAAGGCCCGGTGAGCAATCACCGGGCCTTTGTTTGATCTACTTCATCGTGGGCATCTGGAATTCCGCCCCGTCCTTGATGCCGCTCGGCCAACGGGCCGTCACCGTCTTGGTGCGGGTCCAGAAGCGGATGGCGTCGGTGCCGTGCTGGTTGAGATCGCCGAAGGCGCTGGCCTTCCAGCCGCCGAAGCTGTGATAGGCCAAAGGTACCGGCACGGGCACATTGATGCCCACCATGCCGACATTGACCCGCGCCGCGAAGTCGCGTGCCGCGTCGCCGTCGCGGGTAAAGATGGCCGTGCCATTGCCATAGGGGTTGTCCATGGTCAGCTTGAGCGCCTGCTCATAGGTCTGGGCGCGCACGACGCTGAGTACCGGCCCGAAGATCTCTTCCTTGTAGATGTCCATGTCGGCGGTGACGTGATCGAACAGCGATGGCCCGACGAAATAGCCGTTTTCATAGCCCTGCAGGGTAAAGCCGCGGCCATCGACGGCCAGCGTCGCGCCCTGGGCGAGGCCGCTCTCGACCAAAGCCGCGATGCGCTCCTGGCTGGCCTTGGTGATCACCGGGCCCATTTCGCTGGTCGGGTCGGTGGCCGGACCGACCTTGAGCGCGTCGATGCGGGGCTTGAGCGCGGCGATCAGCCGGTCGGCCGTGGCGTCACCCACCGGCACCGCCACCGATACCGCCATGCAGCGCTCGCCGGCCGAGCCATAGCCGGCGCCCATCAGCGCGTCGGCGGCCTTGTCCATATCGGCGTCGGGCATGATGATCATGTGGTTCTTGGCGCCGCCAAAGGCCTGCACGCGCTTGCCCTCGCTGGCCGCCGTCGCATAGACATAGCGGGCGATCGGCGTCGAGCCGACAAAGCTCACCGCGCCGATCTGGTCGTGATGCAGAATGCCATCGACCACGGCCTTGCCGCCATGCACGACATTGAGGATGCCCCTGGGCAGGCCGGCCTCGATGGCCAGTTCGGCCAGCATGACCGGCACCGAGGGATCGCGTTCGGACGGCTTGAGGATGAAGGCATTGCCGGCGGCGATGGCCGGCGACAGCATCCAGAGCGGGATCATGGCCGGGAAATTGAACGGGGTAATGCCGGCGCCGATGCCGACCGGCTGGCGCATGGAATACATGTCGATGCCCGGCCCGGCCCCGTCGGTGAACTCACCCTTGAGCAGGTGCGGCGCCCCGGCGGCGAATTCGGCGACCTCCAGCCCGCGCAGGATATCGCCCTTGGCGTCTTCCACCGTCTTGCCGTGCTCGGCGCTGAGCCGTTCGGCCAGTTTCTGCATGTCGCGATTGATCAGCGCGACGAAATTGAAGAAGACCCGCGCCCGGCGCTGCGGATTGGTAGCGGCCCATTGCGGCTGCGCTGCGGCGGCCGAAGCCACGGCGGCATCGAGATCGGCCTTTGTCGCCAGCGCCACGCGCGCCTGCACTTCGCCCGTCGCCGGATTGAACACATCCTGGAATTCGGCGCTGTTGCCGGTGGTCTCAGCGCCGTCGATGAAGTGGCCAATGGTGCGCATGCGGGTCTCCCTTGTTACCGGGGAGACTAGGCGCTACAGTTTATGCATCGCAATGCGATAAATTTGGCATCGGTTGTGCAGGAATTATAGCACGATGAACTGGGACGACGTGCGCATCTTTCTGGCCGTGGCGCGCAATGGCCAGATCCTGGGCGCGGCCAAGGCGCTCAACCTCAACCATGCCACGGTCGCCCGGCGTCTCAGCGCGCTCGAATCCGCGCTGGGCAGCACGCTCTTCACCCGCAAGACCAATGGCTCGGATCTCTCGGGCGCCGGGGAGCGCTTTCTCGTCCATGCCGAGGCGATGGAAAGCGCCATGCTGGCGGCCAGCGCCTCGGCGGGCGCCGATAGCCGCATCGAGGGCACGGTGCGGGTCGGCGCGCCGGACGGTTTCGGCGTCGCTTTTCTCGCGCCGCGCCTAGGCGAGCTGACCGCGCGCCACCAGGGCCTGCGCGTGGAACTGGTGCCGGTGCCGCGCGCCTTTTCGCTGTCCCGCCGCGAGGCCGACATCGCCGTGACGCTGGAGCGCCCGCGCGAAGGCCGGCTGGTGGCGCGCAAGCTGACCGATTACCGCCTCGGCCTCTATGCCGCGCCAAGCTATCTCGACGCGCGGGGCATGCCCGCCGACCTGGCGGCGCTGGCCGATCATGCCCTGGTCGGCTATGTCGATGACCTGCTGTTTACCGCCTCGCTCGACTATACCGGCGAATTCCTGCGCGGCTGGCGCTCCAGTCTGGCCATCTCCTCGGCCATGGGCCAGACCGAGGCGGTGCGCGCCGGGGCCGGCATCGGGATCCTCCATGCCTTCATGGCGCAACCCGATCCCGGACTGGTCCAGATCCTGCCCGACCATACCCTGACCCGCAGCTACTGGACGGTGGTGCATGAGGATCTGCGCGCCATCCGCCGGGTGACGCTGGTGGCCGAGTTCCTGGCCGAGATCGTCGACCGCGAGCGGGCGATCTTCTAGCTCTGCTGCAAAGCCCGCAGCGGCGCCGTGGCGTCGATGATCCAGTCGCGGAAGGCCTTGATCTTGGTCCAGTTGCGGCGGCTTTCGGGATAGACGAAATAGTAGTGATGCCCGACCCAGCCGACCAGGTCGAAGGGCTGGGCCAAGAGCCCCGCCGCCACTTCCTCGGCGTAGAACAGCGGCGTCAGCATGGCCACGCCGCTGCCGGCAATGGTGGCGCGGGATTCCAGATATTGCGAGCCGAGGCCGATAAAGGGCTTCTGCACCGCCGCTGCGGCCGGCACGCCGGCCATTTCCAGCCAGGCGGGCAGCCAGGGGTCGTCGGGCGAAATCTGCGGCACGCGCAGCAGATCGGCCGGCTCGCGGATGTCGTAGCGTTCGATCAGGCTGGGCTTGAGCATGGGGGCGAATTCCACCCTGGCCAGAGGATGGCCGATCAGCCCGGGCGGGATATGGCCGGTGGCCCTTATGCCGGCGTCGAACTCCTCCTGGGTGAAGTCGACCAGCACATTGCTGGTGTCGATCTTGACCGCAATATCGGGGTGGCCGAGCTGGAACTGGCCGATCTGGCTGGCCAGCCAGCCGGTGGCGAAGGTATTGGTCACCGTCAGCGACAGCATGCCCTCGGCCCGCTCGCCGGTCTCGGCAAAGCTGGCGCGCAAGATCTCGAAAGCCCGGCTGACCTCGGGCGCCAGCCGGGCACCGGTCTCGCTCAGCGCGATCTGGCGCGGCCGGCGCAGAAACAGTGGCGTGCCGACCCGCTCCTCGAGAATGCGGATCTGATAGCTCACAGCGGCCTGGGTCATGCCCAGTTCGGCGGCCGCCCGGGTAAAGCTCAGATGCCGGGCCACGGCCTCGAAGGCGCGTATTGCGGTCAGCGGCGGCAATGTGCTCATGGATCAAACCTCCTTATGCCTACCCGCTGAGCTTTAGTTGGAAAATCGCCAGTCTTCCAGCCATCTTGTGATGACCATACAGCCAACAGGAGGCATCCGCATAAGGATGTTCATGGCCATGATCACACTCTTTAGGACCTCGGCTGCGCCTTTTACGAGCCCGCCCGGACTGGTCTCGCAGCTGTTTGACGCGCTCCGCAACCGCGCCCTGGCACGGCGCCGCCGGCAGGCCACCGTCGACCTGATCCACGCCTCGCCGCATCTACGCCGGGACATCGGCGCGACGGAAGAACATTTTCCGGGGCGGGGACGATAGGCTTGGACACAGCGACCTCAGCGGACTTCCTCTCCCGCAGGCGGGAGGATTCCCACTGTCGGTTCGGCGCCACATCTTGCCTTCGCTCACACCTGCACTCAAACTACCGCCATGTCCAAGACCACGCCCGCCACAATGGCCCTGAGCAAAGCCGGCTTTGCCTTTGCCACCGCCACCTATGACTACGACCCCGATGCAGACCGCGTCGGGCTGCAGGCGGCCGAGGCCATGGGCGTGCCGCCGTCCATCGTGCTCAAGACGCTGATGGCCGAGGTCGATGGCAAGCCGGTCTGCGTGGTGGTGCCCTCCGACGAGGAGGTGAACATGAAAAAGCTCGCCGCGGCGTTTGGCGGCAAGTCGGCGCAGATGATGAAGCCGGCCGATGCCGAGCGTCTGACGGGGTACAAGGTGGGCGGGATCAGCCCGTTCGGCCAGAAAAAGCTCGTGCCCACGGCGATCGAGGAACTGGCGACGCTGGAGGAGGAGGTCTTCCTCAATGGCGGGCAGCGCGGCTTGCAGATCCGCATGAAGCCGGACGATCTCCTGGCAGCCCTGGGCGGCAAGGCGGCGGACCTGATCCGGTAGGCAGCGCAATCCACCAGAACTGTCTGGCGATAGACCTGTGGCTCCCGCCACCCCACCCTCGGTCCCTCCCCATTGAGAGCTTGCACTCTGGCGCGCCAAGGCGCGACCCGGGTGGGAGGGAGGCGCAAGCTTCCCGGTCTCAGCACTGTCTTCTCCCTCCCCCTTGTGGGGAGGGTGGCCCCGAAGGGGTCGGGTGGGGGAAAGTCTGGCCCGGCCCAGGCGCGACCCGGCCGCTGGCAACGCGTGCAGCAGAACCAGATAGTAGACAGACAAAAGGCGCCCAAGTGGACGCCTTCATCTCAAGTCTGATTTTTTGCGGCAGGCTCGATTAACGAGCGAAGTTGCCGCTGGCGATGTTCTTGATGTCGCCCTTGGTGATGCCCAGATCATTGAGCTGGCGGGTGTCGAGAGCATTGAGCTCGCGGACGGTGCGCTGATACTGGGCAAACTGTGCGATTTTCTGGCGGATGTTCATTTTCGGTTCCCCTTCGTTTTCGATGACTAATATCTATAGCCGCGGGGTCGTGATTAGAAGATGGTCTTTGTGCACATCCGTTATGCACTGCGTGCAAACAAAACAGGCAGATTGGTCACATCCGTGCCTTACTCGTTAACGGCCCAGATTGCGTTTTCAGGCGAAAGCCGTTTTCTAACTTCTTGTCAAAACTGAAGAAAAACGGGGCCGCGCCATGGCGCGACCCCGTTAGTGATTTCTTGACCATCCGGACAAGAGCCATGCGTCTAGCGCGATACGGGTTGCCCCGCCTGCCGGGCCAGCCGACGATCTTCGCGCATTTCAAACCACATGGCGTTGAGGATGGCGAAGCTGCAGGCCAGTCCCAGGCCGAGAATCCAGGCAAAATACCACATAGCGAGCCTCCTAATAGGCGTTGGGGTTCTTTTCGAGCGACTGCGTCGTCACCGGTCCGCGCATGACGCGGAAGACAAAGGCGGTGTAGGCCAGGATGATGGGCAGGAAGACCACGGTCGCCAGCAGCATGATGAACAGCGTCAGGTGGCTGGACGAGGCGTCCCACAGCGTCAGGCTGGCATTGGGCACGGTCGACGAGGGCAGCAGGAAGGGGAACAGCGACAGGCCGGCCGTGGCGATGATGCCGAAAATGGCAATGCTCGATGCCACCAGGGTAGGCACGCCGGCCCGCCCCTGCAGGCCGAGCACGGCCCCGACCAGCCCGAGGAAGCCGAGCACGGGCGCGGCGATCATCCAGGGATAGAGGCCGTAATTGCTGACCCAGCCGCCCTGTACCAGTTCCACCGTCTTGCCCAGCGGATTGATCGCCCCATTGGGGTCGATGACGCTGGTGACGGCATAGCCCTGCATGAAGAAGGTCACCCACAGTCCGCCCAGCGCGAACAGCACAATCGTGGCCAGGGCCGCCCAGGTGCCGTAGGTGCGGGCCCGCTCGGCCACCAGGCCATCGGTGCGGCCGGCAATGACGGCAGCCCCCTGGGTGACGATCATGCCCAGGCTGACCAGGCCGCCCACCAAAGCGAAGGGCATCAGCAGCTGGAAGAAGTTGCCGGTATAGAAGGCGCGCAGCGTGTCATCGAGGTGGAAGGGGGCGCCGAGCAGCACATTGCCCACTGCCACGCCGAAGATCAGCGCCGGCACGAAGCCGCCGACAAACAGCGCCCAGTCCCAGGTCGAGCGCCAGCGCGGGTCGGTGATCTTGTTGCGGAACTTGAAGCCCACGGGCCGCAGGATCAGCGCCAGCAGGATCACGATCATGGCCAGGTAGAAGCCGGAAAAGCTGACGGCATAGAGTGGCGGGAAGGCGGCAAAGATGGCGCCGCCGCCCAGCACCAGCCAGACCTGGTTACCTTCCCAGGTCGGGCCGACGACATTGATCACCACGCGCCGTTCGGCGTCGGTGCGGGCGACGAAGGGGAGCAGGGCCCCCACGCCCAGATCGCGGCCACCCATCACGGCAAAGCCGATCAGCAGGATGCCCAGCAGTGCCCACCAGATCAGGCGGAGCGTTTCGTAATCGAGCGGTAGCGTGCTCATGATACCAGATCCTTGTTGGCTGGGGTGGCAGGCAGGGCGGCGATGACGAAGTCGTCGTCGTCGCCTTCATCGAGGGCGGCGAACAGCTTGTCCTGCGGGCCGGCCTTGATGATCTTGACCATCAACATGACCATGATGATGAGCAGCACGGTGTAGAGTGCCACAAAGAAGGTCAGCGAGATGACCAGGTCCCAGAAGTTGAGGCTAGAGGCAGCGTAGAAGGTCGGCAGCACGCCCTCGACCACCCAGGGCTGGCGGCCATATTCGGCGATGAACCAGCCGGCTTCGATCGCGACCCAGGGTAGCGGCAGCACGGCAACGCCGATCCACAGCATGGTGCGGTTGGTGCCGATCCAGCCGCGCGAGGCGCGGTAGAACCAGATGCCGAACATGGCGATGAAGAAGAAGCCGACCGCCACCATGATGCGGAAGCTCCAGAACAGCGGCCAGACATCGGGCACGGTATCGAGGGCGGCCAGGGCGATTTCCTCGCCGGTGGCGTTCTGCACGTCCTCGCGATAGCGCTTGAGCAGCAGGCCATAGCCCAGATCGGCCCAGTGTTCGTCAAAGGTGGCGCGGGCGGCCATATTGGTGCCGTCGGCGCGGATCTCCTGCAGGGCGTTATAGGCGATGATGCCGGACTGGATGCGGGTGGCGGCGCGTTCGGTCAGCTCGGTAATGCCGGGCAGATCGCGGTCGATCGAGCGCGTGGTGATGATGCCGAGCAGCCAGGGCAATTGCACCTGGAAGGCCGGTTCGCCGGGCGTATCGCCGGGAATGGCAAACAGGGTCAGCGCCGCCGGGGCGGGCTCGGTGTGATACATGGCCTCCATGGCCGCGATCTTCATCTGCTGGTGTTCGGTGGCGACATAGCCGCTTTCGTCACCCAGCACGACCACCGAGAGGGCCGCGGCGAGGCCGAAGCTGGCGGCCACGACCATCGAGCGCTTGGCCAGTTCGATATGCTTGCCCTGCAGCAGAAACAGGCAGGAAATGGCGAAGATGAAGACGGCACCCGAAACATAACCGGCACTGACGGTATGCACGAACTTGGCCTGCGCCACCGGGTTGAAGATCACCGCCACGAAGTCGGTGACTTCCATGCGCATGGTGTCGGGGTTGAACTTGGAGCCCACCGGGTTCTGCATCCAGCCATTGGCCACCAGGATCCACAGCGCCGACAGGTTGGCGCCCAAAGCGGTCAGCCAGGTCACGGTCACGTGGCCGACCTTGGTCATGCGGTCCCAGCCGAAGAAGAACAGGCCGACAAAGGTGGCTTCCAGGAAGAAGGCCATCAGCCCTTCAATGGCGAGCGGCGCGCCGAACACGTCGCCCACATAATGGCTGTAATAGCTCCAGTTCATGCCGAACTGGAACTCCATGACGATGCCGGTGGCAACGCCCATGGCGAAGTTGACGCCGAACAGCGTGCCCCAGAACAGGGTCGCCTTGCGCCAGATGTCGCGCCCGGTCATCACATAGACGCTCTCCATGATTGCCATCAGGAAGGAGAGGCCCAGGGTCAGGGGTACGAAAATGAAGTGATACATGGCGGTGGCGGCAAATTGCCACCGCGAGAGTTCGACGACAGTCATGTCGATCATAGCATCATTGCCTTGTGCTGGTTGGCACGCCGACTCGTAGGCGTTATGCCCTGTTTGCGCCGCAATTGCCGCCTGCGCATTGACTCAGATCAATGCGGCCAGGGGGACAAAACCTAGAGTGCGGCCATGCCCCACACCCCTGCCCCCGCCACCGACCCGACACCGTCCCACCCAGACCCGTCCGCCGCGCAGACGGCGCGCGACACCGGCAAGTCGCTATCCGGCCTGCGCCGCTGGAGCGGCCCCTTTCTGGGGCTGGCCGTCGTCGCGCCATTGCTCGGCGGCGTGCTGCTGCTGCTTCAGGCCTGGACCCTGGCGTCCATTGTCGGCCCGGTGATCGAGGGTGGCGCCGCCATCGACACGCTGACGCCCGCCATTGTCCTGGTTGCCGGCCTGCTGCTGGTCCGCGCCGGCCTGTCGGCTCTCGGCGACCGCGCCGGCACGGCCGCGGCCGAGGCCATCAAGGCGCAACTGCGCCAGGCGCTGTTCGCCCAGTTGCTGGCCCGCTCGCCGCGGGCCGACGAGCAGCCGCCATCGGGCGCCGCCTCGTCGGCCATCATCGACCAGGTCGAGGCGCTGGACGGCTTCTTTGCCCGCTATGTCCCGGCCATGGTGCAGGCGAGCCTGCTGCCGCTGGCCTTTGCCGTCTTCATCCTGCCGCTCGACTGGGTGGCGGGCCTGCTGTTCCTGGTCACTGCGCCGCTGATCCCGCTGTTCATGGCGCTGGTGGGCTGGGGCGCCCAGGCCGCCACCACGCGGCAGGCCCGCGCCCTCTCCCTGCTCAATGGCCGCTTTGCCGACCGGCTGCGCGGCCTCACCACGCTCAAGCTGTTCGGCCAGGCCGCGGCGGAAACCGCCGGCATCGTGGCGGCCAGCGACGAATTGCGCCGGCGCACGCTGCGCGTGCTGCGCATCGCCTTCCTGTCCTCGGCGGTGCTGGAATTCTTTGCCGCGCTCGGCGTTGCCGGCATTGCGCTTTATGTCGGGCTGACCTTCATCGATTTCCTGCAGTTGCGCAGCTCGCCGCTGACGCTGGAACTGGGCCTCTTCCTGCTGCTGATGGCGCCGGAAATCTACAATCCGCTGCGCCTGCTGGCCGCTCATTATCATGACCGGGCCTCGGCCAAGGCCGCCATTGGCGAGATCGAGGCCCAGCTCGGCCGCCTGCCCGACGGCGTGCTGCCACTGGGCTTTGCCGCGCCCGGCGCCGGCGCCGGGCCGCTGCGGCTGACCCTGGCGCAGCTGACCCTGCGCACGCCCAACCAGTCGCGCCTCATCCTGCAGGCGGCCGATCTGGCCATCGCGCCCGGCGAGCATATCGCCATTGTCGGCCAGAGCGGCATCGGCAAGTCGACCCTGCTCGAAGCCATTGCCCGGCTGCGCCCGCATGAGGGCTCGATCCAGCTGGGCGGCGCCGACCTGGCCGCGTGGTCCGAGGCCGACCTGCGCCATCGCGTCACCATGCTGGGCCAGAAGCCGCGCATCTTTGCCGGCTCCATGGCCGACAATATCGCCCTGGCCCGGCCCGATGCCTCGCGCGCCGCGATCCGCAGCGCCGCCGAGCGCGCCCATGTCGCGAGCTTTGCCGACGCCCTGCCGCAGGGGCTCGATACTGCGCTGGGTGAAGGCGGGCTGGGCATTTCCGGCGGCCAGGCGCAGCGCATTGCCCTGGCGCGCATCTATCTGCGTAATCCGGGCCTGATCCTGCTCGACGAGCCGACGGCGCATCTGGATGCCGACCTCGAGCAGGCCGTGCTCGATGACCTGCTCGACTTCGCCCGTGGCCGTACCCTCATCGTCGCCACCCATTCGCTGGCGGTTGCCGCCCGCATGAGCCGCGCCTACCGCATCGTCGGCGAAAGCCTGCTGGTGACCCCGGTGGCGGCCAAAGCCGACAGGAGTGTCGCATGAGCGCCTTACTCGCCTTTCGGGGCCTGTTTGCCAAACAGACCAAGGGCTTTGTCATCGCCCTGGTGCTATCGCTGATCACCCTGGCCGCCGGGGTGGCCCTGCTCGGCACCTCGGGCTGGTTCATCACCGCCACCGCGCTGACCACATTGGGGCTGGGCTTCAACCTCTTCGTGCCCTCGGCCGGGGTAAGAGCCTTCTCCTTCATCCGCATCCTGGCGCGCTATGGCGAGCGGTTGAGCGGACATGACGCCACCCTGCGCCTGCTCGCCGACATTCGCGGCTGGCTGTTCGGCCGGCTGTTCCCGCGCCTGCCCTTCAACGACCGCAGCCTGCGCCATGGCGATCTGGTCAGCCGGCTCACCGCCGATGTCGATGCGCTCGATACGGCTTTCCTGGTCGCCATCGGGCCGATTGCCGCGGCCGTGATCATCGGCGGCGGACTGACTGCCGTGCTGGCCTTTCTGCTGCCCGCCGCCGCCTGGGTCTATGGCGTCAGCTTTGCCCTGGCCGTCATCGCCGTACCGGCTTTGCTGGTCTTGGCCAGCCGCCGGGTCGGCAGCGATGTGGTGGTCCGGGCCGCGGCCGCCCGCACCGCCGTGCTGGACGGCATCGAAGGCCATGCCGATCTCGTCCTGTTCGGCGCCCTGGGCGATACCCAGGACCGCTTTGAGGGCACGGTCGACCGTCTGGCTGCCGCCCGTGGGCGTCTCGCCACCCTGACCGGTTTTGCCGGTTTCGCCGTCCAGGCCCTGGCCGCCCTGGCGCTGACCGGCTCGCTCTGGCTGGGCCTTGCGGCCTATGGCGCTGGCGCGGTCGATGGCCCGGTACTGGTCGGCCTGCTGCTGGCGATCCTGGCCAGCTTCGAGGCGAGCAGCGTCATCGTGCGCAGCGTGGCCAAGCTGACCACCGCCATGGCCGCGGCCGAGCGGCTGATGGCCATTGCCGAGGCCCCCATCAGCATTGCCGACGCGACCCATCCAATCGCCCTGCCCGCCAGCCTGCCGATCGGCCTGTCGCAGGTCAGTTTTGCCTATGACGGCGGTCCACCCGTGCTGGTCGACCTCGATCTCAGCGTCGCGCCGGGCGAGCATATCGCCATTGTCGGGGCCAGCGGCATCGGCAAGTCCAGCCTGCTCAACCTGCTGCTGCGCCTGGCCGAGCCGCAAGCCGGCCAGATTACCCTGGGCGGCGTCCCCCTGGCCCAGCTGGCGCAGGCCGATCTGCATGCCAGCATGGCCCTGCTCAGCCAGGACAGCCCGCTGTTCAACGACACGATCCGCGCCAATCTGCTGATCGGCCGCCCCGGTGCCGATGAGCCGGCCTTGTGGACCGCCCTGCGCGCCGCCGGCATCGAGGGCTTCGTTAACGCCCTGCCCCGCGGGCTCGATACGCTGGTGGGCGAAGGCGGGCGGACGGTTTCGGCCGGCCAGGCGCGCCGGCTGTGCCTCGCCCGCGCCTTGCTCAGCCGGGCGCCGATCCTGCTGCTCGACGAACCGACCACCGGCCTCGACCGGTCGGCCGAACTGGCTTTTTTCGAGATCCTGCGCAGCGCCGCGGTCGGGCGCAGCGTCATTCTGGTCACCCATGCCGCGCTCCCCGAGGGCACGGTGCAGCGCGTGCTCAGCCTGCGCGACGGGCAGCTGCATGCCGACTCGCGCCCTTCCGCAAGGACACATTGACGTCAATACAGGAGACGCCTTGACCTTACCATGATGGGAAGGTCTATATGCTGCTGGACGAGGTGATTGAAATGAACGAACACGTCCATCCGAAGTCCATCAGCATCGATATCGACGGCATGACCTGCGCGTCCTGCGTGGCGCGCGTCGAAAAGGCGCTCAACAAGGTGCCGGGCGTCGAAAGCGCGGCGGTGAACTTTGCCACCGAACGCGCCAGCGTGACGCTGGCCGAAACCGGCACGGTCGCCGACCTGCTGGCGGCCGTCGAGAAGGCCGGCTACGGCGCACACCAGACGCCGATGGCGAGCGAACATTCCGGCCACCAGCATCATGACGAGGACGCCGCAATCCTGCGCCGCGACGTGATCCGCGCCGCCCTTCCTACCCTCCCCCTCTTCGTGCTGGAGATGGGCAGCCATCTCTACATGCCCTTCCATATGGGCCTGACCGCCCTGGTCCCGACGCCGATCCTCCACATCATCTATTTCGTGCTCGCCAGCTATGTGCTGTTCGGGCCGGGCTGGCGCTTCTTCAAGTTAGGCATTCCCGCCTTGCTGCGCGGCGCGCCGGAGATGAATTCGCTGGTCGCGCTTGGCGCCGGCGCGGCCTGGCTCTATTCGGTGGTGGCGACCTTTGCGCCGCAGGTGCTGCCCGCCCAGGCGCAATATGTCTACTACGAAGCCGCCGCCGTCATCGTCACGCTGATCCTGGTCGGCCGCTGGCTCGAGGCCATTGCCAAGGGCCGCACCGGCGACGCCATACAGCGCCTGGTGCGCGAACAGGCCAAGACGGCCCGGGTGCAGCGCGACGGGACCATCACTGAAATTGCCATCGAGCAGGTTCAGGCCGGCGACATCATCCTGGTGCGGCCGGGCGAGAAGATCGCGGTGGATGGCGAGATCACCGAAGGGTCCAGCCATATCGACGAGTCGATGATCTCGGGCGAATCCCTGCCGGTCTCCAAAGCCGTCGGCGCCGGCGTCATTGGCGGCACGCTCAATACCTCGGGCAGCTTCAGCTTCCGCGCCACCAAGGTGGGCGGCGATACCATGCTGGCGCAGATCATCCGCATGGTCGAGGAGGCCCAGGGCGGCAAGCTGCCGATCCAGGGCGTGGTCGACCAGATCACCGCCTGGTTCGTGCCGGCCGTCATCGCCCTGGCGCTACTGACCTTTGCCATCTGGACGCTCTGGGGTCCCGCACCCGCCTATGTCTTCGGCCTGGTCAACGCGGTGGCCGTGCTGATCATTGCCTGCCCCTGCGCCATGGGCCTGGCCACGCCCACCTCGATCATGGTGGGCACCGGTCGCGCGGCCGAACTGGGCGTGCTGTTCCGCAAGAGCGAAGCGCTGCAGCAATTGCGCGACGTCGCGGTGGTGGCGCTGGACAAGACCGGCACGCTGACCGCGGGCAAGCCGGCGCTGACCGACCTCATCCTTGACGATGACTTCGATCATGACGAGGTGCTGGTTTTGGTTGCGGCCGTCGAGGCCAAGTCGGAACACCCCATCGCCACCGCCATTGTCGCGGCTGCCGAAAAGGCCGGCCTGGCCTTGGGCGCGGTCACCGACTTCGTGGCCGATCCCGGCGGCGGCGTCACCGCCCGCGTCGATGGGCGCCTGGTGAGCGTCGGCTCGCAGCGCCATCTCGGCCATCTCGATTTTACCGATTTCCAGGACGCCATCGACAAGTTCGCCGACGAAGGCAAGACCCCGGTCTTTGCCGCCATTGACGACAAGCTGGCCGCCGCCATCGTCGTTGCCGACACCATCAAGCCGACCAGCGTGGCGGTGATCGCGGCCTTGCACGCCATGGGCCTGAAGGTCGCGATGATCTCGGGCGACAATCGCCGCACCGCCGAGGCCATTGCCCGCCAGCTGGGCATTGACGAGGTGCGCGCCGAGGTGCTGCCGGCCGACAAGGTCGCCGCCATCAAGTCGCTGCGCCAGCTCGGCAAGGTGGCCTTTGTCGGCGACGGCATCAATGACGCCCCGGCTCTGGCCGAGGCCGATGTCGGCATTGCCGTGGGCACCGGCACCGATGCGGCCATTGAAAGCGCCGACGTGGTGCTGCTGGGCGGCGACCTCAAGGGCGTGCTCGATGCGCTACGCCTCAGCCGGGCGACCATGGCCAATATCGGCCAGAACCTGTTCTGGGCCTTCGGCTACAATGTGCTGCTGATCCCGGTGGCGGCCGGCGCACTATATCCGGCCTATGGCATCCTGCTCTCGCCGATGATCGGCGCCGGCGCCATGGCTCTGTCCTCGATCATGGTGGTTTCCAATGCCCAGCGCCTGCGCGGGGTAAAGGGGGTGGTGCTATGAATATCGGGGAAGCCGCCAGCGCCTCGGGCGTTTCGGCCAAGATGATCCGCTACTACGAATCCATCGGCCTGATCCGGCCGCCGCACCGCACCGACAGCAATTACCGCATCTATGGCGCGGACGAGGTGCATGTGCTGGCCTTCATCCGCCGCGCCCGCGACCTCGGCTTTTCGGTGGATGAAACCGCCACCCTGCTCGGCCTGTGGCAGGACAAGAGCCGCGCCAGTGCCGAGGTCAAGGACATTGCCGTCAGCCATATCGCGGCCCTGCAAGGCAAGATCGAGGCGCTGCAGTCCATGGTCAGGACGCTGCAGCACCTGACCGCGTGCTGCGGTGGCGACCATCGCCCCGACTGCCCGATTCTCGACGACCTGGCCGGCACCCCACCCCCTTCCAAAGGACACTGACATGACCGACAAAACCACCCTCGCCGTCAACGACATGACCTGCAACCACTGCGTGGGCACGGTGCGCCAGGCCCTGGAAGGGGCCCTGCCCGGCGCCGATATCAGCGTGGATCTGGCAACCCACCGCGTCAGTTTCACCGGCGACCGCGCCAAGGGCGAAGCCGCCATCCGCGAAGCCGGTTATACGCCCCAAGCGATTTAGGTTGTTCGTCTCTTGCCGGGCGCCGGCCCTTCCCTCCCCCTTGTGGGGAGGGAAGCGAGATAGGACCTGGTCTCGGCCAGGTCCGTGATCGAGCAGGGTGGGGGTATCGTTCCGCAGATCGCATACGGCCCCCACCCTTGATCCCTCCCCGCAAGGGGGAGGGAGACGACTGCAGCTTTTGGTGGCAAAATGTCCAGGCCGTCGCGGAGCAGGCTTCCTTCCCCCTCGTGGGGAGGGAATGAGGGTGGGGCAGGATGACCCACGACGATGTCCGTCCCTGATCCGCCCCTTCGGGGCACCTTCTCCCTCAGGGGGAGAAGGCAGCAAAAACAAAGGGCGCCCCGCGGGGCGCCCTTTGCCGGTCCGTTCCGGGGAGGCTCAGAACGGGCTGTCGGGGAAGTAGAACTGCGCGGCGTTTTCCTGGGTGATCAGGGGCGAGCCCAGGATGTAGGAGCCGGTGACCGGGCCGTTGGACACGAAGTGGTTCACCGTCACGTCCATGGCCGTGGCGATCTGTGCCGGCGGATAGAGCACGTCGACGGGGACCAGCGGATCGCCATCCATCACGCCCTTGACGATTTCCTTCATGCCGGCGCCGCCGACCACGAACATCTCGCTTTCGCGGCCCGCAGCCTTGACGGCTTCGACCACGCCCAGCGTGATGTCGTCATCCTGGGCCCAGACGCCATCGATATCGGGGAAGCGGGACAGGAAATCCTGCATCACCTCGAAGCCGTCATCGCGGTTCCAGTTGGCGAACTTGTTGTCGAGCACGTTGATGCCGCTACCCTCGATCTTGGCCATGAAGGCATCGAAGCGTTCGGTATCGAGCACGGTGGGAATGCCGCGCAGGATGACGATATTGTCGCCCTCGCCGAGGCGGGTCATCATGTATTCGGCCGAGACTTCACCCATCTCGGTGTTGTTGCCCGAGACATAGACGTCCTGGATCGACGGATCGGTCAGGCCGCGGTCGACCACGGTGATGAAGGCGCCCGAATCCTTGACGGCGCGGACCGGCTCGGTCAGCGGCTCGGATTCGAACGGCAGCACCACCAGGGCCTGGATCTGGTGCACCGAGACGAGGTCTTCCAGATCGCTGGCCTGGTCGGCCGGGCCGTCAGCGGTGACGATGATGATGTCGATATTGGGATTGGCGGCTTCGAGGCGCTTTTCGGCTTCCGCCGCGTGCCAGTTGAGGCCGCCCATGAAGCCATGCGTGGCCGCCGGAATCGAGACGCCGATCTTGATCTGGTCCTGCGCTACCGCCGTCCCGGCCAGTGCGCTGCTGACCAGCAGGCCCAGGGCGATTGTTTTCAAAGACATAGCTTAGTCCTCCCTCATGTTCTGACGCCCATCCGGCGCCGGTGCTCCCGCCCGTTTCGGGCTCGGATTATTCGGCCTTCTTGCGTGCCGCGCGGAACGAGCCGCGCTGCAGGTAGACGGCCGCCACGATGATCACGCCCTGCACTGCCCCATTGAGGTAGTTGGAGATGATCTCGGTGAGATTGAGAATATTGCCGATCGAGGTCAGGATCAGCGCGCCGATCACCGTACCGCCGATGCGCCCGAAGCCGCCCTTGAGCATGGTGCCGCCGATGATCACCGCGGCGATGGCCTCGAGCTCCCACAGCACGCCGGTGGCCGAGGAGGCCGAACCCAGGCGCGGCACATAGATGATGGTGGCCAGCGAGACGCAGAGGCCCTGCAGGATATAGGTGGCGGTCTTGACCTGGTCGACCTTGATGGCCGAATAGCGTGCCACGTGCTCATTGCTGCCGATGGCCATGCAGTAACGGCCGAAGGCGGTGCGGTTCATCAGCACCCAGCCGACAATGGCCACGGCGATGAAGACCCAGACCGGATAGGGAATGCGCAGGAAGCTCTCGTAATAGACCGGGCGATAGATGTCGCGGGCGCCATTGTTGAGCGACAGCGTGCCGCCATCGGCAAAATAGGTTACCAGCGAGCGATAGATGCCCATGGTGCCCAGCGTCACGATGAACGCCTCGATCTTGCCCTTGGTGGTGAGAAAGCCGTTGATATAGCCCGCCCCGATGCCCAGGATCAGCGAGCTGCCAATGCCCAGCAGCACCGTCCAGATCGAGGCGCCCATGGCCTCGACGGCGCTGTTCATGATGATGATCATCACGCCGGCGATGAAGGCCGCCATCGAGCCCACCGAGAGGTCGATGCCGCCGGCGGTGATGACAAAGGTGGCGCCCACCGCGATGATGCCGATAAAGGCCGAGCGGGTCAGGATATTGGTGATATTGCCTTCGTTGAGGAAGGCCGGATTGAGGCTATAGCCCAGGATCACCAGCAGGATCAGCGCCAGCAGCGGCCCTGCCGTCTTGAGGTCGATCCGGAAGCTGCGGCCGGTCTTGGCTGCCTCATGCGCTGATACGCTCATCGTCCCCATCCTGCCTGATGCCTGCGGCGTACCGCATGATTTGTGCTTCGCCGATTTCGGCGCCTTCGAGCATGCCGGCCAGCCGGCCCTCGCGCATGACCAGCACGCGGTGGCTGAGCCCGATCACCTCCTGCATCTCCGAGGAGATCAGGATGATCGATTTGCCCTCGGCCGCCAGCGCCGCGATGATGTGATAGATCTGCTGCTTGGTGCCCACATCGATGCCGCGCGTCGGCTCATCCATGATGATGATGTCGGGTTCGCTTTCCATGGTCTTGCCCAGCATCAGCTTTTGCTGGTTGCCGCCCGAGAGCTGGCCGACCCGCACCGAGGCGTCGCGCGCCCGGATATCGAAGCGGCGCACCGCCCGCTCCAGCGCTGCCGCCTCGCTCTTGCCGTCGAGAAAGCCATGCTTGAGGTGCTTGCTGAGCGTCAGCAGCGTCAGGTTGGGTTCAAGGCCCACATTGAGCAGCAGCCCCCGTCCCTTGCGGTCCTTGGTCATATAGGCCAGGCCCGCATCGACCGACTGGGCCACTTCGGTAAAGTCCCGCGCCATGCCATTGACGCTGATCTCGCCGGCCACGCGCTGGACGAGGCCCACCACCGCTTCGGCCACCGCCGTGCGGCCCGAGCCGATCAGGCCGGCAAAGCCGAGAATTTCGCCGCGGCGCAGGTCAAAGGAGAATTCCTTGACGCCGGGCGCCACCAGATTGCGCACCGAGAGCACCACCGGGGCATCGACATCGGGCTCATGCTTGGGCGGATAGAGGTTGGAGAGTTCACGCCCCACCATCATCTGGGCGATGGAATCGGCGGTCAGCGCCTCGGTGCCCACCGTGGCGATCAGCTGGCCGTCGCGCAGCACCGTCACCCGGTCGGCCAGTTCCATGATCTCGCCGAGCTTGTGGGAAATGAAGACCACCGCGACGCCGCGCGCCGTCAGCCGGCGGATCTGGTCGAACAGGGTCGCCGTCTCGCCCGCCGAGAGCACCGCCGTCGGCTCGTCCATGATCAGCACCCGCGCGTCGCGGCTGATCGCCTTGGCGATTTCCACCATCTGCTTGTCGGCGACCGAGAGCGTATGGATGCGCGCATCCGGGTCGACATGCACGTGCAGCGTCTCAAGGATCGCCGCGGCCTGTTCGCGCATCTCCTTGAGCTGCAAAAAGCCGTGCTTGGTCAGTTCGCGGCCGAGAAAGATCGAATCGGCCACCGTTAGGTGTTCGGCCAGCAGCAGTTCCTGGTGAATGACGACAATGCCCATGGCCTCGGCCTGGCCATTGGGCGGCAGCACCACGGTCTTGCCGTCATAGGCAATCGAGCCCGATGTCGGCTGCTCGAGGCCGGACAGCACCTTGATGAGGGTGGACTTGCCGGCGCCGTTCTCACCGATAATGGCGTGCACCTCGCCCGGCTTGATGTCGAAATCCACGCTGAACAGCACCGGAATTTCGCCAAAGGACTTGGAAATGCGGTGCGCCGTCAGGATGGCGGGCGTGGTTGCGCCGTCAGCGATGGACATCTCGAACCCCTCCCTCGAACGCGGCGGGGTTGGCCCCATCTCTTCGTTCACTGCTCCATGATGTAAAGGTTTTCATGGATCATGTAAAGGTTTACAAGGATGGAAACGGCACAAGCCGTGCGGAGGGGTCTGGCGCTGCCCGCGCCATCTGCTACAGGCAGCACAGGCGGGCGCCAGGGAGCGTGCGAGGCACAGATTGCAGCACCGGAAACTGGCCACCATAGAAGACGTCGCGGCGATCGCCGGCGTATCCATCGCCACGGTCAGCCGCGCCATCAATGAGCCCACCAAGGTCGCGGTGGAAACCCGCCGAAGGGTGACCGAGGCCGTGGCCCGCACCGGCTATACCACCAATGCCATGGCGCGCTCGCTGCGCATGCGCCGCTCCAACATGATCCTGATTCTGGCGCCCGATGTGGGCGACCCGAACTTTTCCAATATCCTGGTGGGCCTTGAAACCGAGGCCAGCAAGCGCGGCTATGGCGTGCTGATCGGCAATACCCAGAACGATCCGGCGCGCGAGACCGACTATCTGCGCTTCATCAATTCCAACCAGGCCGACGGGCTGATCCTGTTTACCGGCCACCTGCCCTATGGCATTGCCGCGGCCGGCAGCGAGCTGCGCCTGCCGCCCATGGTGGCGGTCAACGAACCGGTGGCCAATAGCGACGTGCCCTTTGTCGGCGTCGACAATTTCGAGGGGGCGCGCCTGGCCGCCGAGCACCTGATCGCCCAGGGTCATCGCCGCATCGCCTTTATCGGGCACTCCACCGCCAAGGCCGTCAACCAGCTGCGCGAAGCCGGCTATCGTGCGGCCCTCAGCGGCGCCGGGCTGGCGCTCGATCCGCGCCTGGTGCTCGATGGCGACGGCACCACCGAAAGCGGCCGCGCCGCCACCGAGCATATGTTCGTGCGCGACGTGCTGCCGACCGCCTTCCTGTGCGTCAACGACGCCACGGCGCTGGGCGTCATCATCTCGCTGAGCGCGCGGAAATACGATCTGCCGCGCGACTTCTCGGTCATGGGCTTTGACGACATTTCCTTTGCCAGCTTCGTCACCCCGGCGCTGACCACGATGAAGCAGCCGCGCCTCAAGATCGGCGAAGAGGCCATGGACCTGCTGCTGGCTTTGCTGGCCGGCGAGACGCCGGCCCGGACCGAGGTGCTGCTGCGCGCCGAACTGATCGTGCGCAACTCGGTCAGCGGGCCAAGGCGAGCCTAGGGTCCGGCTGGATCAGAGCCCCTTCTCGGCCAGCCAGGCCTGCATCCAGGCGATCTCGCTTTCCTGCGCCGCGATCACGCCTTCGGCCAGGGCTTTGACCTCGGGATCGCTGCCATGTTCGAGCACGATCCTGGCCATGGCGACGGCGCCCTGGTGATGGGGGATCATGGACTTGATGAAGTCGACATCGGCATCACCGGAAAACTCGATCGCCATGTCGGTATGCATCTGCATATTGGCTTCTTCATAGGCCATGGTGGCCGGATTGTCTGATGCCATGCCCGCCATGGCGGCGTGATCCTGCCCGATTGCGGGCAGGGTCAGGGTCAGGGCAAGGGTGGCGGCGGCAAGAAGCAGTTTCATCGCAGGATCCATTCGCTTGGAGACCAAACCAGCCTGCCGGCTTGCCATCTGGGAAGGTCAAGCCGCTGCCGCGCCGCGCGCGCAACCGTGATCAATGGCTATGCGGCAGCGGGCCGCGCCTAGCGGCCGCCCAATCGCCGCAGCAATTCATCGACCTTGGCCATGGAGGTATTGGCGCCCTGCTCCATGCCGCTGTCGATGACGCCCTGGCGGGCTTCGAAACTGTCGAGCTTGGACACCGAGCGGTAGAACACCTTGCCGTCGCGTTCCTCGAACTGATGCTCCTCGAAGAAGCGGTCATCCTCTTCGAACATACCCTCGACCACGAAGGTGTTGCGGATCATGGTCTTGGGCTCGACCGCCAGATAGGTGCCGAAGAACACCACTTCGGTGCCGTCTTCCATGGACGAGACAACGCGCCACTTGCCGCCGGTGCGGACGTCCATCTCGACCACGCGATTGTCCTCGCGCGGCCCCCACCAATACGCCACGTGTTCAGGCTGCGTCCACACCGTCCAGAGCAGGTCGAGCGGCGCGTCAAAGGTGCGGGTCATGATGATCAGCGGTTCATCGGCTGGCAGTTCGGTCTTGAACAGGTTTGGCGTCATCGTGTCATGCATGGGTCTTCTCCTCTGTTGCTAGTTCTTGCTGTCCGATTGGGGGGTCTGCAGGGTCTTGAGGTAGCCATCGAGCTGGTCGAGGTTCTGCTCCCAGAACTGCCGGTAGGACTGGATCAGGCTGGCGACATCGCGCATCGGCGCGGCCTCCAGCCGGCAGGGGCGCCATTGCGCCCGCTTGCTGCGGCTCACCAGCCCGGCGGTTTCGAGCACCTTGATATGCTTGGACACCGCCGCCAGCGTCATGTCGAAGGGCGCGGCCAGTTCGTTGACGCTGGCCTCGCCGAGGGCGAGACGGGCCAGAATGGCGCGCCGAGTCGGATCGGCAAGGGCGGTCAGAGTGGCGCTCAGCGGGTCGGACACTTTTATTCTACCATTTTGTATAATACTGATTGGTTTAATACAGAAGGACGCACCGCTTGTCAACGCCCCTGCCCTGGGGCAGAACGCCAGCCATGAAGACAGTTCTCGTCGTGGGCATCGGGGCCGGCCATCCCGAGCACATCACCATGCAGGCCATCAACGCGCTCAACCGCGCCGATGTGCTGTTCATCCCCGACAAGGGGGCGCGCAAGGCCGACCTGGCCGAGCTGCGCCGCGACATCATCGCCCGCCATGTCACCAATCCGGCCAGCCGTACCCTCTCCTATGACGTGCCGCAGCGCGATGCGGCCCATCCCGATTATGCTGCCGGGGTCGACGCCTGGCACGCAGCGCTGGCGCAGCTGTTCGGCACCCTGCTCGACGCTGTTCCCGAGCACGGCCATGGCGCCTTCCTCGTCTGGGGCGATCCGGGGCTCTACGATTCAACCATCCGCATTCTCGAGCGCCTGCGCGCCAGCCGGGACTTTGCCATGGAGATCATCCCCGGCATCACGTCGGTGCAGGCGCTGACCGCCGCCCATGGCATTGCGCTCAACCGCATCGGCGAGCCGGTGCTGATCACCACCGGACGGCGCCTCGGGCCGGTCAGGGACGACACCGTGGTCATGCTCGACGGCCAGACGGCGTTCACCGAGGCCGATCCCGACCTCTGGATCTTCTGGGGCGCCTATCTGGGGACGCCAGACCAGATCACGATCTCGGGCCGCCTGGGCGATGTACGCGAGCAAATCGTCGCCACCCGCCAGGCCGCCCGCGCCCGGCATGGCTGGATCATGGACACCTATCTGCTGCGCCAGGCGGATTAGCGGGCAAAGCGGATATTCCCCCGCCCGCTGCAATGGGCTAAACCACTGCACATGTCCCAAGCTCTTCCCCTTGCCCCCAGCCGGCGCGGCGCCTGTCCGACGCTGGAGGCGCCAATGCAGACCGGCGATGGCCTCCTCGCCCGGCTGCGCGTCGCCGAAGGAATGCTGACCCCGGCGCAACTGGGCGAGATCGCCCGTCTCGCCGCGCTGCATGGCAATGGTCTGGTGGAAGTCACCGCGCGCGGCAATCTGCAGGTGCGCGGCCTCACCGCGGCCAGCACGTCCCCCTTTGCCAATGCGGTGCGCGCCGTGGTCGAGATCGAGACCGGCCTCGTGGTCGAGACCCCGCCTCTGGCCGGCGACGATCCCACCGAGCTGGCCGACCCGCGCCCCCTGGCCGCCACGATCCGCGCTCTGGCCGCGCCGCTGGGCGAGCGGCTCGGCCCCAAGGTCACCGTGGTGGTCGATGGCATGGGCCAGCTCAGCCGCGCCGCGCTCAAGGCCGATATCCGCCTTACCGCCAGCACCGCCGAAAGCTGGGTGCTGGCACTGGCCGACCAGAAACAGGCCAGCCTGAGCACGGACGAAGCCGCCGCCGCGGTCTTTGCCATCCTCTCCGAACTGGCCGCGCGCGGCCCGACGGCCCGGGCCAGCGACCTGGTCGCGGCCGGTCCGGCGGCGACGCAAATCACCCGGCCACCCATTGGCAGCTTCACCCGCCGCAGCGGCACCGCCAGCGGCATTGCCCTGCCCTTTGGCGCCAGCGACAGCGCCGCCCTCATGGCCCTGGCCGCCCTCGCCGCCCGCCATGGCATTGGCGCCTTCCGCCTGGCGCCGCAGCATGCGTTGCTGGCGCTGGACGCCCCGCCCGCCTTTGCCCGCGATGCGGCGGCACTCGGCTTTGTCACCGACCGGGCCGATCCGCGCCTGCGCATCAGCGCCTGCATCGGCAGCATGGGCTGCGCCTCCGGCCATATCCCCGCCCGCCTGCTGGCGGAAAAGCTGGCCCCGGCTTTGCCCGCCGACCGGCAGCTGCATGTCTCGGGCTGCGCCAAGGGCTGCGCCCATCCGCGGCGCGCCGCATTGACGCTGGTCGGGCGGGACGACGGTTACGGTCTTGTCATCGATGGCACGGCAGGCGATACGCCACAGTCAGTGTTGCGCCCGGACGCCAGCGAGTCCGTTCTGGCCGCAGCCATCCGGCAAGGATGACGATGATCGACTACGACTATATCAAGGACGGCGACGCCATTTACCGGCAGTCCTTCGCCATTATCCGCGCCGAAGCGGATCTGTCGGCCTTTGCGCCGGCGGAGGCGGAGCTCGCTATCCGCATGATCCACGCTGCCGGCGCGGTCGAGGCGGCGCAGCATTTCGAATTCGGCCCCGGCTTTGTTGCCGCGGCCCAGGCTGCTCTGGCGGCCGGCGCGCCGATCTTCTGCGATGCCGAAATGGTCGCGCGTGGCGTCACCGCCGCCCGCCTGCCCGCCAGCAACGAGGTGCTCTGCACGCTGCGCGATCCGCAGACGCCGGTCATCGCCGCGGAGATCGGCAATACCCGCTCGGCTGCCGCGCTCCGCCTCTGGCTGCCCCGTCTTGAGGGCGCCGTCGTCGCCATCGGCAATGCGCCGACGGCTTTGTTCTACCTGCTCGAACTGCTGCGCGACGGTGCGCCCAAACCGGCCGCGATCATCGGCATGCCGGTGGGCTTTGTCGGCGCCGCCGAATCCAAGGCGGCTCTCGCCAGCCATTCCTATGGCGTACCCTATGCCATCGTGCGCGGGCGGCTGGGCGGCTCGGCCATGACGGCCGCCGCGCTCAATGCGCTGGCAAGGAGCGGCATATGACCGGCAGGCTGATCGGCGTCGGCACGGGACCGGGCGATCCCGAACTGCTCACGCTCAAGGCGGTGCGGGCGATCCGGGACGCCGATGTCGTCGCCTATTTCGCCAAAAAGGGTAATTCCAGCAATGCCCGCGCCATTGTCGCCGATCTCATCACCAGCCAGATCGAAGAGCCGCTCGGCTATCCGGTGACCACCGAGATCGACCGGCGCCACGATGACTACAAGAGCGCCACTGCCGGCTTTTATGCCGAGGCCGCCGCCCGCGTCGCCGCCCATCTCGATGCCGGCCGCACCGTGGCCGTGCTCAGCGAAGGCGATCCGCTGTTTTACGGCAGCTATATGCATATCCATGTGCGGCTGGCCCACCTCTACCCCACCGAGGTGGTGGCCGGCATCACCGCCATGTCGGGCTGCTGGTCGCAGGCCGGCCTGCCTTTGGTGCAGGGCGATGATATCCTCGCCGTCCTGCCGGGCACGCTGGAAGAGGCCGATCTCACCGCCCGCCTCGACAATACCGATGGCGCCGTCATCATGAAGGTGGGCCGCAACATGGCCAAGATCCGCCGCGCCATTGCCGCCGCCGGCAGGCTCGACAGCGCCGTCTATGTCGAGCGCGGCACCATGGCCAATGGCCTTTCCATGCTGCTGGCCGACAAGCCCGACGATATCGCCCCCTATTTCGCGCTGATCCTGCTGCCCGGCTGGCGCACAAAGCCGGTGGCCGAGGGCGCAGCATGAGTGGCAAGCTCGTTGTCGTCGGCACCGGTCCCGGCAATCCCGACCAGGCGACGCCCGAGGCGCTGGCCGCCATTGCCGCCAGCCATGTGTTTTTCGGCTATGGTCCCTATCTCGATCGTCTGACCCTGCGCGATGACCAGCGCCGCGTCGCCTCGGACAATCGCGAAGAACTCGCCCGCGCCAAGGATGCCTTGATGACCGCCGCCTCGGGCGAGCAGGTCTGCGTCGTCTCCGGCGGCGATCCGGGCGTCTTTGCCATGGCGGCAGCGATCTGCGAGGCCATCGAGGCGGGCCCGCCGGCCTGGCGGGCGCTGGAGCTGGTCATCGTGCCCGGCGTCACCGCCATGCTGGCCGTCGCCGCCCGCGCCGGCGCGCCTTTGGGCCATGATTTCTGCGCCATGTCGCTCTCGGACAATCTCAAGCCCTGGACGGTCATCGAGAACCGTTTGCGCGCCGTGGCCGGCGCCGGCCTCGTCATCGCGCTCTACAATCCCATTTCCAGGGCCCGGCCCTGGCAGCTGGGCAGCGCCTTTTCCATCCTGCGCGAAGTGCTGCCCTGGACCACGCCGGTGATCTTCGGCCGTGCCGCCGGCCGGCCCGACGAGGCGATCAGCGTCGTCACCCTGGCCGATGCCGATCCGGCCAAGGCCGACATGGCCACCTGCATCATCATCGGCTCACCCGAAACCCGCGTCATCGAGCGGCCTGGCCTGCCCCCGCTGGTCTATTCGCCCCGCTCGATCGGTGAAGCCAAATGAGCTGGCTGTCCGTCGTCGGCATTGGCGAGGATGGACTCGATGGTCTGGGCGCTGCCGCCAAGGCCGCCATTGCCGAGGCCGAGCTGGTGTTTGGCGGCACCCGCCATCTCGAGCTGGCCGCGTCCCTCATCACGGGCCAGAGCCAGGCCTGGCTCTCGCCCTTCTCGGCCTCCATCGACGCGGTCCTCGCGGCGCGGGGACGAAAAGTCTGCGTGCTGGCCTCGGGCGATCCGTTCCATTTCGGCGTCGGCGCCACGCTGGCCCGCCATATCGATGCCAGCCAGATGGCGGTTTTTCCGCATCCCTCCTCCTTCAGCCTCGCCGCTGCCCGCCTCGGCTGGCCTTTGCAGGAGGTGGTGACGCTGTCGCTGCATGGCCGCCCGCTCGAGCTGATCCGCCCGCATCTGCATGCCGGCGCGCGCATCCTGGCCTTGACCTCGGACGAGCATGGCCCGACCCTGTTGGCGACCCTGCTCACCCAAACCGGGTTCGGCATTTCCATCATCAGCGTGCTCGAAGCCCTGGGCGGACCCGACGAGCGGGTGCGCAGCCAGGTGGCCATGAGCTTTGGCCTCGAAACCATCAACCCGCTCAATATCTGCGCCATCAGCGTCGTCGCCCTGCCGCAGGCCCGCGTATTGCCGCTGACGCCGGGCCTGGCTGACAGCCTCTTCGAACATGACGGGCAGATCACCAAGCGCGAAGTCCGCGCGCTGACCCTTGCCGCCCTCGCCCCCCGCCGCGGCGAAACCCTCTGGGACATCGGCGCCGGCTCGGGTTCGGTGGCCATCGAGTGGATGCTGGCCGATCCGAGTCTGACTGCCGTGGCCGTGGAAGCCGATCCCGAGCGCGCCGCCCGCATCGCCTGCAATGCCGGCAGTTTCGGCGTGCCGGACCTGGCCATCACCGTGGGCAAAGCCCCCGAAGCCCTCAGCGGCCTGCCCCCGCCCCATGCCATTTTCATCGGTGGCGGCGGCTCCGATCCGGGCGTGCTCGATGCCGCCATCGCTGCGCTACGGCCGGGCGGGCGGCTGGTGGCCAATGCGGTCACACTCGAGCTCGAAGCGCTGCTGCTGGCCCGCCATGCCGAACTGGGTGGCAGCCTCACCCGCATCGCCATTGCCCGCGCCGACGCCGTGGGCAGCATGACCGGCTGGCGCCCGTCCATGCCGATCACCCAATGGGTCTGGAGCAAGCCATGAAGGTCCATTTCATCGGCGCCGGTCCGGGCGCCGCCGACCTCATCACCGTGCGCGGCATGAAGCTGCTGCAGGCTTGCCCGGTCTGCCTCTATGCCGGCTCCATCGTGCCGCCGGACATGCTGGCCTGGTGCGGTCCCGGCACGCGGCTGGTCGATACCGCGCCAATGTCGCTCGACGAAATCGAGACCGAATATGTCGCCGCCCAGGCGGCTGGCCAGGATGTGGCACGGCTGCATTCGGGTGATCTATCCATGTGGAGCGCCGTGGCCGAGCAGATGCGCCGGCTCGATGCCCTCGCCATTCCCTATACGCTGACCCCCGGCGTGCCGGCCTTTGCCGCCGCCGCCGCGGCCTTGGGCCGCGAGCTGACCCTGCCCGCCACCGCGCAAAGCCTGGTGCTGACCCGGATTTCCGGCCGCGCCTCGGCCATGCCGGAACGGGAAACCCTGGCCGACTTCGGCGCCACCGGGGCAACGCTGGCCATTCACCTGGCCATTCACGCGCTCGATCGGGTGGTGGACGAGCTCACGCCGCATTACGGCGCCGACTGCCCGGTCGCCATCGTCTTCCATGCCTCCTGGCCCGACGAAAAAATCATCCGCGGCACACTGGGCAGTATCGTGGAAACCTTCGCCGCCGATCGGGTGGAGCGCACGGCGATCATCTTTGTCGGCCGCACCCTGAGCGCCGAAAATTTCCGCGACAGCGCGCTCTACGACCCCGACTATCAGCGCCGGTTCAGGGACCGCAAGGGCGTGATCTGAGCGCTGGGCAGGCCGGCGATTTCGGCGCTGCTCCAGGTCATGGCCCCCGGCCGCCCCAGCAGGAAACCCTGCGCTTCGGTGCAGCCCTCGGCGCGCAGCACGGCGAGCTGGGAGGCCGTCTCGACGCCCTCGGCCAGCACCGGCATGGACAGGCTCTGCCCCAGCGCCAGAATGGCCCGCACGATGGCGCGCGACTGGTCGTTGTGGTCGACCGAGGTCATGAAGGAGCGGTCGATCTTGATCTTGTCGAAGGGGAAGCTGCGCAGCGTGTCGAGCGAGGAATAGCCGGTGCCGAAATCGTCGATGGCGATCGAGACGCCCATCGCCTTGATCTGGCGCAGCATATGCAGGGCGCGCTGCTTGTCGGCGATGATCGAGGTCTCGGTCACCTCCAGTTCGAGGCGGGACGGCGCCAGGCCGCTCTGCAGCAGGGCGTCGCGCACGGTTTCCACCAGTTCGATCTGGCCGAGCTGCACGCCCGATATATTGACGGCAACCTTGTGGGCTTCCGGCCAGGCGGCGGCGTCCTTGCAGGCGGTATGCAGCACCCAGGCACCGATGGCGCTGATGGCGCCGCTTTCCTCCGCCACGGGAATGAAGTCGGCGGGCGGCACCAGGCCATGGCCGGGCCGGTCCCAGCGCAGCAAGGCCTCATAGCCGGTGACCAGATTGGTGGCGACCGATTTCTGCACCTGGTAGACCAGGTGGAAGCCCCCGGTTTCGTGGGCAATCCAGAGATCGCGCGCCATTGAGCGGCGCTGCCGGGCGTGCTCGTCCATGTCCTGCTCATAATAGCAGATGAGGTGGATGGCTCCCGCTCCCGGCATCTGAGTGCCAAAGTGGGTTTG